>CAVPEL010000011.1:0-208956 GCA_963703505.1 uncultured Actinomycetota bacterium | reverse complement strand
AGCGACCTGCAGAGGCGCACGCGCCACGTGCTAGATGTACTCGGTCAGTGCCAGTCGGAGATCTTGAGGTCGATCGGGTCGGGTGCGCCGGTGCCCGTCTCGACCAGCTGCTTGAGGCTCAGCAGGAACGTCGCCCACTTGGTGCTGCAGTGGTACATGAACTCGACGGGCTCTTTCCAGCCCTCGTGCGCGAACAGCACGATCGTCCAGTCGCCGTCCTGCTTCAGGTCCCACCGGATCGTCGTGCCGATCCACTCGGCCGGTCCGTCGACCACTTCCCACAGCACGCTCTTGCCGGGATTCAGCTCGCGGACCACCATGTCGAAGCCGCCTGGACCGAACCGGAACTCCAGGATCCCGCCGACCTCGGTCTGGCCCTTCGTGTCCTTGGCCCACCAGCCCGACAGCCCTTCGATCGTGGTCAGCGCCGCGTACACGTCGTCCGGTGACGCCGACTTCATCCCGACCCTGTGAAGGATGTCCACCATGTCGATTCCTCTTCTCGCGCAATGATTGTCAGTTGGTACGGTCACTTCTCTTGACTGCGCTGGATCGCTTCGGCGATCTGCTTGATCCGCCGCAGGCGCGCATCCCAGGCCGCCCCGACGTCCGCGAGCTGGGCGACCGCGCGCGCGAGCTGGGCCTCATCCACTTGGTAGTGCCGCTCGCGTCCGGCGGGTGTGCCGTGAACCAGGCCCACACGGTCCAGGACCACCAGGTGCTTGGAGACCGCTTGACGCGTCACCGGCAACCGCTCGCTGAGCGTGGTGGCCGTCCCTGCGCCCCCGGCGAGCAGGAGGTCGAGCATCCGGCGCCGGGTGGGATCGCCGATGGCGGACCACAGGTCGTCGTCGACCGCGACACTCATGGCGTCGACACGAGCCGGGTGAGATAGGCGCCGAGGCTCGGCACGAAGATGTCCCAGCCCCGCGCGTGATCGGCGTACGCAGCCTCGAGGACCGCGGCCTCCCACCCCTTCTCCCGAAAACCCGTCTCGGTGAGCCGGATCAACGTGCCCGCGCCGGACGGGACGAGCTCGAAGGTCACGAGCAGCGAGTTCGTCGGCGTTGCCACGGCCGCACCCTCGTAGACCCAACGGAAGGAGAACAAGCGAGGCGGTTCGGCGTCGACGACCGTGAGCTGCTCGATGTGCGGCTCCGCCGTGTCCCTGCCCCACGCGATCTCGGCGATCGCGCCGCGGCCTCGGCGACACGTCGGTCTCCGCACCGTTCCACCACTGGCGGATGTGCTCGGGACTGCTGACTACCTCGAAGACGATCTCAGCAGACGCGTCGACGTGGATCTCGCGCTCGATGCTTCCGTACTCCATGAATTCCCCACCTTACGCAACGATTGGTTGCGCATCACCGTAAGCCCACGACGGCTCCTCGCGCAACCAATGGTTGCCTCTTGGTGGGAGGCTCAATCGCCCTCGAGCGCGCTCGCCGGGGCTCGTCGACGTTCAGGCCGGACTCGTCAGCTGAATCAGGTTCCCGCACGTGTCATCCAGAACCGCCGTGACGGCCGGACCCATCACCGTCGGCGCCTGCAAGAACCTCACCCCGCGCGCCTCCAGATCACGGTGGACGGCGGTCACGTCGTCGACCGCGAACGAGGTGGCAGGGATGCCGTCCTCGACCAAAGCCTGCTTGAACACCTTCGCCGCGGGGTGCGCGTCAGGCTCGAGCAGCAGCTCGACTCCATCGGGCTCGTTCGCCCCGACCACGGTGAGCCAACGGAACTCACCACAAGGCACGTCGGTCTTGGCGACGAAACCGAGCTTCTCGGTGTAGAAGGCGAGCGCCTTGGCCTGGTCATCGACCAGCACGCTCGTCACATTGATCCTTGGCATGGGCTTCCTTCCATTCAGGTGTCGATAGGCCAGCGTTCAAGAATCGAGCGCAGTGGCTCGGTGTGCAGATGATGGACCTTGGTGCGCCCGACACGGTGGGACCGAACCAGGCCGGCGTCCTCAAGAACGGCCAGATGCTGCGAGATCGCCTGACGAGATGACCCGTTGCCGTGGCGCATCGTCAGCCGCGAGCAGATCTCGAACAAGGACTGCCCATCACTGAGCGCCAACTCGTCCAGGATCGTCCGCCGCGTCGGGTCCGCCAACGCCTTGAAGAGATCACCCACCGCCCGACAATAGGCAAGTGCTTACTTGCGCGTCAAGGCTCCAAGCTGATCGTCTGCCCCACCCAAGGACCACCAACCGCGACAACAAAACAGCCCGAACCCTGACGGGCGTTCGGGCTGTTCACGATCTCTGTGAGATCAAAAAGTGGAGCTGAGGGGATTCGAACCCCTGACCCCCTCGATGCGAACGAGGTGCGCTACCAGGCTGCGCTACAGCCCCGTGGAACGGGAACGTTCAGATTACCCATCGACCCAGACGGCCATCGACCCGGCACCCGCCCTCAGTGCCCCACGGCCCGACGCCGGGCGATGATCGCGTCGAGCTCGAGCTCCTCGCTCACCGGCAGCAGGCTGTCCTCTTCGAGCAGCGGGCGCTCCGCCGGACGGCCGGGGCGGGTGAGGTCGATGGTGCGGACGGTGCGCGAGGAGAAGACCGCGGGCTTGGTGACGTAGGTGGGCAGCGGCACCGGGACGGGCTGCCAGCCGGCGGGCGGTGCGTCGGTCATGCTGGCCGCGGCCGGTGCGGCGACGTCGGACCCTCGCCGGCGGACCAGGTGAGAGCCGGGCCGCCAGGCGCGAGGCGGCACGGGCGGCCACCGAGCGGGGCGCGGTGCGCACCGGACCACGGGAGGTCGCGCGGGCCGACGAGGCGGCCGGGCGGGCGACCAGGGGCCGCAGCGCGCGCCGCGGCGGCGACACCGGCCCGCGCACCCCGGCGCCGGCGCAGCTCGGCCGCCCGCTTGGCCTGGATCCGCAGGTGGACGACGTACCCGACGAACAGCAGGTCGACCGGCCACAGCGCCAGCATCGGCAGCACGCCGACAACCGCGAGCAGCAGGGTCAGCGCGACAGCGCCCAGCAGCACGAGCGTGACCCTGCGGCGCCGGGCCACCAGGCTCAGGCTCGGGCCGCCCGAGGAACGCACCGGTCCACGGCTTGCCGCACGATGGTTGTCCACGGTTGCCCCCCTCACGTCGCGTTGTGGCATGACAACGTAGCGTTGATCAGGTCGGGACGCACCACGTCCGGACAGGCTTCTCATCGCGGTGGAGAAGCGGTCCACCGACCGCGTCTCGCTGGCGGCGTCGTGCCGGTTGAGCCACATCGGAAACAGCACCACGGCCCAGGCGCCGACGAGGATCGCCAGGATGGGCCCGCTCATCGCACCGTCACCCGAGGATGACTCCCCAGCGCACGATGCCTGCAGGTGACCACGAGATCACGCTAGACAGGTGTGACAGGAGTGACGAGGACCTCACCCGGTGTGTCGCAATTTCACTTAGCGTCACCGCTTGTTCCTGATCTGTCCGTTCCCTCCCCGTAAGGCGCATCGGCCAGCCGGTCGAGGCCCCCGGCGGCCCGCCACCGGGCGAGCAGCCCGAACGGCACGTCCTCCTTGGTGATCGCGTACGACACGTGGTCCTGCCACGCGCCGTCCACGTGCAGGTAGCGCAGGCGCATCCCTTCCTCGCGGAACCCCAGCTTCTCGACCACCCGCCGGCTGGCCACGTTCTCCGGGCGGATGTTCGCCTCGATGCGGTGCAGCCCGGCCGGTCCGAAGCAGTGGTCGACCACCAACGCCAACGCGGTCGGCATGATGCCGAAGCCCGCGTACCGCGCCTCGATCCAGTAGCCGACGTACGCGGTGCCGGCCGAGCCGCGGACGATCGACCCGACGGTGACCTGCCCGACGAAGCGCCCGTCGTAGGTGAGCGCGAACGGGAACGCAGTGCCCGCCGGCGGCCTCCCGCCGCAGCTCGCGGACCGCGGCCACGTACAGTCCCCGCCGGTCGCTGCGCCCGGGTCGCGTCCCCGGCGCCGACGCCTCCCACGGCGCCAGCCATTCCAGGTTGGCCTGCCGCAGCGACCACCATGAGCGGGCATCGTGGCGCCGTATCGGCCGCAGGCCCACCGGCCCGGCCGACAGGTAGACAGGCCACCCGCGGCGACGGCTCAGCTCGCGCCGCCCGTGGGCCGCACGTGGTCCCCCCCGTGGATCTGGTCGACGGCGTGGGCGAGCACCGGCGTCAGCACCGCCATCCCGTCCCGCACCCCGCCGGGCGAGCCGGGCAGGTTGACCACCAGCGTGCGACCGGCCACCCCGGCGATCCCCCGGGACAGCACCGCGGTCGGGCACGACCGCCGAGCTCGCGGCCCGCAGCGCCTCGGCGATGCCCGGCACCTCGTAGTCGACCACCCGCCGGGTCGCCTCCGGCGTCCGGTCGCCGGGCGTCAGCCCGGTGCCGCCGGTGGTGACCACCACGTCGTAGCCGCCGGCGACCGCGGCGCGCAGCGCGGCCTCGACCTGCTCGCCGTCGGGCACCACCACCGGGTCGTCCGACCGTCGACAGCCCAGTCGCGGCCAGCCCGGCCACGATCGCCGGACCGGCGGCGTCCTCGTAGACCCCGGCCGCGGCGCGGGTCGAGACGGTGATGACGAGGGCGCGGATCACGGCCGGTGCCAGTCCCCGCTCTTGCCGCCGGTCTTCTCCTCCACCCGCACGTCGGTGATGACCGCGGCCGGGTCGACGGCCTTGACCATGTCGATGAGGGCGAGGCCGGCGACCGCGACGCACGGTCAGCGCCTCCATCTCCACGCCGGTGCGGTCGGCGGTGCGGACGGTCGCGGTGATCGACACCGCGTCGTCGACGACCTCGAGGTCGACCTTCACCCCGTGGATCGCGATCGGGTGGCAGAGCGGGACGAGGTCGGGCGTGCGCTTGGCGGCCTGGATGCCGGCGATCCGGGCCACCGCGAGCGCGTCGCCCTTGGGCACGCCCGCCGCCGCGGAGCAGGCGCGACGACCTCGGCGGAGACCAGCACCTTCCCGGACGCGCGCGCCTGGCGCACGGTGATCTCCTTGCCGGACACGTCGACCATCCGGGCGGCCCCGGAGGCGTCGAGGTGGGTGAACTCCGAGCTCATCCCGCTCGCCGCTCCAGCATCATCACCGACACGGCGGAGCCCTCGGCGACCTCGGTGACGCCTTCGCCGATCACCACGCAGGCAGTTGGCGTGCGCCAGGTCGGCCACCAGGTGCGAGCCCTGCCCGCCGACCGGGGTCACCACGTAGGCGCCGCTGCGCGACCTCCAGCCTGGCCGCGGACGAACTGGCGCTTCTCCGGCGGTGACGGACAGCGGCTCGGTGAGCGCGGCCCGGACCATGTGGCGGTACGGGTGGTCGGAGCCGAGCATCCGCCGCAGCACCGGGCGCACGAACACCTCGAACGACACGAAGGCGCTCACCGGGTTGCCCGGCAGGGTGAAGATCGGCGTCGCGTCCGGCCCGATCGTGCCGAAGCCCTGCGGCATCCCGGGCTGCATCGCGACCTTGGTCGAACTCCACCGTGCCGAGCCGGCGACAGCACCTCCTTCACCACGTCGTACGCCCCGACGCTGACCCCGCCGGTCGTCACGACGAGGTCGGCGCGGATCAGCTGGTCCTCGATCGCGGCTCGAGCAGCGCGGTCGGGTCGTCGGCGACGATGCCGACCCGGTACGGCGATGGCGCCGGCCTCGCGCGCGGCCGACGTCAGCGCGTAGCTGTTGGAGTCGTAGATCTGGCCCCGCTGCAGCGGCGTCCCCGGCTCGACCAGCTCGCTGCCGGTGGACAGGACGACGACGCGCGGTCGCGGTCGCACCCGCACCCGGTCGCGGCCGACCGCGGCGAGCAGCCCGATCTGCGCCGCGCCGAGCGAGGTGCCGGCGCGCAGGACGACCTCGCCGGGTGTCACGTCCTCGCCGGCCCGGCGCACGTGCTGGCCGGGCTCGGGCGCCTGCGTGATGCTGACGTGGTGGCGCCGCCGTCGGTCCACTCGACCGGGACGACGGCGTCGGCGCCGGCGGGCATCGGCGCGCCGGTCATGATCCGCGCGACCGTCCCGGGCGGGAGCACGGTCGGCCCGGACCCTCCGGCGGCGATGTCGCCGATGACGGGCAGCTGCGACCGGGGCCGCCTCGCTGGCGCCGGCGACGTCGGCCAACCGGACGGCGTAGCCGTCCATCGCCGAGTTGTCGAAGGCCGGCAAGGCTCCCGGCGCCACGATGTCCTCGGCCAGGACGCACCCGTGCGCGTCGAGCAGGGTCAGGTCGAGCTCGGCCAGCGGCCGGATCGGCGCCAGCACGGCCGCCAGGTGCTCGTCGACGATCTCACGTGGTGCTCTCCCCCGGCTGGCTCGAGATGAACGTCCGCAACCACTCGAGCAGGTCCGGACCGAGATCCTCGCGCTCACACGCCAAGGTCACCACGGTCCGCAGCTAGTCGGCGCGGTCCCCGGTGTCGTAGCGGCGGCCGGGGAACACGACGCCGTGGACCGGGCCACCGTTGTCGTCGCGTTCGGCGAGCACCCGCAGCGCGTCGGTGAGCTGGATCTCGCCGCCCGTGACCGGGCGGCGTCGCGCGCAGCACGTCGAAGACCTCCGGGGCCAGCACGTAGCGCCCGATCACGGCGAGGTTGCTCGGCGCCGTCCCGGGCGGCGGCTTCTCCACCAGGTCGGTGACCCGCACGACGTCGTCGGCGTCGGTGGGCTTCGACCGCCGCGCAGCCGTACAGGTGGATCTGCGACTCGTCGACCTCGATGAGCGCGACCACCGTGCCGCCGTGGGCCTGCTGCACGGCGATCATGCGCTCCAGCAGGTCCTCGCTGGCGTCGATGAGGTCGTCACCGAGCAGCACCGCGAACGGCTCGTCGCCCACGTGCTGGGCCGCGCACAGCACCGCGTGGCCGAGGCCGAGCGGGTCGCCCTGGCGCACGTAGTGGACGGTGGCCAGGTCGGCCGGTTCCTGGACGAGCGCGAGGCGGTCGGTGTCGCCGCGGGAGGCCAGCGCCTCCTCCAGCTCGTAGTTGCGGTCGAAATGGTCCTCGAGCGCGCGCTTGCTGCGGCCGGTGACCATGAGGACGTCGGTGAGGCCGGCGGCGGCCGCCTCCTCCACGACGTACTGGATCGCCGGCTTGTCGACGACCGGCAGCATCTCCTTGGGCGTGGCCTTGGTGGCGGGCAAGAATCGCGTGCCCAGACCGGCCGCCGGGATCACGGCTTTGGTGACCGGACGACCCGCTGTGGCTCTGCGAAGATTCACCGTCGGATCCTGCATTCCATGACCTTACCTGCGGGGCGTACCGATGATCCGATGAGCGGACGTACGTAACGGTTGAGCCAGACGTGGAATGCTCGCCGTCGTGACAGCTGGAGCGACGGGCCCCCCGGACGCCGGCGACATCGCCGCGGCCAAGCGGGCCTTGCGGGCGCAGATCCGCGCCGCACGCGCCGCCCGCACCGGCGCCGACCTGGCCGCCGTCGAAGCATCGATCGGGGCACGCGCCGACGACCTGGTCGCCTTGGTCCCGCGCGCCGGTGCCGGCAACCGCTGCATCGCCGCCTACCTGTCCGTCGGTGGCGAGCCCGGGACCCGGCTGCTGCTCGACGCCCTCGCCGCCCGCGACGTGACGGTCCTGCTGCCGGTCCTGCTGCCCGACCTGGACCTGGACTGGGCCCGCTACACCGGCCGGGCCGAGCTGGGCCACGCGACGAGCGGCCCGAGGCCGGCGCACGAGGAGCCCACCGGGCCCCGGCTGGGCACCGCCGCGATCGCCCGCGCCGACCTGATCCTGGTGCCCGCCCTCGCCGTCGACACCCGCGGCCACCGGCTCGGCCAAGGCGGCGGATCCTACGACCGCGCCCTCGCGCGAGTCGGCCCGGCGACGCCGGTGCTGGCCGTCGTGCACACCGACGAAATCCGCGCCGACGTGCCCACCGAGGCGCACGATCGCATCGTCTCCGGGGCGTGCACCCCCGCCGGTGTCATAAGGTTCTACGACGAAGTCGGGTCGAAACCAGGGGGATGCGGGTGACAGTTGAGCGGCTGAACCTTGTCCTGCTCATTGGCTCCCTTGTCCTGCTCGTCGCCATCGTCGCCGTTCGTTTCGCCAACCGGGTGGGCCTTCCCAGCCTGCTGGTCTACGTCGGGCTGGGCTTGCTGCTCGGCGAAGACGGCCTCGGTAACGTGCACTTCTCCAACGCCCAGCTGACGCACTCGCTCGGCTTCGCCGCTCTCGTGCTGATCCTCGCCGAGGGTGGGCTGACCACGCATTGGTCGCACCTGCGGCCGATCCTGCCCGCCGCGGCCGTGGTGTCGACGATCGGCGTGGCGATCACCATCGGGGTGGCGGCCACCGCCATCCACTTCGTGCTCGGCACCGAGTGGCGGCTCGCGCTGCTCATCGGTGCGATCTTGGCGTCCACCGATGCCGCCGCCATCTTCGCCCAGCTCCGGCGACTACCAGTGCCGCTCGCCCCGAAGCTGGGCAACCTCCTCGAAGCCGAGTCCGGGCTCAACGACGCCGTGGCCGTGCTCGCGGTCACGCTCCTGTCCGGCCACCACCCCCAGTCGAACCCGTTCGCGATCCTGGGGATCGTCAGCTACGAGCTCGCTGCTGGCGCCGTGGTCGGAGTCGCCATCGGATGGGCGGGCAGTCGCGCGCTGCGCAAGGTGGCGCTGCCGTCCTCGGGCCTGTACCCGCTCGCGGTTCTCGCCCTGGCCGTCGGCGCCTACGCCGTAGCGGCCCTCGCGCACGCCAGCGGGTTCCTGGCGGTCTACCTCGCCGCCGTCGTGCTCGGCAACGCCCGGCTGCCCCACGGTCCGGCGACCCGCAGCTTCGCCGAAGGCGTCGGCTGGCTGGCCCAGATCGGGCTGTTCGTCATGCTCGGTCTGCTGGTGACCCCGTCCCGGCTCGGCCGCGAGATCGTCCCGGCCATCGTCGTCGGGCTCATCCTGCTGCTGCTGGCCCGCCCGGTCGCCGTCTTCGCCTCGACGCTGCCGTTCCGCTTCACCGTGCGGGAGAACACCTTCCTGTCCTGGGCCGGGTTGCGCGGCGCCGTCCCGATCGTGCTCGCCACCATCCCGGTCACCCTTGGGGTGCACGGCAGCGATCGCATCTTCAACCTGGTGTTCCTGCTCGTCATCATCTTCACCCTCGTCCAAGGCCCCACCCTGCCGTGGATGGCCCGCAAGCTGCGGGTCACCGCAGCCTCCGAGGCGCGCGGGCTCGACGTGGAAGCCGCCCCGTTGGACACCCTCGGCGCCGACCTGCTGCAGGTCCACATCCCCGACGACTCCCAGATGCAAGGGATCGAGGTGTTCGAGCTCCGCCTGCCGCCGGGGTCGGCGGTCACCCTCATCGTGCGCGGTGAGCAGAGCTTCGTGCCGGCCACCAACACGGTCCTGCAGCGCGGCGACAACCTGCTCGTCGTCGCGCCCAGCGCCGACCGCGACCGGGTCGAGCGGCGGCTGCGCGCGGTGAGCCGGCGCGGCAAGCTGGCCGGCTGGTTCGGCGAGTCCGGCAAGTAACCGACCCCTCCCTCGCGACGATCATGCGCTCATGGTTGGCCGCCACGGCGTGTCGCCAACCATGGCTGCATGATCGCGAGATCGGGCGGGGCAGGACTCCGTAGGGTGGGCCCATGGCATCGCTGGCCCGCACCGAACGCGCCGCCCTGAGCGAGCTGTTCGAGCAGGTCGGGCCCGACGCCCCGACCCTGTGCGAGGGCTGGACGGCCCGCGACCTCGCCGCGCACGTGGTGATCCGGGAGGGGCGACCCGACGCCTTGCCCGGGATCGTCCTCTCCCCGCTGAGCGGCTGGACGGCCCGCGTCCAGCGCGGGGCCGCGGCACGCGACTGGCCCGCGATCATCGACCGGATCCGCACCGGCCCGCCCGCATGGTCGCCGATGCGGCCCCGTCGCGTCGACGAGGCGGCCAACACCGTCGAGATGTTCGTCCACCACGAGGACGTCCGGCGCGCCCAGCCGGACTGGGCGCCGCGCGCGCTGCCCGCGGCCACCCAAGACGAGCTGTGGCGACGCCTGCCCCGCGTCGCCACGATGTCGCTGCGCAAGGTGCGGCTCGGGCTGGTGCTGGTCCGACGGGACACCGGTGAGCGCCTGGTCGCTCACACGGGCGCGCCGACGGCGGACCTCACCGGGGAGCCGGCCGAGCTCCTCCTCTACCTGAGCGGGCGGGGCGACCACGCGGTGGTCGACGTGACCGGCGAACCCGCGGCGGTCGCCGCGCTGGCCGCGACCGCGTTGGGCGGCTGACCCGGCCCGAACGGCCGGGCGACGCGCCGCGCCGCCGCCGTCCAGACGGCTCGATCACACCAGGAGTTCGTCAAGCCGGTGTTCCCCGGCCACCTGCCGGGCAGCATGAGGGAATGCCGGGCAACGAACCTCCCCGCTCCGGGTTCCGGCGGCTCGCCGCTCTGCCGTGCGGACGCCGTGGCAAATGGGCGGTTCTGCTGCTGTGGATCCTGCTCGCCGTGGTGTTCGTCCCGCTCGCCAGCAAGCTGACGGGCGCAGAGAAGAACGTCGCCTCGTCCTATCTGCCCGCCAGCGCGGAGTCGACCAAGGTGCTGCGGGCGCAGAATGCGTTCCAGCCACCCAACGTCACACCCGCGGTCATCGTCTACACGCGAAGCTCCGGGCTGACCGCTGCCGACGTAGCGAAGGCGACCAGCGACCGAGCGAAGATCGAGGGCACCACCGGCGTGGTGGGTACCGTGCCGGCGCCCATCCCCTCCGCGGACGGCAAGGCCCTCGTTTTCGCCGTCCAGCTCAACGGCTCCGACACGAACGCCTTGGTGGACAAGGTCAAGTCCATCCGGGCACTGGTCGCACCGCCGGCCAGCGACGCTGGACTGAAGGTCTACGTGACCGGTCCCGCAGGCAACGCGGCCGACGCGCTGGGGGTCTTCAAGAAGATCGACGGCACCCTGCTGTACGCCACCCTCATCGTGGTCATCGTCGTCCTGCTGGCGACCTACCGAAGTCCGTTCCTGTGGGTCATCCCCGTGATCGCCGCCGCCATGTCGCTGATGTTGGCGGAGGGGGTGAACTACCTGCTCGCCAAGCATGCCGGGCTCACCGTCAACGGCCAGAGCGCGGGCATCCTGCTCGTGCTGGTCTTCGGTGCGGGGACGGACTATGCCCTGCTCCTCGTCGCCCGCTATCGCGAGGAGCTGCACCGGCACTCCGACAAGCACGAAGCGATGGCGTTCGCCCTGGGCCAGGCGGCACCGGCGATCTTCGCCTCGGGCGCGACGGTGATCATCAGCCTGCTCTGCCTGTTCGCCTCCCAGCTCAACTCCAACCGTGGCCTCGGGCCGGTGGCCGCGATCGGTATCGCCTGCGCGCTGCTGTCCATGACCACGCTGCTGCCGGCGTTGCTCACCATCGCGCCGCGCCGGGTGTTCTGGCCGTTCGTCCCCCGTTACGGCACGCCCTCCCACAGCGACGACGCGTTCTGGGGCCGGACCGGCCAGCGCATCGCCCGAGCTGCCCCGCCGGGTGTGGGTCGGCACCGTGCTGGGCCTGGCGGTCCTGTGCATCGGCCTGGTGGACCTGCACGCGAGCGGCCTGTCCAACAAGGACTCCTACACGACCAAACCCCAGTCGGTGCAAGGTCAACAGGTGCTGGACCAGCACTTCCCGGCCGGCGTCGGCAGCCCCGTCGTCGTCATCGCCAACGCCGGATCGGCCGACATCGTGAGCACGACGGTGAAGGCCACCCCGGGCATCGCCGAGCTGTTGCCAGCCGCGGAGGCCGGCGGGCGTGTCGAGATCGAGGCCGTCCTTGCTCGACCCACCCGACAGCCCCGCCGCGTACGCGACCATCGACCGGCTCCGCGCCGCCGTCCACCCGATCCCCGGCGCCGACGCCCTGGTCGGTGGCACGTCCGCCATCAACCTCGACGTCCGGCACGCGGCCGACCACGACCGCGCCCTGATCATCCCGTTGGTGCTCGTCGTGGTGCTGGGCATCCTCATGCTGGTGCTGCGCGCGGTGGTCGCGGCGCTGGTGCTCATGGCGACCGTGGTCTTGTCGTTCGCTGCGGCGCTCGGTGCGAGCGCGTTCGCCTTTCGACATCTGTTCGGCTTCGCCGGCGCGGACGCCTCGTACCCGCTGTTCGTGTTCATCTTCCTGGTGGCGCTCGGCATCGACTACAACATCTTCCTGATGACCCGGGTGCGGGAGGAGACCGCGCGGGTCGGCACCAAGGCGGGCACCTTGAAGGGGCTGGCGGTGACCGGCGGCGTCATCACGTCGGCCGGCGTGGTTCTCGCGGCGACGTTCTCGGTACTCGGGGTGTTGCCGCTCGTGACGCTCGCGGAGGTCGGGTTCGCCGTGGCGTTCGGTGTGCTCATCGACACCTTCGTGGTGCGCTCGATCCTGGTCCCCGCGCTCACCTTGGATATCGGCTCGCGCATGTGGTGGCCGAGCAGCCTCGACCGAAAGCCTGTCACTCCTGGAGCCCGGCCCGCCGCCGAGCCGAGCCGGCGGCCGTAGGCGAGCCCGCGAAGTGCGGCGACTCGCGACGATCAGCCCTGCGCCGGGTCGACGACACTGGCGAGGAAGAAGGGTGTGCCGCTCACCTTGTCGCGCACGAGGAGCAGGTACGGGCGGTCGAACTCGACGTGCACGTCCGGGACGGCTGGCAGGCCAGCCGTCATCATCGACACGCCCGTCGCCGCACTGGCTTCGGTGCCCTTGTCGTCGAAGCGCAGCGTCGCCTGATGCACCACGGCGCCGATCCGTAGCTCCGTCGCCTTGGTGATGCCGGAGAAGTCGGCGTCGGGAGCGAACGCCTGCGCCATCCCCAGGTCGGTGAGCGGCTCCCCGAGGCCGTAGGACGATTTCAGGTCGAGGGCCGGCAGGTTCGCGGTGCCGACGGTCGGTCGCAACGCACCGATCAGACCGTTCAGCCCCGCCACGTCCAGCTCGCACGGCGACGACCCGGGCGGCGGCAGCATCGCGACGGCAGCGAGCCGTCCGTCGGAGTAGGGCAGCTCGACCGCCTGCCAACCGCCGGAGCTGGCGTAGGCGTCGACGTCGAAGGCGACGCCGTCGAGGCTGGTGGGCTCACCGCCGGGCGAGGTGAACAGGATCGGCCATTTCTTCGCCGCCAGCGCGTCGGCCCATTTGGCCTTCAGGTACACCGCGTCGGTGAGCACGAGCCGGGTGTCACCGGTGACGGTGCGCGGCGGCATCAGCTCCTTGATGTGGCCGCGGGTCTGCCGGCGACCTCAGCGTTGATCGCGGCGCGGGCGCCGTCGGGTTGTGCTCGAAGTCGACGGTGCGGATGCCGGCGTCATATCCCGTGCGCAACGTGTCGAGGTAGTCCGGCTCGAGCGGCAGACCGTCCTGCGTCCAGGCGACGTCGGCAATCGCCAGGGGTGCGTGGTCGCCGTCGACCAGCGGCGCCAGCTCCGCGCGATGGGCGGCGACGGCCACCGTCAGCGGATCCCCCGCCGGCGGGAGATGGAGGACCTTCGCCATCTGCTCGGCGGTGGTGCTGCGAGCGCCGGGATAGACCATGCCGAGCGCGCTGGAGATGCTCGCCGGCGATATCAGCACGTTCTGGTCCGGTTCGGCGGCACAGAGCCGGCCCAGCAGATCGAGCCCGAAGGCGGTCGAGGCACCCGCGACGACGGAAGCGTCGACGTCCGAGGCAGGCAGCACGCGCCCGTGGCCGAGTTGGACGTGGCTACTGGCGGTCCGACCGCTGCCGCAGGCGACCAGGACCATGACGGAGGTGGCGAGCGCTGCGGGTGCACGCCAACCGCGTGACGGGGTCGTCATGCCGCTTCGACGTGACCAAGCACTCGCCGGTTCCTGCTCGCGGCCGGTGTCATCGAGTGCGGTAGTGGAGGTAGACGATGCCGTTGCCGAACCGGCGTTCGTCCAGCAGCTCGAGCGGCAGGCGGACGTCGGCCGGGAGGGCCGGTGTGCCGCCTCCCACCACGATGGGTGTGAGGAACAGGTGGCACTCGTCGACCAGCCCGGCCTTGATCGCCTGGGCGGCGAGGTCGGGACCGCCCACGGTGATGTCGCGGTCCGCGCGTCGCTTTCAGCTGCCGGACCGCGTCGGGGTCGAAGTCTCGCTCGATCCGCGTCCGGGCGCTGGAGACCGTCTCCAGCGTCGTGGAGTACACGATCTTGTCGGCCGCCTGCCAGATCTCCGCGAAGTCCCGCGACGACGGGCGGCTGGTCGGCGAGGGTGTGCGCGGTCTCCCAGTAGACCATCGTCTCGTACATCCGGCGCCCGTAGAGGTAGGTGCCGATCGGCCGCTCGAGGTCGTTGACGAAGGCGTGCACCTCCTCGTCCGGCGCGGCCCAGTCGAAGTTGCCGTCCGCGTCCGCGACGTAGCCGTCGAGCGAGGTGATCGCCGAGTAGATCAGCTTGGCCATGGTGCTGAGCCTGCCCCAGGTTCTGCGCTTGCGCCATCGCAGCGGTCCCGGCAGCGTGCGCAACTGGACGTCGACGCCCCCGATGACGCACCATTAGCAGTCGGGGCGTTAGAGTGCTAAGACCCACGCAAGGAGCTGCCGCTATGCCGACCTACCAGTACGCCTGTACCGCATGCGACCACCGGTTCGAAGCCGTCCAGTCGTTCAGCGACGACGCGCTCACCGTGTGCCCCAGCTGCGAAGGCGCGCTCCGGAAGGTCTTCTCGGCGGTCGGCGTCGTGTTCAAGGGCTCGGGCTTCTACCGCAACGACAGCCGCTCGGGGGCGAAGGCCACGAACGGCGCAGCGGCTCCGGCGAGCAGCGGCTCGGAGAAGTCGACTACATCCAGCGGATCGTCCGACGCGGGCGGCTCATCCAGCAGCGAGAAGGCCACGTCCTCGTCGTCGCCGGCGCCCGCCTCGGGGTCCACGGCCGCGCCCGCCGCCAAGGCCAGCTCCTCGTCCAGCGGGGCCGGCTCCGCCGCGTAGCGCCCGCCGCTCCCCCTCGCACCGCTCTGCCTGCCCGGCATCCACAGCACCGGCTCGTCGACCCGCAGGACCGCGCCGATCCCGTTAAGGTCGGGCGCGGAAGGGTGTACGTCGAAGGAGAGCCAGTGACCACAGCAGCTGCGGAGTTCGCCGTCATCGGCGGATCGGGCTTCTACGAGTTCCTCACCGACACCACCGAGATCGCGGTCACCACGCCGTTCGGCGAGCCCAGCGACACGATCTCCGTCGGCACCCTGGGCGGGCGCCGGGTGGCCTTCCTCCCCCGCCACGGCCGGCGCCACCAGTTCCCGCCACACCGCGTCCCCTACCGAGCCAACCTGTGGGCGCTGCGCGCGCTCGGCGTCCGCCAGATCGTCGCCCCGTGCGCCGTCGGTTCGCTGCGCCCCGAGCTCGGCCCGGGCACGCTCGTGGTCCCGGACCAGCTCGTGGACCGGACCCGGCACCGCGCACAGACGTTCTACGACGCCGCCACGGCGATCCACGTCTCCTTCGCCGACCCGTACTGCCCCAACGGGCGCGCTGCGGCGGTCGCCGCGGCGCGCGCAGCGGACTGGGCCCCGGTCGACGGCGGCACCATGGTCGTCGTGGACGGGCCGCGGTTCTCCACCCGCGCCGAGTCGCTGTGGCACGCGGCGCAGGGGTGGTCCATCGTCGGCATGACCGGACACCCCGAGGCGATCCTGGCCCGTGAGTTCGAGATGTGCCTCACCTCGGTGGCGCTGGTCACCGACCTGGATGCCGGGTTCGAGGTCGGTGACGGCGTGACGCACGAAGAGGTGCTGCGGGTGTTCGCCGGCAACGTGCAGCGGCTCCGCCCGCTCATGGCCGACATCTTGGCGGCCCTGCCGACCGAGCGGAACTGCTTGTGCGCCCACGCCCTCGACGGTCAGCGCACACCGTTCGACCTGCCGTGAAACCCGGCGCGGGTCGGGGTGGCGGTTGGCCCTCCGGGCCGCGCGGCTCCGCCCGGGACGCCGCAGGGCTGGCCCACACGGGGCGAGCGATGCGGCGCACCCTCGCGCGGCACCGCCGCATGGTCGCCTCCGGCTGCGCCGGTCTGGCCGTGCTGTTCGGCATCGCGGCCATGGCACCGCGAGGCGGTGAGAACGGTGACCGTGCTGGCGGCCGCGCACGACCTGGTGGGCGGCAGCGCGCTGACCCCCGCGGACGTGAAGTCCGTCGCGCTGCCCAGGGCAGCCGTGCCGGACGGCGCATTGCACCCGGGTGACGAGATCGCCAGCCTCACGCTGTCGTCGGCGGTGCGCGCCGGCGAGCCACTGACCGACGTGCGGTTCGCCTCCGGCACCGTCGTGCCCGATCCGGGCGAGGGGTTGGTGGCGACGCCGGTCCGCATCGCCGACGCCGGCGCGGTCCGCCTGTTGCGCGCCGGAGACGTGGTGGATGTGCTCGCTGCCAGGACGTCAGCCTCGGCAGACCTCGGCGCGACTACCGAGTCTCTCGACGGGCACGCCACCGTCGTGGCCGGCGCGGTGAGCGTGCTGGCCGTGCCCCGCGCTGATGGTTCGGGCCTAGTGGATCAGGGCACGATGGGCGAAGGAGCGTTGATCGTCCTGGCGACCACGCCAGATCAGGCGGGCTTGCTCGCCGGGGCGTCGGTCAACGCACGACTGATGGTCTTGATGCGTCGCTGAGAGCACAATGGCGACCTGATCGAGCTACCGCACCGAACAAGGGAAGAGGCACATGGGCGGCTTCAAGAAGTTCCTGCTCCGGGGCAACCTGGTCGACCTGGCGGTCGCCTTCGTCATCGGCGCCGCGTTCGCCGCCCTGGTCACTGCCTTCATCGAGGACCTGATCACCCCGATCATCGCCGCGATCGGCGGCCAGCCGGACTTCGGCGCGCTTGCCTTCCACATCAACGGCAGCAAGTTCTCCTACGGCGCGTTCATCAACGCCCTCATCACGTTCGTCCTGCTCGCCGCGGTCATCTACTTCTTCGTGGTGAAGCCGTTCAGCGCGCTGCTGGACCGCTACCAGAAGGCCCCTGACCCCGGACGCGCCCACCCGCGACTGCCCGGAGTGCCTCAGCTCCATCCCGGCAGCAGCCAGCCGCTGCGCGTTCTGCACGGCACAGTCCGCGCCCGTCGTGTCCTCGGCACCCGTCGCCTGAGGCAAGCGCTACGGCCGCCCCACCGGCAGGTCAGTCGCCGTGGTGGGGCGGTCGCTCGGCGAGGTACCAGTCGACGTCGCGCGCCTCGGCATCCTGCGGCAGACGTCTCACCCCAGCCGGCGTCGGTGTCGTCGGAGGTCTGCTCGGGCAGGAGCTCGCTCAGTCGAGGTCTCCGTGTCCGATGCGGGCGAGGCGCTGCTCGCGGACCAGGTCCGCGTTGGCCAGGCCTCTGCGTGTCAGGGTTGCCGCCGAGCACTGCGAACACGCCGAGCAGGTCGCGCTGGCTCACCACGCCGACCACCACACCGGCCTCGACGACCGGCAGGTGCCTGATCCAGTTGCTCGCCATCTGACGCGCCGCTTCGTACAGCGTCGTGGTGGACTCGATCGTCCGCACGTCCTTGGTCATGACGTCGCGCACCGCCGTCGCGCCGACGTCCACGCCGCGCGCGACCGCCTTCAGCACATCGCGCTCGGTGATGATGCCGAGCAGCTGCTCACCGTCCATGATCAGCAGAGAACCGGTCTGCTGCTGCCACATTCGGTGCGCGGCGTCTTTCAGCGTCTCCGACCCAGACTCGGTCAGGCTGGCCTGGGTCATGATCTCGCTGACCTGCACGGGGTTCCTCCTGCTGGCAATCGGAGAGTCGAACCGATGGCTCACTCTACTAGCCGTCCCCGTATCCTTCCCCGATCGGCGCTCGTCGATGGGCCGACTCACCCGGAAGCAGGTGCGATGTCTCGGTTCATCCTCACGCTGTCGTGTCCCGACCGGCTCGGCATCGTGCACGCCGTCGCCGGATTCCTCACCGACCGCGGCTGCAACATCGTCGACAGCCAGCAGTTCGGCGACCGGCACACCGGCCGCTTCTTCATGCGGGTGCATTTCGTCGCCGACGCCGCTGCCGAGTCAGCCATGCCGGGTGGGCTTCCGGCGGCGTTCGCCCCGATCGGCACCAGCTACGCAATGGACTGGCAGATCTTCGACGAGGCCGTGCCCGACCGGACGCTGATCATGGTGTCGCGCCAGGGGCACTGCCTCAACGACCTGCTCTACCGGTGGCGGATCGGCGCCCTGCCGACCGACATTGCGGCGATCGTGTCCAACCACACCGACTTCGCCGACCTGGCCGCGTCGTACGGCATCCCGTTCCACCACGTCCCGGTGACCGACGCCACCAAGGCCGCCGCCGAGACGCGGCTGCTGGAGATCGTCGAGGCCGAGCAGATCGACCTCGTCGTCCTCGCCCGCTACATGCAGGTGCTGTCCGACTCGCTGTGCCGCGAGCTTGCCGGTCGGATCATCAACATCCACCACTCGTTCCTGCCGAGCTTCAAGGGCGCCCGGCCCTACACCAGGCCCACGCGCGCGGCGTGAAGCTCATCGGCGCCACCGCCCACTACGTGACCGCCGACCTCGACGAGGGCCCGATCATCGAGCAGGAGGTGGCCCGCGTCGACCACTCCCTCGACCCGGAGCGGTACGCGGCGGTCGGCCGCGACCTGGAGTCGCTCGCACTGTCTCGCGCCGTGCAGTGGCACCTGGAGCACCGGGTGCTGCTCGACGGCACGAAGACCGTCGTCTTCCGCTAGTGCGCAGCAAGCAATATGGGTTGGGCGACCTGACCCCTCCGTGGAAGAAGCTCCGGCCCGTCGAGACGGTCGAGGCCATCGTCGACCTCGTCGTCGAGGAGGTCTCCACCGGATTCTGCGGTGCGGTGGTGTCCTGCCAGAAGGACGTCGTCGTGCTGGAAGACCGGCACGGTGCCCGCCGGACGTTTCCCCTCGACCCGCGCGCTTTCCTGCTCGAGGGCCAACCCGTCACCCTGGTCCGGCCCGTCGCGCCGGGCCCGGTCGCACCCGGCCGCACCGCTTCCGGATCGGTGGCGGTGGCCGGGGTGCGGGCACGGGTGGCGCGGTCCAGCCGCATCTACGTCGAGGGCCGCCACGACGCCGAGCTGGTCGAGAAGGTCTGGGGCGACGACCTGCGGATCGAGGGCGTCGTCGTGGAGTTCCTCGGCGGCATCGACGACCTGCCGGCCGTCGTCTCCGAGTTCGCACCGGGCCCCGACCGGCGCCTCGGCGTGCTCGTCGACCACCTGGTCGCCGGCTCGAAGGAGTCCAGGATCGCCGGCGCGGTCACCTCGCCGCACGTGCTCGTCGTCGGACACCCCTACGTCGACGTGTGGCAGGCGGTCCGGCCGGCAGCGCTCGGCATCGACGCATGGCCGACGGTGCCCCGCGACGTGGACTGGAAGGTGGGGATCTGCCGGGCATTCGGCTGGCCGGCCGAGAGCCAGGCGGACATCGCCGCGGCCTGGCGCCGGATCCTGGGCGCAGTGTCGAGCTACGCCGACCTGGAGCCCGCGCTGCTGGGCCGGGTCGAGGAGCTCATCGACTTCGTGACCGGCTGACTTCGTGACCGGTTAGGCCAGTGCGAGCGGCGCTGGGCGAACAGGACCGGTCTGGGCGAACTCGACCGGTCTGGGCGAAGATGGCAAACGTCGGCATGCGCCGGCGACAGACCCACCGAACGGGGATGAACCAACGGTGCTGTCCGATGTGGTGGCGTTCCTCACCTGCCCGGTGTGCGGTGACGGGCTGCAGGCGGACGCCACCTCGCTGCGCTGCGACCTGGGCCACAGCTTCGACGTGGCCAAGCAGGGCTACGTCAACCTGCTCGGCGGTGGTGCTGCCACCGGAACCGCGGACACCACCGACATGGTGCGCGCCCGCGAGGGTTTCCTGGGCGCCGGCCACTACGCGAAGTTGGCGGATGTGCTGGGCGGCCTCGCCGCCCAGCTCGCTGGCGACGACGCGACTGGTGCTGGACGCCGGGGCCGGTACCGGCTACTACCTGGCCGCCGTGCTCGACCGCCTCCCTGGCTCCGTGGGCCTGGCGTTGGACACCTCCAAGATCGCCCTTCGGCGAGCGGCGCAGGCACATCCGCGCGCCGGAGCAGTCGCCTGCGATCTGTGGCACCCCTTCCCGGTCCGCAGCGGGGCGGCATCGCTGATCCTCAATGTCTTCGCGCCCCGCAACGGGCCGGAGTTCCATCGCGTCCTGCGACCCGACGGCGCGTTGGTCGTGGTGACCCCCACTGACCGCCATCTGTCCGAGCTGGTCCGCCCCCTCGGCCTGGTGAGCGTCGACGGGCGCAAGCAGGAACGGCTGTCCGTCACGCTGTCGCCGCGCTTCTGGCTGGACCGGCGCGAGGAACACACCGCCACGCTGACCCTGTCCCACGCCGAGGTGACCACGCTGGTGCAGATGGGTCCGAGCGCCCGGCACGTCGACGCCGACCAGCTGCGCCATCGCATCGCGCCGCTACCCGACCCGATGGTCGTCACCGCATCGTTCTCGGTGGCCGTCTACCTGCCGCAGGCCTAGCCGTCCTACCGGCGCGATTCGTCGCCGAACCAACGGGCGCGTCGGGCGGAAGCGAACCGGCGCTTCTCGGCGGCGAGCTCCGCCGAGGGCGGGCGGAACAGCGCCGTCGGCGCGTCACCGGACAGGAAGTTCACGTCCACCCGCGCGACCGTGCTCGCCACCGGACTCGATGTAGCAGACGGCACCCCCCTGGTAAGGCGCTGGCGGCTCGCCGCCCGTGAGCTGCGCCACGATCACGTCGGCGACGGTGGCCGCCTCGCCTTCGGCGATCGACCCGGCACGCGGTACGGGCGCGCTGGTGATGTCACCCACCGCGTAGACGTCGGGGAACCGGGTGGCGAACGTGGCGGGGTCGACGGGGATCCAGCCGTCCTCGGTAAGGCCGGAATCGACGACCACGGCGGGCGCGCGGTGCACCGGGATGCCGAGCATCAGGTCGTAGGCGAGGCTGCGCCCGTCGGCGAGGTGCGCCAGCCTGAGCGACCGGGTCCAGGCTCGTCACCCTCGAGCCCGGCCAGTACTGGATGTCCCGCTCGTCGAGCATCGAGACGATCGCTGCCGAGGTGTCCGGCGAGATCGGGATCGGCGACGGTAGCGGGCTGACGAGGTGGATGGTGACCGCGTCACGAATCCCGCGCCCGACGAGGAAGTCGTGCAGCATGAACGCCGCCTCGTTCGGCGCCGGTGGGCACTTGAAGATCGGTCCGAGCACGCCGATGACGAGCGACGCCGGAGGTGAACGAGTCGCCAGCACGTCGCGGACGCGCTCCGCGCCGCGCGGGCGAGTAGAACTCGTAGCCGCCTTCGACCAGGCCCGGCGTGGCGGCGGGGTCGAGGTCGGCGCCCAGCGCCACCACCAGGATGTCGGCGTCGTAGGTCGCCTGGTCGGTCACCACGCGGCGCGCCTCGGGGTCGATCGAGACGCACCGTCTCCTGGCGAAACTCGACGCCGGGCGCGGCGATGTCCCGGTAGTACGAGCGGCACCTCGTCGAGCGTGCGGTGCCCGAACATCACGTCGAGCTTGGAGAAGCCGAACACGAACGAGTCGCTCTGGTCGATCAGCGTGACCCGCACGTCGTCGGCGAGCCTGCTCGACGAGCCTCGTCGCCAGCTCGAGACCACCGAACCCAGCGCCGAGTATCACCACGTGGTGAGGCATGCCTGCACGCTAACGAGTGCGGGTACTGACCGCTACCCTCGCGCCTACGCCGCATCGCTGCCAGCGGCGTCGACGGCTGCAACGGATGCCACCGGTGACGCCGCCTCACGCGGCGCCCGTTCCGTGCTCGGGCGCCAGGCCCCCGCCCTCCATCTCGACCACGCCGCGGTCGCCGCGCAGGACGAAAGCCGCGAGCGCCCCGACGAGCATGATGGCCACCGCGGACAAGATGAGCGAGATGTGCAGGCCCGCATAGAACGCGCGGTAGGTGGCATTGATCACCTGATCGACCAACGTCTGATTGCTCGCACCTGCCGCACCCGCGGCGCCGGCCCCCTGACCGCTGGAGGGCACCCCCCCGTGCTCGACGGCGCTGATGACGATGGACTGGAAATTGGCGGGCACACCCAGCTGACGGAGCTGGGTGGTGAGGTGACCGGTCAGCTGCGCGTTGACGATGGAGCCGAGCACGGCGGTACCCGCGACGGCACCGATCTCCCGACTGGTGTTCGTGGCCGAGCTGGCCATCCCCGCACGGTCGGCCGGGACGGCGTTCAGCGCGGCGAACGTGATCGGAACGATGGTGGTCCCGATACCGATCCCGGCCACGGTCAAGCCGATCGCCAGCGGCAGGTAGGCGGGGTGCGGGTTCAAGAACCGGTCGGTCACCACCAGGCCGGCCGCGAACAGCAGGCAGCCGACGACGATCGGCGGGCGGCTGCCGGCGCGCGCGGTCCACCGGCCGGCCAGCACCGAAGCCGCGATCATGGTGACCATCATCGGCAAGAACCGCGCAGCGAGCTCGTAGCCGGAGTCCCCGACGACCACCCGCAGGTACAGCGCGGTGAAGAAGAAGATCGCGAAGGTGCCGAAGTAGGCCGTGAAGGCCACGAGGTTGGACACCGCGAACGCCGGCACCCTCAGATAGCGCAGGTCCAGCAGTGGGTGAGCGGCTCGCTGTTGCCACCAGATGAACGCCGACCCCAGCACGGCGGAGCACGCGAAGATGCTCAGCTCCTTGCCCGAGAGATAGCCGCCGTTCTCACCGTTGATGATGGCGAACACCAGCGTCGCGAGCGCTCCCCCGCCCAGGAAGAACCCGAGCGCGTCGACGCGCGGTGCCAGCGGCTGGCTCGTCTCCGGCAACAGGTACGCGCCGACCGCCAGCGCGGCGATGCCGAAGATGAGGTTGAACCAGAAGATCCACCGCCAGGTGCCGATCCCGACCAGGATGCCGCCGATGACCGGACCGAGTGCCAACGCGAGCCCGGTAACGGCCGCCCACACCCCCGTCGCCCGTGCGCGCGCTCGGCTCGCCGGGTACAGGTGCCTGAGCATCGCCAGCGTGCCCGGCTCCGAACCGGCCGCGCCGAGTCCCATCACGGCACGGCCGGCGATCAGCACGCCGCTGCTCGGGGCAAGCGCGCACAGCACCGATCCGGCGCAGAACACCCCGGCTCCGGAGAGCATCACCTTGCGGTGGCCGAACTCGTCGCCGATGGCCCCGGCTGCCAGCATGACGCTCGCGAAGACGAGGGCGTACGCCCCGACGATCCACTGCAGCGACTGAACCCCGGCGTGCACCGACGACTGCACGTCGCCGAGGACGACCGCCACGACGGTGTTGTCGAGGAACGTCAAGAACAGCAGCGTGCACAGCGCCGCCAAGGCGAATCCTCGCCCGCGGCGCGCCACCCCTTCGGTGAGCCGCGCTTGGACCAGCCGGCCGGTCACGACGACGACGACGACGGGCTGATCGCAGGAGGCGCGCAGGCTTTCGGAAGCCCGGTGGTGGTGCCACCGTTCTCGAGGGCGAGCAGCGCGCAGAAGCTGGCGGCACTCACCTTCCAGGTACCGCCCTGCCGCACTGCCTCACCTGCCTGGTCGGTCAGCGCGGGGGCGCCGGCGACGATGACCGTGTAGGTGACCTTCGCGTGGGAGGAATTCACCAGGACGACCTTGCTCACGGTGGCGGTCACCGACTTCGCCAGGGGCGAGCCGGCCTGGGCGTCGATGATGCTCGCGAACTGGGTGCCGTCGGCCAGCAGCGCGACCTTCTGCTTGGCCGGTGTCGCGCCGTCGAAGAACTTCACCCAGCTGGTGCGGACGGCCGCCTCGGCGGCGGCGTTGGGCGACGCGGTGCCGGAGGCCGTCGGCGTGACCGATTGCGTAGCCGTTTGTGAGGCGGCCGGTTTCGAAGGGCTACTGCTGCTGCACGCGCCGACGAGCAGCAGCGCGACGAGTCCCATGACCAGCGCCGCCCCTCGCGGCCGCTGCTGTCGCATGATGACCCACCTTTGCCTTCCCGGGCGCAACCGCCATGGTGAGACCGCCCACTCCCCCTTCATGCCCGGAGGGATCGAACCCACGCACCGCACCCTCACGTGATGGCCTGTTGAACCGTGAGGACCGCGGCTCCGTGTCGGAGGTAGGGGCAACGCCCCACCGCCCACAGCGCGAGGAGAGCGTGATGACCATCAGCAGGGGAACAATCCACCGGTTCGCGCGGCTACAAATGGCTGGTCGCTGCCGGCGTCGGCGCTGTCGCCATCGCAGGATGCTCCTCAGGGACGTCCTCCAACGCCACGTCGAGCAACAGCCCCTCCCCATCCGCAGCCGCGACCCCCGCCGCCGCGACGACGGTGGAGGTTCGGACCGCGACCGGCGTCGGCAGCGTCCTCACCACCTCGACAGGCCGCACCCTTTACATGACCGACCAGGACACGTCCACCAAGATCGCGTGCACGTCCAGCGCCTGCACGGCCATCTGGGTGCCCCTCACGGTGCCGAAGGGTCAGACGCCCTCCGCGCCGTCGCAGCTGTTCAAGCAAGGTCACGACGGTCCAGCGGCCCGACGGGACCACGCAGGTCGCGTTCAACGGCAAGCCGCTCTACACCTTCTCCTTCGACCACGCCGCAGGCGCCGTCGGCGGGAACGGTGCGCACGACAGCTTCAGCGGAACCAGCTTCACCTGGCACGCCGCGACCTCGAGCGGCTCAGCGGCCACGCCACCGGCGAGCCCGAGCAGCACGTCGGGTACCGGCACCGGCCCTAGCTACTAAAGGAGGCAGTCGTGGCCACAGTCGCCCGATGGGTCCTGCGCCTGCTCACCGCCGCGTTGCTCTCCATCGACGCTTACGTGCACGCCGACCTCGCGGTCCGCTACGACCCCAACGTCGCCGGCGGCCTCAGTCAAGGGGACCTGTTCCGCATCGAGGCCGGCGTATCCGCGCTGGCCGCGATGCTGGTGCTGGTCATGCCGCGTCGCGCGACGTGGGCGTTCGCCTTCGGCGTCGCCGCCTCGGCCTTCGGCGCCGTCATGCTCTACCGCTACGTCGACGTCGGTTCGCTAGGTCCGCTCCCGTCCATGTACGAGCCCGCCTGGTACACCGAGAAAACCGTCGCGACCATCGCCGAGGGGCTGGCGGCCGTCACCGCGCTCGCCGGGTTCCTGACCCACCCGAAGGTGGTACGCGGGCCCCATCGACGCGACTCCTCGACGTCGCCGAGCCAGCGTTCGTACCGGGCGGACACGAACCAGCGTTTGTCCGATGCCAGCTCCACCGAAGGCGAGCGGAGCAATGCGGCCGAGACCTGAACCACACTCACAGCCGCATCTCAGCAACAGCACAGCAGACGCGCAGGTACCGGGGGCACCGTGGCGTCGAATGTTCGAATCGATGCGACGGGAAGGAGGTCATGCACCGTGGTGGCCCAAACTGGCAGGCTGCTGGACCGACGATCACGCGCGTCTGGCCACCGTACGGCGTTCGTCCTCGCAGCCGAGGACCGGCTGCTGACCTGGTCCGACCTGGCCCGCGAGGCGCGCGCGTGGTCCGAGCTGCTCCAGGCTCGCCACTGGCAGCCCGCGGACCCGATCGCTCTGATCGACGCCGACCCGCTGAACTTCATCGGCGCCTACATCGGGTTGCTGGCGTGCGGAGCGTCGGTGCTGCCGCTGGATGCCGGGGCGAGTGCGCGCGAGCTCCAGACCCGGCTGACCGGCTTCGGCATCCAGGCGGTCGCCACCGACTCCGCTCACGCGCTGGCCGTCGCACGCGAGTGCGACGCCGCCGAGCTGTGGTGGGCGGACGGGCAGCCCCGGGTCGAGGCGGCGAGGCCGCGTCGCAGCCCGATGCCCGCGCTGTGGCACGAGCGCGCCACCGTGACGCTGTCGACATCGGCAACCACCGGCCTACCCGAGGGGGTGCCGCTGTCCGAGCAGAACCTCCTGCACGCCGCCGCCACGGTGGCAGCGCACCACGGCATCACCGCGCGCGACCGCTGCTACAGCACGGTGCCGCTCGTCCACGTCAACGCGCAGGTCGTCGCGATCCTGGCCTGCCTGGTCACCGGGGGCAGCAGCGTCGTCGATGCGCGGTTCCACCGCACGGACTACTGGACGCAGGTCGAGCGCTGGCAGGCCACCTGGCTCAACACGGTGCCGGCGATCCTGACGATCCTCGCGGACGGACCGGCACCTGCGGAGGCGACGGCGCGACGGCTGCGGTTCGCGCGCTCCGCCTCAGCCCCCCTCCCGGTGGCGTCGTTGCTCCAGTTCCAGGACCGGTGCCGGGTGTCGGTGCTGGAGACCTACGGGATGACGGAGGCAACCGGGCAGATCACGGCCAACCCGCGTGACCCCCGCTCGCGTCGCGTCGGATCGGTGGGGCTCCCCGTCGGGGTCGAGCTGAGGGTCGTCGACGACACCGGCCAGGCGGCGGCGCCGTTGGTCGCCGGCGAGGTGGAGATCAAAGGGCCGAGCGTCATCACGACCGCCCTGGTGCCCGGCGACCCGCCATGCCGCACGAAGGTTCCCACCCACGATGGATGGCTGGAAACCGGCGACATCGGGTACCGCGACGCCCAGGGATTCCTGTACCTCACCGGCCGGGACGACGACGTCGTCAACCGCGGCGGGGAGAAGGTGTACCCCCGTGAGATCGAGGCGCTCCTGCTCCGCCACCCGGCTGTCACCGGGGCAGCCGTCGTCGGTGAGCCCGACCCAGTGCTGGGCGAGCAGCCCGTCGCTTACGTGGTGGCCGACGAGGGTGTGCCGGAGCGGATCCTGCAGGCCGAGCTGCAGTCGCTGTGCGCGAGCGGGCTCGCCCGCCCCAAGCGGCCCGCCTGGATCTGCGTGACCGACGCGCTGCCGACCGGCCCGGCCGGGAAGGTGCGCCGCGCCCGGCCGCGGGACCGTGCCGGTCTCGTGTCGGCTTGCGAGTGACAGGCTTGCGAGTGACAGCAGCCGGCGAGGGCGGCGCCGGGTCGCAAGCGCGACGGGACGTATCCTTCGGTACCGCGCACCTTTACGCGCAGCTGCGGAGGAACCCAATGACATCGACCGACTTGAGCGTCGGAACGCTGACCGAACGCTTGGACCGCGCCCGGCAGGACTTTGCCGAGCTGAAGGCCCACGGCTTGTCGCTGGACCTCACGCGGGGCAAGCCCTCGCCGGCGCAGCTCGACCTGTCGAACGCCCTGCTGGCCCTGCCCGGCGACGTGTACACCGCCGCAGACGGCACCGACTGCCGCAACTACGGCGGCCTGAACGGGCTCGCCGAGCTCCGCGAGATCTTCAGCGGCCCGCTGCAGGTGCCCGCCGCCCAGCTGCTCGCGGCCGGCAACTCCAGCCTCGAACTGATGCACGACTGCCTGGTCCACGCGATGCTCAGCGTGCTGCCCGGCGCCACGAGCCGCTGGGCGGACGAGGAGCGGATCGCCTTCCTGTGCCCGGTCCCCGGCTACGACCGGCACTTCGCGCTCTGCGAGCGCTTCGGCATCGAGATGATCCCGGTGCCGATGACGGACGCGGGTCCGGACATGGACGTCGTCGAACGCCTGGTCGCCGAGGATGCGGCGATCAAGGGCATCTGGTGCGTGCCGAAGTACAGCAACCCCGATGGCGTCTGCTACAGCGACGAGGTCGTCGCGCGGCTGGCCGCGATGCCGACGGCGGCGCCGGACTTCCGCATCTTCTGGGACAACGCCTACGCGGTGCACCACCTCACCGACGAGCCGGTCGAGATCGCCGACCTGCTGGCGGCCTGCGCGTCGAGCGGCAACGCGGACCGGGTCTTCGTCTTCGGCTCCACCTCGAAGGTGACCCTCGCCGGCGCCGGGGTGGCGTTCTTCGGCAGCTCACCGGCCAACGTGGCCTGGCTGCTCGCCAACGCGGCGAAGGGCACCATCGGCCCGGACAAGATCAACCAGCTGCGCCACGTGATGTTCCTGCGCGACGCGGACCGGCGTGCGGGCCCACATGGAGCGCCACCGGGCCCTGCTGGCGCCGAAGTTCGACGCTGTGCAGCGGATCCTCACCGAGCAGCTCGGCGGGACCGGCCTGGCGACCTGGACGAAGCCCAAGGGCGGCTACTTCGTCAGCCTCGACGTGCTCGACGGGTGCGCCAAGCGAGGTCGTCCGGCAGGCCGCCGAGGCGGGCATCGTGCTGACCCCTGCCGGCGCCACCCACCCGTACGGCGACGACCCGCGGGACCGGACCATCCGCATCGCCCCGAGCTACCCGGGTACCGGACGAGCTGGAGCTGGCGATCGCCGGGCTGGCGACCTGCGTCCGGCTCGTGGGCTACGAGAAGCTGCTGGCGGGCTAACTCTGTCCGGACGCCTGCAGGTCACCGCCGACGTCAACGATCAAGTGCCCCCGGCAGGACTCGAACCTGCGGCCTTCCACTTAGGAGGCGGACGCTCTATCCACCTGAGCTACGGGGGCGTGGGGCAAGGCTACCGGTCGCCGGGGTGTGAGGGCTCAGCCGACGGGTAGGCATGACGACCATGACGATGCTCATGGCCCCGCACTCCCCGCTGGCCCGGCCCACCGCGACCGAGCCCCCGCTGCCCGACCCGGCGCCCGTGCCTCCGACGCCCACTCCAGAGCCCAGCCCCCCACCGCCGGGTCCCCCAGAGCCCTCACCGATACCCCCGCTGCCCGACCCACCGATCGAGCCAGGCCCGGCGCCGACACCGCGGCCGGCACCGCTGCCGCCAGACCCGGACGTCCCAGCCCCCGGGACACTTGGCCTGCCCACCGGTCAAGGCGACGCTCCCTTGGCGGGCGCCGAATGGCGAGCCAGCCCGGCGTAGGGTGCATGGGTGATCGAAACCGGTCGACGGATCGTGCTCGTCCGACATGGCGAGACCACGTGGAGCGCGAGCGGCAGGCACACCGGCCGCACCGACGTCCCACTCACCGACGGCGGCGAGAACCAGGCACGCGAGCTCAGCCTCGAGCTCCGCGCCCAGCCGTTTGCCCTCGTGCTGTGCAGCCCGCTGCGGCGGGCCATGCGCACCGCCGAACTGGCAGGCCTGTGCAACGCCGACCCCGACCCCGACCTCGCCGAGTGGGACTACGGCGGCTACGAGGGCCTGACCACGGATCAGATCCGCCGGTCGGCTCCTGGCTGGAACCTGTGGCGCGACGGCGTGCCACCGGGCGATGACGCCCATCCCGGCGAGACGCTGGCCGACGTCGTCGCCCGCGCCGACCGGGTCCTGGACCGGGCCCGCGCCGCACTGCCCGACGGTGACGTCGCGCTGGTGAGCCACGGGCACCTGCTCCGGGTGCTGGCGGCGCGCTGGCTCGACCTGCCGGGCAGCGACGGCGCGCTGCTCGCCCTGGACACCGCCACCGTGTCAGTGCTCGGATTCGAGCGCGAGGACGCGGTCATACGGCACTGGAACGTCGCGGGTCGAGGGGCGATCAACGGCGACACCCGCTAACGTCCATGCCATGGATAGCGACCCTCCGAGTACGACGGCGTCCGCAGCGACGCCCTTCTCCGACACCCTCGTGGAGGCGCGGCCGGACCCGCTGAGCGTCCCGCGCCGGTTCCTAGGACCGCCCGCATCCGCCAACGGCGGCTACCTCGCCGGCCGCCTCGCCGCCTACCTGCCCGTCCCGCTGGAGCCCGACGCCGCGGTGACGGTCACCCTGCGCACCCCGCCGCCGCTGGAGACTCCGATGCGCGTCGAGCACGTCGGCGACGGCGTGCAGCTGTTCGCCGGCGACACTCTGGTGGCCGAGGCCGTGCCCGGCACCATCGAGGTCGAGTGCCTCGACCCGGTGCCCTACGAGGAAGCACTGCGGGTCGCTGCGGACTACCCAGGTCGCGTCGATCACCCGTTCCCCACCTGCTTTGTCTGCGGCATCGACCGCGCGCCCGGCGACGGGCTCCGACTCGCCCCCGGTCCGGTCGGCGACGGCCGGGTGGCCGCCGCCTGGGTACCGGACGCGTCACTACCAGCCGAGGGCGGTCAGGTGACCGCACCGTTCGCCTGGGCGGCGATGGACTGCCCCGGAGGCTGGACCGTCGACCTGCGTGGTCAGGCCGATGGTGCTTGGTCGGATGACCGCGCGGGTCGACGCGCTCCCCCACGTCGACGACACGTGCGTCGTCATGGGCCAGCTGCTCGGCCGCGACGGTCGCAAGGCGTTCACCGCGACGACCTTGTACGACGGGGACGGCCGGGTGCTGGCTCGGGCCAAGGCGGTCTGGATCGAGGTCGACCCGGCGGCGATCGCCCCCCGCTAGCGGTCCGTTTCACTAGCGGCGGGTCAAGGTGAGGTGTGTGACACCGCTAGGACTGGAAACCGTCTCGCAAGCGAAGCGATCCTCGAGCCCTTCCAGCCCGTCCCACAGCGGCTCCCCGCGTCCCAGCACGATAGGGACCACGACGACGTGCAGCTGATCGATCAGGTCCGCGGCCAGGAAGTCGCGAATGGTGGACGGGCCGCCTCCGATGCGGATATCCAGGCCTCCGCCGACCTGGCGCGCCGCGTCGAGAGCCTCGGCGGGATCGGCATCAACGAAGTGGAACGTTGTGCCTCCGTCCATCTCGATCGACGGTCGCGGGTGATGGGTGAGCACGAACACCGGGGTGTGGAAGGGCGGGTTGTCCCCCACGGTCCCTTCCACGTGTGGTCGGCCCAGGGGCCGCGCTGCGGGCCGAACTTGTTGCGGCCCATAATTTCTGCGCCGATGCCAGGTCCCCACCTGCTAGCGAACGCGTCATCAACACCCGTGCTGCCGCCGGCTTCGCCGCGCATCGCGTGGAAGGTCCGGGTAGCGAAAAACCACTCGTGCAGCCGGAACTTCGCGTGCCCGAACGGCGCGTCGAGACTTTGCCCCTCACCTGTTCCATACCCGTCGAGTGACACGGAGAAGTTGTGCACGCGCACTTGTGACATCCGAAGGTCTCCTCACCCGCCGCCAAGGGTCACAGGGAAGGACGTGCCAAGGGGTCGGAACTCATCGTCCATCCTCGCCAAAGTCACCTGCGCCCGACAAGGCTCTGGGCATCAGGGTGACATCAATCGAGCCAGATGACGATTCCGGTCAGCCCGGCCAGCACGGCGGCGACGCCGGCCCGGACTGCGCGCAGTGGCGCGCTCGGGAGTGAACGAGGCGGGGTCATACGTCGAGGACATGCCGAGTCCTTCCCCGCGGAAGGTCGCGCCCGTCCAGTCGGCTGCGGTGACGTTCACTGTGGGCTCGGCCAGCTCCGCTCCGACGATGAGGAACTGCTGGTCGAGGTGGCTGGCCGTGACCAGGGCAAGGGGATCGATGAGGTCGTTCCCGGCGCTGATGATGAGGTCGGGGCGCAGGTCGATGGCCTTCGTGATGGTCTGCACGAACTCGCCAGGCTCGGTCCCCCTGATGGTCCTTAGCTTGACGCCCTCCGCCTCAGCCCACGTGGTCACCGCAGTCACGAGCATCGCGGTCTGCGGGTCAGCCCCGGCGGTGAGCAGCACGACGCGGTAGCCCTTCGGCGGGTGGACCTCCTCCCAAGAACCGGGTCGCGGCGTGATCGTTGATTCCGGCGCGGGAGACGCGGACGGATCGACGAACCCTGAGCCCAGTGCTCCGAGGGGGCTGGGCAACGGGCGCGGCCGTGACCAGTCGTCGGCAGAGCCGCACCCGGCCACCAGTGCTACCGCCGCGGCTACCGCCGCGACCAGGCTGACGGGCTGACGTCGTCGCGGTGGCAAAGAATCGTCCTCTCATAAAAGCGCGGATGCGGCGCCCACTTTATATCCCAGATTCCGCGGCCTTCCGCGCCCGCTCGGCGTCGTTATGAAAGACATTGCCGCCAATTCACGCATGGGACATCAGGAGTTCACTTTCGATCGCCACGATGCGCTGGACCCTTAACAGGAGAGGCCGAATGTCGCACCCCATCCGAGCTCGCACCCTGTCGGCAGCGGCTTCCGTAGTCGTCGCGCTGACCGTCCTGCTCGGGGCCGTCCTCGTCGGGGCCGGCCCCGCGCTGGCCCATGGCTTCACCTCCGTCGTGTACGTCGACGTCACGTCGCCCGAGCCGGGGCACGTCCGGACGGAGCTCGGGCTGGAGTACGACCTTCTCGTCGTCTCCGCCGCAGACGCCGAAAAGGACGATCCCCTCTTCCGAGCAGGGCACCGCCGCGTTCGAGGCCCACGACGCCGACGAGCAGGCCGCTGCGCTCGATGCCCACGCCGACACCGTGATGCGCTACGTGACCGGGCGCTTCGGCGTCAGCGCCACCGGCACGGCGTGCACGCCAGTCCAGGACGGCGGCGTCACGATCAGGACGCGCGACGACGTCCCCTACGCGCACGTCATTCTCGACTACCAGTGCCCGGACTCCGCCGAGCATCACGAGGTGACCAGTCGTCTCTTCCCGGACTCCGAGGGCTACGTCAAGGCCACAAAGACGATCGTCACCTACGAGCTCGACGGGACGTCCGGCAGCGCCGCCCTCGACGCGAAGCACCCGTCGTTCTCCACACGGCAGAGCGGGGCCGCACGGTTCTGGGAGTTCTTCCGGCTCGGTGCCGAACACCTGCTCGCCGGGATCGACCACATCCTCTTCCTGCTTGCGCTCATCGCCGGGTCGCGCAGGCTGCGCGAGGTCGTGCTCGCCGCGACGTCGTTCACCGTGGCGCATTCGGTGACCTTCGTCCTGGCGGCCCTCGGCGTCGTCCACGTCCCCGCCCGCATCGTCGAGCCGGTCATCGCGCTGTCCATCGCCGTCGTCGCAGGCTGGTACCTCTGGCGGCTGTGGCAACGGGGGTCGCACGCCACCGACCTCGACAGCATGGGGAATCGCCACCTCAGCCTCGATCGTGCGGGCTGGACCCGGCTCGGGGTCGTCTTCTGCTTCGGCCTCGTGCACGGCCTCGGTTTCGCCGGCGCGTTGGGGATCGACGAGGCGTGGTCGTGGACGCTGCTGTGGTCGCTGCTCGTCTTCAACGTCGGCATCGAGGTCGTGCAGCTGACAATCATCGCCGTCGTCTTCCCACTCCTCGCGATGCAGCGTCGCCAGACTCCTGTCGCGGGGCGGTGGACGACCGGGGCGGTCGCTTCGGGCGTCTCCGTCATGGGCCTCGTGTGGTTCGTGCAGCGGGTTGTCGAATTCTGAATTCGGTAACGCGATCTTGATGCGAAATGGCCGTGCACGCAGCCAATTTGCATCAAGATCGCGTGGTGAGTTTCTGCAGGGCTGTTGAGGTCCCTTCGCATGCATACGCGAGGCCACCTGTCGAGGCCGTGAGTCGCTTCGCGCTCTCGGATTGCTCGAAGCCCAGGCGTCCATTCACTCTCGTCCAACACGCGGAAGCCGCACCGGCGGTAGTAGGGCGCGTTCCACGGGACGTGCGCGAAGGTGGTGAGGGTGAGCGCGTACGCGCCGTCAGCCAGCGCCTGCCCCGCGGCGCGCTCTAGAAGCGAGCGCCCGATGCCTCGGCGGGCGTAGTCGGGATGGACTGACACCTGCTCCACGTGCACGCCGCCGTCCACGGGATCGGCAACCAGGTAGGCCACCGGCTGGTCACGCGAATCGACCGCTACCCATGCCATCCCCGACTGCCGGTACCGGTCCAGCACGCTGACCGGCAGGGGCTCGCCTTCGGCGACCATCCGCACGGCACTGCCCAACCAGGGGGGTCGGCCCGAGGCGACGCGCTAGCTAGCGGTTCGGTGTGCCCCGCTCGCGGACTGCCTGCTCAACCGCCTCCTGCACCCGGGCGTCCTCACGGACCTTCCGCTGCAGCCGCGCCCGGCGGCGCAGCCGCGTCCCGACCACGACGAGCACGACGAAGACGGCGAGCAACCCGAGCAGCGACCAGGGCAGCGCCCAGGTGGTGGCGGTCCGCTGCACCGGGTCCAGCGGGACGGTCGAGCCCGACACGTCGGTCAGCATCGGCCGCAGGCTCACCGTCGCGTCCAGGCGGACCGCCGGGTAGACGGCGTCGACGGGCACCGAGACGTCCCAGCTCTCACCCGGGAGCAGCTGGGGGGTGTCCTCGACGGCAGACGCCTTGGTGCGCAGGGTGCCGAATGGGCCAGCCAGCGAGACAGCCTGCTTGGCGGCGAGGATCGCGTTGCCCTTGTTGCGCACGGTGTAGGTGACCGTCGCGGCGCCCGCGCCGGTCGGGTCGAGGGTGCCCCGATAGTGGACCTTCAGGTTCTTCGACGGCCAGTTGCGGCCTCAGCTCGCCGCCCACCCGCAGGTGGAGGCGGAGGCCCAGGCGCTGGTCGACGTTGATGCCCTCGCTCTCGTCCGGACGGGACAGCGAGGTGAGGACGCCGCCCATGTAGTCGCCCGGCGGGGCGTTCTCCGGCACGTGCACGGTGAAGGGCACGGTGACGGTCGCGTTCGGCTCCAGGTGCACGGAGGAGTTGGCCACCGTCACCCAGGCCCCGACCCCGATCGATTTCGCCTCGGAGGTGAGCAGGTCGAGCTGGCCACTTTGCGTCGTGAAGCCGTCCGCGGCGTAGACAGCGAGGTCGAGCGGCTCGGTGCCATGGTTGACCACGACGATCCCGTCTTCGACGTCCTGGTCCGGGTTGACGGCGTAGTTGTAGTTGTCACGGGCCGCGCCGAAGCCGTTGGCCTCGGTCCGCACCGTCCACGAGTAGTCGTCGGCGGCGAGCGCCCTCCCGGTGCCCAGCGCGCCGACCAGGCGGCGAGCACGGTGAGCAAAGCGAAGACCGCAGCGTGGACAAGCGTGGTGACGGTCGTCCTGCAGGCAGTCGAGGTGGGCATCTGGACCTTCTTCATCTGACGGGGACCTGATTAGCGAGGGGTGGGTGGGGTGGGCACCAGGCGGTGCCCACCCCACCGAGGGTTGTGCGTGGGTCAGCTCGACGGCGAGCACTAGCTCAACGCGGTGATGGTGAGCTTGGCCCGGTAGCTGCCCGTCGGGGCGTCGTCGATCGGGACCTGCAGGTTCAGCCCCGCGCTCAGCTCGGCGATGCCACGCTCGTGGCCCTGCGCCGCGGATCCGAGGATCGAGGACGCCTTGAGACCGCCCGTGGCACCCGGCGCGACGATCGGACCCGCCACGGCACCGGCGCCACCGAAGGTCACCACTGGAGTCCAGCCGAGGTAGGAGCCGGAGAACGACTTGGCGCCGTCCGTGAAGTCGCCGACCTGGGCCGCGATCGACCATGGCGCCCTCGAGCGACGCGAGTCCGACACCTGGATCGGGTTGAGCGAGCCCGACGCGACGAAGTTGTCGCCCGACTCGGCAGCCGTGCCCAGGTTCACCAGGCCGTTGTAGCCGTCGATGGCCCAGCCGAACTCACCCGGCGCGGCGTTGGGCGTGCGGACCGCCAGGTCCTGGCCGCTGCCGTGGTACGGGTGCACCGTGACGCTGTCGGTCAGCGAACCGACCGGCCCGCCAGCGCGGCACAGGCTGCCCCCGCCGGCGTTCGGGTACACGCAGGCGCCGCTACGGATGTTCTTGACCGTGAGCGCGTCGTCGCGCACCTCGACCTTGACGTAGCTGCGCAGGTTCTCCTGGTTCTCCGACGAGGCGTACCAGTAGTTGCTCGGGTTGAGCGGGTCCTTGCCGTTGGTGCCGGAGGCGTTCGGAGCCGTCAGCCCGTAGTACTTCGAGCCGGACGCCGAGTTCGCGGTGACGTACAGCACGCCACCCGGACCGGCGATGACGTCGGCGGCACCGGGCTGCTCGTCCGGGTTCGCCTTCTCGCCGTTCTTGATCAGGTAGGTGCGGGCGTACGCGTGGTCGTGACCCTGGAGCACCAGGTCGATGCCCAGGTTGGAGAACACGCCGGGCAGGTCGGTCGCGCCGCTTGACCGTGTCGGTGTCCTTGGCGTGCGAGGCCGGCGAGTAGATCGAGTGGTGGAAGATGACGACCTTCCACTTGGCCTCGGAGCCGTGGTTGTTCACGACGTCGGTGATGTAGTCGGCGTGCGCCTGGTCGGCGTCCGCGCCCGGCGGCGTTCTTGTTGTAGCGTTGCTGTTGATGTCGATGTAGAGGACGTCCTTGTAGACGAACCAGTAGTCGCCGCCCGACTTGGTCGTCGGCGAGCTGTCGTAGTACGCGGTCGAGCGGTCGGTGTTCGGGGTGAACAGGTGCTGCTCGTAGGCCTTGCCGCCCACGTCGTGGTTGCCGATCGTGGCGACCCACGGGACCTGCCGCAGCTGGTTCGGCGCGAGGAACGCGGTCCACTGGGCCTCGGTGTTGGCGGTCTCGACCTGGTCGCCGCCGGAGACCAGCAGCTCGGCGTTCGGAGTGGCCGCGAGGGCCACGTTCAGGGTGTCCTCCCAGCCGGCCTGATCCTCCGCCAGCTTGCCGGACGAGCCGATCTGCGGGTCCCCGAAGAACAGGAAGTCGTAGTTCCCCTCGAAGTCCTGCGTCTTGAACGCGTAGGTCGGCGACCAGTTGCCTTCGGTGCCGACCCGGTAGGAGTACGCGGTGTCCTGCGTCAGCCCGGAGATCGTCGCGTGGCGGTTGAAGCCGCCGCTGGACGCGATGTTCGCGGTGCCCGTGGCGCCGACGACGGCCGCACTCGCCGGGAACACGTCGCCCACGATCTGGGACGTGGGCGCGACCTGCACCACCTGCGCGGTGTCGGCCGAGGAGTACCACGTGAAGATGCGCTGCGACTCGTCCGCACCCACACCGAGGATGACCCCGGTGAGGCTGGCCGGGGTCGTCAGCCGACGCGGGCAGGGCGGCGATGCCGCCTGCCACGACGGACAGACCGAGTGTCACGGCGGCGAGCCGCACCGACACTCGGTGGCGCACGAGCTTGCCGGCTCGCGTCGCGTTGATGGGTGTCATTCTCTCTCTCGTTCCTCTCAGATCACGATCTCCGAAGGCCTGTCTGGCGGGGTCAGGCTTTCGGCGTCAGGTGAATCCGTGATGAACCTGGAGATGACTCTTGATTGAGAGTTCCGAAAGATTCGGCGGGGGCGCGTCAGATGGTGTAACGGGATCGAGCGGGATGCCTCGCGATCTTGATGCGAGATGGTCGTGTACCCAACCACTTCGCATCAAGATCGCGAGGTGGGTGGCTCAGGGGGCCGGATGCCTCGCGTCGTAGCGTGCGAAGCCCGGGAACCGCAGGGCCAACGCTCCGACGAGCGCCACGCACGCCAGGCCGCCGGTCACCACGGAGAAGCCGAGCCCGATCGGCGAGAAGGCCCCGGCCCGGACGTCACCGAGCCGGGGACCACCGGTGACCACCACCGTGAACACCCCCTGCAGCCGGCCGCGCAGGGTGTCGGGAGTCGCCACCTGCAAGATCGTCGTCCGGTAGACGGCGCTCACCATGTCCGCCGCTCCGGACAGCATCAGCAGGGCGACCCCGAGCCACAGGACGCGCACCAGGCCGAACGCAGCGATGGCGCACCCGTAGATGGCCACCGACACGAGCACCGCCCGGCCCTGCCTGCGCACCCGGGGCAGCCGACCGCTCAGGGCGGCCCCGAGCAGCCCGCCGATGGCCGGCGCCGCGTACAGCAGGCCGACGGTGCGCGGTCCGCCTCCGTAGAACGCGACCGCGATTGCCGGAAAGAGCGCCCGGGGCTGGGCGAAAACCATCGCCGCGAGGTCCACGAGGAACGTCATGAGCACGTTGTGCCGTGAGCGCAGGAACTGCAGCCCTTCCGCCACCGAACGCCAACCAGCTCGCCGCACCGTCCCGTCGGGCGGCATCGGCGGGATGCCCCAGATCGTCGACATCGCGATGACGAACATCACCACATCCACCGCGTAGGCGGCCTGTAGCCCCCAACCCCCGATGACAACCCCGGCGAGCAGCGGCCCGAGGGTGAACCCGGCATTGAAGCCGATCTGGAACAGCGAGTTCGCGGCCGGCAGGTGGACGGCCGGCATCAGCCTGGGCACGATCGCGGCCCGGGCGGGGCTGTTCACCGAGAACAGCCCGGCCTGCACGGCGACGATGGCGTACAGCAGCCACAGCTGGTTCCACTGCCCGGCGGCCTGGACCACCAGGAGAAGGGACAGCACCATGAGCGCCGCGGAGGCCACCAGCGCGAGCCGTCGACGGTCCACCGCGTCGGCCACCGCGCCGCCGTACAACCCGAACACGATGAGCGGGCCGACCGCCGCAGCACCGATCATCCCGGTGGCCACCGCAGAGTGGGTCAGGTCGTACACCTGCACGGGGACGGCGACCGCGGTGAACTGGGTGCCGATCTGCTGGACGGTGCTGCCGATGAACAGTCGCCGAAAGTCCGGGTAATCACGCAACGGGGTGGTGTCAGCGACCAGGTCCCGCAGGGTCACGGAGACAGCCGCTCGACGGCCCACCCGCCGTCGGTGCGCCGGTAGCGCAGGCGGTCGTGCATCCGTTCGGCCCGTCCCTGCCAGAACTCAACTGTCACCGGCACGACGCGCAGCCCGCCCCAGAACGGCGGCGCGGGTACCGGAGAGTCCTCGCCGAAGCGCTCCTGCACCGCGCGGTAGGCGTCGTCGAGCTCGGCACGGGGCCGACGACGGCCGACTGGTGCTCGCTCGCCCAGGCGCCGAGCTGCGAGCCCCGGGGCCGGGTGGCGAAGTAGGCCTCGGTCTCCTCGCGGGTCATCCGCTCGACGGACCCCACCACCACGACCTGCCGGCTGAGGGCGAACCACGGGAAGACCAGGCTGGCGCGGGGGTTGGCCGCCAGCTCGGCGCCCTTGCGGGAGCAGTAGTTGGTGAAGAACACGAACCCGCGCTCGTCCCACGACTTCAACAGCACGTGCCGGCCGCTGGGCTGTCCCGTCGCGTCCGCGGTGGCGAGCACCATCGCATTCGGCTCGGGCAGGTCCAACCTCACCGCATCGGCCAGCCACAGGCCGAACTGGGCGAACGGGTCGGCGCGAGGTCGGCTGAGTCGAGCCCGGCGCCCGCATAGTGGCGTCGCATCGCCGCCACTTGCTCGGGATCCACACAGCCTCCTTCTCGGATTCGCAGGGTAACGGGAAGCGCCCGATGCCGTGGTCCCAGACCCGCCCAAAGCCGTTCACAACCGATGACGGCACAATGGCGGTCGATCGATAGCGCGCGACGCGTCAACGGTGACGCCAACATCAGGGAGCCCCACCGAATGTCCGACTTCAAGCCCGGCCTCGAGGGCGTCATCGCATTCGAGACCGAGATCGCCGAGCCGGACAAGGAAGGCAGCGCGCTGCGCTACCGCGGCGTCGACATCGAGGACCTCGTCGGCCAGGTCTCCTACGGCAACGTGTGGGGCCTGCTGGTCGACAACGCGTTCAACCCGGGCCTGCCGCCCGCCGAGCCCTTCCCGCTCCCGATCCACTCCGGCGACGTCCGCGTCGACGTGCAGGCCGCGCTCGCGATGCTCGCGCCGGCCTGGGGCCTCGGCCGCTGCTCGACATCACCGACGACGCAGGCCCGCGACGACCTCGCCCGCGCCTCCGCGATGGCGATGTCCTTCGTCGCGCAGTCCGCGCGCGGCACCGAGCGCCCGATGGTGCCGCAGTCCGAGATCGACAAGGCCACCACCATCGTCGAGCGCTTCATGATCCGCTGGCGCGGCGAGCCGGACCCCAAGCACGTCCAGGCCGTCGACGCCTACTTCGTCTCCGCCGCCGAGCACGGCATGAACGCCTCGACCTTCACCGCGCGCGTCATCGCCTCCACCGGCGCCGACGTCGCCGCCGCCTCTCCGGCGCGGTCGGCGCGATGTCCGGCCCGCTGCACGGTGGCGCGCCGTCCCGCGTGCTCCACATGATCGAGGAGATCGAGAAGCACCGGCGACGCGCGTCGGCTACGTCAAGGGCTGCTCGACAGCGGCGAGCGCCTCATGGGCTTCGGCCACCGCGTCTACCGCGCCGAGGACCCGCGCGCCCGCGTGCTGCGCCGCACCGCCAAGGAGCTCGGCGCCCCCCGCTACGAGGTCGCCGAGGCGCTCGAGAAGGCCGCGCTGGCCGAGCTGCGCGAGCGCCGACCCGGACCGCGTCCTCGAGACCAACGTCGAGTTCTGGGCCGCGATCGTCCTCGACTTCGCCGAGGTGCCCGCGCACATGTTCACCTCGATGTTCACCTGCGCCCGCCTCGCCGGCTGGAGCGCGCACATCCTCGAGCAGAAGCGCACCGGTCGCCTGATCCGCCCGTCGGCCCGCTACGTCGGCCCGGGCCGGCGGCCCGCTGACGCCGTCGACGGCTGGGACACCGTCCCGCAGCACGGCTGACAGTCAGCACCTGTCACCATGGACCTTCCGGCAGCGTCGCCGACTCATCTGTCCCGTCGTCGCCGCAGGAGGCGTCTCAAGTGTCTGGCAGATGCCCCGACCTGATCATCCCGGCCGACCTCAAGCCGCCCGACGGCCGCTTCGGCGCCGGTCCGTCCAAGGTCCGCCCCGAGCAGCTCGCCGCGCTCGCCGCGGCCGGCACGACCTACCTCGGCACCTCGCACCGGCAGAAGCACGGTCAAGGCGTCGTCGGCCGGGTGCGCGCCGGCCTGGCCGAGCTGTTCTCGCTGCCCGAGGGCTACGAGGTCGTGCTCGGCAACGGCGGCACGACCGCGTTCTGGGACATCGCGACCTTCGGCCTGATCCGCGAGCGCGTCGCAGCACCTGTTCTTCGGCGAGTTCGGCTCGAAGTTCGCCGCGGCCGCCAAGGAGGCGCCGTTCCTCGGCGACCCGACGGTCATCAAGTCCGAGCCGGGCGACGCCCCGGTGTTCGTCGCCGAGGCCGGCGTCGACGTCTACGCGCTCGCCGCACAACGAGACCTCGACCGGCGTGTCATGACGCCGATCGCCCGGGTGGCCGGCGCCGACGACGGCGCGCTCGTGCTGGTCGACGCGACCTCCGGCGCGGGCGGCCTGCCGGTCGACGCCGCCGAGTTCGACGTCTACTACTTCGCGCCGCAGAAGTGCTTCGCCTCCGACGGCGGCCTCTGGCTCGCGCTGATGTCGCCCGGCCGCGCATCGCGCGGGCCGAGGAGATCAAGGCCTCGCGGCCGCTGGATCCCGGCGTCCTACGACCTGCACGACCGCGATCGACAACTGCCGCCTCGACCAGACCTACAACACCCCGTGCGCTCGCCACGATCTTCCTGATGGCCGAGCAGATCGACTGGTTCAACGGCAAGCGGCGGCCTCGACTGGTGCGTCCGCGCGCACCGCCGAGTCGTCGCGAGCCGGCTCTACGCCTGGGCCGAGAAGACGTCGTACACGACGCCGTACGTCACCGACCCGGCGATGCGCTCGCAGGTCGTCGGCACCATCGACTTCGACGACGCGATCGACGCGGCCGCGGTCGCGAAGGTGCTGCGCGCCAACGGCATCGTCGACACCGAGCCGTACCGCAAGCTCGGCCGCAACCAGCTGCGCATCGCGATGTTCCCGGCGATCGACCCGGCCGACGTCGAGGCGCTCACCGCCTGCATCGACTACGTCGTACCGCGGCTGGGCTGACCCAGATGCCGTGGGGGGCTGACATCGTCGGGGCACTGACGTGCGCCAGCGGGTGACGCCGTGCCGGGGCTGAACCGCGACCGCGTCACCTGGCTGGCGTACCTGCAGCTTGGCGTCTACGGCTACTTCCTCTACGGCTTCTCACCAGCGCTGTCCCTGCTGCGCGACGACCAGGGCGTCAGCCGGGGCGTCTCGGCGCTGCACAGCACGGCGCTGGCCCTCGGGCTGCTGGTGGCCGGCGGGCTAGGTCCGCGCGTCGTCGCCCGCATCGGCCGCCGGGCCGCCCTGTGGGGCGGTATGGGTGGCCTGTGCGTGGGCGTTGCCGTGCTGTGCGGCACGATCGCGCTGCCGCTCACCCTGCTGGGCGCGGCGATCGCCGGCACCTGCGGGTCGCTGCTGGTCAACACGGTGTCCGCGGTGCTGGCCGATCACCACGCCGGCAAGGGCGCCGGGGCGATCAGCGAGGCCAACGCGCTGGCGACCAGCATGGGGATCTTCGCGCCGCTGCTGCTCGGCGCGTTCGTCACCATCGGCATCGGCTGGCGAGCCGGTCTACTCGTCACCGTCGTTCTCGCGGCGCTGGTGGCGATCGTGTTCGGCCGGGCGCGGGTGCCGGACCACCGCACCACCCTCGCCCCGCACGCCGCTGCCGGCCACAAGCTGTCGGCCGCGTACTGGCGGCTGTGGGCGGTGATCATGGCGTGCGCTGGCGTGGAGTTCTCCATGACGTTGTGGGCTTCGGACCTGCTGCGCAGCCGGGTGGGCCTCGGTGACGGTGCGGCCGCGACCGGGGTCACCGCCATCGTGGTGGGGATGACTCTCGGCCGGTTCGCCGGCGGCCGGCTGACCTTGCGGTTCGCGACCGACCGGCTCCTGTACGCGGCGCTCGTCGTCAACCTGGTGGGCTTCGCGCTGTTCTGGATGAGCACGGTGGCCTGGCTGTCGTTCGCCGGGTTGTTCGTGGCGGGCCTGGGCATCGCCCTGCAGTTCCCGCTGGTGCTCGTGCGGGCGATCGGCGCCTCAGCGGGACGACCGGACCTCGCGTCGGCGCGCAGCGCTCTCGCCGTCGGCCTGGCGGTGGCGACCGCACCGTTCGCTCTGGGCTTCCTCGCCGACCGGATCGGCACCCACACGGCGTTCCTCATCGTGCCGCTCCTGCTCGGCGCCGCGGCGCTGGGGCTGCGGCTGTCCCGGGTTCCTGGCCCGACCACCGACCTTCTCGCCGACGCCCCGCAGGCGCCGGAGAGCGCCTGATCCGCACCGGCGCTCGGCGGCGACGCCCGCATGCGAGGCTGGCCTCATGGACTACACCCACCTCGGCCGCAGCGGCCTGTCCGTCAGCCGCCTGTGCCTCGGCACGATGAACTTCGGCCCGGTCACCTCCGAGCCCGACTCCTTCGCCATCATGGATGCCGCGCACGAGCACGGGCTCAACTTCTTCGACTCCGCCAACGTCTACGGCTGGGGGGAGAACAAGGGCCTCACCGAGCGCATCGTCGGCAACTGGTTCGCCTCCGGTGGCGGCCGCCGGGAGCGCACCGTCCTCGCCACCAAGCTCTACGGCGACATGGGCACCTGGCCCAACGACGGCAAGCTGTCGGCGCTGAACATCCGCCGCGCCTGCGATGCGTCGCTCGTCCGGCTGCAGACCGACTACATCGACCTCTACCAGTTCCACCACGTCGACCGGGCCACGCCCTGGGACGAGATCTGGGAGGCGATGGAGGTGCTGCGCCAGCAAGGCAAGATCCTCTACGCCGGATCGTCCAACCACGCCGGGTGGCACATCGCCAAGGCGCAGGAGACCGCTCGGCGGCGGAACTTCAACGGCCTGGTGGCCGAGCAGTCGATCTACAACCTCGCCGAGCGCACCGTCGAGCTCGAGGTGCTGCCGGCCTGCCTGGACTACGGGCTCGGGGTCATCCCGTGGAGCCCGCTGCACGGCGGACTGCTCGGCGGGATCCTTCGCAAGGACGACAAGGGCCGTAGCACGAGCGGGCGGGCCAAGGAGGCCCTCGCCCAACACCGGCCCCAGGTCGAGGCGTACGAGGCCTTCTGCGACGCCCTGGGCGAGCACCCGGCGACGGTCGCGCTGGCCTGGCTGCTGCACCAGAAGGCGGTCACCGCCCCGATCATCGGCCCGCGCACGCAGGCGCAGCTCACCGGCTCGCTGCGGGCGCTGGAGCTGACGCTGGACGGCGACGCGCTGGCGGGGCTGGACGAGATCTGGCCGGGGCCTGGCGGTGCCGCACCGGAGGCGTACGCCTGGTAGCGGCTGCGCCCTCCGTCGATCCGGCGCGCGCCGTCAGCGCAGGGCCTGGCCTATGGCGGCGACGAGCACCAAGGCGATCAGCACCGCCGGGATCAACCAGCGCAGCGACTTCGGGCTCATGAACTGAAGGCTAGCCTTGATCGACCGGCGAGCTCAGCCGCGGGCATCGAAGGCGACCTCGGGCTCAGGCCGGATGCTCTTGCGCTGCTGGATGCGTAGGTGGGGATGCGACCGGATGCGTGCCCGCACACGCAGATCGTCGCGGCGGGCGATCAGGACCGCGGCGACGCCGGCGGCTAGCAGCGAGATGATTCCGCCGGACAGGATGCTCCACCGGGGCCCGAGCACCTGTCCGATCCAGCCGACCATCGGCGAGCCGATCGGCGCACCCCCGACGAACACCAGCGCATACAACGCCATGACCCGGCCGCGGATCCGCGGCGCCGACCCGAGCTGCAGGATCGCGTTGGCCGCCATGCTGAAGGTGACCATCATCGCGCCGGTCGGCACCAGCAGGATCATGAAGGTGACGAAGGTCGGCATCACCGAGGCGGTGATCTCCATCACGCCGAAGGCGATGCCGGAACCGACCAGCACGAGCTGGCGAGGCGGCCCGGAGCGCCGGGCGGACGCCAGGGCACCGGCGAGGCAGCCGACCGCGAGGGAGGTGGTGAGCAACCCGAACGAACCGGCCCCACGACCGAACTGCTCGCGCGCCATGAGGGCCGTGGTGATCTGGAAGTTCATGCCGAAGGTGCCGATGAGCGCCACCAGCACGATGGGCAGCATCAGGTCGGGCCGCCGGCGCACGTAGGACAGACCCTCGCGGAGCTGGCCTCGGCTGCGCTCGACCACCGCGGTCCGGATGAGCTCGCTCTCGCGCATCATGGCCAGGCTCGCGATGACCGCGAGGTAGCTGACCGCGTTGATGAAGAAGACCGGGCCGGTGCTGAAGATGTTGATCAGGACGCCCGCCACGGCCGGACCCATGATGCGGGCTCCATTGAACGCGGCCGAGTTGAGGCTCACCGCGTTGGGCACCTGGCCGGAGCCGACCATCTCCGTCACGAACGCCTGACGCGCGGGGGTGTCGGCGGCGGCGGCGAAGCCGAGCAGCAACGCCAGCAGGTACACGTGCCACACCTGTGCCGCGCCGGTCACCACCAGCGACGCCGAGCACGAGGGACAGCGCCCCCATCACCGACTGGGTGACGATGAGCAGGCTGCGCTTGGGGTAGCGGTCGGCGAGCACTCCGGCGTACAGCCCGAACAGCAGCGTCGGCAGGAACTGCAGGCCCGTGGTGATGCCCAGCGCCACCCCGCTGCCATGGGTCAGCTCCAGGACCAGCCAGTCCTGGGCGACGCGCTGCATCCAGGTGCCGGTGTTGGAGATGACCTGTCCGGTGAAGAACAGCCTGAAAGTTGCGGATCGACAGCGAGCTGAAGACCTGGTTCACGCTTGCGCCAACCGGTCGAGCAACGGCGCCGCCGCGCGCAGCAGGTCCCGCTCCTCGCGGGTGAGGTCCACAAGTCGGCGCGACAGCCAGGCGTCCCTTCGGCGCCGGTCGTTGCGCAGCACGAGCTCGCCGCCGTCACTGATCGCCACGATGACCTGCCGACGGTCGACCTCCTGAGGGCGGCGCTCGACGAGCTCGCGCTCCTCCAGCGCGGCCACCACTCGCGTCATCGACGGCGGCTGGACCCGCTCGTGGGCGGCGAGCGCACCCAAGGTCATCGGGCCGTGCCGGCTGAGGCTGGCGAGCGTGGACAGCTGCGTCGTGGACAGCGTCTCGTCGCTGCGTTCGGCCCGCAGCCGGCGGGAGAGGCGAAGGACCGAGATGCGCAGAGTGCTGGCGAGCTCGGTGTCGGCAAGCGTAGGCATATTAGTTAGCATAACTCATTAGCCGTGCTAACGAGATTGCGACTCTGCCCGCACCTGCCGACCTGCCGCACCCTGCCCGCCGATCATGCAGTGATGGTTGGCTGACACGGCGTGTCGCCAACCATCACTGCATGATCAGCGCTGTTGGGGCTGTGCTACTTGACCCCGAGCGCCTGCTGGATCGGGTCGAGGGCGAAGTAGGCCGCGAAGAGCAGCGCGATGATCCACATCAGCACCCCCGCCTCCTTCGCCTTCCCGCGCGCCGCCTTGATGACGACGAAGGAGATGACACCCGCGCCGATGCCGTTGGTGATCGAGTACGTGAACGGCATGAGGGCGATCGTCAGGAATGCCGGGATCGCGATCTCGTAGTCGTTCCAGTCGATGTTCTTGACCTGGGTCATCATCAAGAAGCCGACCGCGACCAGCGCGGGCGTCGCCGCCTGCGACGGCACGATCGACGTCAGCGGGGTGAGGAACAGCGCGACGGCGAACAGACCACCCGTCACCACGTTGGCGAACCCGGTCCTGGCGCCCTCGCCGACACCGGCCGCGGACTCGACGAACGCCGTGTTGGACGACGCCGAGCCGACGCCACCGGCCGCCGCGGCCAGACCGTCGACGAACAGGACCCGGCCGATCCCCGGCAGCTTGCCCTTCTCGTCCAGCAGCCCCGCCTCGTTGGTGACGCCGATGATCGTGCCCATCGCGTCGAAGAAGTCGCTGAGGACCAGGGTGAAGAGGAAGACGACGGCGGTGATCACGCCGGCCTCGGCGAAGCCGCCGAACAGGCTGAAGTGGCCGATCAGCCCGAAGTCAGGAGCAGCGACGATCTTGTGCGGCACCTTGGGCTGGACCAGGCCCCAGTCGGCGTGGGTCAGGTGGGCCGCCGAGTTGATGATCACCGACAGGACGGTGGTGGCGACGATGCTGATCAGCAGCGCGCCCTTGACCCGGCGCACCATCAGCACGAACGTCAGCAGCACGCCGAAGCAGAACATCAGCACCGGCCAGCCGGTGAGGTGGCCCGTGCCGAGCTGCACCGGGACGCCCGAGCCGGGCTGCACGAACTCGGCGTCGACCAACCCGATGAAGGCGATGAACAGTCCGATGCCGACGCCGATCGCCTGTTTCATCGCGAGCGGGATGGAGTCCATGATCGCCTGCCGCAGTCCGGTGGCGACGAGGATGCAGATGCCGATGCCCTCCAGCACCACCAGGCCCATCGCGTCCGGCCACGACATCGTCGGCGCGATCTGGAAGGCCACCACGGCGTTGAGGCCGAGCCCGGCGGCGATCGCCAACGGGACGTTGCCGGTGACGCCCATGATCACCGTCATCACCGCGGCGACGACGGCGGTGGCCGTCGCGAGCTGCGGGATGCTCAGGTGGTGGCCGAACTTGTCGGCCGCCCCGCCCAAGATGATCGGGTTGAGCACCACGATGTAGGCCATCGCGAAGAACGTGACAAAGCCGCCTCGTACCTCACGGCCGATGGTCGATCCGCGTTGGCTGATCTTGAAGAAGCCGTCCAAGGATCGGGCCCAACCCGGTGGAGTCGCCTTGGCGGTGGGCGCTTTGGTGACCTGCGTGGACATGCGGAGCCTTTCGGGCGCTACGGAGCGGGGAAGCGGACGACGCGAGCGTGCCAGATACCCTCGGGGACTGTGACCTCACCACGCCGACCAGGCCCGCCGCCGCTGGAGACCAACGACGTGCGCGTGGTCGGGATCGGCACCGCAGCCTGGGCGGTGGCGTTTTTCGTGCTGCTGCCGTTCTACTCGAAACTGCAGCAAGACCACAAAGTCTGGTGGCTCTGGGTCTGCGTCGCGGGCTTCGCGGGTGGGCTGGTCGGGCTGCGGTACGTCATCCGTCGGCAGGCCCGCCGCTAGGCCAGGCATCCAGGTCCTCCTCGGCAAGCAGCACGTCGAGTGACGCGGGGTCGGCCAGCGCCGCGGTGAGCAGGTACCGCCGGTGCCACTGACCATCCCGCCAGGCGCGCCCGCGGCCAAGCCCGAACGCCGCGCGCTCACGGTCGACATGCAGCACGCCGTCGACCAGGCGCCACGGAACGTTGACGAGGCGCCCATCGACCCCGGCCACCTCAAGGCGTTCGTGCTCCACGTGGTCCCCACGATCCGTGCCTGCGCTGTGCACGGTGAACGCGGCCAGCTCGCTGGCCAGCGGAAGGTCGAGAGCGTCGGCCACGTGCACCGCGTCGGCCGCAGACGCCGGCACCACGGCACGACCGCCGAGCAGCGGGAGCAAGTCCGGGGCGTCGACCACGACGGCCTCGTCGGCGGGCACCACGACCAGCGCACCGCCGCGAACGGCCCGCACCGCTCGTGGAGGTTCCACCGGGTCGAGCCGTGCGTAGATCGCTCGCACCTGCTCGCGGTCGAGTGTCCTGGCCGGATCCGCCATGGCGGCCAGCACCTCGTCCGGGTCGGCGTCGTCGAGATCGACCAGCGCGCCGGCGGCGCGCAGGAGTGCCGGGTCGAGGTCGCTGTCGACCGCGTCGAACAGTCCGACCAGCAGAGGGTCGCCTCCTGGCAGGCGGCCGGCCACCACACGGTGACGACGCAGCCACCACGACGTGTACGACGGCACCTGCAGGCCGGAGCCACCGCGCACCACCTGGGCCGGTGTCACCACGGCGTCACGTAGCGGGGCGTCGGCGAGCAGTCTCAGAGCGGCCGGCCACTGATTGGGGCGTACCAGCTCGAGGTCGCGCACGCCGACCAGCTCCACGACCACCGCCGGCTCGTCGCCGCCATGCAGCAGTGATGTCACGACATCGAGATACTCCTGCTCGCCGTCCAGGTCGCACTCGGCGGCGCCGACGTGTTCGGCGCGCGCTACCGAGAACGTGCGCAGCACACCGACGGCTTCCAGCACGCCTGCACCCCAACGCTCGACGAGGGCGTCGTCGACCACACCGAACGGGGCGTCGTCGACCATGAGTCCGACCAGCGGCGAGCTGGGCAGGAGCAGCTCCCCAGCCGGATAGACCTCGCCGTCGCCAGCTGGCAGGGCGAGCTCAGCCAGCCCCTGATCGCGCCCAGGTGAGATCCCCGCGGCCGCCACCAGGGCGAGCACAGCCTCGGCCACCGGCGCCGGGTCGCCTCCGTCGCACCAGTCGTCGAAGGATGCGGCCACCGCCGCGCGCACCCGCGCGTCGCCCAGCAGCACATCCGGCTCGGGCTGCACCGCGCCCAGGCGCAGCAGCAGCGGGTGCGCCGCTGCGGGGTGGACCTCGCGGAAGCCCAGAGCGCCGAGCGCGGTGCCCCCGGGCATGAGCAGACCGCGCGGCGACGGGGCCATCTGACCATCGGCGAGCGGCACCGGCAGCGCACCGAGCGTGTCCCGGTCGTGGCCCTCCAACGCCTCATACAGCCCATGCCACCAGGACGGTTCGCGGTCCAGCCCTGGCAGCGCCTCCACCACGTCGGCCACCGACATGCGGCGCACGCCAAGAGCGGTCAGCGCGCCCAGCGCCCGGGCCCACCCTGCCGGCAGCAGGCCGGGCAGCACCGGCGCCAGGACGTCGACGAGGCGCTCGTCGTCGACCACCACCGCGTCGCGCGGCGCGATCAGGATCTCCGTCTCCGCCTCACGCGCCGCCGGGGGCAGGAAAGGGGTCGCGCTGAGCACCGGTAGCAGCGCGCGGCGCAGCACGGCGTCGAGCTCACCGGCTGCGAGCCCGGTCGGCACCAGGGACAGCACGCCCACGTCGGCCGGCAAGGTGCGCACCAAGTCGCCGAACAGCGCGGCGGCCTGCTCCAGCACGAAGTCACGCAACGGACCAGCTGCGACGTGGCGCCGCGTGGGGTCCAGCGGAAGGGAGGCGATGAGCAGCGCGGGCAGGCTCAGCGGCTCGTCGGTGGGTGTCGGGGCGTGGACGACGGACGGCATCCCGGCCGGCAGCGGCTGCGGCACGCCGTCGGTGCTCACCGGAACGGCCCAGGTCGACGACCAGGTGGTCCGCTCCCGCTCCTCCACGCCGCGACCGACCAGCAGCTCCGGTGTCAGCCGTCCTCGGCCACGCGCGATCCGCCACCGCACGCCGTCGATGACCAGGTCCTCACCGTCGCGGTGAGATTCCAGCACACGCTCGGCACCGTCGACGACGATCTCGACGCGCTCCAGCCCCGGCAGCGCCAGCAACAGCGCGGCATCCACCTCGGCCAGCAGCCGGCGGACCAGCTGCTCGGCGACGTCGTCGCGCAGCGGCAGGACGACCTCGGTCGCGAACCCTGACGGCGGCACCTCAGCGGCGGCGAACGGCAATCGCAGCACCGGGACCGCGTCCCCGCGGCGGGCCAGCTCGCCGCGCAGGGACGGCACGCCTGCCACCAGCTCCCGCGCCTGCTGCCGCGACCAGCGCACCGCGCCCGACGTCGAGGCGACAACCGGGTCGTCGCTGACCGCGAGCACCGCCGCGAAGCCGACCCCGAACCTGCCGACGGCGGCACCATCCCGCTTGGCCGAGGCCCTCAGCGTCGACAGCGCCTCCACCCCGGCCACGTCGAGCGGCACCCCGGTGTTCTGGGCCCGCAGCACCGGTCGGTTCGAGGAGTCCATGGACAGCGTCAGCCGGAGCCGACCCGGCACCGCGGCGCCCGCGGCCGCGTCCGCGGCGTTCTGGGCGAGCTCGACGAGCAGCCGATCCCGGTAGCCACCGAGGAACAGGTCCTCCTCGGCATTCGCGTCCTCGCGGAACCGCGCCGGCGACGCGGTCCAGGCGTCCAGCACCCGCGCCCGCAGCGCGGCGGTGCCGAAGACGTCGTTCAGCTGGGTTCCTGCTCGGCGTCGAGGTCCGCGGGCGGCTCGACCGCGTCGAGCGTCGCGGGCGGCTCGGACAGTTTCGAGGGTCGCGGGGGGCTCGGCGTCGACGATCGCAGGAGACTCGACGGCGTCGGCTCCGTCCTCGGCGGAGGCGTCGACCAGGTCCGACAGCGGTGTCGGCGTCGGCTCGTGCGTGATCACCAGTGCCTCGGAGTGGGCGCCGCACCCGTGGTCGTAGGACACGACCTGGCCGTCGTCGGGCGCCATCTCGTTGGCGCAGACCCCGAACATCCGCGACAACGCACCACCCATGGCGACCAGAAAGCCACAGGTCGAGCACTGGTGCGGAGCGGCCTTGGCGATCGGCGCGTCCGGTCCACGCTCCCCGGAGTACCAGCGGTCGACGGCGTCGTCGCGCCCCAGCACCGAGAGCACCCGCACGCGGCCCAGCCCCAGCTCGAACGCGACCTGGCGGCCTTCCGGGTCGTCGATGGACGCGTAGCCGGGCTCCAGGCGCGGGTCGTCGGCGGCGGTGCCCAGCACGTCCCCGACTCCGAGGTCACCGGGCTGCAACCGCTCGCTCCACGGGAGCCATTCGGGACTGACGAGCGCACCAGCACCCGGCAGGAGCACGACCTCGTCCACCGTGACTGCCTTGGCGCGGGCGGCGCGCACCACGGTGACGGCCCAGCGCCAACCGACGTAGGCGGGGCTGAGGTTGTCGAAATAGTGCGTGACGATCCGCTCGCCGTCCGCCTCAGCACCGAGGTGCTCCCCTACCTGGCTGACCCCGGCAACCTCGACCGCGGCTTCTCGGGCAAGATCGACCGCAGCCGCACCAGCGGCGTCCGGCACAGGATCGGCGGACGACTGCGCTGGGGATGCGTCCGGCAGAAGGACTGGGGGAACCATGTCAGCGATTGTCGCACGCAACCCCCGCACGAACCGGGGACGTAGTTGACTGATCCCGTGGACCACACCCGACTCCCTCCCCGGTCACGCGCCGACGCGGAGTCCACCCTTGGCGCGGAGCAGCGTCCGGGCGCCGCTCGGACGGCGGCGCGCGGCGTCGGCCGCGCCACCAAGGCGACCGCGGTCGGAGTCGGTCGGGGTGCGGGGGCAACCGGCCGGTTGATCCGACGTTCCACCCGGGCCGAGGGCGCCGGCGAGAGCGGCCTGGCGAGCCTCATCGATGTGCAGGCGATCCACAGCGCGGCCGACTCGCTGCTCACCATCGCCCTCGCGAGCACGCTGTTCTTCGCTGTGCCCGTCGGCGAGGCGCGCGGCAAGGTCGCCCTCTACCTGTTGGTCACCATGGCCCCGTTCGCCTTGGTCGCCCCCGTCATCGGCCCGCTGCTCGACCGGCTCCGGCACGGCCGCCGGTACGCGATCGCCACCACCCTGCTCGGCCGTGGGCTGCTGGCCTGGGTGATCGCCGGTGCGGTGGGCTCCAAGACGGGGTTCGAGCTGTATCCGGCCGCGTTCGGCGTCCTCGTCCTGTCCAAGGCGTACGGGGTGTCCCGGAGCTCGGTCGTCCCCCGCGTGCTCCCCGAGGGTGTGGGCCTGGTTCGCGCGAACGCCCGGCTCACCCTGTTCGGCGTGCTCGCGGCGACAGTCGCCGCACCGGTCGCGGCCGGCCTGGCCAAGGTCACCGGCTCGCCCAGCTGGCCGTTGCGGCTCGCGGCGCTCGTCTACTTCACCGGGATCGTCTTCGCCCTGCGGCTGCCGAAAAAGGTCGACTCCAACGCCGGCGAGGCGAAGCTCGAGCGCCCACGGGACACCGTCGTCCTCGACCTGGACGAGCTGCGGGCCGGTGCGAGTCCCGAGGAAGCCATCGTGCAGCCGTCGCTGTGGCGGCGGATCCTGCCGCCGCTGCGCGGCGTCGGCCCGCTCGTCGGCCCGATGATCCGGATGAACGTCGCGCTGCGCTGCTTCTCCGGATTCCTCACCCTGTTCTTCGCCTTCCTCGTCCGCAGCCCCTCGTTCCACGGTGCCTCGGTGGCGGTCGGGCTGGGGGTCCTGATCGCCGGAGCCTCGATCGGCAGCATCATCGGCACGGTGATCGGAACCCGGCTGCGAGCGCTGAAACCGGAGACGATCGCGCTGTCCTCGATCACGCTGGTGGCGGCCGCCTGCACGCTGGCCGCGGTGCGTTACAGCATCTTCACCATCGCGGTGGTCGCCATGGCGGCGGGCATCGCCCAGTCCACCGCGAAGCTCGCCCTCGACTCGGTCCTGCAGCGTGACGTAGCCGAGGAGGTGCGCACCTCCGCGTTCGCCCGCTCCGAGACGATGCTGCAGCTGGCGTGGGTGGCCGGCGGCGCGATCGGGCTGATCCCGTTCACCCGCGGCGATCTCGGACTGGGGTTGGCTGCCATCGGCCTGCTGGGCGCGCTGGCCATCTCGGTCCAGTCGGTGCGCAACCAGCGGGCGGCGGCACGTCACCAGACCACCGAGATCGTGCGGACCTCGTGAGCCTTCTCGTCGTCGTCGCGGTGGAGGCCGAGGCGACCGCCGTCACCCGCGCGCTGGGCCCGGTCGATGACGTCGCCATCGGCCCCCTGCCTGCCCGACGAGTCCGCACCGGGGCCGGCACCGTGGACGTGCTCGCCGCCGGGATCGGCCCGGTCGCCGCCGCGGCGGCGACCGCCACCGCCTTGTCGGCCGGGCGCTACGACACCGTGCTGAGTGCCGGGATCGCCGGCGGGTTCGCGGGGGTGGCGATCGGCGACGTGGTGGTCGCCGACCGCATCTGCTTCGCGGACCTCGGCGCGCACTCGCCGCAGGGCTTCTTGCACCACGCGGAGCTGGGCTGGCGCGTGCCGGTTCTGGACCCGTCCCCGGTCGTGGTCGCGGCGCTGCGCGACCGGTTGCTCGCTGCCGGCCTGCCGACGGTCGTCGGCGCCGTCCTCACCGTCGCCTCCGTCACCGGCACGCAGGCGCGCGCCGGTGAGCTCACCGCCGCGCACACGCCTCGCGCGGAGGCGATGGAGGGCGCCGGCGTCGCGCACGCGGCGCAGCTGTTCGGCATCCGCGCAGCGGAGCTGCGGACGATCAGCAACGCCGTCGGCGACCGCGACACGTCGGCATGGGACTTCCCCGCGGCGCTGGGCGCCCTCAGCCGGGCGGCCGCCGCGGTGCTCGTGGCAGAGTTGCCCACGTGACGTCCCCGCTCCGCCTCGCATTCTCGCCGTGCCCCAACGACACGTTCGTCTACCACGCGTGGGTGCACGGTTTGGTGCCGGACGCGCCGCCGGTGACCGTCACGTACGCCGACGTCGACGTCACCAACACGGCAGCCGCCGACGGCGCGTTCGACGTCGTCAAGGTCTCCTACGCCGCCCTTCCGTGGCTGCTCGAGGACTACGCGTTGCTGCCGTGCGGTGGCGCCCTCGGCCGGGGGTGCGGGCCGCTCGTGCTGACCGGCGGGCGCACCGACCTGCGCGGAGCCACGGTCGCGGTCCCGGGCGAGCGGACGACCGCCTACCTGCTGTTCCGGCTCTGGGCCGAAAAGGCCGGCATCGCCGATGTCGTCGTGATGCCGTTCGACCAGATCATGCCGGCGGTGCGCGGCGGTGTCGTCGATGCCGGGCTCGTCATCCACGAAGCACGGTTCACCTACCCCTCCTACGGGTTGTCCTGCGTCGTCGACCTGGGCGAGTGGTGGGAAGGCGACACCGGGCTGCCGATCCCCCTCGGCGCGATCCTCGCCCAGCGCTCGCTGGACGCGGGAGCGATCGCCCGGGTGATCCGCGCTTCGGTGGAGCACGCCTGGGCGGACCCTGGCGCCAGCCGCGAGTTCGTCCTCGCCCACGCCCAGGAGATGGAGCCGGCCGTCGTCGACGCGCACATCGGGCTGTACGTCAACGAGTTCACCCGTGACCTCGGCGAGGCCGGCTACGCCGCGGTGCGCGCGCTGCTCGGGCGGGCAGCGGCGGCCGGCCTGGTCCCCGAAGTGCCTGCGGGAGCGCTGGCCTGAGCCAGTCCAGCCCGGCCCCGCCCGGCTGACCCACCAGGCCCGACCGACCCAACGGGCGCAGCCGACCCAATGTCACAGTTTGCTAAGGAATTCTGAGCCGCCGAGTGGCTAGGTAGTGGCCGGGCACACCACATGTGGCCCGGCGGACCAACCGGGTCGAGGCCGTCTCAACCCGACCTCTCCAGTGACAGGAGAAAGGTCCCCCATGTTTCGACGTCACCGTTATCTGGCGAGCATCGCCATGGCGTCGGCGGTGTTGCTTGTCGCCGCCGGCTGCAGCTCATCGTCCAACACTCCGTCGAGCACGCCCTCAAGCTCGACCACCGGTACTCCGGTGAAGGGCGGCACGTTGAAGATCGTCGGGGAGGGCGATGTCGACTTCATGGACACCGCGGACGGCTACTACGACGTGACCTACGCGCTGTTGCGGGCGATCGCCCGCCAGCTGTACACCTACCCGACGAGCTCGAACTTCCAGGATTCGATCACGCCGGAGCCCGACATCGCGACCGCCATGCCGACGATCACCAATGGCGGCACGGTGTACACGATCGACATCAAGAAGGGCGTGATGTGGAACACCAGCCCGGCCCGGCAGGTCACCGCGCAGGACGCGGTCCTCGGGTTCAAGCGGCTGTGCAACCCGGCCCAGCCGGTCGGCGCACCCGGCTACTTCACCGCCACCATCGCCGGGATGGCCGCGTACTGCGTCAGCGTTCGCCAAGGTCGCTCCGACCGTGCCCGCGATCAAGGCCTTCATCGACGGCAACAGCGTGTCCGGCCTCAAGGCGGTCAACGCCACCACCTTGCAGATCACGCTCACCAAGCCGGCGGCGGACTTCCTGTACATCCTGTCCCTGCCGTTCTCCTCACCGGCGCCGGTGGAGTACCTGAACTACCTGCCCGCTAGCGCCGAACTGGCCCAGCACATCATCTCCGACGGCCCGTACACGATGGCCAGCTACGTGCCGACCAAGTCGATCAGCCTGGTCCGCAACCCGTCCTGGCAGTCCTCGACCGACAAGCTCCGCGGCGCGTACGTCGATGCGATCCAGATCACCCAGGGCATCGACGAGACGTCGACCCAGCAGCAGATCGCAGCCGGCACCGCCAACATGCAGTGGGACCAGAACGTGCCCACCGCCCAGCTCGCCGGCCTGGCTGCTGCCAAGGACCCGCGGCTCGTGGTCGGCCCCGCAGGTGACAACTTCGTCACCATCAACCCCTACATCGCGATCAACCTGCAGAGCCCGAACAACAAGGGTGCGCTGAAGAACGTGCTGGTCCGCCAGGCACTGCAGTACGCGTTCAACAAGACCGCGGTGTCCCAGGTCTACGGCGGCGCGACCGTCTCCAGCCCGCTCAACCAGATCATCCCCGGCGGCAGCATCGGCAACATCCCCGGCTACAACCCGTACCCGACGCCGGGCAACAACGGCGACCCGGCGAAGGCCAAGGCCCTGCTGGCCCAGGCCGGATTCGCTCCCGGGCAGATCACGCTCAAGCTGCCCTACCGGACCACGACCGTGCACCCGCAGGTCGCCCAGACCGACCAGGCGGCCCTGCAGGCAGCCGGGTTCAAGGTTCAGCTGATCGCCGTCACCCCGGCCAACTCGTTCTACACGAAGTACCTGCAGAACCCGACCGCCACGTCCAGTGGCGCCTGGGACATCGCAGAGGCCGGCTGGATCCCCGACTGGTTCGGCAACAACGGCCGAGCGGTCATCGAGCCGCTGTTCGACGGACGCGGCTACGGACCCGGGTCCACCGACTACGGCGACTACAACAGCCCGCAGATGAACGCCCTGATCGACAAGGCGCTGTCCGCGACGTCTGAGGCCGCAGCCACCGCCGCTTGGCAAGAAGCCGCCAAGCTCGTGATGACCGACGCCGTCGTCGTCCCGCTCGGCGCACAGAAGACCGCCACGTTCCACTCCAGCAACGTGCAGAACTTCATCTTCAACACCTTCCTGCAGCAGGGCGACATGACCAACGTCTGGCTCAAGTGAGGTAGACCCCCGCGTGGCCCCGGCATCGACGGATGCCGGGGCCACCCAACGCGGTCGAGGTGACGTACTGGAGGTGCCAAGGCATGCGCTAGCGGGCATGCCATCCCTGACCTAGGCTGGATCTACAGAAGCCCGGTGCTGGAATGAAATTGTTGGAGGTCACCGACCTCACCGTCTCGTTCCCCACGCCTGACGGCCTCGTGGAGGCCGTTCGGGGTGTGTCCTTCAGCGTCGACAAGGCGCGCACGCTGGGGATCGTCGGAGAGTCCGGATCGGGCAAGAGCGTCTCGACGCAGACGATCGTCGGTCTCACCTCCGGCGCCCGGGTTTCCGGGACGGCCCTGTTCGAGGGCAAGAACCTGCTGACGATGAGCAGCGGTGACCTCCGCTCGATCCGCGGGTCCGAGATCGCGATGATCTTCCAAGACCCCCTGTCGAGCCTGCATCCGTTCTACAAGGTGGGCTGGCAGATCACGGAGATGATCCGCGCCCACAGCAACACGTCCAACGAGATGGCCCGCAAGCGCGCCATCGAGCTGCTCGGGCTGGTCGGCATCCCGCAGCCGGAGCAGCGCGTCGACGACTACCCCCACCAGTTCTCCGGCGGGATGCGCCAGCGCGCCATGATCGCGATGGCGTTGGCGCTCAACCCGAAGCTGCTCGTCGCCGACGAGCCCACCACCGCCCTCGACGTCACGGTCCAAGCCCAGATCATCGAGCTGATGCAGCGGATCCAGCAGGAGTTCGGCACCGCGATCATCATGATCACCCACGACCTGGGGGTGATCGCGGACATGGCCGACGATGTCTTGGTCATGTACGGCGGCAGGGTGATGGAGCACTCCGACCGGCGCACCCTGTACTACCGGCCGCACCACCCGTACACCAAGGGCCTCCTGGAATCCTTGCCCCAGTCCGGCGCCGATGACGAGCGGCTCAAGCCGATCCCCGGGCAGCCGCCCAGCCTCATCAACCCGCCGGTCGGCTGCCCGTTCGCACCGCGCTGCCGGTTCGCGATGGACCGCTGCGTGGCGCAGGTGCCGCCACTGGCGGAGGTGGGCGGCAACCATCATTCAGCCTGCTGGCTTCCGGCATCGGACCTCGGCATGGGTGCCGATGTGGACGCGGCGCGCGAGCTGTTCGCCAAGGCCCACCGGGCCGGCACGGCCACGGCCGGCGAACCCGCGGCACAGCCGCCGGCCCAGGGGACCATGTCATGACAGCGCCCGCCTCCGAGCCCGTCCCGGCCGTCGAGGACAGCGAAGTCATCCTGCACATCAACGACGTGGTCAAGCACTTCCCCATCAAGAGCGGCGGTCTGCGACAGTCCGTTGCCAAGGTGCACGCGGTCGACGGGGTCAGCCTGGAGATCCGCCGCGGCGAGACGCTCGGGCTGGTCGGTGAGACCGGATGCGGCAAGTCGACCCTGGCGCGCTGCATCACCCGGCTGTACGAGCTGACCGCGGGCGAGATCATCTTCGACGGCAGCGACATTTCGCGTCTGTCCCGACGGGCCCTGCGTCCCTTCCGGCGGCGCATGCAGATGATCTTCCAGGATCCGTACGGGTCGCTGAACCCCCGACGCCGGGTCGGCTCCATCATCGGCGATCCCTTCTCGATCCACAGCATCACCTCCGGCGACAACCGCAAGCGCGCGGTCCAGGAGCTCATGGCGCTCGTCGGGCTCAACCCCGAGCACTACAACAGGTTCCCCGCGGAGTTCTCCGGCGGCCAACGGCAACGCATCGGTGTGGCTCGTGCGCTGGCGCTGCGGCCGGAGCTGGTGGTGTGCGACGAGCCGGTCTCCGCACTGGACGTGTCCATCCAGGCGCAGATCATCAACCTGCTGTCCGACCTGCAGGACGAGCTCAGGCTGACCTACGTGTTCATCGCCCACGACCTGTCCGTGGTGCGGCACGTAAGCGACCGGGTGGCCGTGATGTACCTGGGGAAGATCGTCGAGGTGGCGAACACCCACGACCTCTACGTCCACCCACGGCACCCCTACACCAAGGCGCTGCTGTCGGCCGTCCCGGTCGCCGACCCCGACAACGCCGACGCCCGCGAGCGGTTCGTCCTCGTCGGCGACGTCCCCTCCCCGATCAGCCCGCCCAGCGGTTGCCGCTTCCACCCCCGGTGCCCGAAAGCCCAGGCGATCTGCTCCGTCGAGGACCCGGCGCTGACCATCAAGTTCGACGATCACCAAGACCACGTCACCGCCTGCCACTTCCCGGTCGCCGACGGCGAAGAGCTTGGCTACCCCGAGCCGGCCTTCACGCAGCCAACCCAGAGGGAGCTGCCATGAGCACCACCATGGTCACCGGCGGCCCGTATGGACCGCCGCAGGCAGCGCCGGCGCCCGCCAAGGCCATCGAGGGGCGCGGCCCGTGGGCCCTCGCCTTCGAGCGGCTGCGGCACGACTGGGTGGCGATCGCCTCGGTGGTCGTCATCGTCCTCATCGTGCTGATGGCCATCTTCGCGCCCGTGGCGTCCGCCATCATCGGTCACGGGCCGAACACCCAGTACCGCACCACCGGCCTCTCCGCCGCCGGGCATCCCGGTCGGGCCCGGCAAGAATTTCCTGCTCGGCACCGACGAACTCGGCCGGGACATCCTGGTCCGGATCTTCTACGGCGCGCGGATCTCCTTGGTCGCTGGCGTGCTCGCCAGCCTGATCGCCGTCGTCATCGGCGTCATCATCGGCCTGGCGGCCGGCTACTTCGGTGGGGCCGTCGACACCTTCCTGGCCCGCTTCATGGACGTCGTCCTCTCCCTGCCCTACCTCGTCTTCGCCATCGCGCTGGTGTCCGTGGTGGGGCCGAGCCTGACCATCTCGATCGCCGTGATCGCGTTCTTCTCGTTCGCCTCGGTCGGCCGCATCGTGCGCGGGCAGGTGCTGTCGATCAAACAGAAGGAGTACATCGAGGCCGCGCGGTCGCTGGGCTCCGGGGACCTGCGGATCATGTACGTCGACATCCTGCCGAACGTGCTGGCGCCGGTGATCGTGTACGCGACGCTGCTCATCCCGTCCGCCATCGTGTTCGAGGCGACGTTGTCGTTCCTGGGCCTTGGCGTGGTCCCGCCGACCGCGAGCTGGGGCGGCATGCTCTCGTCGTCGATCCAGTACTACACGGTCGCCTGGTGGTACGTCGTGTTCCCCGGAGCCGCCCTGCTCATCACCACGCTGGCATTCAACCTGCTCGGCGACAGCGTGCGTGACGCCTTCGATCCCCGCTACAACCGGCTGTTCACCGCATAGGGAGAGGGGCTTCTGCCATGCCGCGCTTCCTTTTGCGACGAATCGGCTTCGGCATCATCGTGATGTGGGTCGTCGCCACTTCCGTGTTCATCCTCTACTTCGTCGCGCCGCACAACGTGGCGCAGACCCTCGCCGGCCGCCAAGCCACCGCGCAGACGATCGACCTCATCCGGCACCGGCTCGGCCTCGACCAGCCGCTCCTCGCACCAGTACTTCTCGTACCTGGGGCGCCTGTTGCACGGCGACCTCGGCTACTCCTACGTCAACTCCGTGCCGGTGACCACGATCATCAAGCAGGACCTTCCGGTCACGGCGTCCGTTGCGCTCGGTGGCGCGATCATCTGGCTGCATCATCGGGATCACCTCCGGAGTGCTGGCCGCGACGCGGCCGCGGAGCGCCGCCGACCGCACGGTGACCGCCTTCTCGCTGTTCTTCTACTCGATGCCGACGTTCCTGCTCGGCGAGCTGTTCCTGCTCATCTTGTTCTACCGGCTGCATCTGGCCGGCTTCACGTTCTTCCCGGCCAGCGGCTACGTGCCGCTCACCACCGACCCGTACGAGTGGCTCAAACACATGATCCTGCCGTGGTTCACGATCGCGCTCGTGACCGCGGCGACCTACTCCCGGCTCACCCGGGGCTCGATGCTCGACGTCCTCGGCGAGGACTACATCCGGACCGCGCGGTCCAAGGGACTGGCGGAGAAGCGAGTCGTCTACCGGCACGGGCTGCGCAGTGCGCTCACGCCGGTCGTCACCCAGTTCGGCATCGACCTGGGCACCCTGCTCGGCGGCATCATCGTGACCGAGACGGTGTTCGGGCTGCCCGGGCTCGGCCTGCAGATCTACAACTCGATCAGCCGTCAGGACCTGCCGGTCATCATCGGCCTGGTCCTGCTCGCCTCAGCGTTCATCGTGGCGGCCAACATCCTCGTCGACATGGTGTACGCGCTGCTCGATCCACGAGTCCGACTGACCTAGCGAGCCCTCACTTCCCCTGCCGAGGTGAGGGGGTCAGGCGTCGAGCTCGTCCGCCACGGCTCGCATCACGGTGGCGACCTTGCGGGCCACCGCACGGTCGGGGTACCTGTCGCGTCGCAACGTGTTGGACACGTCATCGAGCAACTTGATCAAGTCCTCGATGATGGCCGTCATCTCGTCGGTTCCCTTGCGCTGGGCGTGCGCCTGCGCCTGGGCCACCGACGGCGTGGGGTCCAGCACCCGGACGGACAACGCCTGCTCGCCGCGGCGGCCCTCGGCGACGCCGAACTCGACGCGCGAGCCGACCTTCAGCTCTGTGACGCCAGCGGGCAGCGCAGAGGAGTGGACGAAGACGTCGCCTCCGTCGTCTCGGGAAAGGAACCCAAAACCCTTCTCGACGTCATACCATTTTACCTTGCCGGTGGGCACCAGAACCTCGTCGTCGGTAGCGGGCCATAGCCCGAACAGAAGATGGATAACCCAAGGCTATCCGCCTGGACCGCAATGGCCAACGTGCCCCGAGGGGGCGCGAACGACGCGAGGGGGCGCCGTGAGCGACGACACCAACCATTTTGAGCCGAACGGCGACGCGCCGAACCCGTGGCTGCCGCCGCCGCCCTCAGGGTCGTCAGCTCAACCCGCCTCGGAGCCACCGGTTCAGCCGCCGGTGGAGCCGTCCTTCCAGTCGCCGGGCCAGCCGTACCTCGGGGGCGACATCCTCGGGGCGACCGCCACCAAGCGCCGCAGCTGGCTGATGCCGGTGCTCGGCGGCGTCGCAGTCGCTGCCGTGCTCCTCGGCAGCGTGGTGGGCGTCAAGGTGTACCGGTCACTCTCCGGCGGCGGGGCCCAACCGGAGAAGTGGGCGCCGGCCTCCTCCTTCGCATTCGCCAAGGTTGACCTCGACCCGCCTGCGGGCGCCAAGGTCGCGGCGTACCAGTTCAGCCAGAAATTTCCTTCCGTGCCACGGGCCACGGACGCCGACAGTCTTCACGACACGCTGCTGGGTTCCCTGTTCGCCGATTCGCCCGTCGAGTACACCCAGGACATCAAGCCGTGGGCCGGCAACCGGCTGGCCGTGGCGGCCTTCAACGGTGCGGACGGCACCCCGCAGGTCGTGTTCATCGTGTCCGTCAAGGACAGCGCCAAGGCGGAACGCGCGCTGGCCCAGCTCCAGGCCGACGATCCGACAGGCCTCGACATTGATGTCGAGAGCGACTTCATCTTGATCTCGCCCACACCCGGCGGCGCGCACGCGGCTGCCGACCTGGCCAAGTCCGGGTCGCTGGCCGACGCCGGGATGTACGGGTCGGACATCGGCCTGCTGCACAAGGACCGCATCATCACCGCGTGGTTCGACGTGGACAAGCTGATGAGCACGATCGGCGACCTCGCCAGCAGCGTCGACGGGATGGATGGCGACGCAGCGAGCCTGTCCCCGCTGGTCGACATGTTCGGTGCCCCTGGTGCGCTGGCAGGCGCGTCAGGCCTCAGCCTCGGCAAGGGGGGCCGCGCCGTGGCCTCCGTCCGGGTCGCCTCCGACTTCATCGAGCTCGAGGCCAGGGCGATCGGGTTGGCAGACACCGTGACCGCCGGCGAGGCCGGCGAGATGCTGGGCAACCTCGGCGCCGGCACCGTCGCCGCGCTGGCGGTCTCCCACCCCGACGAGCTGATTACCAAGGCGCTCGACCAGCTGTCCGCGGACGGTGGCATCGGCCCGTACGTGCAGGACGGTCTCGACGAGCTCAGCGCGATGACGGGCGTGACGATCCCGGACGACATCACCAACCTGCTCGGCTCGGCCTGGGTGCTGTCGCTCGACGCGCTGCCGTCTGACGACAGCGCGCCGGCCATCACCTCGCGCTCGCGGCCCGGTGACCTGGACAAGGCGCGTTCGACCGCCTCGAAGCTGCTGAACAGCCTTGAGGCCCAGGAGGGCGACAGTTCTGATGTCCGCGGCGACGGCAAGGACCTGGTCGTCTCTTTCGGCAACGCCCCGGCATCGGCGGGGAAACTGGCCGACAGCGCCGCGTACAAGAAGGCGATGGGCTCGCTGCCTCCGCGGGTGCAGATGGCGGCCTACGTCAACCTGACGCCGATCTGGGACGTAGCGCTGCGCGGGGACGACGAGTCCAAGGACGCGCGGGTCCTGAAGGCGGCCGGAGTGGTCGTCGGGGCCGACTCCGCGTCGTCAGTGGTTGCGCCTGCGCCTGGTCGTCGGAGGGTGAGGCGTCACGCGCGGGTGGGCGCGGCCTCGAGGTAGGAGGCGAGCCAGGCGGGGAACTGCGTGAGGTCGTCGAGCACCACGTCGGCGCCTCCCGAGCGCAGGTCCATGGCGCTGATCGGACCGGTGGCCACGGCGACGGCGGCGGCCCCGGCCGCTCGCGCCCCCGCGATGTCGCCCAGGTGGTCGCCGACATAGATCCCTGCACCGTGCGCGGCCAGCGCCTTCCCCTTGGCCGCGCCCCACAGCCAACCCTCGACCTCGTCGACGGGCAGGTCGAGGTGGTCGAGGTGGAGCCGGGCGTTCGGGGTGTACTTCGCGGTCACCACGAGCACCGAGCCGCCCGCAGCGTGGACCGCGTCGATCGCCGCGCGCGCCCCCGGCATCGGCAGGCTCGGGACGATCGCCAGGTCCTGGTACAGCTCACGGAAGCGGTCACCCAGCGCGGCCACCCGCTCCTCGGGGAACCACAGGGCCAGCTCCTCGTCCAGCGGCGGCCCCAACCGGGTCACCGCGGCATCGGCGTCGATGAACACCCCGGTCTCCTCGGACAGCGCCTGGTAGACGGCGCGGATCCCGGGCCGGGTGTCGATGAGGGTCATGTCGAGGTCGAACCCGACTACAAGCGAGGCCACGGCCGCGACCCTACCCGCCTGGCTTGATCGCCAGGTGGGGCGATAGTGCGCGGTAGCCTGGACCAAATGTCATCTCTCACGTCCAAGACCCTTACCGGCTGGCTGCGTGAGCGCTCCGACGCCGAGTTGGCGGCATTGTTCGCCGCACGGCCCGATCTGGTGTCCCCGGTCCCGAGCGACGTCGCGGCCCTTGCCCTGCGGGCCGTCTCCCGGCCTTCGGTCCACTCGGCGCTCGACCGGCTCGACCGGCTCACCCTGCAGGTGCTCGACGCGTTCACGGCCCTGCCCCGGCCGACCACCTTCACCGCCCTTGCGGCAGTGCTCGGTGACGCCGCGACGGTGCGGTCGACCGTGGACCGGCTGCGCGCGCTCGCCCTGGTCTACGGCGAGGACGATGCCCTCAACGTGCCGAACGTGCTCCACGAGCGGACCGGAGACGCGAGCGGGCTCGGTAGGAGCGCCAACGTCCTCCTCGCGGCCATGCCACGTCGGCGGCTGGACCAGCTGGTGGCCGATCTCGCCTTGCCACCCGTCGACAACACGGCCGCCGCGGTCGAGTCCGTCACCGCGCTGCTGAGCGACCCCGGCCATCTGGACCGGCTGCTGCAGACCGCGCCGGCCGGTGCCCGCGACGTGCTGGACCTGCTCACCTGGGGGCCACCGGTCGGCAACGTGGAGGACGCCGCACGCCCTGTCACCGCGGCGACCGCCGACTCACCCGTCCGCTGGCTGATCGCGCACGGCCTGCTCGTCGCGGTGAGCGCCGGCACGGTCGAGCTGGTCCGCGAGGTCGGCCTGCACCTGCGGGGCGGCCGGCTGTATGCCGAGCTCGCCACCACCGCCCCACCGCTGGCGGTCACGAGCCACACCCCAGCCTCGGTGGACCGGGCGGCCGCCGGTCAGGCCTTCACCTTCGTCCGGATGACCGAGGACCTGCTCGAAGCGTGGGGCATCGACCCGCCCGCCGCGCTCCGGGCCGGCGGCCTGTCCGTCCGAGACCTGCGCAGAGTCACCCAGTCTCTCGACATCGAGGTACATGCCGCGGCCCTCCTGGTGGAGACGGCCTATGCGGCCGGCCTGCTCGCCCCCGATGTGGCGCTGGACGGCTCGTGGGTGCCGACCACCGCGTACGACCTGTGGCGCACCCAGCCCGCGCAGGATCGGTGGGTGACACTCGCGACGGCGTGGCTGGGGAACACTCGCATCGCCGGCGGGGTCGGCGAGCGCGATCTCACCGGTGCCAACCGGGACAAGCTCAACGCGCTCGGTCCGGACCTCGAGCGCGCGTACGCCCCGCAGGTGCGCCACGCGGTGCTTGGCACGCTCAGCGAGCTGGCCCCGGGTTCGGCCGCAACCACCGCAAGCCTGCTGGAGCACCTCGCTTGGCAGGCACCGCGGCGCGCGACGCCGGCCAGAACCCGGATCGTCGGCTGGACGCTCGCCGAGGCGGAGCTGCTGGGCGTCACCGGCCGTGGGGCCCTGGCCAGCCCCGGCCGGGCCCTGGTTCGGGGCGGGAGCGACCCGCATGCCCTCGACCTCGCCGCCGACGCTCTCGCCCCGCTCCTGCCCACCCCTGTCGACCACGTGCTGCTCCAGGCGGACCTCACCGCGGTCGCACCCGGGCCACTGGAGACCACGCTCGCGCGCTCACTCGGCCTCATCGCCGACATCGAGTCGACCGGCGGCGCCACCGTGTACCGGTTCAGCGAGGCCTCGGTGCGCCGGGGCTTGGACGCCGGCCAGAGCGCCGCCGACCTGCACGCGCTGCTCGCGACCCACTCGCGGACCCCGGTGCCGCAGCCGCTGACCTACCTCATCGACGACGTCGCCCGAAAGCACGGCCGGATCAGGGTGGGTGTCGCGTCGGCGTACATCCGCTGCGACGACGAGTCGATACTCACCGAGCTCCTCGCCGACCGGCGGTCGGCCCCGCTGCGGCTGCGCCGGATCGTGCCGAGCGTCGCGATGAGCCAGCTGCCGGTGGACCTGGTGCTCGCCAGGCTGCGCGAGATGGGCTATTCGCCCGCGGCCGAGTCCGCCGACGGCGCCGTGCTCATCATGCGACCGGACGCCCGCCGCGTCACGCCGCGCGCACGCCCCTACCGGCCCGCGAGCGAGGCCACCTCAGGGCCGCCGAACGAGAAGCTGCTCAACGCGGCGGTGCGCGCGCTGCGTGCGGGAGAGCGGGCGAGCAGCGGCAGCCGGAACGGCGAGACGGCGGAGCCTGGGGGCTCCGGCGACCTGCCCGCGGGGACCTCCGCGGACACCTTGGCCGCCCTGCGGGCCGCTGCCGCGGAGGGGCGTCCGGTGTGGATCGGCTACGTCAATGCGCAAGGTCAGGCGAGCAAGCGGATCGTCGAGCCGTTGCAGGTGGAGGGCGGCATGTTCACCGCCTTCGATCACCGGCGGGACGAGGTCCGCACGTTCGCCATCCACCGCATCACCGGGCTGGCGGACGTCTCCGGCACCGACTGAGCTCCCGGCTACAGCCGGCGGAACATCTCGATACTGTCCCGGTCGTCGCCACCGGGAAGCCGGACGGCGCCGGGGATGCGGCCGACCTCCGCGTAGCCGCACCGGACGTAGAAGTCGTCGGTCCCGGTGCCTCCTCGCACACTCAGCGTCAGACCTTCCAGCCCGACGGCGCGCGCCCGGTCGTGGATCCCGTCCATGAGGACCCGGCCGAGGCCCAGGCCGTGCAGGTCGGGCCGGACCTGGACGCGCACCACGTGCCCGTAGTGCGCCTGCAGCGGATGCTTCGCCAACCGGATCGCGGCGAAAGCGGCGAGCGTCGCTTCGATCTCCACGACGACGAGCAGCTCATCGCCGCGGTCGACCGCAGCGGTGAATGCCTCCATCGCCGGCCGGACGTCATCGGCGGTGACCGGTGGGACGAACCCGACGGCGCCACCGGCGTTGGACACGTCCACCCAGCACCGGAGCATCTGATCGGCAAGGTCAGGCGTGATGCCGTCGACGTGGTGGACAACGGGAGCGTTCGCAGGTGTCCTCATCAGTTCCTTCGTGGGCGCAGGGGATGCGCGCGCCGTGGGGGTGTGTGCACGCTATGCCACCCTGGTGCCGTGGTCAGACTCTGGCAATTCCCCGGCACCCTGTGGACTCTCATCAGCCTCGGGCTCGCCCTCGCCGCCGGCACCGTCTTGCTGACCGTCCCCTCCGGAACCCAGACCAGCACCACGGCCACCCTTGCCGAGGACGGCGCGACCACCTACACCGAGTCGACCAGCCACCCCACCCTGCTCCAGACCGAGGGTTGGTCCGTGCTCATCCCGCTGCTCGTGCCGGTGGCGCTCGCCCTGATTGCCCTCGTGGCCGCCCGACGAGTGGTCACCATCACCTGCGCCGCGCTTGCCTTGGCGTTCACGCTGCTGGGCGCCCTCACCATCGGTGCGTTCTTCCTACCGGCGTCCGTCGCCCTGATCCTGGCCGCGTTGCGCTCCCGATCAGGGACACTGGTGGAATGACCGATGGCCCGCTGATCGTCCAGTCCGACAAGACCCTGCTGCTCGAGGTCGACCACCCGCTCGCGGGTGACTGCCGGCGCGCCATCGCTCCCTTCGCCGAGCTGGAGCGCTCCCCCGAGCACGTCCACACCTACCGGCTCACCCCACTGGGGCTCTGGAATGCGCGCGCCGCCGGGCACGACGCCGAGCAGGTCGTCGACGCGCTGCTCACCTACTCGCGCTACGCCGTCCCCCACTCGCTGCTCGTCGACGTCGCGGACATCATGGACCGCTACGGGCGCCTCCAGCTGGTCAAGGATCCCGCGTACGGGCTCGTGCTTCGCACGACCGACCGCGCGGTGCTCGTCGAGGTCCTGCGCAGCAAGAAGATCGAGCCGCTGGTTGGCGTGCGCGTCGACGACGAGACCGTCGTCGTCCACCCCAGCGAGCGGGGCCACATCAAGCAGGTGCTGCTCAAGCTGGGATGGCCCGCCGAGGACCTCGCCGGCTACGTCGACGGCGAGCACCACGAGATCGCCCTGCGTGAGGATGGCTGGACGCTGCGGCCCTACCAGAGCGAGGCGGTCGACGGCTTCTTCCACGGCGGGTCCGGGGTCGTCGTCCTCCCCTGCGGAGCGGGCAAGACGATCGTCGGCGCCGCCGCGATGGCACAGGTGAAGGCCACCACGCTCATCCTGGTGACCAACACCGTGTCGGCCCGGCAGTGGAAGCACGAGCTCCTCGCCCGCACCACCCTCACCGAGGAGGAGATCGGCGAGTACTCCGGCGCTCGCAAGGAGATCCGCCCGGTGACCATCGCCACCTACCAGGTGATGACCACCCGCAAGAAGGGTGTGTACGCGCACCTCGAGCTGTTCGACTCCCGCGACTGGGGCCTCATCATGTACGACGAGGTCCACCTGCTCCCGGCGCCGATCTTCCGGTTCACCGCGGACATCCAGTCCCGTCGGCGCCTCGGTCTCACCGCCACGCTGGTGCGCGAGGACGGCCGGGAAGGCGACGTCTTCTCCCTCATCGGACCGAAGCGGTACGACGCACCGTGGCGCGACATCGAGGCGCAGGGCTACATCGCCCCCGCGGACTGCGTCGAGGTCCGGGTCACCCTCACTGAGCACGAGCGCCTGCTCTACGCGACCGCTGAGCCCGAGGAGCGCTACCGGCTCGCCGCGACCACCGCCACCAAGGCGCGGGTCATCGAAGCGTTGGTGGCCCAGCACGAGGGCGAGCAGGTGCTGGTCATCGGGCAGTACCTCAACCAGCTCGACGAGCTGGGCGAGCACCTCGGCGTGCCGGTCATCAAGGGCGAGACCACGGTCACGGAGCGCGAGCGACTGTTCGAGGCATTCCGCACTGGCGAGATCACGACGCTGGTCGTCTCCAAGGTCGCCAACTTCTCGATCGACCTACCGGAGGCGTCGATCGCGATCCAGGTCTCCGGCACCTTCGGCTCGCGCCAGGAGGAGGCTCAGCGCCTCGGCCGGGTGCTGCGGCCCAAGCACGACGGTCGAGGCGCCCGGTTCTATGCGGTCGTTGCGCGGGACACCGTGGACCAGGAGTACGCCGCGCACCGCCAGCGGTTCCTCGCCGAGCAGGGCTACGCCTACCGGATCATCGACGCCGACGACGTGCTGGCCGGCGACGAGATCTGAGCCGCCGCCCCGTCGATGGTGGCGGCAACGTCGAGAACCAACAGCAGCCCGGACTGCAGCATGTAGGCGCCGAGGATGAGCGCTCGCCGCTCACCCTGCACGGTGGCGGGCGGTGCCTCGAACGACTCAGCCGAGACCTCGACCACGTCACCGATCGCGTCGACCAGCAGGCTCACCGGCTCGTTGCCTGGGCGGACGACGACGTTCATCGGGCTCAGGTCCACGGGACGGGGCGCCATGCCCAACCGGGCACGCATGTCGATGGCGGTGATGACCTCGCCGCGAAGGTTGATCAACCCGGCCACCGCCTCCGATGCCAGCGGCACCCTGGTCATCGGCTGTTCGTGGACGACCTCCTGGACCGCGCGCGATGTCGATGCCGTACGGCGTGCCATCGACCGTGAACGTCGCCAGCCGAAGCAGCTCCATCTCAGGCCCCCACGTCGAAACGGTCTGAGGCATCCGAGCCGTCGAAGAAGTGCGGGTCGGCGGCGAGGATGGCCTGGCGGACGTCGAGCATCTCGGTGACCTTGCCGTCAACTACGGTCGAGCCCAGCAGCCCATCTGCGACGACCTCGCTGTGCACGTCAGGGTCGACCGAGCCCACGTCGATGACGGCGTCCACCACGAGACCGACGCTGCGGCCGTTCCTGTCGTACACGACGACCGTGAGCTGCTCTTGGCGTGACGGCGTCGCACCCAGGTAGGGCGCCAGCCAGGTGATCGGCAGCACCGTGTCGCGGTACTGCACGACGCACTGGTCGCCGACCTGCTCCAGCGCCGCGACAGGCACTTCTTCCAGCCGGCTGACCTCCGCGAGGGGGATGCCGACCCTGCGGTGCTCGCCGACCTGGACCAGCAGGAGCTGTCCTTCGGTCTCGTGCTCGACCGCGTTCGCGAGGAGCCCGGCCACGGAGTCGACGCCTTCGAGTTCGCGCACCGCACGCGCACGGCGCGCGAAGGACCGCACGTCGAGGATGAGGGCCACCGCACCGTCACCGAGGATGGTGGCTCCCACGTACACCCCGAGGCCCTTCACCTGGCGCCCGACCGGCTTGACGACGATCTCCTGGGTGCTGAAGACGTCATCGACGATGAGCCCGAACCGCTGGCCGTCCACCTGGAGCACCACGATGTAGGTGACCGCGCCGGTGGCGTCCATCGCTGGCCTGGGCTCAAGGCCCAGCGCCTCGTCGAGCCGTACCAAGGGCAACAGCGACCCACGCAGGCGGTGGACAGGAGCCCCCGCCAGATCCTCCACACCGCGAAGGGCCTCTTCGCCCTCCAGACAGAGCAGCTCCACGACGCTGACCTGCGGCACGGCGAACAGCTCGCCGGAGCACGCCAAAGTCAGCGCGGGGATGATGGCCAGGGTCAGCGGGATCTTCATCAGGAACGTGGTCCCCACGCCGAGCACGCTGGTGACGTCGACGGCACCGCCGATCTTTTCCACGTTGGCCCGCACCACGTCCATCCCGACGCCCCGACCCGACACATTGGTCACGACCTTCGCCGTGGAGAACCCCGGCAGGAAGATCAGGCTGGTGAGCTCGCGGTCGGACAACGCCTTCGCCTGCGCCGGCGTGATGAGGCCCCGCTCGACTGCCTTGGCCGCGATCCGCTGCGGGTCAACGCCCGCCCCGTCGTCGCCGATCTCGATGTTCACCTGGTCGCCCTGGTGATAGGCCTTGAGCCGGATGACACCCTCCGCGGGCTTGCCCGCAGAGATGCGGTCCGCGGGCGGCTCGATGCCGTGGTCCATCGCGTTGCGGATCAGGTGCATGAGGGGATCCTTGACCGCCTCGAGGATGCTGCGGTCGAGCTCGGTACTGCGGCCCTCCAGCTCGAGGCGTGCCTGGCGCCCGCAGGTGGCAGCCAGGTCGCGCACGACGCGTGGCAACTTGTTCCAGATCGCGTCGATCGGCTGCATACGGGTCTTCATGACGCCCTCTTGCAGCTCGCTGACCAGCATGCTCAGCCGCTGCGTCGCGTTCGACGCCTCCGTGCGGATCCCGCCGGACTGAGCGACGAGCTGGTTCCTGGTGAGGACCAGTTCGCCGACCAGGCGCATCAGCGAGTCGAGGATGGCAACGTCCACCCTGATCGTGCTGTCCACGACCGACGAACGCTGGTCGTCGACCACGCCGTTCTGCGCCGACAGCTGGCTGGCGCGGGCGAGGACGATGTCGTCCTCGGTGGCGTGACCGCGTTCAACGAGAATCTCGCCGATCCTGCGCTCGTCACCGAGCTGCTGCTCCATGGCCGCGACCGTGACATCATCGGCAAGCACGGCGGTCTGCTCGATAAGGATCTCGCCGAGGAGCGGTCCCTCGATCTCGTCCCACTCCTCCAGAGGTTCCTCCACCTCTTGAAGACGGCCGAGCTTGGCGATGAGCGCCGCGTGGTCGGGCGTCCCCTCGCCGCCGGTCCGCTCGATCGAGCCCAACAGCGTGCGGACCTCGTCAACGAGCTCCAGCAGACCGTCGGTGATGGCCGGGTTCAGCGCGAGTGCGCCGTCACGAAGCTTGCTCAGCAGGTTCTCGCCGACATGCGTGAGCGCCTCGAGCCGCGGGAGCGCCAGGAAGCCACTCGTTCCCTTGATCGTGTGAATCGTCCGAAAGATGCTGCTCAGCAGGTCACGCGAGGCAGGATCCTGCTCCAGCAAGACGAGGTCGCGGTCGAGCTGGTCGAGGTTCTCATAACTCTCGACCAAGAATTCCTGGACAATCTCGTCGAGCTCACTCATGGGCGCTCTCTGGCTGGGGGACGAAACCGATGTCAGGTGCTCAATCGGCAGCATTGCCATCCACTTGAGGCCGATCTACCACACGGCCAGCGAGAGTTGTCGAAGGGCACCTAGACGCCCCATACGCTCACCACGACGACTTCACCCTGCGAGACGAGTCGCTTCTCAGCCACCTGACGCGCGTTGGGGATCGCCATCGAGTAGCCCGTGCCAGAGATCACGCTCGGCAAGGACAGCTTGCTCGGTCCGGGCAGGATGCTCTTGATCGTGCCACCAACGACATTGGTCAGCTCGCCGATCGCGTCCACGATCTCGCTGTCCGACACCTCCGGTTGCTCCATTCCGAACAGCGCGCCGGCCACCCGCTCCGCGGTCTCCTGCGAACAGGAGAAGAGCACCGAACCCGCCCAGCCGCCGGAGATGTGCACGCAGCCAGTGACCCGCTCGCCGGTCAGCTCCGACGTCGTCGGGACCAGCGGCTCGTCATCACCCAGGACCGAGGACCAGATCATGGCTGTGATGTCGCCGACAGTCGCGAAGTCGGGCGCGGTCACGGTCATTGCTCTCCCACGTCGATGATCCAGATCGCGAAAATCAATGGACCGCGAGGCCGAGAAGCTCGAGCTTGTCGACGATCGCGTCGGCAGTGAATGGCTTGATGACGTACTCGTGGGCACCTGCCGCGAGGGCGTGCACAATCTGGCCCTGCTCGCTCTCGGTGGTCACCATCATCATCGTCATGGGTCGGAGCCGCTCCTCGGCGCGGACTGCGGAGACGAACGACAGGCCGTCCATCACCGGCATGTTCCAGTCCACGAGAGCGACCACCGGCAGTGGGTTCGCCTCGAGAAAGTCCAGGGCCTCCTGGCCATTTCCGGCTTCGGCGACCTCGTACCCGAGTCCCGTCATGATGCGGCCGAGGATCATCCGCATGGCGCGGGAGTCATCGATCACTAGTGCGAGCACCGAGCAACCCTCCCCACGCCATAGATCTCACGTTCCATCCCGTTCATCGGCGTGACTTCGCAAAACCTGAGCCGTAGGACGGCTCGCCGCCTACCTGGTAGATCATCACCTGACCGTGCTGCACCCGGGTGAAGCTGTCGTCCAAACCCAAGGTGGTCTCGGCCGCACCGAGAAACAGGTATCCGCCTGGTTGCATGACCTGGCGGATGCGCTGGAGTACCTGACGCTTTGTCTCGGTATCGAAGTAGATGAGCACGTTGCGCAGGAACACCACGTCGACGACAGGCATGGTCGGCAGCGCCTCGGCCAGGTTGATCTGACGGAACAACACCTGGTTGCGGAGCTGCGGTCGCAGCTCCCACTCGGCGCCGATATGACTGAAATGCTTGACCAGCAAGGACGCCGGCAAGCCGCGGTTGACCTCGAGCTGGGTATAGCGGGCACGGCGAGCCCGGACCAGCACTTCCTTCGACAGGTCGCTGGCCAGGATTTCGTAGTTCCAACCAGCCAGCGCGGGATGGTCTGCCAGCATCATGGCGATCGTGTACGGCTCCTGCCCGGTCGAGCAGGCCGCCGACCAGACGGTCAGCGTCCGATCCTCACGATGACGACGAGCGACGTCGGGCACCACGTGGTCGGCGAAGACCCGAAAGGGGTGGAGATCGCGGTACCAGGACGTCTCGTTGGTGGTCATCGCCTCGACCACCGCGGTGCGCAGGCTGTCATCCGGCGACGAGCGGAGACGCGTGATCAGCGCAGTGACAGTCTCGAGGCCGCACTGGCGTGCCAGCGGGTGCAGTCGTGACTCAACGAGGTACCCCTTGTCAGGCCCGAGGGCGATCGCCGAACGCTGCCGCACCAAGTCGGTGATGTAGGTGTAGTCATGGGGGTGCAATGCCATCAGGCATCTGCTCCAGGAGTCGCGCCCCCACCACCGGCGTACCTGGTACTCCTTCGGGTGACCGCCGCGTGGATCAGCCGCGGGAGGTCGTCGAGCGGTGCGATGTCGTCAGCCAGCCCTGCCAGCGCTACGGTGCCGGGCATTCCCCAGACGACGGACGTCGCCTCGTCCTGCACGATGACCCGTCCGCCGGTGCTGCGCACCCACTCGGCGCCCCGCCGGCCGTCCTTGCCCATACCGGTGAGCACGACCGCCAGGGTGGCGGCGCCATAGACCTCGGCGGCCGAGCGGAACGTCACGTCGACGGCGGGCCGGCAATAGTTCTCCGGTGGGGCCTGGTGCAGGCGTGCCCGAACCAGGGCCCCTTCCCTCTCGAACGCAAGGTGGTAGTCGCCCGGCGCGACGAGCACCGTGCCCCGGGCCAGCACCATGCCGTCGGCGGCCTCAGCGACCGACAACGGGGAATGGCGGTCGAGCCGTTCGGCGAACAGCTTGGTGAACAGCTTGGGCATGTGCTGGACGACGACCACCGGTGCCGGCAGGTCGGCAGGCAGCGCCGCGAGCAGGCCGGCCAGCGCGTCGGGCCCGCCGGTGGACGCACCGATGGCCACGAGGTCGACGTGGGTCTGCCGCGTTGGGGAGGTGGCTGGGGGTACGCCCTGCGGCGTCCGACCGCTCGTCCGGGCGGCCCTCACCAGTGCCTTGATCTTCGGGATGAGGGTGGTTTGCACGTTGTGCAACGGGTCCGCACCATGGGTCTCGCTGGTGGGCTTCGTGACATAGTCGTCGGCGCCGGCTGCGAGTGCGTCCAAGGCGCACGCCGCACCGCTCTCGGTCAGCGTGCTGAACATGACGACGGGCAGCTTCGGGTAATCCTTCCGCAGCGCCTTGACCGTCTCGATGCCGTCCATGACGGGCATCTCGACGTCCATCGTCACGACGTCCGGGTTCAGCTCAACCAGTCTCGCCAGCGCGATCTGACCGTTGGGCGCGGTCCCCAACACCTCGATCTCGGGGTCGGAGTCCAGGATGCGGGAGACCAGCCGTCGGATGACGACGGAGTCGTCGACAACCAGGACGCCGATCCTCGACACCGTCACCTCCGGGCAGCCAGCTCCACCACCCGGTGCGCCGAGATCTTTATCGGCAGCGTTGAGGAGGGGCCTGAGCGGTGTCCGGCAGCCCTTTCAGGCCAGCGGACCGACGGTTTCGCGCCAGGCCCCGGTGAGCGCCTCGAAGGTCTCGTCGGGCAGCACGTCCCGGACCGCGAGCGCCTGGACACACCCACTCGCCACGTTCCAGACCCCGAACGTGGGCACGTCGGACTGCACGCCGCTGCGTCGAAGCGCCTGAACGAGCCGGAGCTGGGCCACTGCCACCGGCCGCAGGCGCCCGCACAGGTAGGCGGCCCAGGTGGCCTCGTGGACGAGCTGCGCCCAGCTGCCGCCGCCATGCGGGGCAGAGTTCTCGAGGCCGGCGAGCTCGGCCGGGGTGAGTCGGCCGGCGCGGTCGAGCAGCGCGCGCAGCTCGTCGTCGAGCGGACCCATGTCGGTGCGGTCAGGCGCAGCCGACGCGCCACTGGCGACCTGGCCCGCCGAGCGCCGACGGCGTCATGCCGGATGACCCGCCAGCCGGCCAGCCACGGTGCGGACAGCCGGCGGCTGGCCTGCCTGGACAGGGCGCCCCCGGCGTAGGCCACGGCCACGGCATCGCAGGCGAGCGTGGCCACGTCGCTCGGAGCCCAGTCGAGGATGTCGCCGCGCACCAGGTGGATGAGGTCCTCCAGACCACCGATACCGACGGCCTGCAGGCGGCTCAGCACGCCGTCGAACGACCTGACTGGCCGGTCGGCGCGGCCGGTGGCGTGTGCAGCGGGGTTCTCGTGGCCTGCGCTGTCGACGTCGCCGGTTCCGCCGGATTGGCCGGCGTCCTGCTGCCCGGCGATCTGCTCACGCACCGCCCGCAGCGCCTCGGCCATGCTGGCGCCGCGCGCTGCGTCCACCTCGAACCAGGCGACACCGCGCTCCGCGTCATCCACGCCGGAGGTGTCGAACAGCTCAGCGCCGTGAGAGTCGAGCGCCAGCGCCTCGAGCAGGACCCCTGCGACGGCGGTGCCGCGCGGGGTGCCGGACGAGGTCGAAGCCGATGACCGGCGAGCTGACCAACGAGTACACCGCTCGCCTCCCCTGCGCGATACCGCCCACCGCGGCAACCCTGCCCGTCCATGCTGACCGATCAGAACGCCGACCCGCCAGAGGGCGACCAGCGGCGAACGGGTGATTGCGGGCGCCGTTCGAGCCCCGGGCCAAGCCTGTGGACAGCGGCGGGCGGCCGTCAGGTCCGGCGCCTAGCGTGACTGGTCCGAGCCCGCGTCGGAGCGGGCCGAGGAATGGGGGAATCGATGAGCGGTATCCGCGTCACGCCCGAACAGCTGGTCGACCTGTCGGCTCGGGTGGCGGGCGGCTCGGCGAACATCGATGGCGAGCTGCGCTCGCTAGCCGGGTCGCTGGCACCGCTGGGCAGCGACTGGGCCGGCGTGGCGCAGGGCCAGTTCACCAACCTGTGGGCCGAGTGGCAGCGCTCCGCCGAGGGCCTGCGCCAGGCCCTCACCGGCATCAGCCAGCTGCTGGCCCAGGCCGGCCACAGCTACTCCGAGGCCGAGCGGGCGATCGCGGCAACGTTCGGCCGCACCTGACGCACAGGACGCGCTGGACCCGCGGGCCGCACGGGATGCACCCGAGCCGCCGCCCCGGCACGCAACGCAACAGGGGCGGTCCCGATGAACTCGGGACCGCCCCTGGACGCGCTTCGCTAGTCGTGCACGTGCTGGTGGTGCGTGTGCTGACGGGTCGGACTAGAAGTCCATGTCCCCGCCGGGCATGCCGCCACCAGCCGCGGCCGCGGCCTTCTCCGGCTTGTCGGCGATGACTGCCTCGGTGGTGAGGAAGAGCGCCGCGATCGACGCGGCGTTCTGCAGCGCCGAGCGGGTGACCTTGGCCGGGTCGATGATGCCCGACTTGATCATGTCGACGTACTCGCCGGTCGCCGCGTTCAGGCCGAAGCCCGACTCGAGGTTGCGCACCTTCTCGACCACGACGCCGCCTTCGAGGCCGGCGTTGACCGCGATCTGCTTGAGCGGTGCCTCGAGCGCGACCTTGACGATGTTCGCGCCCGTCGCCTCGTCGCCGACCAGCTCGAGCTTCTCGAACGCGTTCTTCGACGCCTGGAGCAGGGCCACGCCACCACCGGCGACGATGCCCTCTTCGACGGCCGCCTTCGCGTTGCGGACGGCGTCCTCGATGCGGTGCTTGCGCTCCTTGAGCTCGACCTCGGTGGCCGCGCCCGCCTTGATGACGGCGACGCCGCCGGCGAGCTTGGCGAGCCGCTCCTGCAGCTTCTCGCGGTCGTAGTCGGAGTCGCTCTTCTCGATCTCGGCGCGGATCTGGTTGACCCGACCGGCGATCTGCTCCGCGTCGCCGGCGCCCTCGACGATGGTCGTCTCGTCCTTGGTGACGACGATCTTGCGGGCGCGGCCGAGCAGCTCGATGCCGGCGCTGTCCAGCTTGAGGCCGACCTCCTCGCTGATGACCTGGCCACCGGTGAGGATGGCGATGTCCTGCAGCATGGCCTTGCGGCGGTCACCGAAGCCCGGTGCCTTGACGGCGACGGACTTGAAGGTGCCGCGGATCTTGTTGACGACCAGGGTCGCGAGCGCCTCGCCCTCGACGTCCTCGGCGAGGATCGCGAGCGGCTTGCCGCGACTGCATGACCTTCTCCAGGAGCGGGAGCAGGTCCTTCACCGATGCGATCTTGCTGCTGACGATGAGGAGGTAGGGGTCGTCGAGGACGGCCTCCATGCGCTCCGGGTCGGTGACGAAGTACGGCGAGATGTAGCCCTTGTCGAAGCGCATGCCCTCGGTGAGCTCGAGCTCGAGGCCGAAGGTGTTGCTCTCCTCGACGGTGATGACGCCTTCCTTGCCGACCTTGTCCATCGCCTCGGCGATCATCTCGCCGATCGAGGGGTCAGCGGCGGAGATCGACGCCGTCGACGCGATCTGCTCGCGGGTCTCGACGTCCTTGGCCATCGCGGACAGCTGCGCGCTGACCGCCTCGACGGCCTGCTCGATGCCGCGCTTGAGGGCCATCGGGTTGGCGCCGGCGGCGACGTTGCGCAGCCCCTCGCGAACCATCGCCTGGGCGAGGACGGTCGCCGTCGTCGTGCCGTCACCGGCGACGTCGTCGGTCTTCTTGGCGACCTCCTTGACGAGCTCGGCCCCGATCTTCTCGTACGGGTCCTCGAGCTCGATCTCCTTGGCGATGCTCACGCCGTCGTTGGTGATCGTGGGTGCGCCCCACTTCTTCTCCAGAACGACGTTGCGGCCCTTGGGGCCGAGGGTCACCTTGACGGCGTCGGCGAGCTGGTTCATGCCACGCTCGAGGGAGCGCCGAGCCTCCTCGTCGAACGCGATCATCTTGGCCATGGGGTGGTCCTCCCGAAAGGGATACGGATGCATGACCGGGCCGACGCCCGCGACGGCCGGCGCCACGGCCGGGCTTCAGGTCAGCCCGTCCGACGACACCTCGTCGCCCGATCTGTCACTCTCACGGTGTGAGTGCTAGCCCCATGTTTAGCACTCGCCCCTACCGAGTGCAACCGGTTCAGCCTCCGGCGACCGCCGGGATCACCGACACGGTGCAGCCGGCAGGAGTGGGGGCGTCCAGGCCGCCGGCGAACCGGACATCATCTTCCCCCACATAGACGTTGACGAACCGCCGCAGCCGACCCGTCTCGTCCAGGATGCGGGGCCGGATTCCGGGGTAGCCGACCTCCAAGGCGTCCAGCACCTGCCCGAGGGTGGACCCGTTGGCGGTCACCGTCGGCGCACCTCCTGTGTAGGTCCGAAGGATGGTCGGGATCCGGACGGTCACCGCATCGCTCATCGCAGGGCCCTTCTGACGTCGTCGATCGTCGGGCGGATCGTGGCAACAGGTCCGACGGACGGCGCCACCGCGTCGAGCGTCTTGAGACCGTCGCCGGTGTTGAGCACCACCGTCTCGGCCGCCGGGTCGAGCGAGCCGGCGGCGAGCAGCTTGCGCAGCACGGCGATCGTGACACCGCCAGCGGTCTCGCCGAAGATGCCCTCGGTCTGCGCGAGCAGCCGGATGCCGTCCACCACCTCGGCGTCGGTGACGTCCTCCACCGCGCCACCGGTGCGCCGGCAGACGTCGAGCACGTACGGACCGTCGGCCGGGTTGCCGATGGCGAGCGACTTGGCGATCGTGTCGGGCCGCACCGGCCGCACCACGTCGTGGCCGCTCTTGAACGCCTCCGCCACCGGCGCGCAGCCGCTGGCCTGCGCACCGAAGACCTTGTAGGGCGTGGCTCGACCAGAGCCAAGTCAGTCAGCTCGGTGAACGCCTTGTCGATCTTGGTGAGCTGCGAGCCCGACGCGACCGGGACGACGACCTGCTCCGGCAGCCGCCAGCCGAGCTGCTCGGCGATCTCGTACCCCAGCGTCTTGGAGCCCTCCGCGTAGTAGGGCCGCACGTTGACGTTGACGAACGCCCAGTCCTCCCGCTCCCCCGCGACCTCCGACGCCAGCCGGTTGACGTCGTCGTAGTTGCCCTGCACGGCGAGCAGCGTGCCGCCGTAGACCGCGGTCGCGGTGATCTTCTGCTGCTCCAGGTCCGCGGGCACGAAGACCACCGACCCCAGGCCCGCCCGCGCGGCCGCAGCGGCCACCGCGTTCGCCAGGTTGCCGGTGGACGGGCAGGCGAGCACCGTGAAGCCGAGCTCGCGCGCGGCGGCGAGCGCCACCGCGACGACCCGGTCCTTGAACGAGTGCGTCGGGTTGCCGCTGTCGTCCTTCACCCACAGGGTCCGCATGCCGAGCGCGGTGGCCAGGTTGTCGGCGCGTACCAGCCGGGTCCAACCCGGCTCGGTGTTCGGTTGTGCGGCTACGTCCGCCGGGACGGGCAGCAGGCCGGCGTAGCGCCAGATGTTCGGCGGACCGGCGGCGATCGACTCCCGGGTCACCCCCAGGAAGTCGTAGCCGACCTCGAGCGGGCCGAAGCATTCCATGCAGGCGTAGTGCGGACCGAGGGGCACCTGATGGCCGCACTCACGACAGGCCAGGTGCGTCGCGGGGCCGAGGTTGGCGCGAGCGCGGGCCACCGAAGCGGAAGCGGACACGGCGAGGCCTTTCTCCTCATCTTCCCCGCGGCGTGCCGCGGGGACGGAGTTGCCGCCAGGCTAGCCGACCATGGGAGCCTGCAGATACCCATCACGCACGAGAAACCATGCCGCACAGGGGAAGCGATGCCGAAGAAACGACCGCGACCGGGAAGGGGGCACCGGACCCGGCAGATCGTCAACATCGTCACCCTGGCCACACCGCTCGGCTTGGTGGCAGCGACGTGCGGACGTGCGCAGCTCAGCACCGGCCCGCACGGCCTGGTGCTGGCGACGTCGTACGCGCTGCGGTTTCCGGCGGCCCGCGCGTTCACCGTCGGCAACGTGGTCATCACCCGGTCGACGAGGACCGCGCTGCTCGACGACGCCGCCCTGCTCGCCCACGAAGCCCGCCATGCCACTCAGTACGCGGTCTGCCTCGGGGTGCCGATGCTGCCGCTCTACCTGCTGGCGAGCGCCTGGTCGTGGCTGCGCTGCCGCGACTTCGCCACGCACAACGTCTTCGAGCGCATGGCCGGCCTGGCCGACGGAGGCTACGAAACGCGCTGACTAGAGTCGTGCCCATGGCAGGAACAGCCTCGGTGCTGGTCGCTTCGAACCGCGGCCCCGTGTCCTTTCGATCCGTCGACGGCGGTGAACCCTCGATGCACCGCGGCGGGGGCGGACTCGTCAGCGGCATGTCCTCGGTCGTCGGCTCCGCCGACGTGGTGTGGGTGTGCGCGGCCCTGTCGGACCCTGATCGGACGGTGGCCCGTCGAGCGCCGCACGGTCGGCTCGACCGGCTGCCCGACCTCGGGCCGGAGCTCGGCCAGATGGCCGTACGGATGCTCGACATCCCCTCGGGCACGTTTCACCGCGCCTACAACTCGGTGGCCAACTCGACGCTGTGGTTCGTCCACCACATGCTCTACGACACCCCCCGAGCGCCCAGCTTCGGTGAGGGGTTCGCTCGCGACTGGCAGTCCTACGTCGACTACAACGCCGCGTTCGCGACAGCGCTCGCCGAGGAAGCCGCGCCGAACGCGAGGGTCGTCATCCAGGACTACCACCTGACGCTCGCCCCAGGACTGCTGCGCGACCTTCGGCCGGACCTTGCGATCGGACACTTCTCCCACACGCCGTGGGCGCCCCCCGACTACTTCCGGATGCTGCCCGACGCCGTAGCCCGCCAGGTGCTGCTCGGCGTGCTCGGCGCCGACCATGCGGGGTTCCTCTCCCCGAGGTGGGCCAGCGCCTTCCTCGCTTGCTGCGTCGATCTGCTGGGCGCGCAGGTCGATCATCAGGCGGGGACCGTCCAGCACGGCGGGCGGACCACGCACGTCGGAGTCCACGCACTGGGCGTCGACGCGGTGGAGCTCCGCGAACGGGCGGTGCAGGCCGATGTCGAGACGCGGCTGGCGAACCTGCGCGCGGCGGTCGGCGACCGGCAGGTCATCGTGCGCATCGACCGCACCGAGCTGTCCAAGAACATCGTCCGCGGGCTCGCCGCCTACCGTGAGCTGCTGCGCGCCCATCCGGAGTGGCAGGGGCGCGTCGTGCACGTCGCGTTCGCCTATCCGAGCCGTCACGACCTGCCGGAGTACCGCGAGTACACCGCAGCGGTGCAGCGCATCGCCCAGGAGATCGAGGACGAGTTCTCCACGCCCGACTGGCAGCCGCTGGTGGTGAACGTCGACGACGACTATCCCCGCTCGCTCGCCGCCTACCGGCTCGCCGACGTGCTGGTGGTCAACCCGATCCGTGACGGGATGAACCTGGTGGCGAAGGAGGGACCGATCCTCGCCGACACCGGCTGCGCGCTCGTGCTGTCGCGAGAAGCTGGCGCGGCGGACGAGCTGGCCGAGGACGCGCTCGTGGTCAATCCCTTCGACGTCAGCGGCACGGCCCGTGCGCTGCACGCGGCGCTGTCCATGCCGGCAGCCGAGCGAGCCGCCCGCTGCGAACGGCTGGCGACCGCGGCGTCGGCACTGCCACCGCAGAAGTGGTTCACCGAGCAGCTCGCCGCGCTCGGCTAGCTCAACCGCCGAGGCTGGCGAGCTAGCCGTCGAGCGTGTCCGCGATCGCGTGCAGCAGCGCGATGACCCCAGCGGGGCCGTCCACGGCGAGGTCCGTCCGCTCGGCCAGGCTGGGAACCTCAGGCGAGGCGCTCCACACCGTGACGCCGGCGATGCCGCGAGCGCGCAGGTCATCGACCGCGGCGAAGGCGGCGAGGTCGCCCAGGTCGTCGCCGGCGACGAGCACGGAACGGGCGTTCCGCTCAGCCACCAGCGCGATCAGCGCGCTGCCCTTGTCCATCCCCTGCGGCCGCAGCTCGAGCACCATCCGACCGGGCTCCAGGTGGAGCCCGGTCGTGGTGGCGAGACGCAGCAGTGGCGCGTGCAGCCCCTGCAGTGCCGCCGCCGGGTCGGCGGTCCGCCGCACGTGCACGGCGAGCGCCAGGTCCTTGTCCTCGATGACGGTCCCGGCGGGCGCACCGGCGGCGGCGAGGACGTCGGGTAGCTGCCGCCGCGCCAAGGCAAGACCGGCCGGCGGCGTGGGCGTGGTGACCTGGCCGGTCCGGCCGTCCCACCGCTCGAAGCCGTAGTGGCCGAGGACGAGGAGGTTGCCCGCGTTGGCGGTCAAGCCTGCCAGTGCGACGGCGACGCGGGCGGGGCGTCCGGTGATGATCGCGACCGTGCCGATCCTGGCGGTGATCCGCTGCAGGGCAGCCGCGGCGCCGGGATGGGCGTGGGCGTTGGCGGGGTCGTCCACGATCGGGGCGAGCGTGCCGTCGAAGTCCAGAGCCACCATCGCGCGGGAGGCGTCGGCGAACAGCGCAGCAAACCCGGCCGCCCCTGCCGGTGTCCGCGGGGCGGGCAAGGAAGGCGGTACCTGGGCGCTCGAGTCCACGCCGCGACCCTATCCGCCGACCGTGCCTCACCGGCGGGATGACCAGCTCCTGCGCCACGTTTGATCCCTACCGACCGAGCCGATAAACACCGCAGATCAGCGGGCCGAAGGAGAGATCCATGGGTCGCAGCGGCGCGGGGACGTTCCACGTCACCGCGCGCGGCCTGGGCCCGCTCGCCCCGGTAGTCGCGCTGGTCGTGTTGCTCGCCGGCTGCGGCGCCTCCCCCTACACCTACGTCAAGAACACCTCGGCTCAACTCTTCTTCAAGGTGCCGGCCGGCTGGCACCAGCTCGATCAGAATGCGGTGGGCGACGCGACCTACGCGGCAGCCCAGTCTGTGGAGACCACCGGCAACGTCACCTGGGTGTCGGCGTTCGACGGGGCGCCGGCGCCGTCGGCCAACCACATCTTCGCCTCGAACACGCCGCAGCCGATCGTCCTGGTCGAGACCCTCGACCTCACGACGTCGGGTCAGTCGGCACTGTCCTTCAATGCCATGCGGAACCTGTTCCTGCCAGTGACCGACGACGCGCGCGCGCAGGTGACCGCGGACTCGACCCTCGCCGCGTTCCGCAACCTGGCCGACACGGTGGTCACCCGCGCCCACGGCTGGCACGGCATCCACGTCATCTTCACGTACTCCCTCGGCGGCGGCCCGCTGCAGGCCTTCGACCAGACGGTCCTCACCAACACTGACTCCACCAAGCTCTACGTGTTGCTCGCCCGTTGCGCGTCGGACTGCTACATCAGCCAGAACCGGCAGATCAGGGACGTCGTGAACTCCTTGACGGTGGGAGGCTGACATGCCGAACGCGACGTCAAACCAGCCCGAGGCGAAGCTTCGAGACAGCGACCGGCGAACCCGCAAGCCGCTGGCGCTGTGGGACCGGGTCAAGTACCTGCTGCTGCTCGTGATCCTCTGGTTCGTCCTGGTGTGGGCCTCCATGGCAGGCAAACCCGCTGCTGCCCCTGAGCGACGCGATGCGCCAGGCCTGGCGGGCGGACGCCTGGGTGGCTGTGCTCGCGGGCGTCGAGGTGGTCCGTCAGCTGCACTTCCTCGTCGCCGAACACTGGGCGGCGTATCACCGGTTCTGGAGCTACCAGGTGTTCGGCGGTTCGAACCGTGCCGTCCAGCGTGGCCTGTCGGACTGGACGCGCTTCCGGATGGCCCGCGCCGGCAAGTTTCTGTTCTGGGTCGCGATTCTCGCGCTGATCCTGGGCCGGATCCACCACGAGAACCCGGTCCTGGCGCTGTTCGGCGTGCCGGCGGCATTCATCAGGGCGATGCCGCTGCTCCTGCAGGGGGCGCTCCTCATGGTCTTCGCGGTCGGGCAGTTCGTCGCGATCTTCTGGTTCCTGTCCAAGGGCGGGGTTGACGTCTACTTCCCGGACGACATCTCCACCCGCTTCTCCGACGTCTGGGGCCAGGACCACGTGCTGGAGCGGGTCAAGGAGAACATGCTGTTCCTGGAGAACCCCGAGGCCATCGAGGCCAAGGGCGGGTACGTCCCCGGCGGCATCCTGCTCTACGGGCCGCCCGGCACCGGCAAGACGCTCATGGCGGAGGCCGTCGCCGGTGAGACCGGAATCCCTTACGTCTTCGTGGACCCCGGTGCGTTCACGAACATGTTCATGGGGGTCGGCATCCTCAAGGTGAAGTCGCTGTTCCGCAAGCTGCGCCGGCTGGCGCTGCGCTACGGCGGCGTCATCGTCTTCTTCGACGAGGCCGACTCGCTCGGTAACCGCGGCGCGGCTGTCGGCGGCTCGGGCGGCATCCACGGCATGCGCGAGCCGGCGCCCTGGGACCGGTGCAACGGCACCCGGTACGTGTCGCCCGCCACCCAGCAGGCGCTGTTCGACGCAGCGATGAGCCCGCGACCAGCCGAGCCGCTCACCCGTCACCGCCAAGTCATGGGCGGCATGATGGGCGGGAACATGATGGGCATGGGCACCCTGCAGGCCCTGCTCACCGAGCTGTCCGGCCTCAAGAAGCCCCGTGGCATGTTCAACCGCGTCATCCGGCGGGCGCTCGGCATGCGGCCCAAGCCGCCGCCGAAGTACCGGATCCTGGTGATGATGGCGACCGAACATGCCCGACGCGCTGGATCCCGCGCTCCTGCGCCCGGGTCGCATCGACCGGGTCTACCGGGTCGGCTACCCGAGCAAAGAGGGCCGCAAGCGCACGTACGACGGCTACCTGTCGAAGGTCAAGCACACGATCACCCCCGAGCAGGTCGAGCACCTGGCCGTCATCACCCCGTACGCCACCGGGGCGACCATCAAGGACCTGGTCAACGAGGCGCTGGTCGTCGCGCTGCGCGACGACCGCGACACCATCACCTACACCGACCTGCTCACCGCCAAGCTGCTCAAGAGCGTCGGCCCGGCAGAGGGCGTCGAGTACGTCCACAAGGAGCGGCACGCGGTCGCCGTCCACGAGGCCTGCCACGCGGTCACCAGCTACTACCTGCAGAAGCAGAACGTCATCGACACGGCGACCATCCAGAAGGGCGAGGGCTACCTCGGCTTCGTGGCACCGATCCCGATCGAGGAGCGGTTCACCTCGTGGAGCAACGAGTACGAGGCCGACATCATGGTGAGCGTCGCCTCGCTCGTCGGGGAGCGGATGTTCTTCGACGGCGACAGCTCCTCGGGGTGTCCGGTGACCTGCAGAACGCCACGACGCTGGCGCTCGCGATGGAAGGCCTGTGGGGCATGGGCGAGGGCTACGGCGTCTACTCGGTGACCAAGGCCGGCCCGCACGCCGCGCCGGTCGCGGACGGCACCGACCGCAACATGCTGGAGAGCGAGATGGGCCGCCGGGTGGAGGCCCGGCTGTCGCGCCTCGCCGAGCGCGCGACCACGCTGCTCACCGAGCGTCGCATCGAGGTGCTGGCGGTCGCGCACGCGCTGGAGTCCCGCAAGACGATCAGCGGCGAGGATGTCATCGCCATCATCGAGGGCGGCCAGGGTCCGATGATCGACGGTCGCGTGTACCACTCGCCGACGTTCGCCGCCCAGCTCGAGGCGTACCACGCTCAGGCATTGGCTGTGCACCAAGGGCGCGAGCACGTCATGGCGCTGCCCACCCTGCCCGGGACGTCCGGCGAATCGGTGGAGCCGGAGCCGATCTCAGTGGCTACCCCGCAACCGGGGCCGGGCTAGCCAGGGCGTCGGCTGAACAGGGCTTCGGCTAGCCAGTGCCGGGCTAGACCTCGATGCCGAGGCGACGGGCCGAGCGCGCGCGCTGGCGGGTTGCCCGCAGCCGGCGCAGCCGCTTCACCAGCATCGGGTCGGCGATCAAGGCCTCGGGACGGTCCAGCAGGGAATTGAGGACCTGGTAGTACCGCGTCGCCGACATGCCGAACAGGTCACGGACGGCCTGCTCCTTCGCGCCCGCGTACTTCCACCACTGCCGCTCGAAGTCCAGGATCTGTCGGTCCTGCTCGGACAGCTCCCCGGTCGACGGTGGGGTCATCGTGGACAGGGCGTTGGCGGCGTCCATAGCGGGTCCTTCCTGCCTGACGAGCATGCATGCGCGACGAGCGTGCGGGGCCCATCGTACGGCTAGAACCACACCCGTGTCATTCGGTCCGCGCGGCCGCCGCCCGGCCCCGAGGCGGGTCCGCCCACGGCAGGACTGACGCATCCATGCAGTGGCGCAGCGTGTAAGCACAATCGCACTCAATCATGGTGATCTTGGGACGTTACCGCCGATTAAGTAATAGTTGCGTGGCTATTGGGCAATCCAGTCATATCGGCTAGAGTCCACCCAGTTCGGTCTTGACCTTCACCCGCACGGGGTGACGGCGACCGGGCAGCGCCGAGTCGCAGCTGGTTCCGCCAGCTCGAGCCGGGGACCCAACAAGTCCCTGGGGTGAATCCGCACGGGCCGTCACGGCGGCCAGCGGTAGGGCTCCTCCAGCCCGAACCCGTCAGCTAACCCGGTAGGCGCCAGGAGAGAGGAATCTGCGTGCGTTTGCCGAACCCTGGTTCAACCATGCCCGCACCCGGCAGCCGCCGACGCGTCCAGGCCCGCCGCTGGACGGCAGGAGCCTCCGCGACCCTGATGCTGACGATGGCGCTGCCCGCGGTGACCGGCCACGCCGATGGACCGGCGACCATCGTCTCGGTCGAGGCCAAGATCGACAACCTTGCCAACAAGGCCGAGGTGATCAGCGAGAAGTACAACGCCGGCACGATCCAGCTGGCGGCCGCCCAGAAGGCGGCGAACGAGGCTGAGCAGCGCGCCAAGGCCCAGGAGGACGCCCTGCGCGTCGGGCGTGAGCACGTCGCAGCGATGGCCGCAGCCGCCTACCGCTCCGGTGGTGACACCAAGCTGACGCTTCTGCTCACCGCGGACTCCGACACGTTCCTTGACCGCGCGGCCACGCTCGGCCAGGTCGGGCGCACCCAGGGCGACCAGCTGAAGGCCCTGAAGGTCGCGCAGCAGAGGCAGGACGCCGCCAAGGCAGCTGCGGCGCAGCACCTGGGCGACGCCAAGCGCATCGCCGCAGGTCTGGCCCGCGACAAGGCGCAGGTCACCCAGCTCCTGAACCAGCAGCAGTCGGTGCTGGCCACCCTCAAGGAAGAGGAGCGCAAGCGCCTGGAGGCGGAGCGTGCCGCGGCCGCAGCCGCCGCACGCGCGAAGGCCGAGGCCGCCATGAAGGCGGCCGCAGCCAAGCAGGCGGCTGAGGCCGCAGCCGCCGCCGCTCGCAGGCAGGCCATCGCAAGCCGGTCAGTCGCGCGGCCCGCCGCTCCGTCCAGCTCGGCCGCCCAGGCTGCGCCAGCCAAGCCTGCGCAGACTGCACCGGCACCGCCGGTCGGCGGGTCCAGCAAGGCACAGACCGCGATCGCCGCGGCCATGTCCAAGCTCGGAACGCCGTACGTGTGGGGTGGCTCCGGACCGAGCTCGTTCGACTGCTCGGGCCTGACCCAGTGGGCGTACGCCAAGGCCGGCATCAGCCTCGCCCACTACACGGGCGCGCAGTGGAACCAGGGACGGCACGTGGCGCAGAGCGAGCTGCAGCCCGGTGATCTGGTCTTCTTCTACCCCGACCACCACCACGTCGGGATCTACCTCGGCAACGGGATGATGGTGCACGCGCCGCAGACCGGTGATGTCGTGAAGGTCAGCCCGCTCGCCGGCCGGGCCTACAGCGGAGCGGTTCGCCTCGTCGGCTGAGGCTCGGCGCCGGCGCTGCTGAAGCTCGCGTCCCCACCAACCAAGGCGTGATCAAGGGCGTCTCAACGTCATTCCGCGGAATTGACGTTGAGACGCCCTTGATCGTTTAACCTGCGCGGCGCGGGGTCGTTCGTTCTCCGCCTCGCCACACGCCGCTGACCAGCGGCACACCCGGCCGGTACGCCAGGTGCAGGTAGGACGGCGCGTCGAGCACGACGAGGTCGGCGCGCGCTCCCGGAGCCAGGTGCCCGACGTCGGTGCGCCGCAGCGCCTGGGCACCGCCTGCGGTCGCGGACCACAGCGCCTCGTCGGGCGTCATCCGCATCTCCCGCACGGCCAGCGCGATGCACAGCGGCATCGAGGTGGTGTAGCTGGAGCCAGGGTTGCAGTCGGTCGCCAGTGCCACCGTCGCACCGGCGTCCAGCAGCCGGCGCGCGTCGGGGTACGGCGAGCGGGTGGAGAACTCGGCCCCGGGCAGCAAGGTGGCGACGGTCTGCGAGCCGGCTAGCGCCGCCACGTCCTCGTCGGACAGGTGCGTGCAGTGGTCAGCGGAGGCGGCATCCAGCTCGACGGCGATCTGCACGCCCGGACCGGGCCCGAGCTGGTTGGCGTGCAACCGCGGCATGAGCCCGCGGTCGATCCCGGCCTGCAGGATGGCGCGGGTCTGGTCGGCGTCGAAGGCGCCGCGCTCGCAGAACACGTCGACCCACCGGGCATGGTCGGCGCAGGCGTCCAGCATGGTCGTGCGAACCAGGTCGACGTAGCCGTCCACGTCGTCTGAGAACTCCGCCGGGACGACGTGGGCACCGAGGAAGGTGACCTCGTCGGTGAACGCCCCCGCCAGGCGCGCCGCCCGCGCCTCATCGGCCACGGTCAGCCCGTAGCCGGTCTTGCACTCGATGGTGGTCGTGCCCTGGTCCAGTGCCTCGGTGACGAGCCGGCCAAGGTTGGCGGCGAGCGCGTCGTCGTCGGCCGCGCGGGTCGCCGCCACCGTGGTGCGGATGCCGCCGGCGGCGTAAGGCTGCCCGCTCATCCGGGCCGCGAACTCCGCCGCCCGGTCGCCGGCGAACACCAGGTGCGCGTGGCTGTCGACGAAGCCCGGGATGACGGTGCGCCCGGCCACGTCGACCGTCTCGTCGCAGGCCGGAGCCTGCGCCCGCGGCCCGACCCAGGCGACCTTCTCGCCGTCCAGCACCACCGCCGCGTCGTGCAGCACGCCGAGCGGGCCGTCGCCGACGTGTGGCGAGTTGGTGACGAGCAGGCCGATGCCGTCGAGCAGCGTGGTGGCCATCAGTTCTCGCGCATCGGTACGCGCACACCCTTGGCCGCAGCCACGTCGGTGGCGATGTCGTAGCCGGCGTCGACGTGCCGGATGACGCCCATGCCCGGGTCGTTGGTGAGCACCCGCTCGAGCTTCTGCGCGGCCAGCTTGGTGCCGTCGGCGACGCTGACCTGTCCGGCGTGGATGGACCGGCCGATGCCGACGCCGCCGCCGTGGTGGATCGACACCCAGGACGCGCCGGAGGCGACGTTGACCATCGCGTTGAGCAGCGGCCAGTCGGCGATCGCGTCGGAGCCGTCGAGCATCGCCTCGGTCTCCCGGTAGGGCGAGGCCACCGAGCCGCAGTCGAGGTGGTCGCGGCCGATGACGATCGGCGCCTGCACCTCGCCGCTGGCGACCATGTCGTTGAACGCCAGGCCGGCCTTGTCGCGCTCGCCGTAGCCGAGCCAGCAGATGCGCGCGGGCAGGCCCTGGAAGTGCACCTTCTCCCCCGCCATCTTGATCCAGCGGGCCAGCGGCTCGTTCTCCGGGAACAGGTCGAGGATCGCCTTGTCGGTCGCGGCGATGTCCTTCGGGTCGCCGGACAGCGCGGCCCAGCGGAACGGGCCCTTGCCCTCGCAGAACAGCGGCCGGATGTAGGCCGGGACGAAGCCGGGGAAGTCGAACGCGCGGTCGTAGCCGGCCAGCTGGGCCTCGCCGCGGATCGAGTTGCCGTAGTCGAAGACCTCGGCGCCCGCGTCCTGGAAGCCGACCATCGCCTCGACGTGGCGGGCCATCGACTCCCGGGCCCGGGCGGTGAACCCCGCCGGGTCCTCCGCGCGCAGCGCCGCCATGTCGTCGAACTCGACGCCGATCGGCAGGTAGGCCAGCGGGTCGTGCGCCGACGTCTGGTCGGTGACGATGTCGATCGGGGCGCCGTCGGCGAGCAGCTGCGGCACCAGCTCGGCCGCGTTGCCGAGCAGGCCGATGGACAGCGGCGTGCGGGCGTCGCGGGCCTCGACCGCGAGCCGCAGCGCGTCGGCGAGGTCGTTTGCCTCGACGTCGAGGTAGCCGTGCTCGATCCGGCGCGTGATGCGGGACGGGTCGCAGTCGATGCAGATCGCGACGCCGCCGTTCATGGTGACGGCGAGCGGCTGCGCGCCGCCCATGCCGCCGAGGCCGGCGGTCAGCGTGATCGTGCCGGCCAGCGTCCCGCCGAAGCGCTTGGCGGCCACCGCGGCGAACGTCTCGTACGTGCCCTGCAGGATGCCCTGGGTGCCGATGTAGATCCAGGAGCCGGCGGTCATCTGGCCGTACATGGTCAGGCCCGACTGCTCCAGGCGGCGGAACTCCTCCCAGTTGGCCCAGTCGCGGACCAGGTTGGAGTTGGCGATCAGCACCCGCGGCGCCCACTCGTGGGTCTGCATGACCCCGACCGGCGTCCCGACTGCACCAGCAGCGTCTCGTCCTGCTTCAGCGTTCTGCAGGGTGCGGACGATCGCGTCGAAGGACGCCCAGTTGCGGGCCGCCTTGCCGGTGCCGCCGTAGACGACCAGCTTGTCCGGGTGCTCGGCCACCTCGGGGTCGAGGTTGTTCATGAGCATCCGCAGCGCGGCTTCCTGCTGCCAGCCCTGGGTGGACAGCTGGGTGCCGCGTGCCGCGCGGACCGGACGGGGGCCGGACGGTGCTGACGTCATGGGGTGCGCCTCTTTCGCCGAGGGTTGAGGAAGGGGGTAGGTGGGTGCGCTAGCCGAGCGGGCCGGTGACGGACTGCGCCGCCGCGAGCAGCGAGCCGTCCTGCACGGCGGCGACGGTGGCTTCGATCTCCGGGGACAGGAAGCGGTCGGGACCGGGGCCCTCGACGTCCTTGCGCAGCGCGTCGACGACGGCCTTGGTCGCCGGAGCCGGCTGCAGCGGGGCGCGCAGGTCGAGCGCCCGGGCCGCGGTGAGCAGCTCGATCGCCAGCACCCGGGTGAGCCCGTCGAGGGAGCGGCGCAGCTTGCGCGCGGCGCTCCACCCCATCGACACGTGGTCTTCCTGCATCGCCGACGACGGGATCGAGTCGACGCTGGCCGGGACCGCGAGCCGCTTCAGCTCGCTGACGATCGCCGCCTGCGTGTACTGCGCGATCATGTGGCCGGAGTCGACGCCCGCGTCGTGCGCGAGGAACGGCGGCAGGCCGTTCGACCGCTTGACGTCGAGCATCCGGTCGGTGCGGCGCTCGGCGACGGAGGCGAGGTCGGCGACCGCGATCGCCAGGAAGTCCAGCACGTAGGCGACCGGTGCGCCGTGGAAGTTGCCGTTGGACTCGATCCGACCGTCCGGGGTGATGACCGGGTTGTCGACGGCGGCGGCCAGCTCGCGGGTGGCGATGAGCTCGGCGTGCGCGAGGGTGTCGCGCCCGGCGCCGGCGACCTGCGGGGCGCAGCGCAGCGAGTAGGCGTCCTGGACGATGGTGCAGTCCGGGGTGCGGTGGCTCTCCATGATCGCCGAACCGTCGAGCAGCCGCACCAGGTTGGCCGCGCTGACGGCCTGGCCCAGCTGCGGGCGCAGCGCCTGCAGGTCCGCCGCGAACACCCGATCGGTGCCGAGCAGCGCCTCGACGCTCATCGCCGCGGTCAGGTCGGCCGTCGCGAACAGCCGGCGCAGGTCCGCGATGGCGAGGATCAGCATGCCGAGCATGCCGTCGGTGCCGTTGATGAGGGCGAGGCCCTCCTTCTCGGCGAGCTCGAGCGGGGTCAGGCCGAGCGCGGCGAGCGCCTCGGCGGAGGGCATGAGCGTGCCGGCCCGGTCGCGGACCTCGCCCTCGCCCATCAACGCGAGCGCGACGTGGGACAGCGGCGCGAGGTCACCGGAGCACCCGAGCGAGCCGTACTCACGCACCACCGGCGTGTAGCCGCCGTCGAGCAGCGCGGCGAGGGTGCGGGCGGTCGGTCACCCGGACACCGGTGCGCCCGGTCGCCAGCGTGTGCAGGCGCAGCAGCATCAGGGCCCGGATCACCTCGGTCTCCACCTCGGGGCCAGAGCCGGCCGCGTGCGAGCGGATGAGGCTGCGCTGCAGCTGCGCGCGGAGCTCGGGGGCGACGTGCCGGGTGGCGAGAGCGCCGAAACCGGTGGACACGCCGTAAACGGGCTGCGTGCTCGCCGCCAGCTCGTCGACCAGGGATCGGGTGCGGGCGATCGCGGCGAGCGCGTCGTCGGTGAGGGCGACCCCGGCGCCGTCGCGGGCGACGGCCACCACCTGGTCGAAGGTCAGCGGCTCGAGGCCGACGGGCACAGTCATCGTCATGCCGCCATTCCATCGCATGGGTGCAGGGTGCACCACCGCCGCACGCCATACTGACGTCTGGCATGCCAGACGGACCGACCAGAACCATCGCCGAGGAGGTGCCCTGTGGGCGCGAGCAGCGCGGTGCCTGCGGTCGCCAACGCGCTGAGCATCCTCACCCTGCTCGCCACCCGGACCGGACCCGTACCGGCTGCGGTGATCGCCCGCGAGCTGGGGGTGCCGCGCTCGACGACGTACCACCTGCTGGCTGTGCTGGCCGCCCACGGGTTCGTCACCCACCTGCCGGAGGAGCGCGCCTACGGGCTGGGGGTCACCTCGTTCGAGATCGGCTCCGCGTACCTGCGCAACGACCCGCTGGAGCGACTCGCCCGGCCGCTGCTCGTGCGCCTCGCCGACCGCGCGGATGCGACCGCCCACCTCGGCGTCCTGCACGGCGCGGAAACCCTGTACCTGCTCAAGCAGCAACCTGCGCATCCGGTGCCGCTGGTCACCGACGTGGGCGTGCGGCTCCCCGCCCACCTCACCGCCGTGGGACGCGTCATGCTCGCCCACCTGCCCGCAGCCCAGGTGCGCGCGCTCTTCCCATCCGCCGCTGCGTTCGTCGATCGAACCGGAGAAGGCCCGTCAACCTTGTCGGCGCTGCGACGGGTGCTGCGCGAGGAACGGCAGCAAGGCTGGGCGGTCGAGGACGGTCATGTCACGCCAGGGATCGCGTCGGTGGCGGTCTGCGCGTTCGACCACGCTGGCCGGCCCGCGGCCGCGTTCGGCGTCACCTTCCGCAGCTCGGAGCGGGCGGCGGCCCAGCGCAGGGCCTGCGCCAACCTGGCTCGGGCCGCAGCGGCTGAGCTGACCCGACGGTTGTCTGGCCACGCGCCGTCGGCGGCCACGACCGCAGGCGGCGGGCACATCTAACCGCACGCGCCAGTGCTACGTCACTCGCTCGCGGCCTCGCGCCCGGTCACCGCGCGCATCTTGGTGAACTCGAAGACCGGACCAACCTGCTGGGTGCTGGCTAGCCCCGTAGACCGTCGCCCGCGTACCTCCACCTCGTCTCCGGCACGTGCAACCACCTGCCCGTCCGCATCGACGACAGTCGCCGGCGCGCTACGCACTCGCCATCCCGGCGGTGCGACCAAGACATAACGAGCACCGTCCGAGGTCACCAGGTGAAGGCGGGCTCCCTCAGGGGTGTCCGCCGACAGCAGGCCGCGCAATTCCTCCATGGCCACTCAGCGTGCAACGCCGACGGTAAAGAATCCGTAATGCCCTATTTCGCATCACCTGTGAAATGGCTATGTTTCGCGAAACCGCGGCGCGTCGCAGATGTGCGTCGAGCCGTCGCCATCAGGGAGGGGTTCGCCATGAAGCGACGCATCACCCGGAATGGGACGGCCGCCGTAGCGGCCCTTGCCCTGGCATTCGGGCCATGGATCTCGAGCGGAACCGCCTACGCCGCAGCCACTCCCACACCCAAAGCCCCCAAGCGCACCTTCACCGCCACCGCGCTCACGCCCGATGGCACCCCCATCGAGGCACCCAAGTCCAAGAGCGGGCAGCTCGCCCAGAGCGACCCATCGTTGCTGGGCCGCACCGACAGCTCGCTCGTCAACGTAATGGTGAAGCTCGACTACGACCCGGTCGCCACCTACGAAGGTGACATCACCGGACTCGCCGCAACCAGCCCGGACGTGACCGGCAAAAAGCTGGCGAAGAACTCGCAGGCGGTTCAGGCCTACCTGCGGCACGTCGACGGCGAGCAGGCGAAGGCCACGAAGGCCATTGCCGCGAAAGTTCCTGCCGCACAGGTGTCCGGCGCCTACCAGGTCGCCTATGGCGGGCTGTCGATGCGGGTCCCTGCCAACAAGGTAGCCAGCCTGCTCCAGGTGCCGGGCGTCGTCGCCGTTCAGCGGGACAGCCTCGAGCATCCGCTCACCGACGCCACGCCGCAATTCCTCGGCGCGACCGCCGTCTGGCCGACGATCGGCGGGTCCACCAAGGCAGGCGACACCGTCATCGTCGGCGTGCTGGACACCGGCATCTGGCCCGAGCACCCCTCGTTCCGCGACACGGGACTGACCAAGCCAGACGGCGGACCATGGAAGTGCCAGTTCGGGGACGGCGCCGACCCGACGCTCGGGCCGGCCTTCACCTGCAACAACAAGCTCATCGGCGCGTACACCTTCACCAATGCCTACATGGCGAATAGCGGGGCCCTGCCCGGTGAGTACTGCAACAACGGCACCGGCGCGTGCTCGGCTCGCGACGCTGACGGCCACGGCACCCACACCGCATCGACCGCCGCCGGCGACCGGGTGGACAGCGCGCCGCTGCTGGGCACCGACCGCGGACCGATCAGCGGCATCGCGCCGGGTGCGCACGTCATCGCCTACCGCGTCTGCATGGCCAGCGGCTGCTACAGCTCCGACTCGGTGGCCGCGATCCAGCAGGCCATCACCGACGGCGTCGACGTCATCAACTTCTCGATCAGCGGCGGAGCGGGCGCCTACAGCGACCCGGTCGAGCTGGCCTTCCTCGACGCCTACGCAGCCGGCATCAGTGTCAGCGCGTCGGCCGGCAACTCCGGACCGACCGCGGCGACGTCTGATCACGCCGGCCCGTGGGTCACCACCGTCGGCGCGTCGACCTCCGACCGGCATTTCGAGTCGACCCTGACCCTGACGGCTGACAACGGCCAAAGCTTCAGCAAGGTGGGCTCCACCGTCACCTCGGGCATCGCTGCCACCGCCGTCGTGCTCGCCGGAGGCGTGCCCGGCTACACGGGAGGGGCGCTGTGCCTGGCTCCGTTCGCGGCCGGGTCGGTCACCGGCAAGGTGGTCATCTGCTCACGCGGCAGCAACGCCCGCGTGGAGAAGGGCTACAACGCGATGCAGGGCGGTGCGGCCGGAATGATCCTTTACAACCCGGTCGCCAGCGACGTCGAGACCGACAACCACTGGCTTCCGGCCATCCACCTCGAGGGGCCGAACGACGCCATGCTCGCCTTCCTCGCCGGCCACACCGGGGTCACCGCGACCTGGGCCCGAGGTGAGAAGACCACGGTGCGCGGCGATGTGATGGCCGGCTTCTCATCGCGCGGTCCCGTCGGTGACTTCCTCAAGCCTGACGTCACCGCACCCGGCGTGCAGATCCTGGGCGGGAACACGCCGACCCCGATCGAGATCACTGCCGGTCCGCCCGGTCAGCTGTTCCAGGCGATCGCCGGTACCTCGATGTCGAGCCCGCACAGCGCCGGCGTCTCCGCCCTGGTCAAGGCGGTGCACCCAGACTGGACGCCTGGCCAGATCAAGTCCGCACTGATGACGTCGTCCGTGCAGGACGTGCTGAAAGAGGACGGCGTCACTCCCGCGGATCCGTGGGACCGCGGCGCGGGATCGATCCGCGCCAACCGGGCCGTCGCTGCCATGGTGACGTTCGATGTGCCAGCGGCGGCCTACTACGCCAGTGCGACGGACCCGCTGCACCGGATCAACCTCAACGTGCCCAGCATCAACGCCAACCCGATGCCTGGATCGGTGGTCACCACGCGGACGGCGAAGAACGTCAGCGGGAAGACGCAGGTCTTCAAGGTCACGGCGAAGGCCGACGGCGGGACGAAGATCACCGTGTCGCCGGCGCAGTTCTCGCTAGCGGCTGGAAAGTCCCAGAAGCTGACCATCACCATCGACGGTGCGACGGTCGCGGACGGCTGGCACTTCGGCCAGATCACCGTGGCGAGCAGCAATGCGAAGGACGTGGCCGCAGTTCTTCCGGTGGCGCTGAACAAGACGCAGGGCGCCGTCACACTCGATCACACCTGCACGCCGACCGACGTGGCGCGCAGCGCGGCGTCGCACTGCACGGTCACCGTCACCAACCAGGCGCCGGTCGAAGCCAGTGCAAGCCTCAAGGTGACCGCACCGGCACAGGTGGACCTGAGCAACGTCTCGGTGCCGTTCGCCGGCAAATGCGACCGGTACCGCGGCATTCTGCGGCTGCTGTGCATGCTGCTGACGAAGAACACCACGTCCATCAGCTGGAACGGCGACCTGACCCCTGCACTAGCGCCGACGGTTGACGCCATCACCGCCGCGCAGGGGAACAGCCCGGCGGGCGGTTACCTTCCGCTCAGCGCGTTCGGTATCGCGCCAACGTCGGGCTTCGGTGACGAGACCGTGGCCAACTTCAACGTCCCCAGCTTCACCTACGGGTCTGAGACGTACAGCCGGATCGGCGTCCTGTCCAACGGCTACGTGGTCGTCGGCGGCGCGACGTCGGACGACAACAACTTCGAGCCGCAGACCTTCCCGAACGCCGCGCGGCCGAACAACGTCCTCGCCCCGTTCTGGTCCGACCTCAGCCTCGATCCGGCGAGCGGCGGGGGCTCGGTCCGGGTCGGCACCCTGACCGACGGCGTGGACACCTGGCTGGTCGTGGACTGGGACAAGGTCAAGCCGTGGAGCGCCAACCCGGCGACCGCGCCCACGAACTCCTTCCAGATCTGGATGCAGCTGGGAACGACCGATGGCATCTGGTTCGCCTACGGCGCCATGGGTGGCAGCCCCAACACCACCAACGTCGGGGCGGAGAACCGCGACGGGTCCAGCGGGGTGAACCTCCCCGTCAGTTCCCTCACCACGAGCCCGGACTGGGCGATCACCACCTCGCCGCCGCAGCCCGGTGGCGTGGCCGTCATCACCTACGACGCGATGAGCCGGCTGAAGGGCAGCTACGACCTGTCGGCCAAGCTGACGACCCCCTTGGTCAACGGCACCACCACCGAGAATGTGAGGCTCACCGTGCGGTGATCGCGTCGGTCGGTCGCCGTGCTGCGCCTACCCCCGCCCTCCCGCGATCAACGCCGCGTCGGGGCTACGGAGGAGGCGCAGCATGGCGACCACGCCGAGTACCGGGCCGGGCACGAGGAGCGCGAAGACCCACGCCCAGCCCACCAGATCGGTCAGCACCGGAACGAGGTAGACCGAGCCCGCGGTGAGCAAGAAGCCCACCGCTGTCTGCAGCGTGAGCACGGTGCCGACGTATCGCTGGTCCGCGGTCTCGGTGATGATCGCCGAGAACTGGGCCGAGTCGGCGATGATCCAGAACCCCCACAGCAGCGCGACCGCCAGGACGATCGACGGCGAGGTGTCGCGCAGCAAGCCGATGACGAGCGCGCACCCACCCGACAGCGCCATGGCCAGGATCGTCAGGCGGGTACGCCCCCACCTGTCACCGAGCACTCCCCCGACGATCGAGCCGGCCGCACCGATGGCGATGACCACGAACGCCGCCATGGCCGCCGGTGTGCGCGCCTGCTCGTAGCCGTTGCGGGTGAGCACGTCGGCGAAGAACACCGCGAACCACGCCCACATCGCGTACAGCTCCCACATGTGACCGAAGTAGCCGAGCGTGGCCAGACGAACGCCACGATTGGCGAAGGCCACGCGCGCCTGGGCCGGGTCGAACCGCGCCCTGGGGAACGGGAACGGCCCGTCGCGACCCACGACCTCGACGAGCACACCGCCAGCCAGGGTGAGCAGGCTCGTCACCACGATCACCGACTGCCAGCGAACCCCGCCGACAGCATCGACCAGGTGCGGCATGGCCGACCCGATGCTGATCGCCCCGACGAGGAACCCGAGCGCGGTCCCGCGGCCGCGGTGGAACCACGTGGCCATCGCCTTCATCGCGGGCGGGTACACCAACGCCAGGCAGGCACCCGTGATGGCGCGCAACGGCAGCGCCCACATCAAGCCGGAACTGACGACGAGGAATGCGTTCGCCGCGGCCGCACCCGCCGAGCCGATGAGCATGAGCCTGCGCGGCCCGACGATGTCGGCAAGGTTGGTCACCGCTGACAGGAGCGCCCCGACCACGAAGCCAAGCTGGACGGCGACGGTGAGCAGACCACCCCCGGTCGCCGACAGGTGCCACTCGTGACGGAGCTGCGGCACGACCGCCGACGCGGAGAACCAGGTGGTCATCGACAGCAGCACCGACGTCGCCAGCACCGCCAGCGCCGCCCATCTGCCTGGCGCGTCCTGCCCGTCGGAGGTTGCCGGTCGGCCTGAGACCACGGCAGCAGGCAGCCGTCCGTCGCCTCACGATGATGGTTCGCGGGTGCGAGCGATCACGCTCACGCGAGCACCTCCCGAAAGGAATCGAGCCGACGGGTGCGGCCGTCGCGACAGTGTTGCCGGCAGGTTAGCGGTCGCGTTCAGCGAATGTGGCGATCTCCCGCAGGGCCGTAAGGCATACTGGAGGCACGAGGCTGCGCCGTATCGGCGCGCCAGGGTCGTCAGCGACGCGCACCAAGCGCGGGTTTCCCTCCACGGATGTGGACGGGCCGGCACAGCGGCCGCCCTTACCGTCCGGAAGGACTGCACCACTTCATGTCATCTCAGCTCTCGGGCTCCACCGTGCCCACAACTACTCACGCAGCGAGCGAAGGCCCGACCTTCGCCGACCTCGGCGTTCCCGCGCCGCTCGCTGCAGCACTCGCCGCCCAGGACATCCACCGGCCGTTCGCGATCCAGACCGTCTCGCTGCCGGACACCCTGGCCGGACGCGACGTCCTCGGCCGCGGTCAGACCGGCAGCGGCAAGACGCTGGCGTTCAGCCTGCCGATGGTGGCGCGGCTCGCCGCGAGCAGCACCGGCGGCAAGCGAGGCGCCGGCCGGCCGCGCGGGCTCGTCCTGGTCCCCACCCGTGAGCTCGCCAACCAGGTGCTCGAGGTCCTCGCCCCGCTGACCAAGGCCGTCGGCCTGCGCGCGACCACCATCTTCGGCGGCGTCGCCCAGTCCCGCCAGGTCAGCGCCCTGAACAGCGGCGTCGACATCGTCGTCGCCTGCCCCGGGCGGCTCGAAGACCTCATCTCCCAGGGCTTCTGCCACCTGGACGCCGTCGAGATCACCGTCCTCGACGAGGCCGACCACATGGCCGACCTGGGCTTCCTGCCGGCGGTCCGCCGCCTGCTCGACCGCACCCCGGGCGGCGGTCAGCGCCTGCTGTTCTCGGCCACCCTCGACAACGGCGTCGACATCCTCGTCCGCCGTTACCTGTCCAACCCGGCCTCGCACTCCGTCGACCCGCCGGTGGCGACGGTGTCGACCATGACGCACCACGTGTTCGCGGTCGAGGCCACCGCCAAGAACGCGGTCGTCCACGAGCTGGCGTCCGGCGCCGGCCGCAGCCTGCTGTTCACCCGCACCAAGCACGGCGCCCGCAAGCTCGCCCGCCAGCTCACCTCCGCCGGCGTGCCCGCGGTCGACCTGCACGGCAACCTGTCGCAGAACGCCCGGGAGCGGAACCTGTCGGCGTTCAGCAGCGGTGACATCCGGGTGCTCGTCGCCACCGACATCGCGGCGCGCGGCATCCACGTCGACGACGTCGAGCTGGTCGTGCACGTCGACCCGCCGACCGAGTCGCAAGGCGTTCCTGCACCGCTCCGGGCCGCACCGCCCGCGCCGGCGCCGGCGGCGTGGTCGTCACGATCATGACGCCGGACCAGCAGGGCGAGGTCCGCACGCTGACCCGGCAGGCCGGCATCAAGCCGCTGACCGCGTCGGTCGCGCCCGGCTCCTCGCACACCATCTCGCTCACCGGTCCCCCGGTGGCGCTCATCCCCGAGCACGAGGCGCACGAGGCGGCGGCCCGTCCGCCGGCGCCGCAGCCTGCGGGTAGCGGTTCGCGGTCCGGTCGCTCCCGCTCCGGCGGCGGGCGGTCCGGTGGTGGGCGGGCCGAGGCTGGCACTGCGGGCGCTGCCCGCTCGGCCGGTGGCGGACGCGGCGGTAGTGGCCGTACGCAAGCAGCCCCGACGGGCGCTGGCTCCGGCGGCGGACGTTCCGGGGGCGGTGCGCGCTCCGGCGGTGGCCGCTCAGCGGGCGCCAATGGCGCGGCCGGCAAGACCGGAACGCCTCGCGCGTCGTCCGGCGGCAACCGCTCGCAGGGCGCCGGGTCGGGAGCTTCGGGCGGTTCGGTCACCATGTACAGCACGAGCACCGGCAGCGGCGGCGCCGCCGCGCTGTCGATGCGCGGTGGACGGCGAGGCACGCGCGGCGGTCGCTGACCTCGGCGGCTTGTCGGTCAACGGTCGCCGTATGCGGCGGCCGTTGGCCGTGATCATCGACCCGATCCGGTCCTTGATCCGAGAAGGTCGCTGGTCAGCGAGCCGCTTCGAGCCGGACCACCACGGACTTCGACGTCGGGGTGTTGCTGATGTCGGCCGTGCTGTCGAGCGGCACCAGCACGTTGGTCTCGGGGAAGTACGCCGCGCAGCAGCCCCGCGCGGTCGGGTAGCTGACGACCCGGAAGCCCGGCGCGCGCCGGTCGATCGCCGTCGGCGTCACTCGCCGACCAGGTCGACCATCGCGCCGTCGGCGAGCCCCAGCGCGGCCAGGTCGTCCGGGTTCACGAAGACCACCCGGCGGCCGCTGCTTGATGCCGCGGTAGCGGTCGTCGAGGCCGTAGATCGTGGTGTTGTACTGGTCGTGCGATGCGGACCGTCTGCAGCAGCAGCGCGCCCGGCGGGACCGCCAGGATCTCCAGCTCGTTCACGGTGAAGTTGGCCTTGCCGGTCGCGGTGGGGAAGGTCCGGCGAGTCGCGCGGCGCGTGCGGCAGCGCGAAGCCGCCGGGCTCGCGCGACGCGCGCGTTGAAGTCGTCGAAGCCCGGGATCACCCGCGCGATCCGGTCGCGGATCAGGTCGTAGTCGCCGGCGAGCTCCTCCCACGGCACGTCGAAGCCGGTCGCCGAGCGTGCGGCGCGGCCAGCCGCGCGACGATCGCCACCTCGCTGAGCAGGTGCGGCGAGGCCGGCGCGCAGGCGTGCCGCGCGAGGCGTGCACCACGCTCATCGAGTCCTCGACGGTGACGAACTGCGGGCCGCTGGCCTGCACGTCGCGCTCGGTGCGGCCCAGGCACGGCAGGATCAGCGCCTGCGCGCCCGGTGACGACGTGCGAGCGGTTGAGCTTGGTCGAGACGTGCACGGTCAGCCGGCAGCGGCGCAGCGCCGCCTCGGTCACCTCGGTGTCGGGGCGTGGCCGCCACGAAGTTGCCGCCCATCGCGAAGAAGACCTTCGACCGCGCCGTCGCGCATCGCCCGGATCGCTGTCGACGATGTCGTGGCCGTGCTCGCGGGGCGGCGTCGAAGCCGAACTCGTCGCCGAGCGCGTCCAGGAACGCCGGCCGGCGGCTTCTCGTAGATGCCCATCGTGCGGTCGCCCTGCACGTTGCTGTGCCCGCGCACCGGGCAGACGCCGGCGCCCGGGCGGCCGATGTTGCCGCGCAGCAGCAGGAAGTTGACGATCTCGCGGATGGTCGGCACCGAGTTCTTGTGCTGGGTCAGGCCCATCGCCCAGCAGACGATGATCCGCTTCGACGCCGAGCACCTCGCGCCAGCGTCGCTCGATCTGCCGCGCGGCCAGGCCGGTCGCCGTCTCGACGTCGGCCCAGTCGAGCGTGCGCAGCGTCGCGCGGCGAAGTCGTCGAAGCCGGCGGTGTGCTCGTCGATGAAGTCGCGGTCGAGCACGGTGCCCGGCGCGGCCGCCTCCGCCTCCAGCAGCAGCGCGGTTCAGCGCCTGGAACAGCGCGAGGTCGCCGTTGACGCCGGATCTGCAGGAACAGGTCGGCCAGCTGCGTGCCGCCGCCCGAGCAGCCCGGACGGCCGTCTGCGGGTTCTTGAAGCGCAGCAGCCCGGCCTCGGGCAGCGGGTTGACCGCGATGATCGTGGCGCCCGCCGCGCTTGGCCTTCTCCAGCGCGGAGAGCATCCGCGGGTGGTTGGTGCCGGGGTTCTGGCCGACGACGAAGATCAGGTCGGCCTGGTCGAAGTCCTCGAGCGAGACCGTGCCCTTGCCGACGCCGATCGTCTCGGTCAGCGCCGAGCCGCTCGACTCGTGGCACATGTTGGAGCAGTCGGGCAGGTTGTTGGTGCCGAGCATGCGGACGAACAGCTGGTAGAGGAACGCGGCCTCGTTGCTGGTGCGGCCCGAGGTGTAGAAGACGCGCCTCGTCGGGCGAGTCCAGCGCCGTGCAGCTCGTCGGCGATCAGCGCGAACGCGTCGTCCCAGCGAGATCGGCTGGTAGTGGTCGGCGCCCGCGGCCTGGTGCATCGGCTCGGTGAGCCGGCCCTGCTGGCCGAGCCAGTAGTCGCTGCGCTCGGCGCAGGTCGGCGACCGAGTGCTCGGCGAAGAAGTCGGGGGCGACCCGGCGGACGGTGGCCTCCTCGGCGACCGCCTTGGCGCCGTTCTCGCAGAACTCCGCGGCGTGCCGGTGCTTCGCCCTCGGGCCAGGCGCAGCCCGGGCAGTCGAAGCCGTCCGTCTGGTTGACCTTCAGCAAGGTGAGCAGCGAACGGCCGCACGCCCATCTCCGCGGTGGCCTGCTGAACCGCATGGGTGATGCCGGGAATCCCGACCGCTGAGCGCTTCGGCGGGCTGACGATCATCCCGTCATCGGACACGTCGTCGCGTGGTGGCTTCCTTGTCATCGTGCCGTCATGGTAGCCACGACGGTAGATCGATACCGCCGGAGTCCCGGCCCGGTGCTAGAGGTCGTCCGGACGTCGGGCAGTATGTGCACGTGCGCCTTGACCACCTTGCTTATGCAGCCGGCCCCGAAGGTCTCGCCTCGACCGTCCAGCGCCTCGGCGCTGCGCTCGGTGCTGGCTTCACCGATGGAGGGCTCCACCCCCGGTTCGGCACGCGCAACTTCGTGCTGCCGCTCGCCGGCGGCACGTACCTCGAGGTCGTCGGTCACCTTGACCACCCGTCGACCGACGTCGAGCCGTTCGGCCAGGCCGTCAAGCGCCGCAGCGAAGCGGGCGGCGGCTGGCTCGGCTGGGTCGCGAGCGTCGACGACATCGCCCCCGTCGAGGAGCGCCTCGGTCGCCAGTCGGTTCGCGGCAACCGCCGCCGGCCCGACGGTTTCGAGCTGACCTGGCGTCAGATCGGCGTCCTCGACCTCATCGACGACCCTCAGCTGCCGTTCTTCATCCAGTGGCAGATCGACGGCGAGCACCACCCGTCGAGCAATCCGTCCGGGACGATCGCGCTCGAGCGCGTCGAGATCGCCGGCGAGCAGGCGACCGTCGAGACGTGGCTCGGCTCACCGGTGCAGGACGTCTTCGGCAAGGTCGCGCGTGAGCTGGATCGACAGCGACGAGCAGGGCATCGTCGCGGCGGAGTTCTCGACGCCGAACGGCACCGTCCGCATCGACTAGGTCCAGGCGGCCCGCCGATGGCGGACCGCCTGCACCGCCGCCCGACTAGCTCGGGACGGCGGACCTTCCGGCACGCATCGCGGCGAAATCCTCCGGCGATTCCTTCGCCATCTTGCGACGCGCACGCCTGCGGTAGCGCAGGACCTGGGCGACGCCCAGCGCCCACACCGCGTACTGGACCGAGAACGCCCAGCGGAACGAGCTGAGCGAGTAGTCGGTCGACCCCGTCGGCGTGAGCGCCCCGAGCACGAGCCCGATGAGCAAGATGGTCACGAGTGCCGCCACGAAGCCGCCCACGTTGACGATCCCGCTGGCGCTGCCGAACCGTGCACGGGGGTTGAAGGTCCGCGCGTAGTCGAACCCGATCATCGATCCGGGTCCGTTGCTCGCCATCGAGAGGATCAGCACCACCAGCAGCCACAACGGCGCGCGGCCCGGCCACGCCAGCACGACGGTCCAGGCGCCCGCGGTGGTGCCGACGATCCACAGGACCAGCCGGGAGCGGTGGAACGGGTGGCGACCCACCAGGTAGCCCAGCAGCGGCCCGACCGCCATGCCGCAGATCGTGAGCAGCGTGAGCAGCGCTCCCGCGGTCGCCTCCGACAGGCCCTGACCCTTGACGAGGAACGGGAAGCCCCACAGCAGGGCGAACGCCGTGGCGGGGAACGGGGTGACGAAGTGGGTCCACAGGCCGAGCCGGGTGCCGGGGTGGCGCCAGGCCAGCCGCAGGTTCTCCCGGATGCGGACCGGCGGTGCCGCTGCAGGCCTCGGCCTGGGACTGGCCCGGCGGGGCGTCGCGCACCGCCAGGGCGACCATGACGGCCAACGATCAGCCGATGCCGGCGGCGCCGAGGAAGGTCGGGCCCCAGCCGAAGCCGTGCAGCGCGTGCACCAGCGGGATCGCCGAGACGACGGCGCCGAACTGGCCCACCAGCCCGGTGAGCTGGGCGACCAGCGGGTTGCGGCGCGGCGGGAACCAGACGGTGACCAGGCGCAGCACGCTGATGAAGCTCATCGCGTCGCCCGCGCCGAGCAGCACCCTTGCCAGCATCGCGGCCGAGAACGAGTGGGCGGTGGCGAACAGGACCTGACCGAGCGCCATGAGCAGCCCGCCGGCGACGAGCATCCGCCGGGAGCCGACGCGGTCCACCAGCACGCCGACCGGGATCTGCATGGCGGCGTAGACGAGCAGCTGCACCACGGAGAAGATCGCGAGCGCGGAGGCGCTGATGTGGAAGCGCTGCGCGGCCTCGATACCGGCCACGCCGAGGGAGTACCGGTGGAAGACCGCGACCAGGTAGGCCAGGACGCCGACGCCCCAGACGAACCAGGCGCGCCGGCCGCCGGGTGGGGTGGGTCGCGGGGTTCACCGCAGCCGGTCCAGCGCCGGGTAGTGGCTGCGCAGGTGGGCGCTGGCCAGCGCGGCGAGCGCGGCGCCGTCGCCCGCGCGCAGCGCGTCGAGCATCTCCTCGTGCTGGGTCAGCGCGAGCGCCATCCGCTCCGGGGCGTCGCGCATCGCCGTCTCCCCGATGCACAGCTGGCGGTCGCGCAACGTCGCGTACATCCGGGCGAGGACGGCGTTGCCAGCGGCGTCGACCAGGTGCTCGTGGAAGGTCCGGTCTGCCTGGACGAAGCCCTTCGTGTCGTCGTCGCGCTGGCAGTCGCGCATCCGCTGCACGAGCGGCGATCAGCTGATCGACCAGCTCGGCGCCACGTGTCGACGGCGCGCATCGCGGCGAAGGTCTCGAACAGCTCGCGGGCCTCGAGCAGGTCGGTGGACTCCTGCGCGGAAACCTCCAGGACCAGCGCGCCCTTCTTCGGGTACAGCCGCAGCAGGCCTTCACCTTCGAGGCGGAGCAACGCCTCGCGCACCGGGGTCCGGGACACCCCGAGGGCGTCGGCGATCTCCCCCTCGGTGAGCAGGGTGCCGCCCGGGTAGCGGCCCGTCCAGGATGGCCGCCTTGACGTAGGTGGCGGCGCGCTCGCTGGCCGACGGGGGCTTGGCGGGGCCGGGCACCTGACCGTCGGCAGGCTGGATGACTCGGGTGACGTATCCATGATGTATCTATCGTACGGGATGACCGCCACACGATCACCCGACTACAGTGCCGCTCCGTGAACCAGAACCGCGACGGGAGCCGGCCGCCCCTGTCCGAGATCATGGATCCGGGCTGGGCCGCCGCCCTGGAACCGGTCGCCGACCGCATCGCGCGCGCTGGGCGACTTCCTGCGCGCGGAGATCGCCGGTGGCCGCCGCTACCTTCCCGAGGGCCAGCACGTGCTGCGCGCCTTTCGCCAGCCGCTCGCCGACGTGCGCGTCCTGCTCGTCGGGCAGGACCCCTATCCCGACGCCGGGTCACCCGATCGGGCTGTCGTTCGCCGCAGCCCCGCACGTCCGCCCGCTCCCCCGCAGCCTGGCGAACATCTTCCGCGAGTACCAAGCGGACCTGCGCCATCCCGCCCCGGACAACGGTGACCTGACGCCGTGGACCCAGCAGGGCGTGCTGCTGCTCAACCGGGTGCTCACCGTCCGGCCCGGCGAACCCGGGTCGCACCGCGGCCAGGGCTGGGAGGCGGTGACCGAACAGGCCATCCATGCCCTGGTCTCACGAGGCGGCCCGTTGGTGGCGCTGCTGTGGGGCCGGGACGCGCAGACCCTCACCCCGATGCTCGGCTCGGTGCCGATCGTGGCGTCGGCGCACCCCAGCCCGATGTCCGCCAGCCGGGGCTTCTTCGGCTCCCGCCCGTTCAGCCGCATCAACGCGCTGCTCGCCGAGCAGGGAGCCAGCCCCGTCGACTGGCGACTACCCAGCAGCCAGATGTCAGACTGACGCCACGACGCCCACACCCCGGGTACGACGACAGGAGCACCAGTGTCTACCGCCACCACCTCCTCGGCTGCCGCGCTGATCGCGCTGACGGAGCGCCACAGCGCCCACAACTACCACCCGCTGCCGGTGGTCATCGCCGAGGCGGACGGTGCCTGGGTGACCGACGTGGACGGTCGTCGCTACCTGGACTGCCTGGCCGGGTACTCGGCGCTCAACTTCGGCCACCGCCACCCCGACGCTGATCGCGGCCGCGAAGGAGCAGCTCGACAAGGTCACCTTGACCAGCCGGGCCTTCCACCACGACCAGTTCGGCCCGTTCTGCGCCGAGCTCGCCGAGCTGTGCGGCAAGGACATGGTGCTGCCGATGAACACCGGCGCCGAGGCGGTGGAGACCGCGCTGAAGGTGGCCCGCAAGTGGGGCTACGACGTGAAGGGCGTGCCCGACGGGCAGGCCACCATCATCGTCGTCGGCGGCAACTTCCACGGCCGGACGATCAGCATCATCAGCTTCTCCGACGACCCGGACGCCACCGGCGGGTTCGGCCCGTTCACCCCGGGCTTCCGCCGGGTCCCGTACGGCGACGCGGCCGCGCTGGCCGCGGCGATCGACGACACCACGGTCGCGGTGCTCATCGAGCCGATCCAGGGCGAGGCCGGCGTCATCGTGCCGCGCCGCCGGCTACCTGCCGGCCGTCCGGGCGCTGTGCGACGAGCGGCGCGTGCTGTTCCTCGCCGACGAGATCCAGTCGGGCCTCGGCCGGACCGGCACGACGTTCGCCTGCGAGCACTTCGGCGTCGTGCCCGACATGTACATCCTGGGCAAGGCGCTCGGCGGCGGCATCGTGCCGGTGTCGGCCGTGGCCGCCAACGCCGACGTCCTCGGCGTCCTCGCCCCCGGGCAGCACGGCAGCACGTTCGGCGGGAACCCGCTGGCCTGTGCCGTTGGCCGCGCCGTGGTGACGTTGCTGCGTTCCGGCGTCTACCAGGAGCGCAGCCGCGAGCTCGGCGCCTACCTGCGCGGCCGGCTCGACGAGCTGATCGGTGACGGCGTCGTGGCGGTACGCGGCGTCGGCCTGTGGGCCGGAATCGACATCGACCCGGCACGGGGCACCGGCCGCGAGGTGTGCGAGCGGCTGATGGAGCGCGGGCTGCTCGCGAAGGACACCCACGGATCGACCATCCGCCTCGCGCCGCCGCTGGTCATCACCGAGCAGGAGCTCGACTTGGCGGTGGACCTCCTCCGCGCCTCGGTGGCCGAATTGCGCGGCTGATCCGCCGTTTCGACGGATCGGTATCGGACCGTTGCGACTTCGTCGCGTCGAACGCGTGTCCAGCCTTGCCCCGATATACAGCTTTCTGTGAGACTTGTCCGGACTTGACCTGCTGGTCCAGGTTGGACTCGGCAAGATGATCGGAGCTCCATGCTGCTGTACGTCGTGATCGCCGTCGTCGTGATCGCCTTCGTGATCGCCCTGCTCACCACGGCGTCCCGGGGCGGCGGCAAGGCTGGTCGAGGCGACGAGGTCGACCGGTTCAGCAAGGCCCGGGAGATGACGACGTCGTGGAGCCAGGGCGCCCCGAGCGGGCCGGTCAAGCGTGCGCGGAGCAAGGGCGGCGAGGAGCCTCGCGGCGGCGCTACCGCGACGTAGCCGGCGAAGGCGTCGGCAACGCGGGTCGGGTTGCCCGCCGCCCACGGCCCACGGCGACGAGCCGAGCCACCAGGTAGGCGGCGAAGCTGATCGAGGCGACGAAAAAGCTCACCGGGTGCGGCCAGAGCAGCGAGGCCGTGATGCCGCCGACCGTGGAGACCACCGCGATGCCTATGGTCAGAGCGAACGCGAGGCCCGGTCGCGCGGTGAGCCTGGTGGCAGCGGCGGCCGGAGTAACCACCAGGGTCAGGATGAGCAGCACACCGACGACCTGGATCGCTTCCGCGGCGGTGACCGCGAGCAGCAGGAGCAGGGCCACCGACAGCAACCGGGTCGGCACCCCGCGGGCCTCGGCGGCCTGGGGATCGATGCTGGCGAACAGCAGCGGCCGGTAGAGCACGGCGATCGCGGCGAGCACGAGAACCGCAAGGACCACGAGCAGGTGGAGCTGACTGTCGCTGACGCCGACGATGCTGCCGAAGAGCAAGTTGGTCGCCGCCGTCGCATATCCCTGGTACAGCGAGAGCAGCAAGATCCCGAGGCCGAGGCCGAACGCGAGGACCGAGCCGATGGCGCTGTCCCGGTCGCGGCCCTTGATGGTGAGCCCGCCGAGGATCCCGGCGACGAGCACCGATCCGCCGAGCAGCCCGAAGACCGGGTTGATACCGAGGACCAGCGCTGCTGCGGCTCCGGTGAAGCCGAGCTCGGAGATGGCGTGAACCGCGAAGCTCATCCCGCGCATGACGACGAACGTGCCGACCGACCCGGCGACGACCGCGATGACGAGGCCGGCGAGCAGTGCGGTGTGCACGAAATGCTGGTGCAGCAGCTGGAGGAACATCGTGTATCACCTGCCCCGGCCGTGGGGCAGCGCTTCTGGAGAGCGTGTCGTGGGGAAGGGCGTCATGCGGATGCGGCCCGTCCAGCCCGGGCTCGTGATCGACGTCGCCGACCACGAGGACCCGCCCCCGGACATTGAGCACGTCCACCGGGGATCGGTACAGCTCAGTCAGCGTCCCGCTGGTGATCACCTGGTTCGGTGGACCGGCGGCCCAGCGGCCGTCGGCGAGGTACAGCACCCGGTCGGCGATCGGGAGCACCGGGTTGATCTCGTGCGTGACGAGGACCACTGAGGTGCCGGAGGTTCGCCGGATGTCGTCGAGCAGAGCGACGACCTCCCGCTGCCGCCGCAGGTCCAGGGACAGCAGCGGCTCGTCGGCGAGCAGCAGTGCCGGCTCCCCGATGATGGCCTGGGCTATGCGGAGACGCTGCACCTCACCCCCGGACAGCGCTCCGATCGGACGGTGCGCGTACCCGGTGGCACCGACCGCATCGACCGCCCGCGCCACCCGCTCGGCGGTTCGCCGGTTCGGCCAGGCCGGCCCCCACCGGTGCCCGTCGAGCCCGAACCGGACCAAGTCCACGCCACGCAGTGGCACCCCGGCGTCGAACGCCCGCTGCTGCGGGATGTGCCCGACGAGCCGACTACCTCGCCGGACAGGCTGACCGAGCACTCGCACCTGCCCAGACGACAGCTCGACCAGGCCCAGCAGCACGCGCAGCAGGCTGCTCTTGCCTGCACCGTTCGGACCGAGCACCGCCCAGAACTCTCCCGGCGCCACGGTGAGATCGAGGTCAGCCCACAGCGTGCGGGGGCCATAGCTCAGGGTCGCGCCGGCCAGCGTCGCGGTTGCGGTCACGACCCGAGCGCGCGGGACAGTGCTCGCACCTGGTCCAACTGCCAGGTCTGAAAGTCGGCGCCGGCCGGCATCGTCTCACTGACGCCAACCACGGGGATGCCGTTGGCGGTCGCAAGTGCCTTGATATCGAGAGTGACACTGTCCTGGGTCTGCGTGTTGTACAGCAGCACCTTGACCTGGCGGCCGGCGAACAGGCTCCGCATAGCCGCTACGGCCTGCGGGGACGGTTCGACACCGTTCTCGATGGCCTGGCTGAACGAATCGGGTGTCTCCTCGACGAGGCCAGCGGCATCGAGTAGGTAACCCGCGACGGGTTCGGTGGACGCGACCCGGCTCGATGAGTACCGCTGCCCAAGTTCAGCGACCGCGGTCTGCAACGGCTTCAGCGCGTCTAGGAAGCGTTGCTGTCCCGCAACGTAGACGCTCTTGTTGGCCGGGTCGGCCTCGATGAGGCCGTCCGTGATGGCTGCGACGATCTGCGGCAGGTGCGGAACGTCGTACCAAAGGTGCGGGTTGGCGTCGTGGCCGCGGACGCCGAGGGCGTCGGCCACGTTCACCACGGTGCGGTGGGAGTTCGGCGTGGCAGCGATCAACTTGTCCATGAACGCGTCGTAGCCGACGCCGTTGACGATGACGAGCTTCGCGGTGGCGACCGCTAGCCCGGTCTGGCTACCCGGTTCGAACAGGTGCGGGTCGGCGTCGGGGCTCGAGAGGATCGAGGTGACGCTGACGTGCGATCCGCCGATCTGGCTGACCATGTCCCCGTAGAAGTTCTCGGCGGCCACGACGTCCACGACTCCGGGGGACGTGCTGGCCGACGGGTCGGTCGACTGAGCGCTGGTCCCGGAGGCTGCCGCACCCTCGCCAACGCGAGCATGCCGACCACGGCCGCCCCGACGACCGCTACCTTCCTCGGCGCCCGCGAAACCCTCACAACTCCCTGCGCACTCGCGTCTCTCGCCGCCCGCGAAGCTCCCGCGGCTCCCCGTCGCCCTCGCACGGTCGTCCTGCCTCAGCTGCTCTGCCCCGCACATCGTCCTCCTCGTTGACGTTACGAGCAGAATGACAACGCATTCTCATTAACGTGTCTAAGATGCATATGTGCACTGAGCCGGCAGCGCCGAGGACTGCCGGGCGCCGAGCGAGCACTCCAGCCGGGTCGAGCTGGCCGACTACCAGCAGGCCAGCGAGCTGCTCCGGGCGCTGACCGCTCCTGCCCGCCTCGCCATCATCGACCTGCTCGGCGACTCACCTCGTTGCGTGCACGACCTCGTCGACGCCCTCGGCATCACCCAACCGCTCGTCAGCCAGCACCTCAAGGTGCTTCGTGCCGCCCGGCTGGTCAGCACCAGTCGCCGCGGACGGGAGATCGTCTACACCCTCGTCGACCAGCACGTCGGGACAGATCGTGCGCGACGCCATCGGTCACGCGGACGAGCCGAGTGACCCGCACGCCGTCGTCCCCAGGAGTCAGCCGACTCAGATCGCATAGGGCTGGGCCAGCTAGGGGGTCGGCACGTCGAGGACGAGGCCGTACGCGTCGGTGTTCTTCAGGGTCAGCGTCGGACCGTCGACCGCGTAGGTCACGTCGCCGGCGAGCACCCGCATGACGGCTTCATCGAGCTCGGCGGCGCCGCCCGCCTGCGCAGGGACCGCGCCCCGATGCCGCCACGTGGTCGAACCGGATGGTCGTTCGGCCGCGACGGTGGCCGTGCCGGAGAGCTCCCGGCACCCGGTGGAGCCGCTGACGGATCCGTCCGCGCCGATGACCAGGAACGCTTCGCTCGCATCGGTGGGCACCGACGAAGCGAGATCGCCCTGGAGCAACGTGGTCACCACCCAGCGGGTGCTGGCCACCGGCTGGTCCGGCTCCAGGATCTTGCGGTTCCGCAGCACGATCTGGGTCGACCCGGCGGTCGAGCGTCAACGTGTCGTCGGCGAGCGCCCAGGTGGGCTTCGGCTTCCAGGACGCCGGTCAGCCACTGGTCCTGCTCACCGAGGCCAGGCGGGCAGCCGATCAACGTGGTGCCCGTCTGACCCATCCGGAGGCGCCCACCGCCCAGAGCGACCTTGCCGCTGATGTAGTTGCATCCCGCCGAGGCGCCGAGCTGCCCGTCACCGGTGAAGGTCAGCGAGATCTGCGTTCCGCGCACCAGTTCCTTCGGCGCGCCCGCCTCGGTCACTCCGACAGACAGGAAGGTCTTGCCACGCAGCGCCGCGCCGTCCCCGGAAAGGGCTGAGGAGTCCGCGGTAGGCGACCCACTCGTTGGCGCGTTCACGGCAGATCGCCCACCTTCCCCACATGCAGCGGTCGTCAGCAGCAGCAACGTCGCCGCGACGACCAGTGAACGCCTCATGTGGCTTCGACGCCAGGCACCAGGCACCGGTTCCGCGCCCTACTCCGACGGGTCGGCATCGGGCGTGTCCAGCTCGTGCAAGAACGGGCGCTCGAACGTGGTGCGGAGCACCATCGTGGTCCGGGTGCTCTCCACGCCCGGGATCGCCCGGATCCTGACGAGCACGTCAGCGAGATCCGCAGGAGTAGCCACGCGCACCTTGAGCAGGTAGCAGTCGTCGCCCGCGACATCGTGCGCCTCCAGGACGCTCGGCTCATCGCGCAACCCCGCTTCGATCTCGCCGCTGTCGGGCGGCCCCGGCGCGACGCGCACGGCGACGAACGCCAACGTCCCGCCGCCGAGGGCGACGGGGTCGACGTCGGCCTGATAGCCGGTGACCACGCCGTCGCGCTCCAACCGGCGCAGCCGCTCGTGCACCGACGGATCGGACATGCCGACCAGCTTCGCGAGCGCGCGGACACTGCTTCGCCCGTCCGCCACGAGGCGACCGACCAGCCGGCGGTCAACGTCATCAAGCTCGCGCGCCAACCCCACCACGCCCCTTTCTTTTAAAAGCACTATCCAGTGTATGCCTACAGTAGTAAGGTCATGACTACATCGGACCTATAAAACAGAGGTAGCCATGCGCTCCACGATCGATCGTCGTCTCCCCATCCTGCCCTGGGTCGCGCTGGTCACGGTCTGGGTCGTCTGGGGTTCCACCTATCTCGGGATCAGCTACGCCGTCGACACCCTGCCACCTCTGCTGATGAGCGGCACCCGCTTCCTCGTGGCGGGCACGATCCTCCTCGCCGTCATGGGGCGGCACCTGACAGGCGCCGGGCGTCCGACCCTGCGGCAGCTCCGGTCGTCGGTCATCGTCGGTGCGGCGCTGCTGTTCGCCGGCAACGGCCTGCTCAGCATCAGCGAGCAGCACCTTGACTCGGGCCTGGCCGCCCTGTTGGTCACCACGACGCCGCTGATGATGATCGTGCTGCGCGCGGTGCAGACCCGTACCCGGGTGAGCGTCCGCAACATCATCGCCATGGCGCTCGGCACGACCGGTGTGCTCGTCCTCGTCGGTGCGCCCGCGACGAGCATCGACGTCGGGGCCGTCGTGATCGTGCTGGGCGCTTCACTGGCGTGGGCGGCCGGATCGGTCTACTCCAAGGGCGCGGACCAGCCGGCGCACCCCTTCGTCGCCACCGCCGTCCAGATGCTCGCGGGCGGCCTGCTGTTGACCGTCGCCGGTCTGGCCGGCGGCGAGCTGAACGGCTTCCATCCCGCTGACGTGTCCACCGCATCGCTCCTGGGCCTCGCATGGCTGATCGTCGCCGGGTCCCTGATCGGATTCAGCGCCTACACCTACGCGCTGAAGTCGCTGCCGACCGACAAGGTCGCCACCTACGCGTACGTGAACCCGGTGATCGCGATCGTGCTCGGATCGGTGATCGCCCACGAGCCGCTGTCCGGCAGCATCTTCGTCGGCGGAGCGGCGGTCGTCGCAGCCGTCGTCGTCACGCTGGCGCGGCGTCGACGCGCGGCGGCAGCGGACATCGAGAAGGCCGCGGAGACCGTCGATGCTCCGGGCGAGGCTGCGGTGCTGGCCGACCTGCCCGGCGACGGTGAGGTCGGAGCCGAGCGCCTGAGTCCGATTGCTGTTCCGGGCGATGCCAGCACGCTGGCTCGCTGCTCGGCGTGATGGGTGAATCGACCTGAACCGCAGTCACCGGAACAACCCAGCTGGCTGCGACGTTCACGAGGCTCCTGACCTTCACGACGCCTCACCGTCGATCGGAGCCCGCATGCCCGCTATCACCGAGACCGCCGCAACCCCGACCGGTGCCGAGCAGCTGAGCGAGCTGCGCCGCCAGGCGGACGTCCTCATCGACAACGGCTACCCCGCGTTGGCGGGGATGAGCGACGGCGAGTTCCGAGCACTCACCGCGCCGCTGGAGACGCAGCTGCCCGACGAGCCTTTCGTGCTGGTGGTCACCGGTGCCCTCATCCGCCGGACCGACTCATCGCGCTGACGACCCTCAAGGGCAAGCGAGGTTTCACGACGATGGCACCCGACGACGTCGCCCGGTTTCAGCCGACCCCGGACCTGGCGCTGCCCGACCCCCCGGTCTACCTGATCACCGACGTCGACACCGGGAAGGCAACGCTCAACGTCCGGCCCGACGACGCGCTCCCCACGATCCTCGCCTCCGGCCGCACCCCACTCACGCTGGAGGAAGGGCTCGCGGTCGCCACCCAGTACCCACAGTGGCTGCGCGAGCACAACTGCTTCGAGATGCTCGGATCGCGAGCCGGCGACAAGCGCGTCACCGGCATCTGGGTGAGCAAGGGCGCACCGCGGCTCGGGTGGTGCTGGGGCGGCAATCCGCATACCTGGCTGGGTATGGCCTCGGCGGCACGTCGGATCGGCTGACAGCGGGCGTTCACGCCACGCCTGTGCTGATCCAGCCGTCACCCACGCAGCGGCCACGTCGCCAACGTCTCGTAGGCCGATCCCCGGCCGTCCGGCCCGCCACCGAGGTGGCTCCGGATCAGGTGAACGGCATCGGTCGTCCACGACGGCCCGACATACGGCGCGAGGGCCGCGACCAGCGGCCGCACGTCAGTGGGGGCTCCCAGCCTCGCCAGGGTCAGGTGCGGCCGGAACCGACGGGATTCCACCGCGATGCCGCAGCGACGGGCAGCCGCCCCCACTGAGTCGGCGAGCCGGGAGAGCCCCTCCGGGTCACCGTCGACACCGGCCCACACGACCCGGGCGGCAGCGGGTCGGGAGAACGCGCCCGCACCACGGATGGCCAGTGGCAACCCCCCGTGGCGGGTGGCGGTGCGCGCCAGTCGGGCGCGCAGCTCCGCCACTCGATCCGGCTCCACCTCACCGAGGAATGCGAGCGTGAGGTGCCATTGCTCGGGGCGGGTCCAGCGCAGGCCGGCCACGTCATCCATCCCCGCGCGCACAGCCGCGACTGCCGCTTGCAGATCCTTCACGACCGGCGGCGGCAGCGTGAGCGCGACGAACAGCGCCATGTCCAACCTCCCGACAACGCGCCCGGTGAGGATATGACAAGGGGTGGAGAACGGAACCCGTCCTCCACCCCTTGTCCCCGCGTCAGCCCGAAGGCCAGCCGGCTAGGTGAGCGTCAGCGTCAGGACACCGGTGTAGGTGCCCAGCTTGGTCGAACCCGGGATGCCGAGGCTCAACGCGCCGCCACAGGTCGCGGCCCCTGCGTTGTTGCCGGCCGGCGAGCCGCACAAGGTACGCGCATCCCGCAGGCCGGTCCCGGCGCCCGGTGTGGCAAGCGGACCGGGAGTGACGATGGGAGTCTGCGGTATCGCCACCGGCAGGGTTCCGCTGATCACCGACCCCGTCGGTGACCACCCCAGGTTGTCCGCCACGATCACGCCGTTCGGCCCGACGAAGTCCGACACCTGGCCGGTCACCGTCCAACCAGCCCCGCTGCCGCGACCATCCATCACCGTCACCTCGCCCAGCACGCCGGACACCACCTGGTCGAAACCACTGAGCTGGACGGGCGGCATGGTCACCTGCTGTGTTCCGACCTGCATCGCCAACGCCCCCGGAAGGACGTCGGCCACGATGGTGATCTCGGGGTTGGCGTGAACCGCGACGTCAACGTGCGAGACATCGAAGAAGATGTTGCCCACAGCCTCGACCATGACCCGCGCCTTCGACGTCTCCACGTTCGGGATCCTCACCGTGGCGGACCCGTTGTTCGGCGCATTCTCGGCCAGCGTGTAGGGGAACGATGCCCCGCCGTCCGTCGACATACGGATCTTGACGTTGGTCGTCCCGATGGGCGCCACGTCCGTCCCCGCTACGTCCCAGGTGATCGTCTGCGTCGAGGCGCCCTCGAGCATCCCGCCGTTGCCGACCGAGGTGATCTGGAACGGACCGGTTCCCGGCGCAAGGTTCACCGTGGTCTCGGCGAATCCGATCCCGCCGCCACCGACACGGCCGTCACGAGCCGTCAGTCGGAAGTGCATCGGACCGGTGTACACCGACGTCGGCAGGAACTCCGAGTAGCACTCCACCAGCTCCGGTGACAGCGCAGTCGGCGCGGGGGGCGCGTCCGGGCAGGTGCCGGTAGCCGCGTTGGTGTTGCCGGCCACGATTTGCTCCAGGTCGGGGAACACCCGCGTCGGGTTCGTCGTGACCAGGTTCAAGCCCGGCGCCGGGGTGAGCAGGGCGTCGGCCGCGCTCACGTTGGCCGCCTTGCCGAACACCCGGAAGAGCGGCCCGTTGGTCTTGGTGTTGTTGACCAGCGCCGTGCCGGTGGCCAGCCCGCGGTCGTTCTGCTCCCACAGGTAGGTGAGGGTGTCGCCGTCGGGGTCGATGGCACTGCCGGTGAGCTGGAACGGCGTCCGGTACGGGATCGTGAACGAACTCGGCACCGTGACGACCGGGGCGTGGTTGCCGGTGTGGGTCACCGTGTAGCCCTGGTTGTCGATCGGACCACCCTTGGCCGTCTCACCCACGAAACCCGACCAGTCGGTCATGTTCGCCAAGCCCAGCATGCTCACCTTCTGCGAGGCCAAGGTGCCACCGAAGGTCACCTGGAAGCCGGTGTCGTTGAGCGTCCCGCTCCCGCCGAAGGCGACCACGGCGACGGTCCCTCCCGTCGGCCAGTTGGGCATGCCTTCGATCGCAGCCTTGATTCCGGCCGTGGTGTAGTTGACGCCGCGCACGATCGGGGCCGAGTAGTTGCCGTCGTAGGTCACCCTGAAGTCCGCCCCGTCGACGGTGAACCCGCGCAACGACACCGTCTGCACTGCGCTGATGGCAGCCCGGGTGCTCGACGTGTACGCCGTGATCTCCTGGTAGCTGCGCTGCGACCAGTACGGGTCGGAGTGCGGCTGCGTGTTGTCCTGCTGGCAGATCCCCGCGTAGGCCATGATCGAGGAACCGCTACCCGGCTCCACCGACGTGGCCGCGCTGCGGTTGCCGCCGGAGCAGTTCGACTGCGTGCCGTTGAACGTGTGGTTACCGGCGAACTGGTGGCCCATCTCGTGGGCGACATAGTCGATCGCGTAGTAGTCACCCACTGGATTGGGTAACCCGGTGCAGCCCTGCGCCTTGGAGTTGCCGCCGACCACGCCGAGGCTCGCGATGCCGCCACCGGACAGACCGAAGGCGATGTGCCCGATGTCGTAGTTGGAGGCGCCGATGATCTGGCCGATGACGATGCGGTTACGGGACAGCGTGCCGCTGCCACAGCTGGCGACCTGAGTCGCCGTGTAGCAGGCGGCTGATCCGCAGGCGCCGTTCGCTCCGGTCATCGACTCGACGGTGTTGAAGTTGAGCTTGTCATTGTCGTTGACCAGGACCATCCGAATCGCGGTCTCAGTCTCGTAGATGTGGTTGACCCGGTTCATCAGGATGACCTTGGCGGCCGTCACGTTGTCCGCGCCGAAGTACGTGGCGTACGTCGGGTCGCTGGCCAACGCCAACCGGTAGGTACGCAGCATGACGTCGTTGTCGTCGGCCATGAGCGCCATGTCCCGCAGCGCTGCCGTGCCCTCCACGTCGTCCTCGCTGGGGGCGAGCGGACCGTGCTGGTTCTCCTTCAGATCGTCTCGGTAGTAGCTGACGTAGAGGCTCTGGTCGTTCTGGTAGTAGGGGTCGATGTACCACGAGCCCTGGGCGCCGCGCACCGATGCGTGAAAGCCCAGCGGAGTCAGGTCGAAGCGGATGGTTGTCGACGGGTCGTCGATGCTCCGGCCGCTGTAGGTCTTGATCTCCGGGTGCTTGGCGGCCAGCCCGGCCTCCATGACCGGCGACTCCTCGATGGCGAACCGGACGAATTCGCCACCAGGTGCCGGAAGGGCGATTTCTGGTGGTTGCTGGCGCGAGCTCGTCGCCCGTTCGCTGGGCGCGCTGGCCAGGTCCGCCTTCATCGCTGAGCGGTCCAGGGAGAACGCCCGGAAGTGGTGCGGGCGGACCTCCGCGCGGTGGCCGTTGTGGCTGGCGGCGGGATTGCCCGAAACCGACTTCCAGTTGTCGCGCGACGAGTGGTGCCCACGTCCGCCGTCCGCCGCGTCAGCGACATTGGCGACTGGCGCGACGAGCGCGGCGACCAGCACCGCGACGGACATCCGCGCGAGGCCTCGCCGGCTGGACGACCCGCCTGCGGCCCTTCCGATCGTCTTCATCGATGGCTCTCCCCGACTCCTACGGCCGAACCGGAATTAGCACGGCCAAGAGGAACCAAACGGTATGGTTCGCCATGATCAGTCGACTATGACCCTTTATGACTAGTTGACGTTGATTCGACGTCGACGTTCGCGTGCGGGCAGTACCGTGCCGCGCACAACTAGGTCAAAGCGCGTCTGCGTCTTTCGGCGGACCGTCGGCACGCCCCACTGCAGCGGGCCCGCGCGGGGGCAGCACGACCGGCAGCATCCGGCGCCGGCGCAGCACCGGATTGAGGGTGTCGTTGAGCCCCTCGCCGACGAGGGTGAGCCCCGTCACCAGCAGCACGATCGCCAGCCCCGGGTACAGCCCGGTCCACCAGATCCCGGCGCCCGCATCTGCGACGGCGCGCTGCAGGTCATAGCCCCACTCGGCCGCCACGTTCGGCTGGATCCCGTAGCCGAGAAATCCCAGCCCCGCGAGGGTGAGGATCGCATCGGCGGCGTTGAGGGTGGCGATGACGGGAACGGTCTGGATGACGTTGGTGAACAGGTACCGAGTGATGATGGTGCGCGGCCGGGCGCCGAGCGCTCGCGCGGCGTCGACAAACGCTTCCTCCCGCACGCTGATCGTGCTGTTGCGCACCACCCGGAAGTACTGCGGCACGTAGACAACGGTGATGGCGATGGCCGCGGTCGCCACGCCGCCGCCCACCGAGCCCGACAGCAGGAACGCGATGACGATGGCGAGCAGCAGGTAGGGGAAGGCGAACAGCGCGTCCATGATGAGCACGAGCACCCGGTCCAGTGGCCCGCCGAAGTAACCCGAGGCGAGTCCGAGCGGGACGCCGATGAACAGGCTGAACGCCACGGCGAGCACGACGACTTCGAGCGCGGTCCGGGCACCCCACACCACCCGGGACAGCACATCGGTCGCCTGCACCGTGGTGCCGAACAGGTGCAGGTGTGACGGTGACCCCTGCTTGGGGAAGCGGACCCCGTGCGAGATGTACTGGGCGAACCCGTACGGCGCGATCCACGGTGCGAACACCGCGAGCACCACGAAGAACAGCACGACCACTGCGCCGATGATCAGGATCCAGCGCGGGATGCCGCGGGCCTGCAGCGCGGGCTCGACGGCCCGCCGGAACCCGGCGAACCGGCGCCGCGGGGCGCGATCGCGTCGGCCGACGTGCCCGAAGGACTGGAACGGCCCGTGACGGTCATGTGAAACGCACCCTCGGGTCGACGAGCGCGCTGACGAAGTCGATGAGCAGGCTGACCACCACGACGACCAGGGCGAACACCGTGATGATGCCCTGCACCGCGATGTAGTCCCGGTTGTTGAGGTAGGTGATGAGCTGGTTGCCGATCCCGGGCCAGTTGAACGTCTCCTCGGTGAGCACCGCGCCGGACAGCAGCAAAGCCACCTGCAGGCCCATGATCGTGACGATCGGCACGAGCGCGTTGCGGAACGCGTGGCGACCCACGACGTGGCGCTCGGGCACACCGCGGGCCCGCGCTGCCTCCACGTAGTCGCCCTTGAGCGTCTGGATGAGGTTGACCCGCACCAGGCGCAGGAACACCCCCGAGGTGACCAGCCCGAGCACGAGCGCGGGCATGATGAGGTGTTTGAGCAGGTCGGACAGCGCGGACCAGTCGCGGTCGATGACGGCATCGACGATCAGCAGGTTGGTGTGCGGCACCAACGTGGCCTGCACGACCGGACTTGCCTGACCGGAGGTGGGAAGCCAGCCGAGGTCCTTGCCGAACACCAGCTGCGCGATGAGCCCGAGGAAGAACACCGGCGCCGCGTAGATGACGATCCCGTAGAGCCGGGAGATGACGTCCAGCGGCGTGTCCCGCAGCCGGGCGGCGAGCATCCCGAGCGGGATACCCACCAGCACGGCGACGAGGACCGCGGCGAGCGTCAGCTCCAACGTCGCCGCCCCGTTCTGCGCGATGACCTGCGACATCGGACGGTTGTCGGTCAGCGTGGTGCCGAGGTTTCCGGTGAACACGCTCGCCAGATAGCTGCCGTACTGCACGATCAACGGCCTGTCGTAGCCGGCCGATGCCCGCCGGGCGGCCAGCTCGGCGGGCGACAGCCGACCGCCGAGCGCCGCCGAAATGGGGTCACCCGGTGCCACCCGCATCAGCACGAAGACGAGCGTCAGCAGGATCAGCACCATCGGCAGGACCAGCGCCAGGCGCGTCAGCGCGTAGGTCCGCAAGCTGCCGGTGGACCGAGCCATCGGGACCGACTTCTGCTACTTGCCGACGAGCCAGAACCGGAAGGTGAACGACGGGTCGAAGGTCTGCTGAACGCCGGTGACGCCGGTGCGGATCACTCCGATCTGCTTGCCCTGCCAGACGGGGATCAACGGTGCGTCGGTCGCGGTGAGCTTCTGGATCTGCGCGAAGGCGGCGTCCCGGGTCGCCTGGTCGGTGCTCGCCTTCTCCTGGGCGATCAGCGTGTCGACCTGGGTGTTGCAGTAGTGGTTGTTCATGAACTCCTTGTTGCACAGGTAGAACGGCGACGTGTAGTCGTCGGCGTCCGGGAAGTCAGGGAACCATCCCAGCTGGTAGACCGCGTACTGGTCGGTCGTGAACGCCTTGTTGTAGGTCGACCACTCCGATGACTGCAACGTGACCTTGAACAGCCCGCTCGCGTCCAGCTGACGCTGGATCTCGGTGTACTCGTCCGCCGATACCGCGCCGTAGTGCGTGGGCGTCCACCAGATCGTCAGCGGCACCGGCGTCGTCACGCCGGCGGCGGCCAGCACGGCCTTGGCCTTGGCGACGTCGGGCGCCGCGCCGTAGGCGTCCTTGAAGGAGTCCGTGTGCCCGAGCAGACCAGCCGGGATGATCGAGTACAGCGGGTCGACGGTGCCGTTGTAGACGTTGGCCGCGATGTCCTGACGGTTGATCGTGTTGGCGACCGCCTGGCGGACCGCCAGCTTCTGAGCGTCGGTGCTGCCGGGCTGCGTCTTGGTGTTGAACACCAGGTAGCGGATCTCCGTGCCGTTGCCGCTCACGACCTGCACGCCCTTGGAGCTCTCCCCCTGCAGGCTCTTGATATCGGTGGGCGACAGGCTGCGGTAGGCGACGTCGACGGAGCCCCCCTCGATGGCGAGCTTCAACGCGGACGGCTGCTGGAAGTACTGGACGATAAAGCCGCTGTTGGCGATCTTGTCGTCACCGGCGTAGTTCTTGTTGATTCCGAAGACGGCCTGCTGGCCCGCGGTGTACTTGCTGAGCGTGTAGGGACCCGAGCCGATGATCTGATCGTCCGCGATCAGCTTGTCCGCGGGGAACACCTTGTGGTCCACGATGGCCCCCGCGCCGGTGGTGAGCACGTAGGGCCAGGTGGCGTCCGGAATGCTGAGAGTGAACGTGACTGTCGTCGGGTCATTCGCCGTCACGGATTTCATCGAGGAGAAAAGGCTCGAAGGACCGTTCGGGTCATTGATCTTGATGACCCGGTCGAAGGTGAACGCCACATCGTCCGAGGTGAGCGGATCGCCGTTGGAGAACTTGAGCCCTGCCTTGAGGTGGCAGACATAGGTCGTCGGGTCGGTGGCGGCGCAGCTCGCCGCGTCGTCGACCGGCTTGTTGCCGCCCGCCGGGATCTTCAGCAGGTTCTGGTAGACGTTGTAGATGATCGTCCATGACCCGAGGTCGTAGGCGCCGGCCGGGTCGAGCGCGACCACCTTGTCGGTGGTGCCGAGCACGACCGTCTTCTTTGAGCTTGACGAGCCGGACTTGCTGCTTCCGCAGGCCGCCACCACCACCGCGAGCACGCCGAGCACGGCGACAAACTTCAGGCTGGCTCCACGGTGCGATGCCCGGTGCCACAGAGATGAACCCATCGTGCCCCACCCTTCCCTACGCCTACCGGTACCTAAGGCTGAGGAAGTGCAGGCACCGCATTGCTCATGATTCCCTGCAGAGATCGCGATTCGGTTCCTGATCGAGCCGGGCTTGGCAAAGGTCTAAGTCCGACTCGGTAAAGGCCCTACGGCCGTCGGGGATCAGGCCTGTTGTCGTACAGATGGCACGCGACCTGAGCCTCCCCGACCGAATTCAGCCGCGGATCCTCCCCCGGGTGGAAATGCACGTCGACACCGCCAGAATTCACCTCGACGGCGCGCACCCCGCTCCAGAACGGCTCCGCCGGTGCTGCCCGGCGCACCGCGTCAAGCAGCGCGCCGAGCTCGGCAGCGGTGTGCCCAGACCGCGGCCGGGCCCGCGCGATCCACTCGACGCCGCCTTCGGCCACCTGCACGTCGTCGATGTCACCGACCAGTGCGCGTTCTTCCTCGAATGCCGCCTCGGACAACCCGGTCCAGCGCTGCTCGAGCAGCGCCCGCAGGTCCCGACCCTCCCAGCCACATCGGCTGAATGCTCGCGGGCAGCGCGGGTGGAACGAGCAACCCAGCGGCGGACGTGCGGCGTCCGGTATCTCCCCGCGCGGCAGGTCCCGCGGTACGGCCTTGGCCGGGTCCGGCTCGGGGATGGCACGCAGCAGCGCGCGCGTGTAGGGGTGCTTCGGATCGGCGTAGATCTCCTCGGCCGGTCCGATCTCCACGATCCGTCCCAGGTACATGATCGCGATCGTGTCGCAGAAGTACTTCGCCGTCGCCAGATCGTGGGTGATGTACAGGTACGTCAGCCCGAGCTCGTCCTTCAGGTCGAGCATCAGCTGGAGGATCTTCGCCCGTACGCTCATGTCGAGCATCGAGACCGGTTCGTCGGCGATGAGCAGCTGCGGGCCGAGCATGATGGCGCGGGCGAGCACGACCCGCTGCTTCTGCCCGCCCGACAAGTCGGACGGGTACTTGTGCAGGAACCGCTCCACGGGTGAGAGCCCGACGCGTTCCAGGGCCGCGCGAACCCGTGCGTCGATCTCGTCACGGTCACTCGTGATCTTGTGGATCCGCAGCGGATGGGCCACTGCCGCCGCGATGTCCATGGACGGGTTGAGCGATGCGTGCGGGTCCTGGAAAACGACCTGCATCTGGCGGCGGAGTACCCGGAAGTCGCGCTCCTCCAGGCCGGTGAGCTCGACCGCGTCGGCACCCACACCGAACCGCACGCTGCCCGCGGTGACCGGCGCGAGCCCAAGGATCGCCCGGCCCAAGGTCGTCTTGCCGCTGCCTGACTCACCGACCAGCCCGAGCACCTGCCCGCGGCGCAGGGTGATCGACACCCCGTCCACCGCTTTCACTGACCCCTTCTCGCGGCCGAGCAGCCGATCGAAAATCCCCCCACGCAGTGGGAAATGCACTTCCATGGACCGCACCTCGACGAGCACGGGGTGCTCGTCCACCGGGGTGGACGGCGATGGTTCGAGGCCCTCAGGCCTCTTCGGCGGCACCGATGGCCTCACGTTGAAGCGGCTCGCTACCACCGAGTGGGATGAGTTCGTCCGGGCCGTGCAGCCAGCACAGCACGCGCTGGCTGGCTCCCACGCTCTGCTCGACGGGTTCGAGCGCCCGGCACACGGTCATGGCGTCGGGGCAGCGCGGGTGAAAACGGCACCCGCTCGGTGGGTCCGCGAGGTCCGGTGGGGCGCCGGGGATGTAGTGCAGTCCGGTCGTGGACAGCGAGATGGTGGAACGCAGCAGCTCGCGTGTGTAGGGATGCTTGGGTGCCACGAAGACGTCGCGAGCCGGCCCCTCCTCGACGATCTTCCCGGCGTACATCACCGCCACCCGCTCGCACGACTCGGCGATGATGCCGAGGTTGTGCGTGATGAGCAGCAGGGCCGTGGAGAAGTTGCGCTTCAGGTCGGCGAGTATCGACAGGATCTGCGCCTCGACCAGCACGTCGAGGGCGGTCGTCGGCTCGTCGGCGATGACGAAAGCCGGCTCGAGCACCAGCGCAAGCGCAATCATGATGCGCTGTCGCATGCCGCCGGAGAACTCGTGCGGGTAGCTGCGGAATCGGGTCGGCGGAATGCCCATGCCGCGCAATGCGTCCAACGAGCGCAGCCGAATCTCCTCGGCGGTGATGCCGGGCAGGTGCGCGCGCAGCGTCTCGGCGAAATGGTCGCTGATCCGCATGAGCGGGTCGAGCCGGGTCATCGGCTCCTGGAAGATCAGCCCGATGCCGGGACCGCGTAGCTCGCGCCGTTCATTGGACGTCAGTCCCACCGTGTCCTGACCACGGAACCGCACCTCGCCGTCGACCGCCGCCCCGACCGGTAGCAGGCCGAGGATGCCGCGGCCCAGGGTCGACTTTCCGGAGCCGGACTCCCCCACCAGGCCGAGCGTCTGGCCGGCCCAGACATCGAAGGAAACGCCATCCACCGCGCGCACAGGACCCCGGTCCGTGCCATACCAAACGCGCAGGTCGCGCACCGAGAGCACAGGCCGACTCACCAAGTCCGGCGTGCTGGTCATGCACGAAGTTCTACCGCAGTGATCGGGAATTACACCTGAACGCGCGATCGACCTTGGTCGGGCGTCGACTGCCGGTCATCGGGCCATCGCTGCCGCGCGGCACAGGGCTCATCCGCGGCGACCGCTGATCGATCAAAACGCCTACAAACGGTCCAGACGGGACTCCGACGTGCCGAAGCACCCTTTTACAGCCAATGAAAGGGACGCGCGTGCCGACCGGTCCGCTGGACTCAGCAACCCACCACGACTTCGATCGCCTGCTCGACGAGCGGAAGATCGACGTGGTGTTCCAACCATTGGTGCGCCTGGACGGAGGAGGGATCGTCGGCTACGAGGCATTCGCTCGCGGGCCGGCCGGATCCGCCTTCGCCAGTCCCGCCGCCCTGTTCGCAGCCGCGCGCCAGCGGGGCCGGGTCGGTGAGCTGGACTGGGTCTGCCGGGCTGCCGCGTTCGACGCAGTCCTGGCTGCACGGCTGGCACCCTCCATGTCCGTGTTCGTCAACGTCGAACCTGAGTCGTTGAGCGAGCCCTGCCCCGACGACCTGGCGGCCACAGTGGCCCGGGCGGAGACGCAGCTGAGGGTGTTCATGGAGTTCAACGACCTGGCGCTGGCCGCCGATCCAGCCGGATTGCTGGCAGCCGTGACACGGGCGCGCCGATCCGGGTGGGGAGTGTCGCTGGACGACCTCGGCGCCCGGCTCAGCTCGCTCGCCCTGCTGCCGCTCATGCACCCCGACGTCATCAAGCTGGATGTGGGGCTGCTCCGTGACCTGCCGCGAGCGCATGTATCGGCGGTCGTGAACGCAGTGCAGGCTCACCGTCAAGCACACTGACGTGTCGATCGTGGTCGAAGGCATCGAGACCATCGAAGACCGCGACTTGGCCCTGACCATCGGGGCGACCATCGGGCAGGGGTACCTGCTCGGGCAGCCGGAGCACCTGCCCGAGACAAGCACGCCGCCGATGCAGGCCGTCGTGCTGCTCAACGGGCACCTTCCAGAGGCCGCACCGAGCCCGTTCGCGATCATCAGCGAGAACGCCACGGTGCGCAGCCTGCCCAGGCCGATGCTGGAGTCATTTGTCCGCCACCTGGAAGACCGTTGCCTGGCGCTACCCGAACCGCCGGTGCTGCTCGCCAGCGTCGTTCCCGCCGCCGCGATGGACGAGGTCAGTCAAGCCCGCTACGCCGAGCTTGCGGAGTTCGCCGCCCTCACCGTCGTCTTCGGCGTTGACATGCCCGCGGCGGTCGCCCCCGGCGTGCTCGGTGTGCGGCTGCCGCCCCATGACCCGATTGCCGGAGAGATCGTGCTGAGCGTGCTCGGTGCGGACTTCGCCGTAGCCCTCGCGGCCCGCGAGTCCGGCTACACCGGCCCATCGCAGGAACCGCTGTGCGAGGTCGTGGTCACCTACGACCACGCGCACGTGTCCGCGCTCACCCGCTCCCTGTTGATGCGCGTGCCAGCCCCGCAGCCGGACGAGGCGGGATTCGTCGACGCCCTCACGCTCACCTCCGAGGACGACCCATTGTCCGTCGATTCGGCCTCACCCGACCTGGACGAGGTCGTACAGCTTGAACCGCGATGGCGCTCGCTTCTGAGCCGACGACACTAAGGGGCGACATGTCACCGCCGTACGGCGTCGAGCGGGTAGCGCCCGAGCGTGGACGGCGACCGTCACGCCTCGCTGCGTTTCACGCCGCCTCACCGGCAACGGCCGCGACGTGCGTGGTGCTCGGCCTGGCAGTGTGCGCGGTCGTGATCGACGCCCTAGGCGCCGTACAGCCGCTGCAAGGCGGGCGCGGGATCAATACCCGCGTCCGCGGCGACAAGCAGGAGCAGTGACGTCGCCTCCTCCGCGCACGCGCTGCAGGCGGCCAGATGGGTTGCCATGGCATCGGGCGAGATGTCCGCCGGACGTCCGTCGGAGGAGTCCCTCAGAAGCTGCTCGACGTATTGGTCCATCACATCGAAGCAGTCGTCGCACGACAGCCACGGTTCGGTATCGACGGTGAGTCGGTGCATCGTCTCGTGCGTCAGGTGGCTGTGCCGCGGGTTCATTGGCTCGCCGCCTGTCGGCTGGCTGGGACCAGGTGACCCGTCGTCGTGAGGTGCCCGCGTAGGCCTTTGCGGGCATCGTGCAGCGTCTTGTAGAGCGCGTTGCGCGTCGTGCCGAGTCGCTCAGCGAGGACGTCGATGGGTACCTCATCGACAAGCAAGGCAAGGACGATCCTCCGTTGGTGGCCGGTGAGGACCTGATCGATTGCGTGGCTCACCGCGCCGGACAGGTCGGCAGCCTCCGCGTACTGCTCCGGCGACGGGCCCAGCTCGCGCGGATCGACCCACGCCTCGAGGGCCACCTCTCGGCCGAGCCACGCATGGCGACGCACCTCGACCGCGGCTTGGAGGATGGCGAACTTGTAGGCCCACGTGGTGAACCGACTCCGCCCCTCGAAGGTCGACAGCTTGCCGAGCAGCGCCACCATCGCCTCGTCGGCAGCCTGGTTGACGATCTCTTCCACCCGTTCACTCCCGACCCCGGCGAGCATCGAGTGCATCCGCGAGACCTGATGCCCTGCTGCCCGCAGCATGAACTGATGCAGTCGCCGCAGTGCATCGTCACGGACCGGCCCAGGCGTCGTCAGCATCTCCACCCAGTTGTCGGGGTCGGCGGCCCAGCGGACAGGCTGAGCGGCAGCGAGGTCACCCCGGCTGAGGGCCGTCACCTCGTCAGGTCCGATTCCGCGAGCGGGTCGAGGATCCTGGCCGCCAGGTCGGGACGACAACCGCGGCCGACCAGCTCGAGCAGGGAATGGAGGTCGACGCCGGGGGTAGCGGCGAGCCGTATCGCCAGCGACCCGTCGAACCCCGACTCAAGGAGCCGCTGCAGGCGCCATTCGGTGACGCCGCTGCGATCGTCATCCGATTGACAGTGTGCTCCGCGAACGACCTGATGTGCCCTCATGTCTGGTAAGCGTCCCGGAGGAGGCACAGTCTTACCGCAACCACACACGGTAAGAAGTGTCGCTGCGGCGCCACCAACACGTCATGAGCCTTTCGAGCGTCTCGTACGCGCCCATCCTCACGGGGCATCCGCCTCGCGTCAACGTCGTGCTGCGTTACGTCCTTAGCCTTGTGTGCGCTGGGACAGCGGGGGTGCACGCTGCGCTGGTCCCGGAGCACTTTGCCGAAGGTGCGCCGATTGGCACCGCGTTCCTGATGTCGGCGGTCGCTTCCGCAGCGATCGCCCTCGCGGTACGGCGTCCCCACCACGACGCCTGGGCCCCGGCAGCCGCTGCCGCCCTTCTCCTCGGCACCGCCGTCGCCTACGCACTGTCCCGCAGCGTCGGGATCCCGCTGCTCCTCGACGGACCGGAGTCGCTCGACCTCGTCGGCGCACTCACGACCCTTGCCGAGATAGCCGCCGCGACCTGCGGTGTCCTGTTGATTACCCGAAAGGACGAACGATGAAGACAGCATTCGCCGAGCGACGACGCTCCGTCCCCCTGGTGGCGCTGGCGGTCGCCGCGCTGCTCGCCAGCCTGCTCACGGTGGCCGCATCGCGCCAAAACGCCAACGCCTCAGAGCACGACAGCCACGGTCACGGCAGCACCGCTCAGCTTCGCACCAATGCCCAGGTCACGTTCCACGACCAGATGCGCAAGCTGTGGGAGGACCACGTGACGTGGACGCGGCTCGCCATCGTGACCTTCGCCGACGGCTCAGCCGGTTTCGACGCATCAGCGACCCGGCTGCTGCAGAACCAGACCGACATCGGCAACGCCATCAAGCCGTTCTACGGTGACGCCGCCGGGAAGCAGCTGACCTCGCTGCTGCACGACCACATCACCATCGCCGTCGAATTGCTGCAAGCGGCAAAGGCCGGCGACACCACCGCCTTCGACGCCGCAAACACACGCTGGTATGCCAACGCCAACGCCATCGCCGACTTCCTGTCCGCAGCCAACCCGAAGTCCTGGCCTCGTGCCGGGATGCGCGCGGACATGAAGGAGCATCTCGACCAGACCCTTGCCGAGGCGAGCGACGAGCTGCACGGCAACTACACCGCCAGCGCCACCGACTACGACGCTATCCACCAGCACATCCTCGACATGGCGGACCAGCTCAGCTCCGGGATCATTCACCAGTTCCCAGCTCGGTTCCGCTGATTCGCACAGCGCGCCGGAGGTCTGGTCGCCACACCGTTGGCGATCAGGCCTCTTCGCTGCGGTCAAGGTATGTCAATTCCATGCCGATAGTTGGCGCATGAGGCCGAGGGCGGACGGCGGCCATGCCGCTACGCGACTATTCGCGGTATACGCGGCTGCCAGTCTCGTCCCCATCCTTGTGCTCGAATTCGTGCTGGTGGGGGCGTACCGGCACGAGGCGAAGAGCAGAGGCCTCGCCGAGGCGCGCAGCAAGGCGAACCTCATCGCGCAGGTCCTGGTGGAGCCGCACCTGGGCAGCGGCCCTGTGTCCACAGGAATCACCCCCGAGCGACTGCAAGCCTTGGACAACGCGACGAGGCGGGCCATCGACAGCGGCGAGGTGGTACGCCTTCGCCTTCGCGACGAGACCGGCCGGGTCACACTGTCCGACGACGGCTCCGGCTTTGCCGACGCACCCGATGACGAGGTCGGGGAGGCCATCGCCGGCGAGACCGTGTCGATCCTCACCCGGCTCAACAGCGACGCCAACGACTCCGGTCCTGCCGGGGAGCGGGTTGTCGAGGTCTACCTACCTCTGAAATCCACGGGCAAGACCGTGGGCGTCCTTGAGCTGTACCTGCCCTACGAACCAATTGAGCGCGATGTTCTTGCGGGGATGACCACCCTGTCGTGGTATCTCGCACTCGGCCTGCTCGCGCTGTGGGCGGTGCTCGGTGTGATCTCGGCATCGGTGACGCGTCGGCTGCGGCGCGAGGTGGAGACCAACACCTATCTCGCTCATCACGACGTCCTCACCGGCCTCCCGAACCGGGTCCTGTTCCACAAGCGAGCGACAGCCGCGCTGGAGCGAGGCCGATCGACGGGTTCGCAGGTGGTGATCGCCCTTCTCGACCTCGACCGCTTCAAGGACGTCAACGACAGCCTCGGCCACCACAACGGTGACATCCTGCTCGCCGAACTCGGCCGCCGGCTCGCCGGACAGGTTCGCGGAAAGGACCTGGTCGCCCGCCTGGGTGGCGACGAGTTCGGTGTCATCCTCACGGACATCGACGATGCCGCCCACGCGATGGGCATCCTGCAGCGGATGCGGCGATCGCTCGAGGACGAGGTGCAGCTGCGTGGACTTCCGCTGAGCGTGGAGGCCAGCATCGGGTTCTCCCTGTCCCCTGCCGATGGCCAGACCGTCGAGCAGCTCATGCAGCGCGCGGATGTCGCGATGTATGTGGCCAAGAAGGACCACGCCGGAACGCTGCACTACGCGGCGGCCGACGACCAGTACGACGCAACCAAGCTTGCGCTCGTCGCTGAGCTGCGACGGGCCATCGACTCCGACGAGCTGATCCTTCACTACCAGCCGAAGGTCGATGCTGGAACCAACAGGGTCTGCGCGGCAGAGGCCCTGATCCGTTGGAACCATCCCACGCGTGGCCTGCTCTTCCCCGACGAATTCGTGCCGATCGCCGAGCAGACCGGGTTGATCGAACCCCTCACCCGATGGGTCATCGGTGAGGCGCTCGCTCAGATCGCGCGATGGGGAGACCTCGCCGACGACCTTGTCGTCGCGGTGAACGTCTCGGCGCGGGACCTGGTCCGCGCCGACTTCGCGGCGTCGGTGCTGACGATGCTGCACGCCTCGGGAGTCGCACCCCGACGTCTGGTCCTTGAGATCACCGAGACCGCGCTCATGACGGACCCCGAGCGCGCGGCCGAGACGGTGCGCTGCCTGAGCATCGCCGGCGTTCAGGTGAGCCTCGATGACTTCGGCCGCGGCCAGACGTCGCTGGGGTATCTGTCGACGCTGGCCTTGCACGAATTGAAGATCGACAAGGGATTCGTGCTCGGCATGCACTCCTCTGCAGCGGACGCCGCCATCGTCGTCTCCATGATCGAGCTCGGCCACAACCTCGGACTGGTCGTCGTCGCCGAGGGCGTGGAGACCGAAGAGGCCTCATCGCACCTCACCGGCCTGGGCTGCGACATCCTGCAGGGATATGTGTTCGCCCGGCCGATACCGCCTGAGGACTTCCTGGCGTGGCTCGGCTCCCAGCCCGTCGTCGCGAGCCGCTAGCTGAGCCGGTTGAACCTGCCGAGGAGCTCTCCCAGCTCGTTCACGTCGTCCTCCGACCACTCCCCCAACAGCGAGCGCAGCTGCGCCTTGCTGCGGTTGCGCGTCGCGGTCAGCCGAGCGAGCCCCTCAGGGGTCAGCCGGAGCTCCATCGCGCGACGGTCAGCCGCGGCAGGCTCGCGGTGGAGCAGGCCCAGCGACTCGAGCGCGATGACCTGACGGCTCACGGTGGGCTTGCCCACCGACAACCGGCTGGCCAGTTCCGTCACCGTCGCAGCCGCACCGGTGTCGATCAGGCGCAAGATGCCATAGGCCGCGGCGTCGAGTCCGGGATGCACTTCGCCGGCCAACCGTTCGAAATGGCTGCGGGCCCGACGCAGGAGCAAGAGCAGCTCCTGCTCCACGCGGTCGACGGCCTGCGCGCGCTCCGGTTCAGCGACGCGCGACGGCGTTCCCGCCCGGGCACTCACTTGTGCTCGATCGTGACGGGCATCTCGGCCGCCGTCTCGTCGACGAGCTGCTGGGCTGCGGTGCGCGTCGACAGAGGGACCTCCTTGAGGAATGCCACCGCAACCAGGGCGATGAGCGCGATCGGTGCGGCGACCAAGAATACCTCCGCGATGCCGTCCGCATAGGAGCTCTCGACGACGGTTCGCACGGCGGCTGGCAACAGGCGGATCTCCGGCAGCTGGCCGCTGTGGCCACCGAGGGACGCGACGGATAGCCCAGCGTCAGCAAGCCTTTCAGGCAGCAGCGCAGCGATCTTGTTGCCGAGCAGTGCACCCAGCGCGCTGACTCCGATCGCGCCACCCATCGTGCGGAAGAACGCGACGTTCGAGCTGGCCGCGCCGAGCTCCCGGGCCGGGACGACGTTCTGCACCGCGAGGACGAGGTTCTGCATCAACATTCCGACGCCGGCGCCGACCACGAACATGTAGACCGCGACCTGCAGGATCGGGGTGTCGTAGTGGATCGTGCCCATCAGGGCGAGGCCCGCAGGAAGCAATACCGCGCCGATGAGCATGTAGCGCTTGTAGCGGCCGGTGGCGCTGATGATGCGGCCCACGATGGTCGACGATCCGATGAGGCCGACCATCATCGGGATGGTCAGCAATCCGGACAGCGTCGCGCTCTTGCCGCGGCCGATCTGCATGTACTGGGTGAGGAACACCGTGGTGCCGAACAGTGCGATACCCACCGCGACGCTCGCGACGATGGCGAGCACGACCGTGCGGTTGCGGAACAGCGACAACGGGATGATCGGCTCGTCCACCTTGGATTCCACCAGCACCGCCAACGCCAGCGCGACCAGCCCGCCGATCACCATCGTCGCGGTCTGCCACGACGCCCAGGCGAAGTTCTGACCGCCGAGGGACACCCAGATCAGCAGCAAGGAGACGCCGGCGGTGAGCAGTGCCGCGCCGAGGTAGTCGATCTTCACGACGCGCTTCACCCGAGCGGGCAGGTGCAGGGTCTTCTGCAGCAGCACCAACGCCACGGCCGCGAAGGGCACGGCGACGTAGAAGCACCAGCGCCATCCCAGCCATGACGTGTCGGTGATCAGCCCACCCAGCAGGGGCCCGGACACGGTGGCCAGCCCCATGACAGCACCCATGTACCCCATGTAGCGGCCACGCTCGCGCGGGCTGATGATGTCGGCGATCACGATGACGGACAGTGCGGTCATGCCACCCGCGCCCAGTCCCTGCAGCACTCGGAAGCCGATGAGCATCGCGGCTGACTGCGACAAGCCGGCGAGCGCCGAGCTGACCACGAACATGATCAAGGCGATCTGGACGAGGAGCTTGCGGTTCAGCAGGTCGGCCAGCTTGCCCCAGATCGGGGTGCTCGCCGTCGTCGCCAGCAAGGTGGACGTGATCACCCAGGTGTAGGCCGACTGACCGCCACCCAGCTCGGAGATGATGCGCGGCAACGCCGCCGACACCACCGTGCTGGACAGCAATGTCACGAACAGGCCGAGGAGCAGGCCCGACAGGGCCTCCAGCACCTGCCGGTGGGACATGGCTGGGTGCTTGTCCGCTGGTGCGGACGCCGCCGCGGTGGGCGGGTTCTTGATGTCAGACATGGTCATAACGGCGTTGCTCTCTGGTCGGGTCTGGTGGGGCGCGCGCTCAGGCGGAGGCGGCCACGGCGGTACGCGGTGCGGGTCCACCCTCGGGCGGAGGCTGGAGCAGATCCCCGCGCAGGCGCTGCAGGTCGGCCGCGAGGCGGCTCAGGTCCGCCGCATCCCACTGGGCCAGCTGCGAGTCGAACCGGTCGATGAGGCGTTCCACGACGGCATCGAGCGCCTCGTGACCGGCAGGGGTCAGCGACAGGAGGCAGGCCCTTCCATCGCTCGGGTCAGGCTGGCGCTCGACAAGCCCGGCGGCGTCGAGGTCAGCCGCCTGACGACTGATGACCGACAGGTCCACCCGCAGATCAGCGGCCAGATCGCTCATCCGTGCCGGTCCCCGCTCCGCCAGCCTCCATACCGCCGCAGGCGCTGCCGGCATGCAGATCAGGAGTCATGCTCTTCGCCATCTCCCGCCGGAACGTGCCGAACTGGCCGATCTCTTCGAGGACCGCCAGGCACGCAGCGCGATGGTCTTGCTGCATCGTCACTCCACTTGGTTGCTTCAAGCAACCTTACTCCCATGTAGTTGCTCAGAGCAACTACATGGGAGTACCTCGCGGAACGACGAACCCGGCGGGAGCGGTATCAGTCCATCGTGATGACGGCCCGGCCGATGATTCGTCCGGCTGCCAGGTCGTCGAAAGCCTGCAGAGCATCGTCGAAGCCGTACCGCGTCAGGTTCACGTTGAAGCGGGCGGTTCGGGCCAGCCGGGCGAGCTCCGACAGATCCTGGTAGGTCCCGCTGTATGGCCGGGTGATCGATGCGCCCCAGGGAAGGGAGGTGGAGATCTGCGATGTTTCGAAGTTGAAGACTCCGTCGCTGAGGCCCGGCACGCGGATCGCTCCGTAGGGGGCGACGACGGCCCCGGCCAGCCGCAAGGTGGCGCTGCTGCCCACGAGGTCGAGCACGAAGTCCGGCCCGTACTCGCCCGCAGCCTGCAAGATCTTCGCTGTCACCTCCGGGTCGGCGGACGAGAAGGTGTGCTCCACCCGGTCGCGCACTGCGGCCAAGGCCTCGTCCTTGACGTCCAAGGCGATGATCCTGGCCGAGGTCAGCAACCGCAGCAGATCGACGGCGAACTGGCCCAGCCCGCCAATCCCGATGATCACAGCGGTCGAGCCGGGGCGCAGGAGCTCCGGCGGCTGCGGTGATGGAGTGGTAGGGCACGATGCCGGCGTCGGTCAACACCGCAGCCAGGGCAGGATCCAGACCGGACGCGGGAACCAACGCCGTGGCCGGCACGACGACGAACTCGGCCATGCCTCCGTCGATGGAGACGCCGGGTGTCGCCGACGGTGCCATCCGCCCAGCCGTGTTCAGGCAGGCGTTCTCCCGTCCGGCGACGCATTGGCGGCACATGCCGCACGACCACACGGGGTAGACGACGACCTGCTCGCCAACCGAGTAGTGCTGGACGTCGTCGGCCATGTCGACGATCTCTCCGGCGATCTCATGTCCAAGGATCGTTCCGTCGGCGACCATCCGCTCGGTGGACGCACGCATGTGGATGTCGGTCTGGCAGACACCCGCCGCGGTCACCCGCAGCAGTACCTGCCCCGCCGCGACCGACGGCTTGGCGACCTCGGCCTGGGCTACCTGACCAATGCCCTGGTACTGGATGGCTCGCATGGTGCTCTGCCTTCCCGTTGCGGCGACGGCTCACACCGGGCGAGGGGCCTGGCGAGGGTGATGCCCACGTCCGTCGTCGGCGAGGGCTTCGGCCATCGCACGCCGGCCGACGCTGGCGAGGACGGGATTCGTGAGCGCGGTAGTAGTGCGTCCGCCATCAGCCCGAAGCACAGCGCCCAGCCGCGACCGCGCGCCCAGGTCGCGTCGTCCGACTCGGCCGACTCACGGAACAGGTCGCGGGTGTCGGCGGAGAGCAAGGTCCAGGCGACCATGACGTCGCACGCCGGATCGCCGACGCCCAGGCCTCCGAAGTCGATGACCGCGCTGAGCCGACTCTGGCGTAGCCAGCAGGTTGCCCGGCAGAAGGTCACCGTGGATCCAGACCGGCGCGCCCTGCCACTGCGGAAGCCGGAGGACGTCTTCCCATGCCGCGGTCGCGGCGTCACGCGTCGACCGTGCCGTCCGCACCGAGATCGCGAATCGCGGCGCGGACGTCGCCGTCGCGCGTGCCCACCGGCCCGCCGCGAAACGATGGCGGGCCGCCGGTGGCGTCGATCTCGTCTCAGGGCCGCGACGAAGCGTCCCAGCTGGCCGGCCGCATCGCGCAGGTCGGCGACGGGCGCGTCGAAAAGGTTCTCGCCGTCGAGCCAGCGATACACCGACCAAGGCAAGCCGTAACCTTCGCCCGGGACGCCCCTGCCGAGTGGCACCGGTACGGCGAGCGGAAGGTGCGGAGCAAGGTGCGGCAGCCAGCGCTGCTCCTTGTCGACCTGCCTGGCGGCGCTGGGAATGCGTCGGCAGCCGCACGGCCATGTCGTCACCCAGGCGGTACATCGCGTTGTCGGTGCCTGCGGAGCGAACCGGCGTGATGGCCAGGTCCGCCCACTCGGGGAACTGCGCCGCGACCAGCCGGCCGACGAGCGACTGCGTCGATGTCGAGTTCATCGGCGTGCATCTTCGCGCTGGACAACGGAAGGGTTCCCTTGTTCGGCAGGCGTGCGGTGAGGCACCGTACCGACAGCGATGACCGAAAGACAATGGCGCGTGTGTACCCACCACCGATCTGGACCGTGACCAACCCTGCGTAGGGTCGGGCGCATGCAGAGCGACGCTCCCGATGTTGACGGCTACCTCAGCGAGGTTCCCCAGGAGCGGGCCGAGGCCTTGACCCAGCTTCGAGACGACTGCCGCGCACTGCTCGACGGGTTCGATGAGTCGATGCAGTACGGGATGCCTACGTACTCCAAGGACGGCGTCGCACAGTTCGCCTTCGCCAGCCAGCGGCAGTACATCGCCGTGTACGTGATGCGCCGCGACGTGCTCGACCAGCATCGTGACCAGCTGGCCGGGCTGAGCGTGGGCAAGGGGTGCATCCGCTACCGGCGGCCCTCGCAGATGGACCACGAGCTGCTCCGGACCATGCTGGCGGCGACGGCCGCGACGACGGGCTCCAGCTGCGCATAGCTGGGTGGGGTCGGCCGACGCGAATAGACGCAGGTCAGCGTCCGGAGACTCCACCAGTGGCGTTCACAGCGTCATGGTGACGAGGAGCTCGATCGTCTAACCGGGTGCCTTTCATGGCCCGTCGCGGAATGCACGCTTGTGTGCGCCGCCCAGCCCTCGCCGCATCTCGTCATTCGGAAGATCATGGTCTTCCGCTCTGGGCGATCAGCAGGCGCGGTAGCGCGCACGCGGCCAGATTGCCTAGAGAACCTCTGGCTACAGGCATGGCTACAGTGATCATCTACTTGATGCACGTCGGCGAGCGTTAGCGCAGGTCAGCGCCATGATCACAAAGAGCCGGCGAGGGGAATCGAACCCCTAACCTCCCGATTACAAGTCGGGTGCGCTGCCAGATTGCGCCACGCCGGCGGGTACCACGGCACGATGGTAGTGGCCCCGGCATGATCACTTCGTGCCCGGTGTTTCGCAGCAGCCAACCTGGCCGCACCCGCGGCCAGGTTGGCCAGGAACCGCGCACGGTTCACTCGGGGGCGGGTGCCGCCGAGAGTTCCGCCTGCTCGGCTGCCAGGGTCCGGCCAGGTGACCGGATGGGCTCGGCCGTGGCGCCAGCGAGGTCGCTCCGCCGCACCCGGATCATCACGACCACGACCAGGAGAGCAAGCACCGCGATCCCGGCCGCTACCAGGAATCCACGGGAGATCCCGACAGCGAGCGCCTGGTGGAGCGCGGCGGTGTGGGAACCCACCTCGTGCTTCAGCTGGTTAGCGACCGCCGTCCAGGTGACCGTGCCGAGCGCGGCCAGACCGATCGCGCCGCCGACCTGCTGGCCGGTGTTCAGCAGGCTTGACGCCACCCCGGAGTCTTCGTCCTCGACGCGGGTCAACGCGACCAACGAGAGCGGCACGAACAGCATGCCCAGGCCGGTCGCGGTGACGAGCATGGGTCCGAGCAGCCCGTTCAGGTAGGTGGTGCTCACGCTGATGTGGGAGAACCAGTACATGCCGACCGCGGTCACAGCGGAGCCGAGGAGCATCAGCGGTCGAGCACCCGTGCGGGGGATCAGCTGCGAGACGATCCCGGACATCACCACGATCACCACGGCGAACGGGAGGAACGCCAGCCCTGCCTTCAGCGCGCTGAAGCCAAGCACCTCCTGCACGAAGATGGTGAGGAAGAAGAAGATGCCGAACATCGCGGTAGCCAGGCACAGCATGAGGAGGTACGCACCCGAGCGGTTGCGGTTGGCCAGGATCCGAAGCGGCAACAGCGGGTGGCGGCTGCGCCACTCGACCAGCACGAAGCTGACGAGCAATACCGCCGCTGCCGCCAGCGACGCCACGACCTTGGTGTCGCCCCAGTGGGAGACGCCGTTGGTGTCGGTGCTGGCGTTGGACAGCCCGTAGACCAGAAGTGCGACACCGCCGGTCGCTGTGATCGCCCCGAGAAGGTCGAACCGACCGGGCCGCCGCGGCGATTCAGCGATCACGTATCGCGCCATGAAGGCCACCACGATGCCGATGGGAACGTTCACGAACAGCACCCATCGCCACGACAGGTAGGTGGTGAGCAGCCCGCCGGCGACCAGGCCGACTGCCGCACCACCGCCGCTCATGGCCGCGTACACGCCCATCGCGCGGTTGCGCGGCGGGCCCTCGGCGAACGTGGTCATGATCAGCGCGAGTGCCGTCGGCGCGACCATCGCGCCACCCACACCCTGAAGAGCACGGGCTCCGAGCAGCCAAGCCTCAGAGGTCGCGAAACCTCCGAGCAGGGATGCGCCGGAGAACACCAACAACCCCGTGATGAAGATCCTTCTGCGGCCCAGCAGGTCGCCCGATCGGCCGCCGAGAAGGAGCAGCCCGCCGAACGTGACGGCATAGGCGGTGACGACCCACTCCAGGCCGTTGCCGGAGAAGCCGAGCGCCCGCTGGATGTGTGGCAGCGCCACGTTCACGATGGCCGAATCGAGGACGACCATGAGCTGGGCGGTGGCGATGACGAAGAGGGCCAGGCCAAGATGGCGGTTGCCACCGTCGGCACTGGCTGCTGGCTGTGCCCGCCCGGATACTGATTGCGCCCTAGACAATGTCGTCTCCTCACCCCTCTTTGGCCGCACAGGTCCATCGCTGCGACCCGAGAGGTCTAGCTGCGTGTGCTTAGTGGAGTGCCAAGACTTGTGAGTGATCCGCCGAACGGCGATCGCGACGTTGAGTTCTGCGGTCTTCCTTGGCGGGACCGGGCACTTGGCTCCGGCCTTGCTACCGCCGCGCTTGCGTCAGATCACGGCTTGCGAAACGTCTGGTTTGCCGCTCACCTCCCCCACCTGTTCGCAACCGGGCGGTGAGCTACATACGACCGCCTCGGCATCGGTCATCTTGCGGACCAGTTCGAGGAGGCGCGCCCGCTCGTCGGCGTCGAGGGTGCTGCGACCACGGCATCTGCGTGACCAGTGCACCCTCCAGCCGTCGCTTCAGCGTCAGGCCGTCCGGGGTGAGCACCAGGTTCTTGACCCGCCGGTCGGTGTCATTCGGCTCGCGCCTGGCCAGGCCGCGCTCCTCCAGCGTGTCCGCGATCATGGTGATGAAGGACCGGTCGCAATGCATCTGCTCGCCGAGGTCCTTCATGGTGACCGAGGTGTCGAGGCGGTGCAGCGCCTTGAGGCAGAACATCGGCACGCCCAGCTGGCCCGCCAGGCTCTCGCCGCTGCGGAGCATCTGGCCCAGCAGCACGACCATGGCGTCGAAGAGCTCGTGGTCGAGCTGGTCGCCGTCGCGGTACCCGGTCATCACCGTCTCCTCCCAGCCAAAGGTCTGGGCAGTGAGGTGGAACACATCCTTCACCTACTCAACGATTGAGGGGCTCAAACATGTTCCAGTTGGCCGGCGGCAATCTCAGGAGGCGGCCAGGACCGCTCGGCGACGTGAGCGGGCCACGGGAGCCGGACCCGGAGAGTGGCCCGACGATGTTCGACACCGCCGCGCCGTACGCTCGTGCCGTGGCAGCCGATCTAGATCCCCGCGACCTCAGTGAGGTTCGCCGCCGAGTCGTCGACCCCGTCGTCCGCAGCGTGATCCTGCCGGAAGAACTTGAAGACATCGTGGTGCACACCGAAGGCGACTCGGTCAACGTGACCGTAAGGGCCTGCGGTGAGTTGGTCACGGCCTGCTGGCTGGGAGTTGTCGGCGACGAACCGTGGGACGCGCTAGCGTCAGCGGACCATTTGTCCAACACCCTCAGCCACGAGCTGCCCATGACGAGCTTCGCCTGGGGCGAGGAGAGACACGGCCGGTACGAGGTGCCAGGACCCGTCGGGCGCTGACACCAAATGGATCAATGCGACTCGCTGAATCACCGTGGTCGAGTTCAGTAGCACGGCGACTGGGTGTCGCCGTGCACCCGCGGCGTCAGCGAGGGCAGGTCAACATCCGCCGGGGGTAGTTATCGCTCGACCGCCACCGGCTCCATGTCCTGACGTGACCGACGACGGTCTGCCGCGACGGCCAGCACCATGCCTGCAGCGAAGAGTCCCGGTACACCCAAGGCCCAGGGCCCAGGCAGTTCGCTGGCCGTAGTCACGATCTGCGAACAGGCTCTCTCTGCGGGAGCAAGTGAGTCGTGACCACTCGCCGGAGCGACGAGTGAGCCGCAATCCTGCCCAAGCGATCCCACGAACGGGAACACGGCGAGCGCAACTCCGGCGAGGAACGCTACGGCCCCCGCCACGAAGACAAGCCTCCTCAGGCGCATGGCCCCATCGTGAGGCATCGCCGCACTCGTTCCACGCAAGCCTGGAGCGATCCCGATGCGCCGCCTGTCGCGTGCCTGACGTCGGCTCTCACAAGATCTAGTCCCTAGACAAAATTGGTTTGTAATGCAAACCTAAATCCATGACGTCTCAACCCGCTCCCGCCTCGGGTGACCCGCAGTACCTGCTGGCAGCAACGCGCGAGCTGGCCCGCCGCGTCCGCCGCGAGCAGCGTGGCGCCTGGTTCCCCCTGCTCGTGTTCGCTGCGGTGACGTTCGCAGCGACGCCCTTCTATCGGTACGGGTACGGCCCGCATCCCACGCACTGCACGTCGCTCAAAGGCGGCGCGTACGTCTGCACCAGCTACTCAGCGTGGGCGCTGTGGTACTGGCCGGTGGCGCTCCTGCTCGCCTACGGTGCGATCAGCTGGTTCTACCTCCACCGGTCCCGCCAGCGTGGCGTCGGCACCCTGGTCCGGCCGTACGTCGTCGTTGGTGTTGTCCTAGCCCTGCTCATCACGGCTTGGGCAATGTGGGCACTGGCCCACCCGGCGTTCCTTGCCCAGACCCTGCACCTGGGGTCGTCGCAGCCCACGGACTACCTCTACCGGATCGTGAGCCCGGCTGGCGCGATCGGGCTGGCGCTGCTGCTGCTCGCCCGGATCGAGCGGAGTTGGGAGCTTCTCGCGGTCACCGTCGTGTACTTGATCGTCGTTGTCGTCACGGTCGGCTTTGGCCGGTTCGCCCACCCCTCACCGTGGGCCTTCTTGCCGCATCTGCTGTTCGACGCCGGCGTGCTCCTGCTCGGCGGTCTCGTCCTCGCTGTGATCCAGCGGGCCCGGGGGCGGTCGACCACATGACCGACCACCCGGCCAACGACCTCGACGATGTCGTCCATCAACGAGTGCGCCTCGGCATCCTCACGGTGGTTCAGCAAGCCCGGCGCGCGGAGTTCACCTTCCTGCGCACCACCCTCGACCTCACCGCCGGCAACCTGGCTCAGCACCTCAACGTGCTGGAGAAGGCGGGCCTGATCACCATCGAGAAGGGATACGAGGGCAAACGCGCCCGCACCTGGATCCAGCTCACCAAGGCCGGCAAGAAGGCCCTGCACGACGAGATCACGACGCTCAAGGCCCTGATCCAGCAGGTCGAGACGCACGCAACGTAGGTGCCGCCGCAGGGCGCCGGATCCCTAAGCGCCCAGGAACGAGCTGATCCTCCCCCGGAGGCCCGCGACGTCGAGCCCGTGCACCGCGTCGTGCTCCTCGGGCGTCCCGAAGCGGTGAAGCTCCGCCTTGCCGACGCCGAGACCGAGGATCCGGTGCGGCAGGTCCTGCAGCGCCTGCGACACCAGCGCGCTCGACGTGCCCGCCAGGTACGGCTCGACGAGCACCACGTCGGGGCGCCCCAGCGTCGCCCGCAACGTCTGCGCGTCGAACGGCCGCACCGTCGCGGCGTACAGGACCGTCACATCGAGATCCTCGACGGCGGCGATCGTCCGGTCGAGCATCGGCCCGACCGCCACCACGGTGCCGCGGGTTCCTTGGCGCATCGGCCGCATCCTGCCCCCTCCGACCAGATGCGGCGCACGGTTGGTCTGCGTCGACAGCCGCACGTACACCCGCTCGTCGGTCGCCACCGCCTCACGCAGCAACGCCTCGGCCTCGTCCGGGTGCCCCGGCACGTGAACCGTCCAACCGTCGAGAGTGTCGAGCAGCGCGACATCTTCCGGCGCCTGGTGCGTGCGCCCACCCTCGGACCAGTCGTAGGACGCGCCGACACTGACCAGCACCGCGCCGACCCCCTGATGCCCGAGGTCGAGCTTCACCTGCTCGAACGGCCGCTCGAGCAGGAACGGCGCGTAGGAATGCACCACCGGCCGCAGACCGGTGAGCGCCAACCCGCCGGCCACGCTGACGGCGAGCTGCTCGCGGATGCCCACGTTGATCGACGCTGTCCGGGTAGGCGAGCGCGGCCTCCTCGAACAAGCTGGTGGAGATGTCGGCGAGCACCGCGACGACCCGCGGATCGTCGTGGAGCAGGTCGGTCACGGTGGCGGCGAACCGCTCGCGCATGGTGTCCACGGCTCAGCCCTTCGGCTCGACGACGGCAACGACCACGCGCGGGCGGCCATCGCGGACGTCCGCCAGGGCGGCGGCGAGCGCCTCGTGGTCCCGCCCGTCCACCGTGGTCCCGGCCCAACCGGCGACCTCGAAGTGCCCGGCGATCCCGCCGGACCAGCCGTGCGTGGACGAGGCGTTGTCGATGACGACGACGGTCAGCGAGTCCAGGCCGGCCGCGCCCGCATAGGCGATCGCCTCGTGGTTGCTGCCCTCGTCGAGCTCGGCGTCGCCGAGCAGGCACACCACGCGAGGCGCCGTGAGTCCCTGCACTCGCAGACCCAGCGCGACCCCCACCCCGAGCGGCAGCCCGTGACCGAGCGAACCGCTGGAGATCTCCACGCCCGGTACGCGCATCCGGTCGGGGTGAAAACCGAGCGGTGAGTCGAAGCTGCCCATCGTCGAAAGCACGTCCAGCGACACGAAGCCCTTGGCAGCGAGCACGGCGTAGTAGGCAGCAGGGCCATGGCCCTTCGACAGCAGGAACCGGTCTCGCCCAGGGTCGTCGACGGACGCAGGGTCCACCCGCAGGATCTGGTCGTAGAGGACCCACAGGACGTCGAGGGTCGAGTGTGCGCTCGGCGCGTGCTTCTCGTCGCCGAGGACCAGCGAGAGCAAGGCCGGCACGTCGGCGAACGTGTGTCGACGGTTCGGAGCGGCGGTCAGGTTCGGTGTCATGCCGAACAGCCTGCAACTTGAAGTTGACTTTAAGTCAAATTGCTAGCCTGGCTACGTGGCTTCCTCCGACGACCTGCTCACCATCGGCGACGTCGCCGCGCGCAGCGGCGTCGCCACGTCAACCCTGCGGTACTACGAGACGCAGGGGCTCATCGAGTCAGGGCGGTCCGCCGGCGGCCAACGACGCTACCGCCGCAGCACGCTGCGGCGGGTCGCGTTCGTCCGCGTGGCCCAACAGGTCGGCCTGAGCCTGGACGAGATCAAGGAGGAGCTGCACCTGCTGCCGACCCGGCGCACCCCGACGAAGGCTGACTGGGAACGCCTGTCCCGCTCCTGGCGCCGGCGGCTGGACGAGCGGATCGCCGAGCTGGAACGCCTGCGTGACAACCTCACCAGCTGCATCGGCTGCGGCTGCCTGTCCTTGCAACGGTGCGCCCTGTACAACCCGCAGGATGTTGCCGCTGCGCGCGGTACAGGGCCCCGCTACCTGCTGGGTGACGACCCCGAGGAGGTCGCGGCCGGCTAGAGCCGGCCCGCAGCCCGGCGCCGGCGCGCGATCTCGTACAGCGCCACCCCGGCGGCCACACCCGCGTTGAGCGACTCGGTGTCGGAGGCCATCGGGATCCGGACCAGCACGTCGCACGTCTGCGCGACCAGCCGTCCCAGGCCCTGCCCCTCGGAGCCGATCACCATGACCATGGGATCGACCGCGACCTCGAGGTCGACCAGGTCGACCGTGCCCTCTGCCGCGAAGCCGACGACGAGCAGGCCGGCGTCGGAGTAGGAGGACAGCACCCGGGTGAGGTTCGTGGCGCGCGCGACCGGGACCCGGGCCGCCGCACCGGCGGAGGTCTTCCACGCGGACGCGGTCATCCCGGCGGCCCGACGCTCCGGGCACCACCACGCCGTGCGCTCCGAATGCACCGGCCGACCGCACCACGGCCCCCAGGTTGCGCGGGTCGGTGATGCCGTCGAGGGCAACCAGGAGCGGAGCGTCGCCGGAGTCGAAGGCCGCGGCGAGCAGGTCGTTCGGGTGGGCGTATTCGTACTCGGGCACCTGCAGCAGCAGGCCCTGGTGGATCGCGCCGTCGCTGAGCCGATCCAGCTCGGGACGCGGCCCTTCGAGCAGGGTGATGCCGCGGTCGGCCGCGAGCTTCATCGCCTCGCGGACCCGCTCGTCGGAGTCGATGCGCGACGCGATGTACAGCGCGGTCGCCGGCACGCCGGCGCGCAGCGCCTCGACCACCGAGTTGCGACCCGCCACGAGCTCGGTCAGCACACCGTTACGCGACCGGCTCGGTGCGCGCGACGGCGTCCGGCTCGGCGTGCGGCTGCCAGCCGACGGGCGACCACCGCTGGAAGGACGGGGCGAGGCGGAGCCGCGCGCCGGGGACCGGACGGCCACCCGCGGCGGGACGGCCAGTGGACGAGGTGCGAGGCCCGGCGGACCGGCCACCGGTCGTCGGAGCGCCCCGACCGGCGCCACGCGAGTCGTCGCGCGGACCACCTCGGGAATCGCTGCCCCAGGAGCTACCGCGCGAGTCAGCAGTACGGGCACGCGGGTCAGCGCCGCGCGGACCACCGCGGGAATCGGCACCACGCGGACCGCCACGGGAATCGCTGCCCCACGAGCTACCGCGCGAGTCAGCAGTACGGGCACGCGGGTCAGCGCCGCGCGGACCACCGCGGGAGTCGGCACCACGCGGACCACCGCGGGAATCGGCACCACGAGGACCGCCACGCGTGTCGGCACCACGCGAACCGCCACGCGTGTCAGCGCCGCGCGGACCGCCGCGCGTATCGGCGCCACGCGAACCACCGCGGGAGTCGCTGCCCCACGAGCTACCCCGCGAGTCAGCAGTACGCGGGCCGCCCGTCGAACGTGCCCCCGCGTCGCCGTAGGACGTGGGCCGGGAGTCGCCGTACGCAGGCCGGGAGCCGCCCTCGGCGCCGCGAGGTGCGCCTGACCGCTCACCCGGGCCGGACGACCAGCGACGCTCGTCGGGCGCCGCCGCCGGGGTGAACCGGCCCGCCCGAGGCGCAGCCTCGCGCCTGGCCGCGGACGCCGCCTGGCGAGCCTTCGGGTGTCCCTTGCGTGCCTCGCCGGGCGGGGTCGGACCCTTGCCCTGCAACGCCTTGCGCTTCTGCCCGCCCGAACCCATCTGGGCGCCCTTGCGGTGCGAGCCCGTCTTGGCCCCGCGCCCGCCCATGCCGCCTGCTTTGCCGCCTGCCATCACTTGCTCCGTAACTGCCAGCGTGCGCCGGCGGGTGTGTCTTCTACTACAACGCCCGCTTCGACCAGCCGGGAACGAATCTCATCTGCCGCCGCGAAGTCCTTGCGGGCGCGGGCCGCGGCGCGCTGCTCCAGCGCCACAGCCACCAACGCGTCGACCACGCCGTGCAGTTCCTGCGCCGATCCGCCGGACTCGGCCGACCACTGGGTCACCGGGTCCAACCCCAGCACGTTCAACATCGTGCGCACCGACCGCAGCCGGTCCGCCGCGACCACCTTGTCGCCCTCGGCCAGCGCGCTGTTGCCCTCGCGGACCGCGCCGTGCAGGACGGCAAGGGCCTGGGGGACGCCTAGGTCGTCGTCGAGCGCGGCGACGAAGGCGTCCGGGAGCGCAGCGCCGTCCAGCTCGACCTCGCCGACCAGCTCGGCGGCGCGCTCGGTGAAGCCCTCGATCCGCTGGTAGGCGGCGGCCGCCTCGTCCAGCGCCGTCTCGCTGTAGTCCTGCGACGAGCGGTAGTGGGCCTGGCCGAGGTAGTAGCGCAGCTCGACCGGCCGCACCCGCTTGACCATCTCGGTGACCAGCAGCGAGTTGCCGATCGACTTGCTCATCTTCTCGCCGCCGAGCGTGAGCAGGCCGTTGTGCACCCAGTACTGCGCGAACGGGTCGCCCGCGGCGTTCGACTGGGCGATCTCGTTCTCGTGATGCGGGAAGACCAGGTCGAGCCCGCCGCCGTGGATGTCGAAGGCCGCACCCATGTACTTGGTGGCCATCGCCGAGCACTCCAGGTGCCAACCGGGTCGGCCGTCGCCCCACGGGGTCTCCCAGGACGGCTCGCCGGGCTTGGCGCCCTTCCACAGGGTGAAGTCGAGCGCGTCGCGCTTGCCGGTCGCCTCGGTCTCGCCCTGCTGCATCGACTCGGGCTTCTGCCCGGACAGGGTCCCGTAGGCGGGGTGCGAGCGGACGTCGAAGTACACGTCGCCGGCCTCGGCGTAGGCGTGGCCGGCCTCGATGAGCCGGCGCATCAGCACGATCATCTCCGGCACGTGGCCGGTGGCCCGAGGCTCGACGGTCGGCGGCAGGCACCCCAGCACGTCGTACGCCCAGGAGAAGGCCCGCTGGTTGCGCTCAGCCACCTCCCACCACTGGACACCCTCGGCCGCGGCCATCGCGAGGATCTTGTCGTCGATGTCGGTGACGTTGCGGCAGAACGTGACCTGGTAGCCCGACGCCATGAGCCAGCGGCGCAGGATGTCGAACGTGATCCCGGACCGGATATGCCCGATATGCGGCGGCGCCTGCACGGTCGCACCACACAGGTACATGGTGACCTGACCCGGCACGAGGGGCGCGAAGTCGCGGACCGTGCGGGTCCAGGTGTCATTGAGGCGGAGGGTCACTCGGCTAAGGGTAGGTCACGCGGGCGCTTCGCCGCGCCCACAACCGCCTCAGCCCAGCGGCCATTCAGCCGCCGCGACCGCTTGCCCGCCACCGCTCAGGCCCGCGGCCGCTCGTCGAAGATCCGTCGCGCCTTGCCCATCGAGCGCTCCAGCGCGTACGGCTCGACGACCTCGACCTTCACCGACACCCCGAGGTGCCGCTTCACCTGCTGCGCGAGCCGGTGACCCGCGGCCTCTCGGGCACCATCGGTGTCGAAGCTCGGTCGGATCTCCACCCGGACGGTCATCTCGTCGAGCCTGCCGGGCCGGCGCAGCACGAGCTGGAAGTTGGGCGCGAGCTCGGGCAGCGCGAACAGCAGCTCTTCGATCTGGCTGGGGAACAGGTTCACCCCACGCAGGATGATCATGTCGTCGGTGCGCCCGCTGATCTTCTCCATGCGCCGCATCGTCCGCGCCGTGCCCGGCAGCAGCCGGCTCAGGTCGCGGGTGCGGTAGCGGATGACCGGCAGTCCCTCCTTGGTGAGGGTGGTGAACACCAGCTCGCCGTGCTCGCCGTCAGCCAGCGGCTCCAGGTGCACGGTGTCGACGATCTCCGGGTAGAAGTGGTCCTCCCAGATGTGCAGCCCGTCCTTGGTCTCCACGCACTCGTTCGCGACGCCGGGCCCCATCACCTCGGACAGCCCGTAGATGTCGACGGCGTGCATGTCGAAGCGGTCCTCGACCTCGCGCCGCATCTGCTCGGTCCACGGCTCGGCCCCGAAGATGCCCACCTTCAGCGACGTGGACCGCGGGTCGATGCCTTCCTTCTCGAACTCGTCGCCGATCGCCAGCATGTACGACGGCGTGACCATGATGACGTCGGGTGAGAAGTCGACGATGAGCTGGACCTGACGCTCGGTCATCCCGCCGGAGACGGGGATCACCGTGCAGCCGAGGCGTTCCGCCCCGTAGTGCGCGCCCAGCCCGCCGGTGAACAGGCCGTACCCGTACGCGACGTGCACCTTCATCCCGGGCCGACCACCCGAGGCGCGGATCGACCGGGCCACCAGGTCGGCCCAGGTGGAGATGTCCTTCGCCGTGTAGCCGACGACGGTGGGCTTGCCGGTCGTGCCGCTCGAGGCGTGCACCCGCACGATCTGCTCGCGCGGGACGGCGAACATCCCGAACGGGTAGTTGTCGCGCAGGTCCTGCTTGGTGGTGAACGGAAAGAGCCGCAGGTCCTCCAGGGTGCGGCAGTCCTGCGGCCGCACGCCCAGCTCGTCGAAGCGGCGCCGGTAGAACTCGACGTTGTCGTACGCGTGCCGCAGGGTCCACTGCAGCCGCTGCAGCTGCAGCGCTCGCAGCTCGTCCACCGATGCGGTCTCGATGGGTTCGAGCTCACCGGGACGTGGGCTCAGGTCGAGCATGGTTACCCCTTCCGTGCAGCCCGCGCCGGGCCAGCCGGCTCCTCCGCCTCCCGCGCGAAGCCCGGGAGCGCCAGCGGCAGCGGTGCGGTCACGGCGGTCAGCGTATGCCCGCCCCCTCGATCACGACAGGGCGGAAGCCACCTCGGCGGCGGCCCGCACCACGCGCGGTCCGACGACGTCCGCGTCGAGCGGGGCCAACGCCACCACCCCGACGCTCGCCTCCACCCCGTCCAAGCCCGGCACGGCCGCGGCGACCCCGTACGCGCCGTGCTGCAGCTGGGAATGGCTTACCGCATAGGGCGGATGGTCCGACCCGGACCGGGCGGCGAGGATCGCCAGTCCGGCCGCACCGCGCTCCAGCGGGTGCCGGGCGCCGACCCGGTAGGCGACGTGCAGGTCGGTCCAGGTCGGCTCGACGACGGCGACCGCCAGCGCGTCCGCGCCGTCGGCGACCGCGAGGTGCGCGGTGGCCCCCAGCTCGTCGGCGAGCACCCGCAGCACGGGCAGCGCCGCGCTGCGCACGACCGGCTCCATGCCCCGGGCCAGGCGCAACACCGCAAGGCCGAGCCGCACCCGGCCGTCCGCCTGCCGACGGACGTACCCGTGCTCGCCCAACGTGGTGAGCAGGCGGTAGACGATGGGACGGCTCAGGTCGAGCCGGGTCGCGATCTCCGTCGGCGACAGGCCGTCGGGGGTCTCGACGAGCAGCTCGATCATGCGCAGCCCCCGGTCGAGGGTCTGCGAGGTCTCCGCGGCCACCTCAGGTGACCCTGGCGCCGGTTATTGGGACAGCCCCGGCCCGGTGTCGCCCTTGGCGGCGAGCCCGCGCGCCCAGGTCCAGGCGTAGTTCGGGTCCTCCGAGGCGAGGGCGGCCGGGCCCAGGTGGAGCGGCCGGAAGGTGTCGATCATGACGGCGAGCTCGTCGGTGGCCGCCTTGCCGAGTGCGGCCTCGACGCTGCCCGGCTGCGGGCCGTGGGTGAACCCCGACGGGTGCAGCGAGATGGAGCCCATCTCGATGCCCGCACCCTTGCGGGACATGAAGTCCCCGCCCACGTAGAAGAGCACCTCGTCGGAGTCGACGTTGGCGTGGTTGTACGGGACCGAGATCGCCCTCGGGGTGGTAGTCGAACAGCCGCGGCACGAACGAGCAGATGACGAAGTTGGGGCCCTCGAAGGTCTGGTGCACCGGCGGTGGCTGGTGGATGCGCCCGGTGATCGGCTCGAAGTCGTGGATGGAGAAGGCGTACGGGTACAGGCAGCCGTCCCAGCCGACCACGTCGAACGGGTGGTTGAGGTAGGTGTAGCGGGTCAGTCCGGTGCGGTGGCGGACCAGCACGTCCACCTCGCCCTCGGTGACCAGCAGCGGTTCGGCGGGGGCGCGCAGGTCGCGCTCGCAGTACGGCGAGTGCTCGAGGAACTGCCCGTAGTTGGACAGGTAGCGACGCGGCGGGCGGATGTGCCCCTTGGCCTCGGTGATCAGGGCGCGGACCGGTTCGGTGCCGGTGGGCACCCAGCGGTGCGTGGTCGACGTCGGGATCATCACGTAGTCGCCGCTTGCCGACGTCGAGCGCGCCGTAGACCGACTCGAGGCGGGCGGTGCCCGACTCGATGTAGACCAGCTCGGCGCCGATGGCGTTGCGGTACAGCCCGCTGGCCTCGTCCGCGGCGACGTAGGACACCCGCACGTCGTCGTTGCCCAGCAGCAGCCGGCGGCCGGTCACCAGGTCACCGCCGACATCGAGGGCGTGGGTGTGGAAGTGCCGGGGCAGCAGCGGGCTGTTCGCCGTCGTACAGGGGGTCAGCGCGTCGTCGGTGACCGCCTCAGCCGCGGTGATCGCGGTGGGCAGGTGGCGGTGGTAGAGCAGCGAGGAGTCCGACGAGAAGCCCTCCTCGCCCATCAGCTCCTCGGCGTACAGCGAGCCGTCGGGCTGCCGGAACATCGTGTGGCGCTTGTGCGGGATCTCGCCGACCTGGCGGTAGTGCGGCATGAGGAACGGCCCTTCTGTACGGAGAGTGGACACTTGTGTCCGCTATCTGTAGCGTGCGCGAACCACGCCAAACCTGTCAAGAGGCGCGGTACCGTCAGGCCGGACCGCCGAGGGCCACGAAGGAGCATGTGTGCCGAACGAGACCTGGGTGCCCGTCCCTGACGGCTCGCCCTTCCCGATCCAGAACCTGCCCTACGGCGTCTTCTCCACGGCCGACGCTGGTCCGCGGGTCGGCGTCGCGATCGGCGAGATGGTGCTGGACCTCGCCGCGGTGCTCGACGACGACGTGTTCGCGCAAAGCTCGCTCAACCCCTTCATGGCCCGGGGCCGCGCCGCGTGGCGGGCGACCCGCGCGCGGATCACCGAGCTGCTCAGCGACGCCGGCTGCACCGACGAGATCAGCCCGCACCTGTACCCGCTCGCCGACGTCCGCCTGCACCTGCCGATCGAGGTCGCGGACTACGTCGACTTCTACTCCTCGCTGCATCACGCGGCCAACATCGGCCAGATCTTCCGGCCGAACACCGATCCGCTGACGCCGAACTGGAAGCACCTGCCGATCGGCTACCACGGGCGGGCCGGCACCGTGGTCGTCTCCGGCACCCCGGTCGTGCGGCCCAGCGGCCAACGCAAGGCACCCGCCGACGCGGCGCCCACGTTCGGCCCGTCCATCCGTCTCGACATCGAGGCAGAGATCGCCTTCGTCGTCGGTGTCCCGTCCGAGCTGGGCACCCCGGTGCCGGTCGCGCAGTTCCGCGAGCACGTGTTCGGTGTCGTGGTGCTGAACGACTGGAGCGCCCGCGACCTGCAGGCGTGGGAGTACGTGCCGCTCGGCCCGTTCCTGGGGAAGTCCTTCGCGACCTCGATCTCGCCGTGGGTGGTGACGCTCGACGCGCTCGACGCGGCGCGGGTGCCGCAGCCCGAGCAGGACCCGGCGCCGCTGCCGTACCTGCGCACAGACGAGCCGTGGGGTCTCGACATCGACATCGAGGTCGAGCTCAACGGGACCGTCGTGTCACGCCCGCCGTTCGCGCAGATGTACTGGACCCCGCCGCAGCAGCTCGCGCACATGACGGTCAACGGCGCCTCGCTGCGCACCGGCGACCTGTTCGCCTCCGGCACCGTCTCCGGTCCGGAGCGCGACCAGCGCGGGTCGTTCATCGAGCTGTCCTGGAACGGGACCGAGCCGATCACCCTGGCCGACGGGTCGGTGCGCAGCTACCTGCAGGACGGCGACACGGTGGTGCTGCGGGCGACCGCACCAGGCGCGGACGGCGTACGGATCGGGTTCGGCGAGGTCCGCGGGACGATCACGCCGGCGGTGTGAGGCCTGCTACCCACGGTCAGGTGATCGTAGGCTCTCCAGCATGACCAGCCACCAAGAAGTCTCCGACCTCGACGAGTGGTCGTTCATCGACTACGCCGTCGAGCAGGTTCGCCAGCGCCAGCCGGACACCGATCTCGACGCCATGCGCGTCGTGTTCACGCTGCACCGCATGGTGAACCTCATGGTCTACGACCTGGAGTCGACGGTCCACCGGCGCTACGGCTGGAGCTGGGCCGGATTCCGGGTGATGTTCGTGCTGTGGGTCGCCGGCCCCCAGGAGTTCAAAGACATTGCCCGGCTGTCCGGCATGAGCCGAGCCTCCGTGTCCGCGCTGGTCAAGACGTTGGAGCGCGACGGGCTCACGGACCGCAAGCCCTCGCAGACGGACGGACGCGCGGCGATCATCTCGCTGACCAAGGCGGGCAGCCACCATTTGGAAGCGGCGTACGCCGAGCACAACCGCCGCGAGCAGCAGTGGTGCGGTGCGCTCAGCTCGAGTGAGCGCAAGAGCCTGGTCGCCCGGCTGCAGCGGATGATCGAGCAGGTCCAGACCGTCGAAGACATTGCTCACAAGGACTAGTCACACCGCCGATCAAGGCATATAGTCAAGGCGTTGACTATCCTCGGATTGAGGGAAATGCCATGTCTGCCAAGCCTTTCGCATCGTCCGCCGACCTCGGCGTCAAGGAAGAGACCCTCGAGGTTCTCGCCGATGGCGTCTACGCGCTCACCGCTGAGGGCGACCCCAACATCGGCGCCATCGAGGGCGAGGACTTCCTCGTCTGCTTCGAAGCGCGCGCGACGCCGGTCATGGCGAGGAAATGGCTCGACAAGCTGCGCGAGCACACCGACAAGCCCGTCAAGTACCTGGTGCTGTCCCACTACCACGCAGTGCGCGTGCTCGGCGCCTCAGCGTTCGACGCGGAGATCATCGTCGCCCACGACAACACCAAGCGGCTCATCGAAGAGCGCGGCATGCAGGACTGGGCATCCGAATTCGGCCGGATGCCCCGACTGTTCGAGGGCCACGAGACGATCCCCGGCCTGACGTGGCCGACCTCCACGTTCAGCGACCGGCTCACGATCGAGCTCGGCGGCGACCGCGGCCAGCTCGTCCTGCAGTACTGCGGCCGCGGCCACACCGAGGGCGACATCGTCGCCTGGCTTCCCAAGCAGCGCATCCTGTTCGCCGGTGACCTCGTCGAGGCCCAGGCCGCGCTGTACACCGGCGACGCCTACCACCTGGACTGGATGAGCACCACGCTCGACCGGGTCGCGGCTCTCGATGCGCAGACCCTCATCGGTGGCCGAGGCGCTGTCGTGCGCGGTCCGCAGGTGCGTGCCGCCATCGAGCAGACCCGCGGCTTCCTCACCGTGCTGCGCGACTCCGTCGCTGCCGCTCAGCAGCGCGACGGCACGCTCAACGACGCCTTCCAAGCAGCGCACGCGGCACTGGAGCCGGCATTCGGACGTTGGCCGATCTTCGAGCACTGCCTGCCGTTCGACGTCCAGCGGATGTGGGACGAGCTGCTGGGCGACCGCCCCCGGATCTGGACTGCCGAGCGCGACCTGGCCGTGTGGGACCAGCTGCAGAGCTGATTCGCCCGCCCCTACCGCTCACCTCGCTACGGAAAGGGTGACGATGCTGCCCGTGCGCGAAACGGCGCCTGTGATCGTCGTAGGCGCCGGCCCGGTCGGGATGGCGACCGCGCTCATACTGGCGGGCTGGTCCATCCCGGTCGTGGTGCTGGAAAGCAAGCCCGAGCTCGACGACGTCGGCTCCAAGGCGATCTGCATGCAGCGGGACGTGCTCGACATCTTCGACCGGATCGGCTGTGCCGAGCCGATGATGGCCGAGGGAGTGACCTGGGACGTCGGTCGCACGTACTACCGCGACCACGAGCTGTTCGTCACGTCGTTGCCGGACCACGGTCGCAGTGCGTTCCCCTGGTTCATCAACATCGCGCAGACCTCGACGGAGCGCTATCTGCTCAACCGGGTACGGGCCACTCCCCTGATCGACGTCCGCTGGGCCTGCCAGGTCACCGGGGTGCACCAGGACGCCGACACGGCCTGGGTGAGCTACGACAGCCCGGCCGGCCCGCAGACGGCCGCGGGGCAGTACGTCGTGGGGTGCGACGGATCACGCAGCAGGGTGCGACGGTTGCTCGGTCTGGAGTTTCCCGGCCACAGCTTCGACGACCAGTTCCTCATCTGCGACGTCCGGGCCAAGGTGGACCTCGGGACCGAACGCCGCTTCTACTTCGACCCGCCGTGGAACCCCGGTCGACAAGTCCTTGTCCACCCGCAGCCCGACGACGTGTGGCGCATCGACTGGCAGGTGCCCGGCGACTTCGACCTCGAGGCGGAGCGCGCCAGCGGCGCGCTGGAAGTGCGCATCCGTCAGATCATCGGCGCAACCACGCCGTATGAGATCGTCTGGGCGAGCCAGTACCGGTTCCACGAGCGGATGGCCAGCGCCTTCGCGGTGAACCGGGTCTTCCTTGCCGGTGACAGCGCGCACATCGTCTCCCCGTTCGGGGCGCGGGGCCTCAACAGCGGCATGCAGGACGCCGAGAACCTCGCTTGGAAGCTCGCCTTCGTGCTGCACGGCTGGGCACCGCAGGCGCTGCTCGACACCTACGCCGAGGAGCGCCGGGCCGCGGCCGAGGAGAACATCCGGGTCACCGACCGGACGATGCGCTTCCTGGTGCCGCGCGACGACGTCGAGCTCGCGCATCGCCGAGCCTCGTTGGAGGCCGCCGTCACCGACCCGGCGGCGCGCGAACGGATCGACTCCGGCAAGCTCGCGGAACCGTTCTGGTACATCGACTCCTCGCTCACCACGCCCTTCGGCGACCTCTCCGACTTTCCCCGCCAGGCAGGTCAGCTCCGACCGCCCGTGCCTGGCGTGCTGTGTCCCGACGGCCCGATCCAGCTGCCGGCAGAGCCGCATGTGCGGCGGCTGCGCCAGCTCGTCGGCCAGGGGTTCCTGCTGCTCGCCAGTGGTGGGGTCGACCTCGAGAGGCTGCGCGAGGCCGCGACCGCCGCTACCGCCGCGCCAGTGCGGGTCCTGTGCCTCGACGAGATCGACACCGAAGGTGTGCTGAGCGCGGCGCTCGACGCCCGCGCGGGCCGCGCCTTCCTGCTTCGCCCCGACGGCCACCTGGCGGCGATCGTGGACGCCGCCGACCAGGCGACGCTGACCGCGGCTGTGCAACGGGCCAGCGGCGCACCCGCCTCGCGCTGAGCGCACGCCTCAATCTGCTCCGGAATGGTTGCCCGGCTCGGCATCCCTCGGATAGCGTATTCGTAAATCGAATGCCTTGCCCGATTATCGAATCGGCTCGCGATCAGCCCGCAGAGGAGTACCCGGCGTGTCCACGATCGACATCCACACTCACATGCTCAGTGCCGCCTACATCGACCTGCTCGTGGAAGCCGGTGGCGACTACACCGTCTCCGAGGTGCTCGGCGGCAGCCGGGCGGTCCACAAGGCCGGGGCACCCTTCATGACGCTGACCCCGGGCATGTTCGACTACCCGATGCGCATCGAGGCCATGGACGCGGACGGCGTCGACATCGCGGTCGTCTCGCTGACCTGCCCGAACGCCTACTGGGGCGACGCCCAGACCTCGCTGCACGCCGCACGGCTCGTGAACGACGACATGGCCGCGGCGCAGGAGCGCTACCCGGAACGGATCCGTTGGATGGCCAGCCTGCCGTGGCAGCACCCGGACCTCGCAGTGGCCGAGCTCCACCGGGCGCTGGAGCGCGGCGCGGTCGGCGTGATGGTGCTGGCCAACATCGACGGCGTGGCTCTGACCGACCCGCGATTCAACGACATCTGGGCCGCCATCGACGCGGCCGGCCTGCCGGTGCTGGTCCACCCCACCTCGCCGCCTGGTATCGAGGCGATGGACATGGACCGGTACAACCTGACGGCCATCGTGGGCTTCACCTTCGACACCACGCTCGCACTGTCCCGGATGATCCTCGACGGCTTCTTCGACCGGTACCGGGACCTGAAGATCATCGGTGGGCACGCAGGTGGCTACCTGCCGTTCGTCATCGGCCGGATCGACGCCTGGCACAAGGCCTTCGAGCCGGTGCGCGAAACCGTCAAGGACCTGCCGAGCAGCTACGTCGACCGCATCTACGTCGACTCCATCGTCTACACCAAGGAGGCGCTCGACCTGACCGTCGCCGTCTTCGGTTCGACGAACGTCCTGTACGGCAGCGACTACCCGCACAAGAACGGCCACATGCGGGAGATCCTCGACCTGGTCGAGCAGCTGCCGGCCGACCACCAGCGGCTCATCAAGGGTGCCAACGCCCGCCGGCTGTTCAAGATCTGACCGCACGGCTGGACCACTGCACCGGCTGAAACACAAGGAGGCAACGTGACCGGCATCGCACCTGCCCGGCCGGAGCAAGCCGCCGTTCGTGCTCCTGTGCTGGTCGCGGGTCGGCGGCTGCCGACCAGCTTCCTGCCGGTCCACAATCCGGCGCGCACCACCGAGGTCGTCGGCGAGGTCGCGGCCGGTTCCGCGGCCGACGCCGACACCGCGGTGCGCGCCGCGCACGAGGCGATGCCGGCCTGGTCGGGCCTGACCGTCCAGCAGCGCGCCGAACTCCTCGAGCAAGCGGCCGCCGCCTTAGAGCAGGGTGTCGCCGACCGGGCGGTGCTGCTCACCCGCGAGCAGGGCAAGGTGCTGTGGGAGTCCAGCGTCGACGTCGGCGGCCCCTCACGGGTGCTGCGCTATTTCATCGGCCTCGCTGAGGAATTCGCCCGGGACCAGGTGAGCGTCGACCAGCGCGGCACGGTGATCGTAACTCGGCGGGCGATGGGCGTGACCGCCGTGATCGTCCCCTGGAACTACCCGGTCTACCTCGCGTTCCAGCACGTGGCCCCGGCCTTGCTCGCCGGCAACACCGTCGTCGTCAAGCCGTCCGAGCTGGCCCCGCTAGCCATCGGCCAGACGCTGGCCCTGCTCGCCGCGGCCCTGCCGCCGGGCGTCGTCAACATCGTCCCGGGCACCGGCGCGGAGGTGGGTAGCGCGCTGGTGCGCCACCCGTTGGTGCGCAAGGTGCTGTTCACCGGTAGCACCGCGACCGGGCAGCAGATCATGCGAGAGGCGGCAGGCACCGTCAAGAGCCTGGGCCTGGAGCTCGGCGGCAACGATCCGGCGTTGGTGCTTTCCAGCGCCCAGATCACCGACGAGCTGGTCGACGAGCTGGTGCGCGCTGTCTACACGTGCGCCGGGCAGGTCTGCTTCAACGTCAAGCGGATCTACGCGCACACCGACCACTACGCCGATCTCGTCGAGCGCTTCACCGCAGCCGCCGACCAGATCGTGGTCGGCGACGGGCTCGACCCGCGCTCCACGATCGGTCCGCTCAACAACGCGGGCCAGCATGCCAAGGTGTCAGCGCTGATCGACGGGGTGGCGCGCGACGGCGGCACGGTGACCACGGTCGGCCGCAAGCTCGACGCCAGCACCTGGGACGAGGGTTACTTCATGCTCCCGTCCGTCGTCACCGGACTGCGCCACAGCTCCGAGCTGGTGGCCTGCGAACAGTTCGGCCCAGTGGTGCCGATCGTTCCGTTCACCAGCGAGGACGAGGCGGTGGCCCTCGCCAACGACTCGGAGTTCGGGCTCGCCGCCTCGGTGTGGTCCGACGACGTCGACCACGCACTGTCGGTGGCTCGGCGGATCGAGGCCGGCAGCGTGTTCGTCAACGTGCACCGGATGGGTGCGTCCGACATGACCATGCCGTTCGGCGGCGTGAAGCAGAGCGGCCTCGGCCGCACCCACGGCATGACGGTTCTCGAGGAGTGCAGCGAGCTGCAGGCCATCGCGCACCGGTCCGACCGAGCCCAACTTCCTGGCCCCCCGCCCCGGACGGAGTAACACTTCCCGATGCCCACCCCCGCCCTCCCACGACCCGCCGCGCAGAGCCTGCTCGACGTCATCCGCGCCTGGGGGGTGGATCGGCTCTTCACCTGCCCCGGCAGCACCGAGGCCGCGTTCCTCGACGCGACGCTGTCCGCGCCCGACCTGCGGCTGTACCTCACCACGCACGAGTCGATCACCATCTCGATGGCCGACGGCTACAGCCGCGCCACCGGCCAGCCGGCGGTGGCCTTCCTGCACGCGAATGTGGGCCTCACCAATGGCCTCAGCCACCTGTTCGCCGCCAAGCTCGCCTACTCGCCGCTGGTCGTGCTCAACGGTTTGAAGAACACCTCGCTGCAGGCGCGCCAAGGCTTCACGACGGCGAGCCACATGCGCGACTTCGTCCGGCAGTACGTGAAGTCCGACTGGCAGACGCTCGCACCCGAGGCGCTGCCGGAGGACGTCAACCGCGCCTTCCGGCTCGCCACCGGCGAACCCAGCGGCCCGTCCTGGCTCGGGCTGAGTCAGGACGTGATGGAGGCCACGATCGACGCGCCGCTGCCTGAGGTCGAGCGCTTCCGGCCGAACGCCCGGTTGCGGCCGGATCCCGATCAGGTCGCCGCTGCGGTCGAGCTGTTGGCCGGAGCACGGCGGCCGCTGCTCGTCGCCGGCAGCGAGGTGGCGCGGCACGGTGCGACGTCGCTCCTGGCGTCGCTGGCCGAGCACCTGGGGGCGCCGGTCGTGCACGAGGACCGGCGCGGTTTGGAGCGGCCGGCCTTCCCCACCGACCACCCGCACTTCGCCGGCATCTATGACGTCACGCTGCCCTGCGTGCGCGACGCCGATGTGCTCTTCTTCGTGGGCGCGCGATGCTTCCTGCAGTTCGAGCCGCCGGCGCGGCCCGAGCTGCCTTCCGGCGTCGCCGTGATCCACAGTCACGGCGACATCGCGGAGGTGGGCCGGCTCTACGGCGCCGACGTCGGGATGGTCGGGCACGAGCAGCTGGTGCTCGCCGACGTGCTGGCGGCGCTCGCGGACTCCCCTGTTGATCCGATAGTGCCAGCGCAGCGGCGGACGTTCCTGGCCGAGGCACGGGCGGACCACCTGCAGCGGCTGCCCACGCGCTCGCCGTTCACCCCGGGCCGGCCGGTCTCGGCGATCGACGTCGTCGACGCGCTCGGTGAGGTGGTGGACGACTCCACGACGATCGTCGGCGACGCGACGACCGCGGCGAGCCTGCTGCTGCGCCGGCTCCCGCAGACGTCGCCGCAGATGTACTTCGGCACCGCCTCCGGCTCGCTGGGCTGGGGTGTGGGAGCCGCCCTGGGTCTCAAGATGGGACTGCCCGACCGGCACGTGGTCGCGGTGCTCGGCGACGGGGTGTTCCAGTTCGGCATCCAGGCGCTGTGGGCCGCCGCTCACTACCGGATCCCGGTCACCTACCTGGTGCTCAACAACGAGTCCTACGCCGCCGTGGGAGCCTCACTGCTGCGCTACGGCGGCAAGGCGGCGGCACTGGGCAGCTACCCCGCCATGGACATCTCCGGGCCGAACATCGCCGACATCGCCACCGGCTTCGGCGTACCGGGAGTGCGGATCACCGACCCACGCGAGCTTCCGGCCGCCTTGCGGCGGGCGCGGACCATCGACGGCCCGACGCTGATCGAGGTCATGACCGATCCCAGCGACCTGGGACCGAGTCCGGTATGACACGCCCCGCAGCATTGCACCGAGCAATTAGACAAACCCTTGACTAGCCCTCCGCTCCGCTCTACCTTGGTCCGAACCGGTAGTCGAGTAACACGTCCGAATATCGAAACATGCAAATCCGACCCTCGATGAAAGGCAAGGAAACCGTTGTGAGGATTTCCAAACGAGGCTTCGCGCCCATCGGGCTCGGAGCTGCCTTGGCACTTGTCCTGACGACCGCAGCCTGTGGCGGCGGTGGCAGCAAGACGCCCGCCGCCGACCAGACTCCCGCCGAGTCGCCCACCGCATCGGCGAGCACCGCCGGGCCCTATGACGAGATCCGGGCGCTGCTGCCGGAGCGCATCCGCTCGTCGGGCGCTATCACGGTGTCCAACCCGCTGAAGAACCCCCCGTACGCCTACATGGAGACCGACGGCACCACGCTCAAGGGCATCGCACCTGACCTGAGCAAGGCGCTCGAGCCGATCCTCGGCGTGACGTTCAAGTGGGTGGACACGCCGTTCCCCGGTCTCATCCCGGGTCTGCAGGCCAACAAGTTCGACATGATCTGGGGCAGCATCACCGACACCAAGGAACGCGAGGGGATCCTCGACTTCGTGTCCTACGAGGGTGACGGCGCGATCATCATGGTCAAGAAGGGCAACCCGGCGGGCCTCGCGTCCATCGAAGACCTGTGCGGGACGACCGCCTCGGGCCTGCAGGCCTCCTTCCAGATCACGATGCTGGAGGACCAGTCCAAGAAGTGCACGGACGCTGGCAAGAAGTCCATCAAGGTGCTGACCTTCCCGAGCGTCACCGACGCCGAGCTCGCGGTTCGGTCGGGTAAGGCTGACTCGTTCTTCGGTGGCGTAGGCGCGGTGCTGTACCAGGTCAAGACGGCTGGCGACGGCAACGACTTCGACAAGGTCGGCCCGATCTACAACGCAAGCCTCTATGGCGCAGGCGTCAACAAGTCGGATGCCGGCCTGTCGCAGGCGCTTATGGCCGGCCTCAAGAAGCTCATCGAGGAAGGTTCGTACCAGAAGGTGTTCGACACCTACGGCCTTGCCGATGCCGCATTGACCGCGGACCAGATCGTCATCAACGGCGCCAAGTCCTAACTCGATTCAACCCCACGAAGGGCCGGCACCGTCCTCGTGACGGTGCCGGCCCTTCGCGCACACCCCACAAAGAAGGGAGTGCTGTCGTCATGACGAGCAACGAGTTCCGGGTGGGACTTTCCGCCGGATTTCGCACCCCTGACGGTCGGCCGGCCTATGGCGATATCGGCCTGGACGCGCTCTCTCACGTCAGCTGGGAATTCCTACCGGACAACGGAATGCGGCTCGATCCTGCTGTGGCAGCCCATTTCGACGCGCTGCTGCTGCTCACCACCGAGGTAACCGCCGCGACGCTCGCTGGCGGTGACCGGCTCAGCCTCATCGCCCGGTTCGGCGTGGGGTACGACCTGATGGACATCGACGCCTGCACGAAGGCCGGCGTCGCGGTCACCCTCACCCCGGACGCGGTCCGCCGCCCGGTCGCCCTCGGTGCCTACACCTTGCTGCTGGCCCTGGCGCATCGCGTGGTCGCCAAGGATCAGCTCGTCCGCAGCGGCCGTTGGGCCGAGCGCGGCGAGTACCTGGGGGCAGGGTTCGCGGGACGAACGCTCGGGATGGTCGGGTTCGGCAACATCGGCCGTGAGGTGGTGCGCCTCGCCGCGCCGCTGGGACTCCGCGTCCTGGCCCATGACCCGTACGCGGATCTCACCGTGGCCACCGCCGCAGGCGTGCACCTGGTGGACTCCGCGACGCTGCTGCGCGAGGCGGACTTCGTCGTCCTCACCTGCTCGCTCACCCCGCAGACCTTCCATTTCCTCAACCGCACCAGCCTGGCCCTGCTGAAGCCACACGCGCTCATCGTCAACGTGGCGCGAGGCGCTGTCGTCGACACCGAAGCGCTCACCGAGGCGCTATTGACCGGGCAGGTCGGCGGCGCGGCGCTGGACGTGTTCGAGACCGAACCGCCCCCGCTCGACGATCCGCTGCTAGGACTCGACAACGTGATCGTCACGCCGCACGCCATCGCCGGCACGCAGGACCTGGGCCACGGCGTCGGACGCAGCGCGATCGCGAGCATCGTCGAAGTCGCCGGCGGCCGGGTGCCCGCTCACGTGCTGAACCGGGCGGTGCTCGACCATCCCGGGTTCGTCCGCAAGCTGGACGGCTACACCGCCCGGGCCGGCGGCTAGAGCACCTTAGACAAGAAGGCCTTAGTCCGCGCGTGCTGCGGGGAGCCCAGCACCTCGCTCGGTGCACCCGACTCCACCACGATGCCGCTATCCATAAAGACCACGGTGTCGCCGACCTCGCGGGCGAAGCCCATCTCGTGCGTGACGACCACCATGGTCATGCCGTCCTGGGCGAGGTCGCGCATGACGGCGAGCACCTCTCCGACGAGCTCGGGGTCCAGCGCCGAAGTGGGCTCGTCGAACAGCATGAGCTTGGGCTCCATGGCCAGAGCCCGAGCGATTGCCACCCGCTGCTGCTGACCACCGGAGAGCTGGTTCGGGTAGGCGCCGCGCTTATCCGTTAGACCCACCCGGTCCAACAGTCGCTCGGCCCGCTCTCGGGCGACCGCCTTGGATTCCTTCCTGACCAGGACCGGCGCCTCCATAACGTTCTCCAGCGCGGTTCGGTGCGGGAACAGGTTGAACCGTTGGAACACCATCCCGATGTCGGACCGGCGGCGGCAGACGTCGCGCACCCGCAGCTCGTGCATCTCCTCGCCGCGCTGTTCGTAGGCGACCAGCTGGCCGTCGACCTCGAGCCGGCCGGCGTCGATGGACTCCAGGTGGTTGATGCAGCGCAGGAAGGTGCTCTTGCCCGAGCCTGACGGACCGAGCAGGCACATCACCTCGCGAGGCTGTACCTCAAGGTCGATGCCCTTGAGGACCTCCAGATCACCGAAGGACTTGTGGACGCCCTCCGCCTTGACCATGGGGTGACCTGTCACGACAACCTGCTCTCTGGGGATGGTCTAACGGTTGCTACCGGTGCCCACGCGCGGCGCGGCGCTCGAGCATGTGCTGTCCGACGTTCGCCAGCGAGACGATGACGAAGTACCAGAACGTCGCGACGATGAGCAGCTCGATGGTGCGGAAGTTCACGGCTGCGATGTTCTGCGCCTTGGTGAGCAGGTCGCCGCCCGCGATGACCATGACGAGCGAGCTCGCCTTCAGCAGGTTGATGAACTGGTTGCCCGTGGGCGGGATGATGACCCGCAAGGCCTGCGGAAGGATCACCCGGCGCATGGTCTGCGCCGGCGTCATGCCCAGTGCCGCGGCCGCTTCGGTCTGCCCCTTGTCGACGGCGAGGATGCCACCGCGGACGATCTCGGCCATGTAGGCGCCTTCGTTGAGCCCGAGGCCGAGGATCGACGCGACGAAAGCGGTGATGGCGGTGTTCGTGTCGACCTTGATCAACCAGATGTCGGTGAACGGGACGCCGATCACCAGGTTCTTGAACAACAGCGCGAAGTAGCCCCAGAACAGCAGCTGCACCAGTAGCGGCGTGCCGCGGAAAACCCAGATGTAGAACCAGCTGAGCACCGACAGCACCCGGTTCTTGGACATCCGCATGACGGCGACCACGACGCCGACGCACCACCCGACGATGCCCGAGATCACAGTGAGCTTGATGGTCGTGACCAAGCCGTCCATGATCGGCTTGGCCGTCAGGTACTGGGTGATCGTGCCGTGATGGATGTTGGGGTTCTGCCAGACCGCGATGATCAGCATCGCTACGGCGGCAACGGCAACCACCGCGGTCACCGCCTGGCCATACCTGCGTCGGGGGATGGCCTTGAACGGCACCCGAGCCCGCGGGGACGACGCCTGGCTGTCGGCGACGAACCTCGCCAGCCGCACTGCGGCGCCCTCAGCGGGCAGCTCGCCGGTTGCGTTCATAGCCCTACCTCACGGTCTCGACGGTCACTCGGGCGACGACGTGCGATTGCGTAACGTGGTGATCTCGCGGCCGCAGAGGTCGCCGAATTCGTGCTTCGATAGGCGGACATGCAACTCGTTATGCGAGGTTGACGCTAACCAGCGGGCTGCGACTAGTCAAGGGTTTGTCAGTACCTAACCCCATCTTTCCGTGCGGGGAAAGAACAGCGCATCTCGTAAATCGAATCGCTTGCCCGGTATCCGGAACAGCGCTACGCTCCGGCAAAGGCCCGATTACCAGGGGCCGAACGCCGCCTGGAAGCCTGCGCAGGGCGATCCGTCTCTCGTCACGAAGGAGCGACCATGGAACTCACGGGTGGCGAAGCACTCGCCCAGCAGCTCGTCCGCGAAGGCGTCAGCCACATCTTCGGTGTGCCGGGCGTCCAGCTCGACAACGCGATGGACGGACTGGCCGGAGTCACGGACCAGATCACCTTCATGAACGCCCGCCACGAACAAGGCGGCGCCTACATGGCCGACGGGTACGCGCGCAGCACCGGCAAGGTCGGCGTCTGCATGGTCGTCCCCGGTCCCGGCCTGCTCAACGCCGCAGCTGGGTTGGCCACCGCCCACGCCACGTCCTCCCCCGTGCTGTGCATCTCCGGGCAGATCCCCTCGCACACCATCGGCCGCGGCCTCGGCATGCTGCACGAGGTACCGCACCAGTCGCGGATCCTCGACTCGCTCACCAAATGGCACGCGCTCGCCGCCACCCCGAACGACGTCCCCGCCCTTATCCGCGAAGCGTTCCGCCAGCTGCGTTCCGGCCGGCCCCGCCCGGTCGCCGTCGAGATCCCGCCGGACGTACTGGCGGCGCGCGGCGCGGTCGAACTGCTTGCCCCGGACCCGAACGAGGCCGAGACCGGCCGCATGGCACCCGACCCCGACGCGGTGCGCGCGGCAGCCGAGCTGCTGCGCACCGCCGAGCGCCCGGCCATCTGGGCCGGCTGGGGTGTCCAGGCCTCCGACGCCACCGAGGAGCTCAGAGCCGTCGCCGAGGCGCTCGAGGCGCCGGTCATCATGAACCGCGGCGGGCGCGGTTCGCTGTCGGACCGCCACCACCTGGCGCTGACCGCCGTCGGCGGCCGCAAGGTCCTGCCGGACGCCGACGTGGTGCTCGTCGTCGGCAGCCGGTTCCTGAACCTGCGCGGTCTGCCGGTGCCGACCGCGCCGGACGCCAAGATCATTCTCATCAACGTCGACGCGAACGACCTGGGCGAGCCCCGCCACGCGGACGTCGCCGTGCATGCCGACGCCCGCCTCGCACTGGCGGCGCTGCAAGCGGAGCTCGCCGGCACGCCGCGCGCGTCCCGGCGCGAGGAGCTGGACGCGGTCCGAGCCTGGTGCGCCGAGCAGGTCGCATCGATCGAGCCCCAGATGTCCTGGCTCCGTGCCCTGCGCGGCGCGCTCCCGGACGACGGCATCTTCGTCAACGAGCTGACCCAGGTCGGTTACGTGGCACGGTCCGGCTTCCCGTCCTACGGCCCCCGGGCCACGCTCACCCCCGGGTACCAGGGCACGCTCGGGTACGGCTTCCCGACCGCGCTCGGCGTGAAGGTCGGCAACCCCGACCGTGCCGTGGTCTCCATCACCGGTGACGGCGGCTTCGGCTGGGGCCTGTCCGAGCTGGCCACCGCCGCCAAGTACGGCATCGGACTGGCGACCGTGGTGTTCAACGACGGCGCGTTCGGCAACGTCAGGCGCACCCAGAAGGACGACTTCGGCGGCCGCTACATCGGCACCGACCTGGTGAACCCCGACTACGTCAAGCTCGGCGAGGCCTTCGGCGTCGCTAGCGAGCGCGCAGCCTCGCCGGACGAGCTGCGCACCGCGCTGGAGAAGGCGTTCGCGGCCGGTGCACCGACGCTCATCGAGGTCCCGGTCGGCGAGATGCCCAGTGCCTGGCACCTCATCGGCTAGATCTGCAGCTGGATAGACCGGCTGTCGCCAGCAGCGGCCGGCGACAGCCGCTCATACCCGACCAGACGATCCGGAAGGCGAGCATGAACAACTACGACGAGCACTACCTCGACGGCGGTTGGGTCGCCTCGACCGGATCGGGCGCCTTCGAGATCGTCAACGCGACGACCGAGCAGGTGATGGGGCGCATCCCCGATGGCACGGCGGCCGACGTCGACCGCGCCGTCGAGGCCGCCCGCAGGGCGCAGCCCGGCTGGGCTGCGCGGCCGGCCGCTGAGCGCGCCGAGTGGCTGCGCCGCATCGCCCAGGGCCTGGAAGACCGCGGCGAGAGCCTCATCGCGCTGCTCATCGGCGAGGTCGGCACCCCGCGGCGCCTTGCCGAGCCGATGCAGTTCCGCATCGCCGTCGACACCTTCCGCGACGCAGCCGACCTCGTGGAAAAGCACGAGTCCGACGAGCAGATCGGCAGCTCGGTCGTCTCCCACGAGGCGGTCGGTGTCGTCGGTGCCATCACCCCGTGGAACTACCCGCTGTACCAGGTCGCGCTCAAGGTGGCGCCGGCCATCGCCGCAGGATGCACCGTCGTGCTCAAGCCCAGCGAGGTCGCCGGGCTCAACGCGTTCGTGCTCGCGGAGGTCGTGCACGAGGTCGGGCTACCGGCCGGTGTGTTCAACCTGGTGTCCGGCAGCGGCGCCGTGGTGGGCGAGGCGATCTCGTCGCACCCCGGCATCGACATGGTCTCGTTTACCGGTTCTGGCGTCGCTGGCCGCCGGGTGGCGGCCGCGGCGAGCGCGACGGTGAAGAAGGTCACCCTCGAGCTCGGTGGCAAGGGCGCCAACGTCATCCTCGACGACGCCGACCTCACCCACGCCGTCCGGCACGGCCTCGCCAGCTGCTTCGCCAACGCCGGCCAGACCTGCGGCGCACTGACTCGCATGATCGTCCCGCGTTCCCGGCTCGCCGAGGTCGAGGCGCTCGTCGCCGAGTTCGCCCCCACCTACGTCGTGGGCGACCCGATGGACGCTGCGACCACGCTCGGTCCGCTCATCTCCGACGTGCAGCGCGACCGGGTCCGCTCCTACATCGCCAAGGGCATCGAGGAGGGCGCGCGGCTGCTGGTCGGCGGGCTGTCCACCGAAGCCCTCCCACCGACCGGCTACTACGTGCCCGCGACGGTCTTCTCCGACGTCGCACCCGACGCCACCGTCGCGCAGGAGGAGATCTTCGGACCGGTGCTGGTGATCATCGCGGTCGACAGCGAGGACGAGGCGGTCGCGGTGGCCAACGGCACTCAATACGGCCTCTCCTCGGCCGTCTGGGCCGGTACCGCGGAACGCGCCCGCCAGATTGGTTCCCGGCTACGGGCCGGTGGTGTCACCATCAACGGCGGTAAGTTCAACCCCGCTGCTCCGTTCGGCGGGTGCAAGCAGTCCGGGTACGGCCGCGAGCGGGGCAGGTTCGGGCTCGAGGAGTACTTCCAGACCAAGTCCTTCTACTTTTAGCCCTACCACGTCATGGGGGATCGACGATGCCTCGAACAAAGGTCACACCAGTAGATGCCAACGGATCGGCTACCGGCGAGCCCGATGCCGCGCTCGCCGGCGGCTCCTTCTCCCAGACCCTGAGCCGCGGGCTCCGGGTGCTGGAGGTGCTCGCCGCGCGCGGCAAGCCGATGAGCGCCGCCGAGCTGTCCACTGCGCTGCACATGCACCGCTCCGTGGTCTACCGCCTGGTCCGGACGCTGGAGGAGCACCGGCTGCTCTCGACCGAGCCGGACGGGCGGCACAGCCTCGGGCTCGGCATCCTCACCCTTGCGCGCGGAGTCCGGCTCGACCTGCGCGCGGCGGCCCTGCCTGTGCTCACCGGCCTCGCCGAACAGCTCGGTGCAACCGCGATCCTCGGCGTCGTCGAGGGCAACGAGATCGTCTGCGTCGCCTCCGCCGAACCGCAGAACTCGTTCCTGCACGTGCGCTACCGCGAGGGTCTGCGGCACACCATCAGCGCTGGCGCGTCCGGCCACGCCGTGCTCTCGGCCGCAGCGCCGCGCGACGACGAGGGTCCAGAGGTGCGCAAGGCTCGACGCCGTGGCTACGCGGTCAGCCTCGAGGAGCTGGAGAGCGGGACGGCCGCGGTGTCGGCGCCGGTCATCGTTGCCGGCGCACCCGTCCGCAGCTGCGTGACCGTGCTGTTCCCCAAGGGACACCTGAAGGACGAACGCGCCGTCGGCCAGCTCGTCATCGACGCAGCCAACAAGCTGGCCCCATCGATGTACTGACCGGCTCCACGAAACCCCGACCGCCACGAAGAGGAAGCGCGTACATGACAGCGCCGCAGATGTTGCCGAACTTGCAAGGTATGCCGGCCTATCGGCCGGGCCGCCCCGCACCGATTGGTCCGAACGGGCAGAGCTTCAAGCTGTCATCCAACGAGTCGCCCGACGGCCCGTTGCCGGCAGTCCTCAAGGTGCTGGCCGAGGCCGCCCTGCGGTCCAACCTGTACCCCGAGATCAGCGGCCTGCCGCTACGCGTCGCCCTCGGCGAGCGGTGGTCCGTGCCTGCGGACGACATCGCGGTCGGCCCCGGGTCCGTTGCCGTGTTCAAGCAGATCATCCAGGCTTACGCCGGCGTTGGCGACGAGGTGGTCTACGCCTGGCGCTCGTTCGAGGCCTACCCGATCATGGTGCAGTCCCTCGGCGCCGTCTCGGTGAAGGTACCGCTGGCCGCAGGCGGCCGGCACGATCTCGAGGCCATGGCGGACGCGATCACGCCTCGGACCCGCATCGTCGTGGTGTGCAACCCGAACAACCCGACGGGCACCGTCGTGCACCGCGGCGAGCTCGAGTCGTTCCTCGACCGGGTACCGGAGAACGTCCTGGTCGTGCTCGACGAGGCGTACCGGGAGTACGTGAGGGACGCCGACGTCCCGGACGGCATCGAGCTGTACCGCCGTCGGTCCAACGTCGTGGTGCTCCGTACCTTCTCCAAGGCCTACGGACTGGCCGGCGCACGCGTCGGGTTCGCGATCGCCCCGACCCCGATCGCTGCCGCCCTCCGGGCGACCGGCATCCCCTTCGGGTTGAGCGCGTTCGGCGAGGCGGCTGGCGTCGCGGCTCTCGAGGTCGAGGCCGAGCTGTTGGCCCAGGTCTCCGAGGTGGTGGCAGAACGCGAGCGAGTGCAGGCACGGCTGGTCGAGCTCGGCTACGCCGTTCCGGTGAGCCAGGCCAACTGCCTCTGGCTGCCGGTGGGTACGGACACCGAGCGGCTCGCGGCGGCGTGCGAGGAGGCGGGCATCGCGGCACGCCCGTTCCCAGGTGAGGGGCTACGAGTCACCGTGGCGCAGCAGGCCGCGAACGCGGCGTTCCTCGCGGTAGCCGAGGCCTTCGCCGCCGGCTCTCGCTGACCGGCGATTGCGGGCCGGCCGTTACGGGCCGGCCGTTACGGGCCGGCGGTCGCGGACCGGCAGCCACGGGCTGACGCTCACGAGCTGCGATAGACGAGGGCCGTGGCGATCGCAGCGATGCCTTCGCCGCGGCCCGTCAGCCCAAGACCGTCTGTCGTTGTCGCAGTCACGGTGACCGGTGCGCCCGCTGCGGCGGACAAGACACCCTGCGCCTCGTCGCGCCGCGTGCCGACCCGCGGCGAGTTGCCGATCACCTGGATCGCGATGTTGCCGACCTCGTAGCCGGCGGAACGCACCCGGGCGGCTGTCTCGGTGAGCAAGGCGACTCCGGACGCGCCAGCCCACTGCGGGTCGGCGGTCCCGAACTGGGCGCCGAGGTCCCCGAGCCCGGCCGCGGACAGCAGCGCGTCGCAGGCCGCGTGGGCGGCCACGTCCGCGTCGGAATGCCCGGCCAGGCCCTGCTCGCCCGGCCAGTGCAGCCCGGCGAGCCACAGCTCGCGGTCCGCCTCGAACGGGTGCACGTCGACGCCGACGCCGACGCGGGGAAGGTCAGCGGGATTCATCGGTCCTCCGGTGGGCCAAGACCGCTTCGGCGACCAGCAGGTCGTTCGCGAGGGTCACCTTCGCGGCGTCCGGGCTGCCCTCGATGACGACGACCGGGATGCCCAGCCGTTCCACCAGGGCGGCGTCGTCGGTGGCTGGCGAGCGTCGGCCCGCTTCACGCGCCGCAGCCTCGTGCGCGCCCGCTTCACGCGCCGCAGCCTCGATGCGCGGCGATGAGCACCGCGCGGCGGAACCCTTGCGGTGTCTGCACCGCCCGCAGGTACCTCCGGTCGAGCGTCTCGACGACAACGCCGTCCGGGCCGACGCGCTTCACCGTGTCGGCAACGGCCAACGCCGGCACGACCGCCTGAGCGCCGGCCAGCACCGCACTCGCCACCGCGTCGGCGAGCGCGCTCGGCGCCAGCGCGCGGGCCGAGTCGTGGACGAGGACCACGTCGACGTCGTCTGGGAGCGCGGCAAGGCACAGAGCCACCGACTCCTGCCGCTCGGATCCGCCGGCGACAACGGTCAGCCCGGTGAGCCCGTAGCCGTCGAGCAGCTTGCGCACCTCGTCGACGGCGCCGGGTGGCGCGGCGACCACGACGAGGTCGACCAGCGCGGCCTGCGACAGCGCGCGAACGGCGTGGACGACGAGCGGCTGCCCGCCCACGGTGCGCAACGCCTTATGGATGCCCGGGCCGAGCCGCTCCCCACGTCCCGCCGCGAGCACGATCGCGGCGACGCTCACCGGATGGCACCCGAGTCGGCGTCGACGCTGTCGGCCGAACGTGCGAACACCATGCGGCCGTTGGCCGTGGTGAGCACGCTGGTGACCCGCAGCCTCACCTCGTTGCCGAGCATGTCCCTGGACTGCTCAGCCACCACCATCGTCCCGTCATCGAGATAGCCGACCGCCTGCCCAGGCTCCCGGCCCGCCTTGATCAGCAACACCGCCACGTCGTCACCCGCGGCGACCTTCGGGCGCACCGCCAAGGTGAGGGCGTGCAGGTTGAGCACCCGCACGCCGGAGAGCGAGGCGACCTTCGCCAGGTTGGTGTCCAAGGTGAGCAGCGGGGCCGAGCGGTCCAGGCAGATGCGGACCAGCTTGGCGTCGACCTCGTGCACGCCGACCGCCTGGTCGTCGATCACCTCGACGACGACGCCAGGCTCGCGCCGGAGCGTCTCGAGGACCTCCAGACCCCTTCGGCCCTTGGCGCGCCGCAGGTCGTCTCCCGCATCGGCCAGGCCTTGCAGCTCGGCGAGCACCGCGGGGGCGACGAGCATCGTGCCGTGCAGGAAACCCGCTCGCACGACCTCCACGATCCGCCCGTCGATGGCCACCGAGCTGTCCAGGATCCGCGGCTGGCTCGAGACGGCGACCGACGGTCGGCCCATGCCTGCGTGGTGACCGAACATCACGAGCACTTCTTCGCGCTTGCCAGCGCCCACCCGGTAGCCGAGCAGCCCGAGGATGGCCACCACCACACCGAAGAGCGGGAAGGCCAGGAACGGCTCGTTGATGAGGAAGACCGGCCAGGCCACCCCGGCGCCCACCAGCACGCCGACGACGCCCCCGAAGGCACCGGCGACCAGCTGCTCCGCCGAGACCTCGCGCAGAGCCACCTCGGTCCGAGCGACGGCGCCGATCGCGGTGCGACCGACGACACCGCCGATCACGTAGCCGAGGCCAGATCCGACGATCACGCCGACCGCGACCCCGTTGAACGGGCCGAGTGCGGTGGTATCGACATCGAGAAGGCGGGTGACTTCGTAACCGACGCCCGCGAAGAAAACGACGACCAGGACCCGGAGGATCTCCACCACGCCACTCGGAGCGGCGCGGTGTGGTGTCGACGTCCCCTGCGTCATCGGCATCTCCAGCGGGCGACCGTCGGGCCGTTCCCGCCGGGGATCACCATGCTACGAGGCGAGGACCTCGTCCAGGATGGCTTCTGCCTTGTCCTCGTTGGTTCCTTCGGCCAAGGCCAGCTCACTGACCAGGATCTGCCGGGCCTTCGCGAGCATCCGCTTCTCGCCAGCCGACAGCCCGCGCTCCTTGTCACGGCGCCACAGGTCGCGCACGACCTCGGACACCTTGTTCACGTCGCCGGAGGCCAACTTCTCAAGGTTCGCCTTGTAACGGCGCGACCAGTTGGTGGGCTCCTCGGTGTGCGGTGCCCTCAGCACCTCGAACACCTTGTCCAGGCCTTCTTGACCCACTACGTCGCGGACGCCGACGAATTCGGCGTTGTCCGCGGGCACCCGCACCGTGAGGTCGCCCTGGGCGACCTTGAGAACGAGGTAGATCTTTTCCTCGCCCTTGATGGTCCGAGTCTCGATGGCCTCGATCAATGCAGCCCCATGATGGGGGTAGACAACGGTCTCACCGACGTTGAAAACCATGTGTTCGAACCCCTTCCGCTGCACCTAGCCTACCACGCAATGGCCTGCCGCCGGGACTTCGTTTTGTGCATCGTCGCAGGTCAGAGCCGGTCTCACCCTTCAGAAGGGCTTGACAAGCCTCGCCTGGACGTGCCTACCCGGGGTGTCTTGATGGGGTCGACGCACCGGCTCACCGACCGGTCGCGGACCTGTTCTCAACCCGTTCGGGCGCACCATCCTCACGACCCCGTCGGCCACATCGCTACGCTTGCCCCGTCATGGACGTGATCGGTCCGAGAGAAAGTTCTGCCATCGTGAGGCGCTTCGCAACGCTCGGCCCTGCCGCTGCCGCACTCGTGCTCGGCCTGACGTTGTCCGGCTGCGCGGCCGGCCACCTCGCCGAGACCCGGCACACCAACTCCACCATCGACGGCGTCAATGCCAGCGTGGGTGCGAACGTGCTGGTTCGCAATGGGTTCATCCTGGTGCCGGACGCCGGCGTGGCACGCAAGGGTGGGGACGCGGTATTCCACGCGAACCTGCTCAACGGCGGCACCACCACGCAGACGGTCTCGATCGTCTCTCCGTCTCCGGCTGCGGGCGCGACCGCGCTGAGCCCGACCACGATCGGCCCCCTGACCGAGATGGCCTACGGCCAGATCGCGGCCACCTTCGACCTGACCGGGATCACCTCCGACCTGCGGGCCGGCAACTTCGCGACCGTCACGCTGCGCTTCGAGCCGGCGGGGCAGATCAGCCTGCAGGTGCCGATCGTCTCGGCCAACGACTTCTACGCGACGTTCACGCCTTCGCCTTCATCGTGACGGCGTCGGCGTCGGCGACTTCGTACGCCTGACGTCAGCGGCCGTCGCACGGAGATGTCGACGCCGCTGCGTACGCCTGACGTCAGCGGCCTTGCGCCGCCACCGCCGCCGCCGCGCTCGCCGCTGCCTCGGCGTCGAGATACTGCCCGCCCGGCTGGACCGGCCGCAGGTCCTCGTCCAGCTGGTAGACCAGCGGGATGCCGGTCGGGATGTTCAGCCCGGCGATGTCCTCGTCGCTGATGCCGTCCAGGTGCTTCACCAGCGCGCGCAGCGAGTTGCCGTGCGCGGTGACCAGCACGGTCCGCTGCGCCAGCAGGTCGGGGACGACGCCGTCGTACCAGTACGGCAGCATCCGGTCGACGACGTCCTTGAGGCACTCGGTGCGCGGCAGCAGCTCCGGCGGCAGCGCGGCGTAGCGCGGGTCGCCGACCTGGGAGAACTCGTCGTCTGTCGGCGATCGGCGGCGGCGGGGTGTCGTACGACCGGCGCCAGAGCATGAACTGCTCCTCGCCGAACGCCTCGAGGGTCTGCTTCTTGTCCTTGCCCTGCAGCGCGCCGTAGTGCCGCTCGTTCAGCCGCCACGACCGCCGGACCGGGAGCCACAGCAGGTCGGCCGCGTCGAGGGCGAGGTTGGCGGTGCGGATCGCGCGTCGCAGCACCGAGGTGTGCACCACGTCCGGTCGGAGCCCGTGCTCGCGCAGCAGCTCGCCGCCGCGCCGCGCCTCCGCCTCCCCCTTCGCGGTGAGGTCGACGTCGACCCAGCCGGTGAACAGGTTCTTGGCGTTCCATTCGCTCTCGCCGTGGCGGAGCAGGACCAGGGTGTAGACCATGGTCCAAGCCTGCCAGATCGAGTCGGGCCCCTGCCGGCCCGTCCCGCCCCCGGCCCCTGGGCGCGCCGCTGGCTTAAATCCCTGCGCTCGTGGCCGGTAATCGCGTAACCTCTGAAACCGCTATTCAGTCCTTACGTCTGCGAGGTGCCGGTGAACCGCCTGCGACCGGCGCTGGCCCAGACGGTCGGCGGCCTGCCACGCGCCTTCTGGTGGCTGTGGCTGGGAACCCTGGTCAACCGGATGGGTTCGTTCGTCATCCCGTTCCTGGCGTTCTACCTCACCGGCCAGCTGCACTTCTCGGTCGCCTTCACCGGCGTGGTGCTGTCGATCTACGGCGGCGGCGTGCGGCCCTGGCCGCGGTGGCCGGCGGCATCCTCGCCGACCGCATCGGCCGGCGCCCCACCCTGCTCGGCTCGCACCTGGCGACCTGCGGCGCCCTGCTCGGCCTGGGCTTCGCCCGCAACCCGGCGGCCATCCTCATCATGACCGGCGTGCTGGGCTTCGCCAGCAACGCATCAAGGCCCGCCTACCAGGCGATGATGGCCGACATCGTGCCGGCGAAAGACCGGATCCGCGCCTTCTCCCTCAACTACTGGGCGATCAACATGGGGTTCGCGGTGGCCCCGGTGATCGCCGGCCTGATGGCGAACCGCAGCTACCTGCTGCTGTTCGTCGGCGACGCCATCGCCACGCTCCTTACCGCCCTCGTGGTGTTCTGGCGAGTTCCGGAGTCCATGCCGGTCCGCTCCGCCGAGCACCGGCGCGCCGAGGGCGGCATGGGCACGGTGCTGCAGGACTCCTCGTTCATGGCGTTCGTCGGCCTGTCGTTCCTCGTCGCGACGATCTTCGCCCAGATCAACGTCACGCTGCCGGTCATCATGCAGGAGGACGGGCTCTCCCCCGCCACCTACGGCGCCGTGATGGCGCTCAACGGCGTGCTCATCGTGCTGCTGCAGCTGCCGGCGACCCGCTACCTCGGCCGGTACCGCCGCCGCTCGCGCGTCCTGGCGATCGCCGCCGTCGCTCATCGGGGTCGGGCTCGGGCTGAACGCGTTCGCGGCCTCCGCGCCGTTCTACGCGCTCACCCTCGTCGTGTGGACGATCGGGGAGATCCTCAACGCACCCGCGGGCAACGCCGTCACCGCGGACCTGTCGCCCGCCGCGCTGCGCGGGCGCTACCAGGGGATCTTCACGCTGGCCTGGGCCACCGCCGGCTTCGTGGCGCCAGCTCTCGGCGGAGCCGTCCTCGAGCATTTCGGGCGCGGCGCCCTGTGGGGCGGGTGCCTCGTCGTCGGGCTGGTCGCCGCCGGCGGGCACCTGGCGATCGCGCCGGCGCGGGCCCGACGGCTGGCGGTGCTGCGGGAGGCCGACGCCACTGCTCTCGCCGCGCCCGTCGCCTGATCACCGCTGCCCGCCTACGCGCGCCCGACCAGCCCTCCCCATCTCGTGATCACGAAAGATCGCCCGGGTCGGGGCCCGTGTGAATCTTCGCGATCACGGGGAGCGAGGGTGCGCGGACGGGTCGGCGAACCGGGCGAACGCCTGCAGGTTCGCGAGCGACTCGCCCGCGCTTGGACCGCCACTCCCACTCGCGCCTGATGCTGCCGCCGAACCCCAGCATCAGGGCGGTGTCGAAGCTGTCGTCCGCGTAGGACAGGACGCAGCCGAGCAGCCGGTCGATCTCGTCGGGAGTCACCGAGGCGAGCGGCACCCGCCCGACGAGGTAGACGTCGCCGAGGGAGTCCAGCGCGAAGTGCACGCCGTACATGCGGGCGTTCTTCTCCAGCAGGAAGCGGTAGAACTTGTCATGGTTCTCGTCGGGGGCACGGAGGAAGAACGCCTCGACGAGCAGGCTGTGGTCGCCCACCACGAGCCAGGTCATCGTGGCCAGCTTGTGCCGGCCTTCCAGCTTGACCAGGTAGGAGCCCTCGGCGGGCTGCTCGACGGTGAGGTCCCGGTCCGCCAACGTGGCCCGGATGACCTCGTCCAGCTCGGTGCGGGCGAGCCAGCTCATCGGCAGGCCGCCACCGCAGCTCGGGCCGCAGCGAGGCCATCGCGTCGGCGTACACGTCCAGCATCGCGTCGGCGGTCTTCGCCCAGCCGAACCGCATGGCGTGGTCCAGCGCCCCGCGCGAGAACTCCCGTCGCCGCGGGGAGTCGTCGAGCAGGGGGCTGATCGCGGCCGCGTAGTCGCCCGGGTCGTGGCCACGGACGAGGGTGCCGGAGACGCCGTCGAGGACGGCGGTGCACAGGCCGCCGACGGCGGCGGCGACGACCGGGGTGCCGCAGGCCTGGGACTCGATGGCCACCAGGCCGAAGGACTCGCTGTAGGAGGGGACCACGGTGACGGTGGCCGCCCGGTAGTAGTCGGCGAGGGTGGCCTGCTCGGCCGGCGGGTCGAACCGCACGATGTCGCTGATGCCGAGGGAGGCGGCGAGGCGCTGCAGGTGCTCCGGCTCGGCGAGCCCGGTGCCGCTGGGCCCGCCGACGACGACGACGAGCAGCCGGGACCGGCGGGCGGGGTCGCCGGCGACGAGCCGTGCGGCGGCCCGCAGGACGACGTCGGGCGCCTTGAGCGGCTGGATGCGCCCGACGAACAGCAGGACGTCGGTATCAGGGGGGATGCCGAGGCGGGTCTTGGCCGCCGAGGCGTCCGCGAGGCGGAACATGTCCAGGTCGACGCCGGGGGCCACGATCGCGACCCGGCCCGGGTCGGCGTCGTACAGCTCGACCAGCTGGCGCCGCTCCTCCGCGGTGTTCGCGACCAGGCGGTCGGCCGCCTCCACCACCTGGGCCTCGCCGATCGCCCGCACGCCCGGCTCGGGCGGCTCCCCGTCCGCGAGCGCGGCGTTCTTGACCTTCGCCATGGTGTGCATCGAGTGCACCAGCGGGACGCCCCAGCGCTCCTTGGCCAGCCAGCCGACCTGGCCGGAGAGCCAGTAGTGGGAGTGGACGAGGTCGTAGTAGCCGGGCTCGTGCGCCGCCTCCGCGCGCAGCACACCGGAGGTGAACGCGCACAGCTGCGCGGGCAGGTCGGCCTTGGGCAGGGAGTCCAGCGGGCCGGCGGTCACGTGCCGCACCGTCACCCCGGGCGCCAGGTCCACGATCGGCGAGAGGTCGCTGGAGGTCGCGCGGGTGAAGATCTCGACCTCGACGTCGCGCTCGGCCAGGCGCTTGGAGAGCTCGACCACGTAGACGTTCAGGCCACCGGCGTCGCCGGTGCCCGGCTGGTCGAGCGGGGAGGTGTGCAAGCTGAGCGTGGCGATCCGGCGTGGCAGTTCACGACGCGCGACCCGTGGTGACACCGCTTGTCCTCCGCACTGTGGCCACCTCGGTGGCGTCCGTCGTTGCCCAGCTACCGGCGCGCGCCCACCGGGCCTTCCCGTGTCGAGGCGCACACCACTGCTCAGTGCCTGCAACCACGTGCCATCCTCCCGGATTCCCCGGCCGAGACCCACCCGGGCGCCTTAGGACAAGATGTCGCCATGACTTCACGGGGTGTCGCGGTCGTCACCGGCGCGAGCAGCGGGATCGGCGCGGCGACGGCCCGCCGGCTGGCCGCCGAGGGATTCGAGGTCGTGTGCGCGGCCCGGCGCGGCGAGCGGGTGCGCGAGCTGGCCGCCGAGATCGGCGGTCGCGCCGTCGTGCTCGACGTGACGTCGGACGCCTCGGTCGCCGAGCTGGTCGCCGCGGTCCCGTCGTGCACGGTCCTGGTCAACAACGCGGGCGGGGCGTTCGGCGGCGAGCCGATCGCCGAGGCCGTCGGTCGAGGACTGGCGCCGGATGTACGACGTCAACGTGCTCGGCACGCTGCGGGTGACCCAGGCGCTGCTGCCGGCGCTGGTGGCGAGCGGCGCCGGGCACGTGGTGCTCATGGGGTCCACGGCGGGCCGCGTCGTCTACGAGGGCGGCGGCGGCTACACCGGCGCCAAGCACGCCCTCGCCGCGCTCGCCGGCACGCTGCGGCTCGAGCTGTCCGGCCAGCCGGTCCGGGTCACCGAGATCGCGCCGGGCATGGTGAAGACCGACGAGTTCGCGTTGGTCCGTTTCGACGGGGACGCGGCGAAGGCCGCCGCCGTCTACGCCGGCGTCGCCGAGCCGTTGATCGCCGACGACATCGCCGACTGCGTCGCGTGGTGCGTGACCCGGCCGCCGCACGTCGACATCGACCTGCTGGTCGTGCGGCCGCTGGCGCAGGCCGCGCAGCACAAGGTGCACCGGGTGGCCGTCGACGCCCCGCCCGCTACCTGACGCGGTGGTCGAGCCGAAAGTACGTGTCAAGCGATACGCCGCGGGTCGGGCGCGGGCCCTGGGCGAGCCGACCCGCGGGACGACGGCGCCCAACCGGCTGCGCCGGGTTGATCGCTGGCTGGTCGGCACGTGGCGCGAGTTGCTGCTGAGCGCCACCGACCCGTGGTGGTCGACCTCGGGTTCGGCGCCCACCCGGTCACCACCGTCGAGCTGTTCCACCGGCTGCGCGCGGTGCGGCCCGACGTCGAGGTCGTCGGCATCGAGATCGACCCGGCGCGGGTGGCGGTGGCGTTGCCGTTCGCTGAGCCCGGGCTGTCGTTCCGCCGCGGTGGGTTCGAGATCCCGCTGGACGGGCGGTCGCCGGTGGTGGTGCGGGCTTTGAACGTGCTGCGGCAGTACGAGGAGGCGCCGGCGGCTGACGCCTGGTCGACCATGCTCGGCGCGGCTGGCTCCGGGCGGCCTGCTGGTCGAGGGGACGTGCGACGAGATCGGGCGGCGCGGGGCGTGGGTGGCGCTCGACGCTTCCGGGCCGCTGACCTTGACGCTCGCCGCGCACCTGGCCTCTTTGGGGACGCCATCCGACCTCGCCGAGCGGCTACCCAAGTCGTTGATCCACCACAACGTGCCGGGTCAGCCGATCCACTCGTTCCTTGCCGACTTCGACCGGGCGTGGGCGTCGGCTTCTTCGTTGGCACCGTTCGGGCCGCGGCAGCGCTGGGTGGCTGCCGTTTCGTCGTTGGCTTCGTCGTGGCCGGTGGTCGGCGGGCCGGCGCGGTGGCGGCTCGGTGAGGTGACGGTCGAGTGGGCCTCGGCTGGAACCGCGCGCAGCGTTCGACCGCTGACCTGGCGTCCGCGTTCCATGCCGCTGGCCGAACTGCCAGGTCGCCGACGATGGAGACGCGAAGACGGCTGCCACCGCGTCCTCGATCGAGAAGGCGATCACCGGACCCGGGCTCGGCAACGGCCAACCTCCGAAACGCACGACGGGGACTCCGGTGCGCATCGCGAGGGCGATCTCGCTCAGTGTCCCCCAGCTGCCGCCGATGGCGAGCACGACGTCGGCGGAGCGGACGACGAGGCCGTTGCGCAGCTCCCCGAGTCCGGTCGGCAGGGCGAGCGTCAGGGCCGGGTGCCCAGCGCTTCTATCTGTGCCAGGCAGGAGTCCGACGCAGATCCCGCCCGCTTCGCGCACCCCCTCAGCCGCACCGCCCATGACACCGCCGAGCCCGCCGGTCACGACGATCAGCCCCTCGGCCGCGAGCAGGCGTCCCGCCGTCCGGCCGGCGGCAACCTCCTCGTCGGTTGCTGACTCGTGGGACCCGACGATGGCCACATAGCGCTGCGTCACGAGGTTGGTGTCCCCCGCGCCGTCACGCCCGACCGGACCGGCCAGTCGCGCACCTCGTTCGAGTCGCGCGCGCATGCGAGAACGCCTCCCGTAGCGCGCGCACGTCGCCGAACAGCACGAAGGACACCCGCTCGACGCGACCCTCAGTCGCGCGCACGGTCTCCACCGCGATCCGCGCCGCATCGTCCATCGGCCACCCGTAGATCCCCGCCGACACGGCCGGAAACGCCACGGTCAGCGCCCCCAGCTCATCGGCCACCCGCAGCGACTCCCGGTAGCACGACGCCAGCAACGCGGACCGGTCCTCCCGCGCCGAGTACACCGGCCCCACGGTGTGGATCACCCACCGGGCGGGCAGCTCCCCCGCCGTCGTGGCCACCGCCTGACCCGTCGGCAAGCCGTCGGGCAAGACGGTCGCCCGCAGCTCGCGGCACGCCGCCAGGATCGCCGGCCCACCCCGCCGGTGGATCGCACCGTCCACCCCGCCGCCGCCCAGCAGCGAGGAGTTGGCCGCGTTCACCACGGCATCGACCTGCTGCTCGGTGATGTCGCCCAGCACCAGCTCGATGCGGTCGCGGTTCACCATGGCGACTCCTCAGGCCTGGATCGTCACCGGTGTGCCGACCGGCAACAACTCCGCCAGCTTGGTGACCACGTCGTTGGCGATCCGGATGCACCCGTTGCTCGCGTATGTCCCGATCCGCCCCGGGGCGTTCGTGCCGTGCACCGCCAGCTGCCCGGGCCCGCCGTTGAACTGCAGCAGCACGTCGGAGTAGCCGGACAGTCCCAGCGCGAACGGCCCGTACGCACCGCCCGGGTTGCCGGTGTCCACCACCTCGGTGACGTAGAAGTGGCCGGGCGGCGTCGGGGTGCTCTTCTTACCCAGCACCACCGTGGTCGCCAGCACCTCCGAGTCCCCGGAGAACACGCGCAGCTGGAAGTCCGCCAGCGTCACGACCACGCGGTACGTGGTGGTCGACAGCGACACGTCGTCGGTCTTGATCCAGCCGCTCGCCTCGTTGGGGCGGGCGGGCAGGTAGACGTGCAGCCAGTCCCCTTCGTCCTCGACCACCAGGAAGACCCGGTCGCCCCGAGGTCGTTGGGGCTGGTGAAGGTCTGCGCGGGCGTCGCGTCACCGCGCGCGGCGTAGACGTCGACCTGCGGCCCGGTGGCCGTGGCGATGAGGCTCTCGCCCGGCGCAAGGGTCCGCGCCGGGGACGGTTCGGAGACTGGCGGGGCGGCGACTGCGGTGTGCACCACGTACGGCTGGGGATCGGCCTCGGTCTCCGCGCGCGAGCAGGCGGCCACGCTGGCGCACAGGCTGAGCGCCAGGACCGCCGTCGTCCAGCGCCGAAGCGTGCCGCGCATCAGCCCTCCCCAGCAGGGTCCCGAGCAAAGGATCAGCCATCGGTCAGCCGCACCCGGATCCGACGGAAACCCTTGCCCTTGTTCTCCACCTTGACGACCTCGATGCCGCCGATCTGCCGGGTCGACGCGACGTGCGTGCCACCGTCCGCCTGGGTGTCGAGCCCGACGATGTCGACGATCCGCACCTCGGTGAGGCCGGGCGGCAGCAGGTTGGTCGCGGTCCGGATGATGTCCGGGATCGCGAACGCGTCGTCGTAGGGCAGCACCTTCACGTCGATCCGCCGGTCCGCGGCGACCTCCGCAGCGCACGCGGCCGCGACCTTGTCCTTGAAGCCCTCGGGCAGCTCGGGCAGGGCGAAGTCCATCCGTGCCTCGAGCGGCTCCATGTTGCCGCCGGTCACCAACGCGCCGAAGTCCCGGAACACCACGCCCGACAGCAGGTGCAGGCCGGAGTGGGTCCGCATCAACGCGGTACGCCGGTCGTCCGCCACCGCGCCGCGCACGGCGGTCCCGACCGGCGGCAGCGGGTCACCTTCGCGCGGCACCAGGTAGAGGTCGTCGCCCTTGCGGACCCCGTCGATCCGGGTCTCGACGCCGCCCCACAGCAGCGTCCCGTGGTCCGGCGGTTGCCCGCCGCCACCCGGGTAGAACGCGGAGCGGTCGAGGACGATCCCGTCCAGGCCCCGACTCCAGCACCACCGCATCCCACTCGCGGAGCGTCGCGTCAGCGAGCTCGAGGCGGTGGGTGCGTGCGTGGTCGTCGGTGGTCATGGGCCCGAGCCTAGGACGTCGACCGTGCGGAGCGTCAGGACATTCGAAACACCGCTCGCTGACCGCCATGGACCGAGAACTCAGACTACGAAGACGTCGCAGGTGCCGCCCAAGACCGGCAGCGATCCGTCGCGAGGTCCTTGGATCGCTCGTCGCGCACACGTCACGCCGATCGAGCGCGCCGACCACCACACGGCATCGACGATGTCGCTCGTGCCGCTCGCCCGCGGCCGCACCGGCCCGGCGGGCATCGGCCTCGTGACACCGGCACACGACGCACCCCCGGGACTGCGACCACCGCGGTTGACGGACCTCGCCCATGCCTGGGCAAGCACGGCGCCGGGACGGTCGGACTCATCCCTGCACCAGAAGGATCGCGTGCTGCTTCCATACTCGGCGATCGTTGCGCTCAGCACGAGCAGCACGCCGGTGTCGTAGGTGAAGCCCTTCCCGGCGGACCACGAATACGTCCGGCTCAGAGCGAGGTGCGCGGGCCACGGCGCACGATCGGTGGGTGCGGCGAGCACGATCCGATCCAGCGGGCAGGCCTCAACGAGCAGACGGTAGAGCGTCAATCCAGCCACCTGATGGCGGGGAAACGGCGACGGGCTCACGATGAGCACACCGTCGACAAGCTCGTAACGCCGACCGTCCTCGGGCATCTCGTCGAGGTCCTCGACGGTGAAGCCACCGTCCCGCACCGGGATCGTGTCGTAGGCCATGGATGCCATGGTGCCCCTTCCGCCAGCATGTGACCACCTTGTCGGCGGGCTACGCGGACGATTGGCAGACGGCGCCCGTCTGTGGATGCGTCGGCAGCCGGCTGGCGGTTGTGGACGAACGCCGGCCAGCGGACACGCACGCTCAGGCGTTGAGGAACCCGGCGACCTGCGCCCGCAGCTCCGACCGGGCCGTCCACACCGCGGCCGGCGCGTCGAACACGTGCAGCCGAGCGTTCGGCAGGACCGACGCCAGCTGCTCCGCCACCTCGACCGGGTGCGCCTCGTCCTCGCGCTGCGCCAGCACCAACACCGGCACCTCAACCTTGCGCAGCGCGGCCAGGTCGTCCAGCGGCGCGGACACCGGAAGCACCCGCAACGCCTTCGACGCCGCCGGCCCGGTCAGCACGCCGGCCTGGCGCCGCGCGAACACCACCGCCTCGGGCCGGGCACGCACCCGCTCCGGCAGCTCCTCCAACAACGACGAGGTCAGCGCATCGACGTCACCGGCGTCTGCCAAATCGGCCCACGCAAGCCGTCGGTCCATCGCCGCCGTGCGGCGCCGCTCGTCCAGCACCGCCGGCAGGTAGAACACGACGCGGTCGAACCGGTCCGGCGTCGCGGCGAGCAGCCGCAGCAGCGCACCGGCGCCCATCGACACGCCGAGCGCCCGGGTCGCACCCACCTCGTCGGCGACCGACCGGAGCTCGTCGGCGAGCGCGGGATAGTCGCTGGCGCCGAACGTGAGGAAGCAGCGGGTGCCGTGCACGCCGCTGCCGAGCGGTCGGGTGTCGGGGATGGAACCGCCGAGCCCGTGCGCGAAGACGGTGACCGGACGGCCCGATCCGGTCAACAGGTAGGGCGGCATCGGACCATCATCCTCGCTGCGAGGATTACGCTCCGTCCCAAGATGAGGCGCGCCCTCCTACCGCTGTCGCTCGCGCTGCTGGTGGCGCTGGCGAGCTGCACGTCGCCCGTGCACCACGCGGCCGCGCCGACCGGCTCGCCGGCATCCACCACCTCACCGGCGCCACGCCAGGCCGGCACCCGCCCCGGCGCTGGTGTGGACCCCGCACCAGCTGCTGCCGGGTCTTGCGGGCAAGGTGGCTGCGCTGGCCGGTGTGCGCCAGGTGACCACGGTCGTGTCGGGCATGGTGTGGCTGAGCGTGCCGAACGTCCCACCGGGGATGTTGGTGCCGCTGGAACTGGCCGCGGTCGACCCCGCGTCCTACGCCGCGTTCGTGCCCGCCGCCCACCGGGCCGACATCCTGGCCCTCGACGGCGACACCGCGATCCTCGGCGCGAGCTCGGCACGGTTGCGGCACCTCGGCCCCGGCGGTTCGCTGACCATCGGCGGCCGAACCCTTCGGGTGACCGCGGTGCTGCCCGACGCCGATGTCGGCGCGCACGAGCTGCTCGTCTCGCGCGCCGAGGCCGCCACGCTGGGCGTCACGACCGAGCGCTACCTGCTCGTGGAGACCGAGCCCCACACCGCATGGCAGCCGCTTGCGGCCCAGATCCACTCGTTGATCCCGCCCGGCACGGGCGAGAGGGTCGTCGGCCCAGGCGAGGCGCGGTACCTGCGGCAGGCCGACTCAGTGCTCACGCCGGTGGAGGAGAAGCTGCTGTTCGGCGAGTTCGCCGCTGACCCGCAACCCACCCGCGACGGCCTCCTGACGGTCGACCCGGCCTGGGTGAGCGCCCACATCGTGACCGAAGCCGTCCCGATGCTCGGTCGGATCACCTGCAACTACGCGATCATGGAGCCGCTGCGGGCCGCGTTGGCGGAGGTGGAACAGCAGGGGTTGGCATCGTTGGTCCACGCCGGTGACTTCGGCGGCTGCTACGAGGCCCGCGCCAACCGCGAGGACTCGGCCGCGCTGTCCCACCACTCATGGGGCAGCGCGATCGACATCAACGTGTCCGGCAACGCGCTCGGCGAGACCCCGCACCAGGATCCGCGGCTGGTGGACATCTTCGCCGCACACGGCTTCACCTGGGGCGGGTCCTGGGAGGTCCCGGACGGCATGCATTTCGAGTACCTGCAGCCGCCCAGCTGACCGTGGGCCGCTCACCTGCCGCGGTGCCGCCCAGCGAACCCCGGCCCGCCGCCGACTACCAGGAGCCGGACGGGCGCGACCGACCCCCGCCGATCGCCTTCAACGCCGGGCGCACGTCCACGAAGTAGACGATCGTCGCCACGGCCGCAGCAAGGCCGAAGATGCCGAGCCCGGCGCCGAGGACCTGGACGGCGACCAGCGACACGCTCAAGATGGCCAGCCACGCCGGCTTGGTGAGCTTGCCTGCCGCGGCGATAGGCCCGCGACGGCCGAATGGCCGCGTCGATGAGCGCGACCACCTGGTAGGCAAGGACCACAAAGCCGATGAGGTAGTAAAGGCTGAGTCCGGGGTGCGCGAAAATGCCCATGCCCACAACGGTAGCTGCTAGCTGGCAACGCCGGGCGGCACGATGTCATCGAGCGCCGCAAGGTCGTCCGCGCCAGGAACCCAGGCACCCGCCGCCGCGTTGGCGCGCACCTGCTCCGGCTTGGTCGCCCCGGCGATGACGCTGCCGACCATCGGCTGCGCGGCCAGCCCACCGATCGCCACGTCGAGCAGCGACAGCCCGCGCTCGGTGGCGAAGTCCGTCAGTGCCTCGATGGCGTCGAAGGCGCTCTGGCGCAGCCGGTCGGGTCGGGAGTGCAGCCGGGTGCCCTCCGGAGCCGGCTCGCCCCGGCGGTACTTGCCGGTGAGCAGGCCGTTCTCCAACGGGAAGAACGGCAAGATCCCGATCCCGAACTGCTCGCAGGCCGGTGTGATCTCGGCCTCGATCCGGCGGTCCAGCAGGTTGTAGCGGTTCTGCGCGCTGACGAACCGGCTGTGGCCGCCGGCGCGCGCCGTCCAGTCCGCGTCGACCACCTGCCAGCCCGCGAGGTTCGACGAGCCGACGTACAGCACCTTTCCCTCGCGGACCAGCTCGTCGAGAGCGGCCAGCGTCTCCTCGATCGGGGTGATGGTGTCCGGCTCGTGGTACTGGTACAGGTCGATCCGGTCGGTGCGCAGCCGCCGGAGCGAGGACTCGACCGCCGTACGGACGTACCGGCGCGAGCCACGGGCGCCCCAGTCCGGGCCCAGCTTGCCCCTCATGTCCATGCCGAACTTCGTCGCGACCACCACCTCGTCGCGGCGGCCCTCCAGCGCGCGGCCGAGCAGCTCCTCGGAGGCGCCCAGCTCGCCGCCATAGATGTCGGCGGTGTCGAACAGCGTGATCCCGACATCGAACGCGGCGTCGACCACGGCCGCCGTGGCGTCGAAGCCCAGCCGGCTGCCGAGGTTGTTGCACCCCAGCCCGACCGTCGACACAGTCAGGCCCGAGTCACCCAGCTGCCGATAGTCCATGTCCACCACTTAACCAGGTGGTGGCGCCCACCCGGCCTACGGCTACAGCGGGAGGGCCCGCACCGCGCCGACCGGCACGCCCCCGCCGAGCACCGTCGTCTCGGCCAGCTCGTCGAGCACCGGCGCCGAGACGCCGAGTGCCCGCAGCGCCGCGACCGTGATCGGTCCGCGGGCGCGCGCCGCGCCGTCGTCGATCTTGACCGCGAGCGCGGACCCGTCGGCGAGGGCCACCACGTGCACGCCCTCCGCGCCGGCCTTGGCCAGCAGCCCGGGAACTCCGGCCATCAGCACCGTGTCCTCGCGCCCGGTCCCGGCGACGTACTCCGGATGCGCCCGCATCGCGTCGGCGACCTGGCGTGGCGCGGTGCCGGTCTCCGCGAGCACGAGCGCCCGGAACGCGCGCGCCATGCCGATCAGGGAGACGGCGAACAGCGGGGCCCCGCAGCCATCGACGCCCGTCGCGGCGATGGTCTCCCCCGCCAGCTCCTCGACCGCGCGGCCGAGCTCGACCTGCAGCGGGTGCGCCGGATCCAGGTAGTCGGTCGTGGACCAACCGGCGCTCACGCAGGTCGCGAGCATGCCCGCGTGCTTGCCCGAGCAGTCCGCGAGGATCGAGGTGGGTCCCCCGCCCGCTCGCAGCACGTCGCGGGCGGCGTCGGTGTCCAGTGGCAGGCCGGGGGTGTTCTGCAGGGCGCTCTCGTCCAGGTGGGCGCCGGCGAGGATCCGGCGCACCCCTTCGACGTGGAACGGCTCACCGGAGTGCGAGGCCGACACCAGCGCCAGCAGCTCGCCGCCGGCGTCCAGGCCCGCCCGCAGCATGCCGACGGCCTGCAACGGCTTGTTGGACGAGCGCGGAAAGATCGGTGCCGCGACATCGCCGCGGCTGATCATGACGTCGCCGGCGGCATCCAGCACCACCAACGACCCGTGGTGGTGGCCCTCGACGAACCCCGACCGCACCACCTCGGCAAGCCGCACGGTGGCGGTCATCGGTCAGCTCTCAGCGGGCAGCAGGTCAGACACGTTCGCCTCGCCGTCGCGGTACCGGCGGGTCATCTCCGCCGTGCACGCGTCCACCACGACCTGGACGGCCCGGCGCTGGTCGGACACCCGACGCTCTTCGGCATGCAGCTTCTGGATGCCCTCGCGCAGCTGGTCCTCGGTGCGCTCGGTGATGTTGGAGATGTCGACGTCGGCGACGAGGCGCTCCACGTACCGGCGGTGCTCGTCGACCCGGCTCGGCGTCAGCACGCTGTGCCGGCCCAGACCGAAGGTGTCGCCCCGGTCCTCGGCCAAGATCGTCGACAGCGAGTCCATGACCCTGCCGTCGCCGGAGCTCGTGCGCTGCGCCAGCTCGGCCTGCAGGATGTCGATACGGCCCTGCACCAGGCGGCGCATGTAGGACAGGTCGACCTCTTCCTGCTCGGCGTCGCCGCGCAGTGCCCGCAGCTCGGCCATCGGACGGGTGCCCAGCTGGTCGAGATAGTCGGCGGCAAGGACCCGGTCGATGCGCCGCTTGCCGGACGTCGACGCCACGATGCCGTCGATCTGCTGGTCCATCACCACTACACCTCAGTCATCCTGCATGCTCTCCGAGTGCCCGGTCACCCGAGCCGCACCTGCCACGGTCGAGGCCGTGGGAGCCATGGTGTCATGCCAACGTGCCGACTGGTCATCACTGCGGGCTCCAAGCAGATAACCATCTGGCATCCAGATCAACGGCCGAACGGCTTAATAGGTGAGCCATCCGTGCCGATTGCCTCCTTATAGACGGTTCCTTGGGTCGCGGCGCACTCGCCGACGCCCCATCAGGTCGTGGGAGGTCGGGCACATGCTGAAGGGCGGCCTCGAGACGGAGCCTCTCCGCAGCATCCTCATCGAGCTCGGCGAGTCCAAGGCCACGGGCTGCCTCCAGGTCAACGACCCGCGTGGCGAGGAAGGGCTCATCTACCTCAAGGACGGGCTCGTCTACTCCGTGTCGGTGTCGAACCTGCGGCCAGCGCTCGGCGCCAGATTGCTCTCCAGCGGCACGCTCACCCCCGATGCGCTCGCCGACGCCATGGAGGCCCAGCGCTTCGAGCTCCGCGGCTGGCGCCTCGGTGAGCTGCTGGTCCACCTGGGGTACGTCGAGCAGTCCGTCGTCGAGCGGTACGTCGACGAGCAGGTCAACGACGGGTTCGCCGCGCTCCTGTCCTGGCCGATCGGCACGTGGAAGTTCCGCAACGGACGCCGCACCCGCGAGGACATCGCACCATCGCGCAACGTCGCCGACCTCCTCGCCCACGCCGAGCAGCGGAACAACGAGCAGGCCGCCCTGCTGGACGCGGTGCACGGGCCCAGCGCGGTACCGACCCTGTCGGCGACCAGCGACCGCGACGGCGAGATCACCCTCGAGCCCGACGCGTGGTCGCTGCTCTGCAAGATCGACGGCACGAGGTCGATCACCGAGCTGGCCCACGACTGCGGCTTCACGCTGCTCGAAGCAGGCCAGGTGATCCACACCCTGGTGCTGGCCGGGCTGGTGGACATCGACGAGAGCGTCGAGGACCTCGCGCGTCCGGTCGCCCCGCCAACAAGGGGGGACCAGATCGAGGATCGGGCCGCGGCCCTCATCGCCGCCCTGTCCGGGTCGGGTCCGGTCGCGGCGCCCACTGCCGACACGGTTGACGATGCCGTCGACGCTGGAGGGCGACGCGGCCGACGACCTGGAGGGCGACGCCGGTACGCAGAACCGACACGGACGACGACGCGCCTGCACGGCCGAGCAGAGCGACTGCCTGGCGGCGGCACGGACTTGCCGACGCTTCTCCGCTGCAACCGCGAGCGGTGCCCGGTCGACACCGTCGAGGCACCCCACCCCGGTCGCCGCCCCGTCTGACCCGCGTAGCCGATTCCGCCGCGCCCGAGCCGGTGCCCGCCTTCGCCGAGGAGCCGCGTCACCCGCGGTGCCAGCGGAGCTCGCCCCACGCCGCGCGACACGGGGCCGCCCAGCTCGCCGAGTTCGCCGATTCGGAAGCCGAGCGCACCGAGCAGGCTGAGCTGACGACGATCACCGAGCCGGCGGTGGTCGTGCCCGCGCTGGTCCCGGCCGCGGCCGTCCCGAGCCCGACGTCCGTCCCGACCTCTGTACCCGCGCTGGTCTCCGTACCGGCCGCGGCGCCCGAGGTGACGCCCGCCGACCCCTCGCCAGAGTCGACCGACAGCGACGACCTGGACCGACACCTACGACCCGGCCGCTCTGGCGAGCGCGAGCGCGCTGCTGGCCGAGTTCAACCGCCTGACGACGGCGACCCCGGCAGCCCACGACGCTCCCGATGAGGCCGACTCCACGCCCGCCCCGCCTGAGCCGGCCGCGATCGATGCGGACCAGCCCGAGACCGCTCGTCGACGAAGCACCCCCTCGCCCGCCATCGTCGAACACCATGGCCGACACCGCCTCCTTGCTGCGCGAGCTGTCCAGCCTCGGCCTCGACGACAGCGCCGCACCCGCGCCGGCATCCCACGGCATGCGTCCACTGGCCCCCGCACAGCCCAAGAAGCGCAAGGGACTGTTCGGCCGCTGACGCCACGGCCGCCCGCCATGGCACCCGCCACGCTCGGCCTGTGGCACCATCGATCTCCGTGCGTGCCGTCGTCCAGCGAGTCAGCCAGGCACAGGTCGTTGTCGACGACGAGGTCGTCGGCCGCCTGGACCGACCCGGGCTGCTGGTCTTCGTCGGCGTCACGCACGACGACACCCCCGCCCAGGCCGAGGCGCTGGCCGCCAAGGTGCACAGTCTGCGCATCCTCGACGGTGAGCTGTCCTGCGCGGACATCGGCGCGCCGCTGCTGGTCGTCAGCCAGTTCACCCTCTATGCCGACTCCCGCAAGGGCCGGCGGCCCTCCTGGAACGCGGCTGCGCCGGCGGCAGTGGCCGAGCCTTTGGTCGAGGCCGTGGTCGCGGCGCTGCGAGGGCTGGGAGCAGAGGTGGCGACGGGGAGGTTCGGCGCCGACATGGCCGTCGTGCTGGTCAACGACGGGCCGGTGACGTTGCTGCTCGAGTTCTGAGCGAGGGGTCAGCGCAACCGGCGGAACTGCGCCCGCGCCGCGGCACCGGGCCGCGGGCCTTCGTCGATGGTGACCACCGACTCGATCGAGGCCACCACCGGCTCGTCGTCGTCGGAGCCGACGTGGACGTCCGCGTCGTCGGGCGTCTTGTAGGCGACGAGGGCGAGCGCGATCGGGCCCTGCTCGAAATGGCGCGCCGCCGTGGTGATCTCCCCGACCACCTTGTCGTCCGACCGCACGGGCGTACCTCGGGCCGGCAGCTCCTCCTGCGTGCCGTCCAGGTGCAGCCGCACGAGCCGGCGCGGCGGGCGGCCGAGGTTGCTGATGTGGGCGACGGTCTCCTGACCCCGGTAGCAACCCTTCCCGAGCGTCACGGCGGTGCCGATCCAGCCGACCTCGTGCGGCAGTGTCTTGTGGTCGGTCTCCCGACCCATCCGCGGTCGACCCGCGGCTACCCGCAGCGCCTCGAAGGCGGCCATGCCTGCGGGCGTCGCGCCAGCGTCGACGAGCACACCGACGACCGTCGCCAGCCGGTCGCGCGGCACGAGCAGGTCGAAGGCAGCGATGTCCTCGCCGAGCGACGTCGTCGAGCGGACCAAGCCGCCGTCGGGCAGCGGCACAGCGGCGTACTCACCGTCGGGCGGCTCGACGCCGAACGCCCGGGTCAGCACACCGGCGGCCTCGGGTCCGGCCAGGGTGAGCACCGCCCACTGCTCGCTGACGTCCGCGACCTCGACCTTGAGCATGAAGCGCATCGAGTCCAGGTAGCCGAACAGCGCTGCCGCGGCGCGCCGGCTCGACGTCGATCCACGCAGTCTCGCCGTCGTCGACGACGACCAGGTGGTGCTCGACGTGACCGCGCGCCGACAGCACCAGCGCCTCGGCGCCCGTCATCGGCGCCAGCTTGTCGAGCCTCTGCGAGGTGAGGCTGTGCAGCCAGCTCAGCCGGTCGGCACCGGTCACCGTCAGCACCCCGCGGTTGCTGCGGTCGACCAGGCCCGCGGCGCCGGCGAGCTGACGCTGCTCGCGCAGCGGATCGCCGTAATGGCCAGCGACCAGCTCGTCCGGGATGTCGGCCGCCACCGCACCAGCCAGCAGGGCGTTCACCGTCATTGCGCCTCCCGGCAGGTAGCGCACGTGCCGAAGATGGCGAAGTGCGTGAGGTCGGCCTCGAACCCGTGGCTGACCTCGACGGCGGTCACCGTGCTCTGCACCACCTCCGGGCCGACCTCCGTCACCGTGCCGCACCGGCGGCAGACCAGGTGGACGTGGTCTTCGCTGGATGCCGGGTGGTAGGTGGGCGCACCGTGCCCGAGGTGGGTGTGGGTGACCAGCCCGAGCTCCTCGAGCAGCTCGAGGTTGCGGTACACCGTGGAGATGTTGACCCCGCTGGCGCTGCGCTTGACCTCGGTGGCGATCTCGTCGGGCGTCGCGTGGCCGAGCGCCGTGATCGCGTCCAGCACCAACTCGCGTTGCGGCGTGAGCCGGTACCCCTTATCCCGCAAGCGGGACTGCCAGGTGGTGCTCATAGCCGCCAGTCTAGAGCGCTGCGGAAATCAAGGTCGGTGGCGCCGGACGCTCGACGCCGGTTGATCTCCGCGCTGTCGGGCCCGTACGGGTCCACCAGGTCGCACAGCAGCGACAGCGGGAGGCCCATGTGCCAGCAAGGCCATGGGATCCGTCAACTGCCTGTTCGCGGTCATGATGTGATGATCGGAATCCGGCGAGGTCGACTGACCCACCGATGGGGTGAAATCGCGGTGGCGGATGCGCGCGCCACACCGCTAGTTGGGCGATTCAGTCCGATTTCTGCAGCCGAGCCGACAGGTGCGGGCCGAGCGGCTGCCCGACGGCGGCCATGTCGTAGGCCCACATCAGCTCGCCATCGACGAGGCCGTAGAGCCGGTGACCGGCGGTGACCTCCTTGGCGGAGGTGGTTCGCGCGACGACGTCCGTCTGCAGCTCGATCTTGGAGAAGGCCACCTCGCCGACCCAGATCTCGCTGAAGCCTGTGGGGTGGCTGAGCATGACCTCGAGCTTGCCGTCCGGCTGCGGCCGCCAGAAACCGGCCTCGGACGCGCCCGGGCGCATGTGCTCACCCTCGCCGTCGATCAGCCACGACCGGCTGGTGTATGTCAGGTACGGCTTGCCGACGTGGCTGAACACGATCTCCTGCTCGAAGGCGAACGACTCGATCGTCGGGTACCCGCCGACGCCGAGACCACGCCAGGTACCCAGCAGGAAGGCGAGGGGAACCAGGTCGGGGTGCAGGTCATACGTTGCGTCGTCCACGGCCAATGAGCCTAACGTCACCGCCGCTACGCTGGCGCGATGACCCGTCCGCTCGTCGTCAAGGTCACCGCCGGCACCGATGCACCGGAACGCTGCGCGCAAGCGTTCAGCGTGGCGGCCGTCGGAGCTGCGAGCGGTTCCGCCGTCTCGCTGTGGCTCACCGGGGAGGCCGCCTGGTTTGCCCTCCCTGGGCGCGCTGCGCAGTTCGTGCTGGCCGAGTCGCCGCCGCTGCAGGATCTGCTGGAGGCTGTCCTGGCGGCCGGGACGGTGACCTTGTGCTCGCAGTGCGCGGCGCGGCGTGGCATCGAAGCGACCGACGTCATCGGCGGCATCCGGATCGCCGGGGCGCAGGTGTTCGTGGCGGAGGCGCTCGCGGACGGCGCGCAGGCGCTCGTCTACTGATGCGCTCATCTACTCATGGAGGTTCAACCGGTGGTGCCAGGTCGACGTTCGCGCTCAGTCTCGACGTGGTGGCTCGCCGCCGCCGGGATTCCCTTGGCGGTCGTGCTGATGACCGGTTGTAGCGGCGGATCGGACCCCGTCTCACCGACGAGGTCGGCGACGCCGCCGGCGGAATCGCCCACCGCAACCCCGTCCAGCGGAGCCGACTCGCCCGCGCCGGTGGGCTCCAACGACCCGGCAGCGCTGACTCAGGCTGACACCGGCCGGACGATCGCCGTGAAGGCCGGGGATTCCGTGAAGATCCAGCTCCTGAACGCGTGGCTGTGGGGCGAGCCGACCGTCGACGGCGATGCGGTGACGGCTACCCGGGTCGACTATCGTAGTCGATCCCGGGTTCACCGAATGGACCGTCGACGGCCCAGCGCTCGGCACCGCCACGCTCAGCGTGTCGGGCACGCCGAACTGCGGCGACGACAGCGTGTGCCAGCCGCGAACGGTGACCTTCGAGTTCGACGTCACCAGCTGAGCGCCGTCACCACCGCAGCGACGTCGCCCCCTGCACGCACCGCGATCTTGAGGCGAACTGGCTACGCACACAGCCAGGTCGCCTCAAGATCGCGAAAGGGCCGCTCCGGCGCGAGCTGTTGCTCGGCCGGAGCGACCCTCGAGCGCAGCGGTTGCTTACGCGGGTACCGCGATGTCGACCTCGGCGACCGTCCCCCGGCTGGCTACCACCGTCCGGTCGACGGTCGCGCCGGGCACCAACGCCCGCACGGTCCAGGTGCCCGGCGCGGCGAAGAACCGGAACTCGCCGGTGGCCGAGGTCGGCACCTCGGCGGTGAACTCACCGGTGGAGTCGAGCAGCCGCACGTAACCGCGACGCGGCGCGCCGTCCCGCGAGACGATGCCGGGATCACCGACTCCTTGACACGTCGACCCCCTCGACCGACGGGCCTCCCGTCGTCGCTCCGCACATCAGGCACCAGCCCCCAGCTCGATCGGCACGCCGACGAGCGAGCCGTACTCGGTCCACGAGCCGTCGTAGTTCTTGACGTTCGGCTGGTCGAGGATCTCGTGCAGCACGAACCAGGTGTGCGCCGAGCGCTCGCCGATGCGGCAGTAGGCGATGGTGTCCTTGCCGAAGTCGACGCCCGCGTCGCCGTACAGCGCGCGCAGCTCGTCGTCCGAGCGGAACGTGCCGTCGTCGTTCGCGGCCTTGCTCCACGGGATGTTCTTCGCCGTCGGGATGTGGCCGCGGACGCTGCGACTGCTCCTGCGGCAGGTGCGCCGGCGCGAGCAGCTTGCCGGAGAACTCGTCGGGCGAGCGGACGTCGACCAGGTTGAGCTTGCCGATCGCCGCGATCACCTCGTCGCGGAAGGCCCGGATCGAGGTGTCGACTGCTTGGACGTGTACGTACGTCGTGGTGGCGCGACTCGGGCGCGTCGGTGACAGCTCGCGGCTGTCGAGCTCCCACTTCTTGCGGCCGCCGTCGAGCAGCTTGACGTCGCTCGTGGCCGTAGAGCTTGAAGTACCAGTAGGCGTAGGCCGCGAACCAGTTGTTGTTGCCGCCGTACAGGACACGGTGTCGTCGTTGCCGATGCCGCGCGTTGACAGCAGCGCCTCGAAGCCGGCCTTGTCGACGAAGTCACGGCGGACCGGGTCCTGCAGGTCGTCGCTCCAGTCGACGCGGACGGCGCCTCGGATGTGGCCGTTGTCGTAGGCGGAGACGTCCTCGTCGACCTCGACGAGCACGACGGTCGGGTCGTCGAGATGGGCCTCGACCCAGTCGGCGTCCACGAGGACAGTGCTTCGCGGCTCATGCGGGTACTCCCTTGAGGGTGTGAGTGGTGCGGCGGATCAGCAGGTACATCTCGCAGCCGAGGCAGAAGCCGAAGGCTGCGTTGAGAAACGCGGCCACGAGGGCGACCGCGACGGCGACCATGCCGAGCACTCCGGCGCCGAGCGGCGTAGCCGGCCAGGGCGACGACGGCGAACAGCAGGCCGACCGCCTGCGCGAAGCGCGGCGGCCCGGACGCCTCCAGCTCGGCGGGCGGTGCCGAGTCGCGGGCGGACGAGGCGTCGGAACAGCGACGCCGTACGGCGAGCGAGACGGGCCGAACGCCACGCCGATGGCGAACACCAGTGCCTGGACGGCAAGCAGCCAGGCGCTTGAGGTCACCAGGACGACGGCGAGAACTCCGGCGGTGAGGGTCGCGGCGAACCGCAGACCCCGTGGGTCGACGGACATATGGGCCATGGCTCCTGACGATCGCGATGGCAAGGGACGCGTCTGCGGGCGGCCGAGAGATAGAGAAGCGAGAGCCGTCCGGGTCAGGACATCCGACACAGGCAGGTGGCCACGCGGCACAGGTCGACCACGCGCCTCTTCGTGAGCTCCTCGCTGGCTGCACGATCACGATCCTAGCCTCGTGGCTCCGAGGCGCTGTCACGCTGATCATCTTCGGCCCGACCGCTCACAGCGACCGCGCCGAGGGCCGCGATGACGTCCGCCTTGCGGGGCTGGCCGCTGGCCCGGCGCACGACCCGCCCGGCGTCGTCCAGCACCAGCACGGTCGGCGTCCGCATGATCCCGAGCCGGCGCACCAGGTCGAGCTGGGACTCCGCGTCGATCTCGACGTGCGCGACGCCGTCGACCATGGCCGCGACCTCGCCGAGCACGCGGCGGGTCGCCCGGCACGGCTGGCAGAACGCCGTGGAGAACTGCACGAGCGTGGCTCGCCCGCCCAACGGAGCACCGATGTCGGTCGCGTTCAGCCGGTCCGCGCCGTCGAGCTGGCGGACCCGCCCGTTGCGCCGGCGCCAGAGCAGGCCGAAGGCAGTCGCCACGACGAGCGCGACGGCGAGCGCGATCAGACCAGGAAGCACGCACCCGTCCAACGCATGCAGGGCGCCGTCGATTCCAACCCGACCCCACCGTCAGCGGCCCTACCGCCGGCGGCTCAGCTCATCCGCACCGTGACCAGGTGGTCCCCGCCGCCGGTGGTCACCACGAACGATGCCACCTTCGCCACCGGGACCGACGTCGTGGCCGTCACGTCGACCGGCCCACCGTAGATCGCCTCCCAGCTCGCGACCTGAGTACGGGCACCGTCGGCGGTCACCACGTAGAGCAGGCACCGCTCGCCGCGGGGCACGCCGGTGAGCTGCACGCTGCAACGAGGTTCCCCAGCTCGTCGCGTTCGCGACCACGGCCATGCCCACCCCGGTGGCCGGGTCGGTCGCCGCCAGGCTGCGGGTCACGGTCGCCGGAGCCCTCGAGCCCTGGTCGTGCAGCACGCCCGCCGTGGCGGCACCGCCGCCGAGGATCGCCACAGCTGCGGCGGCGACAGCGATCCGGCGCCACCGGACATTCGGTGCCGCACGGCGCTCGGGTGCCGGCGTGCGGCCGCCGGAGGCCGCATGGCGCTTCGAGCGGCGGCCCTTGCGCGCAGCAGAGACTTCGTCGACCGCGCGGCCGTCAGTCGCCGCGCGTGCCTCCTCAAGCGCCCGCGCGTCGGTGGCGACGGCGGCGAGCAGCCGGTCGAGCAGCGCCGGGTCCGGCCCGGCCGACATCGTCGACGTGCCGGGTGACGGGCCCACCAGCGCCGTGGCTGCCTCCTCGGCCGTCAGCCGGCCGAGCAGCTCGGGCACGGCGGCGAGCGAGTCCGCCTCTTCCTGGCAGTCGGGACAGGAGTCCAGATGGGACTGGGTCGCGGCGTACTCGTCGCCGTCGAGCAATCCGAGAACGTACGCACCCAGCTCGGGGCGCACCCGGTCGCAGGTCACGACACCACACCCCTTTCCTCAAGAGCGAGCCGCAATGCCCGCAGCGCGTAGTAGGTACGGGACTTCACCGTCCCGGCGGGGACGCCCAGCACCTCGGCGGCCTGCGCCACCGACCGACCGCGGTAGTAGGTCTCGGCCAGCACGGCCCGGTGCTCGGGGCTGAGCGCGGCCAACGCGTCCGCGATCTCCCAGGCCTCGACGGCCCGGTCGATCTCGTCATCGGCCGGCACCGAGGCGAGCGCGGCGTCCCCGACCTCGCGCGGTCGAGCCGCCGCCGCGCGCACCGTGTCGATGACCAGGTGCCGCGCCACGGTGAACAACCACGGACGGACCGCCTCGGGCGAGCGCTGCATCGCCTCCGGGTGTTGCCAGGCGCGGAGCAACGTCTCCTGCACGATGTCCTCCGCCCGGCCGCGATCACCGCGGGTCAGCCGGGTGACATAGCCGAGGAGGCGATCGGCGTGAGCCGCGTAGAGCTCCCGCACTAGGCCTTCGTCGACGGTGTCGCCGGTGTGTCCCACACCCCAAGAACGCCGTTGGTGGCCAATCGGTTCACCGCCGAGTGCGGGTAATCAGCGGATGACCTGACGGGCGACCTCTTCGAAGATCAACAGCGTTCTGCTGCTCGTCACGCCGGGCAGCAGCAACAGCTGCTCGAGGATCACGTGGCGCAGCGCCGCGTTGTCGACCGCCCGGACGAGCAGCAGCACGTCGTACTCCCCGCCGACGAGCGCGACGTGCTCGATCTCCGGCAGGTGCCTGACCTGTTCGGAGAAGTTCCGCCAGGCGGTCTGCTCGATGTTGAGGGTGACGTAGGCAGAGGTGCCAAGACCCATCAGCTCGTGGTCCACCTGAGCGGTGAAGCCGCGGATCACTCCGTCGGCCACCAGTCGCTCCACGCGGGTGTAGGCGTTGGCGCGCGAGATGTGGACCCGATCGGCCAGGATCCGCATCGACATCCGGCCGTCAGCCACCAGCTCGCGCACGATCTGGCGGTCGGTGTCGTCGAGCGTCCGCGCCAACCGTCCAGCGCCGACGTCCGAACCGGCATGGTCATTGGATGTTTGGCTCACCATCGCCTCATCTCAGAGCCACTCTTCCATTTTTTGACGTGAAGTTGGGAAATAGTAGCGTCAGGGCCGAAGATATCTGAACACCACAAAGGCCCCATTGGAGGTCCGACTCATGGCTGTCAGCCCGCTGCCGGTCGCTGCTGGCGACCCGGCGCTCGCGCTGTTGCCGTCGCCGGAGATCGTCCGTTTCCTCGACGAGAACGGCGAGCGGGTTTCCGCGGCGCACGACTACCCCGTGCCGGCCCCGGAGCTGCTCGTTCAGACCTACCGGGACCTCGTGCGCGGCCGCCGGTTCGACCGGCAGTCCACCGCCCTGACCAAGCAGGGCCGACTCGCCGTCTACCCCTCCTCCAACGGGCAGGAGGCCTGCCAGGTCGCGTCCGTGCTGGCGCTGCGCCCCAGCGACTGGCTGTTCCCCACCTACCGCGACTGCGTGGCCCTGGTCACCCGCGGCGTCGACCCGGTCGAGGCGCTCGCCCTGCTGCGCGGTTCGTGGCACACCGGCTACGACCCGCACGCCTACAACGCTGCACCGCAGTGCACCCCGCTGGCCACCCAGACGCTGCACGCGGTCGGCTTCGGCTACGCGGCTGCCCGTCGCGGCGAAGACACCGTCGCGCTGGCCTACATCGGCGACGGCGCCACCAGCGAGGGCGACTTCCACGAGGCGCTGAACTTCGCCGCGGTGTTCAAGGCACCCGTCGTCTTCTTCGTGCAGAACAACCAGTACGCGATCAGCGTGCCGCTGTCCAAGCAGACCCAGGCCCCGTCGCTGGCGCACAAGGCCATCGGCTACGGCATCCCCGGCGAGCGGGTCGACGGCAACGACGCCGCCGCGGTGCTGTCCGTCGTCGGCCAGGCCGCCGCCCGCGCCCGCGCCGGTGGCGGGCCCACGCTCATCGAGGCCATGACCTACCGGATGGACTCCCACACCAACGCCGACGACGCGACGCGCTACCGCGGCGACGGCGAGGTCGAGCTCTGGACGCACCGTGACCCGGTCGCCCGGCTGGAGAAGCACCTGCGCAGCGAGGGCCTGCTCGACGACGCGGCGATCGCCGCGATCGCCGCCGACGCCGAGTCGCTCGCCGAAGACCTGCGCGCCCGGATGAACGTCGACCCGGTGGTCGACCCCGACTCGCTGTTCGAGCACGTCTACGCCGCAGCCCACCCCGCAGCTGGTGGCGCAGCGCCAGATGCTGCGTGACGAGCTGGCGGCGGACGCCGAAGACGGGAAGGCGTGACCATGGCCACCACCACGATGGCGCAGGCGCTCAACACCGCGCTGCGCGACGCGATGACCGAGGACGACTCTGTCGTCATGTTCGGCGAGGACGTCGGCACGCTCGGCGGCGTCTTCCGGATCACCGACGGGCTCGCCCGCGACCTCGGCGACGACCGCTGCTTCGACACCCCGCTCGCCGAGGCCGGCATCATGGGCATGGCGATCGGCATGGCGATGAACGGGTTCCGCCCGGTCGTCGAGATGCAGTTCGACGCGTTCGCCTTCCCGGCGTTCGAGCAGGTCGTCAGCCACGTCGCGAAGATGCGCAACCGCACCCGCGGCTCGGTGAACCTGCCGATCGTCATCCGCATCCCCACCAACGGCGGCATCGGCGGCGTCGAGCACCACTGCGACTCCTCCGAGGCGTACTACGCGCACACCCCCGGCCTGCAGGTCGTCACGCCGGCCACCGTCGCCGACGCGTACTCGCTGCTGCGCTCGGCGATCGAGAGCCCCGACCCGGTGGTCTTCCTCGAGCCCAAGCACCTGTACTGGTCCAAGGCCGACGTCGAGCTGCCGGTGCGGACCGAGCCGTTCGGCAAGGCCGCGGTCCGGCGCGCCGGCACCGGCGCCACGCTGATCACCTACGGCGCCTCGCTGCCGGTCGCCCTGCGCGCCGCCGAGGCGGCCGCGGAGGAGGGCTGGGACCTCGAGGTCATCGACCTGCGGACCCTCGTCCCCTTCGACGACGACACGATCGCGGCCGTCGGTCCGCAAGACCGGTCGGGCCGTCGTCGTGCACGAGGCGTCGGGCTTCGCCGGCTTCGGCGCCGAGATCGCCGCCCGCATCGGCGAGCAGTGCTTCCACCACCTGGAGGCGCCGGTCCGCCGGGTCACCGGGTTCGACATCCCCTACCCGCCGCCGATGCTGGAGCGCCACCACCTGCCGTCCGTGGACCGGATCCTCGACGCGGTCGCGCGGCTGCAGTGGGACGACCAGGTCGTCGCATGAGTGACGTCAAGGTCTTCGCGCTTCCGGACCTCGGCGAAGGGCTCACCGAGGCCGAGGTCGTCCGCTGGCTCGTCGCGGTCGGGGACACCATCGCCATCGACCAGCCCGTCGTCGAGGTCGAGACGGCCAAGGCCGTCGTCGAGGTGCCCTCGCCGTACGGCGGCGTGGTCGTCGAGCTGCACGGCGCCGCCGGTTCGGTTCTCGACGTGGGTGCGCCGCTGATCTCGGTGGCGTCCTCGCTGTCCGCGGTGGAGTCCCGCCGCGAGGAGGAGAAGGCCGGCGCCGGATCGGGTGCGGTTCTGGTCGGCTACGGCACGACCGAGCACGGCCGCCGGCGTAGCCGCGGTGGCCGGGGCCGCGCGGCTCAGCCCGCAGCCGCCGTCGCGTCGGCTCCCGTCGCTCCTGCAGCCGCCGCCACCTCCGAGCGCCCCCGGGTGATCTCCCCAGTGGTCCGCCGGCTCGCCCGCGAGCTCGGCCTGGACCTGTCGCGCCTGCAGGGCAGCGGCCTCGACGGTCTGATCCTTCGCCGCGACGTCGAAGCGGCGGGTGCCGCCACGCCGTCCGCAAGTGTCTCGACGTCGAGCCAGTCCACCGTGTCGGCCGTCCGGCCGTCGACCCTGGTCGACGAGCGGATCCCGCTGCGCGGGCTGCGTCGGACCGTCGCCGACAAGCTGTCCCGGAGCCGCCGCGAGATCCCCGACGCCTCCACCTGGGTCGACGTCGACGCGACCGGCCTGATCGAGGCGCGGCGCGCGATCAACGCCGCCAACCCGGACCGCACAGTCGGGCTGCTGGCCCTCGTCGCCCGCTTCTGCGTGCTCGGCCTGCACCGCTTCCCCGAGCTGAACGCCACGGTGGACACCGAGGCCGAGGAGATCGTGCGCCTCGGCCACATCAACCTCGGGTTCGCCGCCCAGACCGACCGCGGCCTGGTCGTGCCGGTGATCGCCGGCGCGCACGCCATGTCGACGTTCGACCTGTCCGCATCGATGGGCTCGCTCGTCGACGCGGCTCGCACCGGCAAGCTCGCCCCCGCCCAGATGACCGGTGGCACGTTCACCGTCAACAACTACGGGGTGTTCGGCGTCGACGGCTCCACGCCGATCATCAACCACCCCGAGGCCGCGATCCTCGGCATCGGCCGCATCATCGACAAGCCGTGGGTGGTGGACGGTCAGCTCACCGTCCGCAAGGTCACCCAGCTGTCCCTGTCGTTCGACCACCGCGTGTGCGACGGCGGCGTCGCCGGCGGCTTCATCCGGTTCGTCGCCGACTGCGTCGAGCGCCCGCTCGCCCTGCTGGGCGACCTCTAAGCACCAGACCGCCCCGCCTCCTCCGTCCCCCGGGGGGCCGGGGCGGTCTGGCACCATCGGAGTCTTTCATCCGATCGGTGAGCGTCCGTGCGCGGTATGTACACAGGGTATACACGCCGAGTATGTTGCGGCTATGAGCGTTCCTCTTACCCTGCTTGGCCTGCTCGAGCGAGAGCCGAGCCACGGCTACGACCTCAAGCGCGACTACGACGCCTTCTTCGGCCGGGGAAAGCCGCTCCCGTTCGGGCAGGTCTACGCCACGCTCGGCCGGCTGGCCCGCGACGGCAAGGTGGCGACCGGAGAGGCCGAGCCGGGCGCCGGGCCGGACCGCAAGCGCTACGTCATCACCGACCTGGGGGTGACCGAGGTCGAGGCGTGGCTGACCGAGCCGGTCGAGCCCGAGCCGCACCTGCAGACGGTGCTGTTCGCCAAGGTCGTGCTGGCGCTGATGCTCGGGCGCTCCGCCGAGACCTACCTCGACACCCAGCGCGCCGCCCACCTGCAGCGGATGCGGGAGCTGACCGAGCTGAAGCGGACGGGCAGCCTGGTCGACGCGCTCCTGGCCGATCACGGCCTGTTCCACCTCGAGGCCGACCTGCGCTGGATCGACCTGACCGCGGCCCGGCTCGACTCGCTCGCGGAGGTGGTGCGGTCAGTGAGCGCGTCCGACCTTCCCGCACCGAACGGCTCGCGGCCCTGCCTCCTCGAGGCCCGCGACGTCGTCCTGTCGTTCGGCCAGACCCCGGCGCTGCGGGGCGCGAGCCTGTCGGTCGCCGCCGGCGAGATCCTCGCCATCATGGGCCCGAGCGGCTCGGGCAAGTCGACGCTGCTGCACTGCCTGGCCGGCATCCTGATCCCGGACTCCGGCGAGATCCAGTTCGACGGTCGCCGCATCGACACCCTGCGCGAGAGCGAGCGCAGCGCCCTGCGCCGCGACCGGTTCGGGTTCGTGTTCCAGTTCGGCCAGCTCGTCCCCGAGCTGACCGCCGAGGAGAACGTCGCCCTGCCGCTGCTGCTCGGCGGCATGCGTCGCGCGAAGGCGCTGGACGAGGCGCGGGCGTGGTTCGAGCGGCTCGAGCTCGACGGACTAGCACCAGCGCCGGTCCGGCGAGCTGTCGGGCGGCGAGGCGCAGCGGGTCGCGCTGGCGCGCGCCCTGGTCGCCCGCCCGACGGTCCTGTTCGCCGACGAGCCGACCGGCTCGCTCGACTCGCTCACCGGCGAGCACGTCATGGACCTGCTGGTGGGCGCCGCCCGCGAGCAAGGCACCACCGTCATCCTGGTCACCCACGACCCCCGGGTCGCCGCCTACGCGGACCGCGAGGTCATCGTCCGCGACGGCACGGTGAACTCGCTGCTGCCCGATGGCGCCGTCTCATGATCCGTCTCGGTCTTCGGCTCACCCTGACCGGCGGGAAGGAGGCCGCGTTCCGGCTCGTCGTCATCGCGGCGGCCGTCGACGCTCGGCGTCGGCTGCTGCTGATCACCCTGGCCGGCATCAACGCCGTCAACGCCCAGAACGCCCGCTACGCCTGGCTCGAGACCGGCTCAGGGCCGCGGGTCCCGGTCGGCAGCGCCGCTGATGGCGCAGCGACATCGACCGACCCGCTGTGGTGGCTGCTCAACGGCGACTACTTCGACGGCCAGATCATCGGCCGGGTCGACGTCGCCGCGACCGGCCCCAACTCACCGGTGCCGCCGGGCATCCCGCGCCTACCCGGGCCGGGCCAGTACTACGCCTCACCGGCGATGGCCAAGCTGCTGCGCTCGACACCGGCCGCCCAGCTCGGCGACCGCTACCCGGGCACGCAGATCGGCGAGATCGGGCCGTCGGCGCTCCCGGCTCCGAACTCCCTGGTCATCGTCATCGGGCACACCCCAGCGCAGCTCTCCCAGATGCCCGACGCCGAGCAGGTCAGCGCCATCTCCACCATCGTGCCCAGCAGCTGCAGCGAGCACTGCGCTCCGATCGGCATCAACGCCAGCGGGATCGACCTGGTGCTCGCCGTCACGGCGGCCGCGCTGCTCTTCCCGGTGCTCATCTTCATCGGCACGGCGACCCGCCTCTCGGCCGCCCGCCGCGAGCAGCGGTTCGCCGCGATGCGCCTGGTCGGCGCGACGCCCCGGCAGATCTCGGTGATCTCCGCCGTCGAGTCCACGGTCGCCGCTGTTGCAGGTGTGGCCGCGGGCTTTGGCTTGTTCTTCCTGCTTCGGGATCCGGTGGCGGCGGTGCCGTTCACCGGCGCCCCCTTCTTCCCGTCCGACCTCTCGCTGCGCCTCGTCGACGTCCTGATCGTCGCGGTCGGCGTTCCGGTCGCGGCCGCGGTGGCGGCGCGGCTCGCCCTGCGCCGGGTGCAGATCTCGCCGCTGGGCGTCAGCCGCCGCACCACGCCGCGCGCCCCTCAGGCATGGCGGGTGATCCCGCTCCTTGCCGGCCTCGGCGAGCTCGCCTACTTCGCGAATGTGGGGCGGCCGGCGACCACCGGCGGCCAGATCATCGCGTATCTCGCCGGCATTCTCATCGCCATGGCGGGGCTGATCATCGCCGGCCCGTGGCTGACCATGGTCGGCTCCCGCCTCATGGCCCGGCGGGCTCGCCGCCCCGCAGCGCTGATCGCGGCGCGGCGGCTGTCGGACAACCCGCAAGCGGGCTTTCGTGCGATCAGCGGACTCGTGCTCGCCCTGTTCGTGACCAGCGTGGCGGTCGGATGCATCACCACGATCGTCGCCAATGAAGGCTCGCCGCGCGGTGACGCCTACGCCAGCAACACCCTGGTCGAGCGTTTCGACGGCCAGCTTTTCGTGGCAGGCCCTGCCGTGTCGGTCACGTCGGTCCCACACGCGACGCTCAGCGACCTGCGCTCGATCCCCGGCGTCCAAGGCCTCGCCGTGATCCATACGGACCCGTCCGGCCCCCCGGAGGCGCCTGCCGTCCCAGAGCAGCGAAGCGTGCAGGTGAAGGACGCAAACCGGCCGGCCCCACAGCAGTTCGGCTTTGACTGGGGTGTGGCCTCGTGCGCGGAGCTGTCCAGCACCCCGTCGCTCGGGCGGTGCCCGACGGGGGCATCCGCCGCTATGGTTTCGCCTTACTTGGGTGGCCGGCACGCCCCGCGTTCCGCCCAGGCCGCCACCGTCTGGCCCGCCGCTGCCATCTCCGCCGAGCGTCTGGACAGCCTGCCCGTCCGATGGTTCGTCGTGGCGACGGATGGTTCAGTGTCGGCCATCGAGCAGGCGCGAACCACGCTCGAGGCCGCCTTCCCGGACAACTACCCGCACACGATCGGCGAGATCAATGCGATGAACTCCGCATTGCTCAACCAGTACCAACAGCTGGTCAACGTGGTGATCCTCACCAGCCTGGTCATCGCCGGCTGCAGCCTGGCGGTGAGCGTGACGGCCGGCCTGAGCGAACGCAAGCGTCCGTTCAGCCTGCTGCGGCTCACCGGTGTCCCGCTCGGCATGCTGCGCCGCGTGGTGGTTCTGGAGAGCGCGGTGCCGCTGCTGCTGGTCGCATTGGTGTCGACCACGACCGGATTCCTGGCCGCCTACCTGTTCCTGCGGTCCCAGCTGAACTATTCGCTGGTCGCGCCAGGCGGCGAGTACTACGCGATCGTCGCCGTCGGGCTCTTGGCGTCGCTCGTGGTGATCGCCTCGACGATGCCGCTGCTGGGGCGCATCACCGGGCCGGAGATCGCCCGGAACGAGTAGGGCGCCGCCTACCGGGTCAACGCCAACCGCTGTTCGCGGCAGCCTGGCTGTCTAGGAAGAACGGAAACTCTTGGCCCTCACGCCGCAGCACCTCCGCCTGTTGGGAACCTGCTGGCATGGGGCACGTCCAACGGATATGACGGTGCGTGTGGCTGGGGCGTCGGCTGTCGCCGTCGCGTTGCTCCTGACGGCCTCATGTGGCAGCGGTTCGCAGAAGCCGGCTGCGGTGCGCACGACGCCCGAGCCGGACTCGACCTGTCATGGCTTCGCGCTCTCGCTCGCGTCCGACCGGGGCGGTCAGCCGTCACCGCTCTCCGCGGCCAGGTGGTTCGTGGTTCACGGTGGCGTGGACGAGCATCTGCCGCGCTCCGGGTGGCGCGAGGACGGACGCGACGCGACTGGCGCCATCCTGCGTTCCGACGGCTCGACGTTGCATGCGCTCCAGGGGTCAGACAAAACGTGGCAGGTCGACTCCGGGAACCGCTGCTGATGCCCAACCGCGCTGCCCGACTACGTGATCATGTGTCCGAAGAGCGGCGGGTAGTCCGCACGAGCCCTTCGATCTCTGAGCTGCCGTTCGGCCCTACACGGCCTCGATCAGCACCGCGATGCCCTGGCCGACGCCGATGCACATCGTCGCCAGCGCCCGACTTCCCGCGACATCGCCCAACGAAAGGGCCGCAGCCAACACCAACCGTGCCCCGGTCATGCCGAGCGGGTGGCCGATCGAGATCGCGCCGCCGTTCGGGTTGACGTGAGCGGCGTCGTCGGGCAGGCCAAGCTCGCGCAGGCAGGCCAATGACTGAGACGCGAACGCCTCGTTGAGCTCGATGATGTCCAGGTCGCCAACCGACAGCCCGTTCCGCTGCAGCAGCTTGCGGGTGGCCGGGACGGGGCCCATGCCCATGATCCGGGGAGCCACGCCGGCCGTCGCCGCGCCGGTGATCCGCGCGATCGGGTTCAGCCCGTAGCGGGCGACGGCGTCAGCGGAGGCGATGAGCAGCGCGGCGGCCCCGTCGTTGACACCCGACGCGTTGCCCGCGGTGACGCTGCCACCGGGACGGAACGGCGTGGGCAGCTTGGCGAGGGCCTCCAGCGAGGTCGCGCGAGGGTGCTCGTCGCGGTCGACGACGACGGGCTCGCCTCGGCGGACCGGGACGGCCACCGGCACGATCTCCCGGGCGAGTCGACCGTTGGCCTGTGCGGCTGCGGTGCGCTGCTGGGAGCGCAGCGCGAACGCGTCCTGGTCCTCGCGGCTGATGTCGAAGTCGGCGGCCACGTTCTCGGCGGTCTCCGGCATCGAGTCGGTGCCGTACTGCGCGGCGAGCACCGGGTTGATGAACCGCCAGCCGATGGTGGTGTCGAAGACCTCGGCGGCGCGCGAGAATGCGGTCTCCGCCTTGCCCATCACGAACGGGGCCCGGCTCATGCTCTCGGTCCCGCCGGCGATCACCAGGTCGGCCTCACCGCTCTTGACGGCGCGGGCGGCCACCGCGACCGCGTCGGCGCCGGAGCCGCACAACCGGTTGATGGTCGTCCCGGAGACACCTTCGGGCAGGCCGGCGAGCAGCACGGCCATCCGCGCGACGTCGCGGTTGTCCTCGCCGGCCTGGTTGGCGCAGCCGAGCACCACGTCGTCGACCGCTTCCCAGTCCACCGACGGCAGCCGGCCCACCAGTGCGCGCAGCGCGTGGGCCGCGAGGTCGTCGGGTCGCACCGAGGCCAGCGCGCCGCCGTAACGCCCGATCGGCGTCCGGACCCCGTCGACGAGAAAGGCTTCGCGCTCCACAGCTTCGCTCCTCATAGCTGACCGACCGTTCGTTCGGTAAGTCAACTGCCGTACGACCCAGGGGTCAAACCCGCCCCCACCATCCTGCGGCGATCATGCAGCCGTGGTTGGGGTTTTCGGCGTGTCACCAACCATACTGCATGATCGGCAAAGGAATGAGGCGGACGACCGCGAGGGTGAGCGCGGTCGCGCTGCGGCTCGCGCATTCGACCTCGGCCCCGCGGCCGGCGACGACGGCGTCCCGGACGCCCACGTCGTGGCCACCCACCACGCCCGCGCCGTCCAGGACGACGAGGACCACGGTGCCGTCCCCGCCGGCCACCTCGACGTCGTCGGTGAGCTCAACGACCTCGACGGTCGCGGTCACCGCGCCCCGCCGGGTCATCACGTTGAGGTCCGCGCACGGCCCGCCGGTCAGCACCGACGTGACGTCGCTCTCGCCGTCGAAAGCGAACGGCACGAAGACCGGCAGCAGGTGCGCGACGCCGTCCACCACCAGCGTGACGCCGCCCGCCCCGAGCGGCACCAGCACCCGGTCGATGCCGGGGAACGACGAGAACGGTCCCGGTGAGTCGATCTCGGCGATGCTGATCCGCCAGTCGAAGCCCGCCACGTCCGCATCCGGCGGGAAGGCCGCCACCTCGAAGGTGCGCCCGCCGCCGTTCTTCCAGGCGACGGCGCGATGGCCGTCGGCGGGCAGCAGCTGGACGCCGTCGGGCACCACGTTCACCCCAGCACCGCACCGATCGAGGCGTCCAGCTCGCGCACCGCGTCGATGCCGGCGTGCACGCCGTCACGGACGACGTGGCGCCCGCCCACCACGACCTGCCGCACGTCCGCGGCGGTCGCCGCGAACACCACCGACTCCAGTGCGGAGTCCGGACGGGTCCCGGCCATCCGCACGCTGTCCAGGCGGACCGTGACGAAGTCGGCGAGGGCGCCTACCTCGATCCGCCCGGCGTCGGGCCACCCGAGCGAGGCGTGCCCGTCAGACGTCGCGGCACGGAGCAGCTCGGCGGCGCTGAAGTGCCCGCGCTCCTCGCTGCTCAGGCGTTCGTCGAGCTCGGTCCCCCTCGCCTCCTCGAACAGGTCGATGATCGCGTTGCTGTCGCTGCCGAGGGTGATCGGCGAACCGGCGTCGAACAACGCCCGGGCCGGCCCGATCCCGTCGGCGAGGTCGCGCTCGGTGGTCGGGCACATGCAGATGTTCGTCGCGTTGGTGCCGAGCTGCTTGATGGCGGAGTCGGTGAGGTGGGTCGCGTGGACTGCCGTCGACAAGGCGCCCAGCGCCCCGTGCTCGGCGAGCAGCCTCGTCGGGGAGCGACCGTGCGCTTCCTGGCACGCGTCGTTCTCGGCCCGCTGCTCGGACAGGTGGAAGTGGAGCGGCGCCCCGTTCTCCTTGGCCCACCCGACGACCGTCGACAGCTGGTCGGGCGGGACCGCGCGCACCGAGTGGATGGCGGCACCGAGCCGGGCGTGCGGCAACGCCTGGCGGGCGCTGGCCCGCAGCGCCCACCGCTCCGCGTCGCCGTCGCCGAACCGCAGCTGCGGCCCGGTCAGCGCCGCGCCGAAGCCACCGGTCAGGTAGCAGGTGTCGAGCAGGGTGATCCGGATCCCGGCGTCGCGGGCCGCCTGCACGAGGACGTCACCCATCACGTTCGGGTCGTCGTAGGGCCGGCCCCCGACGCCGTGGTGCAGGTAGTGGAACTCGCCCACGCAGGTGATGCCGGCGAGCGCCATCTCCGCGTAGGTGGCCCGGGCCAGCGCGTAGTAGGAGTCCGGGGTCAGCCGGGCCGCCACCGCGTACATCTGCTCGCGCCAGGACCAGAACGTGCCGCGCTCACGCTGGGTGCGCCCGCGCAGGGCCCGGTGGAAGCAGTGCGAGTGGGCGTTGGCCAGGCCGGGGATCGTGACGCCGGACAGCCGCACCGACGAGCGGGGCGCCTTCACCCCTGCCCTCACCGCGGTGATCTGACCACCGGAGGTCTCGATGAGGACGTCGGCGGTCGCCGTGTCGTTGCCGGGCAGCCAGGCGAGTTCGGCGTGGTAGGCGGTCATCCGGCCAGGTCCTCGAGCACCTTCGCCAGCGCGTCGACCCCGGCCAGGCAGTCGGCCAGCTCGGCATGCTCGGCGGGTGAGTGGCTGACCCCGGTCGGGTTGCGCACGAAGAGCATGGCGCTGGGCACGAACGCGGACAGCACCCCCGCGTCGTGGCCGGCCCCGGTCGGCAGCGCGGGCACGTCGCCGAGCACCGACGAGATCCGGGTCCGCAGCTCGTCGGCGAACTCCACGACCGGGGTCGTCGACTCCTCGGTGACCACAACCTCCACCCCGTGCTCGCCAGCGGCTGCCGAGGCGACGGCCCCGAGCCGCTCCACCAGGGCGCGCACACCGGCCTCCTGCGGCGCCCGGGCGTCCAGCCAGCCGTGCACGGCGGACGGGATCGCGTTGGTGCCGCCCGGCTCGACGAGAACCCGGCCGAACGTGGCGAGGGCGCCCAGCTCCCCCGCCAGGTCGCGCGCGCCCAGCACGACGCGCGCGAACGGCAGCATCGGGTCGCGGCGGTCGACCAGCCGGGTGGTGCCGGCGTGGTTGCCCTCGCCGTGGAACGACCAGCGCCAGCGGCCGTGCGGCCAGATCGCGGTGGCGGTGCCGAGTGCCGCACCGAGCGGCCCGAGCGCCCGGCCCTGCTCGACGTGCAGCTCGACGAAAGCCCCGATCCGGCCCAGCGCGGCCCGGTCCTCGCCGATGCCGTCCGGGTCCACACCGGCCCGCTCCAGCGCGTTCGCCAACGTGATCCCGTCGGCGTCGGTGAGCGAGCGGGCCTTCGACGGGTCGAGCACGCCGGTGAGCAGCCGGCTGCCGACGCACGCCACGCCGAACCGGGCCCCCTCCTCGTCCGCGAAGTTGACCACCGCGAGCGGCCGCCGGGGACTGAACCCCCGCTCACGGAGCACGTCGATCGCCGCGAACGCCGACACGATGCCCAGCGGACCGTCGAAGGCGCCCCCGTCGGGCACCGAGTCCAGGTGGCTGCCAGTCACGACGGCGTCGGGGCCGGGCTCGCCCCACCACGCCCACTGGTTGCCGTTGCGGTCCCGCTCGGGCGTCAGACCGCGCTGGGTCGCCTGCGCGACGAACCACTCCCGCGCCTCGAGGTCGGCGCCACTCCAGGCGAACCGGCGATAGCCCCCGGTCGAGGCGTCGCGCCCGATCGGCAACAGGCTGCGCCAGGTCTCGTCGAAGGTCATGCCGTCATTCCATCGCACGGGGCGCACCTGCGGCCAGCGCCACGGCGGCGGCTACTGTCTGGGACCCGAGATCTCGCGAGGAGGAGCACACCGTGGTCGAGGCGAACCTCCCGCTCGAGCAGGTCCTCGATCTTGTCGGCATCTTCGCGTTCGCGCTCTCCGGCGCGCTGCTCGCGGTCCGCAAGCAGTTCGACATCGTCGGCATGATCGTCCTCGCCGGCGCGACCGCGCTCGGCGGCGGCATCATCCGCGACCTGCTCATCGGCGCGGTGCCGCCGGTGGCCTTCACCAACACCACCTGGCTGATGCTCCCGGCGGTCGCGGCGGTTCTCACCTTCTTCTTCCATCCGCACCTGCAGCGGCTGCACGTCGCCGTGCAGGTCTGTGACGCCGCGGGCCTCGGCTTGTTCTGCGTGTCCGGCACCGCGAAAGCCCTGGCCTACGGACTCGGTCCGGCACCGGCCGTCGTCCTGGGCGTCGTCACCGGGATAGGTGGTGGCCTACGAGTCTTCGGCCGTGGATCGCGGCCCGACACCTGCCCGGTCGCGCTCCTCGAAACCTGGCTGCGGCTCGGCCACGTCGGCCGTCGACCCTGCTCCGGGCGATCGCGCGCAAGAGCGGCGACTCGGCGGCGCGGCTGACCGACAAGCACGTCGTCCGGCTGGTGCAGACATCTGCGCGCTTTCCGCCGGCCTTCGGGGCGACCTTGCCGAGGGCGAGCGCTCGCGTTCGGCGGCCATTCGCTCCGCGCCGGCCTTGCCTCCTCCGCCCAAATTGAAAAGTCCCACGTTCAGAAGCATCTCGGCCACGCCAGCGCCGAAATGACCCGCCGCTACCAGCGCAAGCGCGACCGAGTCACAGATCGACCTCACCAAGGCGGCGGGACTGTGCAGGTCGCCCGTACCGTCTTGCTTCGAGCACGCGGATGGTCCTTCAAGGCGTGTATTTGGGCTCGCCAGGAGTGGTCGGGGCCGATCTGTGAAATTGATGTGCTCCGGCCCATTGAGAAGCATGTCATCGAGAACGACCTGACCCGGACCGTCAATGAATGCTCAGTTGGCGCACCTTCGCATCGTTCTCGCCCATGGCGGGAAACGGGCGTATTCGTTAGATGACGTCCCCTGCCCTTGCCAAAATATGAGCTAAGG
>CAVPEL010000010.1:0-286122 GCA_963703505.1 uncultured Actinomycetota bacterium | reverse complement strand
CGACTCCATCACCAGGTCGCCATCGCCCGGTACGACGAGTTCGCGCAGGAGCAGTGGTCCGAGCCGCCCAAGCGCGCGGGTCGTACCGCCTTCGAGCGCGACCGGGCGCGGGTGCTCCACTCCGCGGCGCTGCGTCGGCTGGCCGCGAAGACGCAGGTCGTCCGCCCTGGCTACGAGAACGACTTCCCGCGGACCCGGCTGACCCACTCCATCGAGGTGGGCCCAGATCGGCCGTGAGCTCGGGCAGGCCCTGGGCTGCGACCCGACCTCGGTCGAGACGCGCCTGCCTCGCCCACGACCTCGGCCACCCTCCGTTCGGGTCACACCGGCGAGTCCGCGCTGGACGAGGCATCGCCAGTCGTGCGGCGGCTTCGAGGGCAACGCGCAGTCGCTGCGCATCCTCACCCGCCTCGAGCCCAAGACGTTGACGAGGACGAGCGAAGCGCTGGGCCTGAACCTCACGCGCGGGAGCGCTCGACGCGGCGACCAAGTACCCGTGGCCGCGGCGCCCGGGCACCACGAAGTACGGCGTCTACGCCGACGACGCTGCGGTGTCTTCGCGTGGCTGCGCGAGGGCGCGCCAGAGGGAGCAGCGCTGCCTCGAGGCCCAGGTCATGGACTGGTCGGACGACGTCGCCTACTCCGTCCACGACCTCGAGGACGCGCTGCACGCCGGGCACCTGGTCGCTCGCGGCGCTGCGGTCCGGGCAGGAGCGCGCCCACCTCGTCGAGCTGTGCCAGGAGCGGTTACGCCGTGGGGGAGGAGGCCGGTGCCGTCGAGACGGCGCTGGACCGGCTGCTCGTCGAACCCTGGTGGCCGACCGGCAACGACGGCTCCCAGCGCGACTCGCCGCCCTCAAGAACCTGACCTCGCAGCTGATCGGGCGATTCTGCACGGCCGCCGAGGCGGCGACGCGGGACGCGCTACAGCGGGCCCGGCCGCTCCGGCGCTACGGTGCCGACCTCGTCGTGCCGGACGAGACCCGGCTGGAGTGCGCCGTCCTCAAGGCGGTCACCGCCGTCTACGTCATGGGTCGCGAGAAGCTCCCTGCCGACCAGGGCGAGGCAGCGCGACATCATCCACGGCCTCGTCGCGGCGATCGTCCTCCGCGCGCCAGCGACGGTCGACCCGGTGCTGCGTCCTTGCCGCCACCGATGCCGCCCCCATACCCGGTCGGCTGCGCGTCGTCGTCGACCAGGTCGCGTCCTTGACCGACCCGGCAGCGACGTCCCTGCACCGGCGATTGACCGTTTGACCACCGTCGTCGAAGGTGGGGTCATGACCGGTCAGACGTACGTCGTCATCGGTGGTGGGCTCGCCGGGGCCAAGGCGGTCGAGACCCTGCGCGAGGAACGCTTCGAGGGACAGGTGGTCCTGCTGGCGGGGGAGAAGCGGCTCCCGTACGAGCGGCCGCCGCTGTCCAAGGAGTTCCTGCTGGACAAGGACCCCGCCGACAAGGCGACCGTGCACGACGAGGGCTGGTACGCCGCTCACGACGTGGAGCTGCGGCCCGTGGGCCGACGCGGTCGACGCCCGGGCAGCAGACCGTCACGACCGAGGCCACGCGCCCTACGACAAGCTGCTGCTCACGACCGGAGCCGCCCGCGGAAGCTCAAGATCCCGGGTTCGGACGAGCGCCGCAGCACTATCTGCGGCCCTCGGCAACAGTGAGCGCCTCAAGGCGGAGCTGAGCACCGGAGGGCGACGGAACGTCGTCGTCGTGGGAGCCGGCTGGATCGGCCTGGAGGTCACCGCGGCGGCGCGCACGTACGGGAACGAGGTCACGGTTCTCGAGCCGCAGGCAGCGCCACTGCAGGCAGCGCTCGGTGAGGAGATGGGAGCGGTGTTCGCGAAGCTGCACCGCGACCACGACGTCGACCTGAGGCTCGCCACCGGTGTGGCGAGTTCGAACGGCCTCCGTCGTCGACGTCAACGGACAGGCTCACCCGGCCGACGTCATCGTCGTCGGCGTCGGCGTCCGACCCGTGACGGACCTGGCCGAGGCCGCGGGGCTGGCTGTCGACAACGGTGTCGTCGTCGACGCCTCGCTCCGAACCTCCGACCCCAACGTCTTCGCGGCCGGCGACGTCGCGTCGGCGTTCAACCCGCTGCTGGGCCGGCACCTGCGGGTCGAGCACTGGGCCAACGCCCTCAACGCCGGCCCCCTCGCGGCGCGGCCATGCTCGGGCAAGACGTGACCTACGACCGGGTGCCGTACTTCTTCTCCGACCAGTACGACCTCGGCATGGAGTTCTCGGGGCATCCGGAGGGCTACACGCGGGTCGTCACGAGGGGTGACGTCGACGGCCGCGAGTTCATCGGGTTCTGGCTGGACAGCGAGAACCGGGTCCTCGCCGGGATGAACGTCAACGTCTGGGACGTGACCGATGCGATCCAGGCGCTGATCCGCAGCCGCCAGCCGGTGGACGTCGCCCGGCTGTCCGACCCAGGGTGACCCTGTCGGACCTCGCCGGTGGCTGACCCGGTCGAGGAGGTGGGGGCCGCCGACGTCCTCCTGCTGCGTGCGGCGGTGCTGCGGCCGGGGTTGCCCCTCGAGGAGTCGATGTATCCCCAGGACGACTGGCCGGAGGCGCGGCACCTGGCGGTTCGGCTCTCGGGGGCGCAGATCGTCGGCTGTGCCACGTTCTTCCCGGATCCCTGGGAGGGCGACGCGCCCCCGGTGGACGGCCCCGCGTGGCGGCTCCGGGGGATGGCAACCGCTCCCGAGGTCCGCGGGACCGGGTCGGGGCGGCCTCCTGCTCGAGCGTGGTCTCGCGTTGGTCGCCGAAGCGGGTGCGGCGCTGCTGTGGTGCAACGCGCGTACGGTCGCCCTCGGCTTCTATCGCCGGTACGGCTTGCAGGTGGTGCCGACGAGTTCGACAGTCGAGCAGTATCAGCCCGCACTACGCGATCGTCGCAAGCTGTCGCCGGGCTGGCGCCCAATCACCTCGGTGCAATCGTCACCGGGCGTTCCAACAAGCGCGAGCACCACGGTGCTCTTCGTCTGCGACACGTTCGGGAACTGCCCGAACCGCTCCAGCACTTCTTCGAAGTGATGGGTGCCGGCGGCCCGCAGGTGCACGGTGTCCGGCCTCGCCGGTTACCGTGTAGGCGGCGACCACTCGGGCATCTGCGGACCGCTGCGGCCAGTTCGGCGAAGTACGAGCTGCCCTGCAATAAAGCTCGACGACGAACGCCTCGATGCTCCAGCCGACGGCCTCCGGGTCGATGACGGCGGTGAAGCCGGTGGATGACCCCGCGCTCGCGCAAGCTAAGGAAGACCGCCGCTTTACCGCAGGAGCCGACAAACCGACCACTTGTCCGATGTCCGCGTAGCTCCATCCGGCATCCTCGACAAGCTCCACAACGATTCGTCGATCGAGGTCGTCTAGTTGCAATGAACCCCTCCTTGCTCTGCCAAGATTTACGGCATGCTCAACCGATCTATACCCATCACACTAGAGGCATGTCCCTACGCACCGCGACGCGTCGCCGTTTCCTCATGTGCCCCCCACCCAATTCACGGTGGAGTACGCGATCAACGCGTGGATGGACACGTCCGTGCCCGTCGACACCGCGCTCGCGATGCGCCAGTGGAAGCGGCTGCGCCAGACCTACCTGGACCTCGGTCACGAGGTCCAGGTCATCGAGCCGGTGCCGGGCCTGCCCGACATGGTGTTCTCGGCGAACTGCGGACTCGTCGTCGACGGCCGGATCCTCGGGGCCAACTACCGGCACGACGGCGCAAGGTCGAGGCGCCGGCCTACCGCCAGTGGTTCGCCAAGGCGCCGGCTACGACGTGGTGCGCCCGAGCGAGGCGATCAGGCGAAGGCGAGGACTTCACCTACGTCGCCGGCACGATCCTGGCAGGCACGGGCTTTCGGACCGACCGCGATGCACACCTCGAGGCGGAAGAGCGGCTCGGCCGCCCCGTGGTCACCCTGAGCTGATCGACCCGCGGTTCTTGCCCGCCTGGAGCGTTGCGCTCGCCGTCCTGGACGACAGCAACGTCATGTACTACCCGGGCGCCTTCTCCGAGGCGAGCCGCGCGACGCTGGCGGACCTCTTCCCGGACGCCGTGATCGCGACGGAGGCCGACGCGCTCGCGATGGGCCTGAACGCGGTCAGCGACGGCGTGAACGTGGTGATCGCCTCCGCGGCAACCGAGCTGGCCGATCAAGCACGAGCACGGCTACCAGCCGGTGCTGGTCGATCTGTCCCGAGCTGGTCAAGGGCAGCAGCAACGTCAAGTGCTGCACGCTGGAGACTGCGCGACTGACCGAGTACTATGTGCGGTGGTGCCACCTCCCGCGAGGCGACCGTGAGGGGGCGGCCGCACAGCGGGAATCACCGCCCGGGCTCGACGGTTGCTGGCACCATGACCGACACCGAGATCCTTCGCTACGCCGCCTTCACCGATGCGCCAGAAGGCGGCAACCCCGCCGGTGTGGTGCCCGACGCCACCGGGCTGGACAACGCCATGCTGGCGATCGCCGCCGAGGTGGGGTATTCCGAGACGGCCTTCCTGCTGCCTACCGCTGAGCGTGGCGTCTTCGACGTCCGGTACTTCAGCCCGGTGGCCGAGGTCCCGTTATACCGGGCACGCCACGATCGCCGCGGCGGTCGCGCTGGCGGACCGGGGTGCGCCGAGTAGCTGCTCTCCATTCCCAGGCCGGCCCGGTGCCGGTGACGGTCGACCGCGCGGGCGATGGTGCGCGTCGGCGACGCTCACGGCGTGGAGCCCTCCGTGGCGCCCATCGCCGGAGCCGATCTGACCGCGGCCCTGGCCGCGCTGAGCTGGCGGTGGACGACCTGGACCCGGCACTGCCGCCACGGGTGCCTTTACGCCGGCGCTCACCACCTTGTGCTCGCTGCCAGCCGGGAGCGGCTGGCCAAGGCCTGGACTACGACTTCGAGGCGCTGCGCGCGCTCATGCTGCGGGCCGGCTGGACCACCGTCGACCTGGTCTGGCGCGAAGGTCCGTCCAGTTTTCACGCGCGCAACCCGTTCCCCGTCGGGGGAGTGGTGGAGGACCCGGCGACCGGCGCCGCCGCGGCCGCGCTCGGCGCCTCCTGCGCGACCTTGGCGCGGTGGTGGCGCCGGCGAGCATCGCCATCCGGCAGGGCGAGGACATCGGCCGGCCCAGCCGGCTGCCTGCCGCGCTTCGACGCGGTCGACCCCGGTTTCGTCGGCCAGGCGGTGAGGATCTTCGGCGGGCGAACCGCGTTCATCCTCGTAGACTCACGCCCGTGGCCGGCCGGGATCCGCGACGAGGACGTCGCACGTGTACGCGAGCGAGCGCAGATCGCCGACGTCGTGCTCGGCACGTCACGCTGAGCCCGGCCGGTGGCGGGTCGCTGAAGGGCCTGTGCCCGTTCCACGACGAGAAGACCGCCGTCGTTCAGCGTCTCGCCGAGCCGCGGCATCGACGCCTCCACTGCTTCGGCTGCTCCGAGGGCGGCGACGTCATCACCTTCCTCATCGAAGGTCGACCACCTGACGTTCGCCGAGGCCGTCGAGCGCCCTGGCGCTCGGGCGGGTCGGCGTACGGCTGCGCCTACGAGCAGGGCGGCTCGGCGCCGCGCCAGCAGCCGCGGCAGCGCGCCCGGCCTGGTCGCCGCCCGCGCGGCCGGCCGCCGAGTTCTACGCCGCGCAGCTTCGGCGCCCGCCGGAAGCGGGTCATCGGCCGGACGGTTCCTGGACGAGCGTGGCTTCGACCGCGAGGCCGCCGCCCGCTTCGGCGTGGGCTACGCGCCGAACGGCTGGGAGATCACGGGTCAAGCCCACCTGCGCAGCAAGGGTTTCAGCGACGACGAGATCATCACGGCCGGCCGCCAGCCGCGGGCAGCGCGGTCCGGTCGACCGGTTCCGTGGGCGCCTCGTCTGGCCGATCCGCGATCTGTCGGGCGACATCGTGGGCTTCGGTGCCCGCAAACTCCGCGAGGACGACGACGGCCCCAAGTACCTCAACACCCCCGAGACGCCGCTGTACAAGAAGAGCCAGGTTCTCTACGGGGTCGACCTGGCCAAGCGGGAGATCGCCAAGAGCGGGCAGGCGGTGATCGTCGAGGGCTACACCGACGTGATGGCCTGCCACCTGGCGGGCATCGGGACAGCGGTGGCGACGTGCGGCACCGCGTTCGGCGACGAGCACGTGAAGATCCTGCGGCGGCTCATCGTGGACCGCGCCGAGCACTCGGGGAACGTCATCTACACGTTCGACGGTGACGCGGCCGGCCAGAAGGCGGCGCTTCGGGCCTTCGAGAGCGACCAGAAGTTCGTCACCAACACGTTCATCGCGGTGAGCCCGGACGGCACTGGACCCCTGCGAGCTGCGCCTGGCCAAGGGTACGTCGCGGTCCGTGATCTGGTGGACCGCAAGGTGCCGCTGTTCGAGTTCGCCATCCGCAGCGTGCTCGCGGGCTTCCCGCTGGACATCCCCGAGGGTCGGGTGGCGGCGCTGGAGAAGGCGTCGCCGCTGGTCGCCCAGATCAAGGACGTGTCCCTGCGCGACGAGTACGCGCGTCGCCTCGCCGGCTGGGTCGGGGCGCCGGACGGGCTCGCCGTCCTCGCGCAGGTACGCCGCCTTGCGGCCGCGGCAGCGCGGTCCGGCGGGCCTCGCGGCGCGGGTGATCGTGGCGGTGCACCGTCACGCGGTGCGGTGGTTCCCGATGGGAGCGACGGTCCGGCCAGCCGGCGCCCGGACCCGCGTGACCCGGTGGTCCAGGTGGAGCGCGAGGCGCTCAAGCTGGCGATCCAGCGACCGTCGCTGATGGGTGAGCGGTTTACTCGCTACCGGCGGAGTACTTCACCGACCCGGCGTACGCCCAGGTTCGCGAGGCCGTGGCGGGGCGGGCGGGGTTACGGGTGCGACGGGCGACGAGGCGTGGGTGGCCGCGGTCTTGTCCGGTGCCTTCGACGACGGTGTGCGCTCGTTGGTGACTGAGCTGGCGGTCGAGCCGGTGCGGATGGCGGCCGACCCGGATGCCCGCTACGCCGACGAGCTGCGGGCCCGGCTGCGGATCCACGGGATCGAACGTCAGATCGTCCAGGTGAAGTCGCGGGTGACCCGGCTCGATCCCGTGGCCGACGCGGAGGCCTACGCGGCCGCTTTCGGCGAGCTGTTCGCCTTGGAGAAGCGCCGGCGCGAGGACCTTGAGGGTGGGCTCGGCGGCTAGCGCAGGACGTCCGGACCACTACCTGCGGGACCGGATCGTCGACCGCACCCGTCCATTGCCGGAGGGCTGCAGGTGCAGCAGGTGCTTGCCGCCGTCGAAGACAGCACCAACAATGGCAGCCACTGGTCACATGTCGGGGAGGGGCAGACATGAAGCCGGACGCACCGACCGAGGCGGACCGCCTTCCCTTCGGTGAGGCGGACCGCCTAACCGAAGGGAACGGCTCCATGGCTCGTCCGATCACGCTCGGGGAGCGATCCTCCCGCTAGGTGCATCAAGAGGTAGCCCGTGGTGATGCGAGGGGGCACCGCGGTCCGCCACAGGGTGGATGGAGGGGTGCCGCGGGGCGCGCTGGGCGGCCGCGCCCCGCGGGGGGACCTCGGTCAGCGGGGCACGCTGGGGATGCTGTAACCTTCTGCGCTGTGATGCCGGTTCGTCGGCGTCCGGTCCCGCATAGCTCAATTGGCAGAGCAGCCGGCTGTTAACCGGCAGGTTCGTGGTTCGAGTCCACGTGCGGGAGCCCAACACGAGCCGTGCCCGGGGCGGTAGCTCAGCTGGTTAGAGCAGGGGACTCATAATCCCTCGGGTCGCGGGTTCGAGTCCGCCCGCCCCACCCCACCGCTCGGCCTCGGGAGCACGTGTTCCTGGTGGTCGAGCTCGCGCTCGAGGATCCGCAGGCTTGCTTCCGGTAGCCGTTCGGCGTCGCGCCAGCGCAGCAGCTCCTCGCGTTGGGCTTCGATGACGGCGCGGCGAGCGGTGACCGCCGCTTCGTACTCCGGCGAGACCGGGATCTCGCCGTCCTCGACGCCCTCCAGCAGGTCGAGTCGGTCGCGGTAGCGTTCCGCCCGCTGGTTGAGGCTGGCCCGCAGCTCCGCGAGTACGGGATCGGGGATGTCGCCTTCGATCGCGAGCTGGTCGAGGCGGGTCAGGGCGGCGGTGACCGAGGCGGCCCGCGCCTCATTCCGGATCATCGCCTCACCGGCCGTATCCGTGCGCAGCTTCGCCGCGCGGACGACCGGCGCGAACGTCACGCCTTGGCCGACCAAGGTCACCAGCACGACCACGTAGGTGCAGAACAGCAGCAGGTTCCGTTCGTGAATGGGCGCGCCGCCGTTGGTCACCAGAGGCAGCGTGAAGATGGCCGCGAGGCTGATGACCCCCCGGGTTCCGGCCCAGCTCATGACGAACACCTCGGCGCCGGTCAGGCGGCGCTCCTCCCGCGGATCGACCCCGCCGAGTCGGGTGTGCAAGGCGCGCGGCAGGGACTGGGTGAGCACCAGCCACAGCGGCCGCAGCAGGAGTACCACCGCGAGGCTGATGGCCGAGGCGATGACGACGGTCGAGGTCGAGTACGCGCTCAGCCCACTGACGACCGCGGGCAGCTGTTGGCCGATGAGCAGGAACACGAACCCTTCGAGCAGGAAGTCCACCAGTCGCCAGACGGCGCTCGTCTGTAGCCGGCTGGCACCGGTGGTGAAGCGTGGTGTGTCGTGCCCCACCATCAGCCCGGCGACGACCACCGCCAGCACGCCGGAGACCTTCAGCTCTTCTCCGAGCAGGTAGGCGGCAAACGGTGTGGCAAGCGAGATGCTGTTCACCAGCAGCGGCTCGCGCACCACCGACCGCACCAGGCGCACGCCCAGCGCGACGACGATGCCGACCAGGAGGCCGCCAGTCGAGGCGACGATGAATCGGACCTCGGCACCTCCGAGGGAGAAGCTGCCGCTCGTCAGTGCGGTGACCGCGACAGTCAGGGTGGTCAGCGCGGTCGCGTCGTTGAGCAGCCCCTCGCCTTCGATGAGGGTGATGAGCTTGGGGGGCAAACCCGCGCGACGTCCCACCGACAGCGCGGCCACCGGATCCGTCGGCGCGACGGCGCCGCCCAGGGCGACACCGGCGGCCAGGCTCACGCCTGGCACGAAGAGATCCATGCCGACGCCGACGAGCAGGGCGGTGGCGAGCACCAGGACCACGGACAGGCTGATGACGGCGCGGAGGTTCTTCCGGATCGCCAGCACTGAGGCGTTGAGCGCGGCGCTGTAGAGCAGGGGCGGGATGACGAACGTCAAGATGAGATTCGGTTCCAGCTCGATGTTGGGGCCCGGCAGGAGGGCGTACACGAGCCCGCTGACGGTGAGCAGTGCGGCCGCGGGCAGCCCGGTCTTGTTGGCCAGCATCTGGACCACAATGATCACGGCCACCGACAGGAGGATGAGTGAGAGCACGTGCTGCACGCGGTGCTCCTCTCGGGCGCGAGGCGCTGACGACCTGTGGGAAAACTACTTGCTGCGACGAGGGCGGCGTCTGGCGGCGATGTCGAGGGGTTCTAGGTCACAGCGATGTAGCCTTCCGGCGTGAGCACGCGCCGCCGTCGGGCGTCGCCGCGAGGCACCGCACGATGGTTGGCGGTATCCGCCGGGGCGGCGCTGATTGCCGGTGGCTGTGGATCAAGCGCGCGCGTGCCGAGCGGTCCGCCATCGGCGACGCCCGGTGGCGCTTCGTCAACGCCGGTACGATCGCCCTCCGCAGCGCCGACGAACACCGCGACGGCTCGGACGACGACCAGCCCACCGACGAGCCGGCCCACAAGCGCGCCGACTGCGGCCAGTTCCGCCTTGGACGACTGGACCGAGGCTCAGCTCCTCGCACAGTTGATCATGGTCGGCGGGGACTTCGCCCACATCGATTCGTCCACCCCAGCGGTCGAGCAAGGCGTGGGCGGTGTGGTGTTTCTCGGATCGCCTCCCAGCGGTTCCGGTCCGGCGATCAAATCGAGCCTCGCGCTCCTTGAACAGTTGGCGCGTGAGCACCTTTTGACCGCCACGGACGAGGAGGGTGGCGGCATCGCCCGACTGTCCAACGTCCTCGGTCCCATGCCGTGGCCTCGCCAGATGGCTGAGGGGATGTCGCCGGCCCAGGTGCAGCACCTGCTTGCACAGCACGGATCGGCGATGTTCGCACTTGGCATCGACATGGATCTGGCACCAGTGCTCGATACCGCTAGCCCGAACGACGCGATCGACAAGGAGGGTGAGCGTTCCTTCAGCGAGAACGGCGCCACCGCGGCCGCATACGGGCTCGCGTTCATCGACGGCCTGCGGGCAGGTGGTGTCATCCCGGTCGCGAAACACTTCCCGGGGCTCGGCCATGCGAACGGAAACACCGACATCGGGCCAGCCACGGTTCCTGCGCTGTCTCAGCTGGCCGGCGACGATCTGATTCCCTTCCAGCGGGCGATCAACGCTGGTGTCCGGGTGGTCATGATGAGCAATGTCGTCGAGCCGGACTGGGGGTCCACACCGGCGTCGCTGAACCCCGCCGCATACCGCTACCTGCGATCGATGGGGTTTGCCGGCGTGATCCTCACAGACAGCCTTGATGCCGGCGCGATCACCAAGGTGGGTGTGCGCGGTCCGCAGGCAGTGGTCCGGGCCATCGAAGCGGGCGCCGACATGGCAATGATCACCACGCCGGCCGAGTTCCCCGCAGCGCTGGCCGCCCTCGAGCAGGCCGTGTCCTCCGGCAAGCTGTCGATAACCCAGGTGAGAGTCTCGGTTCAACGCATCCTCAGCCTGAAGGACAGCCTCGCTGCAGTCCCCTAGTGGGCTGAACCGGCCGGCACACCGTTTGGTGCGCCGGCCGGTTCGCGCCGCTAGTGCTTAGGACGCCTTCAGCGAGCCAGCCACCGCCACCAGCTGGTCCTTGGCTCAGGTCACCGGCGATCACGACGACCCGTCCCTCGTTCACCGCCCACAGGTGCGGCAGCGCCGGGGCGGCGACCACCACCCAAGCGGGCGCACCGGCGAGCGCGCCACCGGTCAAGGTCACCTTCTCCGCCGGAAGGGGGAGCCCCTCCGCGCCGAGCGGGTCGTCCACCACGGTGGCGCCGGTCGTCCAGGACTGCACCCGTAGCACCTCGAACCCGTGGCGGTAGACCAGCGAGACGACGTTCTCACCCGGTGCGTTCATGCCCTCCGGGCCGGTGGGCTGACCCACCTTCGCCACGGCGACCTCGGCCAGCTCGAAGCCCGATGGCACGTCGGTCGGCACGAGCGGTGCATAGCCAGCCACCGACGCGACCTCGGACAGCGGCACCTGGCGGAAGCCGCCGTCGAGCTCGTGAACCTCGGCACCCGAAGGAACGGGCACGTCGAACGTGGCGCGGCTGGTCGGCGCGCCGACCTGGACCTCGCGCAGGACGTCCTCGTAGACGAGGTTGCCGTGCGCCGTGGCCACGATGTGCACGGGGATGCGCGTCTGCTGGTCGACGGTGACATCGAGGCGGTCGGGAGAGCCGGTGCCGATCAGGTTCGGCTGGACGTCGACCGCCATCCGCCAGGCCGGCCGGCCGTCGTAGGTCTCGGTCGCGGCGGGCACCTGCGCGTTGTCGAGGAGAACCTGGGCGACCGAGCCCACCGAGCGCTGCAGCCACTCCGTCACCGTCGGAATCGGCAGCAACGCCGGGTCGACGTTGCGCTGGATCGTCACGCTGGCCGCGCCACCCGCCGGCTGGGACAGAGTCGTCACCACGCCGGTACCGGCGTCGTAGGCGGTGACGAAAGCAGTGCCATCCTCGGTGGTGCGGGTGATGAAGTCTCCGTCGGCTGAGACCGTGAACTGCACGCTGGATCCGGCGCTGTCCGGAGTTTGGTGCACCAGCACGCCCGACAGCGACGAGCTCTGCGTGTAGGACGTCGAGACGAGCTGCCCCACGTCGGCGGCGGTGGCCACCATCGCCGGGGACGGCCCTGCGGGGCTGCCACCCGGCGAGTTGATGCCGCCGAGGGCGAGGACGAGGGTGAGCCCGGCGGCGACGGCCAACAGACCGCCTCCGCCGACGTACCGCAGCCGGCCCTTCCGCCGCGGTGCAAGGCCGGGGGAAGCGGCGGCCAGGTTTGCCTCGAGACGGGTGAAGAACCCGTCGGCGTGTGCGGGCACCTCCAGCTCGAGCAGTGCGGTTCCTACTTCGATGTCGCGGGACTCAGCGGCGAGGTGGTCGCGGTTCACTGGTCGTCGTCCTTCCTCAAGAGCTGTCGTAAGGCGTGGCGGGCATGGTGCAGCCGCGCGGCGAGCGTCCCCCGGGAGATGTCGAGCACCCGGGCCGCCGAGGCGTAGTCGAGCTCATTGGCGTCCACCAGCAGGACTGCGGCCCGATGCTCGGGCGACAGCTCGGCCAGTGCCTGCTCGAGCATCACGCGGAGCTCCACCGTCCTCGCCGGCCCGGCGGACCGCTCCGGGAGTTGGACAAGGTGCTCGTCGGCCACCGGCACCGAGGGTCGAGCGGTGCGCCGGCGGATGTCGTCGATGCACGCGCGGTACACGATCCGGTACAGCCAGGTGCTCAGCTGGGAGTCTCCGCGGAAGCCCGACAGACCCGTGTACGCCTTCAGGTAGGCGTCCTGCATGACGTCGTCCATCCGGTCGCGTGAGCCGAGGAGGCGAAACGCGAGCATCCGCAGGCCGGCGTCATGCTCGCGCACGATCTGGGTGAACGCGTGGTGGTCGCCGGCGCGTGCTCGTGCCACGAGTGCATCGGGCTCACGCTCGACGATCGCCAAGCGGTGCACTCCCGGTGCGGTCATCGTCACGTTGCTCCTTCGCCGTGGGGGTTCGAGAGGTTGGACGCTCGACAGGCGCATTCGTTGAACGCTGAAGGTAACGAACTGATTACGGTCACTGGCGCCGACGAGGTCAGCCGGGGGAGCGGCGGCGCTTGCCCTGGCCGTGACGAAACCTTTCACAGCCGACTCACATCGAATAAGCCGAACGGATGGGTAAGGACGTGACGACGGTCACGTCCCATGGTCCGCGGTTCGATTACCGGTAAGCGCGATCAAACAGGCAGGATAGGCACAGTGTCCACGCTCCTCGACCGCACGCCAGTTCTCGACCGCGACCTCCCCGTGCTCGGCTTCGCCCCACCGCCCGCACCGCACCGTCCGGGAGTGCGCGCACGGCGTCGCCGCCGGGAACTGCTGCTCTTGTGGGGACTCGTCGCCGCCTTCGTCGTCGTCACCGTGTTGGTCCTCACCGGGGTGACCGCGCCCCTGGACCGATCCGTTGCGTTCGGCCACTGGCGGCTCGGCGACAGCATTGCCCGCCACATCGCGGACTGGGTGGTCCTTGCCGGCCAACGCCTGTGGACCGCCATAGTCCTCGCCGTGCTGGTGGCGGTGTTGTCCTGGCGGACCCGCTCCTGGCGACCGTTAGTGACCTCGGCCGCGGGGCTCCTCGCCCTCAACCTGGCCGTGGGAGCGATCAAGCTTGCCACCGCGCGGACCTTCCCGCACAGCGGCAAGGACCTGCTGTTCCACGACGGCACCGCCTACCCGTCCGGTCACGCCTCGAACGCCGCCCTGACCTGGGGTCTGATCGTGCTCCTGCTGGTGCGCTACGGGCCCGACTGGTGCAGGCACCGGTCGCATTGGCTGACCGTGCTGGCGGTCGCCGTGACCGCGGCGGTCGGACTCAGCTCGATCTATATCGCGACCCACTGGGTAACCGACATCGTGGCCGGCTGGATGGTCGGCGGTCTGCTGCTGTGGATCCTCGCGCTGGCTAGCCGCAGGTGGGCGAGCGTGCCGATCAGCCTGGCTAGCCTTCGAACTTGTAGCCCAACCCTCGCACGGTCAGCAGATGACGCGGGTTGGCGGGATCCGGCTCGATCTTGGTTCGTAGACGTTTGACGTGGACGTCGAGCGTCTTGGTGTCGCCGACGTAGTCCGCGCCCCAGATCCGGTCGATCAGCTGGGCCCGGGTGAGCACCCGCCCGCTGTTGCGCAGCAGGTACTCCAGCAGCTCGAACTCGCGAAGCGGTAGCGCCACGCTGCCGCCCGCCACCGTCACCACGTGCCGGTCGGCGTCGAGGCGGACCGGGCCGGCCTCGATGACGGAGGTGACCAGCTCGGCGGCGTCGGTCCGGCGGCGCAGCACCGCCCGGATGCGGGCCACCAGCTCGCGCGAGGAGAACGGCTTCGTCACGTAGTCGTCCGCGCCCATCTCCAGGCCGACCACCTTGTCCACCTCGCTGTCGCGGGCGGTGAGCATGATGACCGGCACGTCGCTGCGTGCCCGAAGCGCCCGGCACACCTCGGTGCCCGGCAGGCCCGGGAGCATCAGGTCGAGCAGGACGAGGTCGGCGCCGCGCCGGTCGAACTCCGCCAGCCCGGCCGGCCCGGTGGTCGCGACGACCACCTCGAACCCCTCGCGGGTGAGCATGAAGTCCAGCGTCTCGGAGAACGACTCCTCGTCCTCGATCACCAGCAGGCGGGTCATGTGCGTCGGGGACCTTTCGCGTCAGCGTGGTTAGGTGGCGTCGGTCAGCGAATCGACCGGATGCGGCGCCTCGTTCGTGGGTGGGACGGGCAGGTGCAGCGTGAAGGTCGAGCCGAAGCCGGGCCGGCTCCACACGGTGACCCGACCGCCGTGGTTGCTGGCGATGTGCTTGACGATGGCCAGTCCCAGCCCGGTGCCACCAGTGGCCCGGGAGCGCGCGGCGTCGACGCGATAGAAGCGCTCGAACACCCGATCCTGGTCCGCCTTCTCGATGCCGACGCCTTCGTCGCTCACCGCGATGGCGACCACCTCGGTGCCGTCGACCTCGGCGGTGCGCGTCCCGATGCCGACCTTCGTCCCGGAGGCGGAGTAGGTGATGGCGTTGTCGATGAGGTTGGTCAAGGCGGTGACGAGCAGCCGTCGGTCGCCCCAGACGACGAGGTCGCCGGCATCGCCCACCTCGAGACGGATGTCCGCGACCTCGGCGCGGAGCCGCAACGCCTCGATCGTCTCGCTGAGCAGATCGGCCACCAGCACCTGCCCCGGGGCGGGCAGCGGCTCGCCTCCTTGGACCCGCGACAGGTCGAGCAGCTCCTGCACGAGGCGGGACAGCCGGCCGGCTTCGTGGACCATCCGCTCGGCGAAGTGCTGGACCGCCTCCGGGTCGTCGGAGCCCTCGGCAACGGCCTCGGCCAGGAGCATCAGTGCGCCCACCGGGGTCTTGAGCTCGTGAGAGACGTTGGCGATGAAGTCGCGGCGCACCGCCTCCACCCGGCGGGCCTCTTCGAGGTCGGACAGCAGCAGGACGACGTGCGCCGTGCGCGGGACGGGCGCGGCCACGGCGTGCACCGCGCGGGTGCCGGCGCCCCACGGCAGGTCGACGTCCTGGGTGACCCGGACGCCCTGCCGGCGGGCGTCGCGCACGATCATCGACAGGACGGGCGCGGTCAGCCTGCCGTCGCGGACGACCCTCAGGGCGCGTGCAGCCTCGTTCACCAGCACGACCTCGTCGCCGTCGAACAGCACCGCGCCGCTGTCGAGGGCGGCGGCCACGGTGGCCAGGACCGCGCCGGCGTCGGCGGCGGCGGACACCCGCTGATCAGATGTGGTCACCCTCGCATGGTAGGTGGTCGTCGGGGTGTGTCCAGCCGGCCTGCGGGGTACAGGTGATCACCAGCCCCAACTGTTTACCTGCCGTTCCATTCCCGGCTTCCTACGGCTCCCCGTGCGGCAATCGGGCTGTACCCACGATGGCGTCATACCGGCACCAGCAAGACCACCCAGTGACAAGACCACCCAGTGAGAGGAGAACCGTGCGCCAGGCCTACTACGAGGAGCTCCAGGCGATCAGCGACCTGCTGGTCGACATGACCAGGCTCGCCGAGGACGCCGTCACCCAGGCGACCACCGCGCTCCTGGACGCCGACCTGCCGCTGGCCGAGTCGGTCATCGACGGCGACAAGGCAGTCAACGCGCTGCGTGCCAGCGTCGAGCACCGCATCTTCGACGTCATGGCACGGCAACAGCCGGTCGCCGGCGACCTGCGCCGCCTCACCGCGGGTCTGCGCATGGCCAGCGACATCGAGCGGGCCGGTGACCTGGCGACGAACATCGCCAAGCTGGCCCGGTTGCGGTACCCGGCAAGCGCGGTGCCGCCGGAGCTTCGCGCCCAGGTTCTGGAGATGGGCGAGGTCGCGGCGCAGATCGTCACCAAGGCCGGCGAGCTGGTGGCCAAGCCCGACAGCGACCGGGCTATCCAGCTGGACAAGGACGACGACGTCATGGACGACCTCCAGCGAGGGCTGTTCGCGGTGATGCTCGCCCCCGACTGGAAGCACGGTGTCGACACCGCGGTCGACCTCGCCCTGGCCGGTCGCTACTTCGAACGTTTCGCCGACCACGCCGTGTCCGTCGCGCGGCAGGTCGCCTTTCTCGCCGACGGCAGCGCCGCTGCCGACCCGGCATGACCAACACCCCGTAGGAACAACCGCTGTGCCCACAAGGAGGAAGCACCACGTGAAGGTTTCACGAGCGGTACTGGTCGGCGTCGTCGCCGGCAGCATGCTGGCCCTGGTCGCCTGCTCGAATGACGCCAGACGTCCGTCGGCGAGCGGCACCACGCCGTCGGCCTCAGGCGACATCGTCGGCACGCCGGCCTGCGCCGGAGGGTCGCTGACCGGCGCCGGCTCCACGTTCCAGCAGAACATGCAGCAGCAGTGGTCCAAGGACTTCGCGACCAAGTGCTCCGGCGCGCAGGTGAACTACCAGGGCGTGGGCTCCGGCGCGGGCATCGAGCAGTTCGGCAGCGGCACCGTCGACTTCGCCGGCTCCGACGTCACGATGAAGCCCGCCGAGCAGGCCAAGGCGGACGCGACCTGCGGCAGCCCGGCCCTCCAGCTGCCGATCACCGCCGGCGGCGTGGCGATCATCTACAACGTCAAGGGCGTGAAGGACCTCAAGCTCTCGGCGCAGACGCTCGCCGGCATCTTCGACGGCAAGGTCACCAAGTGGAACGACGCGGCGATCACCGCGGAGAACCCGGGCACCACGTTGCCGTCCACTCCGATCACCGTGTTCCACCGCAGCGACGGCTCGGGCACCACGCAGGTCTTCTCCACGTTCGAGAAGGCCGTCGCGGGCGCCGACTGGACTCTCGGCAGCGGCAAGGAGCTGCCGTGGACCACCGGTCAGGGCAAGAAGGGCTCCGACGGAGTGACCGCCGGTGTCAAGCAGACCGAGGGCGGCATCACCTACGCGGAGGTCTCCTTCGCACTGGCGAACAACCTGCCGACGGCCTCGGTCAAGGGTGCCGGCAGCGACTTCGTGCCGATCACCGCTGACACGGTCAGCAAGGCACTGGAGTCCTTCAAGGTCACCGGCACGGCTGGCGACCTCGCCGGGACGGTCGACTACCCGGCCATCACGGCCGGTTACCCGATCTCGACCGTCTCCTACGTGATCGTGTGCAGCAAGTACAAGGACGCCGCCAAGGGCTGCGCTGCTGAAGAGCTACCTGGAGTACGCGGCCGGTCAGGGCCAGCAGTCCGCTGACGGTCTCGGCTTCGCGCCGCTGCCCGCGGCTCTGGCCAGCCAGGTCAGTGCTTCGATCCAAGGCCTTTCGTGACCGCTGTCTCCCAATCGGTGCTGCCCCGGAAGGCTCGACGCGTCGAGTTCTTCCGGGGCGTCACCCTGGCGGCAGGCCTGATCGTCCTCGTCCTGCTCGCCGCCATCACGGTCTTCCTCATCTGGAAGGCCTTTCCGGCGTTGCGCTCGCAAGGTTGGGGATTCCTCACCACCAAGCAGTGGCTGCCTGACAACACGCCGGCGGTGTTCGGCATCGCGGTGCTCGCCTTCGGCACGGTCATCTCCAGCGTGCTCGCACTCGGTATGGCGGTGCCGGTGGCCATCGGTGTCGCGGTCTTCATCACGGACTACGCGCCGCGCCGGATCGCCACGATGCTGGGCTACCTGACCGACCTGCTGGCCGCGGTCCCCTCAGTCGTCTACGGCCTGTGGGGCCTGTTCTTCCTGGTGCCCGCGCTGGTGCCGGTGCAGCACGGCATGGCACGGCTGCTCGGCTGGATCCCGATCTTCGCCGACCCCAACGGCACGACCGCCGTGGTGAGCAACTCGATCTTCGCCGCCTCGGTGGTGCTCGCCATCATGGTGCTGCCGGTCGTCGCCGCGATCTCCCGCGAGGTGATCCGGCAGGTGGACCCGAGCCTGCGCGAAGCCGCGCTCGCCCTGGGCGCCACCCGGTGGGAGGTGCTCCGGATGACCGTCCTGCCGGTGAGCCGGCCGGGCATCATGGGCGCCATCATGCTGGGCCTGGGCCGTGCGCTCGGCGAGACCATCGCGATCGCGCTCGTGCTCGGCACGAGCTTCTCCATCAACTGGCACATCCTCACCCCCGGCGGCAACACGATCGCGGCGAACATCGCCACCAAGTTCGGCGAGTCCGGGGCGCATGGACGGTCCGCGCTCATCGCGAGCGGCCTGGTGCTGTTCGTCATGACGCTCGTCGTCAACCTGGTCGCCCGCGCGGTGCTCTACCGGGCGGCTGGTCGACAGGGACAGCGCGCATGACCACTTTGGGCAAGATCCGTGGCCGGCGTGCGATCGCCAACAGGGCCGCCACCACCGCCGCGTACCTGGCGTTCGCGCTCGCGATGGTGCCGCTGGTGGCCGTCATCGGCTACACCGTGCAACGCGGCATGAAGCGGTTCAGCTGGAACTTCCTGACCCACTCCATGGCCGGCGTCGGTCCGTTGGACGCAGGCGGCGGCGTCTACCACGCCATCGTCGGCACGCTCGAGCAGGTGCTGCTCGCCAGCGTCATCTCGGTGCCGCTCGGCCTGCTCGTCGCGATCTACATCACCGAGTACGGTCGGGGCCCGCTCGCCACCGCCATCCGCTTCCTCGTCGACGTGATGACCGGTATCCCGTCGATCGTCGCGGGCTTGTTCATCTTCGCCTTCTGGGTGCTCGCGCTGCACAAGGGGTTCTCCGGCTTCGGCGCGGCGATGGCGCTGGCCATCCTCATGCTGCCTGTCGTGGTCCGCTCCTCCGAGGAGATGATCCGGCTGGTCCCGAACAGCTTGCGCGAGGCCGCCTACGCGCTCGGCATCCCGAAGTGGCGGGTCATCACCGCGATCGTCCTGCCGACCGCGCGCACCGGCATCACCACTGGCGTGATGCTGGCGGTCGCACGGGTCACCGGTGAGACGGCGCCGTTGCTGCTCACCGCGTTCGGCCAGGACTTCATCAACAACGACCCGTTCCACGGAACCCAGTCCGCGCTCCCGCTGTTCGTCTTCGACCAGGCGGGTCGCGCGTTCGACGTCGCGGTCAACCGTGCGTGGGCCGCGGCGCTGACCCTCATCGCCGTCGTCGTCGTGCTGTACATCGTCGCCCGGCTCCTCACCCGCAACGACCCGCTCACCCGGAGGTAGTCCTCACATGGCCAAGCGCATCGAGATCAGCGACCTGTCGTGCTACTACGGCAGCCACCAGGCGGTCGACAACGTCACGCTCACCATCGAGCCGAAGACTGTCACCGCGCTCATCGGCCCGTCGGGGTGCGGCAAGTCCACCGTGCTTCGCACGCTCAACCGGATGCACGAGGTGCTGCCCGGGGCGCGGATCACCGGCAAGGTGCTCCTGGACGACGAGGACCTGTACGACCCGCACATCGACCCGGTCGCGGTGCGTCGCATCGTCGGCATGGTCTTCCAGCGGCCGAACCCGTTCCCGACCATGTCGATCTTCGACAACGTGGCCGCCGGGCTCAAGCTCAACGGCTCCCGCCACAAGCACCTCGACGACGTCGTCGAGCGTGCGCTGACCTCGTCGCACCTGTGGGAGGAGGTCAAGAACCGGCTGAACAAGCCGGCCCACGCGCTGTCCGGCGGCCAGCAGCAGCGGCTGTGCATCGCCCGGGCCATCGCCGTGGAGCCGGAGGTGCTCCTCATGGACGAGCCGTGCTCTGCCCTGGACCCCATCTCCACGCTGGCGATCGAGGAGCTCATCGGCGAGCTCAAGGACCACTACACCGTGGTCATCGTCACCCACAACATGCAGCAGGCCAGCCGGGTCAGCGACGTCACCGCCTTCTTCACCCTCGCCGGCCCCGGGCAGCCTGGCATCCTCGTCGAGGCGGGCGCCACGAGCCAGATCTTCTCCTACCCGACCGAGCGGCGCACTGAGGACTACATCAGCGGGCGGGTCGGCTGACCCGGAGGCGGCGGCTCGTCGAGGGGCCGATCTGGAGGGTCGCTACATGCCCATGACGGACGGCGCCTGGTAGAGCCCGGCGGCGACGGCGGGGTGCACGGCCACGACCACGGCGAGGGCGAGGCTGGTGACCGCCAGGACCCGGGACAGCATCACACCGCGGCTCCAGAGCTTCTCCATGGTCACCACGATGGCCACGGCGGTCATCGCCAGAACGTTCATCATGCCGATGGCGAGCAGGGCCGCGAAAAGCGCCCAGCAGCACCCCAGGCAGTAGAGCCCATGATGCGCACCGACCCGCAGGTCGCGCGATCGGCCCTGATAGCCGGCGTACCGCAACAGCAGGCCTAGCGGTGAGCGGCAGTGGGTCAAGCAGACGTCTTTCAACGGACTCACCTGGTAGGCGGCGACTGCGACGAACGTCGCGACGGCGACCACGCGTGCGCCGGTCGGGTGAGCAGAGGCAAGGTCGCCGGCCAGCCAGGCGAGTGCGAAGGCCGGCAATCCGGCGGCCGTCCACACCAGCAGGTAACCGGCGATGAACCCTGAGGTCCGAAGGCCCCGGTGGCGAGCGCCCATGGTGCGCAGGTAGAGCCGCGCAACTGGCGAGACTCCCGGCAGCATCATCGCGCCCATCATGAGCAGCCAGATGGCCAGGAAGAACGGCAGCGTCAACCCCATGGTGCCGGGCATGACACCCATGTGTGCGGCGACCACCAGCGTGCCGGCCCATGCCGCTGCCGCCAGAAGCAGCAGGACGGCCAGGGCGCTAGGGCCGACCCGCCGGACCGCGGCGGTGGACGTGGGTGCGCTCATGCGGGTGCGCTCACGCGGCCCAGCTGAACGGGGCGGAGTGGCCGTTGGTTCCGGGGCTGTCCATCCGGATGCCGAACGCGTCCACGTGCGACCTGGTGGCCTTGGCCAGGGTCAGCACCGGGGCTGGGAACGTCATGCCCGTCAGCTTGGCGACTTCGTCACCGCCGGGAAGGATCCAGTCCTCGACTTCCATGTCGATGGCGTCTCCCACCCGCAAGCGGTGGGTCCGGCCGTCGTCGACGAACTCGATCGGCACCCGCTCGGCCCCGAGCAGCTCCCCGACAAGGGGCGCGACCACGGCCCAGATGCCGCCGCGCTGGCCGGTGAATACCGCCGACAAGGCTTCGAACTGCTCATCCGAGGCCGCCTGGTCGACGTACATGCCGACCTTCCAGCCGCCCTCGCTCATCAACCGCGGGGCGTCCGCGACGAGCACCACGGTGCGGCCACTGACCTCGAGGCCGTCGATGGCACCGCGCTGCACGTGGAACGCGAAGACGACGGTGCAGCGCTCCTGGTCCGCCGGCATCGTGAGGCCGGAGGTTGTGCAGGGGCAGACCATGCCGCACGGGCAGTGCTCGAAATACGTTCCCGCCAGGTCCCACGCCATGGTTGCTCCCCTCGGGCGGGAGCCGACGAGCCCATCGTCAGCCTGCGCCACAGACGTTTCCGGATCGAATACCTCGATCATGCGCCCAAGGCGGCGGGAGGAAAACCAACCATCGGACTAGCGCGGACAGGAAAACGCCAGCATTGCGAGAGCAGGGGCGTATCGCGGCAACGCGAACCCACGCCTCACCCAAGAGCGTTTGGCGATGTCAGGAAATGAGCCGTGCGCGGCTCAGTGCCCGTCGGATGGCATCCAGTCGTCGCGGCCACCGGGCAGCAGATCGAGCACGTGCCACGTCGGGGACAACAGGTCGATTCCCCGAAACTCGCCCGCGCCGTAATAGGGGCTGCCGGTGTAGAAGAGGCTTATCGGGCCACTCGCGCTGCTCCGGGTGAAGACGCTGACCCCGGCCATCTGCTCGCCGTCCGGTTCCTCGACCCGCATGTCACGGTTGAACGTCGTGCCGTAGCTGGACAGCAGCCGGAGGTTCGTCCAGCCGCGGTGCCTAGCCCACGAGCGCAGCACCGGTAGCTCCGCCTTGGCGATCACGACGAAGCTGGCGTTCTCCTCGATGTGACGGGCGACGCCGTTGAGCCCGTCGAGCCACATGCTGCACATACGACAGCCCTGGTCCCACTCTGGCGCGAACATCATGTGGTAGACGACGAGCGACTCCTTGCCTGACGTGAACAGCTCGTCGAACGTTGTCTGGTGATAGGTCGTCGGATCGTCGACCGCGAGATCGGGATCGCCCTCCAAGAACACGTAGCGCTGATCGATGACGGGACCAGGGGGCAACGCGCGCCGCAGCTCCGCTACTTGCTCGCGATGGTCGCGCAGCTCGCGTTCGGCAGCGACAAGTCGCGCCCGGTGCTCCCGGTACTCCTCGCTCATCGGGAGGTCCAGAACTGGGATGTCGCTCATGTCACGCGCTCCTTGAGCGATGCGGGCCACGGCGCTACGAAGTCAACATCTCCAGGCCACACCTACATCAGTCGAGTGTCAACGCGATCGCCTGGCACGATAGGCCGAGACGAGAGGAACGATCATGGCCGAGAGTCCGTGGACTGCCATCCACACCGAGCGCAAGGCACTCGCCGACGACCTGGCGAACCTGACGGCGGAGCAATGGGCGACGCCGTCGCTGTGCAGCAAATGGACCGTTCATGAGGTCCTCGCTCACCAGGTGGCGACCGCCAAGATGACCCCGCCGAAATTCTTCGGGAAGTTCGCCGCTGCGGGCTTCAACTTCTCGAAGATGGCTGACAAAGACGTAGCGGCCGAAACCGCCGGTGGACCCGAGGCGACTCTGGCGGAGTTCCGCTCGGTACAGGCGTCGACATCCTCACCGCCAGGCCCGAAGGACAGCTGGCTCGGAGAGTCGATCGTGCACGCTGAAGACATCCGCCGCCCGCTGGGGATCCGGCGCGACTATCCGCTCCCGTGGGTCACCAGAGCCATCGACTTCTACGCCAAGTCCAATGCCATCGTCGGCGGCAAGAACCGGGTCGCTGGGCTCACCCTCAAGGCCACGGACATCGACTGGTCACGGGGTACCGGGCCGGTGGTCGAGGGCCCTGCGCTTGCGCTCCTGCTCGCTACCACCGGTCGCACGATGGCGCTGGACGAGCTGTCCGGGCCGGGCCTCGACGTCCTCACGTCGCGCTGATGGATCGGCCGTCCGCGGAGCTGGTGGCCCAGTTCGAGCACCTCGCCGATGTCGTGCCGTCGGCGGTTCGCAAGCTGGTGTTCGGCAGTCCGACCTGCACGGTGGGGGGACACATGTTCTTCGGCGTTCACGCGACCGGACTCTTTGTGAAGCTCCCGTCGGACGCAGCTGTCGAGCTGCTGGCCGCTGGCGGGGCGCCTTTCGAGCCGATGCCGGGCCGGGCGATGGGTGGCTTCTTCATGCTGCCTGCGGCGCTGCCCGATCAGGAGCAGTGGGTACGGCGGTCCTACGACTATGCGGCCACCCTTCCCGTCAAGGCGCCAAAACAGGTCAAGAAGAAGAGCTGACAGGGGCAGTTCGGAATCGGTTGTCCACGGCACCGGCTTCGGCTGCTAGGGTGTGGCCCATGCCCGTCAGCCCGCAGTCGATGAACGCCGAGAGCACCATGTGTGCTCCCATGGCGTCCATGCGAATGTGTTGCGGCCTGATGCGCGCCTGTACGGCCTGACGGCGACCTGCGGGATAACCCGCCTCGCTCCGTCCATCCGCACCAACCGCGCAACGACGACGTGTTCACACGTCGTCGTTTTCGCGTTTCCGCGCTCTGCCTCTCCGCATCCGCCCGCCCCCGAAGGAGACCGACCACCATGTCCGACACCACCGACGCCCGATCGTTCGAGACCCGTCAGATCCACGCCGGCCAGACCCCCGACCCGGCGACCGGCGCCCGCGCCGTGCCGATCTACCAGACCACCGCCTTCGCGTTCCGAGACACCGATCACGCGGCTGCACTGTTCGGTCTCGCGGAGGCCGGCAACATCTACACCCGGATCATGAACCCGACCCAGGACGTGGTGGAGCAGCGAGTCGCGAGCCTCGAAGGCGGCATCGGCGCCCTCGCGGTGTCCAGCGGGCAGGCCGCCACCACGCTGGCGATCCTCAACCTCGCTGAGGCCGGCGACCACATCGTCGCGTCCTCGTCGTTGTACGGCGGCACCTTCAACCTCCTGCAGTACACGTTGGCGAAGCTCGGGGTCACGACCACGTTCGTCGCCGACGCGAACGACGTGCAGGCAGTGGCGCGATGCTGCCCGGCCGAACACCAAGGCGTTCTTCGCCGAATCCATCGGTAACCCGCGCGGCGACATTCTCGACATCGAGGCAGTCGCGAACGTCGCGCACGAGGTGGGCGTGCCGCTCATCGTGGACAACACGATCGCGACCCCCTACCTCATCCGTCCCCTCGAGCACGGCGCGGACATCGTGGTGCACTCCGCGACGAAGTTCCTCGGCGGTCACGGCACCGCCATCGCCGGCATCATCGTCGACGGCGGCACGGTTCGACTTTGGTGCGCACGCGGACCGCTTCCCGGGTTTCACCACGCCCGACCCGAGCTACCACGGCCTGGTGTTCTGGGACGCGCTCGGCCAGGGGTCGTACATCGCCAAGGCGCGGGTGCAGCTGCTGCGCGACCTCGGTCCGTCGATCGCGCCGCTCAACGCCTTCCTGCTGCTGCAGGGCCTGGAGACGCTGAGCCTGCGCATCGAGCGGCACGTCGCCAACGCGAAGGTCGTCGCCGAGTGGCTGGAGAACCGCGACGAGGTCGAATCCGTCACCTACGCGGGTCTGACGTCCAGCCCCTGGCACGCATCTGGCCAACCGGTACGCCCCGCGCGGGCCGGGTGCGGTGCTGTCGTTCGAGATCACCGGTGGGATTGAGGCGGGCAAGCGATTCGTCGACTCCCTCGAGCTGTTCAGCCATGTGGCGAACATCGGTGACGTGCGCAGCCTCGTCATCCACCCGGCGAGCACGACCCACCAGCAGCTCACCGCTGCCGAGCAGCTCGCATCCGGCGTCACGCCCGGCCTGATCCGGCTCTCCGTCGGGCTGGAGGGGATCGAGGACCTGCTCGCGGACCTGGACGCCGGTCTGCGTGCGGCCAAGCTGGCCTGAGGTAGCTGTGACCTCCTTCACCAACCCCCCTCCCGCCAGCGGTGCCTGGCGGGAGGGGGACCACCCGGGTCGGCGCCGCTTCCTCGACGTGCCCGGGCCGCTCGCTCTCGAAGCCGGCGGTGCGCTGGCTGACGTTCGGGTCGCGTACGAGACGTGGGGCACGCTGGCTGCCGACCGCAGCAACGCTGTGCTCGTCCTGCACGCCCTCACCGGCGACAGCCATGTCGTGGGGGAGGCCGAGCCGGGGCATCCGACCGCGGGCTGGTGGGCGGATCTGGTCGGCCCTGGTCGCGTGCTGGACACCGACCACTGGTTCGTCGTCGCCCCCAACGTGCTGGGGGGCTGCCAGGGCACGACAGGGCCGTCCTCGACGGCCCCGGACGGGCGACCATGGGGGAGCCGGTTCCCGTTCCTCACCGTGCGCGACCAGGTCGCGGTGGAGGTGGCCTTGGCGGACGCCCTCGGCATCGACGCCTGGGCCAGCGTGCTCGGTGGGTCGATGGGCGGCATGCGCGCGTTGGAATGGGCGGTCGGCTACCCCGACCGGGTGCGCTCGGTGCTGTTGCTGGCGACTGCGGCCGCCGCGTCCGCCGACCAGATCGGCTCGTGCGGGACCCAGGTCGAGGCGATCCGCGCCGACCCGAGCTTCCGCGGCGGCGACTACTACGACGCTCCGCCGGGCCATGGCCCGCATGCCGGGCTCGGCGTGGCGCGCCGCATCGCGCACCTGACCTACCGCAGCGAAGCCGAGCTGGCGGTCCGTTTCGGCCGCCGCGCTCAGCTGGGCGAGGACCCGCTCGACGGGGGCCGCTATGCGGTGCAGTCCTATCTCGATCACCACGCGACCAAGCTGGCGCGCCGGTTCGACGCGAACTCCTACGTGGTGCTGACCGAGGCGATGAACGCGCACGATGTCGGCCGGGGTCGAGGCGGCGTGGCGGCGGCGCTGGCTCAGGTCAGCGCCTACGCGGTGGTGGGTGGCGTCGATACCGACCGGGCCTATCCGCTGGCGCAGCAGCGCGAGCTGGCCGAGGGTTTGCCGAGGTGCGACGGGCTCGCCGTGGTGAGGTCCGCGGCCGGCCACGATGGGTTCCTGACCGAGGCGCGCGCGGTGGGCGCGCTGATCTCAGCGACGCTGCGTGGGGCCGCCCGCCGGACTGCGGCCCTGGCCTGCTGAGCTGAACCCGGCGCACACGCCGGAATGGCTGCCGGCAAAAGGTGGCCCTTTGTGGTACGCGTGGTGCACAATGTGCCCACTGGGGCTGAAGGTGATCACAGCCCGGGTGAGGCCGCTGGGGAAGGCGAACCTCGTCCGACCCTGGAGGTCCCGGTGAACGCACGCGGCGTGCTGTACATCCACTCCGCCCGACCTGCCCTGTGCCCGCACATCGAGTGGGCGACGGCAGGTGTCCTCGGCGTGCCCGTCCGCTTGGACTGGGCGCCGCAGCCGGCCGCCCCGCCCACCGTGCGGGCAGAGGCGTCGTGGGAGGGCGAGCCCGGCACCGCGGGCCGCCTTGCCTCGGCGTTGATGGGCTGGCCGGTCCGGTTCGAGGTCACCGAGGACGCCACCGGCGGCTCGGACGGCGAACGCCACTCATTTACACCGAGCCTCGGCCTCTTCCACGCACCCACCGCCCTCAACGGGGACCTGGTCGTCACCGAGAACCGGCTACGGGCCCTGCTGACGTCGGGGCAGGACCTCGGCGACGGCATCGGCCGCCTGCTGGGCGCGCCGTGGGACGACGAGCTGGAACCGTTCCGGTGCGCGGGGGAGGGAGCCCCGGTGCGCTGGCTCCACCAGGTCGTCTAGCCCCCAATTTCGCGATGATCTGCAGCATTGGTTGGGCCGTGCGGCGTGTCGCCAACCATCACTGCATGATCGGCGCCCGGTGAGGGGGGCCTAGAGCGGGATGTTGCCGTGGTCGCCGCGGACCGCGGGCGCCTCGGCGATGGCCCGGGCGATCGCCGACCGGGTGACCTCAGGGGCGACGACCTCGTCGACGACGCCGAGCGCCACCGCCTTGTCGATGCCGCCGGCAAGCTTCTCGTGCTCGGCCGCCAGCTCCAGCTCCAGCGACGGGCGCAGCGCCTCGCCGGCCTCGGCCAGCCGGCGTCGGTGCAAGATCCGCACCGCGGCCACCGCGCCCATGACCGCCACCTCGGCGCTGGGCCAGGCGAAGACGCGGGTGGCGCCGAGCGAACGGGAGTTCATCGCGATGTAGGCGCCGCCGTAGGCCTTGCGGGTGACCAGGGTGACCCGCGGCACGGTGGCTTCGGCGAACGCGTGCAGCAGCTTCGCGCCGCGGCGCACCACGCCGTCCCACTCCTGGCCGAGCCCCGGCAGGTAGCCCGGCACGTCGACGAGCACGATGAGCGGCACGCCGAACGCGTCGCACATCCGCACGAAGCGGGCCGCCTTCTCCGCGGACGTCGAGTCGAGGCAACCGCCGAGGCGCAGCGGGTTGTTGGCGATCACCCCGACGGTGCGCCCGCCGATCCGGCCCAAGGTCGGTGACGATGTTCGGTGCCCACTTGGCGTGCAGCTCGACGCCGGGAGCGTCGAGGATGCCGCCGACCAGCGGGTGCACGTCGTAGGCGCGCTTCGCGCCCTCCGGCAGCAGCGCGGCGAGGTCGACGTCGGCGGTCGCCTCGACGTCCAGACGTGCCCTGGTTGCCGAGCAGCGACGGTGAGCGAGCGGGCTGCGGTCGAACGCGTCCTCCTCGGAGGCCGTGGTGATGTGCACGACGCCGCTGCGGCGGCCGTGCACCTCGGCGCCGCCGAGCTTCTCCATGTCGACGTCCTCGCCGGTGACGCTGCGGACGACGTCGGGGCCGGTGACGAAGATGCGGCCGTCCGGCGCCATGATGACGATGTCGGTCAGCGCCGGGCCGTACGCCGCGCCGCCAGCCGCCGGGCCGAGCACCACCGAGATCTGCGGCACCTTGCCCGACGCGCGGGTCATCGCGGCGAACACCAGGCCGACCGCGTCGCAGGCTCTCCACGCCTTCACGCAGCCGGGCGCCGCCGGAGTGCCACAGCCCGACGATCGGTGCGTCGTCGGCGAGCGCCCGCTCGTAGGCGGCGACGATCGCCAGGCACCCGGCGGTGCCCATCGCGCCGCCCTGGATGGTGGCGTCGCTGCAGAACACCACGACCGGCGTGCCGTGCATCCGTCCGACGCCGGCGAGCACCCCGGAGGCGTCGTCGGCGGTGATCGGGGCGAAGGTGCCGGCGTCGCAGACGCGCTTCGAGCCGCACCCGTGGGTTGCGCGGGTCGACCTTGGTCGCGGCCTCGGCATTGTCGACGGCTGTCACGGAAGGCTCCATCGGTGGTGTTCGTGCGAGCGGGGAACTGCGGGTGTTGCGAGGCAGGCGGTTACGCGGGAGGACGGAACGCGAGCGCCACGTTGTGGCCGCCGAAGCCGAACGCGTTCGACAGCGCGGCACCGGTGCGCAGCGCGCGCGGCTCGCCGCTGACGACGTCGAGGTCGACGTCGTCGTCCTTGTCGTCCAGGTTGGCGGTGACCGGAGCGAGGTGCTCCTGCAGCGCCAGGATGGTGGCGATCGCCTCGACGGCGCCGGCCGCGCCGAGCAGGTGCCCGGTCATCGACTTGGTCGCGGACACGACGATGGAGTCGGTCACGCTGCCGAGACGCTCGCCGGATCGCTCCGGCTTCGGCGACGTCGCCCTGCGGGTGTCGAGGTGGCGTGCGCGTTGATGTGCACGATCTCGCTCGGGTCCATCTGGGCGTCCTCCAGTGCCATCCGCATGGCGCGGGTGGCACCGGAGCCCGTCGGGGTCGGGCGCGGCGACGTGGTAGGAGTCGTTGGTGATGCCGGCGCCGGCGACCTCGCCAGCACCTTCGCGCCGCGTGCGGCCGCATGCGCAGCCGACTCGAGGACCAGCACGCCGGCACCTTCACCCAGCACGAAGCCGTCGCGACCCTTGTCGTACGGCCGCGACGCGCGCTCCGGCTCGTCGTTGCGCAGCGACAGCGCCCGCATGGCGGCGAACCCGGCCAGCGGCAGCACGTGGATCGCTGCCTCGGTGCCGCCGCAGACCACGACGTCGGCCGTGCCCTTGCGGATCATCTCCAGGCCGACGGCGATCGCCTCGGCGCCGGAGGCGCAGGCGGACACCGGGGTGTGCACGCCGGCCCGAGCGCCGACCTCGAGACCGACCGTGGAGGCCGGGCTGTTCGGCATGAGCATCGGGACGGTGTGCGGGGAGACGCGGCGGAAGCCCTTCTCCTTCAGCACGTCGTACGCGTCGAGCAGGGTGATGACCCCGCCGATGCCCGAGGCGATGACCACGGCGAGGCGCTCTGGGTCGACGGCGGGCGCGCCGGCGTGCGCCCACGCCTCCTTCGCCGCGATGAGGGCGAACTGCGGCCGAGCGGTCGAGGTGCGCGCGTCGACCCGGTCGAGCACCTCGAGGGGTCCACCGCGACCGGTGCGGCGATGCGCACCGGGATCAGCTCGGCCCAGTCCTGGGTGAGCGTGCGGGCCCCGGACCTGCCCGCGAGCAGGCCCTCCCAGGTCGACGCGACGTCGCCGCCGAGCGGCGTGGTCGCTCCGAGTCCGGTGACGACGACCTGACGTGTTAGTAGCCATGGCCGCGCTCACGCTTCCCGTTCGCGATGCGCGCCGAGCGGCGAAGGCGCCGACCTGGGTCAGGTGGTTCACGCCGAGACACCTGCCTTCTCGATGTAGGTGACCGCGTCGCCGACCGTCTTGAGGTTCTTCACGTCGTCGTCGGGGATCCGCACGTCGAACTTCTCCTCGGCGGCGACGACGACCTCGACCATCGACAGCGAGTCGATGTCGAGGTCGTCGGTGAAGCTCTTGTCCATCTGCACGTCGCCCGCGGGGATGCCGGCGACCTCGTTCACGATCTCGGCGAGTCCGGCGAGGATCTCCTGCTGGGAAAGCGCCATGGTGGTGCTCCTTCGTTCGTTGGTGGACTGGGGTGGGTCAGGTTATCTGCGGATCTAGGGGATCTCGAGCGACTTGCGCGGCGTACGTCAAACCGGCGCCGAAGCCGATGAACAGCGCCGGTGGTCCGCTGGCCACCTCGTCGCGCTCCAGCAGCGCGGACAGGGCGAGCGGGATCGACGCCGACGAGGTGTTGCCCTGGGTCTCCATGTCGCGGGCGATGACCACCGAGGTCAGGCAGCTTCAACGCCTTGACCAGCGCGTCGACGATGCGCAGGTTCGCCTGGTGGGGAACGAACGCGCCGAGCTCATCCGGGGTGACACCCGCCAGCTCCATCGCCCGACGGGCCACCGGCGCCATCTTGGTGACCGCCCACCGGAACACGGTCTGGCCGTCCATCTTCAGCGCCACCGGTCGGTGACGAGCCCGGCGCCCAGCGCGGTCTGCACCTGCGAGTAGGTCGGGCGCTGCGTGATGGTCGAGACCTGCGAACCGTCGCTGCCCCACACCACCGGGCCGATGCCTGGCGTGTCCGAGGCCGCCGACCACAGCCGCGCCGGCGCCGTCGCCGAACAGGAACGCCATGGTGCGGTCGTGCGGGTCGACGAACTCGGTGAGCTTCTCCGAGCCGACGACGACCACGTGCCGCGCGCTGCCCGAGCGGATCGCGTCGTTGGCTACCGAGAGCGAGTAGCAGAAGCCGGCGCAGGCGGCCTGGATGTCCATCGCGCCGGCGTTGATGGCGCCGATCCGGTCCTGCACCTCGCTGGACGCGCCGGGTGTCTGGTAGGGGTGCGTGCAGGAGGCGACGATGACGAGGTCGACGTCCTCGGCGGCAACGCCGGACGCGGCGAGGGCCTTGGACGCGGCGCTGGTGGCCATGTCGGCGACCGTCTCGTCGGGTGCGGCGTAGCGCCGGGTGATGATGCCGCTGCGCTCGCGGATCCACTCGTCGGTCGAGTTGATCTGCTCGCAGATCTCGGCATTGGTGACGACCCGGCTCGGGCGGTGCTCGCCGATGGCGACGATCCGGGCGCCGGGGGCGCCGGTAGGGGCCTTCATGAGAGGGCAACCTCCGGTTGCAGACGGACGAGCGGCTGACCGGGAGACACAGGGTCGCCCTCTTCGGCGAGCCATTCGAGGAGCGTACCGCCGCCTGGTGCGGCGATCTGGGCTGTCTCCCGCCGCGAGGCCACCGCGCCGAGCGCGGTCCCGGCGGTCAACGAGGAGCCGACCTCGAGGGTGGCGGGCGCGAACGTGCCGGCGATCGGGGCGACCACCAGACGCCACGCGGGTGCATCCGCCATGTGGAGATCGCGGTGGTTGGTGGTGACCAGCAGGCGCGCGGCGGCGAGGTCGTCGGGCGTCTTCAGCGCGACCGTCTCGACGCCGGGCAGGGCTCGCTTGACCAGCCCGGTCAGCGTGCCGGCTGGCGGCAGCTCGATGACCGCGGTCACCCCGAGGTCACGCATGGTCTGCATGCACAGGTCCCAGCGCACCGGCGAGGCCACCTGGCCGACGAGCCGATCGAGAGCGTCGTCGACCCCCGGTGACCGCGGCGCCGTCGGCGTTGGACAGCAGGCGGGTGCCGGGTGTCGCCGCGCGGAGCGCTGGCGGCCAGCTCGGCGAGCCGGTCGACGGCGGGGGCCATGTGCACGGTGTGGAACGCACCGGCCACCGCGAGCGGGCGCAGCCGCGCCCCGGCGGGCGGGTCCGCGGCGAACGCCGCGAGCTGGTCCATCGTGCCTGCCGCGACGATCTGGCCGGCTCCGTTGTTGTTCGCGGGGGTGAGCCCGTGCGCGGCGATGGAGGCCAGCACCACCTCGGCGTCACCGCCCAGAACGGCGGTCATCCCGGTGGGTGACACGGCGGCTGCTGCGGCCATCGCCCGGCCACGCTCGCGGACGAGGACCAGCGCCGTCTCCGGGGTGAGCGCCCCGGCCAACGCCGCGGCGGTCAGCTCACCGACGCTGTGGCCGGCGAGCGACGCCTACGCTGCTCGCCACGTCGTCGACCAGGTCAGGGAACAGCGCCGAGGCGGCGGCCAGGCCGGCCCCGACCAGCAGGGGCTGGGCGATCGCGGTGTCGCGGATCTCGTCGGCATCGGCTTTCGTGCCGTAGTGCACGAGGTCCAGGTCGAGGACGGCGGACCACCAGCGCAGCCGGTCGGTCATCCCGTCCAGGTCGAGCCACGGTTGCAGGAAGCCGGGTGTCTGAGCACCCTGGCCGGGCGCGAGGAGGGCGAGCACGTCTCCACTGTGCCGTGTCGCCGCCTGTCGGAGCGCTGCTTGGCGAGACCAAGTCGTGACTTGGCTGTTGTAGGGATCCTACAAACCTGTGCGGGCGTCGGCGAGTCTTCCGAGCGCGAGTGCGATCTGGAGGGTAAAGCCGTCACGCGCGTCTGCGGCCGCGTAGCCGGTGACCTGCGCGGCCCGCCGCAGGCGGTACCGGATGGTGTTGGGGTGGACGTAGAGCGCCCGGGCGGTGGCCTCCAGCGAGCCTGTCTGCTCCAGGTAGGCCGCCACGGTCTCTACCAAGCCGTTTCCGGCGTCCACCAACGGTATGTAGATCTCCTCTACGAGGCGGGTGCGGGCGGCGGCGTCTCCGGCGATGGCGCGCTCGGCCAGCAGGTCGTCCGCGAGCGCCGGCCGAGGCGCGCCGGGCCACGCCGGGGCCGCCTGCAGCCCGGACAGGGCCGCCTGAGCTGACCGCGACGCGGCCACCAGGTCGGGGACGGCCGGTCCCACCACCACCGGGCCGGGCCCGAACTGCCCGAGAAGCAGCCGGCAGGCGTGCAGCGGATCTGCCACACCGCCGAGCACGACGACCAGGAGGTTGCCTTGGACACCGGCGAGGACGGCGAGTCCGGCGTGCCGCGCGGCGTGGCGGATGGAGTCGACGACCACTTCTGGCTCATCGGCCGGCGGCGCGCCCGCCAGCACCGTGACCGCGCCGGATGTGCGCCAGCCCAGCGCGGTCGCCCGGGCCAGCAGGGAGTCGTCACCTTCGCCGCGCAGCAGCGCGTCCACCACCAAGGCTTCCAGTCGCGCGTCCCACGCCCCCCGCGCCTCGGCCGCCTGGGCGTACACCTGGGCGGCGGCGAAGGCGACCTCACGGGCGTAGACGAGCACCGACTCACGCAGCGCGGCGGCCTCGCCGGGCGCCGCCAGCCGGTCGGTCGCCTCCTCCACCACCTCGATGGTGGCGCGCACCATGTCGACGGTCTGCTCAAGCGAGACCGCCCGGGCCAGCTCGCGCGGCGCCATGCCGAACACCGCACCGGTCAGCCGCTGGCGCTGGTCAGGATGCTTGAACCACTCGACGAACCCGGCGATGCCGGCACGGGCGACCAAGCCGACCCACGAGCGGTTCTCCGCGGGCATCGCCCGGAACCACGGCAGCGACTCGTCCATCCGGGCCATGGCCTGGGTGGTGAGGCTGCCCACAGACTGCTCGACCCGGCGGACGGTGGCGCTGCGCCGGGGTGTGGGCGACGCGGCTTGTGCGGAGGAGCTGGGCAGGGGAGGCACGCCGCAAGCCTGCCACGATCAGCGGACGGTCAGCACCTTGACCGGTGCCTTCACAACGTCAGGGCGCGCAGCGACAGGACGTCGGGCAGGTGATCGGCGACGAGCGCCCACGACTCACCCTCGTCGCGGCTGGCGTAGACCGAGCCGTCCCGCGTGCCGAAATAGATGCCCGCCTGCTCGGCCTGGTCGGTGCACATGGCGTCACGCAGGACCGAGGAATGGAAGCCGTGCTGGGGAAGCCCGTCGACCAGGGCGCGCCAACTCATCCCCGCGTCGTCGCTGCGGTACACCCGGCATCGCTTCTCCGGTGGCATCCGGTCGCGGTCAGCGACCAGCGGGAACAGGTAGACCGTGTCCGGCCGGTGCGGGTGAACGACGACGGGGAAGCCGAAGTCGGCCGGCAGGCCGTCGGCGATCGAGGTCCAGGTCTCACCCGCGTTGTCGGTGCGGAACACGCCCATGTGGTTCTGGGCGAACATCCGGTCCGGCTGGGCCGGGTGCATGGCCACCTTGTGCACGCACTGCCCGAACTCCGGCTCCGGGTCGGGCATGAAGTACGCGGAGATGCCGCGGTTGGCCGGGTTCCACGAGGTCGCCGCCATCGGTGGTGCGGTAGACGCCCCCGGTCGACATGGCCACCGTCACGGTCTGCGGGTCGGTGGGGTGGGGCAGCACGGTGTGGATCGCCTGGCCACCTTGGCCAGGACCCCAGTCCTTGCGGTGCGGGTGGTCCCAGAGGCCATCGACGAGGTCGAAGGTGAGGCCACCGTCGACGGACCGGAACAACGCGGAGGGCTCGGCGCCGGCATAGACCACGCCGGGTTGGTCGGCCGGGGCGGGCGTGATCTGCCAGACGCGCTCGAGGGCGGCGCCGGTGCGCTCGGGGAACCGCACCGGTGGCTGCGGCGGCTCGGCCCAGCTGGCGCCCAGGTCGTCGGAGTAGAACAGCGACGGTCCGAAGTGCTCGCTGTTCCCGCTGGCGAACAGTCGTGGAGTAGCCGGACGGGTGTCGGCACCCACGGCATAGACCGCGTTCATCGAGAAGCGCAGCGGCTCGACGTCCCAGCTGACGCGGTCGTCGGCGCTACGGGCGAGGATCAGGCCTTTGCGGGTTCCGATGAGGAGCAGGGTGTCGTTCGACATGCGGGCATCCTCCGTCGCCTTCGTGGTCAGATTCGGTACCTACCGTGGTGCGGCCGGCCGGGCGCGTCAAGGGGTTTGCGGCGAGTTGGCCGCGACAGTGGCGCCAACATGATCAAAAACGCCTAGGGTGCGCAGATGGCCGAATCCATGCGCGTCTCACAGTCCTTCAGCTCACAGTCCTTCAGCGCCTCCGACGACCCTGGCTATGTCGCCAGCCTGATGCGAGGCCCCCAGCTCCTGCGAGCAGTTCGCATCCTGCCTCTTACGCTCATCGCCGCCTTGCTGATGATCCTCGCTCGTGGTCCCATCCATCATCGGGTCCGCGCCGCCGAGCAGCAGCGTCGCGGCGTTCTGTCTCGTGGTGACGGTGCTCGGCTTGACCGGCGTCGGCCTCTCGCGCGTCGTCTCTCGCCGCCGACCCACCCCATTGGCGCCGGGCGTGACATCGGAGGAAGTGAGTGTTGCGGCCAGCGCCGGCGTCCGGTCGGCGACCTTCACCAGCCTCATCTGCGGCGAGCCGGTGGCCCTGCTCGGGTTCGTGTTCAGCGTGGTGAGCAAGAGCCCGTGGCCCTATGTCGTCGGCGTGGCGTTCGCTGCGGGGCTCCTGGTCGCCAGCCTGCCCACCACCGCGCGGATCGAGTCTGTTCGCCGCCGACTGGAGTCCGAAGGCGCGACGGTGCCGCTGTGGGACGTATTGCTGAGCGCCCCGGCCGCAAACGCGGCCGCCGCGAAGCACCGGCCTTAGCGCCGAACCCGCGCCCAACCTGAGCCCGATCCTCCAGCGATGATCATGCGCAAAGGCACCACGGAGTCTCAGACCCGTGGTGCCTTTGCGCATGATCGCGACGGCGTTGGGGCGGAGGTTAGGCCTCGCCGCCGGTGTTGCCGGCATCGGCCGCCGTCACGTCGAGCAGCTGGTAGCGGTCGATCGCCTGCTGGACGAGCGTCGTGCTTGACCTCGCCGCGCGCGGCGAGCTCGGTGAGCACGGCGAGCGACCACCGACTGCGCGTCGACGTGGAAGATGCCGACGGGTGGCGCCCCGGGTGTCGGAGAGGCCGAAGCCGTCGGTGCCCAGCGAGCGGAACGGACCCGGTACCCACCGGGCGATCTGGTCCGGCACGGCCTGCATCCAGTCGCTGACGGCGACGAACGGGCCCGCGGCGCCGTCCAGCGCCCGCGTGACGTACGGCGTCCGCTGCTCGCCGTCGGGGTGCAGCAGGTTCCGCTCCTCGCAGGCCAGCGCCTCGCGGCGCAGCTCGGTCCACGACGTCGCCGACCACACGTCGGCGGCGACGCCCCACTCCTCGGCGAGCAGCCGCTGCGCCTCGAGGGCCCAGGGCATCGCCGACGCCGGAGGCGAGGATCTGCGCGCGCGGCCGATCGGCACGCGCCCTCGGGTGCGCCTGCGTAGCGGTACAGGCCCTTGAGGAGTGCCTCGACGTCGAGGTTCTCCGGCTCGGCGGGCTGCTGGATCGGCTCGTTGTAGACGGTGAGGTAGTAGAAGATGTCCTCGCCGTGCGGGTGCTCCTCGCTCGAGCCGTACATCCGGCGCAGACCGTCCTTCACGATGTGCGCGATCTCGTACCCGAACGCCGGGTCGTACTGCACGCAGGCCGGGTTGGTCGAGGCGAGCAGGATCGAGTGGCCGTCGTCGTGCTGCAGGCCCTCGCCGGTCAGCGTCGTGCGGCCGGCGGTGGCGCCGAGCAGGAAGCCGCGGCCCATCTGGTCGGCCATCGCCCAGATCTGGTCGCCGGTGCGCTGGAAGCCGAACATCGAGTAGAAGATGTAGACCGGGATCATCGGCTCGCCGTGCGTGGCGTACGACGAGCCGGCGGCGATCGATCGAGCCCATCGCGCCGGCCTCGGTGATGCCCTCGTGCAGCATCTGGCCCGTGCTTGGACTCCTTGTAGGACAGCAGCAGCTCGCGGTCGACCGCCTCGTACTTCTGGCCGTGCGGGGAGTAGATCTTCGCGGTCGGGAACAGCGAGTCCATGCCGAAGGTGCGGGACTCGTCGGGGACGATCGGCACGAAGCGCTTGCCGATCTCCTTGTCCTTCATCAGGTCCTTGAGCAGCCGGACGAACGCCATCGTGGTGGCGACCTTCTGCTTGCCGGAGCCCTTGCTTCAGCGCCGCGTAGGTGGCGTCGCCCGGCAGCGTCAGCGGCTTGGAGCGGTTGAGCCGCTGGGGGCAGGAAGCCGCCGAGGGCGCGGCGGCGCTCCTGCATGTACTGGATCTCGTCGGAGTCGTTGCCCGGGTGGTAGTACGGCGGCGAGGTCGGCCTCGAGCTCCTTGTCGGAGATCGGCAGGTACAGCCGGTCGCGGAACTCCTTGAGGTCGGCCTTGGTCGAGCTTCTTCATCTGGTGCGTCGCGTTGCGGGCCTCGAAGTCCTTGCCCAGCGTCCAGCCCTTGATGGTCTGGGCGAGGATCACCGTCGGCTGGCCGACGTGCTCGCGGGCGGCCTTGAACGCCGCGTACACCTTGCGGTAGTCGTGGCCGCCGCGCGACAGCCGGGGCAGATCTGGTCGTCGGTCAGCGCTCGACCATCCGGCGCAGCCGCGGGTCGTCGCCGAAGAAGTGCTCGCGGATGTACGCGCCGGACTCGACGGAGTAGGTCTGGAACTGGCCGTCCGGGCGTGGTGTTCATCTGGTTGACGAGCACGCCGTCGGTGTCCTGCGCGAGCAGCGGGTCCCACTCGCGGCCCCAGATCACCTTGATGACGTTCCAGCCGGCGCCGCGGAAGTACGACTCCAGCTCCTGGATGATCTTGCCGTTGCCGCGCACCGGGCCGTCGAGGCGCTGCAGGTTGCAGTTGATGACGAAGGTCAGGTTGTCGAGCTCCTCGCGGGCGGCGAGGCCGATCGCGCCGAGCGACTCCGGCTCGTCCATCTCGCCGTCGCCGAGGAACGCCCACACGTGCGAGCGCGAGGTGTCCTTGATCTGCGCGGTTGAGCAGGTAGCGGTTGAAGCGCGCCTGGTAGATCGCGTTGAGCGGGCCGAGGCCCATCGAGACGGTCGGGAACTCCCAGAAGTCCGGCATGAGCCGCGGGTGCGGGTAGCTGGGCAGGCCGTCGCCCGGGTGCGACAGCTCCTGGCGGAAGCCGTCGAGCTGGCTCTCGCTGAGCCGGCCCTCGAGGAACGCGCGGGCGTAGATGCCGGGCGAGGCGTGGCCCTGGAAGAAGACCTGGTCGCCGGACTCCGCCGCCCTCCTTGCCGCGGAAGAAGTGGTTGAAGCCGACCTCGTAGAGGCTGGCCGCCGAGGCGTAGGTGGCGATGTGGCCGCCGACGCCGAGCTCGGGGCGGTTGGCCCGGGAGACCATGATCGCCGCGTTCCAGCGGATGAAGGCCCGGATCCGCCGCTCGATGTGCTCGTCGCCGGGGAACCAGGGCTCGGCCTCGGGCGGGATCGTGTTGACGTAGTCGGTGCTGCGCAGGCTGGGGACGCCGACCTGCCGCTCGCGCGCCTTCTCCAGCAGCCGGAGCATCAGGTAGCGGGCGCGGCCGCGGCCTTGCGCGTTGATCACGGCGTCGAGCGACTCCAGCCACTCGTCGGTCTCGCTCGGGATCGATGTCCGGGAGCTGGCTGGGGAGACCGTCGCTGATGATGGGAAAGCGCTCGCGTCCGGAAGCCACGGCCCGTCCTTCGTCTGTTCGACCTCGGCGACGATGCGGGGCCACCTGAACCGACCCCCGTCGGAGACCCTTCAAGGCCTCGATGACCAGTGTCCCACCCTGGCGTTCGTGCCGCTCGGGGCTGTGGTCTGCGCGCTCAGGCAGAAGGGGACTGTTTCGGACATCGCTTGACGCGCTGGTCGGCGCGTTGGACCGTCTGGCCACTTGCGCAGCGGCGTGAAGGCGTGTGGACTACGTGACCACGGCTCCCTGGCACGCGCCGGGTCGGCCAGATATGGAGGATATTCGTGAGCGCGACCGCGGACCACGCGGAGGTTTGCGTGCCGGGCGCCAAGCTTGGGTTCCAACCGGGCAGGTGGTCCAGGAGATCGGCTACGACGACGACTGCGACGAGGACCTGCGTCGGCCATCGTCGAGGACGATCGGCACCGAGCTGGTCGACGAGGACTACGACGACGTCGTCGACGCCGTCCTGCTGTGGTGGCGCGAGGACGACGGCGACCTGGTCGACGCGCTCGTCGACGCGCTGACGTCGCTGGCCGACGGCGGCATGATCTGGCTGCTCACCCCCAAGGCGGGCCGGGTCGGTCACGTCGAGCCGAGTGACGTCAGCGAGGCCGCGCCGACCGCGGGCCTCACCCAGGCCGGCAGCATCAACGCGGCCCAGGACTGGGCGGGCGCACGGCTTGCGACGCCCAAGGGCGCCCGCCGCAAGTAGTTCGCGCACGTGGCTGTGTCGCCCGTGGCTCCGGTCACCCGCTGCAGGCCGGCACGGGTTGGGTGGGACAATGTCCGCTCGTGCTGCGAAGGGATGTTGATGTCTGTCCAGGTCGGTGTTGAGGCTCCAGACTTCGAGTTGAAGGACCAGCACGGGGTGCCGACGAAGCTGTCGAGCCTGCGCGGGAACAAGAACGTCCTGCTGGTGTTCTACCCGTTCGCGTTCACCGGGGTCTGCAGCGGCGAGCTGGCCGCGCTCAAGCTGGACCTGGAGTCCTTCCAGAACGACGAGACCGCGCTGCTCGTGGTCTCGTGCGACACGCAGTTCTCCCAGCGGGTCTTCGCCGAGCAGCAGGGGCTGGAGTTCCCGATGCTGGCCGACTTCTGGCCGCACGGCGAGGTCGCCACCGCCTATGGCGTCTTCGAGCCCGGTCGTGGCTGCGCGCTTCGCGGCTCGTTCGTCATCGACAAGTCCGGGATCGTCCGCTGGCAGGTCGTCAACCCGGTGCCTGAGGCGCGGGACGCGGCGGACTACGTCGCCGCGCTGGCCGACCTGGGCTGATACGCCAAGGTGTGGCCGAGCCGCTTCGGCGGCTGGGCCGCTACCCTGTGCGGGCGGGCCGTTGGCGCAGCTGGAAGCGCGCCGCTCTTACAAAGCGGAGGTCGCAGGTTCGAGCCCTGCACGGCCCACCACGTCAAACGCTGGCCTGCGGGCCAGCTGGCGTCCTCGCCTACATGGGGCGCTAACCTGCCGCTCGTGCCCTCTCTCGCCGCCGTGCTGGCCGCCCTGGACGAGCTCTACCCGCCGTCGTGGGCGGAAGGCTGGGATGCGGTTGGCCTGGTCTGCGGCGACCCCGATGCGCCGGTGGAGCGGGTGCATTTCGCGGTCGACCCGGTCCAGGCAGTCGCGGACGAAGCCGAACGCCTCGGCGCCCAGCTGCTCGTCACCCACCATCCGCTGTTCCTGCGCGGAGTCTCCAGCGTCGCCGCCACCACCGCCAAGGGACGGCTGGTGCACCAGCTGATCCGGGCCGGCATCGCGTTGCAGGTCGCCCACACCAACGCCGACAACGCCCGCCCTGGCGTGTCCGACGCGCTGGCCGCCGCACTCGGGCTGGTGGACACCCGTCCGCTGGACCCGAGCCCCGCCGACCCGCTCGACAAGATCGTCACGTTCGTGCCGACCGAGGCCGCCGACGTGGTGGTGGATGCGCTGGCCGGCGCGGGCGCGGGTGGGATCGGCGACTACACCCGCTGCGCGTGGACCGCTGCCGGCGTCGGCACGTTCACGCCGGGTGCGGGTGCCACGCCCACCATCGGTGCGATCGGGCAGGTCACCTCGGTGCCGGAGACCCGCGTGGAGATGGTGCTCCCGCGTGGTCGGCGCGCCGCGGTCGTGGCAGCGCTGCGATCCGCGCACCCCTACGAGGAGCCGGCGTTCGACGTGTTCGAGCTGGCCTCGTGGCCGGGGGAGCGGGGCTCGGGGAGGATCGGCGTGCTGCCGCGGCCCATGTCGCTACGCGCCTTCGCCGACCACGCCGCCGCAGCACTGCCGGTCGCCCCCGGCGGGCTGCGCGTCGGCGGCGACCTCGACCGCCGCGTCACTACCGTCGCCGTCTGCGGTGGTGCCGGTGACAGCTACCTCGACGCAGCGACGCGGGCTGGTGTCGACGTCTACCTCACGGCGGATCTGCGCCACCACCGGGCGGGTGAGCACCTGGCCGACGGCGGTCCAGCGCTCATCGATGCCGGGCACTGGGCCACTGAGTGGCCCTGGCTCGCCGACGCCGCGGGGCGACTTCGTGCCCGCCTCGAGGCCGACGGCACTACGGTGGACACGACGGTCTCCAGCCTCGTCACCGACCCGTGGGTCGCTGTGAGCCACCGCTAGGCCGTCCCACCGCCCGTTCGACCGAGGAGAACCCCTGAACGCCGACCCCGCTGCGCAGCTGCGCCTGCTCGATCTCCAGGCGCTCGACAGCTCCCTGGAGCGCCTCGCTCACCGCCGGCGCACGTTGCCCGAGCTCGCCGAGATCGAGCGGTTGACCGAGCGTCTGACCGAGCTCCGGGACGCGGTCATCAGAGCGCAGACCGACGAGAGCGACATCGCCAAGGAACAGACCAAGGCGGAGAGCGACGTCGAGCAGGTGCGCATCCGGTCCGAGCGTGACCAGCAAAGGCTCGACGGTGGCCTGGTCTCCGCGGCCAAGGAGCTGGAGAACCTGCAGCACGAGATCGCCTCGCTGGCCCGGCGGCAGAGCGCACTGGAGGACGTCGTCCTGGAGGTCATGGAGCGCCGCGACGCCGCACAGACTCAGCTGAATGCGCTGAACGCCGAGCGTGTCCAGCTCGAGACGGAGCTGTCGGAGGTCATCGCGCGCCGGGATGCGGCCTTCACCGAGATCGACACGGAGGTGGCGCTCACCCACCCGGCCCGCGCCGCCGCCGCCGGCCAGATCGAAGCGGACCTGCTGGCCCTGTACGAGAAGATCCGCGCATCCTCCGACGGCATCGGGGCAGCCGCGCTCTACCGCTCTCGTTGCGAGGGTTGCCACCTGACGCTGACCGCCGGAGACCTCGGCCGGCTCCGTGAGGCGCCCGCCGACGAGGTCGTGCGATGCGAGGAATGCCGGCGGATCCTGGTGCGGACGCCCGAGTCGGGGCTGTGACTGGCACTGTGCGGCGCCTCGTCATCGAGGCGGACGGCGGTTCGCGGGGCAACCCCGGGCCCGCGGGTTATGGCGGGCTGGTCCGCGACGCTGACACCGGGGAGCTGCTCGCCGAGGTAGCCGAGGCGGTCGGGGTGGCGACCAACAACTTCGCCGAGTACTCCGGCCTCATCGCCGCGCTCCGGGCGGCCGCCGAGATCGACCCCGAGGCGGTCGTGGAGGCCCGGCTGGACTCCAAGCTCGTCGTCGAGCAGATGTCCGGCCGCTGGCAGGTCAAGCATCCGGGGCTGCGACCGCTGGCGCGGGAGGCCGCCGCCCTCGCGGCGGGGTTCCCGCGCGTCACCTTCAGCTGGATCCCGCGGGCACAGAACTCCCACGCCGACCGGCTAGCCAACGAGGCGATGGACGCGGCGGCGGCGGGACGGCCATGGGTGCGCAAGGAGCTGACGGCTGCGGCGGTCGAGTCGGCGGGCGGCACCCTGGGGCAGCGGCCAGCCGCGGACCTGGTCGCGCCGGACGGAGCGCCCGAGGCCGCAGAGGCGGTCCCGGTTCGATTCCCGGAGTGGATGGACGCGCCCGCCCCTCCGACGACGATGCTTCTGCTCCGCGCCGGGCAGACCAGGCTGAGCCGGGAGAGGCGTCTCGGCGGCGGTGCCGCAGGGTTGGACGAGGTCGGTGACCAGCAGGTCGCGGCGGTGGCCAGCCGACTGGCCGGCCGGCTCGCCGGGCGCCGCGTCGACGTCATCGTGTCGGGACCGTCGCCGGCGTGCACCGCGACCGCGGAGGCGGTCGCGCGCGCCCTCGACCTGCCGGTCCGCGTCGAGGAGGACCTGCGGGAGACCGACTTCGGGGCGTGGGCCGGTCTGACGTACGACGAGGTGGCCGCGCGGTGGCCCGGCGAGCTGCAAGCCTGGCTGGCCAGCCCCGCAGTGGCGCCGCCGGGCGGGGAGTCGCTGGACGCGACGGCTGTCCGCGTCGCGCGGGCCCGGGACCGGATCATGGTGCGCTCTCCTCGGCGCACCGTCCTCGTCGTCACCGAGCTGATGCCGATCAGGGCGCTGGTGCGCGCCGCGCTGAACGCCCCGGCGACATCGGTCGCCCGGATCCGACTCGAACCGGCAAGCCTCAGCTGGATCGGCTGGTACGAGGACGGGTCGGCTGTGCTGGGTGCGCTCAACGACACCCACCACCTGGGCTGACGCAACCCCTCGCCTGAGGGGTGCTACGTCCCGGCGACGGTGAGGTCGAGCACCCACGGGGCGCCGGCCGACAGCCGTGCTTTCAGGCCGGCGGACTCGGCGATGTCCAGGAGGTCGCGTGGCTTGCGTGGCGTGCGGCGGCTCGATGCGAGCGCGCGGGCGAACAGGCCCTTGCCGGCCTTGTTGAAGTGGCTCACCGTCGTGCCCGCTGAGGTGACGACGCGGACGGTCACGGTCGCGGCGACCGGGGGCTTCCATGCGTTCACGTACGGCGTCGACCGCAGGTCCACGACCAGCCCGTCGCCGGCGGCCTCGGTCAGGACAGCGGTCAGCGACCGTCGCCAGTAGGCGGCCAGGCCGCCCAGCCCGGGGAGCCGAACGCCCATGGCGAGCCGGTGCGGAGGCAGCGGGTCGCCGAGGCGCAGCGCGCCGAACAGCCCGGAGAGGACGACGAAGGTCTCGCCCGCGCGGCGGCGCGCCGCCGCGCTGAGCGACGCGAGGTCGAGGTGGTCGTACAGGACGCCGGTGAACAGCTCACCGGCCGGCAGCGTCGGCGCCTGGCGGACCAGGAGGTTGGTCGCCACCTCGCCCGCCTGGGTCGGTCCGAGGCCGAGGACGGCCGCGGCGCGATCGCCGTCCCCACACAGCTCGACGAGCGCGTCGAGCACCTGGTCGCGGGCGTCGCTCAGCTCGGGGTACGACAAGGCGGCGAGGTCGAGCGCTGGACCCGAACCTGCGGCTGCCTTGCCTTCGGACGGCGGGAGCAGGACGAGCATTCTCACCTCGTGGTCAAGAGTGCGGCGACGGTGACGAGCAGGAGCAGCGGCACCCCAACCACGCCGACCCTGGCGAAGTGTCCCGCACCGACCTGCACCCCCTGCGCCCGGCACCGGTCCCGCACAGCAACGTGGCGAGCGACCCCACAGCAGCATCAGCACCCAGGCGAACAGCCGTGGCGTGCTCCCGCGTCCTCGTGCAGGGAAGCCGGCCGGTGGCCACGCACAGCGCCGCGCCGAGAGTTGCGAGCCACCACACGTCCCGAGACCTTACGGTGTCCTGGTGCCCTTACGACCGGTCCACCTCGCCGCAGCGGACGGCGCATCGCTGCGCGCGATGTTCGCCGACGTGCGCCGCGAGCTGGAGGTGCCCGCGTCGTTCCCACCGGAGGTCCTGGCCGAGGCGGCTGCCGCGGCCGCCGCGTCGCCCCGCCCTGACGCCACGGACGCCACCGACCTCCCGCTGGTCACCATCGACCCGCCGGGCTCGATGGACCTCGACCAGGCGATGCACGTCGAGCGCCTCGGGCCGGGCTACCGGGTGTACTACGCGATCGCGGACGTCGCCGCGTTCGTCTCGCCGGGTCGGCGCGTCGACGCCGAGGCGCACGTGCGCGGCGTGACCCTCTACAGCCCCGACCAGCGGACGCCGCTGCACCCGCCGGTCCTCGGCGAGGGCGCGGCGAGCCTGCTGCCGGATCGAGACCGGCCCGCGGTGCTGTGGACGATCGACCTCGACGCGGACGGCGAGCGCAGGTCCGCGGTCGACGTCCGGCGCGACCGTCGTCCGAGCCGGGCCAGGCTCGACTACGCCGAGGTGCAGCGCCGCTCGACGCGAGCGGCACGCGCACCCGAGCCCCTGCGCGCTGCTGCGCGAGGTCGGCCTGCTGCGCGCAGGCAGCTGCGAGCGGCGACCGCGGCGCGCATCAGCCTGCCGGTCCCCGAGCAGGAGGTGGACGCCGCAGCCGGCGGCGGCTACCGGCTGAACGTTCCGCGCGCCGCTGCCCGTCGAGGACTGGAACGCGCAGATCTCCCTGCTCACCGGCATGGCCGCCGCCGGGATCATGCTCGCAGCGCCGGGATCGGCGTCCTGCGCACGCTGCCGCCGCCGGACGAAGGGGCGGTCGCGATCGCTGCGGCGCAGCGCGGCCGCCCTCGACGTCGCCGTGGCCGGCGCCGATGTCGCTACCAGGACTTCTGTGCGCGCGCTGTCGACCCGGCCTGCCGGCGCACGCGGCGCTGCTCGAACACGGCGACGTCGCTGCTGCGCGGCGCCGGCTACACCGCCTTCGACGGCGCGCGCGCCCGCGCAGGCCGATGCACAGTGCGGTCGCCGCCCCGTACGCGCACGCGACCGCGCCGCTGCGCCGGCTCGTCGACCGGTACGTCGGCGAGGTCTGCCTCGCGATCGTGCGCGGGCCGCGAGGTCCCGGCCTGGGTGCGGACGGCGCTGCCGCTGCTGCCGGCGGTGATGGCGACCGCCGACCGCCGGGCGCACGCGCTGGAGCGCGCGATGCGTCGACGCTGGTCGAGGCGGTGGTGCTGGCGTCGCAGGTCGGGCGAGACGTTCGCGGCCGTCGTGGTCGGACGTCGACCAGCACGGTCGGGCACGGTGCAGCTCGCCGACCCGGCGGTCCGCGCGCGGTGTGACGGGCGGCGGCTGCCGCTCGGCGAGCGGATCGACGTCCGGCTGGTCGAGGCGGATCCGGTGACGCGCGCTCGTCCGCTGTTCGAGCCGCGCCTGAGGCCGCTACGGCTGACCGGTACGGCGGACGAGTCGGCCGGGCGACCGCGTTGCGCGTCCTTCGGGTGCGTCGCCGAGGAAGGTCCGGGCTCCACAGGGCAAGGTGGTGGGTAACGCCCACCCGGGGTGACCCGCGGGACAGTGCCACAGAGAGAAGACCGCCGCGCGGCCGGCTTCGGCCGGCACGCGCGGTAAGGGTGAAACGGTGGTGTAAGAGACCACCAGCGTCCGGGGTGACTCGGGCGGCTAGGTAAACCCCACCTGGAGCAAGGTCAAGAGGGTGCCGGGCTTCGGCCGGCGCCTGCGCAGGCGTTCGAGGGCGGCCCGCCCGAGCCTGCGGGTAGACCGCTAGAGGCTGTCGGCAACGGCAGTCGTAGATGGATGGTCGCCCGTTCGCCGCAGGCGCGGGCGACAGAACCCGGCCTACAGGCCGACTCGTCCGCCCCATCGATCACCGCATCAGCGCCGTTCCGAATCGCCCCGCGCCACCGGTGATCAGGCGTTGGGCCGGCACGCCCGTTGGATGCCGCTCGCAGCGTGCCTAACGGCCCAACGCCTGGCGGTAGGGCGGCCACGCGGTGGTTACAACGGACGCTCAGGCCTCGGGCGCGCCTCGGTCGCGGAGCAAGTCGTTCATGAGGTCGATCTCGGCCTGTTGGATCTTCGCCATGCCGGCAGCCAGGTCGCGCACCTGCGGGGTCCCCGCGAGCGTGGCGCCCGCCTCCGCCATGTCCACGCCAGCGCGGTGGTGGGCGATCATCAGTTGGAGGAAGAGCACCTCGGCTTCGGTGCCCGAGAGTGCGGCCAGCCGCTTCATGTCCGCGGCGGATGCCATGCCCGGCATGGCGTCCGAGCCGGTGCCCGCGGAGTCCATGCCGGCCATGGCGCTGGGCGTCGACTGCCCGTGCTGATGCTCGCTCGTCCCGCTCGTGCTCATCCAGGCCATGGCAGGGTCGTCCGAGGTCTGAGTCAGGCCCCAGAGGATGAGCCAGCCGTGCATCTCGCCGATCTGCTCCTGCTGGGTGAGCGCGATGTCGTAGGCGAGCCGCCGCATGTCCTCGTTGCCGGTCCGATCGCGCACGATCATGGCCATCTCGACCGCCTGTGCGTGGTGCACCTGCATGTCCCGGGAGAAGCCGGCGTCGGCGCTGGAGTCTGACGGGTACGACGGACCGCCGGTCACCCGGCCGACTAGGCCGGCGGCCAGCAGGGCTAGTACTGCGATGAGCGCGATGAGCCCAAGCCGCAGCATCCGGGAGCGGTCGCCTGAGCGCTGCGCCGCGGCCGCCGCAACGGCCGCGGCGTGCTCGTCGAAGGTCGCCACGTCGGGCCTCCTCAGCCGGTCGGCGTGCCCAGGCCGCCCGTGCATACGGCGCCGGGCTCAGGCGTCTGCGGGCCTTGGCGGTATTGCTTGATGAACTCCGTCAAGCGGGAATCGTCAGCCGAATCGACGCTGACCTGGAAACCCCACGCCGAGGCGACGATCGGGGACGGCAGGTCGGCGTAGGGCGAGAGCACCATGTAGGTCTTCGACCCCACGAGCTTCTTCAGCGCCTTGACCTGGTCTGCGGCCAGGTCGGGGCTGTAGGTGATCCACACGGCGCCGTGCTCCAACGAGTGCACGGCGTTGCGGTCCGGGACCGGCTCGCTGTAGATCCCGCAGTTCAGCCAGGTCGCGTCGTGCGGACCGCCGACCGGCGGCGTCTGCTCGTAGACGACAGGCTCGGTGGTGTGTTGGCCTGCCGCGACGTCGTCGAACGTCTTGAGACCTTGGATCGTGGGCGTAGACGTGTCTTTGGTGGCGATACCGACCGCGACCATGCCACCGATGATCACCACTACAGCGGCGATCATGCTTCCCCAGCGCAGCCGAGACCGCCGCTGCTCGGCGCGCTCGGCGTCCTTGCGCTTCGCGGCGAGCTGTGCGCGGCTGGTTCGTTCCTGCTCGGGCAGGTTCTTCTTGGCCATGGTGCCCCTGTCGGCGTAGGCGTCGGCATAGGTATCGGCATGGGTGGTGGGTCATTCCCGAATGCACGAAATGGCCCGCTGACGTGTGACGCCGAGAGGCTGGATGCCGCCCGGTTCGCGCCGAAGACGGTCAATCTACCGGTGATCGTCCTATCACGCCGACGTGGGCATATTAGTTGAATGCTCAAATGAATACAAGGCTCACCGAGCCGGTCCCGTGCCGATACGCGACGGTAGGCCGCCTACGGCACGAGAATGCCGCGGCCCCGCAGCCTCCCGGCCTCAAGGTCGGCGATGGCGTCGCCCGCCGCGTCGAGCGGGTAGCTGCGGGTGTGCAGCGTGACCTTGCCGCTCGCAGTCAGCGCCATCAGCTCGACGAGGTCGTTGTAGGTGCCGACGAGGTTGCCCACCACGTTGCGCTCGGTCGAGATCACGTCGATCGCCGTGACCTCGATCGTGCCGCCGTAGCCGATGACGAAATGGCTGCCGGCCCGTCGGGTCATGGCCCAGCTGTCACGCTCCGCGCCTCGCTCCGCCACGAAGTCGAGCACCACCTCCGCGCCGTTGCCGTCAGTGAGCTCGAGCAGCTCGCTCCACGTGCGAACCGTCGGCCAGCACGGTCTCGTCGGCGCCCCAACCCGGGGCCAGAGCTAGGGCTTCGGCGTTGGGGTCGAGCACGACGATCCGCACCGGGCTCAGCGCCCGCAGGCACTGGACGCCGATGTGACCGAGGCCACCGGCACCCACCACGACGCAGGTGGCACCAGGAAACAGCAGGGGGACAGCCTTCTTCACGGCGTGGTAGGCGGTGAGCCCGGCATCGGCGAGCGCGGCGACGGCGGCCGGCTGGGTGCCCGGGGCGAGCTTGACCACCGAGCGCGCCGATGTGAGCAGGTACTGCGCCATCCCGCCGTCGGTGTCGATGCCGGGGAACGCGCTGGCGATGCAGTGCACGTCGTCGCCGGCCCGGCACGCGCGACAGAACCCGCAGGTGATCAGCGGGTGCAGGATGACGGTGTCACCGGGCTGCACGTGCTCGACGGCGGTACCGACCTCCCGCACCCAGCCGGCGTTCTCGTGCCCGAGCGTGTACGGCAGCGTGACGCCACTGCGGCTGGCCCACTGGCCGTCGATGATGTGCAGGTCGGTGCGGCACAGGCCCGCACCGCCGATCTCGACGAGCACGTCGAACGGACGCTTCACCGACGGCTCGGCAACGTCCGCGACGACCGGGCGTTCGTCATAGCGGGCAAGTCGAACTGCCTTCACGACTACTCCTCGTCGCCCGAGCATCGGACGTCACGGGGTAGTCCTCCCCAGGACGGCGGCGGGCAACCCGCGGTGTTCCCCGGCCGGGTCGCTGGGTAGGAGTCCGGTACATCGCCAGCTCCGGGAGGGGACCCGCATGACCAGTTCTCGCAGCGCCGAGGAGGTCTTCGCCCACCACGGATCGTCGCTGGGCGCTGAAAACCTGGAGGAGATCGTCTCCGACTACGCCGATGACGCGATCCTCATCGTGCAGAGCGAGATCTTCCGAGGCAAGGACGGGGCGCGGCAGGTCTTCACCCAGCTGCTGAGCGACGTCCCGCAGGCGAGCTGGGACTTGCACACGGTCTTCTGCGACGACGTCCTCTACCTGGAGTGGAAGGCGACCGGCCAGGGCGGCAAGGTCGACGACGGCATCGACACCTTCGTGTTCTCGGGCGGTCAGATCCGGGTGCAGACGGTGCGCTACACGGTGCAGGCCACCTGAGGGTTGGTGCGCGGACCGGGGGCCTCGCGGACCGGGAACCTCAGGCGAGCGTGAGGATCTCGGCTCCGGTCTCGGTGACCAGGATCGTGTGCTCGAACTGCGCGGTGCGCAGGCCGTCCTTCGTCACGACGGTCCAGTCGTCGTCCCACATGTCGTAGTCGATGGTGCCGAGCGTGAGCATCGGCTCGATGGTGAACGTCATGCCCGGCACGATCAGCGTGTCGTGGCGGGGGTCGTCGTAGTGCGGGACGACCAGGCCTGAGTGGAAGAGCGTCCCGATGCCGTGGCCGGTGAAGTCGCGGACCACGCCGTAGCCGAACCGCTTGGCGTAGCTCTCGATCACCCGGCCGATGATGTTGATGGTGCGGCCAGGGATGACCGCCTTGATCGCGCGCATCATCGCCTCGTGGGTGCGCTCGACGAGCAGGCGCGACTCCTCATCGACGTCGCCGACGAGGTAGGTGGCGTCGGTGTCGCCGTGCACGCCACCGATGTAGGCGGTGATGTCGACGTTGACGATGTCGCCGTCGCGCAGCACCGTGCTGTCCGGGATGCCGTGGCAGATGACCTCGTTGACCGACGTGCACAGCGACTTGGGGTAGCCGCGGTAGCCGAGCGTCGACGGATAGGCGCCGTGGTCGCACAGGAACTCGTGACCGATCCGGTCGAGCTCGTCGGTGGTGACGCCCGGCGCGACATGGCGGCCGACCTCGTCGAGGGCTTGTGCGGCGAGGCGTCCAGCGATACGCATGCGCTCGATGACGTCGGTCGACTTCACCTCAGCCTCGTGACCCGGACGCCACTTGCGCTTCCCGACGTAGTCCGGTCGCGGGATGCGTGTGGGAACCTCTCGCTCAGGGGACAGTGTCCCCGGGCGGACCAACTGCCGTTCCGTCACCATCGCGCGCACCTCATGGTCGCCAGTCTAGAGAGGACTCCCGGTGAGCGACCCAGAGTGGTACTGGTGCCTCGTCCACAAGGCTGTCGAGCACGGTCCGGGTTGCCCGAACCGGCAACGGCTCGGCCCGTACGCAACCGAGGTCGAGGCGGCGCACGCGATCGAGCATGCCGCCGAGCGCAACGAACAGTGGCGAGAACAAGACCAGGAATGGGACAAGGGCGACTGACGAGTCGGGGTTGCCTCACCTCGTGATGCGACACCTCATGCGACAGCGACGGGGCGCCACCTGAACTCAGGTGGCGCCCCGTCGCTGATCCCGCGAGTGCTGGTGCGGAACTAGCTGGTGGCCTTCTTCGCCGCGGTGCGCTTGGTGGCGGTCCGCTTGGCGGGAGCCTTCTTCGCTGCGGGCTTGCGTGCGGCCGCCGTCTTGGCCGGCGCCGCCACGCTTCGCGGCGACCTTCTTCGCGGCAGCCTTGGCGGCGGCCGCTTCGCGGGAGCCTTCTTCGCCGCGGCCTTCTTCGCGACAACCTTCTTCGCGACGACCTTCGTGGCAACAGCCTGCGTGTCCGCAGCGACGACCTTCTTCGCCGCCGCCTTCTTGGCCACAGCCTTCTTGGCCACAGCCTTCTTCGCAACGGTCTTCGTCGGCGCCGCCTTCTTGGCGACAGCCTTCTTCGCTGCGGGACGCTTGGCCGCGGCCTTCTTGGCGGCCGGTGCGGCGACGGCAACCGTCAGGTCGTCGACCATGGCGCCGCCGACACCGTTCTGCACAGCTGCGATCCCAGCCAGGGCCGCCCGCTTGGTGGCGTAGTCGTCGGACTTGACGAGCAGCTGTCCGCTTGTGCCGTGCAGGGCGAAGCTGAACTTTCCTGTTCGGCCCTTCTTCAGCACGAACTTTGCCGGCACGCGTGCCTCCTCGGCGATTGTGGTTCGATCCGATGACCGAACGCTGAGAGCACGATGTCACCGTGGTCACAAGGATGCGAGGAACCGGGCCGACGTTTCGCGTGGAAACTTCGTGTGAATTATCACGTCCGTCGACCGAGGTCTAGGCGCCCGGAACCTCAGAACCGCCGACCATGTCGAGAAAACGGGCCAGGCGGTCACGCATCCCGCCGGTTCGCGAAGCGCTGTGGGGTGCTTCGCCGGCAGCCGCTGTCACGAGGTGGGAGACCAGGTCGAAGTCGGGGACGACGAGTCCAGTGTCGGATTCGGCTGGAACTACGAGGGTTTCGTGCGCGACGCCATCCAGCTCGGTATCACCGCCGTTCATCGACAGCACGGTCACCCCGACCTTGCGGGCGTCCCAGGCCCGCTCCAGCAGGGGAACCGGGGCTGCCCCCGGCGCGACGACGAAGACGGTCTCGCCACGGCGCGCCTGTTCGAGCCGTTCCATGCCGATCGCCAGGTGGGCAGGGGCACCTGCCGGGGGAGCCCACCGTACGAGCGTCGGACGCAGGTCAGGCAGTCCACCTAGACGTGCCTCGTCATCGAGATGTGCGGTCAGGTGCCATGGTTCGTCCTCGGGTGTGCCGACGACGAGCAACCCGCCGGAACCGTGCCCGGCGCTGCGCAGTGTGCCGCCGAACCGGCGGCTGCGCTCAACCCAGCCGGTGCCCGCGAGCAGCTCGCGCAACACCGCCACCCGTGATCTGTCCATGCGATCATCGTTGCGCACCACCGATGCTGCGGGGGACTGCGACACGTTCACGCGCGCGGTGGCAGGGAGCGGCCGCCGGTCGATGGAGCGCCGATTGTCACCGCGTAGGGTTTGTAAGCGGTCCAGCTGTAGCGGTCTCGTGACGCGGCTGCCAGAAGGGTTCGTGATGGCACTGAGAGGTCGCGCCGGGGTGGACGACGTCGCATGAGTGAGCCGACCCCTCTGCCGGTCCCGACGGCTTCGGCGATGCGTCGCGCGCTGCGCCGGGCGCGCGACGGAGTGACGGTGGACCCGACTGAGGCTTCGGTGCTGCTGCACGCGCGCGGCGACGACCTGGAGGATCTGCTGACCACCGCGTCCCGGGTCCGTGACCAGGGGCTGATCGATGCCGGCCGCTCGGGCGTAGTGACGTACTCGCGCAAGGTCTTCATCCCGCTGACCCGGCTGTGTCGAGACCGGTGCCACTACTGCACCTTTGCGACAGTCCCGGGTCGGTTGCCCGCGCCGTTCCTCGGCCCTGACGAGGTGCTGGAGATCGCACGTCGAGGTGCGGCGATGGGGTGCAAGGAGGCACTGTTCACGTTGGGGGATCGGCCCGAGGACCGGTGGTCGGCCGCACGCGAATGGCTCGAGGCGCACGGGTACGACGACACGTTGTCCTACGTGCGGGCGATGGCGATCCGGGTGTTGGAGGAGACCGGCTTGTTGCCGCACCTCAACCCCGGCGTCATGTCGTGGTCGGATCTGCAGCGGCTGAAGCCGGTCGCGCCGTCGATGGGGATGATGCTGGAGACCACGGCCGACCGGTTGTGGTCGGAGCCATCCGGGCCGCATTTCGGTTCCCCTGACAAGGAGCCGGCGGTGCGGCTGCGGGTGCTGGAAGACGCGGGCCGGCTGTCGATCCCCTTCACCACGGGCATCTTGGTGGGGATCGGGGAGACGGCCAGTGAGCGCGCTGAGGCGCTGTTCGCGATCCGCCGCATCGCCCGCCTGTACGGAGGGATCCAGGAGGTGATCGTCCAGAACTTCCGGGCCAAGGACGACACCGCGATGCGCGGCGTGCCCGACGTCGAGGCGCAGGAGTACGCCGCGACGATCGCGGTGGCGCGCCTGGTCCTGGGGCCGCGGATGCGGATACAAGCCCCGCCGAACCTCACCGACCCGAGTGGGTTGGCGCTGTTGCTGCGGGCGGGGGTGGACGACTGGGGTGGGGTGTCGCCGTTGACCCCGGACCACGTGAACCCGGAGCGGCCTTGGCCGGAGCTGGACGACCTGACGCGGGCCACCGCGGAGTCGGGGTTCGTGCTGCGGGAACGGCTCACCGCCCACCCGCAGTACGTGCTGGAGCCCGACCCGTGGATCGACCCGCGGGTGATGCCGCACGTGCTGGCACTCGCCGATGATGACGGTCTCGCCGTCGAGGGTCGACAGCCGGTCGGGCAGCCGTGGCAGGAACCCGATGGCGGGCTCGCGCAGGCGCACGGACGCACCGACCTGCACGCGACCATCGACACGGTGGGTCGGTCGGCAGACCGGCGCGGGGACTTCGATGCGGTGTACGGCGACTGGCGGGCCCTGGGCGAACAGGTGCACGCGCAGCAGAGCGCGCCGCACCGTCTTGCCGGCGATGCGCGCGAGGCGCTGATTGTGGCGGCCGACGACCCGGGGCGGCTCACCGACCCGCAGGCGTTGGCGCTGTTCGCCGCTGACGGGCCGGCCTTGGAGGCGTTGTGCCACCTGGCTGACGACGTGCGGCGCGACACCGTCGGCGACGACGTGACCTACGTCGTCAACCGCAACATCAACTTCACCAACGTCTGCTACACCGGTTGCCGGTTCTGTGCATTCGCTCAGCGGCGCACGGACGCCGACGCCTTCACGTTGTCCCTGGCGCAGATCGCGGACCGGGTGGCCGAGGCGTGGGAGGTCGGCGCGACCGAGGTGTGCATGCAGGGCGGCATCCATCCCGATCTGCCGGGCACGGCGTACTTCGACATCGCGCGCGAGGTCAAGCGGCGTGAACCGCAGATGCACCTGCACGCGTTCAGCCCTATGGAGATCGTCAACGGTGCCTCGCGTACCGGGATGTCCATCCACGACTGGCTGGCCGAGGCCAAGGAGGCCGGCCTGGACACGGTGCCCGGTACCGCCGCCGAGATCTTGGACGACGAGGTGCGTTGGGTCCTCACCAAGGGCAAGCTGCCGACCGCCGCTTGGATCGACGTCATCACCACCGCGCACCGGTTGGGGATCCGGACCAGCAGCACGATGATGTACGGGCATGTGGACCATGCGGGCCACTGGCTCGCCCACCTGCGGCTGCTGCGGAAGATCCAGCGCGACACCGGCGGTTTCACCGAGTTCGTGCCGTTGCCGTTCGTGCACACCAATGCACCGGTCTACCTGGCCGGCATCGCTCGGCCGGGTCCGACGATGCGGGAGAACCGGGTCGTCCATGCGATGGCCCGGCTCCTGTTGCATGGGTCGATCGACAACATCCAGACGAGCTGGGTCAAGCTCGGCGTCGCCGGCACCCAGGCGATGCTGACCGGCGGTGCCAACGACGTCGGCGGCACGCTCATGGAGGAGACGATCTCGCGGATGGCCGGGTCGCAGCACGGCTCGGCCAAGACGGTCGCCGACCTGGAGGCGTTGGCAGCGGGCATCGGCCGGCCGGCCCGCCAGCGCACCACCACGTACGGCGAGGTGCTCGCCCGAGCGGGCCGCTGCGTCCCACCGACGTCAGCTCGCGCTCCTGGAGTAGATGAACGCTCGACCGCGTTGCACCGCTTGCCCTGTCGGACGAATCGATACATGCGTTGAACCCGAGGAGACGATAGTCGTGAGCAAGCCCGTGATCGCGTTGATCGGCGGCACCGGGCCGCAAGGCAAGGGGCTGGCCTACCGGTTCGCCCGAGGCGGCCACGACGTCATCATCGGCTCACGGTCCGCGCAACGTGCCGCGGCCACAGCCGTGGAGATCGGCGCCATGGCCAAGGTTGTGGGCGCGGTGACGGGTGCCGGCAACGTCGATGCCGCGGCCGCCGCCGACGTGGTCATTCTCGCGGTGCCGTACGCCGGCCACAGCGAGCTGCTCACCGAGCTGCGGGACGTGCTCAACGGCAAGGTCGTCGTCAGCTGCGTGAACCCGCTCGGCTTCGACAAATCAGGGCCGTTCGGGCTCGACGTGCCGCAGGGCAGCGCCGCCGAACAGGCCGCTGAGCTGCTCCCGGGTGCCCGACTCGTGGCGGCGTTCCACCACGTCTCGGCCGTGAACCTCATCGACCCCGACGGCGATCTGAGCCACGAGGACGTCCTGGTCGTCGGCGACGACACCGACGCCAAAGCCACCGTCTGCGAGCTGGCGCGCACCGTCAGCGGGCGCCCCGGTGTCGACAGTGGAGCGCTGCGGTTGGCCGGCCAGCTGGAGGCGTTCACCGCGGTCCTCATCTCCATCAACAAGCGTTACAAGATCAGGTCGGGGGTCGCCATCGCCGGGCTCTCGCATGTCGCAGGAGGGGGCGAGTGAGCCAGAACGGCGTCGTCCTAGAGATTCACGGAGTAGCAGGCCTTCCCGAGGTGCAAGCCGGCGACGACCTGGCCGCGCACATCGCAAAGGCCGCCCCGGACCTTCGCGACGGCGACATCGTCGTGGTGACCTCGAAGGTCGTCTCCAAGGCGGAAGGCAGGATCGTCCGCGGCCTCGACCGTGAGGCGGCCATCGATGCCGAAACGGTCCGGGTCGTAGCCCGCCGAGGGGCGACCCGGATCGTCCAGACCAGGCAGGGGTTCGTGCTCGCGGCGGCGGGCGTCGATGCGTCCAACACCTCCCCGGGCACGGTGCTCCTGTTGCCGGAGGACTCCGACGCCTCGGCGCGACGGCTGCGGGCCGGGCTGCGTGAACGGCTCGGCGTCGTCGTCGGCGTCGTGGTGTCGGACACCTTCGGCCGGCCGTGGCGAGCCGGGCTGACCGACGTCGCGGTCGGCGTGGCCGGCCTCGACGCGCTGGACGACCTGAGGGGCAAGCCCGGACACGTTCGGCACCACGATGGAGGTCACCGTCACCGCGGTGTGCGACGAGCTCGCCGCGGCCGGCGACCTCGTCAAGGGCAAGACCGCGAACGTGCCGGTGGCGATCGTCCGCGGTCTGGCCCATCGGGTGACCGAGACCGACGGCGACGGCGTGCGGCCGGTGATCCGGCCGGCGGACGAGGACATGTTCCGGTTCGGCTCAGCCGACGTGGTGACCGCGCGCCGGACCGTCCGGGAGTTCACCTCCGAACCAGTCGACCCCGCCGCGGTCCGCCGGGCCGTCGCGGCGGCGATCACCGCGCCGGCGCCGCACCACTCCACGCCGTGGCGGTTCGTGCTGCTGGAGAGCGCCGAGTCGCGCACCGCCCTGCTGGACGCCATGCTCGACGCCTGGATCGCCGACCTGCGCGGCGACGGTTTCACCGACGAGCAGATCGCCCGACGCACTCGCCGGGGCGACGTGCTGCGGCGCGCGCCGTACCTCGCCGTTCCGTGCCTGGTCACCGATGCGGCCCACGACTACCCGGACGTGCGCCGCGCCACCGCGGAGCGGGAGATGTTCCTCGTCGCGATGGGGGCAGGCGTGGAGAACCTGCTGGTATCCCTCACCGTCGAGGGGCTCGGCTCGGCGTGGGTTTCCTCGACCATGTTCTGTCGTCCGGTGGTCACTCGCGCGCTGGACCTGCCGCACGACTGGGAGCCGATGGGTGTGGTCGCCATCGGGCACGCGGCCGCACCACCCAAGCTCCGACCGCCGCGCGCCCCCGACGACTTTCTCGTGGTCCGGTAGGGGCGGCGCCCTCTCAGGTCACTCGTAGGCGTGCTCGGGACCCGGGTAGCTGCCGGCGGCCACGTCCGCCGCGAATGCCGTCGCCGCAGCGGTGAGAACTCCGCGCAGATCGGCGTACCGCTTGACGAAGCGCGGCACCGGGTCGGCCCGCAGCCCCGCCATGTCCTGCCAGACGTTCACCTGGGCATCGCAGTCGACCCCGGCGCCGATCCCGATCGTGGGGATCGCCAGCTCGGCGGTCAGGTTCTTGGCGACCAGCGCCGGCACCATCTCCAGCACGACGGCGAACGCACCGGCGTCCTGCAGCGCCAGCGCCGTCGTCCAGCAGCTCCGCCGCGCCATCGCCGCGACCCTGCACCCGGTAGCCACCGAGCTGGTGCTCGCTCTGCGGGGTGAAGCCGATGTGTCCCATGACGGGGATCCCGGCGCCGACCAGCGCCTGGACATGCGCGGCGACGTGTCGGCCGCCCTCGAGCTTGACGGCGTGCGCGCCGCCTTCCTTCATGAAGCGCACTGCGGTGGCGAGTGCCTGCTCGGGCGACGCCTGGTAGGTGCCGAACGGCAGGTCGGCGACGACCAGTGCACGGTGGCTGGCGCCGACCACCGCGCGCACCAACGGCAGCAGCTCGTCGACCGTGATGGGCAGCGTCGTGGTGTAGCCGAGCACGTTGTTGGCCGCGGAGTCGCCGACCAGCAGCACCGGGATCCCGGCGGCGTCGAAGATCTCGGCGGAGTACTGGTCGTAGGCGGTGAGCATCGCCCACTTCTCGCCGCGTTCCTTGGCGGCGTGCAGGTGGGGGATGCGGACGCGACGTACGGCGGCGCCGTACAGGCTCGTCTCGGACATGGTGGAACCTCCCAGCCTCGAGGCGCCGTTCGGCGTCCCCGGACACCGGAAGATTACTCCTCGGCGGTGGCTGGATCGGCGGTGGCAGGCTCGGCGGCGGCTCGACGGCGCGTCGGAATGTCGGTGTTGGCCGGAGTGTCGGTGCTGGCCGGAGTGTCGGCGCTCGCCGGCTTGTGCCAACGGCTGGTGATCGGCAGCCGCCGGTCGCGACCGAAGTTCCGCGCCGAGATCTTGGGGCCCGGTGGGTACTGGCGGCGCTTGTACTCCGCCGCGTCCACCAGCCGCAGCACGCGGTCGACGACGTCCGGGTCGTGGCCGGCCGCGACCAGCGCGTCTCGGCCCAGGTCACCGCCGACGTAGTCCTCCAACAGCCGGTCCAGCACGTAGTAGTCCGGCAACGAGTCGGCGTCGAGCTGGCCGGGCCGTAGCTCGGCACTCGGTGCTTTGGTGATGCTGTTCTCCGGGATCGGCGGCACCTGCCCGCGATCGACGGCGACCCGGTTGCGCCAACGCGCGAGCGCCCAGACGAGGGTCTTCGGTACGTCCTTGATCGGCGCGAACCCGCCGGCGGTGTCGCCGTAGAGGGTGGAGTAGCCGACCGCCAGCTCGCTCTTGTTGCCGGTGGTGAGGACGAGGTGGCCGTGGGTGTTCGACAGCGCCATCAGCGTCATCCCGCGCAGGCGTGCCTGCAGGTTCTCAGCGGCAAGCCCCTCAAGCGGCAGTGCGCCCTCGAACGCCTCGACCATCGGCCCGATCGGGACGACGGTGTAGCTCAGCTGCTGCCGGGACGCGAGGTCTTCCGCATCTGCGAGGGAGTGCTCGGAGGAGTAGCGGCTCGGCATCGCCACGCCGTGCACGCCCGCTGCGCCGAGTGCGTCGACGGCGAGGGTCGCGACCAGCGCGGAGTCGATACCGCCGGACAGGCCGAGCACGACCGAGCGGAACCCGTTCTTGCGGACGTAGTCCCGGGTTGCGGTGACCAGCGCGGTGTACACCTCCGCCTCGTCGGACAGCTGCGGCGCGAGGTGGGAGGGCTGCGGGACGTAGGGCGCTGGCGGCTCGGGGCTGATGGTGACGCGTTCCACCACCATCCGGGTGCCGTCCTCGACGTCGAGAGTGCCGAAGTCGTCGCTGGAGGCCGCGGGAAGGTCGAGGTCGGCGAGCACCAGACCCGCCTCGAACGCGGGCGCCTGCGCGAGGAGGGCGCCAGCGGAGGTCACCACGAACGAGCCGCCATCGAAGACCAGTTCGTCCTGGCCGCCGACGAGGTTGACGTAGGCGATCGTCGTCTGCGCGTCGGCCGCCCGGCGGCGCGCCAGCTCCAGCCGGGTCCCGCCCTTGCCCCGCTCGTAGGGCGAGCCGTTGAGGACGAGCACGAGCCCGGCGCGCGCCCGGCCGGCGGCGACCATCGGTCCACCGCCCTGCCACAGGTCCTCGCAGATGATGGTGGCGACGTCGATGCCGTGCAGCCGCACGATCGGCAGTCGCTCGCCCGGGGTGAAGTAGCGGAACTCGTCGAAGACGCCGTAGTTCGGAAGGTGGTGCTTGGCGTACCGGGCGACGACCCGTCCCTGGTACAGGAATGCGGCGCTGTTCTGCGGGCGGCCGGACGCGTCGCGGTCCAGGTAGCCGACGACGACGGCGAGATCGCCGAGGCCTTCAGCGAAGAGGCGCTTGGTCACGTCCTCGAGAGCGGCCAAGGAGGCGTCGACGAAGGAGGCCCGCAGCACCAGGTCTTCGGCGGGGTAGCCGGTCAGCGCCATCTCCGGGAACGCCACCAGGTGGGCGCCGTTGGACCGGGCGTGCCGCGCCCAGCGCAGGACCTGGTCGGCGTTGCCGTCCAGGTCACCGACGCACAGGTCAGCCTGGACGAGTCCTACGCGCAGCTGAGGCATGGATCAAGCCTAGTCGTGAGCCGCCGGGGTGCTTCTCGCGTGGCGGCCCGGCACGTAACGCCCCGGAAACACATCGACGCCAGACTGGGCCCATGGATAAGCAGACCGAGTTCGTACTTCGCACGCTCGAGGAGCGGGACGTGCGCTTCGTGCGGCTGTGGTTCACCGACGTGCTGGGCTACCTCAAGTCCGTGGCAGTCGCCCCAGCCGAGCTCGAAGGGGCCTTCGCCGAAGGCATGGGGTTCGACGGATCGGCGATCGAGGGCTTCGCCCGGGTGTACGAGTCCGACATGCTCGCCAAGCCGGATCCCGCGACCTTCCAGCTGCTGCCGTGGCGCTCGGAGGCTCCGGGGACCGCGCGGATGTTCTGCGACATCCTGATGCCGGACGGGACGCCGTCCTACGCCGACCCGCGGTACGTGCTCAAGCGCGCGCTGGCCAAGGCCGCCGACCTTGGTTTCAGCTTCTACACGCACCCCGAGATCGAGTTCTTCCTCTTCGAGGGCCAGCCGACGCCGGGTCAGATGCCGGTCCCGGTGGACGCCGGCGGTTACTTCGACCACACCCCGCACCGGCTCGGTCACGACTTCCGGCGCAGCGCCATCACCATGCTGGAGAACATGGGCATCTCGGTGGAGTACAGCCACCACGAGGGCGCGCCCGGCCAGCAGGAGATCGACCTGCGCTACGCGGACGCGCTCACCACCGCCGACAACATCATGTCGTTCCGGCTCGTCATGAAGGAGTGCGCCCTGGAGCAGGGCGTGTACGCCTCGTTCATGCCCAAGCCGTTCACCGAGCACCCCGGCTCGGGCATGCACACCCACCTGTCGCTGTTCGAGGGTGACCGCAACGCGTTCTACGAGGCGGGCGCTCCGTACCAGCTGTCCAAGACCGGCCGCGCATTCATCGCCGGGCTGCTGCGGCACGCCGCGGAGTTCACCTTGGTCACCAACCAGTGGGTGAACAGCTACAAGCGGCTGTTCGGTGGCGGCGAGGCGCCGGCCTACATCTGCTGGGGCCACAACAACCGGTCCGCGCTGGTCCGGGTGCCGATGTACAAGCCGGCGAAGGGCAACGCCACCCGCATCGAGATCCGCTCGCCGGACTCCTCCTGCAACCCCTACCTGGCGTTCGCGATGCTGCTGGCGGCGGGGCTCAAGGGCATCGAAGAGGGGTACGAGCTGCCCGACGGCGCCGAGGATGACGTGTGGGCGCTGACCGACGGCGAGCGCCGCGCGTTGGGCATCGACCCGCTGCCGGCTTCGCTCGCCGAGGCGATCGCGGCGATGGAGCGCTCCGAGCTGGCCGCGGAGACCCTGGGGGAGCACGTCTTCGACTTCGTGCTGCGCAACAAGCGCGCGGAGTGGGCCGAGTACCAGCGCCAGGTGACCACCTTCGAGCGGGACCGGTACCTGCCCGTCCTGTAGGCAGGCGCGAGTGCCGACGCGTCGGCGGTGCTCCGGCGGGGCACACCCCACCCATGACGGTCTGTCTGGTGACCGGCGGCACAGGGGTGCTCGGCCGCGAGCTCGTCTCCGACCTCCGGCACCGCGGGGCTGACGTACACGTACTGAGCCGTACGGGCAGTGCGGGGTCCGACGGGACCTGGCGGGGCGACCTGACGACCGGCGAGGGCATCGCGACGGCCCTGGCGGGGGTGAACGTCGTGGTCCACGCCGCGACGAACCCGGTCCGCCACAAGCGGGTCGATGTCGAGGGAACCGCGGCTCTGGTCGAGGCCGCACGGCAGGCCGGAGTCCGCCACCTGATCTACGTCTCGATCGTCGGTGTGGACGTGATCCCGTTCCCGTACTACCGGTCCAAGCTGCACGCCGAACACCTCATCCAGGACTCGGGCATGGGGTGGTCGGTGCTGCGCTCCACGCAGTTTCATCCGAAGATCGCGCGGATGGCGGATCGGCTCACCCGGTTTCCGGTCGGCCTGCTCCCGGCCCACGCGCGTGTGCAGCCCGTCGACGTCCGTGACGTGGCGGAGCGGCTCGTCGCGATGGTCGGCGCGGATCCGGTGGGCAGGGCCCCGGACATCGGGGGACCGGGGGTGCTCACCGCCCGCGAAGCGGCCCAGGCCTACCTCGATGTGACCGGGCGGCACCCACACCTGGTCGAGCTCACCTTCCCTGGGGCCAGCTGGCGGGCGGTGCGTCACGGCGACAACCTGGCTGCGGGGCACGACAACGGGTGGCGCACCTATCCGGACTACCTGACCGAGCATGTCCATCGTGACGGGGCCCGCGTCGTCGCCGACCTGCCGTACGCCGGCCGACGGCATTAGCGAGCGTGACCGTGCGCCGCGCCCCTTGGCGAGGGGTGCGGCCTCTATCGTGGCGCTGTGACCGTGGGCGAGGACCAGCGAGCGCAGAGCCTGCGCGCCCGGCTGGCCCGGCTGGGCTTCGCTGAGCCCGAAGTGGGTGCCCCGCTCGCGGCTCGGCAGCCCGGCGATGTCGTCGACGCCCTCGCCGGCGCCGCGGATCCCGACCTCGCGCTGGCCACGCTCGCTCAGTTGACCGCCGCGGTGCCCGGCCTGGGTGAGAACCTGCTGGACGACCCCGTGCTGCTCGCCCGGTTGGCCGGCGTGCTCGGGGCCAGCGCCGCTCTCGGTGAGCACCTGGTGCAGCACCCTTCGGACCTGCGGGTGCTCACCAGCGAGGCCGATGACCCCAGCGAGGGGGAGCTCCGCTCGGCGGTCACCGGGATGTCCGGTCCGCCCGCCCACGCCCACCTTCGCCGCACCTACCTGCGCCACCTGCTGGCCATCGCGGGCCGTGACGTCACCGGGGTGGCATCGCTGGAGGCGGTGGCGCGCGACCTCGCCGACCTCGCGGCGGCCACGCTGCAGGCGGCGCTCGACATCGCCCGCGTCGAGACGCCGGGGAGCGAGTCGACCCGGCTGGCGGTCATCGCCATGGGCAAGTGCGGTGGCCGTGAGCTCAACTACGTGAGCGATGTCGATGTCGTCTTCGTCTGCGCCGACGAGGCGGACATCGCCGTCGCGACCAGGATGGCGACGGCGATCATCCGTGCCTGCGCACCGATCTGGCCGGTGGACGCCGCTCTGCGTCCCGAAGGCAAGGCCGGTCCGCTGGTGCGCACCCTCGCCAGCCACGTTGCCTACTACGAGCGCTGGGCCAAGACCTGGGAGTTCCAGGCCCTGCTCAAGGCGCGCCCGGCCGCCGGCGACGCCGAGCTCGGGCGCGCGTACGTCGACGCGCTCGCGCCGTTCGTCTGGTCCGCAGCGGGCCGCGAACATTTCGTCACCGATGTGCAGGCGATGCGGCGCCGCGTCGAGGCGCACGTCGCCGAGCCGGACGCCCGGCGCGAGCTCAAGCTCGGGCCGGGGGGTCTGCGCGACGTGGAGTTCGCCGTCCAGCTGCTGCAGCTCGTCCACGGGCGGGCCGACGACGCGCTGCGCAGCCCCACTACCTTGACCGCGCTAGCCGACCTCGCAGCCGGCGGATACATCGGCCGGGACGACGCGGAGGTGATGGCCGACGCGTACCGGTTCCTGCGCACACTGGAGCACCGCCTGCAGCTGCGCCGGCTCCGCCGCACGCACACGCTGCCCACCGACGAGGGGGAGCTGCGCCGGCTCGGGCGCGGGATGGGGTATCGCACCGATCCGGTCGTCGAGCTGGACGCCGCATGGTCGCGCCATGCCCGGGACGTGCGCCGACTGCACGAGAAGCTGTTCTACCGACCGCTGCTCGCCTCCGTGGCGCTGCTGCCGGGGGACCAGGCGCGGCTCACCCCGGATGCTGCCCGGCAGCGGCTGGAGGCGCTGGGCTACGCGGATCCGGTGCGGGCGCTGCAGCACCTGGAAGCGCTCAGCTCGGGAGTGAGCAGGCGCGCCGCGATCCAGCGAACCCTGCTGCCGGTGATGCTCGGCTGGTTCGCGGATGCGGCCGATCCCGATGCCGGCCTGCTCGCCTTCCGCCAGGTGTCCGAGGCTCTCGGCACCACGCCGTGGTACCTGAGGTTGCTGCGCGACGAGGGTGTCGCCGCGCAACGGATGGCGCTGCTGCTGGCATCCAGCCGTTACGTCTCCCAGCTGTTGCTGCGGGCGCCCGAGGCCGTGGCGATGCTCGCCGACGACGAACAGCTGCGACCGCGGAGCCGGGCGGCGCTGACCACGGAAGTCCTGGCTGCCGTGGAGCGCAACGAGGACTGGGAGGAGGCGGTGCGCACCGCACGCGGTTTGCGCCGGCGGGAGCTGCTCCGGATCGCCTGCGCCGACGTGCTGGGATTGCTCGACGTCGCTCAAGTCGGTGAGGCGTTGGCGGACGTGGCGGCCGCCACGATCGTCGGGGCGCTGGAGACGGCCAGCCGGGAGATCGAGACCGGCTGGGGTTCCCCACTGCCGATGCGGCTGGCGGTCATCGCGATGGGTCGCCTAGGGGGTCGCGAACAGGGCTACGGCAGTGACGCGGATGTGCTCTTCGTCTATGAGGTCGCCCAAGGTGCCGCTGAGGGCGAGGCGGCGCAGGCTGCCCACGCGGTGGCCAGCGAGCTGCGCCGGCTCCTCGCCGTCCCGGCACCCGACCCCCCGCTGGAGGTGGATGCCGACCTGCGACCTGAGGGACGTCAGGGCCCGCTGGTCCGCACCCTCGCCTCCTACGTCGCCTACTACGGGCGCTGGTCCCACGTGTGGGAGAGCCAGGCGCTGCTGCGAGCCGAGCCGCTCGCCGGGTCCATGGACTTGGCGCAACGATTCTGCGCGGCGGTAGCGGAGCTGCGCTGGCCGGACGGGGGCCTGACCGAGCACCAGGTACGGGAGATCCGGCGGATCAAGGCCCGTGTCGAGGCGGAGCGGCTCCCACGCGGGGCAGACCCGGCCCTGCACACCAAGCTCGGACGTGGAGGCCTGGCCGACGTCGAGTGGACGGTGCAGCTGCTGCAGCTGTGCCACGCCCACGCTGTCCCCACCTTGCGGACCACCTCGACACTGACCGCGCTCGGCGCCGCCGCCGAGGCTGGTCTGCTCGGCGTGGAGGATGCCGCCACGCTCGCGACGGCCTGGAAACTCGCGACCCGGGTCCGCAATGCGGTGGTACTCACTCAAGGGCGCGCGGGGGACAGCGTGCCTACGGTTGGGCGGGAACTGGTAGGCGTGGCGCGCATCGTGGGCTACTCTCCGACACAGTCCGGTGACTTCCTCGAGGAGTACCGGCGGGTCACCCGCCGAGCCCGGGCGGTCGCCGAGAGGGTGTTCTACGCATGAGCGCTGGCCTGCTCCCCGGAGCCCGACTGCGCCAGGTTGCTCTCGACGGTGTCCGCTTTACCCTGCATCGTGCCGATCCGCCGCGTAAGCGGCGAACCACCCCGGTTCTGCTTCTCCACGGAATCCCGCAGACGGCAGCGATCTGGCGTGACCTGATCCCCGAGCTTGCCGGCGACCGGATCGTGATCGCGCCGGACCTCAAGGGACTCGGCACCAGCGAGCACCGCGGGAGCTACGACCTCGAGACGTTGGCCGGCGAGCTGGCTGCTCTCGTGCTGCACGAGGTGGACGGGCCGGTCGACGTCGTCGGCCACGGTGTGGGCGGGCTACTGGGGCGTGCGCTCGCCGCCCGCCGCCCCGACCTGGTTCGTCGACTCGTCGTGATCTCCTCGCCAGTCGCCGCGGGGATGCCGGGTGGTCGCGGCAACCGGGATGGCCACCGTGCGCTGGGCAGCGTGTGGGAACTGCCCTGGCTGGCGCTGCCCCTGCTTCCTGAGCTCATCTTCGCCGTCGCTACCGAGCCACTGCTGCGCGCCACCTTCCGCCTGGGTTGGCGGTCGACCACCCTGATGGACGAGGCGCACCTGCGGCACTATGTCGCTGCCTACTCCCACCCCCGCCGCATCGACGCGATGCTGGCGTACTTACCGGCAGGCGGTGTGCCCCAGCCTCGCCGGAGCGGCACCGCCGCCGCTGGCCCTCGAACGGGCACTGGTGGTGTGGGGGACGCTCGACCCGCTCGCGCCGGTGGCTGGCGCCGAGGGTGTCCGGGCCCACCTGGGCGACCGTGCCGCGCTGCTAGAGGTCCCCGGGGCGGGGCACTTCGTGCTGGAGGAAGCACCCCACGTCGTGGTACCCGCTCTCGCCGCGTTCCTTCGCGAGCCGGTAACGCTGCCGAAAGCCCAGCCGCCAGAGACCGACCAGTGAGCCGGGCCGGCGGAGCTGGATACCTCAACGCTCTGCGCAACCGCGAGTACCGAGGGCTGATCTTCGCCCAGCTGACCAGCGAGTTCGGCGACCAGATCGCTGCGATCGCCTTGTCGTTCCTCGTATTCCACCGGTCGAACAGCGCCTTCTACGCCGCGTTGACCTACGCGGTCAGCTACATCCCGCAGATCCTGGGCGGAGCGTTCCTCGGTTCGTTGGCCGACCGGTTGCCCCGCAAGGGGCTGATGATGGTGTGCGACGCGGGTCGCGGCATCGCTGTGGCGGCCATGGTGCTGCTCACCGCCAATGCGTCAGTGCCGCTGTGGACCCTGTTCGTCCTCGTGCTGAGCTCGGCCTTCCTCGCCCCGCCCTTCCAGTCCGCGCGCCAGTCGTTGCTGCCCGAGGTGTTCGCCGACAACGACGACTACGTGGCAGCACTCTCGTTCAGCCGCGTGCTGCACCAGTTCGACCAGGTCGTCGGGTTCGCCGTCGGCGGCCTGATCATCGCGTTGGTCTCCCCTCGCGGTGCACTCCTCATCGACACCGTCACGTTCGGCGCGTCGTTCGTGTACGTGTGGCTGTTCGTCGTGCGCCGGCCGGCGGTTGCCGCGTCGTCGCGGATCACGCTGCCGAGCATGGCGGCGGACATGGTCGAAGGGATGCGGCTCGTCTTTCGCGATCCGGCGCGCCGGGCGCTGGTGCTGCTCGTGTCCGGCGGCCTGCTGTTCGTCATCGCCCCCGAGGGTCTGGCCATCGCCTATGCCGCCGAGAAGCAAGGCGGGGCGCGCGCCGCTGGACTGCTGACCGCGGCCGGCCCGCTCGGCATGGTGGCGGGGGCCTGGGCGCTGGCCCGCTTCGTCAAACCGCGTACCCAGGCCGAGCTGTTGTTGCCCCTCGTCGCCGCCTGCATGGTCCCGTTGGCCGCGACCTGGTTCTCCCCGCCGCTGTGGCTGGCGTTCGTGCTCTGGACGATCACCGGGATGTTCCAGGCCTTCATGATCCCGACGATCGCGGCCTTCAACCTGGTGACCGACGCGTCCGCCCGCGGTCGAGCGAACGGGCTCGCGGCGGCATGCGTCTCGCTCGCCCAAGCGGTCGGCCTCGCGCTGTGGGGTGCGATCGGGTACTGGCAGGGCGCCGCCCACGCGGTGGCGCTGGCGGGGATCGTCGGCATCGTGACGGTGCTGGCGCTGTGGGTCAGGTGGCCGCGAGCGGCCATCCGTGCCGCCTGGACTCGCGAACCGTCGACGCCTGCCCTGGGTGGGCTGGAACCCGAGGCGGCAGGCTGAGCCCTGCGAACCGAACGGGCTCAGCGAGACGTCGGTCGGGCGTGACGTCCGCGCCCCGGTTGCGTTCGTGGCGTTGCGACGAGGCCGGGCACGGTCGTCGGGTCCAGGTAGGCGCCTCGGCCAGACAGCAGGTGCTGGAACGCGTACCCGGCGAGCAGGACGACGACGCCACCCACCGCGTCGAGCACGAAATGGTTGGCGGTGGCCATGATGACGAAGAGCGTGGCAAGCGGGTACACGATCCCCAGGGCCTTGAGCCAGTGCCGCCGGGCCAGCACGGCGATCGTGATGCCGCACCACAGGGACCAGGCGATGTGCAGGGACGGCATGGCCGCGAACTGGTTGGAGTGCGAGGCGACCCCGCTGGTCCCCCAGGACCCCCACGTGTGGAACGCCACCACGGTGTCGATGAATCCGTCGCTGGTCAGCATCCGCGGCGGTGCGAGCGCGTAGAACCAGAAGCCCAGCAGCCCGACGGTGCTCGCGCTGATGAGGACGGTGCGGGCCGGGCGATAGCGCAGCGGGTGGGAGCGATAGAGCCAGACCAGCACCGCGATCGTGACGATGAAGTGCAGCGTGGCGTAGTAGTAGTTCATGACGTACGCGAGCCAGTCGATCGAGGCGACCGCCTTGTTGATCGTCAGCTCGATGTCGATGTGCCAGCTGCGCTCGAGGGACAGGATGTCCTGGGCGCGTCGCAGGGCTTGTCCCTCCTGGTCGGGCACGCCATTGCGCACCAGCCCGTACACGTAGTAGCCGGCCAGGATGAGCACCAGCTCCTGCCACAGCCGGGGCGGCTTGACTCGCCGTAGCCGTGCCGGTGCCACCGGGCCGAGGTGGGGACGCCGGCGTGCCTGTAGAGCCTCGTATGTCACGGGCGTCGACGTCGGCGGCGCTTGCTCCTGGCGGGTATCCACGAAGGAGCATCCTGCCAGGTTCGGCTCCTCGCATCGACGGCGAGTTGATCAGACACGCTGCTGGGGTCGCGGCCCGGGCCGGGTGCCGCGCGGCGTAGGTTCGCAATGACGTGTGACAGCGGGCGATCATGAACATGTCCAGGGTGGGACGTGGAGTCGGCAGCGCCGGCTTGGCAGTGATGGTTGTCGGCTACGCATGGGCGGTCTCTGCCACGCGCCCCTTTACGGTGCCCGCCGAGATCCTGCTGGTTCTGCCCGGCCTGATCGCTGTCGCCGTGCGGCTCGATGCAGACGCACGGCGGCGTCAGGCAGCCCGGGAGCGGGGCGAGGAACCACGGCGTGGGGAGGCCCGGCTGCATCGCCGTGCCGTTCGGCATGGCAGACCCTGGGTTCCGACCCTCGGCGACGTGCTGTGGGTCGTGCTCATCGTCGTCGCGGTGGCCTGGGAGCTCGCGGCGCTGTTCCAGGGACCACGCCAGTTCCACCCCACCCTGAGCTCGATCACGAACGGGCTGTTCGATCGCCAGGTCGTCAAAGCTGTCGGCGTGGTGGCGATGGCTGGGCCTCGGCCGGGCGGTGATTCGCCGGTGACCGCGCGCGAGGTGACGTTGGCTGGCTACGCGCTGCTTCTGGCGGCCGGGGCGCTGCTCCATGTGGCGGGTGTGCGTTGGCCGCAGCGGGTACCGCACGTGGGCAAACTGTTCGGGCTCCTCACTGAGTCCGCCGCTGGGCGGTGGCTGATCGTGGTGCTGTGGTGGTGGCTCGGCTGGCACCTGTTCGTCCGCTAGCGCGACGCCATTTTCTGGCTCTGCATGGCGTCCTTGGCGAGCTGCTCGGCGACGTAGCTGCCGACACCGACAGCGGCGACGACGGGCCACTCGATCACACCCAGTGCGCCCACGACGACCAGTCCGCCCAGCCACACCAGCCGCTTGGTGTCGACCATCTGGTTCGCCATCGGCAGCGCTGCGTTGATCGACGACATGCCGCCAACGACCTTGGCACTGGTGCTCGTCGACTTCGATTTTTCGCTGGCGTCGTCTTTGGGTGTGGGCATGGCCCCTCCTTGGGAATGAGTTCAGGTGTCCGTCGGCGGTGCGGCGGGACAGTCGTGACCTACCCCGGCGGTGTCGGCTGTACCCTCTCCGGGCTGTCGGAGCAGGTGTGGCAAGCAAAGGAGCGGCCATGTCCGCGCAGCCGCAGTCATCGGCACCGCAAGAGCGTCCGAACGCGGGGCCTGGGAGTCCTGGAAGCGGGCGACGGGCGGCGCAGGCCGCCACAGCCCGCAATACGGTGCAATTGACCCTGCCGCTGGTCGGCGTGGTCGAACTCCCGTCCACCCAGGAACTCGCCTTCGTCGGCGGAGTCGGCCTTCTCGCCGTCGTCGGGGTGCTGGACTGGCCCATCGCGACATTGCTGTGCGCGGGCCACCTCTTGGCGGGCAACCGGCACTACAAGATGTTGCGCGACTTCGGCGAAGCACTCGAGGAAGCCTGAGGTCGCCGAGGAGTTTCGAGCCTCGAGCTACGAGCTCGTAGGCGACGGGGACGACGATCCGCAGGTCGTGACAACGGCGCCGAAAAGGTTGCTCGCTGCCGATTCGACGGAAGTCAGCGCACCGACGACGGCGGTCGCCGCGCTGGCAGGGTTCGGCTGGCTACCCAAGCCGGACACGGTGCTGCGCAGCTTGTCGACCGAGCTCGTCAAGGCGTCCGTCTGCGGTTTCCATTGGCCCTGGGCGTCGGTGACGAGCGCGGTCAGGTGGGTCTCGACGTCCTGGACAGCGGCCTTGAACCGATCGGTGCCTTGGGTGACGACGTTCACCTGAGTCAGCTGCTTCAAGGAGCTGCGCAGGGCATCCGCTTCGGCGCACACGGACGTTGTTGAGGTGGTCGACGCGGACGGCGTGCTTGAAGCGGAAGCGGATGGTGTCGCAGGCGACGTCGCCGACGTTCCCGAGGAGCAGCCGGCCGCACCCAAGGCGACAACAACGCCAAGACCGATCGCCAGACACCAGCGGGGTAGGCGAACGGTCATGGCGCCAGGTAGGCGCTAGTAACTCCCGCTTGGGGCTGTCCACGGTGGCGGCTCTCCGAGCGCATGTCGATGGCGCGGAAGACTCCGAAGAGGCCGAAGAGCATGAGCCAGATTCCGATCAGCAGCGACAGTGCCAGAATGGTGCCCCCTGGGTGGGTCACCACCACGATTCCCGCGATCAGCGTCATGACGCCGAAACCGATCACGATTCCTCGGTGCGGCAAGCCGCGATGGGTGACGGCGGCGAAGGTCTCGGTCACGCCGTTGGCGATCCAGAACGCGCCCACGATGAACGCGAGCAGGCTGACGGTCTGGAACGGGTGAAAGAGGACCAGGATGCCGGCGACGATCGCCAGTCCGGCAACCAGTGCGTGGACCCACCTCCACCTGCCGGTCCGTTCCTCCGCGCGCAAGACCGTGGAGAGTCGAAGCACACCCAGGACGATGAGCTGGATCCCGACGATCACGGCGACAACCTTGACGGTGCCAGACGGCCAGGCGACCACCACGATGCCGGCGAGCAAGGCAACGAGGGCCAGGAGCAGCATCGATGTCCACGAGGGATCTGGCTTCTCGGTCGGCGTTGCCAGCGAGCCGGGTGGACTCACCGCTCGGGAAAGGTTGACTCATGGTGGCTCCCTAGGCGACGTGATTGTCAGAGAGACGCTGGACGTCGAGAAGCTCAAGTCCGAGCGACTGGATTCGAGCGAAGATCCCGAACAGCGCAGCCTGGTCGACGATGAAGCCGCGTAGCACGGTGTCGTGATCATCGTTGACGACAGTCAAGCCCTCGAAGTCGCAGATCAACGCTGGTCGGATGGTGCCCCTGAGTCGAATCAGGTACTCGGCAGTCACCGCATCTCCTCCTGGCCTTCTAGCCAGCTTGGCCCCGCCAGTCGTCGCCCACGGTGCCTCGCGAGCGGGTGAGCGGTCACCACCCGCACGCGGGTGAACCCGACCCTGGGGTTGTTACCGTGAGTTGTGCAGACCACGACTGTGGTAGCCCACGACGTAGCGGACGCAGGATGACGCGATCAGCCGAGCGTGCGAGGGCCTTGGCGAGCACCAAGTTCCACGCTCCCCCTTCAGCGCAGCAGGTCATAGACCGCCCGCGGCTGTTCGAGCTGGTCGACGCGGGTACTCGGCACACGCTGACCGTCGTCGCCGCCCCCGCGGGTACCGGCAAGACCATGCTGGTGTCGTCATGGCAGCGATCCTGCGCCTACCGGGACCGCGTTGTCTGGATGACGTTGGACGAGACAGACGACAAGTTCGGTCTGTTCTGGTCCGGGCTGCTTGAGGCGATCCGCATGTGCCCGAACCCGCCGCCCGGTCTGCTGAGGTCATTGGGTCCGCCTCCGATGCCAGGGCCGCACAAGGATGGTGCCGACTTCCCGGCCAGACTCGTCAACGCCATCGGCCGGCTGTCGGAGCCACTGCTCATCGTCATGGATGACTTCCACGTCATCACCGATGCCGGTGTTCTCGCCGAGATCGACTACGTGCTCGACCACGCACCCGAGCAGCTGCGACTCGTCCTGTGCAGCCGGGTCGACCCGCCCCTGCGGCTCCACCGCCTGCGCCTGGCTGGCCAGCTCACCGAGATCAGGTCGAGCGACCTGGCATTCCGGGCCGACGAGGCCGAAGGGCTGCTGGCCGGCCACGACTTGTCGCTCCGGGCGGACCAGCTCGCCGTGCTGGTCGCCCGCACCGAGGGGTGGGCCGCTGGGCTGCGGCTCGCTGCCTTGACGCTGCAACAGACCGACGACCCGTCACGAGTACTGGCAGACCTGAGCGGCGAGGTCGGCGTCCTCGCCGACTACCTGCTCTCCGAGGTACTCACTCGATTGCCGAGCCAGATGCGGGAGTTCCTGCTGCGGGCCTGCATGGTCGACCGGATCTGCGACGATCTGGCCGTAGCCCTGACCGGCAACCGCGACAGCCCTCGGCTGCTTGCCGGGCTCGCGCGAGGCAACGTCTTCATCACCGCCGCAGGGACGCGCCCTGTCTGGTACCGCTGGCACCAGCTGCTCGCCGAGCTCGCCCGCAAAGAGCTCCGCTGGGAGGCGCCCCAAGAGATCCCTCGGCTGCACGCCGTAGCGGCACGGTGGTTCGGCGATCGCGACCTCCCAGTCGAAGCGCTTGCTCACGCCGAGCAAGCGGGTGACTGGACGTACGCGGCGGCGCTCGTGGGCGGGTCCTGGCAGAGACTTCTCGCGGGCGGCGAGCTGGGCACGGTCCGCGTGCTTCTTGACCGTTTCCCCGAGCAGACTGTGGGTGCCGAACCTCAGCTCGCCCTCGCGCGTGCGGCTCTTCACATCGATGACGGGGACCCTGTGGCGGCCGAGGCTCTGACCGACGCGGCTGAGCGGGTGCTCGGCACGGAGACGATCTCGACGATGACGGCGCGGGATCGGCGCGCGATCCAGGTGACATTGGCCGTCCAGCGACTCCATTACGAGCGCACCCTGGGTCGGGAGTACGGGGCACGTCAGGAGGCTGAGCGGCTGCTCGCCGAACTCGATGCGGCCGAGCCCGGATCCTGGATGGAGCACGCCCATCGGGCGAGGCTGCGGATCGGCCTCGGCCTGGTTGGCGTCAACGACGGCGACATCGTGGCCACCGAGCACCACATGCATCAGGCGATGATCGCCGCCGGTGACGAGAACCTGCGGTATCTGCGCTTGTCCGCCCAACCCTGGCTTGCGGTGCTCGCCTGTCGGGCCGGCAACCTCGAGGGGGCCATGCAGCAGGCGCTCGAGGTGATCGACTTCGCTGATCGCCACGGATGGTCCGGCTCTCACAGTCTCGCTGCGGCGTACTGGGCGCTAGGTCGCGTGCACTACTTCAGGGACGAGCTGGTGGAGGCCCGTCGAGGCCTGGAACACGCGAGCAGCCTGGTGCCCGAGTCGGAGGTGGTCACGGCCACGCTGATCGCACGGGTAAGAGCCCAGGTGCTCTGCGCTCTGGGCGACGTGGCCGGAGCTCGTCGCGTTCTCGATGACGCCAACAAGCTCGGGGACGGGTGGTCCTCACCGCGTTGGCTGACGATCATGCTGGCTGTCGCGGAAGCCGATCAGCGCATCAGCGAGGGCGAGCTGACGGCGGCTCGTGACCTGCTCCTCGAGCCCGAGACGCCCGATGAGCTCAGCGAGCATCGGGCTCGCCAGGTGGTGCTGGCCGACGTCCAGCTACGGCTGGGTGCGGCGGCGCAGGCGCGAAAGGTCCTCGCGCCGTGGATGATGAGCCCACCCGCCTGCCTGGTGGCCCGGGTCGAGGTCGCCGCACTGGGCGCTGCCACGGCGGCCCAGCTCGGCGACGAGGCGGCGGCACGGGACTCAGCAGAACTGGCGTTGGCGCTGGCGGCGCCCCAGCAGATCCGCCGGCCCTTCCTCGACTGCCCTTCGGCGCTGGCTGCGACGCTGGCCTCTCTTGTCGAGCTCGGTGTCCCGCACAGCGATTTCGCGTTGGATCTGCTGGAGCGGGCCCGGGTTACTTCCATCCCGCAGCAAGCCGAGCACCACCTCGTCGAACCGCTCAGCGAGCGTGAGCTGGAGGTGTTGCGCTACCTGCGGACACGGCTGTCAAAAGCCGAGATCGCCTCGCAGCTATTCGTGTCGGAGAACACCATCAGGACCCACGTCAAGAGCATCTACCGCAAGCTCGACGCCTCCGACCGCCAGCACGCACTCACCCGAGCGCACGACTTCAAACTCCTGTGATGCACCTCAAGCCGCAGGAATCGTCGCGTTCGGTGACGCGGTCTGGTTGGCGGCGCCTCCCGCGGTCTGGAGCAGACGCCCCTTCTCGGCGGCGAACTCCGCGTCGCTCAGCTTGCCACGGTCATGAAGGCCGGCGAGCACCTGGAGCTGGTCAGCGGTGTTGGTGGGTGCGTAGGTCTGCACGAACTCCCGGTTGGCCTCATCGATCGCGACGCGCTCTTCCTGCGGTCGCACCAGCGGGACGCGTGATCAGGTAGATGAACGTGCCGAAGAACGGCAAGAGGATCACGACAAGCACCCACAGCGCCTTGCTGAAGCCGCCCATGTCGTCTCGCCGAAAGATGTCGACCAGCGCGAATCCCCAGATCAACAGCAAGGGGATGAAGATGAACATGAGCCAGAAGGCGTTCCAGAACGGCGTGTTCATGTCGTCAACCTCCGCAGTCGGTTCCGTCAACAGCGTGTCCGTGCTCTGACCCAGTCTGTGCGGGTGGTGCACCGGGGGCCTCACCCGTCACGGGTGATTGAGTCTCGCCCGCGCTTGTCGCACGGTTCACCCGGCAGGGGTGATGACGGCCGCTGGTCGCGGGGAGAGCGTCGATGTGCAGAGCCGCGCTCGACCGAAGGAGGCCGCGATGTCGAAGAGCCATGATGTGTTCCTCTACGTGGGGACCTATGAGAGCGAAAACGACGCTGAGGTCGACCTGATGACCGTGAAGGACTTGCACAGCGATGGGGTGATCGGCACCTACGACGCCGCCGTGGTGTCGAAGACGGGGGACGCGGTTCACGTCCACAAGATCGAGAAGCCGACGCAGCACGGCGCATGGACCGGCGTCGGCGTCGGCGCGGTCGTGGGGATCCTCTTCCCGCCGTCACTGATCGGCAGCGCCCTCGTGGGAGGCGGCGCGGGCGGCCTCATCGGCCACTTCTCGCATGGCATGTCGCGCAAGGACGTGAAGGAGTTCGGCGAGACATTGGACAACGGCCAAGCCGCGCTCATCGTGGTGGCCCGCGACAAGCTCGGCGAGAAGCTCGACGCGGTGATGAACCACGCGCAGTCCCGCCTTGAGCGGGAGCTCGACATGGAAGGCGCGGAGCTCGACAAGCAGCTGAGCATGGTCGCCGCACAGATGTAGCGCTGGGGATTCTCCGCGACCGGCGAACAGGGCTTCGGCATGGACGCGAAGAAGTGAGCGAGCGACCAGCGGGTGACCGTCACGAAGCGGGGCGCGGCGACGAGGTCCTCTCCCACGGTGCGCGGTCCCGGATCAGCCAACGCGCCAGCCACGATGCCCAGAGGTTGTCCGCCCGGTACTCGGCCACCCGCCAACGGGTGGACGAGACCACCACAGGCCACCACCTGCAGGCCATCAGAGAGGCCGACCTCATGCGCGAGGCCATGATCCTCGCGGCGCTGGCGTTCATGTGCCTCGTCCCCTTGTTGATCACTATTGCGGCGATCTCACCCCTCGGCAGCAGAGCACAGCATCTCCACGGGATTCGTCAACCGGCTGGGGTTCTCGGACGCTGCGTCCAAGGACGTACAGCAGCTCTTCGCCAGCCCGAACGCGGTGCGCGGAGCCAGTACCGCCGGGGGACTCGTGCTCGGCATCCTGTTCGCCTACGCGTGGCCTAATGCTCTTCAGCGAGGCTACGAACTGGCTTGGCGGCTCCCGCCGCTGGGCCGCCGTGGCCTCTGGCGCGCCGTCGTGTGGATCGCGGGGTTCGTCGTCGTGCTGATGATTCTGGTGAATTTCACCCTGCTCGTGCACGGAACGCTGGGCAAGGTGCTCCTCGGGCTGATCTCCGTGCCCATCGTCCTGTTCGCCGCCTGGGGATCGCAGCACCTGCTGCTCGGCGGCAGAGTCGGGTGGCGGCCGTTGCTTCCTGGTGCTATCGCCATCACGATCGGCCTGTTCGGGCTCAGGGGCGCCGCCGCGCTGTACTTCTCGCGAGCCATCGTCAGCGAAACCCGCCAATACGGGCCGATCGGCACGGTTTTCATGCTGCTCTCGTGGATCGTGGGGTTCAGCTTCGTGATGCTGGGCGGTGCCGTGGTCGGGAGCTCGGTCTACCAGCGCCGGCGGCTTCACCCGTAACGGGTGAAGCCGCGCCTGCGGAGATGGTGGACGGTTGAGGAGGCGACGGACCCCGAAAGGACACTGCCATGGCCATCTTCGATCGGACCGACTTCGCGACCGCTGTACGAGGCATGGCGACCGGCGACCATGCATTCATCGAGTCGCTGCTGAAGATGCAGATCGACAACATCGTCGACTCGGGGCTCGACCCGAAGACGCACGCCCTGGTGCGCATCGCCAGCCTCATCACACTCGACGCTCCGCCCGCTTCGTACATGTGGCAGGTCGGGATAGCTAAGGAGAGCGGAGTCAGCGACGGCGACGTCCTCGGCGTGCTCATCGCGCTGGCCCCCACGATCGGCATGGCTCGAGTGGTTGCCGCAGCACCAGAGATCGCGTTCGCGCTCGACATCGCGCTGGACGATGAATCGACCTCGACCGAAGGAGCCTCATCATGATCATGCGTCGCAGGCCTCTACTCCGGGCGGCGGTCGTCGGCGGCACTGCGTACCACGTCGGTAAGCGGTCGGCCGAAGCTTCTGCGTACCGGGAACAGGAAGCCGCCGAGCAATATGCGCCGCAATATGCGCCGCCCCCAGCGCCCGCGCCACCCGCCCCGTCTGTCGACCCCCAGGTCGACAAGATCCAGCAATTGGCCAAGCTGCACGACACCGGGGTGCTCACTGACGAGGAGTTCGCTCAGGCGAAGGCGCGCATCCTCGGCGTGTAACGCAGGAGGCATCGCCTCTCATCTGTGCGGGTGATGCCTGGGCGGGAGGCGGATCGCGTGACAGTGCCATCGTCCCTCGACCCGAAAGCGCTGCTGCGATCCCGCAGCTACCTGGTCGTCTTGGTCGTGGCGGCGATACTCGGCGTGCCGATCTCGGCGGTCGCCTACTCCTTCCTCCAGCTGAGCGTCCACCTCCAGGGCTGGGTGTTCACCGACCTACCGAAGGGCCTTGGATTCCACGGTGAGCCGCCGTGGTGGCCGGTGCTGCCGCTGTTCGTGGCCGGGGTCCTGGTGGCGCTGACCATCCGCTACCTCCCCGGCCGAGGCGGGGAGTCCCCGGCCGACGGGTTCAAGCCGAGGGGAGCTCCCGCAGCCCGAGACCTGCCCGGCATCGCCCTCGCGGCCTTGGTCACCCTTGGCCTCGGCGCGGTGCTCGGGCCCGAGGCACCTCTCATCGCGCTGGGCGCGGGTCTTGCCGCGTGGGCGATGCGCCTGGTCAAGCGGGGCGCGCCGGCACAGGCGGCGGCGGTGCTGGGTGCGGCGGGCAGCTTCGCCGCGATCAGCACGCTACTGGGCTCACCGCTGCTCGGGGCGTTCCTGCTGATGGAGGCTTCCGGCTTGGGCGGGGCGACCGCGTCACTGATTCTGCTTCCCGGCTTGCTGGCCGCCGGCATCGGTGCGCTGATCTTCATCGGGCTGGACACCGTGTCAGGGCTGGGAACGACCTCGTTGTCGCTGCCGAACCTGCCGCCTTTTGCGCGGCCGGATGTCGCGGAGTTCGGCTGGGCGCTGGTCATTGGCGTGGCAGCGGCCCTGGTGGGGGTGGGGATCCGCCGACTCGCCCTGGCGCTACGTCCTCACGTCGAGCGCAGACTGCTGCTGGCCACGCCGGTGGCGGGACTCGTCGTTGCCGGTCTCGCGATCGCCTACGCCGAGGCCACCGGCCACGGTTCCTCCGATGTGCTCTTCTCCGGCCAGGCAGAACTCGGTCCGCTGCTCGCCAAGAGCGCGGGCTACACCGTGGGGGCGCTGCTGTTGCTCCTCGTGTGCAAGGGGCTCGCCTACAGCGTGTCGTTGACCAGCTTTCGCGGAGGGCCCATCTTCCCGGCGATGTTCCTGGGGGCGGCCGGGGGCCTCGCCATGTCGCACCTGCCCGGGCTACCGATGGTGCCGGCGGTAGCCATGGGCATCGGTGCGATGTGCGTGGTCATGCTCACTCTGCCGATGACGTCGGTCTTGCTGGCGACCCTGCTGTTGTTCTCCGACGGGCTCGCCGTCATGCCCTTGGTCATTGTGGCCGTGGTCGTGGCCTACGTCGTGGCGGCCCGGCTGACCCCGATAGAGGTTCCCGCTCAAAATCCGGCGCAGGAGGTCGCCGAGTCCGCTCCCAAGCCCTGACTTCGCGTCATCCGTTCAGGGTGATGCGCCGGCCCTGCCGGAGTTGGACGTTCGAGGGGACACCAACAGTTCGCAGGGCCGCGAGAGGTCGAATCGATCGTTCGGTCAGCAGGTGCGTGAAGGTGGGCAACGCCGTGAAGGTGAGCAGTGACGGACGAGACCAGGCAGCCCGGTGACCAGGAGGAGCTGGAACGCCTACGCGCTCAGGTCGCCGACCTGCAGGCGAAGCTCGTGACCGCGCAGGCCGCAGCGGCGCCGGCCAGCCCGAAGGCGCACCACGCGCGGTGGCGATCGGTCACCGCGACCGTTCTCATCGTGGTGGCCTGCGTGCTCGCGCCCTTGTCCGTGGTGGCGATATGGGCCAACTCGTTGATCTCGGACACCGACCGCTACGTGCAGACTGTCGCCCCGCTGGCTCGCGACCCTGCCATCCAAAGCGCCGTCACCGACGACATCACCAACAAGATCTTCACTGAAATCGACATCAAGGGCCTGACCGACGAAGCACTCGCTGCCCTCGGCAAGCAGGGCCTTCCGCCAAAGGTCACTGCTCAGTTGAGCGCACTCGCCACGCCCATCGCCAACGGGATCGAGAGCTTCACGCACAATGCCGTGGCCAAGATCGTCGCGAGTCCCGCGTTCGCCACCGCGTGGGACGCGGCCAACCGAGCCGGCCATCAACAGGTGGTCAACGTGCTGTCGGGCAAGCAAGGCACCGCGCTCAGCTCGAAGAACGGCACCATTTCCCTCAACCTTGGCCCGTTCGTCAGCCAGGTGAAGGCGAAACTGGTTGCGCAGGGGTTCACCATTGCCAGCAAGATTCCGCCGGTCAGCGCAACCTTCACTCTGTTCAAGTCGGAGAAGCTCACCAAGGCACAGGGCCTCTACCGGCTGCTCGACAAGGTAGCCGTGTGGCTGCCGATCCTCGCCTTGGTGCTCATCGCCGTCGCCGTGTACATCGCGAAGAACCATCGACGAGCCCTGATCGGGGCAGCGCTCGGCGTCGTCGGCGGGATGCTCGTCCTCGGAGTGGGCTTGGCGGTGGTCCGCCCGATCTACCTGGGATCGGTGCCGAGCAACGTGCTGCCCCATGACGCGGCGAGCGCGGTGTTCGACACGGTCGTCCGCTTCCTGCGCACCGGACTGCGAGCTACCGCTGTGGCGGGGCTCATCGTCGCCGCCGCAGCGTTCCTCACCGGCCGGTCGGTCACCGCCGTGCGCACGCGGGCCGGTCTGGTGCACGGTGTGGGCTGGCTACGCGGCGGCGCCGAGTCCGCAGGGTTGCGCACCGGTCAGTTCGGCACTTGGGTCTATGAGCACAAGCGCTGGTTGCGGATCGGCATGGTCCTCCTGGGCGCCCTGGTCATCGTGTTCTGGGGGCACCCGACACCCACCCTCATCATCGTCGTCGCCATCCTCGTGCTGCTCGGTGCCGCGATCGTGGAGTTCCTCGGCCGGCCCCCGGTAGTGACGCCGTAGCGGAATTCGACGATCTAGTCGGCCGGGGGCACCGGCGGCGTGTAGACATCGCGGACGTCGATGCTGTGCGTGGTGAACGCCCGCTCGCGCCGACGGCTCCGGGCGAAGGTGACCCACCAGGTGAGCACCGCGCCGACCCGGTTGCGGAAGCCGGTGAGGAAGGCGATGTGGATGAAGAGCCAGGTCATCCAGCCGGCCATGCCGTCGTAATGGAGGGGCCCGGCGGCAACGACCGCGCGACCACGGGCGATGTAGGCGGCGGATCCGAGGTCGTGGTACCGAAACGACTGCAGCTGCGCACCGCCCGTTACTTGGCGGTGGATGCGCCGACCGGCGTACAGGCCGCCTTGCATGGCGACCTCGGCGAGACCGGGCAGCTTCCCGAGGCTCATGAGGTCGCCGATGACGTAGATCGTCGGGTGTCCGGGGACCGTCAGGTCCGGCGCGACGTGGATACGTCCCGCGCGATCACGCTCGGCACCGGTGGCGGTTGCGAGGGCATCGGCGATTGGCGGTGCTTCCACGCCCGCGGTCCACAGCACGGTTCCCGCGTCGTAGCGAGTCGTGGTGCCGGCATGGTCGCGCGCGGCAAGGCCGGTGGCGTCGATGTCGGTGACCACCGCGCCAAGGTGGAGCTCAACGCCTAGGTCGCGGAGCACAGACGCAGCCTTGGCCGCAAGCTTGGGTCCGAACGCGGCGAGCGGTGCAGCGCCGCCGTCGAAGAGCAGGACGCGCGCGTCGTCGGGTTCCAGATGGCGGAACTCCGCGTGCAGGTTCCTCGTCGCGAGCTCGCGGATCTGGCCGGCAAGCTCCACTCCCGTCGGCCCAGCGCCGACGAGGGCGAACGTGAGCCAGCGTCGTCGTTCCTGCGGGTCGGTCGCGGTCGCGGCCATCTCGAACGCGCCGAACACCTTCCGCCGGATGGCGAGTGCGTCGTCGAGCGTCTTCATGCCGCCAGCCCAGCGAGCGAACTCGTCGTGGCCGAAGTAGGACTGACGAACACCTGCCGCCACGATCAGGTAGTCGTAGGCGAACTCCAACCGGTCGCCGCCAGGGCGAACGGCGACGACGCGCTGACGCTCCGGGTCGACATCGACGACCTCGGCAAGGACGCAATCCACGTTGTGGTGGTGCTTGAGCACATCGCGCAGCGGTGGTGCGATCTGTCCCTCGGAAAGGATCCCGGTCGCGCATTGATAGAGCAACGGCTGGAACAGGTGGTGTCCGGCGCGGTCCACCAACGTGACCGCGACAGGGCTGCGGCGCAAGGCTCGGGCCGCGAACAACCCGCCGAAGCCACCTCCGACGATGACGACCCGCCGCGGGCTTGTGACCTCGCCCGGACCTCCGCCGGATTCGGCTTCCATCATTGGCTGAGCCATGTCGATGCTCCAGAGGGGGGTCAACCTGCGGGGTCGTGCCAGGTGTCCCCGTCCGGTAGCAATGCGTCGGCTTCCTTGGGCCCCCAGCTGCCGCGCGCGTAGGGATGGACGGGGACGACGTCGCCGAGGATCGGGTCGACGACCCGCCAGGCAGCCTCGACGGCGTCCTGCCTCGCGAAGGACAAATGGTTCCCGGTGAGTGCCGCACCGATGAGCCGGTCGTAGGGGCGCATGTCCTCCCCTGGGGCCTGGGCGAACGCAAGCTCCTGGCGTTCCGCACTCCAGCCGGCGCCGGGCTTCTTCCCGGTGAGACTGAGCCCGATCTCCGTCTCCGGCCAGATCCGGAACCGCAAGATGTTCGTCATGTCCGAGCGGTCGAGGCCGAACATGTCGAGCGGGGCGCGGCGGAACCGGATGGTGACCTCGGTCGCGCTGACCGGTAGGACCTTGCCGGCGCGGATGGTGATCGGTACGCCTGCCCACCGCCAGCTGTCGAGCGCGAGCCGGACCGCGACGTAGGTTTCCGTCGTCGAGGCAGGGTCAACGCCCGCGACGTCGTGATAGCCGTTGTACTGACCGCGCACGGTCGTCTCGGGGGTCAGCGGCCGAAGCGCGGTCATCACCCGGGACTTGGCATCCAGCCACGACTGGTGGCCGGACCCGTCGGGGGGGGCCGCGATGACACTCGCCAGGACTTGAAGCATGTGGTTCTGGACCACGTCGCGGAGGGCACCCGTGCGGTCGTAGAACTTCCCCCGGTCCGAGACGTCGAACGCCTCAGCCATGGTGATCTGGATGGCCTCCACGTTCGTGCGGTTGAGCAGCTCCTCGAACACCGGGTTGGCGAAGCGAGCAAACAGCACGTTGTCCAGTGGGTCCAGCCCCAACCAGTGGTCGACCCGGAAGATGGCGTCCTCCGCGAAGACCTGGTGCATCGTCGCGTTGAGCTTTTGCGCGCTGGCAAGGTCGGTGCCGAAGGGCTTCTCCACCATCACGCGGGCGCCGGCGGCGCGGCCAGCCTTCGAGATTCCCTGGGCGATACGCCCGAACAGCGGCGGAGGCACCTCGAGGTAGAACAGGCTCCGGCTGCCCTCGCCCATCTCACGCGCCATCGTGGCATAGGTGGCGTCGTCGTCCAGGTCCCCGTCGACATAGCGCAGGAGGCCCAGCATCTTGGTTGCGGCGGGGCTTGCGGGGTCCATCTTGTTGAGCCGTAGCGAGGCGGCGGCGTAGTCGCGGAACTGCTCGATGCCCCAACCGCTCTTGGCGACCCCTACGACCGGCACGTCCAGGACCCCGCGATCGACCAGGCCGACCAGAGCGGGAAACGTCTCCAGCTTGGCCAGGTCGCCGGTTGCGCCGAAGATGACCAGTGAGTCCACACGGTCGGTCGCCATGGAGCACCTCCTGCTGGCGGTCGGGGGTCAACGAAGCCGATCGGCGAGGTGGTCTCCGACGCGCAGTGCGTTCGCGATCGCGGTCAGCGACGGGTTCACAGCGCCGATGCTCGGGAAGAAGCTGGTGTCGACGACGTAGAGGTTGTCCAGGTCGTGGGCCTTGCAGTTGGCGTCGAGGGCCGAGCTGCGGGGGTCGGTGCCGAAGCGCACGGTCCCGGCCTGGTGGGCGGTCGCCCCGATCGGCATGCCCTTGTGCAGGTAGATGCTGTGGTCGAGCAGGCGATGCTTGTGCATGCCCAGGTCACCGAGCATCGACTCCAGCTTTCCCTTGAGCCGCTTCAGCCCCTCGATGTTGTTCTTCGGGTCGAGGGCGAGGTGGATGCGACCGTCGCCGTCGAGGGTCACTCTGTTGTCCGGTTGCGGAAGGTCTTCTCCGCACAGCCAGAAGTCCACCGCGTGGTGCGCCAGCACCTCGAACGGCATCTCCGGGGCGGCGAAGCCGGCCCACCGCGGCGCCTCGGCACGGATCTGTTCGGCGTCCGACTTGCCCAGCAGCTGGATACCACCGAGCGGATACTCCCAGTCGTCCGCCCCGAGGTACCAGTCGTTGAGCGCGAGCGTCTTCTGGAACCGGGTGGGGTTCGGGTCTTTCGACACCGCCATGAGCGCCAGGTTGTTGTGGCGCATGTAGTGACGTCCGACGACGTCGGAGCTGTTCGCGAGCCCGCCGGGGTGCTGGTCGCTGGCCGAGCGCAGCAGCAAGGCCGCGGAGTTCACCGCGCCGCAGGCGACAACCACGATGTCCGCGCTCAAGCGCACGGTCGACCCGTCGCCGAGGCGGGTGATCGCCGTCGTCACGACGCGGCCGCCCGGGTCGGTCTCGAGCTTCTCGACGTAGGCGTTGGTGATCAGCTGCACGTTGTCGTGCTCCAGCGCGGGGTCCACGCAGATCACCTGTGCATCGGACTTTCCGGCGACCAGGCACGGGAAACCGTCGACCCGGTCGCAGCGGATACAGGCGCTCCGCAAGGATGCCAGGCCGTGCTCGTCCTGGGTGAGGTTGACCCCGATCGGCAGGTGGAACGGGTGCAGACCTTGCTTGTCCAGGTCGTCGCTCAGCTGCTGGATCCGGGCCTCGTGCTGCACGGGTGGGAACTGGTACGGGGCGCTCGCCGGGCCCTCAGTGGGATCCTCGCCGTGGTTGCCATGCACCAGATACAGGTGCTCCGCCTGGGTGTAGTACGGCTCGAAGTCGTCATAGCTCAGCGGCCAGGCGGGGGAGATGCCGCCATGATGGCGCAGCTCGCCGAAGTCCTGTGGGCGGAGCCGAAACAACGCCGCACCGTAGAACTTGGTGTTACCGCCGACGTAGTAGTTGACCTCGGGCGGGAACTCATCGCCGCGGGCATCGATCCAGAACTCCGGAGCGCGATACCTGCCTTTGACGAAGACGGCGGTCGAGTCCCAGTTCTCGCGCTCCCGCGGCAGGTAGCCTCCGCGCTCCAGCAGCAGGACCCGTTTGCCGGTGCCCGCGAGCCGGTGCGCCAGTGTGCCACCGCCCGCGCCTGAGCCGATCACCATGACGTCGGCGTGCTGATCGTCGGCCACGTAGTCCCCCTGGGAAGGGTCGAAGGCTTCTCGCTACCACCGTGCGGTCTGGCCTGCTGAGCCGCATCATCCGGAGGGGATGAAGGTGCGCGGTACGCACGGCGACTTCATCCCCTTCGAGTGATGTCCGCTGCCCCGGCGTCGATGCATCGTCGGAACGGCGTCTGCTCGGAGAGGAGCGGCAGATGAGCCAGCTCGACCTAGCGCGGATTCAGTTCGCGATGACGTCGATCTACCATTTCCTGTTCGTGCCGGTGACCATCGGCCTGGGCTTCCTCACCGCCCTGCTGCAGACCGCCTGGCACCGCAACGGGCGCCAGGAGTACCTGCGGCTGACGCGGTTCTTCGGCACCCTGCTGCTCATCAACATCGCAGTCGGTGTGGTCACCGGTCTCGTGCAGGAGTTCCAGTTCGGCATGGACTGGTCGGCGTACTCGCGCACCGTCGGCGGTGTGTTCGGTGCGCCGCTGGCCATGGAGGGCCTGGCGGCCTTCTTCCTCGAATCCACCTTCCTCGGACTCTGGGTGTTCGGGTGGAACACCTTGCCCAAGCGGGTGCACTTGGCCACCATCTGGGTCGTCGCCTTCGGCGCCGCGCTCTCCGCGGCGTTCATCATGGCGGCGAACTCGTGGATGCAGCACCCGGTCGGCTACACCATCAACCCGACGACTGGCCGGCCGGAGCTCAGTGACGTCTGGGCGTTGCTGTCCAACCCGGTGTTCTTGTGGGGCTACGCGCACGTGCTCCTTGCGTCGCTGGTCACCGCCGCTGTCATCATGCTCGCGGTGTCGACGTGGCAGCTTCGCCGAGGCAGCGATCCTGGCCTGTTCCGTCCGTCCGCGCGGCTGTCTCTCGTGATACTCGGACCGGCGATGATCTTCGCGATGTTCGTCGGCAGCGAGCTGGGGGTGATCGAGGGCCGCTACCAGCCCATGAAGATTGCCGCCGCCGAGGCGCAATGGAACACCTGCCAACCCTGCTCGTTCTCGCTGTTCCAGGTCGGGGGCGGAAAATACGACCAGACGCCGACGAAGATCCTTCAGATCCCGCACCTGCTGTCTCTGCTGGCCACCAACTCGTGGAACGGCAAGGTGTTGGGGCTCAACCAGGTTCAGGCCCAGTACCAGCAGCAGTACGGGCCCGGCCGCTACGTGCCCAATGTCTTCGTCCAGTACTGGTCGATGCGGGTGATGGCCTACGCGGCGGGCCTCATCTTCCTGATGGCCTTGTGGGGGCTGTGGCTGCTGTGGCGCAAGCGATTGAGCACGTCCCGGGTGTTTCTCCATGTGGCGACATGGGCGGCGATCGTGCCGTTCCTCATGAATACCGCGGGTTGGCTGCTTACCGAGAGCGGTCGCCAGCCCTGGATCGTGCAGGGGATTCAGCTCACGAAGAACGGCGTGTCACCGTCGGTGAGCACGACGACCGTTGCCGTCAGCCTCGTGGTGTTCCTGCTGTTGTATGGGGCGCTCGCGGTCGTCGACTGCATTCTGATGATGCGGTATGCGCGCCGAGAGGTGGTTCCTCGGCCTGCCGAAGGCGAGGAACCCGAGCCGGTGATCCGCGCCATGACGTACTGACCGTTACGCACGAAGGAGTCCCTGTTCGACGAATCAAGGTAGGTCCCGATGGCCCTCGTCACCACCTGGTTCATTCTCATCGCCGTGCTGTGGACGGGGTTCTTCGTCCTGGAGGGCTTCGACATGGGGGTGGGGATGCTGCACGGTGTGGTCGGTCGGGACGAGGCCGGGAAGCGGGCGGCGATCAATACGATCGGCCCGCTGTGGGACGGGAACGAGGTCTGGCTCATCGTGGCCGTCGCGGCGATGTTCGCCGCGTTTCCCAACTGGTACGCGACCATGTTCTCCGGCTTCTATCTGCTCGTCGTTGCGCTGCTGGTCGCGCTGATCGTCCGCGGGGTGTCGTTCGAGTTCCGCGGGAAGATCGACACGGGCCGCTGGCGGCGGACGTGGAGTGCCCTGTTGACCGGCGGAAGCCTGGTGGCACCGTTCCTCCTCGGCACCGCCCTCGGCAACCTGCTGAACGGTGTCCCCATCGGGAAGGATCAGGAGTACACCGGCTCGCTGGGGAACCTGTTTCAGCCCTACTCCGTCTTCGTCGGGATCACCTTGCTGCTGCTCTGTCTGCTGCACGGCGCCACCTTCCTGGCCTTGAGGACCACCGACGAGGTGCGGGCGCGGGCGGGGACTCTTGCGCAGCGGGTGGTGCCGGTCACCGGTCTCGCGGTGATCGTGCTTGCCTTCTGGACTCACGTGACCGCCGGCCGAGGAACCCTGCCCAACCTCTTGGAGGTGGCCGCGATCCTCGCGGTGATCGGTGCTGGCTGGCTGGTTGCCGACCGGCACGAGGGGTGGGCTTTCACGGCCACCACCATCGCCATGGCGAGCACGGTGCTGTCCATCTTCGTCGACCTGTACCCGCGGGTCATGGTGTCCAGCACGAGCTCGGCGTACGACCTCACCGTGCATAACACCGCCGCCGGCTCGTACTCGCTGAAGGTGATAACCGTGATCGCGGTGATCTTGCTCCCCGTCGTGGTCGCCTACCAGGCGTGGAGCTACCACGTGTTCCGCCGGCGGGTGCGGCCCGACGACTTCAGAGCGCCGCCGCCAGCCGTCGTGCCTGACCAACCCGGTGGTGCGGCAGCCGAGGCCACCGACGCGGCCGGTCACCCGGTCGCGGGTGAGGCGCCGTGACGTCGTGGGCGGTCCGGTGACGACGGACCAGATCCTGTTCGGGGTGGGCCTCACCGTCGCGCTCGCGGTCGGCTCCCAGGTGCTGGCGAGCCTGTTGAAGATTCCGGCGCTGATCGTCCTCCTGCCGGTCGGGTTCGTCGCGGGCGCACTGACCACCGACATCAATCCGAACAGGCTGCTGGGTGCCACCTTTCAACCGTTGGTGTCGCTCGCCGTCGCCGTGATCCTCTACGACGCCGGCCTCGGCCTCGACCTGCGCAAGCTGTTCGGACATCCGCGGCGCGTCGTGGTGCGGCTGATCGCCATCGGCGTGCCGATCACCTGGGCATTCGGAGCCCTCGTCTCCGCGCCATTGCTGGGGATGTCGCAGAAGGCGGCTCTCATGCTGGGAGCCATCCTCGTCGTGTCGGGACCGACGGTTGTGGGTCCCTTGCTGGCCTTCGTCCGTCCCAGCGAGCGCGTCCAGCGGATCCTCGCCTGGGAAGGATCGCTCGTCGATCCGGTCGGGGGCATCCTCGGCGCCCTGGTCTTCAACGCCGTGATCGCGAGCACCCACCCGCGCGTCATCGACGCATTCGGACAGTTTTTGGTGAGCGCCGGCATTGGTGTCCTTGGGGGAGTCGTTGGGACCGCACTTCTGTGGTTGCTGCTTTGCAAGCTCCGTCTCGGTGAGATCCTCGGCGCGACGGCACAGCTGGCGAGTGTGATCGCGGTGGCGGCGGCGTGCGACATCGCCCGTGACGACGCCGGACTCATCGCCGCGATCGTCATGGGGCTCGCCGTGTCCAACCTGCGGGGCTTCGACCTTCCGGCTCGCCGGCCCTTCGTCGAGACACTGGTGCAGCTGATCCTCGGCCTGCTGTTCGTCTCGATCTCCTCCACCGTGACGCCCGACTCACTGCATCACCTGGTGCTCCCGACGCTGGGCCTCCTCGCCGTCCTGGTCCTGGTCGCTCGGCCGCTCGTGGCGGTGGTGTCCAGCGTGCGGACAGACCTGACGCGGGGGGAGCGTGGTTTCATCGGGTGGATGGCCCCCCGGGGCATCGTGGCCGCCGCTACCGCCTCGACGTTCTCGGCCACCCTTGTCTCCAAGGGCATCGGCGGCGCATCGAAGATCCTCCCGGTCACCTTCCTCATCATCGTGATGACGGTCACGCTGTACAGCTTCACCGCTCTTCCCGCTGCCCGCCGACTCGGCGTCACCCGGGCGGCACGTACCCGGCCCCTGCTGGTGGGCGGCGAGCCGTGGGTGGTCGAGCTGGGTCGAGCGCTGAACTCTGCAGGGCTGGACGTGCTGATGTGGGCACCTTTGGAGGTTCAGCGACAACGCATCCGCGACGCTGGCCTGGCGCTGGCTCCCGGGGAGCTGCTCGCCGCGGCCACCGGTCGCGGTGCCCAGCTCGAGGGCATCACGGCCGTGCTGCTGCTCACGGTCGAGGATGACTTCAACGCGCTGGCCGCCGCCGTGCTGGAGGGCAGCGTCGACGGACCCATCTACCGCCTAGCGCCGCCAGCTGGCGATACCGGGGTGGTCGCGCCGTACATGGGCGGGGAGACCCTGTTCGCCGTGACCTTGACCGGAGCCGTCATGGCCAGTCGGCACCATGACGGTGCCCTGATCTCGACGCTGTCCGGCGGTATAGCGGTCCCACCCGGTCACGACCTGCTGTGCCTGGTCCGCGCCGACGGGCGGCTCGATGTCGTCACCGCGGGCTGCACGCCCCCACCGCAGCCCGGAGACACGGCCGTGCTGCTCGGTCCAGCGGCGCACCTCGAGAAGATCCCCAGCATGGTGAACACACCACCAAGCGGCTAGCCGTTCTCCGTCATCCGCATCGGATGATGACGGCGAGCCCGGGACGACCGCACGGTGGTGGTGTGGCAGGTGCAGGCTGCCGCACGTCTCGGTGCCATTCCACAACGCGAGAGGTTGTCATGGACGACTATCCCTTCATCGCTGACCATGGCCTCATCGGAGACCTTCAGACCGCCGCGCTCGTGACCACCGACGGGTCGATCGACTGGTTCTGCGTGCCCCGGTTCGACTCGCCCAGCGTGTTCGGCGCGCTGCTGGACAGCGAGCGTGGGGGCCGTTGTCGAGTCCGGCCGGCGGCGGAGGCGTTCGACACCAAGCAGCTGTACTTCCCGGACACCGCGATCCTCATCACCCGTTTCCTCACCGAGGACGGGGTCGGCGAGGTCATCGACTTCATGCCGCCGGTGAGCAGCTCGTTCGCGACCGACCGCCATCGCCTGGTGCGGATGGTGCGTTGCGTCCGCGGTCAGATGACCTTCGACATAGAGATCGCGCCGCGGTTCGACTACGGTCGCAAATCGCACCAGCTGCACGTGACCGAGCACGGCGCGGTGTTCACCTGCGAGGGCATGTCGCTGACCCTGCACACTGTCCGCGAGCCTGACGACGCGCGCCTCGCCCAGGTGCAGGTCAACGAGACCGGCGACGTGAGCGCGTCGCTGACCCTGGCAGCGGGACAGCTGCGCGGTCTGGTGCTTGAGACCGCTGCCGATGGACCGCCGCGCGAGATGCGGGTCGCAGAGATCGAGCAGCTCGTCGATGAAACGGCCCATTTCTGGAGGTCATGGCTGGCCCAGTCCACCTACAACGGACGGTGGCGCGAGACCTTGCTGCGTTCGGCCATCACGCTCAAGCTCATGACCTACGCGCCCAGCGGCGGCCTCGTCGCGGCACCGACTGCTGGGCTGCCCGAGCAGGTCGGCGGCGAACGCAACTGGGACTACCGCTACACCTGGGTCCGCGACGCCTCCTTCTCGGTCTACGCCCTGCTCGGCATGGGATTCGTCGATGAGGCCGTCGCCTTCAGCGAATGGCTGCGGGACCGCGTCCACGAGCACGACGGCGGCGACGGTCCGCCGCTCAACATCATGTACCGCGTCGACGGATCATCTGACCTGACCGAGGAGATCCTCGACCACTGGGAGGGCTACCGCGGCTCGTATCCCGTCCGCATCGGCAACGGTGCATCGGACCAGCTGCAGCTCGATATCTACGGCGAGGCCCTCGACAGCATCTACTACACGGACATGCACGGGATCGAGATCGGTCACCGAGGGTGGATCGCGCTCCGCAACGTGCTCGACTGGCTCGTCGATCACTGGGACCAGCCCGAGGAAGGTATCTGGGAGACCCGAGGTGGCCGCAAGAACTTCACCTACGGTCGCCTCATGAGCTGGGTAGCCCTGGACCGCGGGATCCGTCTGGCCACCACGCATGGTCGACCCGCGCCGCTTGGAGAAGTGGACCAGCCAGCGGGATGCCATCTACGCCCAGGTCATGACGCGTGGCTGGAACCCGGAGCGGCAGGCGTTCGTCCAGCACTACGACGACCGTGTGCTGGACTCGTCGCTGCTGCGGATGTCGAGCGTCGGATTCATCGCGCCTCATGACCCGATGTGGATCTCCACGTTGAAGGCGATGGACTCCGAGCTGGTCACCGACAGCCTGGTCTACCGCTACGACCCGAGCGCGTCCCCGGACGGCTTGCGCGGCTCGGAGGGCACCTTCTCGCTGTGCAGTTTCACCTATGTCGACGCGCTGGCGCGGTCTGGCCGGCTCGATGATGCCCGGATCACCTTCGAGAAGATGCTGACCTACTCCAACCACCTGGGCCTGTACTCCGAGGAGATCGCACTCACCGGCGAGCAGATCGGCAACTTCCCCCAGGCGTTCACCCACCTGGCGCTCATCAACGCCGCCATGACCCTCGACACACAGCTCTCGCACGGCGCACTAGGCGCTGCAGACGGGCTGGCGCTCATGCATCACGCCATGCCCGCCCCTGTGTGACAGCACCCACGCCATGACTGCCGGCCCCCGTGTGACAGTCAACGGGGGCCAGGCTGGTTCACGGTGACGGTGAGGAGCCGGCTAGCTCATGCCGGACGAGCTGCTGCCGCGCTGGTGCTCTCTGCGCCGTGTGAGCCACCGTGGTGGTGCCACGCTTCGGCGCCTGCCGACGATGCGGTCCTGACCTGTGCCCAGCGCCGCCGAGCGACCGCGCTCGGTGGCTCATCGAGCTGCTGCATCCACCGGCGAGTGGCGTCGATCAGGCCGTACATGCTCATCGCCGCGCCGACCAGAGCCAGCAAGCCGCCGACGGCGAGCAGTCCGACTCCACGGCGTTGCAAGCCGGTGTCGATATCGAATGTTGGCCGATGGCTGGACTCGGATGCCATGCCTACCTCCCACGCTCGACGATCCCTTGGATGGAGTCTTTCCCACCGTGGACCTCGGCTACCTCGCCGTCGTCATCCCGCCGGGATGAACGCCGGCCGCTGGCGTCAGGTGCCGGTTCGCGCACCGCGCGACGGCACGGCGACGACAGGGACGGCAGATGCTTCGAGTGACTTCGATCGAGACGACGCGCCGGCCCAGGGGAGCGATCGCGAGCGGAACCATCTTCCACGACGCGATCCCCATCGGGATGCCGATGACCGTCAGGCACAGCACGAGGCCGAGCAGCAGCTGGGCGGTGGCGAGCCAGAGCCCGGCGACGATGAACCACAGGACGTTGGCGACGAAGGTGAGCACCGGTGCGCTGCCGGGATGGTCGACGACGACACGGCCGAACGGCCAGATGACATAGCCGGCGAGCCGGAACGCGGCGATGCCGAACGGGATCGTGATCAGGAGCACGCACGCGATGACCCCGGCCACGAAGTAGCCGATCGCCAGCCACAGGCCCGCCAGGATGAACCAGAGGACGTTCCCCAGCGTGCGCATGCCTCGGCCTCCGGTCAGGTCAGTCCGGGGTTCGCAGCTCGCCCCCGTGGACGGCCAGCGCGTAGATGACGAAGACGTCGAAAGCGATGATGATGATCGACCACACCGGGTACGCGGCGATGAACGCAAGGTTGAAGATGGCGCTCAGGCTGGCAAAGAAGACGCCCAAGATGCGTGCCCAGGTCTGACCTGCCAGGACGCCGAAACCGGTGGCGATGATGAGAACGCCGAGAAAGAAGTGGGTCCAGCCCCAGGCGGTGTAGTTCACCTTGACGAGCAGACCGTTCTGGCCAACGGCGTAATAGGTGTGACGGAACAGGGCGGTCAGGCCCTCGATGATCTGGAACGACCCAAGGAGGATGGCCATGACGCCGCCGAAGAACACCCAGCCGGCCCAGCCGCTGACCTCTCCTTCGTTCGACGAATTGGCGTTCGTGCGCGAGTAGCCACCGGTCGACGCACTGCTCATGTCGCCTTCTCCTTCGCTGCTCGGCGCCGGCGTGATGCCGGGGCTCGTATCTCACATTGGGAGCACGGCTGGCTGCGGTGCATCATGCGGACCGGATGAAGCGGTCGCCTTCCTCACCACGACGTCGATCGGTCGACCTCCGGCAGGAGGCCGCAGCGATGGGCCTGTTCGACCGCTTCGGCGCGGGAGCTGACCCCCAGCTTGCGATAGGCCGCGATGGCCTGCGTCTTGACGGTGTTGCGCGACAGGCACAGTCGCTTGCCCACCTCTTCGAACGACAGGTGGGTGGGCAGGAACTGCAGGACGCGGAGCTCTGCGGTCGTGAGCGCGGAAGGCCCCGCCCCGGTCGACACCGGCAGTGTCTCCGCCATTCGCCACGCCTCGTCCAGTCTCGCCCGCAAGGTGGGTGCGTCGGATACCTGTTTCACGAGGTTCTGCGCCTCCGACAGCAAGACTCGTGCCGCAGGGGCGTCACCGAGAAGCAGGTAGGCGCGGGCGAGCACGACTCGCGCCTGTACCCCGTTCCACGGTGCGATGCGGGCGTTCTGCGCCATGGCGCGCCGCGCTTGGCGGGCTCGTCGCCGCGCCTCGTCGAGGCGACCGGAGTGGGTGAGCAGCAGTGCGGCGACGCTCACGACCGAGCCAGTCGTCGCCAGGTCACCCAGGTCGTGCTCCTCGGTCACCGCCGTCGCCTCCTGGGCGAGCTGCTCAGCACGGTCCCACTCGCCCTGCTCGATCGCCACCAGTGCGAGCTGCGCGAGGATGCAGGCGCGGGGGGAGTGCGCGCCAAGAACCTCAGCGAGCCGCTCGGCGTCCTCCAGCAACGCAAGTGCACCGGTTCGGTCGCCGGTCAGGTAAAGGGCGACTGCCTGGAAGTACTGCGCGAGTGAGCGCCATGGGTCGTTCGGGGCCTGCAGGTGGTCGGCGAGGCGCGCATCGTCCTGCATCTGCGCAACGCCGCCTCGGGCGAGCATCGCGCGAAAGACAGCGAGAGCCGGAGGTGACGGCCGCAGCCTCATCGGCGGTGGATGAGCTCGTCCCGCGCGAAGCGGATGCCAACCACGGCTCTACTGGACGGCCGGACTCCAGGGCGCACCATGCCGTGGCCAGTGACAACTGCGGGTGCTCGAGCACGTCGGAGGTGGCGAAGCCTTCGAGCCAGCGCTCCACTGTCGCGCGCCGTCCGCTGGCGAGGCATGACGCGACCTGCGACCAGACCAGCCGCGCCGCGCGCGTCAGATCGCCGGCCTCTCGGGCATGGCTGATCGCGGGATCGAACTCTGCGTGGTCGGCCAACCAGGCACTGGCGCGAGCGTGAAGCGCGGGCTCTAGCTCCGGCTCGCGCTGGCGCAGCTCGGTGCGGAGCATGGCTGCGAACAGATGGTGGTAGCGGTAGTGGCCCTCATGCGCGTCGATGGGAAACAGGAACACGTTCGAGTGGGCCAGCTCACGCAGCACCGTGCCCGAACCGTGGCGACGCAGGACCGCGTCACACAGCTCCGGCGTCAGCTCGTCCAACACCGACGTGCGGGTCAGGAACGTCACGATCCTGGGCGGCATGCGGGCGATCAGGTCGTCGCGCAGGTAGTCGCCGAGGACGGCTTCGTCACCCAAGAACCTGGCGACCGCAGCCTCCCCGCCTCCGTCCGCGCGCACCCGTGTCGCGGCAAGGTGCAGACCTGCTGGCCAACCTTCGGTTCGCTGGACCAGCGCCAAGGCGTCGTCGCTAGGCAGGTCCAAGCCCGGCGCCGACAAGCAGCGCATTACCTTCCTCGATCGACAGATCGAGCTCGGCGCGACCGACGCTGACCAGGCGGCCCTGGGCCCGGTACGTGCCCCACGGCAGGCGTGGCTCCGTCCTCGCGGCAACAGCCAGCTGCGACCCTGCCGGCAGATGCTCGGCGAGACGGGAAACCACGTCCAAGCACACGTCGTTGGACAGCAGATCGGCTCCGTCGAGCACCAGGACGAACGACCGATCCATGAGGGCCACCGTCTGACCCAGCCGGGACAATGCGCGACCGTCCTCGACGGATGGATGCACGAGGTCCGGCACGCCCTCGCCCGTCGGCCCCAGACTTCGTAGGGCGAGCGTCAGGTAGTGCAGAAATCGCGTCGGGTCGTTGTCGGCCTCGTCGACCGTGACCCAGGCGAAGGGGCGCTGGTCATATTCAGCCCATTGCGTGAGGAGCGTCGTCTTCCCGTAGCCGCCCGGGGCCGCCACCAACACGAGGGGTATGTCGGCCGAGCTCGCGAGCCGTTGCACGAGCCGGTGTCGCTGCACCAGGCCAACGCGGGGAACAGGCACCCGCACCTTCGCCTCGAAGGTGACGTATCCGGTGGCGCCGATCCGGCGCACACCATTTCGACGTCGTGCGGAGGGGAACGAACTCGTTTCGGGCATCGCTGCCTTCCCTGCCTGCGAGGACCCCCGTCCCAGCCGACACCCCCAACTCCCAAAGTGTCCCCCAAACCGGGTCCTGGTTCCCCTCACGGTGTCGACGGGTGGCCGACGGGATCAGAGAAGACGATCGCCGATGACCGCTCACGGTGGGTAGTCGACGGCGAACGATGGGTTCAACAGATCGTGTGATTCATCGAGCGACCTCGTTCACGGCCGAGGCGCTCCTCGGGCTGCGTGTGGTCGCCGGGGCGCACGTCCTGCACTTACCCGGGCTGGGCGGTGTCGTAGGGATGGCGTCGGTGGCTTGCGCTGCTGACTCTCGACGCCGAAGGCCGACCTGGACCGCGCCGAGAAGGACCTTCGCGAGGACGCCGACGAGGACGATGTCGCCGATCATCTGCGCGGTCACCGCACCCCGGGCTCCCTCGGAAACGGCGGCGATGTCGCCGAAGCCGACCGTGGCGAACACGGTGACCGTGAAGTACACGGCATCGAAGCGCGTCATCGGCTCGGTGAACGAGCCTGGGCTGTTGCGATCCAGCAGGTAGTAGAACGTGGCGAACAAGAGCACGAACAGTGGCAAGGTCGTGGCGAGTGACTCCACTGCCCGCATTCGGGGATACGGCGAGCGGGTGATCGAGAAGATCTGCCACGTGGCGAGGCCGGCGACGACGATCAATCCCAACGGTCGAGCTCCAGCCCCGTCTTCGTGTCGAAGGCGGCCGTCATCGGCATGGTGAAGTACAAGACCACAAGCGCCACCGCGGAGACCGCGGAGCGCAGGAGCGAGATGAGCACCAGCCGGCGACGTTTGCGTCGGGACAGGTCGTCGTAGGCAGGTCGCGGGCGTGCACGCGGTGGCTGGGCGGCTCGGTGCTGCGCGGACGAAGGCGTACCTCGACGTGGCGACGGATCTGGTCGGATGGGGTACGCCGGGGGCACCTGGGGTTCTCCTCGCTGGCGCGGCGGCCGCGATCGGTGGGGGGTGCGCGATCCGTTGCGTGGCCACGATCCGGCGCGCCGCGCTCTAGTGCTCAGGTCGACGTCGCGTCCGCGCCGTGCAGCTCCTTTTGCAGTGCGGCCTCATCGACCGTGGACAGCGACGACTTCAGGACCGTTCCGCCGAACTTGCTCATCGCTTCGACGGCCTTGTCCGGAGTGGCCTTCTCGATGACGAGGAACAGGGCGGAAGTCCCCGGCTGGACCATGTCGCGGACTTGGTCCTCGAACTCTCGGTCGATGCCCATCTTTCCTACCTTGCCCATGAGGGCGCCCATGCCGGCGCCGACGGCCATGCCGAGGACAGGGACGAAGAACAGCAACCCGAACAGGAAGCCCCAGAACATGCCCCACGTGGCGCCGCCGCCGACCGCATGGTGGTTGGTGGTGACATGGAACTTTCCTTCACGATCGCGGCGGATGACCGCGATCGCGTCGGGCTGGATGATGAGGTCCTTGGCCAGGCGCTCCGCCTCGTCCGCAGCCTCAGTCGCAGTCGTCTCGTTGGGGTAGCCGATGGCGATCAGGGTGGACATGTATGTGCCTGCCTCTCGCGAGGGATCACCGTGGTGATGGTGGACCGCGGTGGTGACATCACTGTGGCCCCGCGCGTTTCGAGGCGTCGTCATCCCAGCGGGATGAAGTGGCGTCGGCGCTGCCCGGAGCGGGTGTTCCCGTCGTCATCATCCGCACCGGATGATGACGCTCCGGTCGCGCGCGAGTCGGCTGAGCCTAGGAGGTCGCGTCGCGTGGCGGCTCGGAGTGAGGGTGGACGACATGGCGGTCAACGAGTACACACCGGGCACGGCGTTTCCGGGGGTCATCGGACGGACGGTCGACGAGTCGACCCCGGCATGGCCGCGGCCCGTTCGCTCCGCGCCGCGCGCCCCGAACGTCCTGCTCATCGTGCTCGACGACACCGGGTTCGGTCAGCTCGGCTGCTACGGGAGTCCGATCGAGACCCCGAACCTGGACGCGCTGGCCGCCAGGGGCTTGCTCTACAGCAACATGCACACCACCGCGTTGTGCTCCCCGTCCCGCTCGTGCATCATCACCGGGCGCAACCACCACGCCAACGGCATGGCCGCGATCACCGAGCTGGCCACCGGCTACCCCGGCTACGACGGTCATGATCCCGTTCGAGAACGGGTTCCTGCCGGAGATGCTGCTTCCCTACGGCTACTCCACCTACATGGTCGGCAAGTACCACCTGATGCCCTCGGAGCAGGAGTCCGCCGCCGGGCCGTACGACCGGTGGCCGCTGGGCCGTGGCTTCCAGCGCTTCTACGGCTTCCTCGGTGGCGACACCAGCCAGTGGACGCCGGACCTGGTCTATGACAACCACCAGGTCGACCCGCCGCGCACGCCCGCACAGGGCTACCACCTCACCGAGGATCTGGCGGACATGGCGATCGCGTTCATCGCCGACGCCAAGCAGATCGCGCCGGAGAAGCCGTTCTTCCTGGACTTCTGCACCGGTGCGACCCATGCTCCGCACCACGTGCCCCGCGAATGGGCGGACCGCTACCGCGGTCGGTTCGATGACGGCTGGGATGCCTACCGGGAGCGGACGTTCGCCCGGCAGAAGGAGCTGGGCGTCGTACCGGCCGACGCCGAGCTGTCCCGCAAGGATCCCGACGTGCCCGACTGGTCGAGTCTCCCGGAACCCGCGCGCCGGCTGGCCGCACGCATGATGGAGGTCTACGCGGGATTCCTCTCCCACACCGACGCCCACATCGGGCGGGTGCTCGACTACCTCCGCGAGTCGGGGCAGCTCGACAACACCTTGGTCATGGTGGTGTCCGACAACGGCGCGAGCGCCGAGGGCGGCCCGACCGGCACGACCAATGAGGCGCAGTTCTTCAACAACGCCCAAGAGCCGCTCGAGGACAGCCTCGCCGCCCTCGACGAGCTCGGTGGCCCCACCACGTTCGGCCACTATCCGTGGGGCTGGACGTGGGCTGGGAACACCCCGTTCCGCCGGTGGAAGCGGGAGACGTACCGGGGCGGTTCGTGCGACCCGTTCCTGGTGCACTGGCCGGCCGGCATCGCCGCGCACGGGGAGGTGCGCACCCAATACGCCCACCTCATCGACATCGTCCCCACCATCCTCGACGCGCTCCACCTCGAGGCGCCGGCTTCCATCCGGGGTGTGACGCAGTCCCCGCTGCACGGCGTGAGCTTTGCTCACACGTTCGACTCGGCGAGCGCACCGAGCCGGCGCCGCACCCAGTACTTCGAGATGCTCGGACATCGCGCCATCGACCACGACGGCTGGCGTGCGGTCTGTCCGTGGCCAGGCCCGTCCTTCACGGAGGCCGGTCGCCCGTTCGGCACTCCGATCTCCCGCGAGATGCTCGACGACCTCGACGCCAACCATTGGGAGCTGTATCACGTCGATGAGGACTATCGCGGAGAACCATGACCTGGCGGCGCAACACCGCGACAAGCTGATCGAGCTGATCACGATGTGGTACGTCGAAGCCGGCAAGTTCGGTGTGCTCCCGCTCGACGGCAGCGGCGTCCAGCGCATGATGGCTGAACGGCCACAGATCGCCGAGGCCCGTACGCGCTATTCCTATCGGCCCGGCACCCAGACGGTGCCGTTCTTCGCGGGTCCCAGGACCCTCAACCGCCCGCACAGCATCACCGCCGAGGTGGAGATCCCGGCAGGTCGGCGCGGAGGGTGTGCTGATCGCGCAGGGGAGCAACGTCGGGGGCTGGTCGCTATACGTGCAAGAGTCGACGCTTCGCTACGTCCACAACTACGTCGGGCGCGAGCGCTTCGACGTCAGCGCGCCCGAGAAGCTCACCGCGGGGCGCCACCGGCTGCGCTTCGAGTTCGAGCCAACCGGCGCACCCGACATCGCAGAAGGAAAGGGCACTCCCGGCCGCGCCCAGCTCTACATCGACAACAGGCTGGTCGCCCAGTCCGACCTGCCGGTCACCACCCCGGTGATCTTCAATCCGGGCGGGCTGACCTGCGGGGCCGACCCCGGCTCGGCGGTCACTCCGGACTACGAATCACCATTTCGGTTCACCGGGACGCTGCTCTCCGTCACTGTTGACCTGTCCGGCGACCTCATCAAGGACACCGACGCCGAGATGCGCATGGCGATGGCCCGTCAGTAGCGACGCCCCCGCGATGAACCACGGTGGTCCAGGAGTCTGAGCGGCTGCCCGACCAGACCGAGCTGGCGGTCAAACGAACAGAACTGGCCAACGTGCGCTCCGTTCTCGCCTGGTACCGCACATCGTTCGCGTCCTACGCCTTGGCGATCGGATTTGGAAACATCGTGCCGTCTCTGTCGAGCACGAAGAAGGGATCAGCGACCGCATTCACCGTCCTTGGGATCTGCTGTGCGCTGCTTGGCGCATTGGCAAGCTCGGACGGCATCTGGCGCTATCGCCGCTTGAGCAAGAGCATCGACGGCCGGGTCGAACGCCGGTACGGGGGAGTCGGCTCGCATCGTCTCGTTCGGGGTGGTGGTCGCACTGCTGGGGATCAGCGCTGCGCTGATTCTGCTGGTAGACCTTGTCGGATGATGGTCTCAGCGGACCCCAGCAAGGACATCGCCAGATCGATGACGGTGTCCCCGGATGCAGCGGCGGAGGTCGCCGTCACCCCCAGCTGACGATCGACGATTTGCTGGCGCGGTGCGGGGCCAGGGATCCTGGACCCATGGTGTTGAAGGTCGGCCCGATCGACGTCGACCCACCCATCGTCCTCGCGCCGATGGCTGGGGTGACCGACCAGGCCTATCGACGGCTCTGCCGCAGCTACGGCGGGGCGTTGTACGTCAGCGAGATGGTGTCCGCCCGCGCACTGATGGACGGTGACGCCACCACCGCGGCGATGCTGGAGTTCGGCGACGACGAACCTGTTCGCAGCGTCCAGCTCTTCGGCGTCGATCCGGCCGTGGTCGGCGCCGCAGTGCGACGCGTCGTCGAGGAGGCAGGCGCCGACCATGTCGACCTGAACTTCGGCTGCCCGACGCCCAAGATCACCCGCAAGGGAGGCGGCGCCGCGTTGCCGGTACGCCGGGTGGTGTTCGCCCAGGTCGTGTCGGCGGCCGTACGCGCGGCGGGCTCGGTTCCCGTCACGGTGAAGATGCGCAAGGGGATCGACGACTCCACGTTGACGTACCTCGAGGCGGGCCGGGCGGCGCAGGATGCTGGCGCGGCGGCCGTCACCTTGCACGCCCGGACCGCCGAGCAGCTCTACTCCGGCACCGCCGACTGGTCCGCGGTGGCAGCGCTACGGGAGGCGGTGACCTCCATCCCGGTGCTCGGCAACGGCGACGTGTGGGTGGCCGACGATGCGCTGCGCGATGATCGCGGCCACCGGCTGCGACGGCGTCGTGGTGGGGCGGGGCTGTCTCGGGCGCCCGTGGTTGTTCCGCGAGCTGGGCGAGGCGTTCGCCGGCCGACCGGTGTCGCCGCCGCCGCTGCTGGGGGAGGTCGTCGACGTCATGCGTCGCCACCTGGCGATGCTGGTGGAGGCGAAGAAGAGCGAGACGGTCGGGGTGCGGACCTTTCGTAAGCACATGGACTGGTACCTGACCGGCTATGTCTCGGGGGCTGCCTACCGGCGCACGCTGATGGGCGCGTCGACGATGGTTGAGCTGGACCGGCTCTTTGGCATGTTGGACCCGTCCGTGTCGCTGCCGGATAGCGCGCTGGGCGTGCCGCGCGGGCACCTGCATGGTCCGCGGCCGGTAGCGCTACCGGAGGGGTGGCAGCAGCTGGCGGACGATCCGACTCCGCCGGAGGACGCGGAGCTGTTCGCTTCCGGTGGCTAGGGGCCGGGCGCCCTCCCGTTGTAGCCGTTAGACGTCTTTGTCATTACATTTCCGGAATTCGTCCGCCCGGCTTCCTCCACTTGCGTAATGGGAACTCCGCGTCGTCGGATCCGCCTGGGAATTCGGCTGTTCATGCTTGACCGACGTGTTCACGGCCGTTAACGTCGCGCAGCATCCAATTCGACCAATAGGAGTACGAATGCCGAACGTGTTCCACTCCGTCACGATCCGCCGCTCCAGATGGAGCGCGGTGCTGCTCGCAACGGCACTCGGCCTTACCGCCATCCCGGCCGCGACCCTGGCTTCGGCCAGCGCATCGGCCCCCACCTGCAGCTTGGATCCGAACGCGCGACTGGCTAGCGTGCCGTCGCCACAGCAGACCCTGGGATTCCCGTTGGGGGTAGGTCAGACGCAACTGGTGACCAATGCTCAGATCAGCACCTACCTGCAGGCGGTCGAGCAGGCGTCGAGCCGGGTGGTCACCGGACTCATGGCGACAACCACAACCGGATCGCCGCTGCCGTACGCGGTCGTGTCGAGCGAGAAGAACATGAAGGAGCGCAACCTCCGCGACATGCCGAAGCGGATCGCCTCCCTGCGTGACCCGCGCAAGCTCGATGAGGTGAACGCCGCGCGCATCGCCGCTAACGATCCAGCCATCGTCTGGCTCGCGGCCAACGTGCACGGCGGTGAGAAGAGCGGAGCCGACGGCACCCTCAAGACGCTCTATGAGCTGGCCAGCGGACTGTCGTGCGATGTCCAGAAGCGACTCGACAATCTGATGATCGTCATCGTGCCCACCCAGAACCCGGACGGCAGGACGGCCAACACCCGGCAGAACAGCTACGGGTTCGACATGAACCGCGACTGGTTCGCCCGCACGCAGGCCGAGACCGACGGCAAGATCGATTTGATGCGACAGTACCCGCCCCAGGTCTTCGTCGATGCCCATGAGATGAGCGGCAGCCAGTACTTCTTCCCGCCGAACGCGGATCCGATCCACCACGAGATCGCCAATGAGAATGTCGACTGGATCAACCGGATCGGCGCGGCGAATGGTGCGGGCTTCGGCTACAACGGCGCCTGCCGCCCAGGGGTCACCAGCGAGTGCTACTTCAACTATTCGACGTATGACCTGTTCTTCATGGGCTACGGCGACACCGTGCCGGCTGCCGGGTTTGGCGCGGCTGGGATGACCTACGAGAAGGGCAGCAGCTCCACCGTCGCCAACCGGGTCCAGCAGCAGTTCAACACCCAGTGGGCGACGACCGGTTGGGCGGCGGACAACAAGTCCGAGATCTTGACGAGCTACTACAAGATCTGGAAGGACGCCATCGCGCAGGGTCGAGACGGTGCGCTGCAGCCCAACCAGGTGGTGCAACCGACGAACTCGGTCCAGTTCCAGGTGCCTGACATCAAGATTCGCTCGTACTTCCTGTCGCCGACTCGCCAGCTCGGCGACGTCCACGCGCTGGTCGACCGGCTACGGGGGATGGACGTCGAGGTATACGAACTGAAGGCCCCGGTCACCATCCCGAACGCGCGCATCTTCGGTGGTCGTAGCGCCCAGAACTACACCGTTCCGGCCGGTGGCTACTGGATTCCGCTGGAACAACCGCAGAAGCACTGGATCCAGGCGCTCATCGGTGAGGACCCGTACGTCCCGTTCCCGTACTTCTACGACGTCTCGTCGTGGAGCAACCCCCTGCTCATGGGTATCGAGACGGTCTACACCGGCGACAAGCTGACGCCGAACGTCGAGCTGCTCAAGGGCCGGCTCGGTGGGATCGTCCAGACGACCACCGCAACCGGTACCTACACGTACCCGCTTGACTCGGCAGCCGCCGCGGACTTCACCTTCGAGCTGTTGCGCATGGGCGTGGCGGTGTACCGCGACGGAGCGACGAACCTGGCGAACTTCCAGCGGGATGCCGTGGTGCGCGACGATCTGCACAAGCTCGCCAAGGACTACAAGGTGGACCTCGTCGGCATGAAGAAGGCAGTCACTGGCACTCGGTTGCAACTGCCAGACGTCGGGCTCTTCAATGGCACCGGAATCACCACCGGCTCCGGTTCCTTCGGGGAGGCACGGTTTGTGCTTCACGAGCGCTGGGGCATCACGCCCACGCTGGTGTCGACTGCCGACATCAACAACAACACGGCGAACTTCACGGGCCGCAGCACGCTCATCGTGCCTGACGGCAGCAGTTCCAACGGTGGCCTGACCGCTGCTGGGCTGGCCAACCTGCGGGCGTGGGTTTCCGCCGGTGGCACCTACATCGGCATCCGCAACGAGGGCAACCGTGTTGCTCGAACTGCTGGGTTGACCTCCACGACGGAGAAGGCAAAGCCGTCGGGATACCAGGTCATCGGCTCGCACTTCCGGGTCGACGTCGACCGTTCAAGCTCGGTGGCTGCTGGGCGTCCCGCCGAGGACTTCCAGTTCAACAACAGCGACGTCATCCTCAACCCGAGTACGACCGGCGTGAACGTCCTGAAGTACCCGGCCGACAACCGGTTCTGGTACAACGGCTACACGGTCAAGGCGGATGCATTGCAAGGGTCCGTGGCTCTCGTGGACGAGCCGCTGGGCGCAGGCCACGCGGTTCTCTTCTCGTACAACCCGTTGTTCCGGGCGTACAACGAGAGCGGCCTTCACCTGGTGGCCAACGCATTGCTGAACCGGACCACACCGGCCGCGCCAGCGCCGCCAATGGGTCCGATGCAGTTGCGTGCGCCGCTGGATCCGGTCGCTGCGGCACGAGCCGCCGCGGCCGCCGCACCCGAGGTTTCCAGCCTCGGCGGGGAATGGCGCCCGATCAGCATCGAGGTCGCGCAGGCAGACCTGGCACAGGTGCGAGCAATCGTCGGCGAGTACACCGATGCCGCTCAGGTGGAGTGGTCTGGGACTTCGGCTTACGTCGTGATTCCGAACCTCCAGGGTCTGCAGGCGGATGCGCATCCGTATCTGCGAGAGATGATCCGCAAGCTCGACGACGCCGGAGTACGGCTGAGGTCGATCGTGGCCTAAGGCGCACACGAAGGCGCATGAGTATCGATGGGCCCCGGTCGGACGCAGTCCGGCCGGGGCCCATCGGCAGTTGCGCCGGCCGTCGACGACAACATGTGCACGAAGACCTCCTCCATGCGCCGTCGCCATCGCTGCCCTCAGCTGACAGGCGCGGATGCGCTCGGGCGCGTCAGATCCTGCTCGACGGCCGTAGCGATCCCTGCCGCGATCGCGTGCTGGCCCGCCGCGCTCACGGCGACCGACCCCTCGAACGGGTCGGTGACGAACAGCGGCTCGACGACCACGCCGGGCATCACGCTCGGCGTCGAGAAATATCCCGCCTTCGCCGGCCCGAGCAGGAGCAGGTGGCCGTACGAGGCAGCGCCGACCGCCAGCGGGCTGTCGGAGGTGGTCTGCACCAGCGAGCCGAGTCCGCTGTCGGGCATCGCACCTTCGTTGGGGATCTGCCAGCCGTGTGCGTTCATCGACGCCAGGACGTCCGTTTGCACGAGCTGCGCGAGGTGCTGATTGGCCGCGGCAAAGGGCCGAGCTGTGTCGTAGCCCGTCACGCACCCGGCGTTGCTGGGACTCGCTCCTGCGTCGAAGTAGATGCCGATCAGAAGGGAAGTGTGGGCGTCGTTCGCGCAGACGTCGCGGGCCGCGACGTCGTCGTGGACCCCTTGCAGGGTCAGGACATTGCCTGAGATGTCCTGCGGGCCGAGCTTCGCCACGCTCGTGTCGCCCGTGCGTGACACGACGACCGTGATGCCCTGAGCCCGCAGCAGGCTCGCGGCGTCGAGCTCTACCGGCAGCGTGAGCGACGCCTCCGTGATGTGCTGGCCGTCTTCGGTGACGCCGATCGCCCCAGGGTCGATGCCGCCATGGCCAGCGTCGAGGAACACGGTCTGATGGCGGTCGGCACCGGTCGGAGCCAGCCTCTCGCAGGCGCCCTTGGCAAAACTGCCGGGCGCAACCGGAGTCTCACTCGACGCGACCGTCGCCTGTCGCGAGTGCTCGGCCGCCTCAGGCGGCGTCTGTCGGTCCGAAGCCAGCTTCGCGATGCCCACTGCGATCAGCGCGACGACCGCGAGTAGTACAACGGCACGACTGCGCATGGTCACCACCCGGCATCGGCGCGCACAGCTCGGTTTCGATTATGGGCTTGCATCTCTCGAGTGGCCACCGGGCAACGGGTGGTGGTCACGTCCGGTGACCTGGGGACAGGCGCCGAGGCGCGGGGAAGTCGGCGCGGGCGGTGTTCTCGCGTGCCGTGTCGACGGCGGACGCCGACGTCCGGGGCAGGCGCGGCGTGCAGTGCGAATCCAGTGCGAAAGCGGGCCCAGTGCGGGGCCCGCTTTCATGTTTGTGCAGGTCAGGGCGGGGTTATGGCCGGCCCGGTTAGCTGGGCTTACAGGTCGAAGTACAGCTCGAACTCGTGCGGGTGCGGGCGCAGCCGGATCGGCTGGATCTCGTTGACCCGCTTGTCCTCGACCCAGGTCTCGATCAGGTCGGGGGTGAACACGCCGCCAGCCAGGAGGTAGTCCTGGTCGGCCTCCAGGGCGAGCAGCGCCTCGTCGAGCGAGCCGGGCACCTGGGCGACCTTCGCGTGCTCGGCCGGCGGCAGCTCGTACAGGTCCTTGTCGATCGGCTCCGGCGGCTCGATCTTGTTCTTCACGCCGTCGAGCCCGGCCATGAGCATCGCGGAGAACGCCAGGTACGGGTTGCTGGACGGGTCGGGCACCCGGAACTCCAGCCGCTTGGCCTTGGGGTTGCTCCCGGTGATCGGGATGCGGATGCAGGCCGAGCGGTTGCGCTGGGAGTAGACGAGGTTGACCGGCGCCTCGAAGCCGGGCACCAGGCGGTGGTAGCTGTTCACCGTCGGGTTGGTGAACGCGAGCAGCGAGGGGGCGTGCCGAAGCAGGCCGCCGATGTAGTGCCGCGCCATGTCCGACAGCCCCGCGTAGCCGAGCTCGTCGTAGAACAACGGGCTGCCGTCACGCCACAGGCTCTGGTGGGCGTGCATGCCCGAGCCGTTGTCGCCGAAGATCGGCTTGGGCATGAACGTCGCGGTCTTGCCGTTGCGCCAGGCCACGTTCTTCACGATGTACTTGAACAGCATCAGGTCGTCCGCTGACTTCAGCAGCCCGGCGAACCGGTAGTTGATCTCCGCCTGGCCCGCGGTGCCCACCTCGTGGTGCTGACGCTCGACCTTGAGACCGGAGGCGCTCATCACCAGGCTCATCTCGGCACGCAGGTCCGCGAAGTGGTCGACCGGCGGGACCGGGAAGTAGCCGCCCTTGTAGCGGACCTTGTAGCCGCGGTTGCCGCCCTCCTCGACCCGCCCGGTGTTCCAGGCTCCGGCCACCGAGTCGATGTGGTAGTAGCTCTCGTGCGCGTTGGTCTCGTAGCGCACGTCGTCGAAGACGTAGAACTCAGCCTCGGCCCCGAAGTAGCACGTGTCGGCGATGTCGGTGCCGACCAGGTACGCCTCGGCCTTGCGTGCCACGTTGCGCGGGTCACGGGAGTACGCCTCGCCGGTCAGCGGGTCGTGGATGAAGAACGTGATGTTCAGCGTCGCGTCCTTGCGGAACGGGTCCAGCACCGCCGTCGTCGGGTCCGGCAGCAGCAGCATGTCCGACTCGTGGATCGCCTGGAAGCCGCGGATGGACGAGCCGTCGAAGCCCAGGCCGTCGGTGAACACCGACTCGTCGAAGCTCTCCGCAGGCACGGTGAGGTGCTGCATCATCCCGGGCAGGTCGCAGAACCTGACATCGACGAACTTGATGTCGTTGTCGCGGATGTACTTCAGGACCTCGTCCGCGGTGCTGAACATGCGGCGTCTCCCATGGGGCTCGTGACTCGTCGGCGTGACCGCCGCTTGCGAGATGAACGTTAGACAACCGGGATTTCCCAGACGTGACCGCTGTGTTTCCGGTGCGTTACGCCCGATACGGTGAAGCCATGGCGCGGTGGACAGAGACATGGCTCAGCGGTGCGCGACCCGTCGAGGGGGTAGCGGCTGAGGCGAACGTGCTGCCGGCAAGCGGGCCGGGCTCGCGCGCGCCGCTAGGGCGGCGACTGGGGGCGCTGGTCGTCGACTGGATGCTCTCCCTGCTGGTGGCCGGCGCGCTGACCGGCCACAGCCCGTTCAGCCCCGACCACAACTCGTTCGTCACGCTCGCGGTCTTCGGCGCCGAGTACCTCATCCTCGTGTCGCTGCTGGGCTTCACCGTGGGGATGCGCCTGTTCGGCATCCGCATCACGGCGATGGGCGGCGGGCGGTTGGCGCCGCAGTGGGTGCTCGTTCGCACCGTGCTGCTCGTGCTCGTGCTCCCAGCCGTGATCTATGACCGCAACTACCGCGGGCTGCACGACCGGGCCGCGAACTCGGTGGTCGTCCGGTTCTGACGGCAGGCCAGGACCAGCCCCCAGGAACTAGCCCCGCGGGCCCTTCGGCATTCGGGCACCGCGCGGTAGCGGCCCCTTGGGGAGCGGGATGTTGGTGGTGCCCAGGGCGCGCATCCGGCCCTCGACCGCGTTCACCGCGCCACCCTTGAGGTTGCGGGGGAGCCGGGTCAGCTTCGACTGCAGCTTGCGCAGCGGCACCTGACCTTCGCCTTCGCCGACCTGCAGGTCGTAGACGGGGATGTCGGCAGCGACGCGCTGTACCCGCTTGCGCTCCTGACCGATGAGCTGGCCCACCCGCGTCGGCGAGCCCTCGCCGATGAGGATCACACCCGGCCGGCCGATCACCCGGTGCACCAGGTCCTGGTTCCGGTTGAAGGCCACTGCCGGGGTCACCCGCCAGTCGCCGCGCATGCCTTGCAGCACGGCGGCGGCCGCACCGGGCTGGCCGTCGATCTCGCTGTAGGCGGCAGCCTGCGCCCGGCGTGTGAACACCACCATCATCGCGACCAGCGCGATCAGCAACCCGATGATGCCGTAGTAGATCGGCTGGCCGAGGATCAGGCCGACGCCGAACATCACCACGAAGACGCCGAGCCCGGTGCCCAGGAAAATGGGCAGGAACCGCGGGTCGGCGCGCCGGGTCATCGTGAAGGCGGCGCGCAGCTGTGCGCCCCTCTTGGGCTTGGTGGGGGCGTCCTCAGACGACTTCTTAGCCATAGGCCGTCAAGGATAGGTCAGAGCGGCCGGAGCTATGCGCTCGGCACGGCGGCGCGGGCGTCCAGTGCCTGCTGGTACAGCCGGCTGGCCCGGTAGGAGGAGCGCACCAGCGGCCCCGACATCACCCCGAGGAAGCCGATCTCGGTGGCCTCCTCGGCGAGCTCGACGAACTCCTCGGGCTTGACCCACCTGGTCACCGGATGAAGGATCTTGGACGGCCGCAGGTACTGGGTGATGGTGATGAGCTCGCATCCCGCGTCGACCAGGTCCTGCAGTGCCTGGGAGATCTCCTCGCGCTCCTCGCCCATGCCGAGGATGAGGTTGGACTTGGTGACCATCCCCGCGTCACGGGCGGCGCGGATGACCTCGAGCGAACGTTCGTAGCGGAACCCGGGCCGGATCCGCTTGAAGATCCGCGGCACGGTCTCGATGTTGTGCGCGAAGACCTCGGGTGCGGAGTCGAAGACCTGCTCGAGCAGCTCAGGGCGGCCGGAGAAGTCCGGGGTGAGCAGCTCGACACCGGTCCCGGGGTTGAGCGCGTGGATCTGGCGGACCGTCTCGGAGTACACCCAGGCGCCCTCGTCGTCCAGGTCGTCGCGGGTCACCCCGGTGATCGTCGCGTAGCGCAGTCCCATCGTCCGCACCGACTCGGCCACCCGGCGCGGCTCGTCGCGGTCCAGCGCGAGGGGCTTGCCGGTGGCGATCTGGCAGAAGTCGCAGCGCCGGGTGCACTGGTCGCCGGCGATGAGGAACGTCGCCTCGCGGTCCTCCCAGCACTCGTAGATGTTGGGGCAGCCGGCCTCTTCGCAGACCGTGTGCAGGCCCTCGCTGCGCACCAGGGCCTTCAGCTCGGTGTACTCGGGGCCCATCTTCGCCCGCGTCTTGATCCACTCGGGCTTCTTCTCGATGGGGGTTTCCGCGTTGCGGACCTCCAGGCGCAGCAACCTGCGGCCGTCGGGGGCGACAGCGCTCACGCGGCGGCTCCTTGCTCGGTAGGCGTGATCCCAGGGTACGCCCGTGGCCTCGGCGTCACAGCGCCGCGGGGGAGGCGTCGGTCGCGGCGAGCGCGCCGAGCACCTCCGTCAGATGCCGCTGCACCAGCGGCGTGACGTCGGCGACGGTCACCTGGCGACCGGTCTGGATCGACAGCGAGGTGACGCCCGCGTCGTCGATGCCGCAGGGCACGATGCGGTCGAACCAGGCCAGGTCGCAGTCGCAGTTGAGCGCGAAACCGTGCATGGTGACACCCCGCGCGACCCGGACGCCGATCGCGGCGACCTTGCGGTCCTGCTGGCCGCCCTGGCCGAGCACCCACACTCCGGACCGACCCTCGACGCGGTCGGTCACCACCCCGAGGTCGGCGCACACGCGGATGAGCGCCTCCTCGACGGCGCGGACGTAGCCGACGACGTCGATCGGGTTCGGCAGCTTGATGATCGGGTAGCCGACGAGCTGGCCGGGTCCGTGCCAGGTGATGCGACCACCCCGGTCGACCTCGACGACCGTCGAACCGTCGACGGGACGGTCCCAGGAGTTGGTGCGCCTGCCCGCCGTGTAGACGGGCGGGTGCTCGACGAGCAGGCAGGTGTCGTCGATGGCGCCGGCGACCCGGGCGGCGTGGACCGCGCGCTGGTCGGTCCACTCCTGCTCGTACGGAACCACCCCGTCGAGCCGGAACGTCAGATCGCTCACGGCTCGACCTTACGCGAGCACGTCCTTCGTGCTGAACCGGCTGTAGGCCAGCGTGCCGAACACCGCGACGTACCCGGCCTGCAGCACGACGTTGCGCTGCACGGACGCCCACTCGATCGGTTGGCGTAGCAGGTCGCCGAAGCCCATCCACTCGTGGCTGAACAGCCACGGGTGGGCCCACGCCACCTGCGGGATGCTGTCGACGATCTGAGAGGCGATCGCCAGCACGACGACCGCTGCCATCGCGCCCACCGGGATCTCCGTGAGCGTGGAGATGAACAGGCCGATCGCGGCCAGCCCCAGCAAGGACAGCGTGATGTACAACGCGACGAGCAGGTCGCGGCCCAGCGCCTCGATCGGCGACGTGGTGGTGCCCGACAGCAAGGTCACCCGTCCGACCGGGAACAGCAGCGCGCCGACCGCCGCGCCGACGGCGGCCACCAGCAGCGTCGCGGCAAGGCAGAACGCCACGGCGCCCGCGTACTTCACGAGCAGCAGCCGCACTCGACCCGCGGGGGCGACCAGCAGGTAGCGCAACGTGCCCAGGCCCGCCTCGCCGGCGATCGTGTCACCGGCCACCACTCCCACGGTCAGCGGCAGGAACAGCGGGATACAGACGGCGAGAGAGGCCACCGCGACGAACAGGCCGTTCTGGGTGACCCGGTCCAGGAACGGTGGACCCTCGCCGGGCTGCACGTGCGCGGAGGACAGCTTGACGGCGACCGCGATGAGGATCGGCACGGCCGCCAGCACGGCCAGCAGCGCGATCGTGCGCCGCCTGCCGAACAGCGTCCGCATCTCGGAGGCGAGGAGCCCGCCGCCACGTCGACTGCGTCGAGGCTGACACGGCACGGGTGAGGCGTCGGGTTCGACGACCCGCGGCCGGGTCAGGGTCGCGGCGACCGTCGGGCGCCGCCGGGTCGGTCTGGGGGACGCTACTGGCCGACATCGAAGCCCTCCCCGGTGAGCGCGACGAAACCCTCTTCGAGCGTGCCCCGGTCAGCGGCGAAGCCCCGCACCCGGACGTCGGCGCGCACGAGTGCGGTGCAGACGTCCTCGGGCGCAGCGGAGCCGAGCAGCGCACTCACCGAGGCTGGCTCCGTGCGAATGTCTGTCAGGCCGAGCCGGGCGAGGACTTCCACCGCCCGCGTCACGTCAGGGGTCTGCACGTGCAGCTGGTTCGCCACCCCGCGGTGGAGCAGCTCGAGCGGGCCCTGTGCCACGAGCCGGCCCAGGCTCATCACCCCGACGTGGGTGCATACCTGCTCCACCTCAGCGAGCAGGTGGGAGGAGACGAACACCGTCGTCCCGTCGGCGGCCAGCGACCGCAGCAACGAGCGGACCTCGCGGGTGCCCTGGGGGTCCAGCCCGTTGGTCGGCTCGTCGAGCACCAGGAGCTCACGGGGCATGAGCAGAGCGGCGGCGATACCGAGGCGCTGCTTCATGCCGAGGGAGTAGGCCCGCACCTTCTTACCCGCGGCCGCGGTCAGGCCGAGGCGGTCCAGGCAGGAGGCGATGCGGTCTTCGCGCGTGGCGCGCGGCGCGTCGCGGTCGGCGGTATCGAGGCGGCGGAGGTTGGCCGCGCCGGACAGGAACGGGTAGAACGCCGGACCTTCGACCAGGGCGCCGACGCGCGGCAGCACGGCGCGCGAGAAGTGGGGCATCGTCTGGCCGAGCACGGTCGCCGTCCCGGCGCTGGCACCGACCAGTCCGAGCAGCACCCGGATCGTCGTCGTCTTGCCGGAGCCATTGGGGCCGAGGAACCCGTAGACGGCGCCGGTCGGCACGGCGAGGTCGATGCCGGCGACCGCAGCCTGCTTGCCGAACCGCTTGACCAAGCCGTCCGTCTCGATCGCGAGGTCCACCACGTCAGTGCTGCGAGCAGCGGTGCGTAGGCGAACCAGCCGGTTGGCCGGGCGCCCGGTGCTCGTCGCGCCGGGGGTGGAGGTCTGGACCGCCTGCTCCAGGACGTCGGCCGTTACCGCGCCGATGGCGAAACGCCCGTCATTGGTGACCAACAAGTTGACCAGCGCCGTGTGCACCAGCGTCCCACCGGCGACTGGGGTACCGGCCTTCGCGAGCATCGCGCCGAGCGCCGGCGGCAGGTTCACGCTCGGCGTGACCAGCACGCTGGTCCAGCCGTGGCCGACGACGGCGGGCCTCCATCCCCGACCCGCAGCCTCCACCGCCTCCGGCCGTGCCCTGTGCCGACAGGTCGTGAGTGGTGACCGTGGCGCCGGGTGGTGGGGTGAACGCGAACGTCGACGCCGACGGGGTCGACAGGCTCAGCGACGTGAAGGCCACCTGCGATCGCCGGGGAGGTCGCGCCGCGGGCGGTGACGTCAACCTTGAGCACCATTCCCGTCTTGGCATCGATGGCGAGCGATATCTCGCCGACGAGGGACTGCGGCGGTGCGCGGCTGGATGTCCAACGTGTACGCCGCACGGCCGGCCACCTGGACCGGGCTGCCGACACTCACCTGCGTCGTCGCGTCGATCTGGCTTCAACAGCTGCTGGGCGAAGGTGGTGGGGTCGGTCGCCGGGACCGGCAAGACGATGGGGGAGCCCAGCGCGCCCGCTTCGGGCGTTGGCGCTCGCCATGGCAGCCGAGGTGGGATGCGGCGGCGGGCAGGACGAATGTGCGTCACCGAGTTGCGGCTGTAGACGTAGGTCCACAGGTCCGACCCGTTGTGCACGACGTCGGTCTCGTCGAGCGGGTCCAGCACCTGCCAGCGCTGCTGGTTCGGTCCATCGATCCAGACGCGCACCGTGTGGGTGCCGGACAGGATGCTCGGCAGCGCGGTGGCGTCGCGGCTCGACCTGCTCAGCGAGCTGGGCAGCGACGGCAGCCCGAGCTTGAACGTGGTGGTGACGTTGCCCGACAGGGCGTGCACCGGGCTGCTCATGACCATCGCGAGCAGCTGGGCGGGCGACTTGTCCGGAAGGCTGGGCGCCGCGCCGGCGGGCATGCCGATCGCGAAGCCAGCGATGACGACGCCGACGACGACTGGCGGGATGAGGCGCGCACGAACCTTCATCCCTCGACAGTACGTCGCCTGATCCACGGAGCAACCCCATGGCGAGAACTTCGACAGCCCCGAATAACGCGCGGATCAGCGGCGAGGCCGCGCGTCAGCGGTTGACGTCGTCGCTGTCGTAGGACACCGGGTCGGACGGATCGGCGGGCCACGCCTCGAAGGCGGGGTGTGCGAGCACCTCCTCGACGAGGGCGGCGGACCCACCGACGTAGGTGCAGGGCAGGTCGATCTCGGTCGCCACGCACCAGGCGAGATCCGCTGGCCAGAACAAGTTTGGCGACTGGGCCACGAAGAATGCCTCGGTCACCCACCAGCCCAGGTCGACCGCCGCCTCCAGCGGCCCGCACAGGAGTACGTAGTCCCGCGACGGCAGGTGGAAGCGCGGTCCCTCGAGCGGGGCGACCGGGCGGTCGCGCGGCGCGAGGCGTTGGCCGGGCGTCCACGCTGTCCGGCTGGTCGTCCGGCAGGGACGGCCTGCATGACCGCGATCGACCCGGGATGCCCGTTCACCCAGGCGTAGCCCTCCCACACGCAGAAGCTGCACGTTGCCGGCGTCGCGGTGTGCCGGGCGAGCACCTCGCACAGCGCGGCGCAGCTGGTCGGGCGGGAGCTCGCCAGGGCGAGGCCCCACGCCGTCCCACGGGTGCCGCAGGTCGTCTCGCGCCTAGGGTCGGGGCTGCTGATGGCCTCGAACTGCATCAGCCGGTGTGCCACCCGGCCGGTCTGGGCTGCGACGGCGTCCCAGCGGGTCGGGCGCTGGTCGGCTGACTCGGCGGGGTGCAGGATCCTGGCGTACGCCTCGAAGCCGTCGGGCACCACGGCCGCGACGCCGGAGCCGAATCGGCGCAGCCGCGGGGCCAGCCATGCCGCCGCCGAAGCGTCGGACGCGGGTCGTAGTCGGGAAGGGTGCACGGGCCCAGTGTCCACGGCCCGACTCCGGGGTGCATCCGGTTACCGGGCGGGACTTCGGGCGGGCGATCAACCACGTCGATCAAGCATTGGGCGCTCAGCCATGCTGCGGAGCATCCCCAGGGTGTCGGCCCGTCCAATGCTTGATCGTCTGCGCGGGGAGGCCGGTGCGGCAGGGCCCGGATAGCGCGGGCTGTGGACAACGGCGCGCCGCGAGCCGCCTGATCGGCTGAGATGGTCCGGTGACATTCCTGCTTCCGGGCTACGAGGTCGAGCGCCGGCTTGGACGTGGCTCCACGGGTGAGGTGTGGCTAGCCAGGGAGAGCGCGACCGGCGAGATGGTGGCGCTCAAGCGACTCATCCCGGGAGCGGCCGGTGCCGGGGACGCGATCTCGGCGGCGTGGCTGCAGCGCGAAGCGGCATTGCTCGCCGGGGTCACGCACGAGCATGTCGTGGCTTTGCGGGCGACCGTCCCCACCGCGGACGGACTGGTGCTCGTGCTGGAGTACGCGGCAGGCGGCAGCCTCGCCCAGCTGCTGTCGGCTCGTGGGCGGCTGACTCCCGGTGAGCTGGTCACCGTCGGCGCCCCTCTTGCGCAGGCGCTCGCCGAGCTGCATGCCCGTGGACTCGTGCACGGTGACGTCACGCCAGGCAACGTGCTGTTCACCGCTGCGGGCAAGCCTTTGTTGTCCGACCTCGGTGTCGCCGTGCTGCTGGACGAGCGCCCGCTCGAGATCGGTGCGACGGCGGGATTCGCCGATCCGGGCGCTTTGGACGGTGAACCGCCGAGCGCTGCAAGTGACGTCTTCGGGCTGGCTGCCGTCTGCTTTGCCGCCTTGGTGGGCGAGCCGCCCCAGCCGGGTGGCTGCAGCAGCCGCGCTGGAGCAGCTCCGGTTCAGGGCGCCGTCCGCTGTCTCGTGAGTCTGGCCGAGACGATCGCCGGCGCTCTCGCCCCGCAGCGGGCGGACCGCCCCGATGCTGCGTCGTTCGGCCGACTGTTGTTCGACGCCTGCGCGCCCGAGCCGGTGCGGCTCGTCCGCACTGATGCGACCCACCCGTTCGGCGGCCCGCTGTTCGATAGTTCGCAGCCGCCCACCCACCGGGTCGCGGTCGCCCGGCCAGTTCTCGCGACGGCGGCCACGCCACCCGCTGCGACCTCGCTCCGCGCCCGCCTCGTGATCCGTCTGCAGTCCATACCGACCAGGCTGGTCCGCCGTGCGCTGGTGAGTGCTGTCGCCGCACTGCTGCTCACTGGCGCGGTCCTGGTGGGCACCTGGTGGGCGGGCCGGGAGCCCGCCCCAGGCGCCCAGGTCGACTCGGATCGGACGTCGCAGCCCAGGCCGCCCGCATCGCTGTCCGCGCCGGCCCCGCCCTCCCCGAAGGCCGTGGGCGGCGCTGTGGCTGCTCCGTCGAGCACGAGCGCGGACGACTGGCGTGAGGCGGTCGCGGAACTCGACCAGGTCCGGGACGCGGCCTTCGCCGCGCGGGATGCGGCCGCGTTGGCGCGGGTGTACGCGCCGGGGTCGGCGGCACTGGCCACCGACCGCGCCAGCGTGGACGCGCTGACGTCGGCCGGACTGCGGGTGCAAGGCCTGGAGCTACGCCTGCTCGACGTGCAGCCTGTCACCGTCAGCGCGGACGGCGTGACCTTGGAGGTCGTCGACGAGCTGCCTCCGTACCGGCTGGTCGGCGCGGACGGCGCGGTACGACAGCTGCCAGGTCGCGATAGGGCGACGTGGCGGATCACGCTCGTGGCGGGCGAGCCCGGAGGGTGGCGGATCAGCAGCATCGTGCAGGCGAGCTGACGGACGGGCTGGCTCGGCCAGCGGCGCGTCAGCCCAGGACTGCATCGATCACGGCCGTGTCAGCGCCAGGACGGCGTCCAACGCGGTGGCGAGGTCCGGGTGGGCGAAGCTGAAGCCCGCCTCGGTGAGCCGGCGCGGTAGGACCCGCTGCCCGACGAGCAAGCCCTCGTCGGCGAACTCGCCGAGGGCCATCCGCAGCGCGAAGGGGGGCGTGGCGAATGGGGCAGGGCGATGAACGGCGGCGCCGAGCGCCTGGGTGTAGGCCGCGTTGGTGACGGGCTGTGGGGCGGTGAGGTTGACCGGGCCGGTCAGCTCGGACGTTGGTGAGCAGGAACAACACGGCAGCCACGTGGTCGGGGGAGGAGATCCAGCTGACGTACTGGCGGCCAGAGCCCAACCTGGCGCCAAGGCCGAGACGGAACAGCGGTAGCACCTTGCCCAGGGCCCCGCCATCGCGGCTCAGCACGATCCCGTTGCGCAGATGCACGGTCCGGACACCCGCACGCTCGGCGGGCTCGGTGGCCCGTTCCCACGCCACGCACGTGTCGGCGAGGAAACCGGTGCCGGCGGGTGAGTCCTCGTCCACCTCGCGGCCGGCGGTGTCCCCGTAGAAGCCGACCGCCGACGATGACAGCAGCGTGCGCGGGCGCGCGTCGCCGCCGGCCAGCGTCGCGAGAGCGCGGGCGATCGTGGAGGTGCCGGTCAGCCGGCTGCCCGCGACGGCGGCCTTGTACGACGGGGTCCACCGGTGGTCGCCGATACCGGTGCCGGCCAGGTGGATCACGGCTTCGATATCGGCCAGAGCATCGAGGTCGACCTGGCCGGTCGCGGGGTCCCACGCCAGCTCGTCCGCCGCCCGCGGTGCACGCCGGACCAGGCGGAGTACGTGGTGACCGTCGCCCCGAAGCGCGGGCACCAGCGCCGATCCGATGAGACCGGAGGCGCCGGTGACCGCGACCTTCATGACTTACAGGCCGAGGTCGGCCTCGAAGCGGCCTTCCTCCAGCCGCTCCTTCACCGTGACGAGGAAGCGGGCCGCGTCGGCGCCGTCGACCAGACGGTGGTCGTAGGTCAACGCGAGGTAGACCATCGAGCGGATCGCGATGGTCTCGCCGAGGTTCGGGTCGTCGATGACGACCGGGCGCTTGACGACGGTGCCGGTCCCCAGGATCGCGACCTGCGGGATGTTGAGGATCGGGGTGTCGAACAGCGCGCCACGGCTGCCGGTGTTGGTCAGCGTGAACGTGCCGCCACCCAGCTCGTCGGGGCTCACCTTGTTGTTGCGGGTCCGCTCGGCGAGGTCGGCGATCTTGCGGGCGAGCCCGCCGATGTTGAGGTCGCCGGCGTTGGCGATGACCGGGACCAGCAGGCCCCGTCGGTGTCGACGGCGATGCCCAGGTGCTCGGCGTCGTGGTAGGTGATGGTGCCGGCCTCGATGTCGATGGTGGCGTTGACGACCGGGTGGGCCTTGAGCGCCTCGATCGCGGCGAGAGCGAAGAACGGCAGGAACGAGAGCTTCACGCCCTCGCGCGCCTCGAAGCTGGCCTTGGCCGCCTCGCGAAGACGCGCGATGTGCGTGACGTCGACCTCGACCACCGTGGTGAGCTGGGCCGTGATCTGCAGCGACTCGACCATCCGGGCGGCGATGACCTGGCGCGCCCGTGACATCTTCTCGGTCCGCCCGCGCAGCGGGCTGGCCGGCACCGCGGCGCGGGCGGCAGGTGCCGCGGCGCTCAGCCGGGGCGGCGGCCGGAGCCGGGCGCTCCTCCGCCGCGTCGAGGACGTCCTGCTTGCGGATCCGGCCACCGACGCCGGTGCCGGTCAGCGCGGTCAGGTCGACGCCGTGCTCGGTGGCGAGCTTGCGGACGAGCGGCGTGACGTAGCTGCCCGCGTCGCCCTCGCCGTCGGTGTCCTCGGCCAGCGCGGCGGCGCCGGCGCCGGGCGCCGGTGCGGCGGGTGCCGGTGCCGCGACGGGCGGGGCCGGGCGGAGCAGCAGCGACAGGGGCTGGCGCCGGGGGAGCGACGGGCGGTGCCACGGGCGGTGCAACGGGCGCGGGCGGTGCCACCGGCGCCGGGGCAGCCACCGCAGGGGCGACCGGTGCGGCCTCCACCGGCGGTGCCTGCGCGGCCGGCGCCTCCGCCGGAGCGCCCGCGGAGGCGCCGTCGTCGATCACCGCGAGCTCGGCGCCGACCTCGACGGTCTCGTCCTCAGCGACCTTGATCGAGCTCAGCACGCCCGCGACCGGCGACGGAATCTCGGTGTCGACCTTGTCGGTGGAGACCTCGAGCAGCGGCTCGTCGACCTCGACCCGCTCGCCCTCCTTCTTCAGCCAGCGGGTGACGGTGCCCTCGGTGACGCTCTCCCCCAGGCGGGGCATGGTGACGGAGACCGACATGAGGTCGCCACTCCTTCTCATTGCGGTTCAGGGACGGATCGAGCGTGCCTAGCCGTGCACGTGCAGGGGCTTGCCGGCGAGCGCCATGTGCGCCTCGCCGACGGCCTCGGACAGGGTCGGGTGCGGGTGGATCAGCTGGGCGACCTCGGACGGCAGCGCCTCCCAGTTGGTGATCAGCTGCGCCTCGGCGATGCAGCTCACCGACCCGGCTGCCGACCATGTGGACGCCGAGCACCGGGCCGTCCTTGGCCGCGACGACCTTGACGGCGCCGGCGGTCTTCAGGATCTGGGCGCGGCCGTTGCCGGCGAGGTCGTAGGTGAACTCGACCACGTCGTAGCCCCGCTCGCGGGCGTGTCCGTGGTCAGGCCGACGGAGGCGACCTCGGGCTCGGAGTAGGTGATGCGCGGCACGCCGTCGTAGTCGATCGGTGCCGGGTTCAGGCCGGCGAGCCGCTCGGCGACCAGGATGCCCTCGGCGAAGCCGACGTGCGCGAGCTGCAGGGTCGGGATCAGGTCGCCGACCGCGGAGATGGTGGGCACGTTGGTCTGGCAGTAGCGCGTCGACGAGGACGAAGCCGCGCTCGATCGGCGACGCCGGCCTCGTCGTAGCCCAGGCCCGCCGACACCGGTCCGCGGCCGACGGCCACGAGCAGCAGCTCGGCCTCGAGGGTCTTGCCGCCCTCGAGGGTGACCGTCGACGCCGGTGTCGGTGGTCTTGACGCTCGGCGAACCGCTGGCCGAGCTCGAAGGTGATGCCGCGCTTGCGGAACGCGCGCTCGAGCAGCTTGGAGCTCGACTCCTCCTCGAGCGGCAGCAGGTGCGGCAGCGCCTCGACGATGGTGACCTCGGCGCCGAAGGAGTTCCAGACGCTGGCGAACTCGACGCCGATCACGCCGCCGCCGAGGACGACGACCGAGCTGGGCACGGTCGTCCAGCCGCAGGGCGTGGTCGCTGGTGATGACCCGGTCGCCGTCGATCTCCAGGCCGGGCAGCGACTGCGGCACCGAGCCGGTGGCCAGCAGCGACGTGCGGCGCCGGTGTACGCCGCCTCGCCGACCTGGACCGCGTCGGGCGACCAGGCGGCCCTCGCCCTCGACGACGGTGATGCCGCGGCTCTTCACCAGGCCGGTCAGGCCCTTGTAGAGCTTGGTGACGACCTTGTCCTTGTAGGCGTTGACGCCCACCATGTCGATGCCTCGAGGGTCGCCTTGACGCCGAAGTTCTCGCTCTCACGCGTCTGGTCGGCGATCTCAGCGGCGTGCAGCAGGGCCTTGGTCGGGATGCAGCCGCGGTGCAGGCAGGTGCCGCCGACCTTGTCCTTCTCGATGAGGACCACGCTCTTGCCGAGCTCGGCTGCGCGCAGCGCAGCCGCGTAGCCGCCGCTCCCGCCGCCGAGGATGACGAGGTCGTAGGACGTCGCAGTGCCGTTCGCCACCAGATGCTCCTTGAGAAGGCAGGGACCTCGTACGGAGGCCACCATCATCTTCCCACTTCGCGTCGCCCGCGGGTAACCGACCCTGAATCCCAGGCTGACCCCGTACCGTTCCGCCTAGTGGAGGGGTCCGGTCTACCCGCGCGGGCGGCTCATCGGGCACGGCGAGAGGATCAACGTGGGTCTGTTCCGGCGTAAACACCGACCGGGGACTGTGCGCCCCGCACAGTCGGAGGATGCGGCGCACCTCGAGGCGTTCGCACGCAGCCGCCCGGGGGTGGAGGCGTTCGTCGAGCCGCGCACCGCGGTCACCGAGACGACCGTCGTGCTGGTCGCATCGACCGGGGAGTGGACCCGGCGCCGGGTTCCAGGTCCGCGTGCCGCGCACGACCTGGCGCACCGGCTCGGGATCCCGGCGTACGACGCGGCGGTGGTCGGCTATCCATCGCGGATGCGCGAGTGGAACAAGCAGCGCGCTCAAGGGCAGAGTGACGAGTCCGGCGCGGCGAGCACCAGCTAGTCCCTAGCTGCCGCGGCGCAGCGGATGCACGTGCTGGCCGCCGGACGAACCTGCAGCCGTTCGGGAGCGATCGCCTTCCCGCAGCGCACGCAGACGCCGTAGGTGCCTGCGGTCAGCCGGCCATCCGCAGCGTCGAGCTCGGCGAGATCGCGGTGGGCCTGGCTGAGCAGGGCGTCGGCCTGCGAGCGCTCGAACGCGATCGTCGCCCCCTCCGGATCGTGCTCGTCGTCGGTGGCCCCCAGGCTCGCCGCCTCGACGATGCCGGTGAACTCGCGGGTCAGGGCCTCGATGCGCTCCGTCGTGCTGGCCCGTCGTGCGACGAGCGCCTCCCGGACACCTGCGAGTCGGCTCGGGGGCACCGCGCCGGCCGGACTGACCTCAGCCATGCCCCTCATCTGCCAACGCGGTCATGAGCATCAGACCCGGCCGGCGGCGACGTCCTCGGCGAACGTGACGAAGGTGCGCACGCCGCGCCGGTGCCGCCCTTGGGGGTGTAGCCGTACGGCGCTGCCCTCGTTGAACGCCGGCCCGGCGATGTCGAGGTGCGCCCAGCGGATGGCGACCGTCCGCGCCGACGAACTCCTTGAGGAACACGCCGGCGGTCAGCATGCCGCCGAAGCGCTCGCCGATGTTCGTGATGTCGGCGACGGCGGAGTCGAGCCCGGCCGCGAGCTCGCTCGGGCAGCGGCATCGGCCACATCGGCTCGCCGGCGCGGTGCGCCGCGTCGCACGACCGCGGCGCGCAGCTCGTCGTCGTTGCCCATGACGCCGGAGGTGCGGGTGCCGAGCGCGACGAGCTGCGCGCCGGTCAGCGTCGCGACGTCGATCAGGAAGTCGGGGGCGTCCTCGCAGGCCCGCGCGAGCGCGTCGGCCAGCACCAGCCGGCCCTCGGCGTCGGTGTTGAGCACCTCGACCGTCGTGCCGCCGTACGTGGTGTACACGTCGGACGGCCGCTGGGCGGTGCCGGACGGCATGTTCTCGGCGAGCGGCGGCCCAGCCGGTGACGTTGACGGCGAGGCCCAGCCGGGCGATCGCGGTGACCGCGGCGATGACGGCGGCGGCGCCGCCCATGTCGGACTTCATCGTCTCCATCGCCGGCCGGCGGCTTGAGCGACAGGCCGCCCGAGTCGAACGTGATGCCCTTGCCGACGAGGGCGAGGTGCGCTTCGCCTTGGCGTGGCGTGTAGGTCAGGCGCACCAGCCGCGGCGGGTTCGCCGAGCCCTGGCCGACGCGATGATGCCGCCGTAGCCGCCCTTCTTGAGCGCCTTCTCGTCGAGCACCTCGACGGTGACCTTGGTGCCCTTCGCCGCGGCGACCGCGGCGTCGGCGAACTCGCGCGGGTGCAGGTCCGAGCGGCGGGGTGTTGACCAGGTCGCGGGCGAGGTTGACGGCGTCGGCGACGACCTCGGCGCGGGCTGACGCGCGCGTGGTGGCCGCCTTGGCCTTCGCGCGCGTCGGTGACCAGGGTGACCGTGCCGAGCGGCTGGCGGTGAGTCGTCGCTGGGCTCGTCCGGAACGGTGGAACGCGTACGCGCCGAGCAGGGCGCCCTCGGCGACGGCCCCGAGCGACGTCGGTCGCCGGCCGGCAGTGCGACGGCCACCTTGCGCCGATCCAGCGAGCGACCGGATGGCGGCACCGGCGGCGCGGCGCAGCGTCTCCGCGTCGTAGGCCGCTGCGCGGGCGGTGCGTCGCCGAGGCCGACGGCGACGACCAGCGGCGCGCCGACCGCGCCGAGCGTGGGCGAGCCGGACGACCTCGCCCGCGCTTGCCGGTGGCGCCGAGCGCGGCGAGCGTCGCCGGCAGCTTGCCGCCGAGCGCGGCGTCGAGGACTCGGCGCCGGGCGCGAGGACGGGGCCGCGTGCGTGCCGGCGGCGACGCCGACGACGAGGGCGTCGACCTGCAGGCTGGCGGCGTCGGCCGAGGAGAGCGTCAGGGTGGTCACGAGCGCGCATGCTAGTGCGGCGCCCTACCAGCCGACGCGGTACGCGTCGGCGGCATGCCTGAGACCGACCAGCGGCTCTGCGCCGCTCCCCGCTGCACGACCGTCACGTCGCGCTCGGCGCCAAGATCGGCCGACTTCGGCGGCTGGGACATGCCGATCGAGTACGCCGGCGGCGGGCGTGCTGAAGGAGCACGCGGCGGTCCGCGAGGCGGTCGGCGTCTTCGACGTCTCCCACCTCGGCAAGGCCGTGGTCCGCGGCCCGGGCGCGCGGCCTTCGTGAACGCGGCCTCACCAACGACCTCGACCGGATCAGCGCCGGGCAGGCGCAGTACACGCTGTGCTGCGACGACGCGAGCGGCGGCGTCGTCGACGACCTCATCGCCTACCTGCGCGGACCGGACGACGTCTTCCTCGTGCCGAACGCCGCCAACACCGCCGAGGTCGTGCGGCGGCTCGCGGCGCGGCGCGCCGGACGGGGTCGACGGTCACCGACCAGCACGAGGACTTCGCCGTGCTCGCCGTCCAGGGTCCGCGCAGCGCCGAGCTGCTCGCGCGCCTCGGTCTGCCGACCGAGCACGACTACATGTCGTTCGTGCGACGCGCAGTGGCAGGGCCGTCCGGTCATCGTCTGCCGGACCGGCTACACCGGCGAGCGCGGCTACGAGCTGCTGCCGCGCTGGGACGACGCCGGTGCGCTGTGGGACGCGCTGCTGGCGCGGCGAGGACTCGGCGCGCGGCCGTGCGGGCTCGGCGCGCGCGACACGCTGCGCACCGAGATGGGCTACCCGCTGCACGGCCAGGACCTGTCGCTCGACGATCACCCCGGTCCAGGCGCGGGCCGGCTGGGCGGTCGGCTGGGACAAGCCGGCGTTCTGGGGGCGCGAGCGTGCTGGCGCCGAGCGTGCGGCCGGCGCGCGTCGCTTGCTGTGGGGGCTGCTCGCGCCGACCGGGGCATCCCGCGTGGCGCACATGAGCGGTGCTCGGAGCTGACGGCGCCGCCATCGGCGAGGTCACCAGCGGCACGTTCTCGCCGACCCGTCGGGTCGGCATCGGGCTCGCCCTGCTCGACCGCGCGGTGGCCGAGGGCGACGAGGTCACCGTCGACGTGCGGGGACGACCGTCGGTGATGACGGTGGTCAAGCCACCGTTTGTCGAGGCGTCCGCGCGGTGAGTCCGCCGGCGGTCCTGCTCGTCGGCATGATGGGTGCCGGCAAGTCGACCGTCGGCCGCGCCCTGTCCGCCGCCACCGGCTGGCGGTACGTCGACAACGACGTGCTCGTCGCCGAGGCGACCGGCCTGCATGTGCGCGAGCTGCTCGAAGCGCGTGGTGAGGCCGCACTGCGCGAGGCGGAGTCGGGAGCGCTGACCGTGGCGCTAGCGCTGGCGCCGCCGGTCATCGCCGGCGTGGCTGCCGGTGTCGTGCTGGACGCCAGCGACCGGGAACGCCTACGCAACGGCGGTTTCGTCGTCTACCTGCGGGCCCAGGTCGCAACGCTGGTCCATCGGGTCAGCCTGCAGCCACCGCGTCCGTGGCTGGCCGACGACCCCGCTGGCGCGATCCTCAAGTTGTATGACGCTCGAGAGACGCACCTCGAAGAGGTGGCGAGCCTCGTCGTCGACGTCGACGACGCCACGCCCGAGCAGATCGTCGCGTCCATCCTCGCGTCCTTGCCTGGCAGCGCGACGTAGTGGCGGCAGGTGGACAGCTCAGCTGGTTCCACGCGCCAGCAGCGCGGTGAGCTGACCCTGCAGGGCATCGAGCTGGTGGCGTAGCGCCGCGATGTCGCCACGGGTGGCCGTCTGAGCCTCGGGCTTGAGGTTGACCACCATGGTGCCGCCGGGGGTGAGCTCGGCGGTCTCGATGCGGTCCGTGCTGTCCGCGCCCTGCCGGCGGACCGCGGCGTCGACCTCGTCCTCGGTTCAGCCCCTCGCGGCTCAATGCCTTGTCGTCGTACTCACCGTCCCGGATAAGGACGGTCGGGGTGCCCTCGAAGATGCGCTCCGCACGCTCGCTGCGGACGGTGAGCCGCACCACGACCGCGTTCGCCCCGATGAGCAGCGCGGCTCCGAACAGGCCGCCCAGCACCGAGTTGTCGGGGCCGATGATGGCGTTCTGCACCACGTTGGACAGCAGCAGGATCACGACGAGGTCGAACGTGGTGATCTGGGCGAGGTCACGTTTGCCGGCCAGCCGCAGCAGCAGCAGGATTCCGGCGTAGACCGCGAACGTGCGGAAAACCTTCTCCAGCAACGGAATCTGCACGACGACGAGGTCATGCCAGATCATGGCGCCTCCTGACCGTGGCGGTGCACGGGCCCGCGCAGCGGGCCCTCTCGGTCAGCCAGTGAACTCCACCGGCGCCTCGAACGCCGCCCGCCGCGCCGCCCGGCGCAGCGCGGCCAGCACCGGCCGGCCGGCGACCAGGAGCAGGATGCCGTTGCCGATCGCCCGCGGCACGTCGAAGCCCAGCGAGGTGGTGACGTAGAACGCCGCGTAGTGGCGCAGGTTGTCCAGCAGGGTGCCCGACGGGTCGAACGACAGCGACGAGGCGCCGACACCAGCCCCGAACGGCCAGAACCACAGGTTCATCACGGCGCCGAAGACAAGTCCGGCCACCACCCCGTAGCCGGCGAGCAGCAGCGACCTCGCGCCTGCCGTGGGCCCGCGGCAGGCAGCCGGCGAAGAACCCGACCCAACCGGCCGCGAGCATCTGGAAGGGCAGCCATGGGCCGACGCCGCCGGTGAGCATCGCGCTGGCCAGCAGGGTTACCGCGCCGAGGACGAATCCGAAACCACGGCCCAGCACCCGCCCGGCGGGCATCAGCAGGAAGAACACCGGGGAGAAGCCGGTCACCCCGCCCCCGAGCGGGCGCAGCGCGGCACCGCAGGCCGCGAGCACGCCGAGCAGGGCCACCGCCTTGGCGTCCATGCTGCCGTCGGACAGCTCGGCGACGACCACCGCGAGCAGCAGCGGCAGCAGCGCGATGAACAGCCATGGTGCGTCGGTGGCATGGTCGGCCCCGCTCCCGGCGAGGTGCGGCGCCACGAATGGCCAGGAGAAGGCGGCCACGCCCGCCAACGAGGTGACGGCGAGCGCGGCCGAGGAACGGGCGCCCAGTCGCAGGGCGTGCAGGCGGGGCGGGTCCTGCCCGCTGGTCCCGGTCATGACGGGCGCTCACCCGACCAGGGCCATTCGCACGTCCTGCACGGTCATCCACGGCAAGGGCGCGAACACCTTGGCGACCTGGGGCGCGAAAGCGGGTGAGGAGGTGATGACCTCGCGGGTCGGTCCGTCCGCGACCACCTCGCCGTCGGCGAGGATCACGGTGCGGCTCGCGACCTCCGCAGCCAGCTCGACATCGTGCGTTGCCATCACCACGGCCACACCGGTGGCCGCCAGCTCGTGCAGCACCGCGACGAGGCGGTGCTTGGCGGGGTAGTCCAGCCCGCGGGTCGGCTCGTCCAGCAGGAGCAGCGGACGGCGACGAGGCGAGCACGACAGCCAGGGCCAGAGCGAGGCGCTGCCCCTCGGACAGGTCGCGCGGGTGGAGCCGCCCGGCCATCCCGGGTGCGATCCGGTCGAGCAGCCCCCGCGCGGTACCAGCGGGCGAGCAGCAAGGTTCGGTCGGTCTCGGCGCACTCGGCGTCCACCGACTCGCAGTACAGCAGATCGCCCGGGTCATGCGGGACCAGGCCGACGGTGCGCACCGCGTCGACGGGCCGCCGCGCGTGCGGTGCGCTGCCAGCGACGGTGACCTGACCGCCGTCGGGCCGACGGAGTCCGACAAGGCTGGCAAGCAGGGTCGACTTGCCCGCGCCGTTGCGGCCCATCAGTGCCACCACCTCGCCTGGTCGCACGGTCGAGGTCGAGATGACGCGAGGGCCACGACATCGCCGTAGCGGACCACGAGACGTTCTGCCGTGGCGATCGGCGCCGCGACCGGCTCGTCCGCGATCGGGTTCGACGGGGCGCGGGGTGAGCGGCTGGAGCCGCGAGGTCACTGCCGCGGACGCGCGTCGGGCGTCGCGGACCGACAGCGGCAGCGGCGACCAGCCGGCGAGCCGACCCAGCTCCACGACAGGCGGGGCGACCGGCGAGGTCGAGCATGATCTCGCCGGCAGGCCGGCGATCGCCCGCCCGTCGCCGGTCACGTGCACGACGCGGTCGGCGTACTGCACGACCCGCTCCAGGCGGTGCTCGGCGAGCAGCACGGTGAGGCCGAGGTCGTGAACCAGGCGGGTCAGCGCGGCGAGCACCTCCTCGGCCGCCGGCGGGTCGAGGGCGGACGTCGGCTCGTCGAGCACGAGCACCCGCGGCGCGGAGGTGAGGACGGAGCCGATGGCGACCCGCTGCTGCTGCCCGGCGGACAGGGTGAGCAGCGGGCGGTCCGCGCAGCTCGGCGAGGCCGAGCAGGTCGAGGGTCTCCTCGACCCGGCGGCGCATCGTCGCCGGTGGCAGGCCCAGGCTCTCCATCCCGTAGGCCAGCTCGTCCTCGACGGTGTCGGTGACGAAGCCGGACAGCGGGTCCTGCCCCACGTACCCGACGATGTCGGCCAGCTCGCGGGGCGGGTGGGTGCGGGTGGAGCGGCCGTCCACGGTGACCTGGCCGGCGAGCGTGCCGCCCGTGAAGTGCGGCACCAGGCCGTTGACCGCGCGCAGCAGGGTCGTCTTGCCCGAACCGGTCTCACCGACCACGAGCACCAGCTCGCCTTCGGGCACGTGCAGGTCGACGTCCCGCAAGGTCGGGGTTCGAGGCACCCGGGTACGTGACGGACACGTGCGTCGAAGCGGATCACCGGTGGGCTCCTTGGTGGGGACGGCCAGCTGGTGCGCCCGCCTCGACGGTCTGGGGCGGCGCCCGAGTTTCGTGCGGCGGCGCGCCGGAGACTGGGTGCTTCGCGGCAAGGGTGGCGACACCCAAGCCGGAGCCAGTGCGATCAGGGCGCCGAGCACCGGAACCAGCGGCACCGTGGGTGCGACCAGCGGCACGGTGGACGGCGCGAGGGACAGGGGGTCGAGGTGGCCGCCGATGAACATCGCGCCGGCTGCGGCGGCGCCACTGGCCACCACGAGCCACTCAGGTAAGCGCCAAGGGTCGGGCCGGTAGCGCGTCCGGACGCTGCGCCGGCTGCCGAGGAACAGGCCGCCGCAGGCGAGGGCGCAGCCGACGACCAGCATCGGTAGACCGAGGGCAGTGGGGGAGCCGACGTCGAGCAGGCCATAGAGCCCGGCCGTGATGGCGAGCAAGTCCGGTCACCGTGAGCGCTGCTGTGGTGCGGCGGCGGGCCACGGTGACCCCGCCGCGGCGCCCGAAGCCCCGCGAGTCCATCGCTGCCGCCAGGTCGACCGACCGCTCCAGCGCACCCTCCAGCACCGGGATCGCCACGCCGCGCCAGGACCGCAGGCCCCGGTCGGGCCGACCGCGCATCCGGCGCGCCGCGCGGACCCGGAACAGCGCCACGATGGTCTGCGGGGCGAAGGTCATCGCGACGGTGACCGCGACAGCCGCCTCGTACAGCGCGCCGGGCAGCGAGCGCAGCAGGCGCGCCGGGCTGGCCAGCGGCGTTCGCCGCCCCGACGCAGGCGAGCAGGGCGGCCAGCTGCAGGCCCGAGTAGAAGCGCCGACGCCAGGCTCTCGAGCGTGATCGCGCCGCCGATGCGCACGCCGGCCGCCCAGTCCGGCAGCGGCACCTGGGGTAGGCGGACCAGCACGTGCCCGGGCAGGTCGGTGGCGAAGAAGGCCTGCGAGCACCACCCTGATCCCGATGGCCGCGACAGGCCGAGCAGCAGGAAGAAGCCGTACGACCGCGCCCACGGTGCGTCGGGGCGCCGGGCGGCGACGACGTAGCCGGCGACCGCCACGAGCAGCGCCGAGCAGCAGCGGGTTGGTCGTGCGGCTGGCGGCGGTCGCCAGCCCGATCGCCCACAGCCACCAGGCACCGGGGTGCAGGTAGCGGGGGAGGCGGTGCGGACACGCCAGAGTCGGGCTCATCGGCGGCGCGCGCGCACCGTCGCGCGCGGCGCCAGGGCGGCGACCAGCAGACCGCCGACGATCAGGCCGACAGGAAGTGGCCCCCGCTGGCGGTGCGGCCCGTCGACGCGGCGTTGGGTGGATCCGGTGTCGCGTCGGCCGACGCCGAGGCAAAGGCCGATGCGTCGGGCCCTGGAGTGGGCGGGGATGGCGCCATGGACCTCGCCGCCTCCGAGGGCGTCCCCGCCGGAGGCGTCGCATCAGCGAGGACGCTGAGGACGCCGAGGGCCCGGCCGAGACGGCGGCCGAGCCGGCCGGTGCGGTCGCCTGGCTGGTCGGAGTCGTGCTCACCGTGGGGCTCGATACCGGGCTCTTGGTCGTCACCGGCACGACGACAGCGTCACCGCACTCGGTCTTCGGATAGCCGTCGATGCCGCAGACCAGTCCCGAGGAGTTCACGCGGATGGCGTGCCCGTTCGACTGGGTCGCGTAGTACCCGTTGTGCTGGCCCTGCTGTGCGCTCAGCACCGCGCAGTACGACACGGGGCTGCTCCGTGGTGGCGTCTCCCCGCTGGAGCGTCGGCGGCGAGACCGTAGTCGACCACCACCGCGACCCGAACCTTGCCGTCGGCACGGGGGTGCCGCCGCAGATCGCGCCGAAGTCGCTGGCCGCACGCGGTGGCGTGGACGACTGGCTGTCCGGGCTGATGCTGAAGCGCCAACCGACGACGGCGCCGTCCTGCAGCGCGTTCGGAGGACCGGTGCGGCCCAGCTCCAGCTCGACCCGGAGCCGTACCAGTACGTCCAGTAGCGATAGGCGGTCGCAGACGCCGCCTGCGCGGCCGGCGCGGTCAGTTCGACCGTGCCGGCCACGACGGTGATGCAGGCCGCAGCGAGCACCAGGCTCGCGGCGCGCCGGACAGTCATCCGCGCGAGCCTCCACGCACCGGCCGGGCCACGATGGACCCACCGATGAGGACAAGGCCGACTCCGACGAGTGCGAGCAGCCCCACCGGTGCACCGGTGAAGGGGAGCTCCGGCTTCGGCGCCGGGATCGGGGTCGCGGTGACGGGAGCGGCGCCTTGGTGAGCGTGGCCGCCAGTCGGGCCACGAGGTCGGCGCCACCGAAGCTGGCCGGGTTCGCACCCGTTGCATGCGCGGTGAGGGTCAGCACGGCCAGGGCGCCAGGCACGTCCTTGCCGTTCTTGTCGGTGATCTTGTCGGCGGCGACGTTCGCCGCCAGGGCGGCCATTGCCGCGCTGACCTGGTCTGCGCCCTTGCCGGTCGCGACGAGGGCGAGCACTGCGTTCGCAGTGCTCGTGTAGTCGGCGCCGGTCCCGTAGGACGACGGGATGAGGCCGGAACCACCGGCGATCCGACGGGCAAGGTAGCCCGCCGCCGCGTTGGCCGAGTCGGTGGCGGTGAGCGTGCCCGCACTCGGGCAGACGTAGGCGGGCGCGTCATTGGTACCGGTCGCCGGGGCGACCGGCAGGGCCTTGCCTGCCATGCCGAGCGCTGCCTGGACCGTTGCGAAGTCGTTCGCTGCCAGTGGGGTCTCGGGCAGGTAGTCGTAGGCGCCGCGTTGGGTCGCGTCGGCCTCGTCGCAGGCCAGCTGCATGGTCAGCAGGAACCCCTGGCCGTTCTTGCCGGCGCGCTGCACGGTCGCCGGGTCGATGCCCACGGCGGTGAACGCGCTCAACGCGATGCCGGTCGAGTTGGCGTCGGATGCCGGCGGACCGTAGATCTGGTTGACGTAGAAGCCGCCGTCGTCGAGCTGGAAGCCGCGCAGCGCCTGCACGGCAGTGGCGGTCGGTTGGCCGAGCGCGGCAAGCGCCTGGATGGCCAGACCGGTCGCGTTGGAGTCCTTCTCCTTGGCGACGCATGCCACCGCGGTGTTCGCCCGGTAGTTGGTGAACGAGCCATCGGCGCACTGCTGGTTCTTCAGCCACTGCACGGCGCTGGGGTCCGGCGTCGCTCCCGCAGCCTTCAGGGCGAGAAGTGACAACGACTGGCGGTACACGCCGTCGTAGGTGGGGTCCTGAACGCCGTACAGGCCGACGTTCGGATGGTGCGGTTGCGGCGCTGGCTCCCTGCGGCGCGAAAACGGCGAGGGCGAGACCGGCGCTCAGTACCGCGCTGAGCGTGGCACCGCCGGTTCGGCGGGCGCGGGGTCGTGGGTTGGCGGACATGGGTTCCCTTCGGGAGTGGCGCGCGGGAACCGGTGCCTGGGCGCGCCCTGACATGACAAACCCCCTCGGTGCATAAGCACGAGGGGGACGATGCCGGGAGGACGGTACCCGGGCCCCGTCCCGCGAACCTCGACGGACGAACATGGAGCCAGACGCGTCCGGTAGGTGCTCCGGCTCGCCGCAGTCGGCACCATTGGGTGCGGCTGCGGCCTACGGTTGCGGGTCAGCGCCGGGTTTGGACCGGCTTCCCCTACGGTCGGGCGCGAGTGTTCAGTTGTGGTGTGAGCGAACCACGCCATGACCGTTTGCGTCAAAGCGCGATGGCCGTCGTCGTACCGTTAGCCTCCGCTGGGACGATCAGCGTGTCGAAGGGAGCTCGTCGAATGAGTTGGCACTGGCGGTACGAGGACGCGGCCGGAGAGAGCGTCGAAGCGCCGCACGGGGCCTCGTCCACCTTCCCGACGCAAGGCGACGCCGAGTCGTGGATCGGCGAGACGTGGCGCGAGCTGCTCGAAGCGGGCGTCGCCCGGGTCACCCTGCTCGAGGACGACCGCGCCGTCTACGGGCCGATGAGCCTGAGCCCGGAAGGCTGATCCTCACCGCAGCGGTCAGGGCCTGCTGGCCGGGCTGACCGTCTTCGCCGGGTCGCGCTCGACGAGCGGGTCGATGATCTCGTCGATGCGCTTCATCAGGTGGTGTCGAGCTTCACGCCGGATGCCTTGACGTTCTCGTGGACCTGCTCGGGTCGGGTCGCGCCGATGATCGCGGTCGACACGTTCGTGTTCTGCAGCACCCAGGCCACGGCCAGCTGGGCCAGGGTCAGCCCGCAGTCGGCAGCGATGGGCGCCAGCTGCTGCACGCGGGTCAGCACGTCGTCGCGCAGGTACCGGCTGATGAAGTCGGCGCCGCTCTTCTCGTCGGTGGCGCGCGAGCCGGTCGGCGGTGCGGCGCCGGGCGCGTACTTGCCGGTGAGCACGCCCTGCGCGATCGGCGACCAGACGATCTGGCCGACGCCCTCGCGCTGGCACAGCGGCACGACCTCGGACTCGATGACCCGCCACAGCATGTTGTACTGCGGCTGGTTCGACACGATGCGGTCGAAGCCCATCTCGTCAGCGATCCGCAGCGCGTCGGCGATCTGCGGGGCCGTCCACTCCGACACCCCGATGTAGAGCACCTTGCCCTGGCGAACCAGGTCGTCGAAGGCCCGAAGCGTCTCCTCGAGCGGTGTCTCGTAGTCGAACCGGTGCGCCTGGTAGAGGTCGACGTAGTCGGTCTGCAGGCGGCGCAGCGAGCCGTTGATCGACTCCATGATGTGCTTGCGGGACAGTCCGCGGTCGTTCACCCCGCGTCCGGTCGGCCAGTAGACCTTGGTGAACAGCTCATAGCTGTCCCGGCGCTCGCCCTGCAGCGCGCGGCCGAGGACCTCCTCGGCGCGGGTGCCGGCGTAGACGTCAGCCGTGTCGTAGGTCGTGATGCCGGCGTCGAGAGCAGCCTGCACGCAGGCGAGCGCCGCGTCCTCCTCGACCTGTGAGCCGTGGGTGATCCAGTTGCCGTAGGCGATCTCGCTGACCTTCAGGCCGCTCTTGCCAAGGTGTCGAAACTCCATGGCGTCCACCCTAGATCACACGGATCCAAGGAATCAGAGATGGTCGCCGCGCTTGACGCGCGGCGGCGGGATGCGCAGCCTGCGGATCTGTATCGCCCGCATGACCGCGTACATGGCCAGACCGTGGGTGGACTCGTTCGGGAACCGCGCGCTGACCTGCTGCTTGATCGCACGCGACAGCAGGAACGAGTCGATGACGATCGAGAAGATGAGCGCGAGCATGAGAAGGAACCCGAGGGACCCGATCAGCGGGCTGCGGGTGAAGGTCAGCGCGAGGACGAGGAAGGCGCCCGGCATGAACACACCGCCAGCGTTGCGCCGAGCGTCGACGTAGTCGCGCACGAAGCCGCGGACCGGACCGCGGTCCCGCACCGGCAGGAACTGCTCGTCGCCGCGCATCCTGCCCGCGCGCTCGTCGCGCATCCGGACCCGAGCTGCGGCACGGGCCTCCTTGGCGGTGCGGGGGGCGACGATGGGGGTGCGCCGGCTGCGTTCGGCGTCACGGCGCTTCGGGGTTGGACGGCCCTTGCCGGCAGCTTCGCCGGGTGTTTGGGTTGTCACCGTCGCAGGTGCGGCATCGACCTGCTCGACTGCGGGGGCGTTTCGGCGTCTCAGCACATGGCAAGGGTATAGGGGTGGCAGCCACCTGCCACATTCGCTCATCGCCACGTAGGCTGGATCTCGTCAGTCGGGCGATGAAGGGGAGTTCGCGCCAATGGGCGTTATGAAGCGCATGTCGCTCATCTTCAAGGCCAAGGCCAACAAGGCGCTGGACCGAGCAGAGGACCCGCGGGAGACGCTTGACTACAGCTACACCAAGCAGCTGGAGCTGCTGCAGAAGGTCCGCCGCGGCGTCGCCGACGTCGCCACCTCACGCAAGCGGCTCGAGCTGCAGGGGCAGCAGCTGCAGGTGCAGGCCGACAAGCTGGACGGCCAGGCCCGCGCGGCGCTCGCCGGCGGCCGCGAGGACCTCGCGCGCGAGGCGCTGACCCGTAAGTCCGGTCTGCAGCAGCAGATCAGCGACCTGCAGACCCAGCACGCGTCGCTGCAGACCGAGGAGGAGAAGCTCACGCTCGCCTCGCAGCGCCTGCAGGCCAAGGTCGACGCCTTCCGCACCAAGAAGGAGACGATCAAGGCCACCTACACCGCGGCCGAGGCGCAGACCAAGATCGGCGAGGCGTTCTCCGGCATCTCCGAGGAGATGGGCGACGTCGGCATGGCGATCCAGCGGGCCGAAGACAAGACGCAGACGATGCAGGCGCGGGCCGGGGCCATCGACGAGCTGCTGGCGTCCGGCGCTCTGGACGACCCGACCGGTACCTCCAAGGACGACATCCAGACCGAGCTGGACCGGATGGCGAGCACCTCGGACGTCGAGCTCGAGCTGGCCCGGATGAAGGGCGAGCTGCCGGCCGCAGCTGCACCGCAGGCCATCGAAGGCGCCCCGGACGCCTCCGCGGACGACACGGCGACCGACGCTCAGGCCCACCCCGAGGAGCACCTCATGATCATCAGGGTGTTGGGTGAGGGCCAGTTCGACGTCCCCGACGCTGAGCTCGAGGAGCTGAACGTCCTCGACGTGGCTCTGCAGGACGCGATCGACGCGGGTGACACCGAGGCCTTTCGCTCCGCCCTGGCCGCTATTGCTGGGGCGGGTCCGCATCGCGGGCACCGCCCTCCCGGACGACTACCTGGGGCCGTCCGACCTTGTCCTACCCACCGCTGACGCCACTGTTGAGGAGGTACGCGACCTGCTCGGAGAGGAGGGCCTGATCCCAGGCTGACTGCCTCTCGCGAGCGAGTCGCCGACTTATGTCCCGCACCCGCTTTCGCCCGGACCGTGGTCTGACCACCCGGATGACGTTGACGATGTTCCTGTTGGGGCTGCTCTACGTCGCGTTCGCCGCAATCCTGATCGCCTTGCTCAAGTCCGTCGCACTGGTCGTCGTCATCGTTGCGGCCGCGCTCTTCCTGCAGTACTGGTACTCGGACAAGATCGCGCTGTACTCCATGCACGCGCGGGTCGTCACGCCGGAAGAGGCGCCGGAGCTGCACGGGATCATCGACCGGCTGTGCGCGATGTCGAACTCGCCCAAGCCGCGGGTGGCGATCGCCGACACGGACATGCCCAACGCGTTCGCTACCGGCCGCAACGCCAAGCAGGCGGTCGTCTGCGCCACCACCGGCATCATGCGCCGGCTGGATCCAGAGGAGCTGGAGGGCGTGCTCGCCCACGAGCTGTCGCACGTGGCGCACCGTGACGTGGCAGTCATGACGATCGCCTCGTTCCTCGGGGTGCTCGCCGGTCTGATCACCCGCTTCGCCTTCTACTCCCAGATGTTCGGCGGCGGTCGCCGTCGTGGCAACGACAACAACACCGCCGCGCTGCTCGCCATCGTCATGCTGGTGTCGGCGATCGTGTACGCGATCAGCTTCGTGCTCATCCGGCTGCTGTCGCGCTACCGCGAGCTGTGCGCGGACCGCGCGGGTGCCTTCCTCACCGGACGCCCCAGTGCTCTGGCCAGCGCGCTGACGAAGATCAGCGGTGACATGGCGCGCATCCCCACCCAGGACCTGCGCCACGCCGAGCCGTTCAACGCGTTCTTCTTCGCCCCCGCGCTGGCTCCCGGGTTCAGCCTGTCGACGATCTTCTCCACCCACCCGTCGTTGGAGACGCGGCTCGAGCAGCTGTCGAAGATCTCGGTGGAGCTCGGCCGGGGAGCCTGATGGGCTTCCTCGACGCGGTCTTCGGCCGTTCCAAGCCGGCCAAGCCCGATCTCGACCAGCTCTTCGCCGTGCCGTCGGCGGCGCTCACCCTGCAGGTGTCACTCGGTTTCGTCCCCAGTGGGGAAGGCGCGGTCTGCTACAAGGCTGCCGAGGGTGCGGCGTTCGCCCAGGCGACGACCGACGTGCAGGCGCTGCTCGATGCCGCCACCGGGCCGAAGGTCGAGCAGATCAAGGACTCCTACGGCTTCACCTGGCTGCTGTGTCGCACGACGCCCGACGACGTGTCCGGACTGGTCACCGACCTGCACGCGGTGAACTCCGGGCTCGACGAGGTCGGGTTCGGCCCGTCGTTGCTGTGCTCGCTGGTGACCTTCACCCATCCCGACGGTCGACGCCTCGCCTTGGTCTACCTCTACAAGCGGGGCACGTTCTACCCGTTCGCGCCGCTCACCGGCCAGCGCCGGGACAACGCGCTCGAGCTGCAGGTGAAGGCGACGCTCGGCGACGACCTCAAGGTGGAGCCCGACCTCAGCCGGTGGTTCGCGGTGTGGGGCGCGCCCGGGTTGTAGGCGTTGGACTGGCGTCCACCCTGGGGCGGCAGACCAAGCAGGGCTACGCGCGCAATGGTTGATCGTCTGGGGAGAGGGCGCGGTGGGGCGCTTCCTCCCGCTGGATCGTGCCGCGGGTGTCGTCCATGGCACGCCAGGCCGGGAACACCAGCGGGCTCAAGGTGACGAGCAGGTAGACCACGCCCACGCCGACCAGGCTCGGTGCGCAGGCCCGACCGCCTCGACCATCCAGCCCGCACCGATCGCGCCGATCGGCATGGCCGCATAGACACCGGCGGTCAGCACGCCGAGCACTCGACCTTGCAGCCGCACCGGGATCCGCTCGTAGTCCACGGCGGAAAGGATCGGGTTGAGCGAGCCCGCGGCGAGCCCGGCGACGGCCATGACGATCAGCACCGTGAGCAGGCCCGGTTCGGCTCGCCAGCACCACGTAACGAGGGGCGCCCACGACGAGGAAGGCGACGATGAACACGGTGCGGCGTGGCAGCCGCTGGCCGATGGCGCCGTAGAGCACAGCGCCGGTCAGCGCCCCGGCGCCGAAGACACCGAACATCAGCCCGAGCCCGACCGAGCTGCCCAGGACGTCCCGTGCGTAGACCGGGAGCAGCACGGTCGTCGACGCCGCGTCGAGCATGTTCGTCAGCATCACCATGAGCGTGATCGCCCGGATGAGCGGCTCCTGGAGCAGGAAGGCCAACCCTTCTCGCAGGTCGCGCAGCGGGTGCCCGGCGCTTCGGCCATGGGCTCGCGTCGGGTCGGCGACGGCCAGCCACACCAGCAGTGCGGACACCGCGAACGTGGCGGTGTTGACGAACAGCACGTTGGTCGGGCCGAGCACGGCGACCAGGACGCCGGCGAGCGGTGCGCCCGCCATCCGCGCGCCGCGGGACACGCCGTCCGCGGCGCTGGTCGCCCGCTCCAGGGGCACCTCGGCGCGGTCGGCGAGCCGGGGGAGCAGGACGCTGCGAGCGGTCTCGCCGGGCGCGCGGGCAAGGCTCGTGGTGGAGGTGAGCGACCAGCAGCAGCCAGAACGGCAGGCCGACGGTGGCATGCAGCGCAGCGATCGCCGCCACGGCGCTACCGCTCACCAGGTCGGACGCGATGCTGGTCGAGGCGGCGCCCCAACCGGTCGACGACGAGGCCACCGATGGCGGCGGAGCGAGGCGAAGGCGACGCCTTCGCAGAAGGCGGCGAGCCCGGTCAGGGCGGCGCTGCCGGTGGTCGACAGCACGAACCAGGGGATCGCGAGCAGCGTCATCGTGGTGCCGGTGACGGAGATCGCGCTCGCGCCGTAGAGGGCGACGAGCGGCCGGAGGTTGCGGTGTCCGGGCCGTCGGAGACCGGCTACTCGCCATGCCGGTCATCGCACGCTGCGCTTGCCGCGGGAAAGATCTGGACCTGGACGGTCACGGCCTCGTCGCCGGGCTGGCGGGCCGGCGGTAGCTCTCGACGAGCTCCTCCAGCTTGGCGCTGAGCTCGGCCGTCTCGGCGGCGGTCAGCCGCAGGTCCACGTCGGACATGGTGGAGGCGGCGATCCAATCGGCGCTCCAGCTGTCGCGCTCGGCGCGGAACGCCGCCGCGCGGGCGAAGTGGCTGTGCAGCGACCGCGTCGAGGTAGGTGTCGAGCGCGACGCGGGTCTGCGGGTCGCCGTAGAACTCCGCGCTGTACTCGAGGCGCGTGCTCTGCTGGGAGGCGCGCCACCAGCGCTCACGGCGACTGCCTACGTCGGGTGCGTCTTCGATGAACCCGTGCTCGGCGAGCTGGCGAAGGTGCCAGCTGGTGGTACCGGAGGTCTCGCCGAACAAGGCGGCGAGCTGGGTGGAGGTGGCCGGTCCTTCGGATCGCAGATGGCCGAGGAGCTTGACGCGGAGGGGATGGGCGAGGCCTCGGAGGCTGTGGGCGTCCAGGATGCGCTCGGTGCGCCGGCCGGCGGGGGTGTCGACTTCTCGCACCTGGGGGTGGGGCGGCTCGTGGTGTTCAGCGCCTCGGTGGTCGTGGCGGGGCACCTGGCGTGGCCCGGTGCGTCTTGGCGTCGTCCATGCGGCCAAACTAGCACCGCAGAGACTTCTCTGCAAAGAGTTCTCTGCAATCAACGATCGTTGGTCGGGCCCGGGTACCGCCTCAGGGCAGGGCGAGCATCTGGTCCAGGGCGACCTTGGCCCAGCGAGCGACGTCCGGATCCACCTCGATCTGGTTGACCACGTCCCCCGCGACCAGCGACTCCAGCGTCCACACCAGGTGCGGCAGGTCGATGCGGTTCATGGTCGAGCAGAAGCAGACCGTCTTGTCGAGGAAGACCACCGTCTTGTCGGGGTGCTCGTTCGCCAAGCGGCGTACCAGGTTCAGCTCGGTGCCGATGGCGAATGCCGCTCCCGGCGGCGCCGCCTCGACGGTGCGGATGATGAACTGGGTCGAGCCGACCAGGTCGGCCGCGCTGACCACCTCGTGGCGGCATTCAGGGTGCGCGAGCACGGTGACGCCAGGAATCCGGGCACGGACGTCGTTCACGGCTTCCAGGGAGAAGCGGGCGTGCACCGAGCAGTGCCCGCGCCAGAGGATCATCGTGGCGGCGTCCAGCTCCTCGGCGGTGAGTCCGCCGCCTGGCTTGGTCGGGTTGAACACCACGCAGTCGTCGAGGCTCATCCCCATCTCGCCCACGGCCGTGTTGCGGCCCAGGTGCTGGTCGGGCAGGAAGAGCACCTTGGTGCCCTCGCCGCGCTGCGCCAGCGCCCACTCGAGCGCCCGCTTGGCATTGGACGACGTGCAGATGGTGCCGCCGTGCCGACCGGTGAATGCCTTGATGTCGGCCGAGGAGTTCATGTACGCCACCGGGACGACCTTGTCGGCGATCCCGGCGTCCTCCAGCGCCTCCCAGCACTCTTCGACCTGGTCGAAGGTCGCCATGTCGGCCATGGAGCAGCCGGCGGCGAGGTCGGGGAGGAGGACCTTCTGGTCGGGCGAGGTGAGGATGTCGGCGGACTCGGCCATGAAGTGAACGCCGCAGAAGACGATGTAGTCGGCCTCGGGGCGAGCGGCGGCCTGCTGGGCCAGCTTGAAGGAGTCGCCGGTGACGTCGGCGAACGCGATGACCTCGTCGCGCTGGTAGTGGTGGCCCAGCACGAACACCTTGTCGCCGAGGGCCGCCTTGGCGGCCCTGGCGCGCTCGACCAGCGTCGGGTCGGACGCCGGGGGCAGCTCGCCGGGGCAGTCGACGCCCCGCTCGGAGGCCGGGTCGGATTCGCGGCCGAGCATGAGCAGCGCGAAGGGGGTCGCGGTGACCCCGTCCGGAAGGTCCAGGTCGGTGGCCGTCACGGCTGCCCCTTTTCGTCGAAGTGACGTTATCTAGTCTACCGCGTCCACCGAACCCGCACCGAGGCGAGACACTCGTCCCCATGCGCGTCCTCATCGCTCCTGACTCGTTCACCGGCACGCTCAGTGCTGTCGAGGCCGCCGACGCGATCGCGCGCGGCTGGCGAGCGGTCGCGCCGGACGACGACCTCGATCTCGCCCCCCTGTCCGACGGAGGCACCGGATTCGTCGACGTGCTCAGTGCCCGCCTTGGCGGCGAGCTGGTGGCCGCCGTCGTTCGCGGGCCGGCCGGGCGACCCACGCCGGCGGGCGTGCTGCTCGTGGGCCAGACCGCCTACGTCGAGTCGGCTCAAGCGTGCGGGCTGCACCTGCTGGCTTTGGACGAACGCGACCCGACACGGACGACCACGTACGGCGTCGGTGAGCTGGTCCGCGTGGCGCTGAACTCCGGCGCCCGGTCCATCGTCGTCGGCCTCGGCGGGTCGGGGACCAACGATGGCGGGCGCGGCATGCTCGACGCGCTCGGCGCCGACGCCGAGCGGCTGCGCGGGATCGACCTGGTCGCGGCGACCGACGTCGACAATCCACTGGTCGGCATCAACGGCGCCTCTGCGGTCTTCGGTCCGCAGAAGGGCGCCACGCCCGACCAGGTCCAACGCCTGGACCACGAGCTGGGCGCTGTGGGCCCGGGGCGTGGATGCCGGGCTCGTCGAAGCGCCAGGGGCGGGGGCGGCCGGCGGGCTGGGCTTCGCACTGCTCCACCTAGGTGCCCGCCGCGCCGCCGGTGTCGCCGAGGTGATGGACCTGCTCGGTCTGACCGGGCCTGGCGGTCGGATCGCCGACGCCGACCTCGCCGTGACCGGCGAAGGGTCGTTCGACAGCCAGTCCCTGCGCGGCAAGGTTCCCGGCCGGGGTCGCGGCGGGGTGTCTGGAGCGCGCGGTGCCCTGCGTCGTGGTGGCGGGCCAGGTGGCCGTCGGCCGCCGCGAGGCGGCGGCGATGGGCGTGACCGAGGCGTACTCGCTCGCCCAGGAAGCCGGTTCGGTCGCCGCGGCGACCGGCCGGGCCGCCGAACACCTCGCTGCTGTGGCCGGTCTGGTCGCCCGTCGATGGTCGCGTCGAGGATGACCCGGGCATAGACCGTGTGCGAGGATTGTTGGTGCACGACGAGACCGACCAAGTCATGCAGCCACTGCGAGGGAGCAACGCTATGTCCGTCCAGGACGAGACCGCCACCGCCACCGATGCCGGTGTCGTTCTCACCGACACCGCCGCCGCCAAGGTGAAGGCCCTGCTCGAGCAGGAAGGTCGCACCGACCTGGCCCTGCGCGTCGCTGTCCAGCCCGGTGGCTGCTCCGGTCTGCGTTACCAGCTCTTCTTCGACGAGCGTTCGCTCGACGGTGACGTGGTCACGGACTTCGGCGGCGTGAACGTGGTCGTGGACCGGATGAGCCAGCCCTACCTCGATGGGCGCGAGCGTCGACTTCGTCGACACGATCGAGAAGCAGGGCTTCACGATCGACAACCCGCAGGCCCAGGGTGGCTGCGCCTGCGGCGACTCGTTCAACTAGAGCTAGCCCCGCCGTTCCACCCGTTCACCAGTTCCACAGACGCCGCCTCGGCGTGCCTCCGCTCCGAAGGGGAACGCCGCTCCGTGCGTATCGCTGTCACCGGTTCCATCGCGACCGACCACCTGATGACGTTTCCTGGTCGGTTCGCCGAGCAGTTCGTACCCGACCAGATGCACCGGGTCTCGCTGTCCTTCCTCGTCGACGAGCTCGACATGCGGCGCGGCGGGGTCGCGGCCAACATCGGCTTCGGGCTGGGATGCCTGGGGCTGCGGCCGATCCTGGTCGGGGCGGCAGGCGAGGACTTCGCCGACTACCGCTCGTGGCTGGACCGCCACGGCGTCGACACGGACTCGGTGCACATCTCCGAGCTGCGGCACACCGCCCGTTTCGTGTGCACCACCGACGCCGACCACAACCAGATCGCCTCGTTCTACACCGGCGCGATGGCCGAGGCCCGCGACATCGAGCTCGCGCCGATCGCCGCGCGCCTGGGCGGGCTGGACCTGGTCGTGGTGAGCCCCAACGACCCCGAGGCGATGATCCGGCACACCGAGGAGTGCCGGACCCGCGGCTACCCATTCGTGGCCGACCCCTCGCAGCAGCTGGCCCGGATGGACGGCGCCGAGATCCGGCTGCTCGTCGACGGCGCGGCCTACCTGTTCACCAACGAGTACGAGCGCGCCCTCATCGAGTCGAAGACCGGCTGGACCGGCGAGGAGATCCTCGACCGGGTCGGCGTGCGGGTCACCACGTTGGGTGCGGCCGGGCGCGCTGATCGAGGGCCGCGAAGGCCCGAGGTGAAGGTCGCGGCGGCCCTGGAGGAGTCGAAGGCGGACCCGACCGGGGTCGGCGACGGCTTTCGCGCCGGGTTCCTCGCGGCCGTGGCCTGGGGGCTGTCGCTGGAGCGGGCCGCGCAGGTCGGCTCGCTGGTCGCCGCGCACGTGCTGGAGACGGTCGGCACCCAGGAGTACGTGCTCAGCCAGTCCCGGTTCGTCGAGCGGTTCGCCGACTCCTACGGCCAGCAGGCCGCCGACGAAGTGATCCCGCACCTGCGCTGCCCGCGCCCCTGAGCGACTGAAGGCCCTCGTCGGAGCGGGTCGCTCAGCTGACCCGGCGTACGTCGTAGGCGCCGGGTGACGGCGCTCCTAGGTAGTCCTGGCCGCGCATGCGGCACCACGCCGCGACGTCCAGGGCGGCCGCCGGGTCGTCGGCGAGCACCCTGACCACGGCGCCGACCGGCACGTCGGTGATCCGCTTGGCCAGCTCGATCACCGGGATCGGGCAGCGCCTGCCGAGCGCGTCGACGACGAGCGCGGGGGTCGCTCACAGCCCGCCGCCCCGAGGCGCTCGCGCAAGCCCACCACGATGCCCGGCAGGACGTGCAGGAACCGCTCGACGTCGGCCTCAGTAGTGCCCCACCACAACGACAGCCGCACGTTGCCGTGCGACAGCACGCCCATGGCCTCCAGCACGTGCGACGGGGTCAGCGTGGACGACGTGCAGGACGAGCCGCTGGAGACGGCGAAGCCGGCGCGGTCGAGCTCGGTGAGCAGCGCCTCGCCTTCGACGTACAGGCACGAGAACGTCACGATGTGCGGCAGCCGGCGGGCGGGATCACCGACCACCTCGACGTCGGCGACGAGTGTCGGGCACCGCCGCCCTGATCCGGTCGACGAGCCCGGACAGCCGGTCGGCCTCGGTCGTCATCTCGTCGCGACGGGCGCGCAGCGCGGCGGCCGCCGCGACGATCGCGGGCAGGTTCGGAAAGCCGGGGGAGCGCCCGCCCTCCCGCTCGTCCGGCGGCTCCGGCGAGCGCCACCGGATGCCCTTGCGCACGGCGAGGACGCCGACACCTGGCGGGCCGCCCCACTTGTGCGCGCTGGCGCTCAGCAGGGACCACCCGTCCGGTACCGGCAGGCGACCGACGCTCGCCGCCGCGTCCACGAACAGCGGCACCCCGGCGTCGCGGCACAGCCCTGCGACCTCGGTCACCGGCTGCACGCGTGCCGACCTCGTGGTTGGCGCTCTGCAGGCACGCCAGCGCCGTCTGCGGGCCCAGCGCGCCGGCGTAGGCACCCGGGTCGACGCGGCCGTGGCGGTCGACCTCGACCGACGTCGCGGTGCCGCCGAGGCCGGTGTGCAGCTCGGCGGCGTGCAGGACCGCCGAGTGCTCGACGGCGCTGTGCACGATCTCGCGGCCGATCCGGCGCCGGCCGGCCGCGCCTCCGAGCACCGCGAGGTGGGCGGCACGAGTGCCCGATGAGGTGAAGGACACCTCGTCCGGCCGGGCGCCCAGCGCCTCGGCCACCGTGGTCCGCGCCTCGTCGAGCATGCAGGCGGGCGCGACGGGCCGCGCCGTACAGGCGGGTGGGGTCGGCCCATCCGTCGTCGTAGGCCGCGAGCAAGGCCGCGCGGGCCGCCGGATGCAGCGGCAGCGCTGAGGCGGCGTCGAGATAGGTGCTCTGCAGGCCGGTTGCCGCCGTGCGTGCCCAGAGGCGGGGGAGTGGACTGGGACACGCACGAACGTTACTGCCGACCTGGGCTCGGGGGGACGCCGACGCTGGAGTAGGGTTTGGCGCAATCCTGCCAGAGGATGATCGCGGTGCACGGTGTTCCTGGCTCGTTCGCGAGCCGGTATCCAGCCCAGCGCGGTCCATGCACACGGAAGGCCACTGTGAGTCCGACCCGCATCGACGAACCGTCGCGGCGCCGCGCCGAAGCACGGCCCGTACCGCCGGGTGGCCAAGGCCGCCGCCGCCGGTCTCGTCCTCGTATTCGCCGCTGGCTGCTCGTCTGACCAGCTACCGCGCCTGGGCATGCCGGACCCGATCACGTCCGCAGGGCGAGCGAGTGCTCTCGCTGTGGCAGGGAGCCTGGGTCGCCGCACTCGCCGTCGGCATCCTCGTGTGGGGGCTGATCATCTGGTGCGTCGTCGCCTACCGCAAGCGTGGTGACGCGGTCGCGAGGCAGACGCGGCTCAACCTGCCGATCGAGATCCTCTACACGGTCGTGCCGGTCATCATCGTCGCGGTGTTCTTCTTCTTCACCGCGCGCGACGAGATCGAGCTCGACAAGCTCACGCCCCAACCCGGACGTCACCGTCGAGGTCGTCGGCTTCCAGTGGAGCTGGCAGTTCAACTACCTGGACAGTGCCCAGCCGGGCGCCAAGACGGTCGCCCAGGTCGACCGGCGACGGTGGCGGAGCGGCCGGTGCTGGTGCTGCCGACCGACCGGACGGTCCGCTTCAAGCTGGTCTCGCCGGACGTCATCCACTCGTTCTGGGTGCCCGACTTCCTGTTCAAGCGCGACGTCATCCCGGGCCGCACCAACGAGTTCGAGGTCACGGTGAACAAGGAAGGCACGTACATCGGGCGCTGCGCCGAGCTCTGCGGTCTCGACCACGACCGGATGCTGTTCGACGTGAAGGTCGTCAGCCCGGCCGAGTACGACGCCTACCTGGCCACACGCCGAATCCACGTTCAACGCCGGGAGCTCGTCGTGACCGCGACCGTAGCGCGCTTCGAGACTGCGGCGCCGTACCAGCCTCACCGTGGCCGTCGTGGCTCGGCCGTCGTCAACTGGTTGACCACGACCGACCACAAGCTGATCGGCCAGATGTACCTGGTCACCTCGTTCGTGTTCTTCCTCATCGCCGGCGTCATGGCCATGCTGATGCGGGCCGAGCTCGCGCGGCCCGGGCTGCAGTTCCTCACCAACGACCAGTACAACCAGCTGTTCACCATGCACGGCACGCTCATGCTGCTGCTGTTCGCCACCCCGCTGTTCATCGGCTTCGCGAACATCATCGTGCCGCTGCAGATCGGTGCGCCGGACGTCGCGTTCCCGCGGCTGAACCTGTTCAGCTACTACCTGTTCGTGTTCGGCGGGATCATCGTCGTCGCCGGCTTCCTCACCCCGGGTGGCGCCGCCGATGGGCTGGTTCGCCTACGCGCCGCTGAACGACGCGATCCACTCGCCGAGCATCGGCGCCGACATGTGGATCATGGGTCTGGTGCTGTCGGGGTTGGGCACGATCCTCGGTGGCGTCAACTTCATCACCACGATCCTGTGCATGCGCGCGCCCGGCATGACCATGTTCCGGATGCCGATCTTCAGCTGGAACATCCTGCTCACCTCCATGATGGTGATCCTGGTGTTCCCGGTGCTGGCGGCTGCGCTGCTGGCGCTGGAGGCCGACCGCAAGCTCGGCGCGCACATCTTCGACAGCGCCAACGGCGGCGCCATGCTGTGGCAGCACCTGTTCTGGTTCTTCGGCCACCCCGAGGTCTACATCATCGCGATCCCGTTCTTCGGCATCGTCACCGAAGTCCTCCCGGTCTTCAGCCGCAAGCCCCTCTTCGGCTACAAGGGCCTGGTCTTCGCCACCATCGCGATCTCCGGCCTGTCGATGACGGTGTGGGCGCACCACATGTTCGCCACCGGCGCGGTGCTGCTGCCGTTCTTCTCGTTCATGTCGCTGCTCATCGCGATCCCGACCGGCGTGAAGTTCTTCAACTGGATCGGCACGATGTGGCGGGGTCAGCTCAGCTTCGAGACGCCGATGCTGTGGGCCATCGGCTTCCTGGTCACCTTCCTGTTCGGTGGTCTCACCGGCGTCATCCTGGCGTCGCCGCCGCTCGACTTCCACGTCACCGACACCTACTTCGTCGTCGCCCACTTCCACTACGTGGTGTTCGGCACCGTCGTGTTCGCGATGTTCGCCGGCTTCTACTTCTGGTGGCCGAAGATGACGGGCAAGATGCTCGACGAGCGGCTCGGCAAGGTGCATTTCTGGCTGCTGTTCATCGGCTTCCAATGGACGTTCCTCGTCCAGCACTGGCTGGGCGTCAAGGGCATGCCGCGGCGGATCGCCGACTACCTGCCTTCGGACGGCTTCACCGCGCTGAACACGTTCTCCACGATCGGTGCCTTCATCCTCGGCGCGTCGACGCTGCCGTTCCTGTACAACGTGTGGCACACCTGGAAGAAGGCGCCGCACGTCACCGTCGACGACCCGTGGGGCTGGGGTGGCTCGCTGGAGTGGGCGACCTCGTGCCCGCCGCCGCGGCACAACTTCGTGCGGCTCCCACGCATCCGCTCGGAGCGCCCGGCCTTCGACCTGCACCATCCAGAAATCAGCGGAGTCAAGCCGCTGCCCCCGGTGGGCACGTCCTCCACACCCGAGCTGAGCTAGGACACGTCATGAAGATCGAAGGCATCATCTTCGCCGGCTGTGCCGTGTTCTTCGCGATCGTCGATACGGTCTACTGGTACCTGTCGAAGGATCCGACAGGCACCACGGCCCTCGCGCTGTCGACGGGCATGACGCTCATGATCGGCTTCTACCTCCTCACGACGGCGCACCGGATCCGTCCTCGCCCGGAGGACCGTCAGGACTCCGAGGTGGCGGATGGCGCCGGCGAGTACGGGTTCTTCAGCCCGCACAGCTGGAATCCGTTGTTGACCGCGGGAGCCGCGGCGGTCGTCTCCGTCGGCATCGTCTTCGCGTGGTGGATCGCCATCATCGGTGGGCTGATGCTCGCCTTCGCCGTGATGGGCTTCGTGTTCGAGTACTACCGCGGCGAGCACGTCGAGCAGTAGCACGTCTTCGGCGGAGGGGGACAGGTGGTCCGCAGCGGGGCGATCACCCTCGTCGCGCTCGGCTGCCTCGTTGCGGTCGCGGCAATCGCCCGAACGTACGCGACGGATGCTGCGCGACCGATCACCCAGGCGGAGGTCATAGCCGCGGTTGGCGCGATCGAGGACGCCAGGGATGACCTGGTTCGGCTGTGTCACGACAGCGGATCGCCGGTGATCTGCCAGAACGCGAGGGAGTCCCTGGCCGAGCCAGCGGGACTGAGTGCGATCGAGCTGACGGCCGCCATCACCCAGCTGACGGACGGCGATGTGATCGCGACTCTGCGTGGGCGCGACGCGGCCGGTGGTCTGCATGAAGGTCGTGTGGAGTTCGCCAGAGACGGTGCCGGCCATGTCCGGCCGCTGAACCCCATCTTCTGGGGGGACTACCAGCTCATCGCGCCGGACTCGCCAACCGCTGCCACGTCCCGCCCACGTGCGGACCGGGGCGTAGGAACTATCTGAGTCACGCGGTGCGAGCTGCGCAGGGCTTCGACGTCGATGTCCGGCACCTGGCCGTCAGCGAGCACGACGCTTGGCTGGCGCCTGCTGGCCGGTCCGTGAGGTACCGGTGCCGCCCTTGTCGTCGTTCTGGGCTCGTCCAAGCTTCTCTGCCGAGCTTCTCTGACTGTGTCGATCCCCGCGTGCGCCTGCGAGGGCGCTGCCCAGTGCGGCGGGCTACCCGCGTTCCGCGGCGTCGGGCCTGGCCTGCGCTCGGGCCCCGAGCGCTGCTCGACCGCCGTGTGTCGTCACGGGGAGCTGTGCTGGGAAAGCGCCTGCGCCGCTAGAGGGGTCGGCATCGAGAGCCCGCAGGCGACGGCCCGCACAGCGCTCGATCAGGTCCGCGTTGTCGTTCATGTTCGTCGCTGCCGTCTGATACTGGCGTCGGCCGAACGCTTGAGCGCTTGCCGGAGCATCCTCAGGTCTGGGAGGCCGGTGGGGCCGCTCGGGTGGGGATAGACGCGACACGTGAGCGCTGGAAGTCTGCCCGGGCTCGGCGAACGGGTCGCTGCCGTCGATGAGGATGGTGGGCGATCCGGTGAACCCGCGTTGCTCGGCCTGCTGCGGAGTGTCGATCACGGAAGTGGTGACGTCGACGCCGACCAGGCCGACGTCGCGCAGGGCGGTCTGCAACAGCGCCGCGGCTTGGCTCTCATGTGGGCAGTCAGCGACGACGAGGAGCTCGACGTCCATGGATGGCATTGTCCGCCACCAGCTGGCCAAACAGCCAGGGTGGGCGTGACCGTGGTCACTTGCTGCACCGGGTAACCAAGCCCTGAAACGCCTCAGGCCGCCTTCTCGAAGGCGGCCTGAGGCGTCTGGTTGCGCGGGTAGGGGCGATGAGTCGCCCGGCGCCGCTCAGTGCTTGGTGAGCTCGCTCGGGCCTTCGTCGGGCCCGCCGTGCCCGTCGTGCGGCGCTTCTCCTTCGCGGCCGCGCCGTGCCCGTCGTGCGGCTCTTCCCCGTCGGCAGGCTCGAACAGGAAGCTCTGCATGGCGTGCTTGAGCTTGTCGGCTGGGCCTTCCTTGCCCGGGCGAGCCACGCCGTGCTCATCGACGGCCGGCGGCAACGCGGGCGCCGTCGGCGGCGTCCGCTGGACGTCGAGCTTGAGGACCATGTCCTCGGGCAGCGGGAGCTTCGACCTCGAGGTACTCGCCGCTCGCGAGCCGGACGATGCGACCGGTCTCGTAGCCGTGGTCAGCGGTGTGCTTGTCCCGCTGCTGCAGGCCGAGGCAGATCCGGCGGGTCACCCAGAACGCGATGGGCGGCAGCACGATCAACGTCACCTGGAAGATCCGCGTCGTGGCGAAGAGCGAGATGTCGAACTTGTCGGCGATGAGGTCGTTGCCACCCGCGAGCAGGAGCACGCAGTAGAAGGTCAGCGACATCACGCCGATGCCGGTTCGGCCCGGCCGGTTGCGCGGACGGTCGAGGGTGTGGTGGATCCGGTGGTCGCCGGTCACCCAGGCCTCGATGAACGGGTAGGCGCCCAGGAGCGTGAACAGCAGCCCGGCAGGATGAGCGCCGGGATCAGCACGTTCAGGCTGAGCGTGTGCCCGAGTGCGTTGAACTCGATGTTGGGCATGATGCGCAGCGCGCCCTCGAGGAAGCCCGACGTACCAGTCGGGCTGCGACCCCGGCGGAGATCTGGGCCGGGTTGTACGGGCCCCACAGCCAGATCGGGTTGATCTGGGCGAGGCCGCCGAGCGCGCCGAGCACCGCGAACACCAGGAAGAAGAAGCCGCCGGACCGCGCCATGAACACCGGGTAGAACGGGACGCCGATGACGTTCTCGTTGGTGCGGTGCTTGCCCGCGAACTGGGTGTGCTTCTGGTGCCACAGGATGCAGCATGTGGGCGGTGATGAGCCCCAGGATCAGGCCGGGGATCAGCAAGATGTGGAGCGAGAACAGCCTCGGGATGATGTCCGGTCCCGGGAACTGGCCGCCGAACACGAAGAAGCCAGCGTAGGTGCCGATCACCGGGATCGACTCGACGATGCCGTACATGATCCGCAGACCGGTGCTCGGACAGCAGGTCGTCGGGCAGCGAGTAGCCGGTGAAGCCCTCGGTGAGCGCCAGCGTCAGCAGGCCGACGCCGATGAGCCAGTTGACCTCACGCGGCTTGCGGAACGCGCCGGTGAAGAAGATCCGGCACAGGTGCGCCACGATCGAGGCGAAGAACAGCAGAGCTGCCCAGTGGTGGATCTGCCGGATGATGAGACCGCCGCGAACGTCGAACGAGATGCGCAGCGTCGACTGGTAGGCCTCGGTGATCTGCAGGCCCTTGAGCGGCACGTACGGGCCGTTGTAGACGACCTCGGCCACGCTGGGCTTGAAGAACATCGCCAGGAAGGTGCCGGTCAGCAGCAGGACGACGAACGAGTAGAGCGCGATCTCGCCCAGCATGAACGACCAGTGGTCCGGGAAGACCTTGTTCAGGTTGCGGCGCAGGAAGCTTGACGAGCCGAACCTGTCGTCAACCGTTTCAAGCGCTCCGCGCAGGGGCTTGTCGCTCATCCGCGCTCCCAGAAACTTGGCCCGATCGGCTGGTCGAAGCCGTCTTGTGCGATGAAGTAGCCGTCAGCGTCCACGGTGATGGGCAGCTGCGGCAGGGCCCGTGCGGCCGGACCGAAGATGACCTTGCAGGCGCGTCGGGACATCGAAGGTCGACTGGTGGCACGGGCAGAGCAGGTGGTGGGTCTGCTGCTCGTACAGGCCGACCGGACAGCCCACGTGGGTGCAGATCTTCGAGTACGCGACGTGGTCGGAGTAGGCCCAGTTCTCACGGCCCGGCGCGGGCACGTTGACACCCGGTGCGAGACGGATGAGCACGACGATTGCCTTCGCGAACTCTTCGATGTTTTCGACGCCCTCGGGAACGACGGTCATGATGCCGCCGATCCGCATGTCGCCGAGCTTGATCGGCAGCCGGGTGGTCTCGTCGAGCAAGCGGTCGCCCTTGCGCCACACCGTGGTGCGCAAGGTCTTCTCGGGGAGCGGGCCGAGGTCGCGCAGCACGACGACCGCAGGCAGTGCTACCAGGCCGAGCGCGACGCCGAGGGTGCGCTTGATGAGCGAGCGCCGAGGCAGGCCGGTCTCCTCGTAGCCTGCCTTGACGACCTCGAGGGCGCTCTCGCGATCCTCGGGCTCGGAGTGAAGGTCATGGCGGTCCTGGACGACCTCGTCGATCGTCATCAGTCGGCGCGACCAGTGGATGATGCCGGCGCCGAGACCGCCGAGCGACACCGCCATGCAGACACCGAACAGGATGTTCGAGGTTCGCACGTCGTCGATCGTCGTGAGGCGAGTGGTCACATAGGTCGCGATGTAGCCGACCGTGCCCAGAGCCGAGAGCAGGAACAGCGCGGCGACTTGGCGCTCGGCCCGCGTGGCCTTCTTGGGATCGGTGTCGCTCGAGCGCACGACGCGCTCGATCACCGCGGGGCGCACCGAGTCCTCGGCCGACGAGGCCGCCACCTCGTGACCAGCCCCGGATGGGGGAACTTCGTGCTCGCTCATACCTTTGCACCGATCCAAACGGCGACCCCGATGCAGAGGCCGATGCCGACAACCCAGACCACGATGCCCTCGCTGACCGGGCCGACGCGGCCGAGGCCGGCACCGCCCGGGTTGGGCTCGGACGCGACGTTCTTGACGTAGTGGATGATGTCCAGCTTCTCCGCCGGGGTGAGCTGGCTGTCACCGAAGACAGGCATGGCGCCGGGACCGGTGAGCATCGCCTCGTACAGGTGGGTGGTGCTGGTCTTGTTCAGCGAGGGAGCTGACTTGCCAGCGGTCAGCGCCCCGCCGGCACCCACGAAGTTGTGGCAGGCCGAGCAGTTCGTGCGGAACAGGTTGCCACCGGTGGCGATGCTGGCGCTCTTGTAGTTGAGCTCCTCAGCCGACGGGATCGCGGGGCCAGGGGCCAACGAGGCGACGTAGGCCGCCAGCTGGTCGATCTGGTCCTGGGTGTAACGCGGCGGCTTGGGTATCGACTGGGCGCCCTCGTTGGCCAGCGGCATACGTCCCGTGCCGACCTGGAAGTCGACCGCGGCCGCGCCGACGCCGATCAGAGTCGGCGACTTGCTGCCGCCCTGGGCGTTCAGGCCGTGGCAGCTGGAACAGCCCTGCAGGTAGAGGGCCCGCCCCTTCTTGACCGCCAGCGACGGGTCGGAACTGTCCGCGCTGCCACTGGCAGCGGTGAAGAACGCGTAGGCAGAGCCGAGCAGGACCAGCGCGAGGGTGAGCACGGCGTAGCCCGACAGTGTCTTGCGTCGACGAGCTGCAATGGAGGACACAGACATCACCGATCGAGTCACTTGATGAGGAAGATAGTTGCGAACAGCCCGATCCACACCACGTCGACGAAGTGCCAGTAGTACGACACCACGATGGCACTGGTGGCCTTCTCGGGCGTGAACCGACCCATGTGGGTGCGGGCGATGAGGAGCAGGAAGGCGACGAGGCCGCCCGTCACGTGCAGGGCGTGGAAGCCGGTCGTGATGTAGAAGACCGAGCCGTACGCCGAGGAGGCGATCGTCATGCCCTCCTTGGTGATGTACGTCGGCGTACTCGAAGCACTGGCCGCCGACGAAGATGGCGCCCATGACGAAGGTGATCCACATCCATCGCCGCAGGGCGACGACGTCCCCTCGCTCTGCCGCGAACACGCCGATCTGGCACGTCACGCTGGAGAGCACGAGGATGATCGTGATCGCGCCGTCGAACGGGACGTTGAGATGCACGTCCGACGGTGGCCACACCTCGCTCACGGACCGGATCGTGAAGTACATCGCGAACAAGGCCGCGAAGAACATGAGCTCCGAGGCTAACCAGACGATTACCCCGACGCTGACCATGTTGGGCCGAACGATCGACCCATGGTCGGAAGGCTTCTGAAGCGCTGCTGTCACCACGGCGCACATTATTGCGGTAACCGTCGCGCGAGGCACCCCCGCCCCCCATGGCGGCGTGGCGAGGCGAGGAATACTGGGTCCACCGCCGGTTGCCCCGTGCGGTTCTCCGGCAGTGCAGGACGGTTCGCATGATGTTCGCCGCGCCCCTCGCCTCAGTGGCGACGACACTGACGGCGTCGGGCTCGCCCCCACCGCTGACGACGCCGTCCAGGCTGTTCACGGTCTGGCAGCTGGATCCGTTCCTCGCTGTCGGCATCATCGTGGTGGCCGTTCTCTACCTTGCGGGAGTCCGCCAGCTTCGCCTGCGAGGCGACCACTGGCCGCTGTCGCGGACGGTCCTGTTCGTCGGCTGCGGCCTGGGCACCATCGTCATCGCGACGATGTCGAGCCTGGGTGCCTACGACACGACGCTGTTCAGCGTCCACATGGGCCAGCACATGATCCTGTCGATGGTGTCGCCGATCTTCCTCGCTCTGGGCGCACCGGTGACGCTCGCGCTGCGCACCTTGCCCCTGCGAGGCCGGCGGATCCTGCTCACGGTGCTGCACAGCAAGGTCGCGAAGGTCGTGTCCTTCCCGGCACTCACCTGGGTGCTGTTCGTCACCGCGCCGTACGCGCTGTACTTCACGGGGTGGTACGAGGCGTCTCTGCGCCATGAGTGGCTGCACGAGATGGTGCACGTGCACTTCCTGCTGATCGGGAGCCTGTTCTTCTGGCCGCTCGTCGGCGTCGACCCGGTCCCAGGAAAGCTGTCCCACCCGATGCGGCTGCTGGTGATGTTCCTCTCCATGCCGCTGCACGCGATCTTGGGCCTCAGCATCATGAACAGCGTCACGGTGCTCGCCGCCGGCTACTACGAAAGCCTCGGCCGGACCTGGGGCGGCACGCTGCTGGCGGACCAGGGCTTCGGGGGCGGGCTGCTGTGGGCATCGGGCGACCTGGTCAGCCTGCTCATGTTCGGCGCGCTGTTCTTCCAGTGGATGCGCGCCTCGGAGCGGGAGGCCGACCGTGAGGACCGTCGGCTGGACCGGCTCGAGGCTGCCGAAGCGGCGCAGGCGGCCAGCAGGCGGCCGAGGCGGAGCAGGCGCCCGGCGCGGCGCAGCAGGCTGGGGGCCCTAGGCGGGGCCCTAGGCGGGTGACGGGTAGCATCGCGAGGTCATCTGCCTCACCATCCCGGTCCCAGGAGCGCTTCGTCATGGCCAGCAGCGAGTTGATGCCCGCGATGTCGATGCCTTCGACAATGACGTTGCTCGTCTACAGCGACGACGCGTCGACCCGCGCACAGATCCGTCTCGCGCTGGGCCGGCGCCCCGCGGCCGACCTGCCCGAGGTGACCTACCTCGAGTGCGCGACGGCAGCCGCGGTCATCGAGCGAGTCGACGCCGGAGGCATCGACGTGCTGCTGCTCGACGGCGAGGCGGTACCTGCTGGTGGGATGGGGGTCTGCCGGCAGCTGAAGGACGAGATCTACCAGTGCCCGCCAGTTCTGATCATCACCGGCCGGCGCCAGGACGCCTGGCTGGCCGCCTGGTCCAGGGCCGAAGCCTCCGTGTCGCACCCGATCGACGGTGTGACGTTCGCGCCAGTCGTCGCAGGGCTCATGCGGGACCGGCTCGCCAGCCGGGCCGCCACTACCTGATCCACCGACGAGGGGGAGGCTGAGATGACCGCCGTGCACAGCTGGCCGCAAGTACTCACCGCCCTCCTGCAGGGCCACTCGCTCACCGCGACGGACACCGCCTGGGCGATGGACCAGATCATGGCCGGCGAGGCCTCGCCGGCGCAGGTGGCCGCGTTCGCCGTAGCGCTACGGGCCAAGGGTGAGACTGCCGAGGAAGTCACCGGCCTGGTCGACGTGATGCTCGCGCATTCGACCGGCGTGGCCATCGACGGCCGGGTTGTCGACACGGTGGGCACCGGAGGAGACCGGGCTCACACGGTCAACCTGTCGACGATGTCGGCTCTCGTCGTCGCGGCCACCGGCGCGCGGGTCGTCAAGCACGGTAACCGGGCCGCCTCCTCGGCGTGCGGGTCGGCGGACCTGCTCGAAGAACTTGGTGTGGTCATCGACCTCGACCCGGCCGGGGTCGCCCGCTGCGTGGCGGACGTCGGCATCGGGTTCTGTTTCGCGCCGGTGTTCCACCCCGCGCTGCGTCATGCGGCCACACCGCGCCGGGAGATCGGCGTGCCGACGGTCTTCAACTTCCTGGGGCCACTCACCAACCCTGCGCGCCCGTCCGCCCAGGCGGTGGGCTGCGCTGACCGACGGATGGCGCCGGTGATGGCGGGTGTGCTGGCCGCGCGCGGCGTGTCAGCGTTGGTGTTCCGTGGCGACGACGGGCTCGATGAGCTCACCACGGCGACGACGACCCAGGTCTGGGTGGTGGCCGACGGAGACGTCACCCCGACCGTGCTGGATGCCCGGGAGCTGGGCTTGGCCTCCGCTGGGCCCGACGCGTTACGGGGCGCGGACGCCGCCTACAACGCCGCGGTCGCCCGTGCGGTGTTCGCCGGGGAGCCGGGACCGGTGCGCGATGCGGTGCTGCTCAACGCGGCCGGTGGCCTGGTGGCCTACCACGGGACGTCGGCGGCGACTCTCGAGAGTGACCTGCGCGCCGCCATGGAGCCGTGCGCCGAGGCTATCGACTCAGGCGCGGTGGCCGCCCTGCTCGAGAAGTGGGTGCTGGTCAGCCGCTCCGCCCGCTGAGCCGGCGCGGTCTGGCTGTTGCCGCCGTCAGTCCGGGTCCTCGAGGCCCAGCGCGAACGCGGCCTCGAGGTCGTGCTGGGAATAGGTGCGGAACGCGATGTGCGTCTCGGTAGCCAGTACGCCGTCAACCTTGTTCAGTCGCCCGGGGATGACGTCGGCGAGCTCGTCGTGCTCGCGGACCCGCACCATCGCCACGAGGTCGAACTCGCCGGTGACCGAGTACACCTCGGTGACGCCGCCGATGCGGGCGGCAGCCTCGGCGACTTCGGGGATCCGGTCGACGGCTGCCTTGATGAGGACGATCGCGGTGATCACGGGGTCAGCCTAGCCCTGCGTGTGTGCTGATCACGCAGCGATGGTTGGGCTTCACGGCGTGTCGCCAACCATCGCTGCATGATCGCGGTCGGTGGGGTCAGCCGGGCAGGTGGACGGGGCGAAGGTGCCGGCGGTCTTCGAAGGGGTTGACCTGACTGGCGGCCGCGGCGGCGGCGTCGAGCCGGGCGCGCTGGCTGCCCGCGCCGTGGGCCACGCAGGACCACTCGCCGTCGAGGTGCACCAGTCGGGTGCCCGGTGCATCCAGCCAGCGCAGCACGGTCTCCATCTCCTCGGCGCTCGCGCTCGCGGTGGGTCCGGCACCCTCGACCAGGACGGTCTCGGCGGTGGCCACGAGCGCGTCGATGTAGGGCATGGGTGCGGCGTGGGGCGGTACGACGCCTGCGGCAGCCAGGCGGCCGTGCCGCACCACCGCTATCTCCCAGCCGCCGGCAGCGACACCTCGGGCGGCCACGAGCTGCGCGCAGCCGGCCAGCGTCGCGAGCCGCTGACCACGGGCTGCCGCACGGACGAGCGCGTGCAGCCGGTCCCGGTGCAGGGCGGCCTCTTCGTAGCGCAGCTGGGTGGACAGCGCCCCGATGCGGTCGGTCAACGCGGCAACCACGACGCGGCTGTCGCCGATGATCGCTTGGCGGACAGCGTTGACGTGACGGTCATAGTCCTGCTCGGTCTCGCGGCCCTCACAGGGCGCACCGCACCGACCCATGCCGGCGAGCGCGCACGCGGGGGTCGTCCGGCGGATCGACAGCCTGGCCGTGCACTGGCGCAGCGGAATGACGTCGTGCAGGGCGTCGATCGCCGCCTCGGCGCTTGCTGTTGACGAGAAGGGCCCGAGATAGGTGGCCCCGTCGTCGCGTACCTCACGGACCTTCGACAGGCGCGGGAACCGCTCGGTCGTCACCTTGACCCAGGTCATCCGGTTCGGGAACTTCGACCGGCGGTTGTAGCGAGGCTTGTGCTCGGCGATGAGGCGAAGCTCGCGCACCTCCGCCTCCAGGGCGGTGGCGCAGACCACCGGCACCACCTCGCTGGCCAGCCCCACCATCTCGGCCATCCGGGTCCGCATCTCCGATGCGGTGAAGTAGCTGCGAACCCGGGTGCGCAGCGAGCGGGACTTGCCGATGTACAGGACGTGCCCGGCGTCGTCCTTGAACAGGTAGACCCCGGGAGCATCGGGCAGCCCGTCCGCGAGGTAGCGCTTGCGGCGCTGGGCGGTCGACACCTGCCCGGAGAAGCTGGTCAGGTCTTCCAGCGAGTCGACACCGATATTGCCGAGACGTGCGAGCAGGCCGTGCAGCACGTCGACGGTGGCTCGTGCGTCGTCCAGGGCGCGGTGGTTGGGCGTGGTGTCGGTACGAAACAGCCGGGCCAAGGTGCCGAGCTTGCAGTTGGGTGCCTCGTCGCGAGACAGCACCCGCCGTGCCAACCGGGCGGTGTCGACGGTGGTGAAGGCGGGCCAGTCGAAGCCTTCCCGGGCGCAGGCGGCACGCAGGAAGCCGACGTCGAACGGTGCGTTGTGGGCGACCAGCACGGATCCGCGTGCGAACTCCAGGAAGGATGGGATCACGGTGTCGGTGCCGGGGGCGGCGGCGACCATGGCGTCGGTGATGCCGGTCAGCACCCGGATGAACGGCGGGATGGGCATCCGCGGGTTGACGAGGGTCCCGAACTCGCCAAGGACCACCCCGCCGCGGACCTTGACGGCGCCGACCTCGGTGATCGCGGCAGCGGCCGGCGAGCCGCCGGTGGTCTCCAGGTCGACGACGACGAAGGTGACGTCGGCCAGCGGGGTGCCGAGGTCGTCGAACGTGCCCTGCAGTGGGTGGATGTCGGCGGCGAGCGTCACGTCCGGGGACATTACGTGCGACCACCGACATATCGGTAACGCCACACCGGTGGGCCACCGCCCTTACCCTGCAGGGATGGCAGAGCCGCAGCCGTTCGGACCGACCGAACCCGACCGCCCCGAGGCGGAAGACGTCGTAGGCACGGCCGACGAGGTGGCCGACCGCGTCCCTGCGGGCGACCCCGCCGACCAGCTGACCGAGCCCCTGCCGAAGGCCGTCCGTAGCCGCGTGGTGGCGCTGGCCGCCGACCGGCTTGCCGCGCTCCCGCCTCAGGACGTCCCGCCGGCCCTGCGTGCCGTGGCCCGTTTCACGCCGACCCGCCGAACCCGGCTGGGGGCCGTGGCCCTGTCGACGGCGCTGGAATCCGACACCGCCTTCCGCCAGCGAATCGCCGCGGGTGTAGCCGCGATGTTCCCCGACGTCGCACGGGCGCTGGAGGAAGGAAGCCCCCTGCCCGCAGCCGGGCCTGACGATGTCGCCGCGGTGGCCTACCTCCTGCGACCGCCTGGCTGGGTGGGAGTCGTCGAAGGCTGCGCGCGGGTGCTCGCTCAGGAGGACCACGGCGACCAGCGGAGCGCCGCGGTTCAGGAGGCAACCCGCCACCACGAGCGGCTGGAACGGGCCCTGGAGAGCGAGCGGTCGGCGAAGGAGCGGCTTCGCGCCGAGCTGACGGCGGCCAAAGCGGAGTCCGCGGGGCTGCGGCGGTCGTTGCGCGAAGCGGTCGGGGCTGCGCGCAAGGCAGAGCAGGCGGCCCGCGAGGCAAGCCGCTTGGCGCAGGCGGGCCGCGACGCCGACGCCACGCAGGCGGCCGCCACGCAGGCAGAGCTGCGCCGGATGCGGGGCAGGCTCGCTGACGCCGAGGCGGCGCTGGAGGCGATGCGGAGCAACGTCCGAGCCGGCCGGGCCGCCGACGATGTTCGGCTGAGGGTGCTCCTGGATGCGTTGCACGACGCAGCGACGGGCATCCGCGACGAGCTGGGGGTGGCCCCTCAGACAGCGCGGCCGGCGGACACCGTGGCGGGGGCGCGAGCGCCGTCAGCCGCCATCGACGCCGTCCTCCAGGCCGGTTCGGCCCGGGGGATGGGCGACGACGATCCCGCAGTGCTCGACGAGCTGCTCGCCCTGCCCCGGGTGCACCTGGTGGTGGACGGCTACAACGTGACGAAGACCGGGTACGGCGGCCTCACCCTGCAGGAACAGCGGGCACGGCTGACGGCGGGGCTGAGCGCGCTGGCGGCACAGTCCCGGGCCGAGGTGACCTGCGTCTTCGACGGTGCCGACGTGGCCGTCCGGGTGCCGCAGTCGCGCGGGGTCCGGGTGCTGTTCAGCGACCCCGGCGAGACCGCCGACGAGCTGATCCGCAGGCTGGTCCGGGCGGAGCCGGTGGGCCGGGCGGTCGTGGTCGTGTCCACGGACCGGGAGGTTGCTGACGGCGTCAGCAGGGCCGGGGCCCGTCCGGTGCCGTCCGCAATGCTGCTGCGGCGGCTTGCGCGCTCCTGAAGCCTGGCATTTCTGTGCGGCCTGGCTTTCTGACTGCCCGGCACTGCCGGTCCGGCCCGGCGCCGACAGTGCAATTCGCTGAATAGCCCACCGTGCGCTGCACCCCATCTCGTGCCACAGAAATGTCACCGGCGTGTCGTAGCGTCCTCCCGTCGACCCGGAATTGTGATAAACGGGGGAAATGGGAGGAGACGGACATGTTGGTGGACTGCGGGACGTGTGCGGTTCGCGGGCTGGCCTGCGGTGACTGTGTCATCACTGCCCTGCTGGGGGCGCCTCCGACGGGAGTTGAGCTCGATTCCGTCGAGCAGGCGGCGCTCGGTGTGCTGGCCGACCACGGGCTGGTCGCGCCGCTGCGATTGGTGCCCCGGCAGGCGGCCGCGAGCTGACGGCTCGGCGCCGTGATGTTTGCGCGACCGTGAGCAACTCGTTATCGTGCGACGCGGACATCTACTCCTCAGCCATGAAAATGGCAGTGGGTGTCTCCGCCGAGTCAAGCTGCGAACAACACGGGCGAACGTGTTCCGTGGCTTTCGCAGCAGAGCCGGGGAACCAGTTTCCCTGGGGTGAATCGGTGTGACGCACGGTTGACGCCGGGCGTCCGCCGTAGGGCTGCTTCCCGCCCGAACCCGTCAGCTAACCCGGTAGGCGGTCAGGAAGAAGGAGTGCGTCGCGTTGGCCTCGTGCCAGGTTGCTGTTCGCCGCCGTATGCCCCGACTGCTCGGTTCCACCCTCGTAGGAGTCACGGGGCTTGCTCTCGTCGTCGGGTTGCTGCCCGCGGTGGGCCACGCCGATACCCCGAAGACCTCTGCGCAGATCCAGCGCGAGATCGACAACCTCGAGGTGAAGGCATCGATCGCGGTCGAGGACTACAACGATGCCGAGGTAAAGCTCGAGGAGTCCAAGAGCCGGGCCGCTGCCACCGCCAAGAAGATCAAAGAGGCGCAGGTCAAGGTCGTGGCGATGCAGCAGTCGATGGGCGCGTTCGCCGCAGCGGCCTATCGCGCGGGCACCCTCGGTGACATGGCCGCGCTGCTGACGGCACAAGACGGCGCCGCTTTCGTGAGCCGGGCGGCCACGCTCGACGTGTTGACCTCCAGGCGCACCGACCAGATGCGTGACCTCACCAGTGCCCAGAACGCCCTCGCGCAGAGCAAGCTCAAGGTGGACCAGGAGGTCGCGGCGCAGGAGGCGCTCCGGGCGACGCTCGCGGCGCGCAAGCAGCAGATCGACCGCATCATGGCCGACCAGCAGAAGCTGCTGAGCAGCGTCAAGGCGTCCGAGCGCGCCGCCCTCGAGAAGGCCGCCGCGGACAAGGCCGCGAGGGCCCGCGCCGCAGCGCTCAAGGCCGCCAACGAGCGGGCCTCGCGGGCCGCGGCGAAGGCTGCGGCTGGCTCGAAGTCGATGGCGCGGATCCCGGCGAGCGGCCGGACGGGCGCCGCGCTCGCCTATGCGCAGGCCCAGCTGGGCAAGCCGTACCGCTGGTCGGCTGCCGGTCCGAGCAGCTTCGACTGTTCCGGTCTGACCATGCGGGCCTGGGGTGCCGCCGGCATCTCGCTCTCGCACTCGTCACGGGCGCAGTTCTCCTCGGGTCGCAAGGTCTCCCGTTCCGATCTGCAGCCAGGTGACCTGGTGTTCTTCGGCAGGCCCATCCACCACGTCGGGATCTACGTGGGTGGAGGGATGATGATCCATGCGCCGCAGACCGGCCGCAACGTCAGCTACTCGAGCATCAGCCGCGGCGACTATGTCGGGGCGATCCGGCCCTAGTCTCGGCACGGATCGCGACCAGGGGTTCCGTACTGTTGCCGCTATGACCGGGCGCCAGCTCACCGTGCGCGGGCGCACCCACCTCATCGAAGGTGCGCGGTGACACCGACGATGGGGCCCGTGCTCACCTCCTCCGGGCGGCTACCCGCCTTGGTCTCGTTCGGGGTCCTCGCAGTCGGCCTGGTCGTGCTGGTCGTCGTGACGACGCCGTGGTCGCCGTTGTCGGGTCATGTGCCGGGCGGACGGCTGCCGGCCGATGCGGGAGCCGACTTCAGCCCGAGCGAGATCGCTGTCGAGACCGCGTACCACTCCGCCGTACGCCTGCCTGCCTACCTCTCCCTCGGCGTCTCGCTGGCCGCGGTGCTCGCGGTGGGGCTCACCTCGGCCGGGGCCCGCGGTATCGACGCTGTCGCCCGGCGGCTCGGTGGCGGCTGGGGGTGGCAGGTCGTGGTGGGCACGGTGGGCGTGCTGCTGCTCGCCCGGCTCGTCGCGCTGCCGTTCGACGTGTGGGTGCAGGTGGTGCTTCGCCGCTACCGGCTGTCCACCCAGAGCTGGGGCCAGTGGCTGCTCGACGTCGTGAAGGCATCAGGGCTGACCGTCGTTCTCACCGCAGCAGGGTTGCTGGCGCTGTACGCCGTCATCCGAGCGCTCCCGAGAACGTGGTGGTTGCCCGCGGCGGCGGGGGTGGCCGCGGTGGTCGTCGCCGGGTCGTTCCTGTATCCGCTCGTGATCGAGCCGATGTTCAACAAGTTCACGCCGCTGCCGGCCGGGGCGCTGCGGACCGAGCTGCTCGACATGGCCGCCCGTGACCACGTGAACGTCACGGACGTGCAAGTCGTGGACGCGAGCCGGCGCACGACCGCCCTCAACGCCTACGTGTCCGGGATCGGTTCTTCGCGGCGGATCGTCGTGTACGACACCTTGTTGTCATCGGCGAGCCCGCAGGAGATCCGGCTGGTCGTGGCTCACGAGCTGGGCCACGCCAAGGCCCGTGACGTCCTTCGCGGGACGTGGGAGGGGGCGCTGGGCGCGGCAGCCGGGATGTGCGGGCTCTTCCTGCTGCTGTCGTGGACGCCGTTGCTCAGACGCGCCGGCGTCAGCTCCGCGGGTGACGCGCGGTCCGTCGTCCTCGTCATCGCCCTGGTGGCGCTCGGGACGCAGCTCAGCGCGCCGGCGCAGAACCTGGTGAGCCGCCAGGTCGAGGCGCGTGCGGACGTGCACTCGTTGGACCTGACGCGGGACCCAGCAGGCTTCGTCCAGATGCAACGCCGGCTGTCGGTGAGCAACCTGTCCGACCTGCGACCGAACCCCGTCGTCTACGCCCTGTTCGCCACCCATCCCAGCGGCCCGCAGAGGATCGCGCTCGCCCGCGACTGGGCCCGCCAGCACGCGGTCGCCGTCCCCGTAGGACTCGCCCCGTGAGTCGCACGCTGATCGTCACCAACGACTTCCCGCCCCGTGACGGCGGCATCCAGGCGTTCGTGCACTCGGTGGCACTGCGGCTTCCCGACGTGGTCGTCTACGCGCCCGCTTGGCAGGGCGCTGCGGCGTTCGACGCGGCACAGCCTTTCGAGGTGGTGCGGCACCCCACCTCGCTCATGCTGCCAGTGCCCGCGGTGGCGCGCCGCGCGAAGGACATCGCCCGCACCCACGGCTGCACGTCGGTGTGGTTCGGTGCCGCCGCTCCGCTGGGCCTGCTCGGGCCCACGCTCCGGGCCTCAGGGATGCAGCGCCTCGTCGCGACGACTCACGGGCACGAGGCCGGTTGGGCGCAGCTGCCGGGCGCGCGGTCGCTGCTGCGGCGGATCGGTGACGGCGTGGACGTCGTCACCTACCTCGGCGAGTACACCCGGCGCCGGTTGGGCCGCGCCCTGTCCGATGCGGCGGGTGCGCGGATGGCCCGCCTCGCCCCGGGCGTCGACGCTGACGTGTTCCGGGCCGGTGCGGGCGGTGACGAGGTGCGCGCGCTGCTCGGGCTCGACGATCGGCCGGTCGTGGTCTGTGTGTCGCGGCTGGTGCCGCGCAAGGGGCAGGACACCCTGGTCCGGGCGCTGCCCGCGATCCTGCGCGAGGTGCCGGACGCGGTGCTGCTGCTGGTGGGCGACGGCCCCTACCGCGGCGCGCTGGAGAAGCTGGTCGATGCGGTCGGCGTTCGTGACGCGGTGCGCTTCACCGGCTCCGTCCCCGCCGCCCGGCTGCCCGCGTACTTCGACGCTGGTGACGTGTTCGCCATGCCGTGCCGCACCAGGCGGGGCGGGTTGGACGTGGAAGGGCTCGGCATCGTGTACCTGGAGGCCTCGGCCACCGGGCTACCGGTGGTTGCTGGCAACTCCGGCGGTGCGCCGGACGCGGTGCTCGACGGGAAGACCGGACATGTCGTCGACGGTCGCTCGCTCGACGCGGTCGCCGCTCGGGTGGCGGCGCTGCTCGGCGACCGCGACGCCAGCCGGGCGATGGGGGAGGCCGGCCGGGCCTGGGTGGAACGTGAATGGCGGTGGGACACCGTCGCGAAGCACCTCGCCGGGCTGTTGGAGCGGTGAGGGCGCCGCCGCTTCAGCGGGCGTACAGCCGCTCGACGTCGTCGGCGTACTGGCTCAGGATCACCGAGCGCTTCAGCTTGAGCGTCGGGGTGAGCTGACCGCCTTCCTGGGTGAACTGGCTGTCGAGGATGCGGAACCGCTTGATTGCCTCGGCTCGCGACACCGAGGCGTTCGCCTCGTCGATCGCGCCCTGGAGCTCGGCGATCAGGTTCGGGTCCTCGCGCAGCTCGGTGACGGTTGCCTCGGTGGGTTTGCCCTGCCTCGCTTTCCACGCGGCGAATGCTTGTGGGTCCAGGGTGATCAGGCAGGCGACGTAGTTGCGATGGTCGCCGACGACCATGCACTGTCCGACGAGCGGGTGCGCACGGATCCGGTCCTCCAGCTGGGCGGGCGCCACGTTCTTGCCGCCAGCGGTGACGATGATCTCCTTGCGGCGCCCGGTGATCGTCACGAATCCGTCGTCGTCGATGGACCCGAGGTCACCGGTGCGGAACCAGCCGTCGGCATCGAAGGCGGCAGCGGTGGCGGCAGCGTTCTTCCAGTATCCGTGGAATACATGGTCTCCCTTGACCAGCAGCTCACCGTCGTCGGAGACCCGTAGCAGCATGTCGCCGAGAGGTCGGCCAACGCTCCCAAGCTTGAAGGCGCTTGGCAGGTTGAGGGCGGCGCCGGCCGTCGTCTCGGTGAGACCGTATCCCTCCAGGACGGTGATCCCGCACCCCCGGAAGAAATGGCCGAGCCGTACGGCGAGCGGCGCGCCTCCGGAGATCGCATACTGCACCCGGCCGCCGAGCCCAGCCCGGATTCGGCGGTAGACGAGCTTGTCGAACACCGCGTGCCGCAGCCGCAGGCCCAGCCCGGGCCGCGCGCCGCTCGCGGTCGCCATGCTGTAGGCGACCGCGGTATCGGTGGCCATGGCGAACAGCTTCGTCCGGCCCTCGTTCGCTGCCTTCTGCTCGGCTGTGCGGTAGATCCGCTCGAACGCGTACGGCACCGCGAGGATGAACGTCGGTCGGAACGTCATCAGGTCGGCGGTGATGTTCTTGGCGTCGTTGCAGTGGCCCATCGTCGTCTCGGCGAGCATCACGCCCACCTCGATCTCCCGGGCGAACACGTGGGCCAGCGGCAGGAACAGCAGCGTGGACGAGCCCGGGGTGAACAGCTCGGGGAGGGCGCCAACGAACGTGGTGGCCCCGAACAGGAAGTTGCGGTGGGTCAGCTCGCAGCCCTTGGGTCGGCCGGTGGTGCCGGAGGTGTAGAGGACGGTCGCCGTGGAGCCGGCGCCACGGCTGCGACGTCGGGCTTCGACCTCGCTGTCCGACACCTGGGCGCCACCAGCGACCAGCCGGTCCAGCGCGCCCTCGTCGATCGTCCAGACCTCGCGCAGCGCGGGCAGGTCGGGCTTGGCCCGGGCGAGCACCGCAGCCTGCTCGACCGTCTCGACGATCGCGGCGACGGCTTCGGAATCCTCCACGATCCAGCCCACCTGATCGGCCGAGGAGGTGTCGTAGATCGGCACGCTGACCGCCCCGGCCGCCCAGATCGCGTAGTCCGCCAGCGTCCATTCGAAACGGGTGCGGGACATCAGCGCTACCCGGTCGCCGGGTCCGATGCCGGCCGCGATGAGGCCCTTCGCGAGCGCGGACACCTCGTCGCGGAACGCGGCGCAGGTCACGTCGACCCACCCCTCGCCGCTGGCCCGGCGCAGGCACACGCTGGTGGGCTCTCGCTGGCCGCGGTCGAACACGATGTCGGTGAGGTTTGCTGTGTCCGAGATACTCACCAACGCTGTCGTCACGTGCTCGCGCACACGTCCTCCTGGCTGGTCGGCTCCTTCGCACCTGGACGGTAGCGCCAGCAACCCGCGTTGGCCACGCCTCGCCGTCCGCCGGATTCAAGTCGTGACGCACGCGCGCCGAGGACAGGGGTGTGAGTGAGCTTTGCCCGCATTGCGGTGCCCGAATCCGAGCGAGCATGCACTGGTGCACGCTGTGCTACGCCGACCTGCGCCCGGTCGCGATGAGCGCACCAGCCGCCGTGGCGTCTGATGCGTACACCGACGTGGGCGCCGTCGCGGAACCACCTGGCACAGTCCTGGAGATGGACGCGGTCCAGGTGGCCGGCTCGCAGCGAGACGTCGGCGCCTCGGCACCACAGGACCAGGCAAGCTGGCCGTGCGGCCGATGTGGCGCCGTGGTGCCGCTGGAGCAGGACAGCTGCCCCGACTGCGGCGGTGGCTTTATGGCGGCCAACGTCCCGAATAGGCATGGCTCTCAACGTGGGATCGATGCGATCGGCACCACTCCGCTCAGCAGCAGGACGAAGGCGATCGTGATGGTGAGCGGCGCGATCGGCGTGGGTGTCGTGCTCTTGCTCGGCACAGTAATCGTTGCACTGTTTCTCTGAGCCGGCGATGCGGCGGGCGTCGACACTGGGCCGACGGGTGACGATGTGACAGGCTGACGCACGTGAACGAATTCCCCCGCTCATGGGCGGACGACGCCCTGCGCTTGCTCGCCGGTGCAGAGGAATGGGTCAGGCGCGTCGGCTTTCCGGCGACCGGCGAAGGCGATGCCGGGACCGCAGCTGACCAGCAGGCCGCACCCGAGCCGGAGGCCACACCCCAGCAGCAGGCCGCGCCCGAGCCGGCAGGCCGCACCCGAGCCGCAGCATGCGGCCCGAGCCGGAAACGACCGCCGAATCCTCGCGCAAGGTGTGGAAGGACGCGACCGACGAGATTCCGCTGACGACCGACGCCGCCGAGTGCGAATGGTGTCCGGTGTGTCGCCTCCTCCGCGCGGTCCGGACCTCCCGACCTGACTTGGTGGATCAGTTCACCGCCGTCGTCCGCCACCTGGTGCGCGACGGGCACAGGTGGTGAGCCTGACCCTCGGTGTCGACGTCGGCGGCACCAAGGTCGCAGTGGGTGCGGTCGACGAAGACGGCACGCTGCTGGCACGCGTTTACCAGCCCACGCCCAGCCACGACTCGCAAGCCGTGATCGACGCGATCGCCGACGGGGTCGCAGCGCTCCGGGCGGATCCTGCGTGCAGCGACGCTTACTTCGAGGCCGTCGGAGTGGGCGCGGCCGGGTTCGTGGACGAGCGGCGCTCGACGATTCTGTTCGCCCCGAATCTCGCATGGCGTGACGAGCCGTTGCAGTCCAAGCTCGCGACCAGGCTGGGGATGCCGGTTGTCGTCGAGAACGACGCCAACGCGGCGGCCTGGGGTGAAGCCCGGTTCGGCGCGGGTCGCGGGGTCGCCGACCTGATGGTGGTCACGGTCGGCACTGGCCTCGGCGGCGGCATCGTCATGGGTGGCGAGCTGTACCGGGGCGGTTTCGGTATCGCCGCGGAAGTCGGCCACATGCGGGTGGTGCCAGGGGGCCGGCAGTGTGGCTGCGGCAAGCTCGGCTGCTGGGAGCAGTACGCCAGCGGGAACGCGCTGGTGCGAGCCGCGCGCGAGCTCGCAGCGACGGCACCCGAGCGCAACGTGCGGCTGCTCGACCTGGCCGGGGGCGTGCTCGAGAAGATCAACGGCCCGGAGGTGACGGAGGCGGCGCTCGAGGGTGACCCCGGCTCGTTGGAGTGCTTCGCCATGATCGGCACCTGGCTGGGGGAGGGCATGGCCAGCCTGGCCGCGATCATGGACCCGGGGCTCTTCGTGCTCGGAGGTGGGGTCTCCGAGGCTGGTGACCTGCTGCTCGCACCGGCCCGCGAGGCCTTTGCCGGTGCGCTGACCGGTGGGGGTCACCGGCCGGTAGCAGGCATCCACCTGGCGGCTCTGGGCAATGACGCGGGCATGGTCGGCGCCGCCGACCTGGCCCGTCACCGATGAGCGGTCGCTGAGCGGATGGCAGTCGAGCTGCGGGTCCTGTCGTACAACATCCGTTCGCTGCGCGACGATGCCGCCGCGGTGGTCGCTGTCATCAAGGCGTGCCGGCCCGACGTCGTGTGCATCCAGGAGGCGCCGCGGTTCCTACGGTGGCGCAGCAAGGCGGCCCGGCTTGCCCGGCTGAGCAACCTGACCGTGGTGACCGGCGGCCGCACCGCCGCCGGGAACCTGCTACTGGCCGGGTTGCGGGTCGACGTGCACCGCAGCAAGGATCTCCTGCTCAGCCCGACGCCAGGTCTGCACCAACGAGGGCTCGCCACCTCGGTCCTGTCGGTCGGCGGTGTGCGGTTCGGCCTTGCCGGCACGCACCTGGACCTGGAGCCGGCACCCCGCGCCCGCCACGCCGCCGAGATCATCGGCCACCTCGACCGGCTCGGTGTCCCGGTGGTGGTGGCTGGCGATATCAACGAGGAGCCCACCGGACAGGCGTGGCGGCTGCTGGCGGGCCGCTACACCGACGCCTACGCCGCCGCACCGGACGGCGAGGCCGCCACATCCAGCGCGCTGGAGCCGACCCGCCGGATCGACGGGGTCTTCGTCGATCCGGCCATCGAGGTCACCGGGTGCGGCGTGCCGGACGTGCCGGGTATCACCCGTGCCAGCGACCACCGTCCGGTGCTTGCGGTGCTGCGGCTGCCAGCCAGCGCCGGCTGAGCGGCGGGCCTCCTACAGGACGGCGCCGTTGTCCGGGCCGGAGTCGGTGGGCGGACCGTTGTGCAGCCGCACGATGAGCGTGACGAAGCCGCCGACGATCCCGACCAGCCCGAGGAAGGCCATGGTCGAGGTGTCCTGCAAGTTGCCGAAGGCGGACAACATGAGCAGCCCGACGCCAGCTGCGATGGCCAGCAGCGCCCAGCGGGTAGCCGGCTGGGCTGGGGGCACGGGAGGTGGCGGCAGTGGGACGAAATGGTCGTCGTCCTCTGCGCCGTCGCCTTCGTGACCGCGCTCGTCCTCGAGCTCGTCCGGCCAGGTCGGCCTCGGGATCGTCCCGCCGACGGCGCCGGGAACCGGAGGCGCCACCGGGTTCGACGTCCTCGTTCGCCGGCCAGCGAGGCACCACATCGCTGGGCGTCAGGTCGAAGCCGGCGATGATCTCTTGCCAGGCGGCGTCGTCGTCGGCACTGGATCGACCGACCTCAGCCGCACCGCTCGTCGCGGCGGATCCCAGCGCCGGTGCTGGGGCAGGGGCAGCGCCGGCGACGGGTGGCCGTAGATCCGCGAGGTAGCCGTCGAGGACGTCGCGGGCCGCTTGAAGGTCACGTGCGTGCACCCACAGTCGGTCGACCGGCTGCCCGGAGAGGATGACCTCGCCCATGCCGCCCCGCGACGTCGGCGCCGGTCCGGCGTAGGCCGCGATGCCCTCCTGGCGGAGCAGGTCGAGCATGAGGTCCGCCACGGTCGGGTCGATGTCGGCCAGGACCGCATAGGAGGTGAGATCGCCGTCACCCAGGCCGTTGTCACGCATGGCTTAGTCCTCCGCTGGTTCTGACAGCACCTGGGTGACCTGCGCCACGAAGTCCAGGCTCCCCGCGAAGATGCGCGGGGCGTCGTGGTCCAACGTAGCGACGTGGTAGCTGTCCTCGAGCACCTGCTCCGTCACCATTGTCGATGAGATCTGGCTGAGCACCAGGCGGGTGCTCCTCGGCCCGACGATGTGATCGGTGCGGCTGCGGAAGACCAGCACGGGCTGAGTGACGTGCGGCAGGTCGGCCCGGACGGCGCGCCAGCCTTCGGTGAGCGAAGCCAGCGCTCGCAGCGGGGCGCGGTGGTAGCCCACCTCGTCGACGCCCGGCCGCTTGATGTCGCCGCCCACACCGCGGACCGATGGCACCAGGTGCTTGAGCACCGGCAGCAAGGGCAGCGCCTTGTTGTCGCCGAGCACCGAGGGATTCACCAGCACCAGCCCCGCGACGTCGGCACCACGCAGCTCGGCGAGCCGGAGGGCCAAGGTGCCGCCCATCGACAGGCCCATCACCACGACCTGATCGCAGCGGGCACGCAGCTTCGTCAGCGCGGCGTCCACCGCGCCGTACCAGTCCGGCCAGCCGGTGCGGTTCATGTCCTGCCAGCGCGTGCCATGGCCGGGCAGGCGGGGAAGGCTCACCGACAGACCCGCCTGAGCCAGGTGTTCGGCCCAGGGACGCAGCGACTGGGGAGTACCCGTGAAACCGTGGCACAGCAACGCGCCGACGGGGCCTCCGTCGTGGTGGTACGCATCGGCGCCGGCAAGCAGCGGCACAGACCCTCCTGCTCCGGGTGGCTGACCTGCTCAAATCGTCCCACGCGCGCGGTGGGCCGCGCGAGGGGTCGCTGTAGGGTTCGAAGCGGTCTGGTCGCAGTATGTAGTCGGAGGTAATGCGTGTATTGGGTGGCCAAGGCGACGCTCGGCATGTTCCTGCGGATCGTCTTCCGCCCGCGGGTCACCGGCAAGCAGCACGTCCCACGCCAAGGTGCGGCGATCATGGCGAGCAACCACCTGTCGTTCTCCGACTCGTTCTTCATGCCGGCTGGTCGTTCCGGGCCGCAAGGTCATCTTCATGGCCAAGTCGGACTACTTCACAGGTCGCGGGCATCAAGGGCCTGTTCAGCCGCTGGTTCTTCGCGAATGTGGTGGGCTCGGTCCCGGTCGACCGCTCGGGCGGCAAGGCCAGCGAGGCCGCGCTGCGCACCGCCTTGCAGATCCTGGGGGAGGGCAACCTGCTCGGCATCTATCCCGAAGGCACCCGCTCGCCTGACGGCCGGCTGTACCGGGGTCAAGACCGGCGTGGCCCGGATGGCGCTGGAGGCGGGTGTGCCGGTGATCCCGGTCGCGATGATCGGGACCGACCGCGCTGCAGCCGCCGGGCAAGGTCATGCCCAAGCTCATGCGTCCCGGAGTGACGTTCGGCGAGCCGCTGGACTTCTCCCGGTTCGCCGGGATGGCGAGCGACCGAGCGGTGCTCCGGGAGATCACCGACGAGATCATGCACGAGCTGCAGGCGCCTGTCGGGCCAGGAGTACGCGAACATCTACGCGTCGAAGGCGAAGGAGGACATCGCACGCGCCGGCGCGAGGTGGCGCAGCAGCCGGAGCGAGTCGCGATGACCTCGCCGAGGTCGCCCGTAGACGACGACAGCGCGGGGTAAGGTGATCATCGCAAACTTCTGGGGAGGAGTTGGAGTAATGCGCATCGGTGTGCTGACCGGCGGGGGAGACTGCCCCGGGCTCAACGCGGTGATCCGGGCCGTCGTCCGCAAGGGCGTGTCGATCTACGGCCACGAGTTCGTCGGCTACCGCGACGGGTGGCGCGGCCCGCTCGACGACCGACACCATGGCGCTCGGCATCGCCCAGGTGCGCGGCATCCTGCCTCGCGGCGGCACCATCCTCGGCTCCTCGCGGACCAACCCGGCGAAGATCGACGGCGGACTCGACGCGATCAAGGCCACCATGGCCTCGCGGCTCGGCGTCGACGCGCTCATCGCCATCGGTGGCGAGGACACGCTCGGCGTCGCGACCAGCTGTACGCGGCGCGGCGTCCACGTGGTCGGTGTGCCGAAGACGATCGACAACGACCTGTCGGCCACCGACTACACGTTCGGCTTCGACACCGCGGTCAACATCGCGACCGAGGCCATCGACCGGCTGCACACCACGGCCGAGAGTCACCACCGCGTGCTCATCGTCGAGGTGATGGGCCGTCACGCGGGCTGGATCGCGCTGCACGCCGGCCTCGCGGGTGGCGCGAACGTCATCCTGATGCCGGAGCTTCCGTTCGACATCGACGAGGTGTGCGCCTACATCGAGCAGCGGTTCCACAGTCACTACGCGCCGATCGTCGTCGTGGCCGAAGGCGCGACGCCCAAGGAAGGCACGATCGCCCTGCAGAGCGGCGAGCTCGACGCGTTCGGGCACGTTCGCCTCGGTGGCATCGGTCAGCGGCTGGCCGACGAGATCGAGAAGCGCACCGGCAAGGAGGCGCGCAGCACGGTGCTCGGCCACATCCAGCGCGGCGGCACGCCGACGGCGTTCGACCGGGTGCTGGCGACCCGGTTCGGGCTCGCCGCGATCGACGCGGTGCACGACGGCGCATTCGGCAGATGGTCGCCCTGCGCGGCACCGACATCGTGCGGGTCGAGCTGGACGAGGCCACCGGCCACGCTGAAGACCGTGCCCCGTCGAGCGCTACGCGCGAGGCCGAAGTCTTCTTCGGCTGAGCCGGTCCGTACCCTGGTGCACGACCGCGACCTGCAGAGCTGGCGTGACGCTTCCGGTTGCTCAGCAGCCGGCGTGGCCCGACCTCGAGCGTGCTGCGGCAGGTCGCCGACCAGCTGGCAGCGCTTCCGCCGCTGGTCATCCCGGACGAGTGCGACCGGCTGCGTGCGCGGCTGGCCGCGGTCGCCGCGGTGAGGCGTTCCTGCTGCAGGGCGGCGACTGCGCCGAGACCTTCGCGGACGCCACCTTCGCGAAGGTGCGCGACAAGATCAAGACCTCTGCTGCAGATGGCGGTCGTGCTCACCTACGGCGCCAGCGTGCCCGTGGTCAAGGTCGGCCGCATGGCCGGGCAGTACGCCAAGCCGCGGTCGAGCGGCATCGAGATCATCGACGGCGTCGAGCTGGCGTCGCTACCGCGGCGACGCCGTCAACTCGCTGGATCGCAACCCGCAGGCGCGCACGCCCGACCCGCGCCGGTTGCTGGAGGCCTACCACCGAGCGGCCGCGACGCTCAACCTGATCCGCGCGCACGCGACCGGTGGCTTTGCCGACCTGCGCCAGGTGCACTCGTGGAACGCCGACTTCGTCGGCGCAGCCCGGCCGGTCAGCGGTACGAAGCGATCGCCACCGACATCGACCGGGCGTTGTCGTTCATGCAGGCCTGCGGCTTCGACCTCGAGCGGCCGAGACGCGGCCAGCGGGTCGAGCTCTTCGCCAGCCACGAGGCGCTGCTGCTCGAGTACGAGCGCGCGCTGACCCGATGGGACGACGACCCACGGCGCTGTCTACGACCTCTCGGCGCACATGGTGTGGATCGGCGAGCGCACCCGCGACCTCGACGGTGCGCACATCGAGTTCGCCCGCCAGATCGCCAACCCGATCGGCGTCAAGCTCGGGCCGCGCACCACGCCCGACGAGCCGCTGGCGCTCGTCGAACGCCTCGACCCTGAGCGTGTCCCGGGCCGGCTCACGTTCATCACCCGCATGGGTGCCGGCAAGGTGCGCGACGCTGCTTGCCGCCGATCGTCGAGAAGGTCGCAGCGCCAGCGGTGCCGAGGTCGTCTGGACCTGCGACCCGATGCACGGCAACACCATCGAGTCGGCCGGCGGGCTACAAGACCCGGCACTTCGACGACGTCGTCGAAGAGGTCACCGGCTTCTTCGAGGTGCACCACGCCCTGGGCACCGTGCCGGGCGGCGTGCACATCGAGCTGACCGGCGAGGACGTCACCGAGTGCCTCGGTGGCGGCGACGACATCGTGCGACGCCGACCTGGCCGGCCGCTACGAGACCGCCTGCGACCCGCGGCTCAACGTCGGACAGTCGCTCGAGCTGGCCTTCCTGGTCGCCGAGCATGCTTCAGGACGGCCGTGCCCGTGTCCGGTGACGCTTCGTCGACCTGCGCAGCGACACCATCTCGCGTCCCACGCCGGGGATGCGGGCGGCGATGGCGTCCGCCGAGGTCGGTGACGACGTCTACGACGAGGACCCGACGGTGGCCGCGCTCGAGGCTCGGGTCGCCGAGCTGTTCGACGTCGCCGGCTGCGGTCTTCGTGCCCAGCGGGACCATGGGCAACCAGATCTGCCTGCGGCTCATCTGCCCGCCCGCCGGGGAGATCCTGTGCGACGCCGACGCGCACATCGTCACCTATGAGGGCGGCGGGGCCGCCCAGCACGGCGCCATCCAGACCCGCACGCTGGCCTCGCCCCGCGGGCTGCTGGAGCCAGCGGCGGTGGCTGCCCAGATTCGTCCGGCGGGCTGGGGGACCGTGCCGACCAGCGGGCTCGCCGTCGAGCAGACGCACAACCGTGGTGGCGGCGCGATCTACCCGATGGCGACCCTGACGGAGCTCGCCGCTTTGGCCGCAGGGGCCGGCGCCGCGTTCCACTGCGACGGGGCGCGGATCTGGAACGCGCATCGTCGCGACCGGCGTCGCGCTGCGCGAGTACGCGGCGTTGTTCGACACCGTGTCGGTCTGCCTGTCCAAGGGCCTCGGCGCGCCGGTCGGCTCGCTGGTGCTGTGCGCCGCGGATCAGGTGGACGAGGCGCGGGTGCTGCGCCGACGGCTCGGTGGCGGATGGCGGCAGGCCGGAATGCTTGCTGCTGCGGGAATCTACGCCCTCGACCACCACATCGAGCGGCTCGCCGACGACCACGCCCGAGCCCGCCGCCTCGCCGACATGGTGGGCGTGGACCCGGTCGTTGGTGGAGACCAACCTCGTGGCGTTCGACGTGGCTGATGCGCTGGCGCTGTCCGCGGCCGCGCGCGCCGAGGGTGTGCTGGTGTCGGTAATGGGCCCGCAGCGCGTCCGTCTGGTCACGCATCTCGACATCGACGACGCCGATGTCGATCGCGCGGGCAAGGTGCTGTCCGCCCTGGTCGCCTGAGCCTGGCCAGATTGGCGTGGCTTGACCAGCCCGAGCCTGTTTGCCCATTGCCAGGGTGAACGCGCAGGCGCAGGGTGGAGGGATCCGGTCGCGCCACCGGGGCGCTGCCCCGAGCAATGAGGGGGTGGGCCGTGTACGCGCGTTCCACCACAGTCAATGCACAGCCCTCGTCCATCGATAGCGGCATCGCGCACGTTCGCGACGAGGTCATGCCCGCGATCGAGCGCATCGACGGCTGTATCGGCCTGTCCATGATGGTCGACCGGGATTCCGGCCGTTGCATCGTCACGAGTGCATGGCGGTCCGAGGATGCGATGCAGGCAAGCCGAGAGAACGTTCGTTCGGTTCGTGACCGGGCCGCGGAGATCCTCGGCGGCAGCGCGCAGGTCGACGAGTGGGAGATCGCGGTCATGCACCGCGACCACCGGTCTCGTGAGGGTGCCTGTGTCCGGGCCACGTGGATAAAGGCCGAGCCGGCTCAGGTCGAACGCTTCGTCGATGCCTACAAGATGAGCGCGCTGCCGGGGATGGAGGATCTCGATGGCTTCTGCAGCGCCAGCCTGCTTCTCGACCGTGCATCTGGGCGTGCCGTCTCTTCGTTGACGTGCGACAGCATCGAAGCGATGGAGCGGAACCGCGAGCAGGCGGCCACGCTGAGGGCGGCTGCCACCAAGCGGGCAGGCGTCGACGTACTCGACGTGCGCGAGTTCGAGCTGGTGCTGGCGCACCTGCGCGTGCCCGAGGCCGTCTGACCGAGGCTCGGGCGGGCGCTCTGGCGCTAGGAACAGGTGGTGCGGCGGTTACGCCTGACGTCGACCGGGGGAAGCGCCCTTGGCGCTGACCTTCTTGGCGCCCTTGGGGGCCGTCTTCTTGGCGGGCTTCGCGCCGGCTTGCTTCACTGCCTTCTTGGTGGCGGCCGGAGCGGGGGCCGCTGAGAAGACGGCCGCGGGGGCCGCCCCAGGCGCCGGTGCCTCGGGGGCAACTGTCGATTGAGCAGCTGGTGCTGTCGCGCCGACCCCTGCTGCCGGAGCGCTGCGGACCCGTCGCCCTCCGACGCGGCGGGCCGCCGCCACATACGGAGCGAACGTCGCCCGGAGCCTGTCCGCGTTCTCGGCGTTCAAATCGATCTCGTGAGCGACTCCGTCGATGGAAAACGTGACCGTCTCCTGCGCGACACTGCCGTCCACGTCATCGACCAGTGAAACGTTGATCTTCTGCGCCACTTCGTGTTCTCTCCCGCTCTGCGAAGTCTGTTACCGAAGGATATTCCGATCCCTCGTGCCGCCCGACCGTCGGACCATGGCATCTCGACGCACCTGACGAGACGGCAGTGCGGCACGATCAAGCCATGTCACTGACGCCCTTGGCCGCTGAGGTAGCCGACCAGCTGAACCGTGCCGCGCTGACCTACCGTGAGGCCGGCGGCACAGCCGGGTCGATGCCACGTGGTTACCAGCACGTGGATCGCAGCGCGACGATCGGCGTCGGTGGCGACGCGTTCGCCGAGGCCGCGCGTGCCTTGCTCAGCTGGCAGGTGCACCTGCGTGCTGGCGTGCAGGTGTCGGCGTCATCGCCGACGGTCGAACGCGACGGCGTGGTCATGCTGCGTTTCGGAGCGGGGCCGATCACCATAGACGCACCGTGCCGCGTCGTGTACGTGGTCGATGAGCCCGGCCGGCAAGGCTTCGCCTACGGAACGTTGCCTGGCCATCCTGAGTGCGGCGAGGAGGTGTTCGTCATCGAGCGCCGACACGATGACACTGTCCGACTCCGCATCGTGGCCTTCTCCAGGCCGGCCACGAATCTAGCCAAGGCGGCGGGCCCGCTAGGCAGGCTCATCCAACGGCGGCTCATCACTAGGTACCTGGGCGCGCTGGCCGGCTGATCGCAAAGGCTAGGAGGAGGGCTGCTCGACCAGCTGGGCCAGGTACAGCTGCTCGCCGAGTGAGTCCATCAGGGCGATCTGTGTCTCGAGGTAGTCGACGTGGTGCTCCTCGTCGGCCAGGATCTCTTCGAACAGCTTGGCGCTCGTGATGTCACCCTTGGACCGGGCCAGCGGGATCGCACGTCGCATCCGGTCGACCACGTCGACCTCGACTGACAGGTCCGCCTCGAGCTGCTCGCGCACGGTCTGGCCGACGCGGAGCGGGAACAGGCGCTGGTAGTTGGGAAGGCCCTCGAGGAACAGGATCCGGTCGGTGAGCCGCTCGGCGTGGTGTCATCTCCTCGATCGACTCCGCGCGGGTGTGAGCGGCGAGCTTCACGTAGCCCCAGTTCTCCTGCATCTTGGCGTGCAGGAAGTACTGGTTGATCGCGGTGAGCTCGCTGGTGAGCTGCTCGTTCAGCAGCGCAATGATCTCGTCGTCGCCGCGCACGGGGTCTCCTCGGTGGTCAGTTCAGGCCCTGATCGCGAGACTACCCTTCGCCCGACCAGCTCGGTCTCAAAGGGGCGAGCTAGGCGGTGGCGACCGCAGCCGCGACCGGGAGGACCGGCTGCACGGAGCGGGCCGCCTCGCCGTTCTCGGCGCGGAGCATCCGGGCGAGCTTGCCTCGGCACATGCCGCACCCAGTGCCCGCACCGCACCGGTTGCCGATGTCGCGCGGCGAGCATGCGCCGGCAGCGATGTGGCTGCGCACCTCGGACTCGGTGACGCCGTGGCAGATGCACGCGTACATGCAAGCAACTCCTGCTGATGGATGACTTAGGTGAGGCTAACACAAGTTAGGCCAGGCTCACTCGTCGAGTGTCAGGCCGGACACAGGTCAGGGCGGCGACATGATCGTCACCGCCCTGACCTGCCCCACCAGCTCTTTAGATGAGGGTGAGGGTGAGCACTCCGGTGAAGGTGCCGGCAAGGGTGCTGCCCGGGATACCGAGGTCGAGCCCAGCAGCGCAGGTGAACGCGCCGCCGCTGCTACCGGCCTGGGCCTGACAGAGCATGCGAGAGTTCGCCAGGCCGCTGCCCGCGCCGGGTGTGGTGTTCGGCCCGGACTGCACGACGCTCCCGGAGCCCGGCGACGTCGGCAGGGAGCCGGTGACCGTCGACGCGGTCGGGGACCAGCCGAGGTTGTCCGCGACGATCACGCCGTTGGTTCCGACGAAGTCGCTGACCTGGCCGGTGAGACTCCAGCCCGCCGACGTTCCGCGGGCGTCGATCACGGTGGCCGGGTTGAGCACGCCGTGCGCGATCTGGTCGTAGCCGGTCAGCGTCGTCGCAGGCATGGTCACCGACGACCCGCCGAACGACACGCTCAACGCACCACCGAGGACGTCCGCAGTGATCACCTGGCTGTTGGCGCCGTCGATGAGGGTGACCACGAAGCTCTTCGCCGCGCCGATGTTGCCTGCGGCGTCGATCGCCCGGTACTCGATGGTGTGACGACCCTTGGCGAGCTTGCCGTAGTTGAGGTCGTCGATGTTCGTGCCGGTCTCGCTGAAGTGCATCGGCAGGTGCTCGGACGTCGGCCAGCCGTAGTAGTTCTGCCAGCCGTCGCCGTCGATGCGGTACTCGGCCACCACGTAGCCAGGGACGTCGTCGCTGGCGGTGAGCTTCATGTCGAACGGTCCGTTGAAGACGTACTCCGTGGTGCCACCCGGCTGGGTGATCGTCTTTGCCGGGGTCGACAGGGTGTAGCCCGCGGACGGGAGGGTCGCGTCGATCTGCCAGCCGAGCACCTGCGACGTCCCCGGCGTGGCGGGGTCGGTCACGGTCGCCGTGACCGCGTGCGTGCCGGTGCCCAGGTTCAGCGACGCCAGGTTGAGGCTGCGGCTGTTGTGCGGGTTCGCCACCACGGTGCCATCGACGACCCACGCCACGTTCAGCACCTGAGCGGTGGGGTGCGTGGTCTCGGCGTACATCACGTCCTTCGCGCCGACCGGCCTGGTCGTCGCCGTGGAGGACGTGAAGGCGACCGGCGTCGAGACCGGCGTCGTCGTCAGCGCCGTGTTCACCGTCCAGGTGAGCTTCTGGGTGAGCGCGGTCGACGAGCGGATCGCCGGGTCGCGGACGAAGTCGGTCGGGTCGACCACGGTGGCGGTGAGCGAATGGGTGCCGGCCGCCAGGTTGAGCGCGGCCAGGTCGAGGTTGCGGCTGTTGTGCGTGTTCGCCACCACGGTGCCGTCGACGGCCCAGGTGACGTCCAGCTCGTGGCTCACCGGGTGCAGCGTCTCGATCCACACCACCCTGTCGGCTGCCGATGGCCGCAGCGGTCGGGGTGTTGTCCTGGACCAGCTTGAGCTTGGCCGAGATCTTCTGGGTCATCACCTCACGGCTGACCTGGTCGTAGTAGTAGCCCAACGACTTCATGATCGAGTGCTGGCTGGGACGCCAGATTCCCTTGGTCAGGTACATGCCGCCCTCGTAGCGGCCGATGGTGCCACCCGACTCGCTCGGCTCGCCGAGCCAGCGCCACCACTTCTTCTGCTGGGCCGCCATCTGCGCCTCGGTGAGCAGCGTGTGGTGAACGGAGCTCGGCTCATTGCCGGTGTAGGTGCCTCCGAGCACGCCGCGCGTGTAGTAGTCGTACTCGTCCTGCAGGCTGCCGAGGGAGTGGCCGATCTCGTGGGGGCTGATCAGCGCGGACATCGCGTTGCCACCGGAGGCGGTGGCGTAGGTCCCGCCGGCGCCGCCGTAGGTGTCGCTGTTGGCCAGCGCCAGGATCTGGCGGTTGCTCGAGGTGGTGCCCGTGACCAGGTTGGCGTACTCGTTGGCCTTGGTGTTGTTCATGGTGATGAGCCGCTGCACGCTCGAGGCGCTGCAACCACCCCAGAAGGCCATGCTCAGCGGCGTGGTGCGGCGCGGTGAGGACAGGGCGGAGTCGCAGCTGATCCCCGACTCGCCGGAGATGATCTCGATGGCGTAGACGTTGATGTAGTTGCGGTACGACTTGTAGGGCTCGATGCTCCACATCACGTTGAGGTGCTTGTCGACCTGCTCGCGGAACTTGGGCAGGTCGGCCGAGGTGTATCCGTCGCCCATGATGACGAGGTCGAACCGCTTCGTGGCGTCACCGCTCACCTGGATCGGCACGACGGTCGCGCTCCCGACACCGGTGGCGGGGATGGCGGCGTTGGCGGGTGTGGCGATGCCCACCAGCACCGGGGTCATCGCCACTGCTGCGGCAGCGACGAACGTGGCCGCCTTGCGTCTCCACATGGGCTTCTCCTCTGACGTGGCCGGGAAGCGGAGGCCGCTCGACCGCTGGGTGACCGCGAAGAATGATCACTCGAACGGTAGGGTTGCGCGCCGTCGGCGTCTTCAGACATGAGGCCGGACAATGCGCAGACGATTTCGTCATTCGTAGGATCCGCACTGCTTGGCAGCAGACAGAGCCGGTGCCCAGCGCTATTCGAGGCGCTCGATGCCGCCTTCGGCCGCATGCCGAGGGCCGAGCTCGACGAAGTACATGGCGCTCAGCACGAAGAGCGCGCCGATGAGCCCGCGCACGCCCAGCACCTCGTGGGCGACGAAGACACCGAAGAGGCCGGCGAACACCGGCTCCATAGTCATGACGACTGCCGCACGGGTAGGGGTGATCAACGCCTGCGCCCACGTCTGGATGAGGAACGCCGCGGCGGTGGCGAGCACCGCGGTGATGCCGACCGCGACCCATACCGACGCATTCGGCGGGAGGCTGACTCCGCCGGGTGCGGCGGCCACCGTGGACAGTGCGGCAACGGTGAGCATCTGCACGACGGCGAGGGAGTAGGCGTTGTGCCGGACCGACCATTCGCCGAGGCCGACGATGTGCACGGCGAAGCAGATGGCGCAGGACAAGGTGAGCAGCTCGCCGAACCCGACGGCGAAGCCGCGCAGCGACAGCAGCGCCAGCCCGACGGTGGCCAGACCGACGGCCGACCATGCGCCGCCGCCGATCCGTCGCCGCAGCACGAGCCCGGCGATGAGCGGGGTGAACACCACGAACATGCCGGTGATGAAGCCGGAGACGGCAGCCGAGGTGTGCTGCAGGCCGAAGGTCTGTCCCACGTAACCGAGTCCCAGCGCGAGGCCGAGCCCGATCCCTTGCTGCCAGCCCTGGCGGCCGAGCCCGGCCAGGGCGCGCGGGCGGATAGCCAGCATGACCAGTGCCGCGACCCCGAATCGGACGGCGAGGAAGTCCATCACCGGCATCTGGGCGACGGCGTCCTTGACCACGACGAACGTGGAACCCCAGATTGCGGTGACACCGATCAGCAGGGTGGTGGCGAGCGCGGTGGGCCGGGAGGGTGCGGGCGCGTTCACCGGTCGTGCAGTGCCTTGAGCAGGGCGATGTCTTCGCGGTGCTCCGGCGCCTGGCCGGGGGTCTCCAAGATGACGGGCACCCCTCGCGTCGCCGGGTGCCGGAACAGCTCGGCGAACGGCTCAGGGCCGATGTGGCCCTTGCCGATCCGCTCGTGGCGGTCCCGACGCGAGCCCAGCGCGTCCTTGGAGTCGTTGGCGTGGACCAGCCCCAGCCGGTCCTTGCCCACCGCCCGGACCAGAGCGTCGAGGGTCTTCTTCATGCCGCCGGGGGCTGCCAGGTCGTGGCCCGCCGCGAATGCGTGGCAGGTGTCCAGGCATACCCCGAGGCGGGGATGGGCGTCGAGGGTGTGGAAGTAGGAGGCGAGCTCGTCCACGGTGGCGGCGAGCGACTGGCCCTGGCCGGCGGTCGGCTCCAGCAGCAGGTCGGGACCGTCGTCGCCGAGGGCGTCGAGCACCGGCATGAGCTGCTCGCGAACCTGCTTCATCGCAACGTCACGGCTCTCGCCGGCGACCGCCGAGCCGGTGTGCACGACGACGCCACGGGCGCCGATCGCCCGGCCGCGCGCGAGTGAGTGCCGAAGCGAGGCGACCGACTTGTGCAGCGTCGCCTCGGTCGGCGTGCCGAGGTTGATCAGATACGGAGCGTGGACGAACGCGGGCAGGCGCAGCGCGCGGCACTGCTCGCTGAACTTCTCGTCCTGCCGGGGGTCCCCGGGCGGCAGCGCCCAGCCGCGCGGGTTGGCGACGAACACCTGGATCGCCTGAGCGCCGACGTCGTGGGCGTACCCGAGGCCGCCGGTCGCCAGGCCCCCTGCGACGGGGACGTGGATGCCGACGGGGGACGGCTTGCGGGGCGGCATGACCCCAAGGATGTCAGCAGGTTCGCGAACTCGGTAACCAAGCCCCCCTTCGGAATCAGGACGCCTTGATGGTGATGAGCGTGCCCTTGGGTTGCATCGATCCGCCACCGGGCTTCTGGCTGGTGACGATGCCGAACCGGCCCTTGCCCGCGACCTTCACCTCGAAGCCGGCGTCCTTCAGGATCTGGGTCGCCTGCTCGACGCTCATCCAGGAGAGAGGGTTGGCGAGGTTGCTGGTCACGTCGGGCACCTTGAACAGCTCGGGGCCCTTGGAGATCACCAGGGTCACCGTGTCGCCCCGGGCGAGCTGGCCGCCCGCCGGGTTCTGCGAGACCACGGACCCGACGGGCACGGAGTCGCTGTACGCCTCGCCCGTGGCGGACGGGGTCAGCCCGGCATTGGTGAGCGCCTTCGTCGCCTTGTCGAGGGTCTGGTTCGTGACGTCGGGCACGTCGATCGGCTGCGGCCCCTTGCTGACCACCAGGTCGATGGCCGTGTTGCGCCTCTGCTCGGTACCGGCGACCGGGTCCGTGGAGATGACCGAACCGGCCGGGATCGTCTCGTCGTACGCCTCGGTCGGCGGGTTGGCGATCAGGCTGTTCTGAGCGAGCAGCGCCTCGGCTTCCTCGAGCGTCTTGCCCACGAGCAGGCGGCACCTTGAACCGCTGCGGGACCCTGCGACAGTTTCAAGGTCAGCGTCGAGCCCTTGACCAGCCTGGACCCGGGCTTCGGCGTCTCTTCGATCACCAGTCCGGCGGCGACGTCTTCGCTGAACACCTGCTCCGCCAGCACGTTCACCTTGAGGCCTTGGGCCTTGGCCTTCTCGGTGGCCACCGCGGCGGTGAGCCGGATCAGGCCGGGCGCCTTGGTGTAGCGGCCCGCGCCGTACCACCAGCCGGTGCCGGCCGCTCCGGCGGTGAGCGCCAGGATGATGAGCAGCGCGATCCAGCCGCGCGCCCGCCGCCGCCGACCGGGGGGTCGGGTCGGGGCCTTGGCGCCACCAGCGCCTGCCGGAGGTCGCGCCGCAAGTGCCGCCTCCTCGCCGGTGAGCGGGACCACGAGGGTTTCCTGGGTGCGCGGCGGTTCGCTCCGCGATGGGGTGGAGTCGGGATCGTCGGGCACAGTGCGCCGAACCTGAGCTAGCGTCGCGAGCAGCGCGCCCGCATCGGCCGGACGCAGGTCCGGGTCGCGATCGGTCGCGCTGGCCACCAGGGCGTCCAGCGAGGCAGGCAGGCCGGGCACCACGGCCGAAGGCGCGGGGACGTCCTCGTGAACGTGGCGGTAGGCCACCGAGATCGGTGTTTCGCCGTCGTAGGGCGGGTGGCCGGTGAGCATCTCGTACAGCAGGATGCCGGCGGCGTACACATCGCTGCGGGCATCGGCGATCCCGCGGGTGACCTGTTCGGGGGCGAGATACGCGACGGTGCCGATGAGGACGCCGGCCGTGGCGGTGTGGCTGGCCGCGGTCATGGCCCGGGCGAGGCCAAAATCGGCGACCTTGACCCGGCCGTCGTCGGCGATCAGGACGTTCTCCGGCTTGACGTCACGGTGCACGATGCCCGCGTCGTGGGCGGCGGCGAGCGCGGCGAGGATGGGCGTCAGGATCGCCAGCGCCTTGGCCGGATCGAGGCGCTGGCTCTCGCGGAGCACGTCGCGCAGCGTGCGCCCCTCGACGTACTCCATCGCCAGGAAGACCAGATCGTCGTCGGTGCCCTGGTCGTAGACCGCGACCACGTTGGGATGGGACAGCCGGGCCGCGGACTTGGCCTCCCGGATGAACCGGGCGACGAACTCGTCGTCCTCGGCCATCGCTGGATGCATGATCTTCAGGGCTACGATCCGGTCGAGCCGGGTGTCCAATGCCGTGTACACGGTGGCCATGCCGCCCTTGGCCACGCGTCCCTCCACGCGGTAGCGCCCCTCGATGAGGCGCCCCAGCAAGGGGTCGGAGACGGTCGTATCCACGCCGCGAGTCTACGTACAGGGCTCCGATGCGCAGGTCAGGCGCGCCCCGAGGGGCCCATCCGGCGCTCCAGGCACGGGTCCGCGAGACCTAGACGACGCGGCTCATCCCGTCGTGCGGCGAGGAGGCTTGGGCGTAGCGGCGGACCGGAATCCGGCCGGCCAGGCGGGCGAGTCGACCGCCTTCGACGGCCATGCGCATCGCGGTGGCCATCAGCGCGGGGGACTGGGCCCGGGTGACCGCGGAGGCGAGCAGCACGCCGTCGCAGCCGAGCTCCATCGCCAGCGCGGCGTCGCTCGCGGTGCCGATGCCGGCGTCGAGGATGACCGGCACGCCGGCCTGCTCGACGATCAGCTCGATGTTGTGCGGGTTGCGGATGCCCGAGGCCCGGACCCGATCGGCGCGCCCAGCGGCATCACCGCGGCGCAGCCGAGGAGCTCGAGGCGACGGGCCAGCACCGGGTCGTCGTTGGTGTACGGGCAGCACCACGAAACCGTCGTCGACGAGAACCTCGGCGGCGTCGAGGAGCTCGACCGCATCCGGCAGCAACGTCCGCTCGTCGGCGATGACCTCGAGCTTCACCCAGTTCGTGCCCAGGGCCTCACGGGCCAGTCGCGCGGTGAGCACCGCCTCGCCGGCGGTGTAGCAGCCGGCGGTGTTCGGCAGCACCTGGATGCCGCGGCGCCGCAGCACGTCGAGCACCGAGCCCTTGGCGCTCGGGTCCACGCGGCGCATCGCCACCGTGGTCAGCTCGGTGCCCGACGCCACCAGAGCGGCGTCGAGGACGTCCATGCTGGGCACCCCGCCGGTACCCATGATCAGGCGCGAGGTGAACGTGGTCGCCGGCGATGACGAACGGGTCGTCCATCCGGATCAGCCTCCCTGCACGGCGGTGAGCACCTCGACGCGGTCGCTGTCGGTGACCGAAGTGGCGGCCCACTGGCTCCTCGGCACGACGGCGCCGTTCACGGCGACTGCGACGCCGGAGCGTGGCCGCGGTGACCGCGGCCACGGCGTCGGCCACCGTCGCGCCGGTGCCGAGGCGGCGAACTTCGCCGTTGACGGTGACGGCGGTTTCGGTCATGAGGTGGCTCCTGGGTCGAAGCGGCGGGGGGAGAACGGGGCGATGAGGTCGTCGGTGTGGCCGGTGGTCAGCAGGTCGGCGACCGTGTCGGCGGTGATGGGGGCGAGCAGGATGCCGTTGCGGTAATGGCCGGTCGCGGCGACCAGGCCCGGCAGTGCGGTGGGGCCGATCAGCGGTGCGTTGTCGGGCGAGCCAGGGCGCATCCGTGCGATGCACTCGAGCGAACTCGCACTCGGCGAGGCCGGGCACAAGCTCGTGGGCGTCCCGCAGCAGCTCGTACACGCCACCGGCGGTGACCCGGGTGTCGAACCCCATCTCCTCGACCGTGGCGCCGAGCACGATCTCGCCGTCCGCGCGGGGGACGAGGTAGACGGGGGCACCGCGGACGACGGCCCGGACCGTCCGGCCGAGCAGGGGATAGGCGGCGGGTGCGCGCAGGCGCAGGATCTGGCCCTTCACCGGGCGCACGGCGGGGATGACGTCGTCTGGGAGCCCGCCGAGCTCGGCGGACCAGCAACCGGCGGCGAGCACGACCGTGGTGGCGCGGCGCCCGTCGACGCCGACCGCACGGCCGCCTTCGACGTCCAGGTGCGCGCCATGTTCGGCGACGAGCTCGACGCCGGTGGCTGCGCAGGCGGCCAGCAGGGCGGCAACGAGGCGCCGGTTGTCCACCTGATGGTCGTCGTGGACCAGCAGGCCGCCGCGTACCGACGGGCTGAGCATCGGCTCTAGCCGGCGGCACTCGCGGCCCGACAGCGGCTCGGCCTTCAACCCGAGCGAGGCCTGGTAGGCGGCGAGGTCGTCGAGGGCGGCCTTGTCGTCTCTGTCGAAGGCCACCGACAGGGTGCCGCCCTGGCGGTAGCCGACGTCGAGGCCGGTGGTCTTCGTGAGCTCGGCGGCGAAGTCGGCGTAGCGGGCAGCCGCGGCCAGGTTGAGGTGGAGCAGCGGCACCTCGCCGTAGTGCACCTCGGTGACCGGCGCGAGCATGCCGCCGGCCGCGTGGGACGCCCCGGTGCCGGGGGCCGGGTCGAGGACGCTGACGCCCAGGCCGCGCTGGGCGGCCCGCCAGGCGATGGCCAGGCCGATGACGCCGCCACCGACGACGAGCACGTCGCGGCTGTGCGTTGCTGGCGTCATCTGATGCCTCCCTTCGCCGGCATGACCCGGATCAGGTTCGACGGTCGGCGACCCGCAGGCGCCCTCTCAGCCCGGTGCGCCGGGCTCCCGTGTACGCCTCTCACTGTATCGGGGCCTGATCCGCCCGCGCCGGGCGTCGCCGGTGTGCCGGTCGCCCGTAGGGTCGGGATCGTGAAGAGGATCGTGGTGGTGGGCGGCGGACTCGCGGGCGCCGAGACCTGCCGGGCGCTGCGCGCGCAGGGATACGACGGCTCGCTGGTGCTCGTCTGCGGTGAGAACCACCTGCCCTACGACCGTCCGCCGCTGTCGAAGGCCGCGCTGCTCGGCGACGCGGAACCGACCACGCTGGAGATCGACTACGACGCTCTCGGTGTCGAGCTGCTGCTGTTCCACCGGGCGACCCGGCTCGGCGACGGCGTGCTGGAGACGGTGGGTGGCGGGGCGATCGACTTCGAGGCGCTGGTGGTGGCCACCGGGTCGGCACCGGTCGTGCTGCCAGGTGTCGTGCCCGGCGTCGGTGGGGTGCACGTGCTGCGGACCGTGGAGGACGCGGTTGCCCTGCGGGCCGCTCTGGTGCCGGGGGCCCGCGTCGTCGTGGTGGGGGCGGGCTGGGTTGGCGCGGAGGTGACCACCGCGGCGCGCGCACGCGGATGCGCGGTGACGGTCGTGGAAGCGGCGCCGGCGCCGCTCGCCGGCGCGTTGGGGGAGTCCGTCGGATCGCTCACCATCGGTTGGTACGCCGAGGCGGGGGCAGAGCTGCTGCTGGGGGAGAAGGTCACGGCGGTCGAGCCGGGCGCGGTGCGTCTGGCTTCGGGGGCTGTCCTGCCCGCAGACGTGGTGGTGCTCGGGCTCGGGGTACGGCCGGACACCGGCTGGCTGGCGGACAGCGGGCTGGCGCGCGTGGGCCGAGCGATCACGGTCGACGCGCGACTGCGTACGTCGCGGCCCGACGTCTACGCGGTCGGGGACTGCGCGGTGTCACCGTCCCGTCGGTTCGGGGTGGACCTGCACGTGGAGCACTGGGACAACGCGTTGCGGGCGCCGGCCGTCGTCGCCGCGAACCTGCTGGGCGGCTCCGTCGAGTGGGACCCGGTGCCCTACTTCTGGTCCGAGCAGTTCGGGCGCTACCTGCAGTTCGTCGGGTGGCGGACGCCGGACGCTGAGGTCGTGCGGCGAGGGGACGGCTCGGTCTGCTGGCTTCGCGGCGACCAGCTCGTCGCCGTGCTCGCGATCGACCGGCCCCACGACGCGACTCAGGGTAGGCGCCTCATCGCTTCCGGGGCCTCGGTCGATCCCGCGTTGCTCGCCGACCCCGCGGTGGCGCTGCGAAGTGCGGCGCGCTGAGCTGGCAGCCGCCTGCCATGCTGGCGGGATGATCCAGGTGAGCATTGCCGGCGCGACCGGCTGGACCGGCAGGCCGATCGCCGAAGCCGTCCTCGCAGCGGACGACCTGACGCTCCGCTCCGCAGTCTCTCGTTCGGCCGCGGGCCGCGACCTGGGCGAGGTGTGGGGGTTGGCGCCGCTCGAGCTGATGGTGCACGGCCGCGTCGAGGATGCGCTGGACGGCGTGGACGTTCTCGTCGACTACACGTCGCACGAAACCGTGAAGGCCAATGTGCTGACCGCGATCCGCGCCGGCGTTGGTGTCGTCATCGGCTCGTCCGGCTTGAGCGCGGACGACTTCGCCGAGATCGACAGCAGCGCACGTGACCACGGCGTGGGAGTGGTCGCCGCAGGCAACTTCTCGCTGACCGCGGCGATGGCGCAGGCCGCGGCGCTGCTGGTGGCCCGGCACCTGCCGGCCTGGGAGATCATCGACTACGCCAGTGCGACCAAGCCTGACGTCCCGAGCGGCACCTCGCGCGAGCTGGCAGAGCGGATGGCCGCCGTTCGTCCACCGGTGATGGGCAGAGCGCTGGACGAGCTGACCGGGCCTCGCGAGGCCCGCGGAGTGAACGTCGCGGGCACCCAGGTGCATTCGGTGCGGCTGCCCAGCTTCGTGGTCTCCACCGAGGTGGTGTTCGGGCTTCCCGACGAGCGCCTCGTGATCCGCCACGACGCGGGCAGCACGGCGGAGCCCTACGTCACCGGGACGTTGCTCGCGATGCGCGCGGTGCCGGGTCGGGTGGGGCTGACCCGCGGGCTGGACACGCTCCTCCTCGAGACCTGACCGGCGGCGCCGCCCGCAGGTGAGATGAGGGCGCTCGCCTCCACGATCGCCTCGAGGACCGCGAGGGTCTCCTTCGAGGTCACGGTCTTGGTGGGCAGCAGCGCGTTGATCCGGCGCCGCACCGCGGGACGGGTGGGCCGGATGACCGCGTCACCACGCGCGAGACCCACCAGCGCCAGCTGTGGGACGAGGGAGACGCCCCGGCCGGCGCCGACGAGGGCGAGGATCGCCCGATAGTCGCCGCAGGTGGCGACGACGTCGGGTGCGTACCCCGCGGCGGCACACACGCGCTGGACGAGCTCCTGGCACGGTGAGGCCGGTCGCTGCATGATCCATGGTGAGTCGCGCAGGGCGCTGATCCGGACGACGGGATCGCCGGCCGCCGGATGGTCGGCGGGGACGGCCGCGAGCACGTCCTCGTCGAGCAGGTGGGTGATCTGCCAGTCGCCCACGGTGTCGGGCGTCGCGGTGGCGTGGTGGTTCACCAGGGCGAGGTCGATCCGACCGCGCCGCAACGCGCTCCGGGCGTCGGTGGGTTCCATCTCCTCGATGAGCACCTTGACCTGAGGCGCGTTCGCCTGCAGGTAGGCCAGGGCGCGGGGCAGGATCCCCATCACGCCGGTGGCGAAGACCCCGATCCGGACCGGGGTCCCGGTGTCGCTCGCAAGGTCGGCCTGGGCTCGGGCCATCTGGGCGAGGAGCGCCTCGGCGTGCATGGCCAGTCGCTCGCCCTCTGGAGTCGGCTGCGTACCCCGGCCGCCCCGCTCCAGCAGGGCGACGCCGGACTGCTTCTCCAGCGCCGAGATCGCCTGGCTTACCGCTGACGGCGTGATGTCCAGCGACCGCGCTGCCGCCGCCAACGAACCCGCCCGCACGACATGGGCGAGAACCTCGAGCCGTCGCATGTCCAGCATGAAGCAATGCTAACGCCCGTGCATAAATAGGAAGTCGCGCTTACATGTAGCCGCAGGCCATGATGGCCGGGTGCCCAACCTCAGACGCCTGCCGTCCGGCGACATCGCCCTAGCGGTCACCGTCCTCACCTGGGCGACCGCGTTCCCCGGTATCCGGGTCGGCCTGACCGGCTACGGCCCATGGCAGCTCGGGCTGCTCAGGCTGGCTGTCGCCTCGACAGTCCTGGCCGTCGCGGCCATCTGGCTGCGGCCCGCCCGCCCGCCGGCGCGGCTGGTCGTCCGGGTGGTCGTGTGCGCATTGCTCGGTCAGACGCTCTACCAGGGCTTGCTGATGGCGGGGGAGGTCTCCGTCCCAGCCGGGGCGGCGAGCATCCTCATCGCCACCGCGCCGGTCTTCAGCGTGATCGCCGCCGCGTGGCTGCTCCATGAACCGGTGGGTCGCCGCAAATGGGCTGGCATGGCGATCGCCTTCTGCGGAGCCGCACTCGTCGCCGCATCAGGCGGCCTCGGCGGTGGGCGGGCCGCCGGGCTGAGTGCACTGCTCGTGCTTGGCGCGGCCCTGTGCCAGGGCCTGTTCCATGTGGCGATCAAGCCACTAGCCGAGGCGGTAGGCACGTTCGCCGCGACGGCCTGGGTCATGTGGGTGGGCACCGTGCTGGGCGCGTTCGCGTTGCCGGGGCTGGTGCATCAGATGGCAGCGGCCCCGGCGTCGGCAACCTGGTCCGCCGTCTACCTCGGCGTCGTCCCGTCGGCCATCGGCTACTTCACCTGGTCCTTCGCCGTCGCCCGCACCACGATCGCCCGCAGCACGGTGGCCCTGTACCTGGTCCCGGTGGCCGCCCTGGCCGTGTCCTGGGTCTGGCTCGGCGAAGGCACGGCACCGGTCGCCGTCCTCGGTGGGTGCCTGGCGATCGTCGGCGTCGCCGTCACCCGGCGCACGACGGTAGGCCAGGCCGGCGGCCATGCGCGCGAGGGGCATCCAGAACGGGTACAGGCTGGTCATCGTGATCCGACCTGTTCGCCCCGACTCCCCGATCCTGGTGACGGGCTGCTCCTCGGGGATCGGCCGGGCCACGGCGCTGCGCCTGGCCCGGGGACCGCGGCCGGTCTGGGCGACCGCACGCCGAGCCGATGACCTAGCCCCGCTCGCGGCGGCGGGTTGCCGAGTACTCCCGCTGGACGTGACCGACGAGGCGTCCATGCTGGCCGCCGTCAGGCGTATCGAGGCGACCGACGGCGCGATCGGTGCCCTGGTGAACAACGCCGGCTACGGCGAGTACGGCCCAGTGGAAGAAATCACGATGGACGCGCTGCGCCGGCAGTTCGAGACGAACGTGTTCGGGCTGGTTCGGCTGACCCAGCTGGTGTTGCCCGGCATGCGCGCCCAACGCTCGGGCCGCATCGTCAACATCTCCTCCATGGGCGGCCGGTTGACGCTGCCCGGTGGTGGTGTCTACCACGCCAGCAAGTACGCCGTGGAGTCGTTGTCGGACGCGCTGCGCTTCGAGCTCCGGGGGTTCGGCATCGCGGTGATCCTCATCGAGCCGGGCCCGGTGCTCTCGGCGTTCGCTGAAGAAGCCACCGCACCGCCGGACGGGACCGGCCCCTATGCGGCGTTCCGCCTCGGCGTGGCCCGGCGCAATGCGGCTTCGTATGAGCAGCCGGCCGCCCGCACGACGATCAGGCCCGACGACGTCGCGGTAGTGATCGCTCGGGTGATCGACTCACCCCGGCCCAAGGCGCGCTACCTCGTCGGCGGTGTGAGCCGTCTGCTCGTCGGAGCGCACAGGGTGCTCCCTGATGACGTGTGGGACTTGCTGATGCGGACGCTGTACCCGACGCCGAGGGCATCCCCTTGAGCGCGGTTGCCCGTGCTGGCGCGAACGCGCCGCCTGGGGGTTAGATCGTCGCGTCGGAGGGGTGGCCGTGACGGTTCGCTGGCGGCGCGCCGCAGCAGGTGACGGCCCAGAGCAGGTTCGGACCCACGGGCGTGGACCTGGCGACGTCGGCGGTGCTCGCCTTCGACAGCGGGCAGGCCATCGTGCATTGCGGCTTCGATCAGCCGCACACCGAGCGGCTCGTCATCACCGGCGACGACGGCGTGCTGGAAGTACCCGGCCTGCCGTTCACCACCGGCATCGGTCGCGCCACCGAGCTGATCGTCGACGGGGAGTCATTCGCGTACCCCCCGTGCGATCCCTACCAACTCATGGTCGAGGAGGTCTGTGCGGTCGTCGAAGGTAGGAGCGGATGGACGATGCCGACGAGTGACTCCCGGGCGGTGGCGGCGGTGATCGACGCCGTGCGGGCATCGGCGAACCACGACGTGCGGGCGGCGTCGGTCAGAAGCCGAAGTTGTCGTTCACAGGGTTCCCCTTGACTGTGGCGATTGCGGCAACCAGGACGGCAACGGCGAGCCCGACGATGGCGATGATGACCGCGCCGCCGGCGAGGGCGCGTACCCAGCGGGGGGTGTCGCCCTCGTGGGCGCCGCGCCGCAGTGCAGCGACGCCGAGGCCACCGGCGATGAGCGCGAACACCGCACAGCTCGCGGCCATCCAGCGGGCTTGATCGGCTGGTGTGGAGAATGGCCCGGCACCGTTGAAGCTGAGAATGCTGATGAGGTACATGAACAGCTGCGAGCCGACGAGCGACATCAGAGCGAGAGGTAGCGCGCCGATCGCCAGCGCTGCCGGATCGGTGAGGGCTGTGCGGACCAGGCGCCGGCGCGGTCGCTTCGTCGAGATGTTCGCCGTCGCGGGGGTCGGCCCCGTAGGGGTCGGTCCAGCTGTTGTCGGTGGAGCCTTCGTCGCTGCTGATGACCTCGCTCATGATCGCGGACGCTATCAGTGGGAGGCTAGAGCGGTGAAGAACATCGACGACCTCATTGGCGAGTGGCTGAACCTACCCGAGGTGGCCGAGCGCTTCGGCATCGACATCACCCGGGTGCGGCAGCAGGTCAGGGACCGCAAGCTGCTGGCGGTGCGCCGCGACGGCGTGCTGTACGTCCCGGCCGCCTTCGTGACCGGCTCGACGATCCTCAAGGGGCTCCCCGGGCTGCTCGTGCTGCTCGCCGACGCCGGATACACCGATGACGAGGCGCTGCGCTGGCTGTTCACCGCGGACGACTCGCTTCCCGGCTCGCCGGTGGACGCGCTCACCGAGAACCGGGGGACCGAGGTGAAGCGGCGTGCTCAAGCCCTCGCCTACTGAGCGACCCGAGCTGCGCGATCTCGCGCGTCGCACCACGCGCGTCGAGGCGCTGGCGGACGCCCGGCTGTACCTGTGCACCGACGCGCGTGAGGCGCAGGGCGACCTGGCCGACTTCCTCGACGCTGTCCTTGGCGCCGGTGTCGACATCGTCCAGCTCCGGCAGAAGGGCATGGAGGCTCGGCACGAGCTGGCGGCCCTGGAGGTCTTCGCCGACGCGTGCACGCGCCACGGCAAGCTGCTCGCGGTGAACGACCGGGCGGATGTGGCCGTCGCGTCCGGTGCGGACGTCCTGCACCTCGGCCAGGACGACCTGCCGGTCCCGCTCGCCCGGCGCATCATCGGCGAGGGCCCCCTCATCGGTCGCTCCACCCACGCCCCGTCGGAGGTCGATGCCGCAGCCGTCGAGGACGGCGTCGACTACTTCTGCGTCGGGCCCTGCTGGCCCACGCCCACCAAGCCCGGCCGGCCCGCGCCCGGGCTGGCGCTGCTCGACCATGCCGCCGGGCTCGGCACCGACCGGCCGTGGTTCGCCATCGGCGGGATCGACCTCACCACGGTGGACGAGGTGATCGCGCACGGTGCGCGCCGGGTCGTCGTCGTCCGGGCGATCACCGACGCATCCGACCCGGCCGACGCCGCGGCCTCGTTCGCCCGCAGGCTACGAGCGCTGGGTTAGCGGACCTCTCGTGCGCGCGACGTATCTGGGCGTCCTGGCGTTCATCCTCGCGGTCACCGCCCCGCTGGAGATCTTCCTGCGGGCCCGGGTCTACGCCCGCTGGAAGCGGCTCGCTCTCACCGTCGCGCCGGTCTTCGTCGTCTTCGCCGGTTGGGACATCTGGGCCATCGCCCGGCACCAGTGGTCCTTCGACGAGGCGAAGCTGACCGGCGTGGTGCTGCCCGGGCACCTGCCGCTGGAGGAGGCGCTCTTCTTCCTCGTCGTTCCGGTCGCCGCGATCCTCACCCTGGAGGCTGTCCGTGGCCTCACGGGCTGGCGGGTGGGGGACGAGCGGTGAGCTATACCTCTGCTGCCCTGCTTGGTGTTGCGGTCGCCGTCGCGTTGGACCTGCTGATCCTGCGCACGCGCCTGCTCGCGCGGCGGATCTTCTGGGTGGTCTACGCCATCGTGCTGGCCTTCCAGCTCCTCACCAACGGGGTGCTGGCCGGACGCCACGTCGTGGTCTACTCCACCACGGAAATCTGGGGTCCGCGGGTCGTCTACGCGCCGGTGGAGGACATCGCCTTCGGGTTCTCGCTGGTGCTGCAGACGTTGTGCTGGTGGGTGTGGTGGGGGCGGCGCGGCGTCGGGCGCGAGGCTGGCCGACTCAGTGGCGGGCAGCCCACGCCCTGACCAGTGCCGGCAGCGCGACCGCGAGGCGCCGGCCGAGCCCGACGGAGGCCCGGGTGGTCAGCACCTGGTAGTCGGCGGCTTCGACCGCATCAAGGATCTCTCGGTACAGGACGAACGCGGTGCGGATGCACGGGCGGCTGGAGGGATGGAGCAAGGCGATCCCGGGCTCAGCCGCGCGGAACACCTCGCGGGCACGGGTGATCTCGAACGCCAGCAGGCGCCGCACCCGGGCGTCGACGATGCCCGTGCGCAGGTCGGCGCGGCTCACGTCGAACAGCTCGAGGTCCTCCCGCGGCAGGTACAGCCGCCCGCGGTCGAGGTCCTCACCGACATCCCGGATGAAGTTCGCGAGCTGGAACGCGATGCCGAGGTCGCGGGCGTAGGCCGCCGCTTCGCGCTCGTGGCCGGCCATCGGTTCGAGGATCGGGAGCATCTGCAGGCCGATGACCGCCGCCGAGCCCTGCATGTAGCCGAGCAGGTCGTCGTAGGTCTTGTACTCGGTGATGCTCAGGTCCATCCGCATGCTGGTGAAGAACGCATCGATGTGCTCCACCGGGATCGCCCAGCGCCGGATCGTGTCGTGCAGGGCCGGCAGCACCGGGTACGTTCCATCGCCGCGGTGGAAGGCATCCGCGAGATCGTCGAGCCGACCTGGATCCGGTCGCGGTCCGTCGACCAGCTCGTCGACGTACCGAGCGAAGCCGTAGAGCGCGTGGACGTACGGGCGCTTGGCCGGTGGGAGCAGCCGGGTCGCCAGGTAGTAGGTCTTGCCGTGGTCGGCGTTGAGCCGGCGGCACGACTGGTAGGACGCGCGGAGCGCAGGGCTGGTGATCCCAGCCTCGTCCAGGTTCTTCTCGCTCACCCGACCCATTCTCTCAGGCGGGCGTCGCTCCTACGCGCTCACAGGCGCCTCATCCTTGGTCGACGTGGCAGGGCTTGTCCAGTCGGCGCAGGCCTGGCGGTACGGCGAGCGCGAGTGCGAGGCAGGCGGCCGCGGCCTCGACATCGAGGAACGAGTCGGCAGCACCGTCCGGGATGAACACCAACCCCGCCAACAGGGCGGTGACCATGACCCACGACAGGCGGTGGCGGCGCGGGGCGGGTGGCGCCTGGTAGGCGGCGAGCTGGTCCAGATCCGTGCAGGTCCAGCGGCGCTCGCGCAGCCACGCCACGGGCCGCCGGACGACCTCGACGCCAGCAGTCGCCAGGTCTTGCACTCCTTGCCGGGCATCGGGGACGTGCAGCTGGAGGCCGTCCACCAGGTCCCCAGGTGTGGACCTCGATGAGCGGTAGCCAAACGGTGAGCCACGGAGGCCGCCGATACGCATCCGCAGGGGCGGCACCCGCTGGCGCTTGGTGAACAGCAGCGACAGGTTGGGCCAGGCTCGCGTCGATGCGGTGGCCAGGTAGGGGATGGAGATCCCTTCGGGGAAGAAGAAGTCAGACTCCACCTGCTCTGCGGGCTCGGCGCTTTCGTGGTCGACCACAGACACCTCGTCGAGCGGTATCCGCCACCAGGTTCGACCGAAGTACCGGGGCAGCCACAACGACAGGTACTGCCCATCGACCTCGATCAGAGCAGCCGCATCCATCCGGCGATGTCGTAGCGAAATCTTCGTAGCCATGAGACTTTCCTCGCGAGCTAATAGGTGGATTGGCGGACACTACCCCACCGTGTCTGGCTATTTGAAGGGAGGTGTATGCCTGAATAGTTATTTATGTGCGGAGTAATCCGTTTGCCGGGAAGCGCTCCACTCAAGGGCCTAACGCCCGCCTAGACCGCTTGGGCTAGAGCGCATGCCATTGCTGTACAAGCAGGTTGGATTCCGTCATAGCTACAGAAAAGCCCTACTACCCGCGGCGGGCTCATCGCCAGGCGCGGGACCGGTAGGCGGGGTCTGGGCCGGTAATTCGCTCGGCCGCCAGCCGCCCGCTGATCAGGACCATCGGGACGCCCACCCCAGGCTGGGTGCCGGACCCGGTGAAGACGACGTTGTCGCCCCACAGGTTCGATGCCCGGAAAGGGCCTGTCTGACCGAATGTGTGGGCGGCCGCAAACGGTGTTCCCCGTTCCATACCGCGCCGCTGCCAGTCCGCGGGAGTGGTGATGTTTTCGACCTCAATGCTGTCACCGAAACCGACATATCCCGCTTTCTCTAGACGACCGACCATCTCGTCGCGGTAGCGCGGGCCGAGCACCTTCCAGTCAAGTGGCGCGTCGGTGTTCGGGGTCGGTACCAGCACGTAGTAGCTGTGCCGGCCCTCGGGCGCCAGCGTGGGGTCGGTCACGGTCGGGGCGGTCACCAGGAACGACGGGTCTCGCATGATGCGCCCGCGTGAGATGACGTCACGAAACGACTCGCGCCAGGCCCGGCCGAAGTGCAGGTTGTGGTGGGCGATCTTGGAGTATGACGCGGTCGACCCGGCGAGTAGCACGAAGCAGGACGGCGAGTACACCTGCTTCCAGGGCACGATGCCCAGCAGGTCGCGCTGTGCCACCGGAAGGTCCGGATTCAGCACCACGACGTCGCACGGCAGTCGCTCACCGTCGGCGGTGTGGACGGCGACCGCCGTGCCGCCGCGGCGCTCCACCCGGGTCACGGTCGTGGAGTAGCGGAACTCGACGCCGTGCTTGGCTGCTGCCGCGGCCATCGCGCGCGGTAGCGCGTGCATCCCGCCGCGTGGCACGGACACGCCCGCCACCGAGTCCATATAGGAGATCACCGCGTAGATCGCCAGCGCGTGGTGCGGGGCAAGCCCGGCATACATCGCCTGGAAGCTGAAAACCCGCTGTGTGCGCGGGTCGCGCAAGAACTGGCTGACCTTTGGCGCCAGCCGACGAAAGCCCCCCGCGGCGGCGAGCCGCGCCAGGTCGGCGGACAGCAGGTCGCGCGGCGAGTCGAGGTTGCGGTCGATGAAGGTGCGCATCTCGATGCGGTACAGCCCGGCCACGTAGTCGACGTACCGCCGGTAGCCGTCCGCCTCCTGTGCCCCGCACACGGCCGCGATCTGCGCGGCGGTCGCCTCGACGTCGGCATGCAGGTCGAGCTGGGAGCCGTCGGGAAAGCGCGCCCGGTACAGCGGGTCCAGCGGGATGAGGTCGAGCCAGTCCTCCAGGCGTTCACCGACGCAGTCCAAGGCATCCGCGATGAGGTCGGGCATGGTCAGGACCGTTGGGCCGGTATCGAACCGGTAGCCGCCGTCGAGCAGCAGGCCGGCGCGTCCGCCGGGGACGGCTTCGCGCTCCAGGACGGTGACGGTGCGACCGGCGCCGACGAGGCGCAGCGCGGCGGACAGCCCGCCCAGGCCGGCGCCGACGATCACGACGTTGTCGGTGGGGCCGGTCACGGTGCGCACGGTCTGACCCTAGTGGCGCTCCGGCGGTGGATGTCCCGTCGCGAGGTGATGCCAGAACGGGATCGCCGCGAAATAGCTGCCGGCGAGTGCGATCACACAGATGGCGATGTCGACGCTGATGCGACCCTGCTTCGCCCAGTACACGTCCTTCAGGTCGAGGAGGAGGGCGAACTCGTCCACGATCAGGGCCGCGCCGGCACCGTAGATGGCCGCGAGCGCGGGGTGGGGGTCGTCCGGATCTTGGTCTTGAAGAGCGATCCCGCCAGCGGTCGCCACCAAACCGATGCCCCACATGTAATGGTGGATGTGCTCGCTGCCCAGCGAGATGTTGCGGAACGGGCCTTCCTTGTCCTTGATCGCGTACGTGATCGTGCGGGCGGCGCCGAAGGTGGACGTGAACGCCGCCCAGCTCGCCAAGGCCGTGCGTTGGCGGCGGCTCAAGCGCCGCGCCGCCTCACGGCGGCGGGCGGTCAACGCGGTGGCCATGGGAGACCTCTACCCGAGCCCGCCAGCCTTACCCGCTCCCCGCTATTCGGCGTTGCAGGCGTCCCTACACGGTGCGCGTGGTGGCGGCGACAGCGAGATCCATGAGCACGGACCGAGCGCGGTCGGTCACCGGCGCCGATTCGACGGCCGCGACCGCGCCTTCGGTGAGCTCGGCGATGAGGGACTCCACAGTCGCTAGTGCGCCGGTCGCGGTGATGACGTCGCGCAGCGCTTCGACGCCGGCTCCGTCCAGCTGGGGATCCCCGAGGTACCGGTCAACGAGCTCGCGTTGGGCCAGTGTCGCTCGCTCCAACGTCGCGGCGACGAGCACCGTACGCTTCCCCTCGCGCAGGTCGTCGCCGGCCGGCTTCCCGGTCTGGTCCGGGTCGCCGAAGACGCCGAGCACGTCGTCGCGCAGCTGAAACGCTTCACCCAAAGGCACGCCGTACGCGGTGTAGGCGTCGATGAGGTCGCCACTCGCGCCAGCCAGCACCGCGCCCAGGTGTAACGGCCGCTCGACCGTGTATTTCGCACTCTTGTACCGCGCGACCCGCATCGCGGCCTCGACCGACTGTCCGCCGGACGCCTGCTCGAGCACGTCGAGATACTGCCCGGCCATGACCTCGGTGCGCATGGTGTCGTACACCGGCATGGCCCGCAGGAGTGATTCGGCGGGCAGACCAGACGTGCCGAGCATCTCGTCGGCCCAGATGAGGCACAGGTTGCCGAGCAGGATGGCCGCGGCGCGGCCGAAGCCGTCCGGGTCGCCGCGCCATGCGTTGTCGGCGTGGCGGCGGGCGAACTGGCGATGGACTGACGGCTCCCCTCGCCGGGTGTCGCTCCCGTCCATGACGTCGTCGTGGATCAGTGCGCAGGCGTGGACGAGCTCCAGCGCCGCCGCCGCGCGAACCGCCTCGTCGATGTCAGCTCCGCCGGCTCCACGCCATCCCCAGTAGCAGAAGCCGGCACGGATCCGCTTCCCACCGCCCAGCAGGAACGCCGCTAGCGAGTCGGTGACCGGGGTGAAGTCTTCGCTGATGGCCGCCAGCACCGGCCGCTGGCGGTCGACCAGGGCGGACAGGGCCGCCTGCACCCGCACCCGCAGGTCCTCGGCGTCCAGCGGCGAGGTCGGTTCAGCGGGGTCGGCGGCGAGGCGGACAGGCGCCGGGTCGAGCGGTGAAGCGGTCACCCGGTCGAGCCTAGCCCCGTGCGTCGACCGCTCCGGCGAGGGTATGGCATCTACGCTGAGGGAATGGCTCTTGGTCTGCCGTCAGTGATGCCGGACCGCGTGGCCACGATCCAGGAACTGCTGGCAGGCGGCGAGCATTCGTTCTCGTTCGAGTTCTTCCCGCCCAAGGATGCGACCGGTGAGCAGCGGCTGTGGTCTGCGATCCGCCGGCTCGAAGGCCTGCAGCCCACGTTCGTCTCGGTGACCTACGGCGCGGGCGGCTCGACCCGCGAGGGCACGATGCGGATGACCGAGCGGATCGCCGCGGACACGACGCTGACGCCGGTCGGGCACCTCACCGCGGTGAACCACACGGTGGCCGAGCTGCGGCGGGCGATCGGTCAGTACGCCAATGCCGGCGTGCGTAACGTGCTGGCGCTGCGCGGGGACCCGCCGGGCGACCCCACCGCGGAGTGGGTCGCGCACCCCGGCGGGCTCAACTACGCGGAGGAGCTGGTGCGGCTCATCCGGACCTCAGGCGACTTTTGCGTCGGTGTCGCGGCATTCCCCGAAAAGCACCCTCGGTCACCAGATCGAGCCAGTGACGTCCGCCGCTTCGTCGCCAAGTGCCGGGCCGGTGCGGACTTCGCGATCACCCAGATGTTCTTCCAAGCCGAGGACTACCTGCGGCTGCGCGACGACGTCGCGGCGCAAGGCTGCGACACCCCGATCATCCCGGGCATCATGCCGGTCACCAACGTGCGGCAGATCGAGCGGTTCGCCGTGCTGTCAGGTGCGGCGTTCCCGGCGGCGCTCGCCGACCAGCTGCATGCGGTCGCGGACGACCCGGCGGCCGTGCGGGCGATCGGGACGGACTACGCCACCGCGCTGTGCGAGCGGCTGCTGGCCGAAGGGGTGCCGGGGCTGCACTTCATCACCCTCAACAGCTCGACGGCGACCATCGACATCTATACCCGGCTGGGGCTCGCGGCACGGCTGGCTGCCGATCGCTGAGGGCGAACGATCCGCAGGCGTAGCGTGGCCGCTGTGAACGATCGCCGGCACCGCCCTCCTACCGTGACCGTCGCCGGTACCGGGCGGGCGAGGGGCGTGCCCGACATGCTTCGAGTGGAGATGGCCGTCCAGGTCACCCGCGCCGAGGTGAGTACGGCGCTGTCCGGGTCCACCGCGGCAGCCACCGCACTGCTGGACGCGCTGCGCAGACACGGGGTCGTACCGGAGGACCTGCAGACGTCGGGACTGTCGGTCCAGCCGGACTACGACTACTCCGGCAACGCGCCCGTGGTCCGCGGGTACCAGGCGAGCGAGCAGGTGTCGGTGCGGCTGCGGGACCTGGCCACGGCCGGTGAGGCACTGTCCGCGGCGGTGACGGCCGCGGGCGACGCCGCCCGCATCAACGGTGCCTGGCTGGAGATCAGTGACGACCGTGCGCTGCTCAGCGCGGCACGGGATGCGGCGTTCGCCGACGCGCGAGCGAAGGCGGAGCAGTACGCGCGGGCGGCGGGCGTGGAGCTGGGTGACGTGCGGAGGATCGTGGAAGGACTCGAGTCGGCCAGGGTCCGACTCGACCGAGGATGATGGCGCTGGCGGCCGAGGCCGCCTCGGTGCCGCTCGAGTCCGGATCAAGTGAAGTCACAGCGACCGTCACCGTCGCGTGGGCGCTGGTGTGAGCTCTAGCGTCGGAGCGTGAGGGGCTTTCAAGAGCACGTCGACGGGTGGTCCGACGTCCACGGCGGCTACGTCCCGTGGGGCCCGGTCCGCCTGTGGCTGGCCCTGATGCACCTGGCGGCGCGCCCGCTGCTGCGGGTGCCGCCGAACGTCGTGACCGGCGTCGCCGTACTGGTCGCGCTGGCATCGCTGGCACCTGCCTGGGCCGGAGGTGGCTGGGCGGCACTCGTCGCACTGGCGGTGGCGCTGTCCGGGGTTCTCGACGGGCTGGACGGCGCGGTCGCCGTCCTGGCCGGGCGGTGTACCCGGTGGGGTTTCGTGCTCGACTCGGTGGCCGACCGCGTGGCCGATGCCGCTGTGCTGGTCGCGTTCTGGCTCCTTGGTGCCAGCGCCGGTTGGTGCGTCGCGGCGGGTGTCGGGCTGGGGATGCTCGAGTACACCCGGGCCCGGGCGATGGCCGGCGGCATGACCGAGCTCGGCGTGGTCACCGTGGGGGAGCGGCCGGTTCGACTCGCCGTCGCGGTGGTGTTCCTGCTGGCCGGCGCGGTGGGTGGCCCGGTGTGGTTCGACGTGGGGGTTGCCCTCACCGCTGGGCTCAGCTTGATCGGCCTCGTTCAGCTGCTGGTGGTGGTCCGGCGCTTGCTGGGTGACTGATGGCTTCCGCCATAGCGTCACTCACAGAATGCGGTCCTTCCAGGTGAGCGTGCCGCGACGGCGCCCGTGCCAGGACCGTGTGGTGAGCCAGCCCACCACCGCGATCGCCGCTGGGTGGGCGAGGCTGTCCGGCCACACCCGGTCACCGACCCGCCGGGCGACCACGGCACGACTGGTCACCGCGGCCGCATAGCCCGCCAGGCCGAGGCGCGAACCGCGCAGCGCCGCCAGGGGCGGGAACAGGTAGGTCACGGCGAGGGCGCCGAGGCCCGCGACCGTGCCGGGGCGCGTGCCGAACACCCACCACAACGACTTGGAGTACCCCTCGCGCAAGGTGGCGTAGTCCTCGTACATCCGGCAGCTCGCCAGAGCCGTCCCATCCACCACGGTCGAGCGCCCGCCGGCCCGCTTGACCGCGCGCGACAGAGCGATGTCGTCCACCACCTCGCCGCGCACAGCGCCGTGCCCGCCCGCTCGTCGATATGCCTCGATATCGAGACAGAGGAACTGGCCGTTCGCTGCGCCCAGCCAGCCGAACGGCAGCGCCTCCGCGACGCGGAGCGGAAGAGCGGTCAGCCAGCACCATGCCAGCAACGGCTGGATGAGCCGCTCGGCCGGTGTGACGGCGACCTGGCGTGGCCACAGCGACACCAGGTCCCACTGACCCGCTCGCAGCGTGGCCACCGCCGCGGCCAGCGCATCGGGGGCCAGCTCGACGTCCGCGTCGACGAACACCACGACGGTGCCGCGGGCGGCATCGGCGAGCTGTGCGCAGGCGTGCGGCTTGCCGAGCCAGCCCGGCGGCGGGGGAGCGCCCGTGCAGGACCCGCAGCCGGCGATCGCCGCCTGCTGCCGACTCGACCACAGCCGCAGTGCCGTCGGTGGAGCCGTCGTCGAGCACCAGGATCTCCAGGTCCGGCACGCCTCGCTGCGCGAGGAGCGATCGGATGCACGGTGAGATTCGGTGGGCCTCGTTGCGCGCCGGCACGCTGACGGAGACCAGCTCGACCACCGGCGGGGGCGTCGGCAGGGGGCGACGCAGCAAGCGCTGGTTGATGACGGCGTGCGCGCTGGTGGTGATCGCCCACACCGCACCGGCGGCGCTGAGTGTGTCGAACGCGCGCCCGAGCCCGTGGCCGCTCAGGGCCGGGCGGCCCACAGCGACACCAGGTACGGCAGCGCCACGATCCCCATCACGATTCCGCCGGCGACAGCGACGGCGGGGGAGTGCAGGTACGTGACGTTGACCACGATCGAGACGAGGTAGGTCCACAGGAACAGCGTCGCAGGAACGGCCTCGGTCGACCTGGCTCGCGGCAGACGGTTGAGCACCACCATCATCGCCAGGGCGACCACGAGCCAGCCGGCAAAGCTGGACACCGGCACGGCGGGGATGCCGTGCACCGTGAACGTGACGTTGTCGAAGCGCCAGTGGCCGTCGCTCACCATCAGCGGGTCCCAGAACAGGTCCCACGAGGCGAGCGCGATCGCGCCCACCAGCGCGGCATACCGGCCGCCGATCCGCCGGCCGGCGAGCAGCGCGGAGTAGGCGATCGCCGCCCAGGCGAGCGGGACGACGATGGGCACGCCGGCCACCGTCAGGCCCAGGGTGCCGCCGTAGGTGAAGGAGCCGAATGGCCAGCCGGTCCGCACCCCTACTGCATGGACGGCGAGGGCGCCACCGACCGTGACGACCAGGAAGCGAAGCGTCCAGGTGAACCCGCGGTGGATCAGGGCATGCACGGCGGAGGCGGCGAAGAACGCGAGGATGCTGGCGATCACGACCCGTGTGCGGACCTCGCCGTGCACGAAGGGATAGGAGATCTGCAGGCCGATGGTGGCGATGCCCAGCACCCACGGCAGCCAGGTCAGACGGCGACGGCGCTGGTAGCGCCAGCGCTGGGGGGCATAGGTCACGGTCGCGACCGTACCCTGGCGGCCCGGCCCCGTCGCGCTCGACGCCGGTCCGCCAGCACGACACGCGCCGCGCTGCGGCCGCTGGCGCCGAACACTCCGCCGCCGGGATGCGTCGACGCGCCGGTGAGGTACAGCCCGTCAACGCCGGCACGGTAGCCCGAGAGCTCGGGCAGCGGACGGAGCGCGAACATCTGGTCCAGGCCCATCTCCACGTGCATGACGTTGCCTCGCCGCAGCCCGAGCTCACGCTCGAGGTCGAGCGGGGTCTGCACGTGGACGTGCTCGACGGTGGAGGTGAAGCCCGGTGCGACACGCTCGACCTCGGCGATGAGCTTGTCCGCTTCGCGGGCGCCGATGGAGTCCCAGTCCTCGCCGCCCGCGAGCTCGTACGGATGCCACTGGCCCCACAGCGTGATGTTGTGCTTGCCGGCGGGTGCGATCGTGTCATCGAAGGCGGAGAAGGTCATCGCCAGCACGGCCGGCTGGCGGGGGACCAGGCCGGCGATGTAGTCGCCATAGGCCGAGCGCAGGTGGCCGCGTGAGGCGGCGAGCAGCTGCAGCGCCCGGTAGGACTCGGGCGTCGCGCTCGGGTAGCGCGGCAGGTCCGAGGTGGCGAGGCGCACGACCATGCCGATGCCGTTGCCCACCCGGATCGCTCCTCGCGCGCGCTGGAGCATGGGCGCGTCGTCGAGCAGCTCCATGGTGGTGAGGACGTGGCAACCGGCAAGCACCGCGCGCGCCGCGACGTGATCACCGGAGTCGGTGACGACCCCGGTGACGCGGTCACCGATCCGGGTGATCCGGGCAGCGCCGTCGCTGGTCCGGACCGTGCCGCCGTAGGAGGTGAAGCGCTTGGCGAGGGCCACGCTGAGCGCACCAGAGCCGCCGACCGGGTGGCCGGGCGCTTGCGTGTGCAGCAGCGCGTTCCAGCCGACCATGTCCGCGGTGCCGACCTCGTGCATGGGCGGTCCGGACTGTGCCCCGAGCCAGGACAGCGCGGTCTTGAGCCGCTCGTCGGTGAACGTGGCGTCCAGCAGCGCGTCGCCTGGCTGCAACATCTGCCGGGTGAGCTCCGCACCGCTCAGCTTGGCGTCCCGGGCGAGATGCCAGCCGGCCCGGCCCAGCACCGGCAGGGTCGGCGGTGCAGCGAACGCGTCGAAGATCCGCTCGTTGCGCCGGCCCCACTGCGCGACGAATGCGGCGTAGGCGTCGGCATCGGCGCTCCCGCACACGGCCTCGATCGAGGCGCAGGTGCGCGCGAGGTCGACCGAGAAGGTGATCGCCTGCTGCGCGTCGATCGGACCGGACGGTGCGAACCCCCATGGGTCGAGGTCTTGGTAGACGAGACCGCACTCCGACAAGCGCAGCTCGTCGGCGATGGGGGTGAACCGGAACATGATGTGCGCGCTGGAGCCGACGTCCATGAGGTAGCCGCCGAAACGCTCGACGGTGGAGACGGCGCCGCCGACGATGGGGCGCCGCTCGACGACCTCGACGTCGAGGCCTTCCTTGGCCAGGTAGCACGCAGCGACCAGGGCGTTGTGCCCGGCACCGATCACGACGACGTCACGCATCGGGCGAGCCTATGCTCAAGAACGTGCTCGAGCGCTTCACCGACAGCGCCCGCCGCGTGCTGGCCTTCGCCCAGGAGGAGGCGCGGCTGCTCGACCACGGCTACGTCGGCACCGAGCACCTGCTGCTCGGGCTGCTCCGCGACGCGGAGTTCGCTGCGGCGATCACGTTGCAGGGCATGGGTGTCTCGTTCGAGCAGACGCGTCGTGAGGTCGAGGCGACCGTCGGGCGGGGCAAGCACGAGCCAACTGGTCACATCCCGTTCACGCCGCGCGCCAAGAAGGTTCTGGAGCTGGCGTTGCGCGAGGCGCTGCAGATGGATAGCGACGTCATCGGTACCGAGCACCTCCTGCTCGGCCTGGTCCGGGAAGCCGATGGGGTCGCGGCGGTGGTGCTCGTGCGGCTAGGCATCGATCCGCTCGAGGTCCGCGCGGAGGTGCTCAGGTTGCGGGGCGAGGGGGTTGGTACGGGGATGACCGAAACGGGCGGTGTCACCGGACCGAGATTCAGCTTCCCTGCGGCTGGTGTGACCGGGCGCGGGCGACCTCGAGCCAAGCGTGATGCCGAGGTCCTCCTCGACCGGCTGGCGGTGATCGAGTCAAAGCTCGACCAGGTCTTGCGCCGGCTCGGCGAGCGCTGAGGCGCTAGGGGAGAAGCGAGCGGATCGCGTCGTCGCTGCGGCCGATGACGGCCCGGTTCCCGTCGATGAGGATCGGGCGCTGGATGAGCACCGGGTGCGCGGCCAGGGTGGCGATCCACTGGGCCCGGTCGCGGGGCGCGTCGGCAAGGCCCAGGTCCTTGGCGAGCGGCTCGTTCATCCGCGTGATGTCCCACGGCTCAAGCCCCAGAAGAGCGAGCACACCATCGATCTCGCCGGGGCTCGGGGCGTTGTCGAGGTAGCGCCGCTCGGTGTAGTCCACGCCGGCTTCGTCCAGCATCGCGCCAGCGATACGGCATTTCGAGCAGTGCGGGTTGAACCAGATCTCCATCTATTCGTCTCCGATGTCGGCCGGTGTCCCACCGGTGATGCGGACCAGCTCGTCGTAGGTCGTGGGGAAGACCGCGTGCGGGTGTCCCGCCGCCGCCCACACCACGTCGTACTGCGCGAGCGCCGTGTCGACGAGGGTGCGCAGCGGCTGTGGATGCCCGAGCGGCGGCACACCACCGATGGGGAACCCGGTGTGCGTGCGGACGAAGTCGGCGTCGGGGCGCTTGACCTTGTCGGCGCCCAGCAGAGTTGCCACCTTGGACACGTCGACCCGGTGCGCTCCGCTGGTGAGCACGAGCAGCGGTTCGCCGTCGGCGGCGAAGACGATGCTGCTGGCGATCTGACCGGGCACGACGCCCAGCGCCGACGCGGCCTCCGCGGCGGTGCGGGTCGAGTCCTCGAGCAGCGTGGGCTCGCCAGTAGCGCCGGCGGCAGCGAGCGCGGCCGAGACCCGCGCAACGTTGGGGTGCATGCCTGGACCCTATGACTAAGCCAGGTGGGCTCGTGTGGCCCATGCCGGTTATCCAGTCGTTACCGGCCAGTCGTCACCGGATCCGCTTTTCTGCGCGTCTTACCGGCAATGATTCGTCAAGGGAGGGCGTTCGATGAAGCGCGGTACAGCGGTGGGCGTGATGCTCGTCAGTGCGGTCTTCGCGCTAGCGGGGTGCACCCGGTCCATCGACCACGTTGTCGCGCAGCCGATGCCGCATCCGACCGGGGGTACGGCATCGACCGGGACACCTGCTGAGCCGAACACCCCTTCGGGGTCAGCTGTCCCGCCCGGCTCGGCCGCGCCCTCGTCAGCCGCGCCGAGCCGCTCGACGAGCGCGAGCCCGGCCGCGCCGTCGGTTCCCGTCGCCAGCGCCACCCCGCCGCCCTCGACGACGGCAACGCCGTCGGACACGGTCGTGCAGGGCCTGCGGCCAGGGAGCTCCGGTCCGGCGGTCCAGGCCCTGCAGGAACGGCTGCGGGACCTGCACTACGACCCGGGCCCCATCGACGGGCGGTATGGGGCTGCCACCGGTTTCGCCGTCGACGCGCTGCAGAAGGTCAATGACCTGCCGGTCACCGGCATCGCCGACGACAAGACGTTGGCCGCACTCGCCAACCCCCGCACGCCGACGGCGCTGGTTCCGGACGGCGGTGCCGATCGGGTCGAGGTCGACCTGACGAAGCAGCTGCTCACCGTGTACGCCGACGGCGAGCCGGTGCTCATCTCCCACATCTCGACCGGTTCGGGCAAGACCTACTGCGTCGAAGACGACTGCTCCAGGGCCGTGACTCCCAAAGGCGACTTCAAGACGACGTGGCGGGTCGACGGCTGGCGAACGTCACGTCTAGGTCAGCTGTACAGGCCCGTCTACTTCAACGGTGGCATCGCCGTGCACGGTTACCCGTCGGTGCCGCTGCACCCGGCGTCCCACGGATGCGTGCGTATCCCGATGCACACCGCGGAGGTCTTCCCCGGCCTGGTCGGCACGGGCGAGCCGGTCTACGTGCGCTGACGGCCGCACTGGGCGTCGCTTGCAGGGGCCCTCGACCGACGAGGGCCACCGTCGGGAGCCGGCTGGCTCGCCGCCATTGACGGTTTGTCGGTGGCGGGGTTTACTGTGACATCTATTCGAACAAACGTTCGAACAGATGTCCTGGACCGGGCTCGCGGCCCGGTCCAGGCTGCGGAGCTTCACCCGGGGGTCCGGTCCTCGACCCGCCGGACCTTCGGGTGAGGACAGCACCGACGTGAGCGAGGCGAGGGCTATGACGATCGGGAGGACGACGATGCGCCAGGGTGTGTCCAGCATTGATCCGCGGGTGAGTCCCGGCGACCTTCCGGTGTTGGCGGCCGCACGTCGTGGCGTGGTCGAGGCCTACCTCGCTTCGACGCCGCACGAACGCTACGCCGCTGCCCACCTGGCTGGTCTGCGGGCAGCGGCCGCTGTGCTCGCCGTCAGGACCCGGCCAGCTTCCACCGCTGCCGAGCGCAGGGCCCGCAGTCGTCCGCGCAGTGCGTGGGTGCTCCTCGGCCAGGTCGCACCCGAGCTGGCCGAGTGGGCGGCGTTCTTCGCAGCCGGCGCGGCGAAACGGGCGGCTGCCGAGGCGGGTCTGCCTGGCGCCGTCACCTCGCGGGAGGCCGACGATCTGCTTCGCGATGCCGAGATATTCCTCTCCCTCGTCGAGACCATCCTCGGCCTGCCGCACACGCGACCGGTCCGACAGCACGTCTCCCGCGCGAGCTGACCTGCCGTGTAGGCGTCGTGCCACTGGGTCCGTGCCCACCTGGGGCCGCGCTCACTAGGGTGGGTCTGTGGCGCCTCCTGCCGGAGGACGTCTTGGCCGACCGCAGAAGGGAAACATGGCCGCCGACCAGCTGCACGCCCGCGGTTCCGTCCGGACGGCCGTCGTGTGGGAAGCCCTTCGGGGTGCCCTCACGAGGGCGACCGCTGCGACCGGCCGAGACCGGCTCGACATCCTCGATGCCGGGGGTGGCACGGGCGGTTTCGCTGTTCCTTTGGCATTGCTCGGGCACGCCGTCACCGTGGTCGACCCCAACCTTGACTCGCTGGCGGCGCTGGAGCGGCGCTCGGCGGAGGCCGAGGTGCGCGACCGGATCCGACCGGTCCAGGGCGATGCCGCCGATCTGCTGGACGTCGTGGCCGCCGACAGCTTTGACGTCGTCCTGTGCCACAGCGTGCTCGAGTTCGTGGACGACCCAGGTACCGCGATCGCCGCCGTCGCCGCGACTGTGCGCGTCGGCGGCGCGCTCAGCCTCCTCGCCGCCAACCGCACCGCTGCCGTCGTCCACCGGGCGGTCGCCGGCCGGTTCGACGAGGCGCTACGGGTGCTGACCGACCCGAGCGGCCGCGGGGGTGACGCCGATCAGCGGCGTTTCTCCCTCGCGGAGCTTCATCTGCTCGTCACCCAGGCCGGGCTGACTGTGCACGGCTCCCACGGAGTCCGCGTGTTCGCCGATCTCCTGCCAGGTGCCGGCATGGACTCCGATCCTCTCGCCATCGAAGCACTCCTGAAGCTGGAGGCCGCGGCAGCGGAGCTGCCAGAGTTCCGCGACCTCGCAACCCAGCTCCACGTGCTCGCCCGCAAGGGCTGAATGAGATCGCCGCCAGATGAGCCGCAAGTCGTTCGGAACCCCGGCGGTGCCCGCCTCGCCGGGTCCGCCTGCGGACGATAGCGGCTGCACGATCTTGCACATCGACATGGACGCGTTCTACGCCAGCGTCGAGCTGCGGCATCGCCCTGACCTGCGCGGGCAGCCGGTGATCGTGGCCGGCGGTGGGGGAGAGATCGGCAACCGGGGCGTCGTGCTGTCGGCCACCTATGAGGCGCGAGCCTTGGGGATCCGAGCGGCGATGCCGGTGGCCCAGGCTCGCCGGCTTGCGCCGCAGGCCGTCTTCCTGCCGGCGCGGCACAGCGAGTACGCCACCGTGTCGACGGCGATCATGGCGATCTTCCAGACGGTGACGCCGCTCGTCGAGCCGCTCTCCTTCGACGAGGCGTTCCTGGACGTGTCCGGTGCCATTCGCCGGCTCGGTCGCCCGTCCGCGATCGGCGAGCTGATCCGGGCGACGGTCGAGGACGAGCAGGGCATCACCTGCTCGGTCGGCGTGGCCAGCACCAAGTTCATCGCCAAGCTGGCATCGGCCTACTGCAAGCCCAACGGGCTGCTCGTGATCCCGCGCGACGGCGCGGTCGAGTTCTTGCGCCCGCTCCCGGTCGGTGCGCTGTGGGGTGTCGGCGCGAAGACCGAGGAGGCGCTGCGCAAGCTCGGGTTGCGCACGGTCGCCGACCTGGCCGCCACCCCCGAGTCCACCCTGCGCCACGCGATCGGACCGGCGGCCGCGTCGCACCTGCTGGCCTTGGCCGCCGGTCGCGACCCGCGGGCGGTCGTGCCCGGGGAACGGGAGAAGAGCATCGGGGCGGAGGAGACCTTCGGCCGGGACATCGACGACCCGGCTCTGGTGCGCCGTGAGCTCCTTCGCCTGTCGGAGCGAACCGCGGCACGGCTGAGGGGCGCCGGGATGGTGGGGCGCACGGTGAGCATCAAGGTCCGCTTTGCCGACTTCACCACGATCACCCGGGCGCGAACGCTGGCCGACGCGACCGACGTGGCGCGCGACATCTACGCCACCGCCTGCCAGATCTACGACGGGCTCGGGCTGGACCGCGCCAGGATCAGGCTGGTCGGGGTGCGCCTCGAGGGCCTGTCCGACACCGACAGCGAACCGCGCCAGCTAATGCTGGGGGAGCGGCCGCAGGGCTGGCGTGAGGTGGAGCAGGCCGCTGCGAAAGCCGTCCACCGATTCGGTGCGGGAACGGTGCAACCGGCCGCCCTCGTGCCACCGGCCGCCCGTGACGTCGCAGAACCACCCCAGGACTAGGATTGGGTCGACGGTGATCTATGAGTCGACTGTCGTCGTCGGGGTGACACTCGTATCCTTTGGGTACGGCATTCGACAGAAGCCGTCTGCACGACCCCGGCTGTCGTGGCGGGGCAGGGCCTGAGGAGGAGCGCTATGCCGCTCTCTGAGCACGAGCAACGGCTGCTCGATCAGATCGAGCGGGCGCTGTATGCGGATGATCCTAAGTTCGCGTCTGCGGTGCGGACGGCAGACCTGCACAGCCACTACCGCCGGCGGATCATCCGGGGGATCGCCGCGTTCGTCGTCGGCCTGGTGATGCTGCCGGTCGGGATGGTGACCGCCCAGTATGCGGTCACCATCATCGGATTCCTGGTGATGCTCGCCGGCGTGCTCTACGCAGCAACCAGCTGGAAGCGGTCCACCGGTCAGCCCGAGCCGCGTGCGCACAATGCCCGGCTCGGGAGTGCGGGTAACCGTCGGAGGAAGATGATGGACCGGCTCAACGAGCGCTGGCAGCGCCGCTGGGACCAGCGCTAGCGCTGAGGCTCACCCGGCACGCCGCCGGCCGTGCGCGCAGGCCGTCGGCCGGCAGCCCGCAGGCCTTCGACCCCTATCGGGCCGCGCTGCTGCTCGAAACCGATGGGCGCCCTCGCCGGATCAGCCGTGTCCAGACTCGGGCCGTCCACTTGTTGACCTGGGTGAGGAGATCGCCCGCCTTGCCACCGACGCCAGCCACCCGTTGCAGGCTGGACGGCGGCACGAGCAGCGCGCGCCATCTGCGCGGCCATGGCAGGGTGGCCGCCAACGCACGACCGACTCGATGCACGTCGCCGCGCAGATCGCCCTCGGCGTCGGGTAGGCGCTCCGGCGACCCGGGCGGGGCGTAGCGCGCTGCCTCCTCGGCCCGGGTGAGCCGGGCGAGGGCGTTGCGGGACTCCTCGTCATAGCGGAGCCGGTCGGTGCCGAGAAGCTGTGCGGCGGCGCGGCGCGGCGAATCGACGTCGCCTTGCCAGCGCACGCCCAGGTCGCGCATGTCGTCGCCGAGCTCGAGCCACGCTGCATGCGCCATTGCCGTCCAGCCCACTGCGCTGTGCCAGCGGCGTCGCCGGACGATGAACCGCACGCCGACAGGGGGTGATCAGCACGGCGACCAGCAAGCTGGCGCCGATGGTCCCGCGCACCGGGAACGAGTGATGGCTGATCGCCGTTTTCGGGGTTGTCGGGTTGTTCTTCGCGTCAGGATCGCGTGGCTGGTGCGAGGGCAGTGCCCCGGCCGGCACAGTGGGGGTGGCGCCTGGAGTTGTCGTCGGGTTGTTGGTCCCGGGACCGACCGCAGCCGGCGGCACCGTGTAGCCAGGGACCGTGGTCCGGCCGTCGCCGGTGGGCGTGGGCTCAAACCGGAGCCAGCCTGCACCAGGGAAGTACAGCTCGGGCCAGGCGTGGGCATCGCGCGTGGTCACCAGCCAGCTGCCGTCGGGCTGCTTCGTACCGGGGGTGAAGCCGACGTCGACACGGGAGGGGATGCCCACGATCCGCGCCATCAGAGCCATGGCGGACGCGTACTGCTCGCAGTACCCGCGACGGTCGGCCAGGAAGCTGAGCAGCGCACTGTCGCCGTTGCCGGGCTGCACCGACAGGTCGTAGGTGAACGTGCTGCGGAACCACTCCTGCAAGGCGATCGCCTTCGCATACGGGCGTGGTGGCGTCGGCGGTGACCATGTTGGCGAGCTCCACGACGACCTGCGGCACGTTGTCGGGATAGGCCATGTACTTGGCGAAGATCGGCGACGTCGACGGGGGCGCGACGACATTCTGCATGAAGGTGGTCGAGGGGTCGATTCTGTAGCTGGTGACCTTGTAGCTGAGTTCTCGAGTCGTCTTGCTCGGCGAGACGATGACGGCAGAGCCCGGGTCGTACCGCCAGTCACCGGGCGCCTCGACATTGACCGGGTTGGCGGGAACCGGCAGCCAGGGCTCGGTGAATGAGCCGACAGCGATCTGGGTCTGCACCGTGCGGATGGGGCGCAAGATGACGCCCGCAGGGCTCGGGATCCCCCGGGTCACGCGCTGCTTGGAGGTGGTCTTGATCTCCGTGGGACTCCAGTCGGTCCCGTCGAAGTTGTCGAGCGTGGTCAGGCGCAGGTAGTCCGGGTCGGGATCGTTGGTGCGGTAGGAGATCACGTCGGTCTCCGCCGACTCGACGAGGTCGCGCTTGAGGGAGACGATCGGGTTGAGGGCAGTCACCGAGGTGCCGCCTCCTGGGCCGAACCCTGCCCCTTCCCCGCTGTGGCTGCCGAACCATCCAGCGTGCAAGCCCGGGACCAGTGCGGGTACGACGATGGCGATCCCTACGGCGGCGACGCCGAGCCGGCGGCCCAGCTGGGCCAGTGGAGCGGTGTCCGGCGGCGTCGCCCGCGGTTGCCGAACCTGCGGGCCACCGGGCGCCCGGTTGCGGTTCAGCAGCGGGCTGCCCCAGCGCCGGACGCGGTCGCGGCTGTCGGCGAGCAGCAGGGTCAGGAAGCCGAATGTGGCGAAGACGAACGGCGACCAGCCGACACCGTTAGGTAGTACCGCGGCCGGGACCGTGAACAGCGCGAGCAGGGGCAGCCCGGCTACCGCAGGTTTGCGAAGCCCTGCCGCGAGCAGGTCCACGAGGACGGCGACGAGCCCGATCCCGGCGGTCGTCAAGAACGTGATGCCGGCCGTGGACGGGACTGGTGTCGTCAGGCCGGCGATGTCGTTGAACCCGTCCCGCGCCACCGCGACAGCCTGGTTCCAGGAACCGCGCCACGGCAGCACACCGAGCACGGCGTGGGAGTGCGCGTACACGGCGGTGAGGTACAGGCCCAGGACCACGATCGATCCGAGCGTGGCCAACGCATCGGGCGCACCGAGGCGACGGATCACGGCTGCCGCGACGGTGACCACGAGCACGCCGCCCATCACCGGCCACAGCCAGCTCAGCGACGCGAAGATCGGATGCAGGCACAGCGAGCCGAACGCCGTCGCGATGCCGGCGAACACGCCGATGCGAACCCGGCCGGTCATGGCGTGCCCCCAGCGACAGCGGCGCTAGGCGCGGGCAGTGGCGTCGTCGGTGGGGGGACCGGCGCCGATCCACAGTGTCCGCAAGTCGGTGCGCGGCGAGGCGCGCAGCACTCGCCACCCGGCGGTGGACAGCATCCGGCAGTGGTCGTCGAACGAGCCCGATGCGCCATCGCGACCTGGGCGGCCCCACGCGGCCGTGTCCAGCACGACGGCGACGCACGAGGCGGTCCCGTGCCGATAGCGGACGAGCCTGTCGAGATCGTCCTCGTCGAACGCGCCGAGCACGGCCACGACCAGCTCGCCGCCACCCCGGCGCACGACCCCGAGGCCGGTGGACAGCGAGGCCACCGCGGAGGGCTCAACCAGCGCCAAGCTGTCCAGCAGCACGGCTTCGAACGCACCGCCATCGTGGCCGCCGGAGCCGCTGACCTCCGCGCCGAGATCGGTGACCATGCGTACGTCGTAGCCGGCGCGACCCAGGTGGACCCCGATCGACGCCGTCGCCGACACCGCCCACTCGAACGAGGAGCCCGGGCCGTCGCCGCGGTGGGCACCGGCTCGGGTGTCGAGCAGGATCGCTCCCCGGCTCTGCCACGGTTGCTCCTCGCGGCGCACCATCAGTTCTTGATAGCGGGCGGTGGAGCGCCAATGGACCCGACGGAGGTCGTCGCCGAGTCGGTACTCGCGGGTCGCGACGTCGTCCTCGCCGGCTGTTGCCACTGCCCGCGACAGGCTGTGGCCGCCGCCTGACCATTCGCCGCCGAGCCGCGCGGCGGGCAGCGGGGTGTAGGTAGGCGTGACGATGAGGTTGTCGGTGGTGGTGAACGCCCGGGTCAGCTCGCACGAGTCCGAACGCGTCGGTGAGGCGCACCGTGAGCGGTCCGACGACGAACCGCCCGCGGACGTCGCTGCGCACGGGATAGGTGAACTCGCGCGTGCCACGGGACTCCACCCTGTTCGAGCACGAACCGGGGCCGGCCGCCGAGGGTGTAGGGGATCCGGTCCTCGGCGAGCAGGACGCCGGTGGGCAACCGCGACAGGTTCTCCACCCGGATGGTCACCTCGGCACTGGCGCCCGCCTGCACGCGGGCGGGGTCCACCCGGCGGGCGCAGGTCAGCCGGTACCGGGTGCGGGACGACCGCGAGCGCCGACAGCAGCGGCAGCACGACGAGGAAGACCCCGACCCTGAGCAGGTCCACCTCGGCGAGTGTCAACGCGCACAGGCAGGTCGCCAGCCCCGCGGCCAGGAACGACCGTCCGCGGGTGGTGAGGCCTGCGAGTGCCGTGCGCATCAGCCGCCTGACCACCGGCTGCGAGCGGCTCCGGGCGCCTGCACAGGCACCCGGTCGAGCAGGTCGACGAGCACGTCCGTCGTGGTGCGCCTGGAGATCTGGGCCTCGGCGGTGGGCAGCAGACGGTGGGCCAGGACCGGGATCGCCAGGGCCCGCAGGTCGTCGGGGAGCACGTACTCCCGCCCGTCCAGGGCGGCTGCCGCGCGCGCCGCCCGCACGCAGCTGGAGCGTGGCGCGCGGCGAGGCGCCGAGCCGTAGCTCGGTGGAGTTGCGGGTCGCGGTGACGAGGTCGACGGCGTAGCGGCGCACCTCGTCGGACACGTGGACGGTGCGGACGGACACGGTCAGCCGGGCCACCGTCGCCGCGTCCGCCACCGCCTTGAGGTCGTCCAGCGGTGAGTGCATGCCGTGCGATGTCGAGCATCTCGAGCTCGGCATCCCCTGCCGGATACCCCATGGAAACCCGCGCGGTGAAACGGTCGCGCTGGGCCTCGGGGAGCGGGTAGGTGCCTTCCATCTCGATCGGGTTCTGGGTCGCGACGACCATGAACGGCGCCTGCAGGTGGTAGGTCGCGCCGTCGACGGTGACCTGCCGCTCCTCCATGCACTCCAGCAGCGCCGACTGGGTCTTCGGGGAGGCCCGGTTGATCTCGTCGCCGACGACGAAGTTGGCGAACAGCGGCGCCCGGCTTGAACTCGAACTCGCGGTGCGACTGGTTGTACACCGACACGCCGGTGAGGTCGCTCGGCAGCAGGTCCGGGGTGAACTGGATGCGGCGGACGCTGCAGTCGATCGAACGCGCCAGCGCCTTGGCCAGCATCGTCTTGCCGACGCCCGGGACATCCTCGATGAGCAGGTGACCTTCGGCGAAGAGCACGGTCAGTGCCAGCCGGATCACTTCGGGCTTGCCCTCGATCACGCCCTCGATCGCCGTGGAGATGCGGCGGCCGACCTCGGTGACCTCGCCAAGTGCGGCGTCCGGGGCGCGCTCCCTGTCCTGCGGCACTGCGGTCACAGGGTCTCCTCCTTCACGGCGACCGGGTGGGGTCGGCTGGCTGGCTGGCTGACGTCAGCAGGCGCCGCTTGATGGCTATCACCCGCTCGTGGGGCGGCCCGACACTCCACCCTGGCGCCGAGAGTACCTGGCGGAGGGCACCGGGTCGTAGCGTCTGAGACCGACGAATGCGGCGATCGCCAGACCGCACCCGCTCCCGGTGGTCATGATCGACATAAACCGGACGACTCCGGTCGGCCAGGAGCCTGGCGCCCACGAGGTCCACAGACTGCTCAGGTCGGGCAGACCGCTGACCACCGCGATCAGCACGCCGCCCGCCCCGGCCACCCACAAGCCGACTGGCCGACGTCGGGCAAGAAGGACAGCGCCCCAGACGAGCGCAGCCCAGACGGCGAACCTCAGGAGGTTGCCGGTGGCGAAGGTGGCCAGCTGGCTGGCGCGCGAGTCCTTCAGGTACGTCGCGATGCCCGCCGCATGGGCCGCGTCGATCGACGACGCATGCCGCGGCGACGACGGCGAGGGCCGCGCTCCACCGACGCCGCCACAGGGTGAGCGCCGCGACACCAGCGGCCACCAGGCCCAGCGTGACCAGCCCGGCGACGGGCGAGGGTCCGGGTACCCAGTCGAGCGTGCCGCGCACCGTCATCGGTGCGCCGCCGTAGGTGAGGTCGACGGTCCAGTCGGAGATGTGGTGGAACGACGGCGCGGTCGGCGCTCACCTGCGGTGGCAGGTCCTCGCCCATCCAGTGGATCCGATGGTCGGTCCAGCGGGCGTGGTTGGCGGTGGACACCTGACGCCAAAGCGGTGCGGCGGTGGCGTCGACGACGGGGGGCACGGCCGAGCGGTCCCACTTCTTGTTGAGATAGGTCGCGGAACTGCGGACGTTCTCGAAGACGCCGGCCGGACCGATCCGAAGGTACGGCTCCTGGTCGTAGCCCAGCACCACCACCTCGGTGTCGGTGGTGTTGGCGATATCGAGCATCGCGCCGTTGCCGCGCTCGCGTACTGAGATTCCGGGGATCTGCGGGTCCACTGAGCTGATGGTGGTCTTGAAGCTCATCGGGCCCACGCCGCCGATGGTGTGCGCCGACGCCGGTGCGGCGAGCGCGACCAGGCACGCCGCCACCGCCGCGGGCAGGCGAGAAGGCGCACGAGCGACAGCGAAGCGCCTCATCGGACCGTCACCGGAAAGTCGACGGTGGTGACATCGATATCAGTGGTGCGGACGGACACGGTCAGAGTCCACCTTCCGGTCAATGGGAACTGGGCGTCATAGGAGAGGAAATGTCCGGTACCGGCGCGCTGGAGCGTCACGTTGAACGGACCCAGGTCTTGGCTGGGCAATGCCACCGACGCCTGCACCTCCTCGACGGCTCGCGGCTGTCCGCCCGCGCCGAGCACGTACAGGTGGAGGGCGTTGCGCCCCCGTCGGGCGGGCTCGACGACTACCTGCAGGTTGCCTGACGTGCGGGCACCAGCCGAGTCCACCAGTTGGAGTGTCTGGGTGGCGTGGACCGGGGCGCTGTAGGTGGTGCGGGCGGGAGCTGAGGCGACCAGCACGGCGGTCGCCGCGAGGACGGCGACGCCCAGCACCGCTTCGGTGGCGATGCTCCGGCCGAGCTCGGGGAACGGGCCGCTCGGGCGGCGCAGCAGCCACCGCGCGAGGTAGCCGAGGCCGACCAGCGCGAGGACGGCTCCGAGCTTGGCCAGAAGCAGCCGCCCGTAGGTGGTGCCGGTCAATGCGGGCAGCGTGCCGACCTGACGCCAGAGCGCGTAGGAGCCTGAGACGACCAGCACCCCGACGCAGGTTGCCGCGAGCGGGGGAAACCGTCGTACCGCGTGCTCGATGTCGTCCGACGACCGTCGCACGTGGACGGCCATGATCATCAAGCCGCCAACCCACACTCCGCCCGCCATCAGGTGTACGGCGTCCAGCGGTACCGCCAGCGCGACCTGCATGCCGGCGGACGGGTGACCGGCCAGCGACCACGTCGCGGCCAGTGCCGCCGCCAGCGCCAGCCACCCCGCCATGCGGGCGCCGAGATGGCGGACGGTCGGCAGCGCCAACAGGCCGGCTGCGGCCCCGAGCAGGATCAGTCTCACCGAGGCGGCCTTGCCGAAGGTGCTCTGCAGGGTGGTGTGCAGCACGTCCCAGGACAGGGCGTGGGAGGAGGAGAGTCCCGCGACGTACGGACCCTGGAGCAGCACAGCGGCCACGGTCGCCGCGGCGAGCACCCCCCAGCCGGTCCACGCGGCCCGCTGGACGCGCGCCGGTGGCAGGCCTCGCCAGCACCAGCAGGCGAGCGCCGCCGCGCCGAGCAGCAGGGCCAGGCCGCCGAAGGCGGCGAGCCGGGCGAGCGCGAACAGGGCTGTGACGATGACGTTGCTGCCGCCCGCTGCCGCGCCCAGTGCCGAGGCGTCGACGCCCGGGGTCGGAGCGCCGACGCTGAACGTGAAGGCGCCGCTCACGGGGTGGGAGTCGGCCGAAACCGACCCGCCACGCGACCACATAGGTGCCGTCGGCCAGCCTGCCCGGCAGCGGCATGGTCACGGTGTCCGGATGGCCGGGTGGGTGCGTCATCGCTCCCACCTGCACGGCCCTGCCGTGCGCGTCGACCAGTCGCAGGCCGTCGCGCTCGATCGTCACTGGCTCGGAGAAACGGATGGTGGCGCTGGCCGGCGCCGACGGCAGCACCTGCGCGTCAGTCGGCGACGTCGACACGACGACGGCGTGCGCCAAGGCAGGGGAGGCGCCGGGGCCCAGCAAGGCGGCGACGCTCACCGCCACGCCGGCGAGGACCATGCCGGCACGCAGGAGTCTCATGGCTGGCGGTCGCCCCGAGATCGATGCGTCAGCCGCGGCGATCCGGCTGGCGTCGGCCTGGCTGACGACCGGTACTTCGAACGTGACCGAACCAGAGTGGGTGAAGGTGAGGCTCAGGTGGACGACGTCACCGGCGACCAACGGCTGGGTCGGCTTTTCAAGCATGAGGTGATCCCGACCCGGGACGAGGATCAGCTGCCCGTGGGCTGGTACCTCGAAGCTCTTGACGTCCACCATGCGTGCCACGCTCCCAGATGTCTGGACGGCGTGGAGCGACACGGTGGGGCTGGAGTCGCTGGTGACCGAGGTGAGCACGTCGGCGCTCCCGCCGTCGTTGGTGACCTTCAGGTAGCCGGCGGCCACCTCGGGGCTCGCCGGTTCGACCACGTACGCGGTGGTCACGGACAGCCCGCCCACCCGGACGGCCGCGCCCAAGGGCTGGCCGGCGGGTTCGGGCCGTAGCCCGATGCCGATCGCGGTGACACCGACGATCAGGACCGCCGTGCCGGCGAGGATCCCGGGTCGGCGGATGCCGGTCATCTGGAGCTCCGGCGCCGCAGCGCCGTGGCTACGGCGACGCCCAGTGCGACCACGGCGAGTGCGACCGCGATTCCGCCGAGGGTGCGGGCGGTCGTGTCGGCCTTGTGTGGGGCGACCTCAACCGGATGCGTCGACGTAACCGTCGACGCATCTGCGGCGGAGGCGTCAGAGCTGGCGGCCGCTCGGGGGAGCAGCGTCACGACAGGCGCGGGGTGGTCTGGTTCCTTGGCGCCGGGCACGGCTTCGTCGATCCACCGGACGACCTCACCGTCCGCGTAGGTCTGCAGCGCTTTGAAAACCAGGCTCGACCTGGTGGTCGGCAACGGCCCGACCGAGAGGGAAAAGTCCTGGTACTCGCCAGGCCGGATCTCCCCGCCTTTCCAGGTGACCCGGGAGGTGACCTGGGTCACCTGTCCGTCGTCGGTGGTCAGCGGGGTGGCCAGGTCCGTCTTCTGGACGGTCGATGTCCAACCGGGTACCGGCTTCACCGCGACCGACGCGAGGGGCGCGTCGACCGGGAGGGCGATCTCGACCTGCACGGTGCTCGAGTCGTCGCGCTCGTTGGGAACGTGGAAGGTCAACCTGGTGTAGCTGCCTTGCGCGGCTGTCTGCGGGTCGACGCCGACGTGGGCCGAGGCCGCGCCCGCGGTCGCGAGCACGACTGCGGCGACCGCAATCGGGATCATGGCGCGGACGACGAGCCGGTGGTGCCGGAGATGGTGAGCAAGCACAAGAGGTCCTCTCGGCGGTGCCGCAAGGCGGCACCGCGACTCACGTGATCACGACGGTTCACAGGGGCTGTGACCCGTGTGAACCTTCGTGATCACGTGAGTAGGTCCGACGGGTCGCTAGGAGCAGGCGAAGGCGGTCGGTGGCCCGCGCCGGCTGACGGCGTGCCGGAGGCTGCAGAGGCGGGCGTGGGCGAGCGCCGGCAGCGGCGCCGACATGCGGAGGTGGTCGAGCGCGGGCAGGTCCCACGAGCGGATCCAGGCGGTGCACCACACCGCCGCTCGGCGGGCCGCAAGGCGCACCAGACGCCACAGTGCCGCTTCGCCGGCGCGGAGCCAGCCCACCAGCACGAGTGCTGCGACGAGGTGGGCGCTGATCATCGCGGGACCGCCGCTGAACGGCACGAGGCTCGCCAAGGAGGCGAGCGGGCCCGACGCGCCGACGTTCCCGCCGTCAGGCGTGCCGCCAAGAGTGCCGCCGTGCGCGCTCAACCAAGCCGCGAGGTCGCCAGGGTGCCGGCCGCCTGAGCTGGCGCAGTTCAGGAGATAACCCAAGGGACCCGAGGCAGCCCGGGGGTGGCCCGCGCCGTTGGCCATTCCACCGGTCAGGGCGAACGAGGTGTGCATGACGGCCTGCACGGTGACCATCGCCGCCGCTATCGCGGCGAAACCGCGTTCCCGCAAGGGAGTGGCGGCGACCAGGCCGGCGCAGACGAGGGTCGCGATCACCAGGACGTGGAGCGGCGGGAGCGAGTGGTGGCTGGCCCGGTGGGCGGCGGCCGCGGCGACGACGGCGACGACGCCGAAGACCGCAGCACGGACGACGCGAACAGTGGCCGAGTCCGTCGTCTCCTCACTCGGCCTGAACACGGTCGCCAGCCTAGAGCCCCGCCTGCTTCAGGCGCCTCCTGGCTCTGTTTCTGGAGTGCCAAGCCGGATATTCTCCGAATGTGAGCCACGGGTGGGGGGAAGTGGAGTACAGTGGCGCGCAGTGGATGACCGGCGAGGGATGTCGGTGTGTCCAGGGACGTGGGGAGGTGGGCCGGTGTTCCTCGGCACCCACCAACCACGCCTCGACGACAAAGGCCGTGTCTTCCTCCCCGCGAAGTTCCGCGAAGCGCTCGCGGACGGCCTCGTCATCACCAAGGGCCAGGAGCGCTGCCTGTACGTCTTCCCGCCCGAGGAGTTCGCACGGCGCGCCGCGGAGATGCGTGAGGCCCCGCTCAGCAGCAAGGCGATGCGCGGTTACATGCGGGTCTTTTTCTCAGGCGCCTCCGACGAGGTCCCTGACAAGCAGGGACGCATCACCATCCCGCCGGCCCTGCGCGAGTACGCCGGCCTGAGCCGCGATTGCGCGGTCACCGGTGCGGACACCCACGTCGAGATCTGGGACCTGCAGGCGTGGGAGACCTACGTCGCCGAGCAGGACGCGGCATACGCCGAGGAAGAGGACGAGGAGGTCACGACGGACGCCCCATGAGTTCGACCTCGCCGCTACGCGCGGCGAGGTCTCCGGCCGCTCAGCCTTCCTGACGCCACTTCCCCGGCGCCAGGGATGCACCCGGAGTTCCGCCGAGCGGCAGGGGACCCCGCTCCACGTCACGGCGACGCAGTGATCATCCGCACCATTGCGGTCCTTGGTCCGGTCCGCGAGCCCGGCACCGCATCTGTCGTCCACCAGCAGTACCGAAAGGGTCGAGATGAGTGAGCAGAGCGCACCGAGGCATGTGCCGGTGATGCTCGAACGCGTCCTCGCTCTGCTTGCGCCCGCGCTCGAGGCGCCGGGGTCGGTGGTCGTCGACGCGACGCTCGGGCTCGGCGGGCACAGCGAGGCGCTGCTCGGGCGCACCCTGCGCTGCGGCTCGTCGGCACTCGACCCTGATGGCGACGCGCTGGCGTTGACCGAGACCCGGCTCGCGCCGTACGCCGAGCGCACCTCGTTCGTCCACGCCGTGTACGACGAGCTGCCCGACGTCCTCGCCGACCTCGGCCTGGATCGCGTACAGGGCGTCCTGTTCGACCTCGGCGTCTCCTCCATGCAGCTCGACGAGGCCGGCCGCGGCTTCGCCTACGCGCAGGACGCTCCGCTGGACATGCGGATGGACGCCAGCCGCAGGTGTGACCGCCGCGGAGATCGTCAACACCTATTCGGCGGCCGACGCTCGCCCGGGTGCTGCGCGAGTACGGCGAGGAGCGGTTCGCCCGTCGGATCGCCGACGCCGTGGTCCGCGAGCGGCGAGCGTGAACCGTTCGACCTCCTCCGCCCGCCTGGCCGAGCTGGTCCGCACCGCCGATCCCCGCGGCGACCCGCCGCACCGGAGGTCACCCCGCCAAGCGCACCTTCCAGGCGCTGCGGATCGAGGTCAACGGCGAGCTCGCGTCGCTCGAGCGGGCGCTGCCTGCCGCGTTCGATGCGCTCGCCGTGGGCGGTCGGATCGTCGTCATGTCCTACCAGTCGCTCGAGGACCGCATCGTCAAGCGCGTGCTGACCGAGCAGACGACGAGCACCACGCCCGCGGGCTTGCCGGTCGAGCTGCCCGAGCACGCACCGTACTTCCGCCTGCTCACCCGGGGCGCCGAGAAGGCGGACGACGCGGAGGTCGCCGCGAACCCGCGCGCCGCCTCCGTCCGGGTCCGCGCCGTCGAGCGGGTCCGGGAGGCCGCGTGAGCGCTGCCCGCGCCTATGCGCTTCCAGCCCCGCACGCGGCTCGCCCGGGCGCCGATGTCCCGCAGCCGGAGCGGCCGAGCGTTCCGCACCTCGTCGTGGTGCCGTCGATGGCCACGGGGCGCACGCGGCCGACGCGAGCGCCGTTCGTCGTCCTCATCTCCGCCCTGTTGGTCGCCGGTCTGATGGCGCTCCTGCTGCTCAACACCTTGCTGGCGCAGGACTCGTTCGCCCTGCACGCCCTGCAGAAGCAGACCGCGTCACTCTCCGATACCGAGCAAGCGCTCGCCCAAGAGGTGGCGCGCGCGCAGACGCCCCAGTCGCTGGCGCAGCGCGCCACCGGGCTAGGCATGGTGCCGGCCCCCAACCCGGTGTTCCGCGCAGGACCGGACGGTCAGATCCTCGGCGTGGCGACTCCCGCGTCGCCGCCGGTGGCGGGCGCAGGCGGCACGTCGAAGGCCACTCCATGACCGGTGGCCCCCTGGACCCGAGGGACCCTCGGCGCCTGCCGCCGCGGCCCCCGCGCCCGACCCGGGGACGGCCAGCGGGTCAGCAGCGCCCGGTGCAGACTCGACCCACCCAGCGTCGCCCCACCGGTCAAGGGCACCTGGCCGGCGCGGCACCGCCTCCCGCGGCCACGACCGGTGCGCCGTCGCCGAGCCCCCCGGCAATGGCAGTTCGGTCCGTCCCGGCGGCGGCTGCACGTCGCCCTCGTCGTCATCATCTTCGTGCTCACCATGTTCGTCGGCCGTCTCGTCCAGCTGCAGGGCTTGGACCCGTCCGCCTACGCGGCACAGGCGGAGAAGCAGCGCATCCGGACCGTGGTCCTGCACGCGCAGCGGGGTGACATCACCGACCGCAACGGGGTGGCACTGGCGACCACCGTGGACGCGCGCGCCGTCTACGCCGACCCGCGTGTCCTGCAGGCGTCCACGAAAACCACTCCGGCGGCGGCTGCCGCAGCGTTGGCACCGCTGCTCGGCGTGGATGCCCAGGCGATCCGGACCAAGCTGGAGAGCGACAAGCGGTTCGTCTACCTGGCGCATGGGCTCTCCCCGGCCGCCGGGGCCGAGGTCATCGCCCTCAACCTCCCCACGATCGGGCTGGAGCCTGAACGCAAGCGGGTCTACCCGGGAGCCACCCTCGCCGCCAACGTGGTCGGGTTCGTCGGCACCGACGGCAAGGGGCTCGGCGGCCTTGAGAGCGCATTGGACACCATGCTCGCCGGTGCCGACGGCACGGCCAGCACCGAGATCGCGCGCAACGGCCGGGCCATCCCAGACGGCGTGCGCGACGGGACTCCCGCCGTCCCCGGCGCGACGGTGCAGCTGACGATCGACCGCGACATCCAGTGGGCCGCGCAGCAGGCGATCACCGCACAGGTGGCGGCGACCGGTGCGGCAAGCGGGTCCGTCATCGTCATGGACCCGGCGACCGGCGAGATCCTGGCGATGGCGACAGCGCCGACGTTCGACCCGGGCGCGGTGGGAGCCACCAAGGACGTGGACCGGGGCAACCGTCCGGTCGCTGAGGTCTACGAGCCAGGCAGCACCAGCAAGGTCATCACCATGGCCGCCGCCATCGACTCCGGCGCACTCACCCCGGCCTCGCCGATCACCGTCCCGCCGACGCTGACGATCGGCGGTCGCACCTTCCACGACGCGGAGAACCACGGCGAGGAGCACCTCACCCTCGCCGGCGTGCTCGCCCAGTCGAGCAACATCGGCACGATCCTGGCCTCCCAGAAGGTCGGCAAGGATCGGCTCTACCGCTACCTGACGGCGTTCGGGATCGGTCAGCCGACCGGGCTGGGCTTCCCGGGGGAGAGCAGCGGGATCTTGGCACCGGCGGCGAAATGGTTCGGCTCCCAGCAGTACACGATCGCCTTCGGCCAGGGCGTAGCGGTGACGTCGATGCAGGTGGCATCGGTCTACTCGACGATCGCCAACGGCGGCGTCCGGGTGACGCCGAGCCTGGTCCGCTCCGAGGTCGCCGCAGACGGGACGACGACGTCGCCGGCCGCGCCGAAGCAGACCAGGGTGATCAGCGAGAGCACCGCCCGCCAGCTGGCGTCGATGCTCGAGGCGGTCACCAGCGACGAGGGCACCGCCCCGTTGGCGCGGATCGCGGGGTACCGGGTGGCAGGCAAGACCGGAACGGCGCAGCGGTTCGAACCCGCCTGCAGCTGCTACCGCGGCTACACCTCCTCGTTCGTCGGCTTCGCGCCGGCCGACGCGCCGAAGCTGGTCGTCGAGGTCGTGCTGCAGGATCCGCAGGGTAACCATTTCGGTGGGCAGATCGCCGCGCCCGTATTTCGTGACGTGATGTCATTTGCCTTGCAGAGCATGAAGATCGCGCCCACAGGTACGACGGCACCGGCGCTCAAGCTCACCACCGACTGACAGGTAGCCTTGCCTCCCGTGCCGTCTCCAAAGTCTTTGCCACAGCTGTCGCTGCGGCCCCAGCACCCGACGGGGCGGCCGCTCGCCGCACTCGCCGATCTTCTGGCGACGGCGCGGCCGGCTGGTGAGACGGCGGTCACCGGGGTGACGTTGGACTCCCGCACGGTGCAGCCCGGTGACCTCTACGCGGCGCTGCCAGGCGCGCACACCCATGGCGCACGCTTTGCGGTCGAGGCCGCCGGGCGTGGTGCGGTCGCCGTCCTCACCGACCGCGACGGCCTCGCCGACGCCCAGGCGGCGGGCCTGCCGGTGCTGGTGGTGGCCGACCCGCGGGCCGTGCTGGCCGAGGTGGCCCGTTGGGTGTACGGCGACCCGTCCCGTGAGCTGCTGCTGGTGGGCGTGACCGGGACCAACGGCAAGACCACCACCGCCTACCTGATCGAATCGGGGCTGAAGGCAGCGGGGCACCTGTCCGGCCTCGTCGGCACGGTGGAGACCCGGATCGGCGATCTCGCTGTACCCAGCGTGCGGACCACCCCTGAGGCGAGCGACCTGCAGGCGCTGTTCGCGACGATGCGCGAGCGCGGCGTCACCGCGGCGGCGATGGAGGTCTCCAGCCACGCGCTGGCCCTGCACCGGGTCGACGGTGTGTCCTATGACGTCGCGGCGTTCACCAACCTCACCCAGGACCACCTGGACTTCCATGCGAGCCTGGAGGACTACTTCGCCGCGAAGGCGCGGCTGTTCACCCCGAGATGGCTCGGCACGCGCGTCGTCAACATCGACGACCCTCACGGGCGGACCCTTGCCGCCACCACGGCCGTCCCGGTCACCACGTACTCGGCGAGCGGCGACTCCAGCGCGCACTGGTGGGTGGACAACGTCCGGGCCGGCGCCCTGGGCACCGTCTTCGACGTCCACGGGCCAGGCGGCGCAGCCTTCGAAGCCGGTGTCCAGCTGGCTGGTGCGTTCAACGTGGCCAACGCGCTGTGCGCGATCGTGTCGCTGACGACGGCCGGCGTCCCGACGGAGGTGGCGGTGCGAGGCGTCGCGGCACTGCCAGGCGTACCTGGCCGGCTCGAGCGCATCGACGTCGGCCAATCGTTTGTCGCCCTCGTCGACTACGCCCACACGCCCGGCGCGGTCGAGGCGCTGCTTGCGGCCCTTCGCCCGGTCACCGATGGCAGGCTGCTCGTCGTGCTGGGCTGCGGAGGTGACCGTGACCGGGCGAAGCGGCCCCTGATGGGGGCGGCGGCCGCCAGCCTTGCCGACGTCGCCATCTTCACCGACGACAACCCGCGTGGTGAGCGATCGGAGGACATCCTCGCGGCCATCTGGGAGGGCGCCTTGACAGTGCCGGAGGATTCGCGGGCAGAGCTCGTGGTCGAGGCGGATCGTGCGGCGGCGATCGCCGTCGCCGTCTCGCTCGCGCGCGCTGGTGACACCGTGGTCGTCGCGGGCAAGGGACACGAGCAGGGTCAGGAGTCCGCCGGCGTGGTGGTGCCGTTCGACGATCGTCACGTGCTGCGAGCCGCGCTCGGCGGGGTGGTCGGGTGATCTCGCTGACGCTCGCCGAGATCGCGGATGCCACTGGTGGCGTCGTGGTCGACGCGAACCCGCAGGTGCGCGTCGACGGTCCAGTGGTGATGGACTCGCGCCGCTGCGTGCCCGGTTCGCTGTTCGTCGCCCATCCGGGCGAGCACGTGGATGGCCACGACTTCGCGGCCGCCGCCGTGGCCGCCGGTGCGGTGGCGGTGCTGGCCAACAAGCCCGTGGGCGGCCCGGCGGTGGTGGTTCCTGACGTCGTGCGCGGCCTGGGGCTGCTCGCCCACGCTGTGCTCCAACGGCTGCCCGAGGTGGTGGTGGTCGGTATCACTGGGTCGACCGGAAAGACCAGCACCAAGGACCTGATTGGCCAGTTGCTGGCGCAGCTGGGGCCGACGGTCGCCCCGGAGGGGTCGTTCAACAACGAAACCGGCCTGCCGCTCACCGTGCTGCGTGCGGACGCGACGACGAAGTATCTCGTTCTCGAGGCAAGTGCTCGAGGGGTCGGGCACATCAGATATCTGTGCGGCATCGCGCGACCTGACCTGGCGTTGGTGCTCAACGTCGGCGCCGCGCACCTCGGCGAGTTCGGCAGCCGTGAGGTCGTCGCGGCCGCCAAGGGCGAGCTGGTCGAGGCGCTCGCGGAAGGCGGTGTCGCGGTTCTCAATGCCGACGACGACGCAGTGCTCGCCATGCGGTCGCGGGCGCACGGCGAGGTCGTCACCTTCGGCCGCGCCGAGTCTGCCGACGTTCGCGCGGTCGACGTCCACCTCGATGGTGCGGCCCGGGCGTCCTTCCTGCTGTGCACACCTGGCGGACAGGCTCCTGTGTCGCTCCAGCTGCACGGCGAGCACCACGTGGCCAACGCCCTTGCCGCCGCGACCGTTGCCACCCGGCTGGGGATGGACACCGCGGATGTGGCCGCCGCGCTGTCGGCGGCGACGCCGCTGAGCCGCTGGCGGATGGAGGTCCACGCCCGGCCCGACGGCGTCACCGTGGTCAATGACGCCTACAACGCGAACCCCGACTCGATGGCCGCTGCCCTGCGCGCGGTCGCGGCGATGGCTGGGACAGGTGACGGCGAGGTTCGCACCTGGGCGGTGCTGGGGGAGATGGCCGAGCTTGGTGAGGCCGCGACCGCCGAGCACGAGGCCCTCGGGCGGTTGGCCGCACAGCTCGGCATCACGCGTGTCGTCGCGGTCGGACCGGGCGCGGCTGGTATCCACAGAGGCGCAGCCGATGAGTTGGCCCGCGGCTCTGGCATGAGAACCCGAGGTGTACACGAACAGGAGGCCGTCCAGGTGCCGGACGCACAGGCCGCGCTGGCGCTGGTCGCGAGCGCGCTGAGGCAGGGGGACGTCGTACTGGTGAAGGCGTCCCGGTCGGTCGGCCTGGAGCGGCTCGCCGATGGCCTGCTCGAGGCCGGTCAGCCAGCCGCGGGTGGCGCCCGGTGAAGGGCGTCCTGGTCGCTGCCTCGGTCTCGTTGCTGCTGTCGCTGTTCGGCACGCCGCTGGCCATCCGCACCCTCGCGCGCCGTGGCTACGGTCAGCTCATCCGGGACGACGGACCCACCAGCCACCACACCAAGCGCGGTACGCCCACGATGGGCGGCATCGTCATCGTGCTCGCGGCGCTCGTCGCCTACGCCGCCGCGAAGCTGATCACGATGAAGGGCGTGACCGCCTCAGGTCTGCTCGTGCTGTTCCTGGCGACCGGCCTTGGCCTCGTCGGGTTCCTCGACGACTTCATCAAGATTCGCAATCAGCGCAACCTAGGCTTGCGGGTCAGGGCAAAACTGCTCGGCCAGGTGGCCGTGGCGGTCGCCTTCGGGATTCTCGCGCTTCAGTTCCGGAACGCACAGGGACTCACTCCAGCCTCCACCCACGTCTCGTTCATCCGGGACACTTCACTCACCCTGTTGCCAGTGGTGTTCGTCCTGTGGGCGCTGTTCATGGTCTCGTCCATGTCCAACGGCGTGAACCTCACCGACGGCCTCGACGGTCTGGCGACCGGCGCCTCGGCGATGGTCTTCGGTGCCTACACGGTCATCTCCTTCTGGGAGGGGCGCAACGCCTGCTTCGGGTCGTTGGCGCCCGGCTGCTACGAGGTGCGGGACCCGTTCGACCTGGCGATCGTCGCGGCGGCCTTCGCTGGGGCGTGCACCGGGTTCCTTTGGTACAACGCATCGCCCGCTCGGATCTTCATGGGGGACACCGGTTCACTGGCGCTCGGTGGGGCCCTCGCCGGTCTGGCGATCGTCACCCGGACCGAGCTGCTGCTGGCGCTGCTGGGCGCGCTGTTCGTCATCATCACGATGTCCAGCGTCATCCAGATCGGCTACTTCAAGATGACCCGGCGGCGAGTGTTCAAGATGGCTCCGTTGCAGCACCATTTCGAGCTCAAGGGGTGGGCCGAGGTCACCATCGTGATCCGGTTCTGGATCATCTCCGCCATCGCGGTGACGCTCGGCCTAGGCCTCTTCTTCACGGACTGGTTCCAGTGGCAGCAGTGACATCCCGACCGCGCAGCAGCCCTGTCCGGCCCTGATGCCCCGTGGTCCGAGCTCACGGTGTGCGTGGCCGGCATCGGGGTGTCCGGCGCTGCCTGCGCCAGAGTCCTCGCGGCGCTGGGCGCTCGCGTCACCGTGGTGGACGGCCGGGACGGCGAGCCGGAGCGCGCCGAGGCCACCGCGCTGGAGCAGCTCGGGGTGAACGTCCGGCTCGGTGACGGCGAGACGTTGCCCGCGGGCACCGATCTCGTGGTCACCTCACCGGGGTGGCGGCCGACCTCGCCGCTGTTCGCCGCGGCCGCCGCAGGTGGTATCGCCGTCTGGGGTGAGCCCGAGCTGGCCTGGCGGCTGCGCCCAGCCGGCGCGCCGCCCTGGCTCGCGGTCACCGGCACCAACGGCAAGACCACGACGACCTTGATGCTGGCCTCGATCCTTGGCGCGGCGGGCCACCGGGCGCTCGCCGTCGGCAACATCGGCACGCCCCTGGTGTCGACGGTGTTCGCGGCGGGGCCCTACGACGTGCTGGCCGTGGAGATCGGCAGCTTCCAGCTCCACTGGTCGCCGTCGCTGGTGCCGGCTGCGGCGACCATCCTCAACGTCGCGCCCGACCACCTGGACTGGCACGGTTCGCTGCAGGCCTATGCCGAAGCGAAGGCGCGGGTGTTCGCCGACCCGGCCACCGTCGCCGTGGGTAACGCCGACGACATGGGCAGCCTGCGCCTGCTCGCCCGGGCGCCCGGACGGCGCGTGTCGTTCACCCTCGGCAGCCCGCGACCCAGCCAGCTCGGCGTGGTGGAGGACCTGCTCGTGGACCGGGCGTTCGTCGACGACCCCGACCATGAGGCGGCCGAGCTCGCGACGCTCGGCGGACATCGTTGTCGACGGCGCGCACAACGTGGCGAACGGTCTGGCGGCGGCAGCGCTGGCACGCGCGTACGGGGTCGATGCCGGCGCGGTGGGTCGTGGGCTGCGGAGCTTCGTGCCGGCCCAGCACCGCAATGCAGCGGTGGCGAGCGTCGGCGGGCGTGGACTACGTCGACGACTCGAAGGCAACCAACCCGCACGCGGCCGTCGCTTCGCTGCGCGCCTATCCCTCCATCGTCTGGGTCGCCGGCGGGCTCGGTAAGGACACCCCGTTCGACGAGCTGATCGCCGACGCGCGAGGCCGGCTCCGCGGCGCGGTGCTCATCGGATCGTGCCGCGACCAGATCAAGGAGGCGCTGGCGCGACACGCGCCCGAGGTCCCCGTGGTCGAGGTCGCGGCACCGGACACTGATGACATGAGCGTCATGGACACCGTCGTGCGTGCTGCGGCGTCCATGGCGCGCGAAGGCGACACGGTGCTGCTCGCGCCTGCGGCGGCGTCGATGGACATGTTCCGCGACTACGCCGCGCGTGGCGATGCGTTCGCCGACGCGGTGCGTCGCCTCGCCGCACATCATGGTTGAACCGGCTGGCGCCGACGCGGGTGTAGCCGCTGGCGATGACGCCCGGTCGCCAGCGGGGTCGCGCCGCCCGCGCCCGCGTGACGGAGCTCAGGGCAGTGCCGAAGAAGGTGCCGCTGCTCGGCCGGCCGTTGACGTCCTACTACCTGTTGCTCGGCGCCAGCGTGCTGCTCCTCGCCCTCGGCCTCGTCATGGTGTGGTCGTCGTCGTTCGTCACCTCCTACGCCACGACAGGGTCGTCCTACTCGGTGGTGGAGAAGCAGGCCATGTGGGTCGCGTTCGGCCTGCCGGTCATGTGGATCGCGACGCGCCTGAAGCCGCGCTTCTTCCGGCTGCTCGCCTACCCGCTGCTGGCGGTGTCGTTCGTGCTGTTGGTCGTGGTGCTGATCCCGGGTTTCGGGGCCACCATCAACGGGGCGACCCGATGGATCAACGTGGGCGGTGGGATCCGGTTCCAGCCCTCCGAGCTGGCCAAGCTCGCGCTGCTGCTGTGGGGAGCGGACCTGCTGGCCCGCAAGGACCGCTGGGGAACGCTCACCACGATCCGGCACCTGTTGGTACCGCTCGTCCCGGCTGCCGGCGTCGTGGTGATGCTCGTGCTCATCGGCCGCGACCTGGGCACCACGATGGTGCTCTTGACGATCCTGCTGGTCCTGCTGTGGGTGGTCGGCGCCCCGGCCCGGCTGTTCGCCGGGCTGCTCGCCGCCATCGCGGCTGGAGTCACCGCGCTCGCCGTGCTCGAGCCGTACCGGCTGGAGCGGCTGCTCACGTTCACCGACCCGTTCAAGGACCTGCAGGACAAGGGCTGGCAAGGTGCGCAAGGCCTGTACGCGCTCGCTTCCGGCGGCTGGTGGGGCCTGGGCCTGGGCGCCAGCCGGGAGAAGTGGGGCTACCTCCCGCAGGCACACAACGACTTCATCTTCGCCATCATCGGCGAGGAGCTGGGGCTGGCCGGCACGCTGGTCGTGCTGGCGTTGTTCGGCGTGCTCGCCTATGCCGGGATCCGGGTCGCGCAGCGGAGCCGGGACATGTTCTCCAAGCTGGCCGCTGCGGCTGTCGTCGGCTGGCTGCTCATGCAGGCGTTGGTGAACATCGGAGCGGTCATCGGGATGCTGCCGATCACCGGTATCCCGCTGCCGCTGATCTCCGCTGGCGGTTCCTCGCTGCTGCCTACCATGTTCGCCCTGGGGATGCTGATGGCATTGGCTCGTCGGGAGCCTGGGGCGGAGGCTGCACTGGCAGCCCGTGGCCCGGGACGCCTGCGCCAGGCGACAACCGCTACGGTCACCAGGCTGCACCTTGTCCGCGGAGGCCGGTGACCTGACATGCATGTAGTGCTCGCTGGCGGTGGAACCGCCGGCCATATCGAACCTGCGCTCGCCGTGGCGGACGCGCTGCGCCGCCACGACCCCGAGATCGGTATCACCGCGCTCGGTACGTCGCGCGGTCTGGAGACCCGGCTCGTGCCGGCCCGTGGCTACGACCTCGCGCTGATCCCGGCGGTGCCGCTGCCGCGACGAGTGAGCGCGGACCTGCTGTCGGTACCGGTGCGCCTGCAACGCACCATCCGACAGACCGAGGCGGTGCTGGAGCGGGTGGGGGCCGATGTGGTCGTCGGGTTCGGCGGCTACGTGGCGTTGCCGGCGTACATCGCCGCGCGGCGCCGGGGCATCCCGGTCGTCGTCCACGAGGCGAACGCCCGGCCCGGGCTGGCCAACCGGGTGGGTGCCCGCACCGCTGCCCGGGTCGCGACCAGCACCCACGACTGCAAGCTGCCCCGTGCCGAGTACGTGGGGATCCCGCTGCGGCATGCGATCGCGACATTGGACCGCCCGGCGCTGCGCGAGCAGGCCCTGGCCCATTTCGGGTTGGAGTCGGATCGGCCGACCCTGCTGGTGTTCGGTGGTTCGCAGGGTGCCCGGTCGCTCAACCAGGCGGTCGCGCTCGCGTCGCCCGATCTGCGGGCCGCCGGAGTGCAGGTGCTGCACGCAGCCGGGCCGGCGAACACCGTCGAGGTGCAGGCACCTACCGCGTCTCCGCGCTACGTCGTCGTGGAGTACCTGGAGCGGATGGACCTGGCGTACGCGGCCGCCGACCTGGCGCTGTGCCGGGCCGGTGCGATGACCTGCGCCGAGCTGGCAGCGGTTGGACTACCGGGGATCTACGTGCCGTTGCCGCACGGCAACGGCGAGCAGCGGCTCAACGCGATTCCGATCGTCGAGGCGGGAGGCGGCCTGCTCGTTGACGACTCCGAGCTCACACCGTCCCGTATCACCGGGGAGATCGTGCCGCTGTTGACCGACCCGGATGCCCTCGCGGCGATGGGACAGGCGGCGTCGACCATCGGCCGCCGCGACGCGGACGTCAGACTGGTGGACATGGTGATTGAGGCAGCGAGAGAAGGCGGCCGATGAGCGTGGGCGACATGAGCGTTGAGGCCGGCACTGCGCAGGTGGGTGCGACCGACCTCGGTGCGGTGCACTTCATCGGCATCGGCGGTGGAGGCATGTCGGGGATCGCCCGGATCCTGCTCGCCCGTGGAGTCGTCGTCTCCGGCAGCGACGCCAAGGAGTCACGGGTGCTGGCCGCGCTGCGGGTGCTGGGCGCGACCGTGCACGTCGGGCACGACGGCTCGAACGTCGCCTCGGCCGACACGGTCGTCGTGTCGACGGCGATCAAGGAGTCCAACCCCGAGCTGGTGGAGGCCCGGAGGCGCGGCCTCCGGGTGCTGCCCCGAGCGGCCGCGCTGGCAGCCGTGATGGTGGGCCGTCGCGGCGTCGCGGTGTCCGGCACGCACGGCAAGACCACGACCACATCGATGTTGACCAGGGCGTTGCAGCACTGCGGCGCCGATCCGTCGTTCGCGATCGGGGCGGACCTCAACGAGCCGGGCTCCAACGCGCACGACGGCACCGGTGATGTGTTCGTGGCGGAGGCCGACGAGAGCGACGAGTCGTTCCTCCTGCTGTCCCCGTACGCGGCGATCGTCACCAACATCGAGGCGGACCACCTCAATCACTTCGCCGGGTTGGAAGAGATCCACGTCGCGTTCGAGAAGTTCGCTCGCTGCGTGTTGCCCGACGGCTTTCTCGTGGTGTGTGCGGACGACCTCGGCGCACGACGGCTTGCCGAACAGGCACGCGCTGGCGGGCATCGACGTCCGGACCTACGGAGAGTCCGACGACGCCGACCTGCGGCTGGAAGCATTGGTGCTGGACGGCGCCGGTTCGGCGTTCCACGTGATCGACCAAGGGCGGCGACTTGGCGAGGTGGTGCTGAGGGTGCCTGGCGCGCACAACGCCCTGAACGCCGCCGCCGCACTGAGCGTGGGACTGGGGCTCGGACTGCTCGTTCGCGGAGCTCGCCGAGGGCCTGGCCGCGTTCACCGGGGCCCGGCGGCGGTTCGAGCCCAAGGGCGCGGTGCGCGGCGTGCGGGTCTACGACGACTACGCCCATCACCCGACGGAGATCGCGGTGACCTTGCGGGCAGCGCGTTCTGTCGTCGGCGACGGCCGGCTTGTCGTGGCTTTCCAGGCGCATCACTACTACCGCACCGCGGACTTCTGCGCCGAGTTCGGCGAGGCCCTGGGCCTGGCCGACGAGGTGGTGGTGATGGAGGTCTACGCGCCGGGCGAGGACATGATCGCGGGTGGCACCGGCACTGCACTGGCCGCGGCGGTGCCGTTGCCGGACGCCCAGGTGGTGTTCGAGCCGACGTGGTCGAAGGTTCCGGCGCACCTTGCCGCTCGGGCTCAGCCCGGCGACGTGGTGATGACCATCGGAGCCGGGGGAGAGGTGGCCATGCTGGCCCCTCAGGTGCTGGAGGCACTGGCGTCTCGCTGAGGGGCGTTCTCAGCGCCCGTTTCCTGCTCATTCGCGCGTCCTGAGTAGTCGCGACCCACGGTTCGAATATCCCGGCGCCGACACGCCGTCCACCTTGTTGACCGAGTGATGCCCTCGCCCTACATTTCAGTCACTCTCAAGTTGACATAACTATAAGGGTCTACTGGAGGGTGAGAGTACACCCCAGTAACGATGCGAGAGGTCTCCCGGACGTGGCACCCCCCCAGAACTACCTCGCAGTGATCAAGGTCGTCGGCATCGGCGGGGGTGGCGTCAACGCCATCAACCGGATGATCGAGGTCGGCCTCAAGGGCGTCGAGTTCATCGCCATCAACACCGATGCCCAGGCGCTGCTGATGAGCGACGCGGACGTCAAGCTCGACATCGGCCGAGAGCTCACCCGTGGGCTCGGTGCGGGCGCGGATCCCGAAGTCGGGCGCACGGCCGCCGAAGACCACGCCGACGAGATCAGCGAGGTGCTCAAGGGCGCCGACATGGTCTTCGTCACGGCAGGCGAAGGTGGCGGCACCGGCACCGGCGGCGCACCCGTCGTCGCTCGGATCGCGCGGGGTCTTGGCGCCCTCACCATCGGTGTGGTGACCCGGCCGTTCTCGTTCGAGGGACGTCGGCGGTCCACCCAGGCCGAGGTCGGCGTGGAGAACCTGCGGGACGAGGTCGACACGCTGATCGTGATCCCCAACGACCGCCTGCTGCAGATCAGCGACCGCAACATCAGCGTCCTGGACGCCTTCCGGTCGGCCGACGAGGTGCTCCTGCAGGGCGTGTCCGGGATCACCGACCTGATCACCACCCCGGGTCTGATCAACCTTGACTTCGCCGACGTACGGTCGGTGATGTCCGGGGCCGGCTCGGCGTTGATGGGTATCGGCTCGGCCCGCGGCGAGGACCGCGCGGTGGCCGCCGCCGACATGGCAATCTCCAGCCCGCTGCTCGAAGCCTCCATCGAGGGCGCGCACGGCGTGCTGCTCTCGGTCGCCGGTGGATCCGACCTCGGGCTCTTCGAGATCAACGAGGCTGCCCAGCTGGTCGCGGACGCCGCGCACCCGGAAGCGAACATCATCTTCGGCGCGGTCATCGACGACGCACTGGGCGACGAGGTGCGGGTCACCGTCATCGCCGCGGGCTTCGACGGCGGCCTGCCCGCTGCCAGGCAGCCAGCGGTCCGCCGGACCACCGAGGCGCCGGCTGCTGCGGCAGAGCCGGCCGCGCCGTCGAACCCGGTGTCGCCGAAGCAGGTCGTCCTCCCGGACACCCGCAGGACGCAGTGTGCCGGCAGCCGCCGCGCCGACCGAGTCGACCTGGTCGCACCGCGAGCCGGTCGTGCCGCGACGCACGATCGTGTTCGACCAGGCCGACGAGCTCGACGTGCCCGACTTCCTCAAGTAGGCCTCGCGCATTGCTGACCGTTGGCGAGCTCGGCCCTGGCGCCGGCTGGGCGTTCAACGATCGACGCGGCGGTGCGAGCCGGGCGCCGTACGCCGGGTTCAACCTGAGCCTGGGTGTCGGAGATGACCCAGACGTCGTGGCGACCAACAGGGCCAGCGTGGCCCGCGAGCTCGACGCCGGCCCGGTCGTCTGGCTGCACGCGCAGCACGGCAGGAACGTGGCCCTCGTCTCGCCGGACGACGCCGGTCAGGGAGCGGCCGAGCTGCTGGTCGACGGACTGGTGACCACGCACCGAGGACTGGTGCTGGGCGTGCTCGCCGCAGACTGCGCCATGGTGTTGCTCGCGGATCCCACGGCGGGAGTGGTGGCTGCGTTGCACTGCGGGCGGCCTGGGTTGCTCGCAGGCATCGTCGATGCCGTCGTCGCGAAGATGCACGAGGTGGGCGCGCGGACGGTGAGTGCGGTGCTAGGTCCGACGGTGTGCGCCGGCTGCTACGAGGTGCCAGGTTCGATGCGGGACGAGCTCGCCGCTTCGGTCCCGGCCGCGTTCGGCACGTCTCGGCATGGCACGCCCGCGGTCGACCTGCCTGGTGCGGTGGCTGCGCAGCTGGCGGCCGCCGGAGTGCGGTCGGTAACCAGACATCGGGCGTGCACGGTCGAAGACGCGTCGCAGTTCTCCTACCGGCGTGACGGCCGCACCGGCCGCCACGGCGGCTTCGTGTGGTTGGCGCCGTGACCGCGCCAGACGGCGAGCGGGCCGCCACCATCGCCGCCAACCTGGCCGACGTCGAGCTGCGGGTGCAAGGCGGCCTGTCAGGCGGCGGGGCGGAGCCGCGAGTCCGTCACGTTGGTGGCGGTAACCAAGAACTTCCCGGCCTCCGACGTGCGGGTGCTCGCCGACCTCGGCATCAAAGACGTGGGAGAGAACCGTGACCAAGAGGCGTCTGCGAAGGCTTCGGAGCTCGCAGACGTGGGTCTCACCTGGCACTTTGTCGGTCAGCTGCAGACCAACAAATGCCGGTCGGTGGTGACCTACGCCGATGTGGTCCACTCCGTCGACCGGCTGCGACTGGTGAGTGCCTTGTCGATCGCGGCGGCTGCGGCCGGCCGCAGGGTGACCTGCCTGGTCCAGGTCGACCTCGCGACGCGGCGCCGCCCAAGGACGTGGCGGTGCCGACCCGGGTCAGGTGCGGGCCCTGGCGGACGCAATCGCTGACGCCGACCATCTCGTTCTCGGCGGGGTGATGGCGGTGGCGCCGCTGGGGGAGGAGCCCTCGGCCGCCTTCGACTCGCTCGCTGTCGTCGCCGCCGGGGTGCGCGCGGACCATCCGCAAGCGACCGTCATCTCAGCGGGGATGAGCACCGATCTCGAGCAGGCCGTGGCGGCCGGATCAACCCATCTGCGTGTCGGCACGGCGTTGCTCGGCTCACGAGGGCGCTTGGTCAGGTAATGTCCGATGGACGGCAGTCCGCGGGCTTGCCGTCGCATCCGGAACCAACCGGAGATGTCCGCCCTTTTTCACCGTCCGCGGAGGAGACGTTCACATGGCCGGCGCTATGCGCAAGATGGCTGTCTACCTCGGCCTCGTCGAGGATGACGACGAGATGTACGCGGAGTACGACGCCGACCCGGAGCGCTACGACTCCGGCGAGCCACAGCGCTCACCGGCAGTTCGACGCTACGGAGCCGACGAAGCCTACGACCGGGCCGCGGTCAAGACCGCCGCGCGCGGGTACACGGCGCCCGCCGCCGACCCGGGCTCCGGGACGTGGTCCGATCCCGAGCAGGTCCGTGAGGTCGCCCGGATCACCACGCTTCACCCGCGCACCTACAACGAGGCGCGCACCATCGGCGAGCACTTCCGTGCTGGAACGCCGGTCATCATGAACCTCACCGAGATGGATGACACCGACGCCAAGCGGTTGGTGGACTTCTCGGCCGGTCTGATCTTCGGTCTGCACGGCACCATCGAGCGGATCACCAGCAAGGTGTTCCTCCTGTCCCCGCAGGACGTCGAGGTTGCCGCCGAGACCAAGGCGCAGATCGCCGAAGGTGGATTCTTCAACCAGAGCTGATTGCCGGTTCCAGAGCTAGAGGACGGTATCCGTCTCCGTGTCCACCGCCCGTGAGATCTTGCTCTACATCCTGAACATCTACTTCCTGCTGCTCATCTTCCGAGTGGTCATGGAGTACGTGTTCATGTTCGCGCGCTCGTGGCGCCCGTCGGGCCTGTGGCTCATCCCGCTGGAGTTCACGTACTCCTTGACCGACCCGCCGCTCAAGCTGCTGCGCCGGATCATCCCGCCGGTGAGGGTGCGCAACGTTGCCTTCGACATGGGCTTTCTTGTGCTGTTCCTTATCATCATCATCCTTCGGAAGGTCGTCGGTTCCCTATGATCGGCGCTGAGTGCCTGTGCTCGACATCACGAGAGGTGATCCCATGCCGCTGACTCCCGAAGACGTGCGGAACAAGCTGTTCACGACTACGAAGCGGATGCGGCACGGGTACGACGAGGACGAGGTCGACGGCTTCCTCGACGAGGTCGAGGCCGAACTCGCGCGCCTCCTCAAGGAGAACGCCGAGCTGAGGGCCAAGGTGGCCAGCCACACCGGCCCAGCCCCGGCACCGGCGCCGATGGCACCAGCCGCGCCGGTAGCGGCCGTGGCTGCGCCAGCGGCCGCCATGTCGGCCGACGAGGCATCAGGCTCGGCGCTGCGAGTGCTGGCCGCCGCACAGAAGACGGCGGACGAGACGGTCGCCGAAGCGAAGCGGTCGGCGGAGAAGCTGATGGGTGACGCGCACACCCGACGGGAGGCGGCCGACAAGGAGCTGGCCGAGCGCCACAAGTCGGTCATGGGGACCTTGGAGGCGGACCGCGACAAGCTGGAGCGCCAGGTCGAGAACCTGCGGACCTTCGAGCGCGAGTACCGAGCGCGGCTCAAGGTGTACCTGGAAGGTCAGCTGCGGGACCTGGAAGGCCGTGGCGGTGAGGTAGTCAGGCTCAGCTCGTGTCGCCGATGTGCAGGCGGCGCCGTCCGCGGCCGGGACCACCGGGCCAGTTGCCGCGCCGGTTGTCGCTCCGCCGTCGCCGGACACGACGGCCCCTGGCAGCGCCTCCGGCCACGGCGGGGTCTCCTCGCCCGAGGACAGTGCGCCGACCGGACCGCCGCGTGAGGCGCCAGGTGGGGTGTTCGTCGTCGACGAGGGCCCGGAGCTCCCGCCTTCTCCCACCCCGCCGCATGTCTGAGCACCGCTACGTGCCGGCCAGGAGCATCGACGCCGGCCGCTCGCTGATCGGGGTGAGCGCCACCGCCGCGGGCGTCGCGGCTGTGGCGCTGGCCGTCGGGCTCCTCGCCCGTTGGCCGGTGGCGGTCTACGCAGCGATGGTGGTGGCGCTCGTCGCCCTCGTGATGGTCGCGGCCAGTGCCTTCCCGCGCCGGGGCGGCCACCGCGGTCTTGGCTGAGGCCACGCGGACGCATCAGCGGTCTGGGCGGATCGGTCGATCAGGCTCGCATGCTGTGGAACGGGTCCCTGGCCGGGGGGACGGCCATGGTCAGTCGCGCGCCCTCGACGGACAGGCCGGTGAGCGCGAGAACCTCGGCCAGCACCGATGGCGGCGTGTGTCCGCCCTCTAGCCCCGTCGACGTCACCATCGCGCGGTAGATCGTCGCGTAGTGACGTACGGGTGTGTCGTAGGTCCAGTTCACCGAGCCCAGGAGCACAGCGCTGCCGCGGGTACCTCCCTGCCCGTCGAACGGCCCGGACCAGAGCTGGATGCCTGCGGGGCCGGCGCAGAAGCGGCCACCGTTTCCGACATCGTGGCCCAGGGCCGCCGTCAGCAGTTCACGTGCCTGCCGCTCCGCCAGCACCAAGGCTGGCCGAACGTTGCTCGCCAGGGCCGGTACCGCGACCGCAGTTTGCACCAGCTGCAGGTCTGTCTTGATGGGCTGGTCGAAGGGAAGAGTTGTCAGTACCACCGAGGACCTCCAGGCCAGCGTTGCGTCCGGTTGCCAGTGCGGGACTGATCCGAAAGGAGTAGTGAGCCCACGCATTCAGAGCATCGGCCTGTGGGCACGCTGATCTGATTGCGCCGAAGGGGTGGTTTTGCGCCCTCCGCCCCCTACGACCCTCGGGCTCCGGGTCTCCTCGGACCCGGAGCCGCACGGACCTGCCTGCCCTAGCGACCCGCCAGACCTAGCGACCGGCGCAGCGGAGCCACACCGTCAGCCCCAGCTCGGGGTCGACGTGAGGGGTGATGTCGGCGTTCGGTGGACCCTGGGCCGGTACCGGCGCGAGTACCTCGGCGCCGAGCGACGCCGACTGCGCACGCAGCGCCGAGGTGAGCTCGTCGCCGTCGGCGCTCCACCACAGCTCGATGCGGTCGGTGACCTCGAGGCCGCTCGCCTTGCGGGCCTCCTGGATGAGGCGCACGGCCTCGCGCACCAGGCCCGCCTCGCGCAGCTCCGGCGTGATCTCCAGGTCGAGCGCGACCGTCTCGCCGGCGTCGCTGGCGACCGCCCAGCCCTGCCGCGGGGTCTCGGTGACGACGAGGTCGTCCCGGGTGATGACGACGGTGCGACCGTCCACCGTCAGCTCGAGCGCTGGCGCCGGCTTCGGGTACTGACGGCAGCGCGGCGATCGCGGCGGCCACCTTGGGCGTGTCCGATCCGAACCGCTTGCCGAGGGCCCGGAAGTTCGCCTTGACGTGCACGTCGACCAGGTCGGCGCCCACGCCGGACAGCGGTTCGAGCGACCCCGACGTTGAGCTCGTCGGCGACCTGGGCGCGCAGCTCGTCGGGCAGGCTGTCCCAGCCTGGCGCGCCGACCAGCGCGCGCCCGAGCGGCTGGCGGGTCTTGACCTTCGGACTCCGCGCGGGCCGCCGGCCGAGCTCGACGAGGCGCCGGACCAGCGCCATCTGGGCGGACAGCTCGGCGTCGACGAGCGCGGCGTCGGCCGTCGGCCAGGCGGCCAGGTGCACCGAGTCGGGCGCGTCCGGCCGACGTCGCGACCAGTCGCCAGCACCTCCTCGGTGATGAACGGCACGAACGGCGCCATCAGCCGGGTCAGCACCTCCAGGCACTCGTGCAGCGTCGCGAGCGCGGCCGGGTCGCCGTCCCAGAAGCGGCGACGCGACCGGCGCACGTACCAGTTGGACAGGTCGTCGACGAAGGCCGCGAGCCGCCGGCCGGCCCGCGGCGGAGTCGAAGTCCTCCAGCGCCGCGTCGACCTCGCGGACGCGCGCGTGCAGCTCCGACAGCGCCCAGCGGTCGAGCGACGGGCGGTCGGCGACGGCGGGGCCGCGGCCTGGCCGGGTGCCAGCCGTTCGCGTTGGCGTAGAGGGCGAGGAAGGAGACGGTGTTCCAGTAGGTCAGCAGGACCTTGCGGACGACCTCCTCGAGCGACCTCGTGGCCGACGCGGCGGGCCGACCACGGCGAGCCGCGCGGCGAGCATGAACCAGCGCAGCGCGTCGGCGCCGTGCTGGTCCATGAGCGGGATCGGCTCGAGCACGTTGCCGAGGTGCTTGCTCATCTTGCGGCCGTCGCTCGTCGAGGATGTGGCCGAGGCACAGCACGTTCTCGTACGAGCGACTTGTCGAAGACGAGCGTGCCGATCGCCATCAGCGTGTAGAACCAGCCGCGGGTCTGGTCGATCGCCTCGCAGATGAACTGCGCCGGGTAGGCCGCCTCGAACTGCTCGCAGGTTGGTGTGCGGGGCGCCCCACTGCGCGAACGGCATCGAGCCCGGAGTCGTACCAGCCGTCGATGACCTCGGGCACGCGCGTGGCCTCCGCGCCGCAGGTCGGGCAGGCGAAGGTGACGTCGTCGACGAACGGGCGGTGCGGGTCGAGCTCGGACAGGTCGCGGCCGGCGAGCGCGCCGAGCTCGGCGAGCGAGCCGACGCACGTCAGGTGGCCGTCGTCGCAGCGCCAGATCGGCAGCGGCGTGCCCCAGTAGCGGTTGCGGGACAGCGCCCAGTCGATGTTGTTGCGCAGCCAGTCGCCGTAGCGGCCGTTCTTGATCGTCTCCGGGTGCCAGTTGGTCGCCTCGTTCTCCGCGAGCAGCCGGTCCTTGACCGCGGTGGTGCGGATGTACCAGGACGGCAGCGCGTAGTAGAGCAGCGCGGTGTCGCAGCGCCAGCAGTGCGGGTAGCTGTGCTCGTACGGCAGCGTGCCGGAACAGCAGCCCGCGGTCGCGCGAGGTCGGCGACCAGCGCGGCGTCGGCCGTCTTGAAGAACATGCCGCCGACCAGCGGGAGGTCGTCCGCGAAGGTGCCGTCGGGCCGACCGGGTTGACCACCGGCAGGCCGTAGCGCGCGGCGACGGCGAGGTCGTCGGCGCCGAACGCCGGCGCCTGGTGGACCAGGCCGGTGCCGTCCTCGGTGGTGACGTAGTCGGCGAGCACGACGTAGTGGGCGCGCTCGCCGGCGAAGTCGACGAGGTCGAACGGGCGGGCGTAGCTGGTGTGCTCGAGCTCGCGACCCGGGAAGGTCCGCAGGACCTCGGCGTCGTGCCTCGCCGAAGCACGCGTCGCGCCAGCAGCGGCTCGGCGACGACGAGCACCTCGTCGCTGTCGCCGGTGCGAACCGGGCGGCGACGTAGGTGACGTCCGGGTGCACGGCGACCGCGGTGTTGCGACACCAGCGTCCACGGGCGTCGTCGTCCAGACCAGCAGCGACGGCGCCGAGCTCGGCCAGCGGGCCGCGAGGTGACCGGGAAGCGCACGTAGACCGACGGGTCGGTGACCGTCTCGTAGCCCTGCGCGACCTCGTGGTCGGACAGGCCGGTGCCGCAGCGCGGGCAGTACGGCGCGACCCGGTGGTCCTCGACCAGCAGGCCCTTGTCGAAGATCTGCTTGAGCGACCACCAGACGCTCTCGATGTAGCTCGGCGTCCATCGTCCGGTAGGCCTCGGCCAGGTCGACCCAGTAGCCCATCCGCTCGGTCAGCTCCTCGAACTCGTCGACGTGCCGCTGCACCGACTCGCGGCACTTCGCGTTGAACTCGGCGACGCCGTACGCCTCGATGTCCTGCTTGCCGGTGAAGCCGAGCTCCTTCTCGACGGCGAGCTCGACCGGCAGGCCGTGGCAGTCCCAGCCGGCCTGGCGCGGGACGTGGTAGCCCTTCATCGTCTTGAAGCGCGGGAACAGGTCCTTGAAGACGCGCGCCTCGACGTGGTGGGTGCCCGGGCGTGCCGTTGGCGGTCGGCGGGCCCTCGTAGAACACCCAGAGCGGGCCGTCGGCGGTCTGCGTCGAGCGAGCGGTCGAAGACGTCGGCGCGCGCCAGCGGCGCGAGCACCTCGTGCTCGAGGGCGGGCAGGTCGACCTGGGCGGGGAGCGGTGTGTACATCGGCGGTGCCTTCCGTCGGTGGCGTTGCCCGCAGGGTCGCTGCGCGCGTCTCCGGCGGAGGGACGAGACGCCCGGTCCGCCGGTGCCCCGCGGTACCACCCTCCTTGGGCGCCCGACGCTGGCGCGCCGCAGCGGTACCCCGCTCTGGGTCGTGCGTGCCGGGTCTACTGAGCGCACCAGGCGCTGTTCTTCCGGCGGCTCCGGGGTGATCTTCCCGCCGCGCACGCCCCCGGGCTCGCACCGTCCCCGGGTCGCTCGTGGCTGCGTGCGGAGGCTACTCGTCCCCGTCCCTGCCTTGAACACGGCATCCTACGCCGATCGTGGGCGACACTGTGAGCATGTCCGATCTCGAGCCGGTGCGTCTGGCGATCCGGGTCCGACCAGGCGCCGCCCGCACCGACGTGGGCGGGTCCTACGGCAGCGCCGTCGTGGTCCGGGTGTCGGCGCGGGCGGTCGACGGCCGTGCTACCGAGGCGGCGCTCGTCGCGCTCGCGAAGGCGCTCGGCTTGCGCCGCCGGAACGTGAGCCTGATCAGCGGCGCGACGAGTCGCGACAAGGTGGTGGAGATCGTGGGCGTGCCGGCGGATATCGCCGTGCGACTGCCGAGCTAAAAGGCGAATGAACCGACCCATACGGGGAAGAGATCGACGGCGCGGCGCGTTGCTGCTGAGGTTATGTCGACCTATTCTCGCGTGACCGGATGAAGATCAGGTCATGTGAGCCATCGTAGGGGGCGGATGTGGCTGCAGATCGTAAGAGCAGTGCCGTGACGGCGGCCGCCGTACCGCGGCCGCAAGCGTCTGTGGTGAGCGCAGCTCCTCCGGTGAAGCGCATGACCCTGGTGAACGTGTCCGGGTCGGTCAAGGGGGCCGCACCGGCGAAGAATGGGGTGTCGGCCATGGCTGGGTCAGCGAAGAAGAGTGCATCGACCGCCCAGAAGGCGCCCGCGACGCCGGTCGCGAAGGCGGTAAAGGTCGTGAAGGCTGCTCCGGTCGTGAAATCGGTAAGGGCCGCCAAGGCAGCGCCGGCTGTGAAAGCAGCGAAGGTTGCGCCGGCGGTAAAGGCAGCGGCTGCCGTGAAGGCAGTGAAGGCCGCGCCCGCCAAGTCGGCCGTTGCCGCCAGGTCGGCAGCGCCCGCGAGGTCCGTGGCGCCCGTGAAGACGCCCGTGAAGAAGGCAGTAGCTGTGAAGACCACCACGTCCAAGACGGCCGCCAAGCCAGCCGCGACCAAGCCGGCTACGGCCAAGCCCGCTACGACCAAGCCGTCCACGTCCAAGCCCGCGGCGGCCAAACCCGCCGCCCCCGCCAAGCCGGCGGCGACCAAGCCGTCGCTGACGGACAAGTCGACGGTGAAGGCATCCGCGACGATTCCCGCCGCGCCGAAGGCCGCCAGCAAGTCGGCGAGCTCCGCACCCGCGACGGCGGACGCCCCCGCCAAGTTCACCACTTCCAAGGCGAGCGGCTGGACGGCGAAGGAGTTGACTGAGACGCGCCAGTGGTTGTTGAACGATGCCGAACGGCTCCGGCGCGAGATCCACGCGGTGGAGTCGGAGCTGGCAGATCGTGCTTCGCGACGGCGGGGACGGGTCGGGCGACGACCAGGCGGACGCCGGTACCAAGACCTTCGAGCGTGAGCACGAGATGTCGCTGGCGAACAACGCCCGCGACCTGCTCGCGCAGACCGAGCGAGGCGATCGACCGGATCGACGACGGCACCTACGGCGTGTGCGAGCAGCTGCGGCAACCCGATCGGCAAGCTCGACTTCAGGCCTTTCCTCGTGCGACCCTGTGCGTGACATGCAAACAACGCGAGGAGCGTCGCTGAGCGACGACGACACCCAGAGCCCCCCCGTCCGTCACCGACGCATCGGCATCTTGTCGATCGTTGCCGCGTGCGTGCTGGCGGCCGACCTGATCAGCAAGGTGATCGTGGTCGCCACCCTGTCCGACCGTGCGCCGATCCGGCTGCTGGGCGGCCTCCTGACGCTGAACGAGACCCGCAACTCCGGCGCCGCCTTCGGGCTCGGCGAGGGGTTGACCGTGCTGTTCGCGGCTGTCGCCGTTGGCGTGATCGTGGTGATCCTGCGGACCGCGCGACGTCTGTACAGCACGCAGTGGGCGGTGGCGCTCGGGCCTGCTGCTGGGTGGGGCGAGTCGGCAACCTGATCGACCGGATCACCCGCAGCCCGGGGGTGCTGCGTGGGCACGTCGTCGACTGGATCCAGCTGCCGCACTGGCCGATCTTCAACGTGGCCGACTCGTCGATCGTCTGCGGAGCCATCCTCGCGGTGCTGCTGGCGATGCGAGGGATGCAGATCGACGGCACGGTCCAGCGCAGTGACTGACCGGCGTACCGTCCCTGTTCCCGACGGGCTCGAGGGCGAGCGCCTCGACGCGGCGCTGGCCCGGATGTTCGGGCTCTCCCGTACCGCGGCGGCCGAGCTGGTCGTCGGCGGGCTCGTGCTCGTCGACGGCTCGCCGGCGTCGAAGTCCGACCGGGTGCAGTGCCGGCAGCTGGCTCGAGGTCGAGCTGCCGCCGCCCCCGGGCGGCACCTCGCCGTCGACCGGAGCCGGTCGACGGGCTGCGTCGTCGTCCACGACGACGACGACATCGTGGTCGTCGACAAGCCGGTCGGGCGTCGCCGCGCACCCGAGCCCGGGCTGGACCGGGCCGACCGTGATCGGCGGGCTCGCCGCCGCCGGCTACCGGATCTCCACCAGCGGCGCGGCCGAGCGGCAGGGCGTCGTGCACCGGCTCGACGTCGGCACCAGCGGGCTGATGGTGGTCGCGAAGTCCGAGCGCGCGTACACCGTGCTCAAGCAGGCGTTCCGCGAGCGCACCGTCGACAAGCGCTACCACGCGCTGGTGCAGGGCCACCCCGACCCGTTGTCGCGGCACCGTCGACGCGCCGATCGACCGGCACCCCACCCACGACTACAAGTTCGCGGTCGTGGCCGACGGCAAGCCGAGCGTCACGCACTACGAGACGATCGAGGCGTTCCGCGCGGCGACGCTGCTCGACATCCACCTGGAGACCGGGCGCACGCACCAGATCCGGGTGCACATGGCCGCGCTGCGGCACCCGTGCGTCGGCGACCTGACCTACGGCGCCGACCCGACGCTGTCCGCGCGGCTCGGGCTGACCCGGCAGTGGCTGCACGCCGCGCGCCTGGGCTTCGAGCACCCCGCCGACGGCCGGTGGGTGGAGTTCACCAGCGACTACCCGGCGGACCTGGCGCACGCCCTCGACCGTGCCGTGCGGGCGCCGCGCAGCTCAGGCATCCAGGCGTCGCCGCGCGCGTCCGGTGACGCCGGAACGTCGGCGGCGCCCGTTAGAGTCGAGACTTCGGATCTGGAGGCCCCCCCGCAGTGTCGAGCACAGCTGGCGACTCGTTCGTGCACCTGCACGTGCACACCGAGTACTCGATGCTCGACGGTGCGGCCCGGCTGAAGGACCTGTTCGCCGAGGCCGCGCGGCATGGGCATGCCGGCGCTGGCGATGACCGACCACGGCAACGTCTTCGGCGCCTACGACTTCTGCAAGCAGGCCAAGGCCGCCGGCGTCAAGCCGATCATCGGCATGGAGGCCTACCTCGCGCCGGGCACGCAGCCGGTTCGAGCGCACCCGGGTGCGCTGGGCCGACGGCGGCGAGGACGACGTCTCCGGCGGCGGCGCGTACACCCACATGACGCTGCTGGCCGAGAACACCGACGGGCATGCACAACCTGTTCCGGCTCTCCTCGCCTGGCCAGCCTCGAGGGCTACTACTACAAGCCGCGCGATGGACCGCGAGCTGCTCGACGCAGTACGGCAAGGGCCTCATCGCGCACCACCGGCTGCCCGTCCGGCGAGGTCAGACCGGCTGCTGCAGCGGGCCGTACGACGAGCGCGCCAAGCGGCCGCCGGCGGAGTACCGCGACATCTTCGGCGCGGACAACTTCTTCTCGAGCTGATGGACCACGGCCTCGACATCGAGCGCCGGCGTCCGCGAGGACCTGCTCCGGCTCGCCAAGGAGCTCGACCTGCCGCTGCGTCGCCACCAACGACCTGCACTACACCTACGCCGACGGACGCCGACGCGCACGAGGTGCTGCTGTGCGTGCAGTCCGGCAAGACGATGGCCGACCCGAACCGGTTCAAGTTCGACGCGCAGCGACTTCTACCTCAAGATCGCCGGCCGAGATGCGCGACGCTCTGGCGCGAGCTGCCCGAGGCCTGCGACAACACGCTGCTGATCGCCGAGCGGTGCGACGTCGACGTTCGCCGAGGGCGCCGACCTGATGCCGCGGTTCCCGGTGCCGGACGGGGGAGACCGAGGAGTCCTGGCTGCGTCAAGGAGGTCGAGCGCGGGCCTGCACGAGCGCTTCCCGGCGGGCGTCCCGGACGACGCACCGCGACGCAGGCCGACTACGAGATCGGCGTCATCCTGCCAGATGGGCTTCCCGGGCTACTTCCTGGTCGTCGCCGACCTGGTGCAGTACGCGAAGGACAACGGCATCCGGGTCGGCCCGGGCCGTGGCTCGGCGGCCGGCTGCGCTGGTCGCCTACGCGCTGGGCATCACCGAGCTCGACCCGATCCAGCACGGGCTGCTCTTCGAGCGCTTCCTCAACCCCGAGCGCATCTCGATGCCCGACATCGACATGGACTTCGACGAGCGCCGGCGCGGCGACATGATCCGCTACGCCACCGAGAAGTACGGCGAGGAGCGGGTCGCGCAGATCATCACCTACGGCACGATCAAGGCCAAGCAGGCGATCAAGGACTCCGCCCGGGTGCTCGGCTACCCGTACGCGCTCGGCGACCGGATCACCAAGGTCGATGCCGCCGCCGGTCATGGGCAAGGACATCCCGCTGTCGGGCATCTTCGACCCGACGCACGACGCGCTACACCGAGGCCGGCGAGTTCCGCGCGCTGTACGAGTCCGACCCCGACGTCGAAGCGCGTCGTCGACACCGCGCGCGGGCTCGAGGGCCTCAAGCGGCAGTGGGGCGTGCACGCGGCCGGCGTGATCCTGTGCCGCGAGCCGCTGCTCGACGTCATCCCGATCCAGCGCCGGGAGCAGGACGGCGCGATCATCACCCAGTTCGACATGGGCGCGTGCGAGTCGCTCGGCCTGCTCAAGATGGACTTCCTCGGCCTGCGCAACCTCACCGTCCTCGACGACTGCCTGGCCGCACATCGAGGCCAACCGCGGCGAGACGGTCGTCCTCGAGGACGCTGACCGCTCGACGACCCCGACGGCGTACGAGCTGCTGGCCCGCGGCGACACGCTCGGGCGTCTTCCAGCTCGACGGCGGCCCGATGCGCGCGCTGCTGCGCTCGATGGGGCCGGACGACTTCGAGGACATCTCCGCCGTCCTCGCGCTCTACCGGCCGGGCCGATGGGCGCCAACGCGCACAACGACTACGCCGACCGCAAGAACGGCCGCAAGCCGGTCGTGCCGATCCACCCCGAGCTCGCCGAGCCGCTGGCCGAGATCCTGGGCGACACCTACGGCGCTGATCGTCTACCAGGAGCAGGTCATGGCGATCGCGCAGAAGGTCGCCGGCTACACGCTCGGCCAGGCCGACCTGCTGCGCCGCGCGATGGGCAAGAAGAAGAAGGAGATCCTCGACAAGGAGTACGTGCCGTTCTCCGACGGGCATGAGGGCCGACGGCTACTCCGACGGCGGCGATCAAGACGCTGTGGGACATCCTCGTCCCGTTCTCCGACTACGCGTTCAACAAGGCGCACACCGCCGGCTACGGCCTGGTCTCCTACTGGACCGCCTACCTCAAGGCCAACTACCCGGCCGAGTACATGGCCGCGCTGCTCACCTCGGTCGCGCGACGACAAGGACAAGAGCGCGCTCTACCTGCACGAGTGCCGGCGGATGGGCATCAAGGTGCTGCCGCCGGACGTCAACGAGTCCGACGCCGACTTCACCCCGCGCGGCACCGACATCCGGTTCGGGCTCGCCGCGATCCGCAACGTCGGCGAGCAACGTCGTCGAGTCGATCGTCGCCGACCCGCCGGGCCAAGGGCCGGTTCGCCGACTTCCCCGACTTCCTGCGCAAGGTCGAGCCGGTCGCCTGCAACAAGAAGACCGTCGAGTCGCTGATCAAGGCCGGCGCGTTCGACTCGCTCGGCCACACCCGGCGCGGGCTGCTGCGCGGTCCACGCCGACGCGATCGACGCGTTCCTGGACACCAAGCGCGCCGAGGCGATCGGGCAGTTCGACCTGTTCGGCGGCGACTCCGAGCGACGACGCCGACGGCCGAGCCGACGGCGTTCGACGCCGCCGATCCCGGCGGGCGAGTGGGACAAGACGACGCTGCTCGCGTACGAGCGCGAGATGCTCGGCCTCTACGTCTCCGACCACCCGCTGTTCGGCGTCGAGCACGTGCTCGCCGCGGCCGCCGACTGCGCGATCGCCGCGCTGCATGACCGACGACCGGCCCGACGGCGCGATCGTCACGGTCGGCGGGCATCGTCACCGGCGCTGCAGCGCAAGGTCACCAAGCAGGGCAACGCCGTGGGCGATCGCGACGCTCGAGGACCTCGACGGCGCGATCGAGGTCGATGTTCTTCCCGCAGACCTACGCAGCAGTGTCGCGCACCCAGCTCGTCGAGGACGCCGTCGTGCTCGTCCGCGGCCGGGTCGACAGGCGCGAGGACGTGCCCAAGCTGATCGCGATGGAGCTCACCGTCCCGGACCTGTCGCGACGGGCCGCGCGGGCCGGTCGTCGTCACGCTGCCGGCCGCGCGGTGCACGCCGCCGGTGGTCGAGCGGCTCAAGGAGGTGCTCGCCACCCATCCCGGGCGCCACCGAGGTGCACCTGCAGCTGCGTCAGCGGGGCCCGCACCACGGTGCTGCGGCTCGACGACCGGCTGCGGGTCACCGCCACGCCGGCGCTGATGGGCGACCTCAAGGCGCTGCTCGGCTCCGCCTGCCTCGTCGGGTGACGGACGTCGCACACGTGACCTGCGACACTGCTACCAATGAGTGAGTCCCCGTTCGCACCGGCCTATGACCACCAGGTCGTGCCCCCCTCGACGACCGGCTGGCGGACCGACGTGCGCTCGGCGGCGGCGACCGTCCTCGCCGTGGCGGCGGCCGGCATCGTCGTCGGGATCATCTGGGCGGCACTCGCCCCGCGGCTGCGCGGGATCAAGACCGCGGACGGCGTCAGCCTGGTCGATCCGGAGAGCAAGGCGTACGTCGGCCAGGACGCGTACTTCCTGATCATCTCTGCCGTCGTCGGGTTGGTGTGCGGCATTGTCGTCTGGTGGCTGGTGCGGGGGCGCGATGCGGCTTCGGCCGTCGCGCTCACCCTCGGCGGCCTGGCCGGTGCCTACCTCGCATGGCGGGTGGGCCGCGCGCTCGGTCCGTCAGATCTGCAGGCGTGGGCTCGGACGGCACCGCTCGGTGCCACCCGTGCCCTACCGGTAGACCTACGGGCGACAGCCGTGCTGATGGCCTGGCCGCTGATGGCTGTGCTTGCTCACCTGGGCCTTGTGCTCGCCACCGACCGACCGGTCAGCTCCGGCGACCGACGGGAGCCAGCACCGCCGCAGTGAGCCGCACCAGGTCGGCGGGAGCGAGCTCGATCTCCAGCCCGCGCCGGCCTGCGGAGACGTGCACGGTCGCGTGATCCGAGGCCGTGATGTCGACGACTGTGGGCAGCCGCTTGCGCTGACCCAACGGGCTGATGCCACCAAGCACGTAGCCGGTGGCGCGCTCGGCCTCGGCAGGGTCCGCCATGGCCGCCTTCTTCCCGCCCGCGGCCGCGGCCAGCGCCTTGAGGTCGAGTGATCCCGAGACCGGGACGACGGCGACCGTCAGCTTGCCGTCGACCGCGGCGACCAGGGTCTTGAACACCCGCTCGGCCGGCACGCCGAGGGCGCTGGCCGCCTCCTCGCCGTACGACGGGCTCGCCGGATCGTGGTCGTAGGCGTGCACGGTGAAGGGCACCTTCGCCTTGGTCAGGGCGATCGTCGCGGGGGTTCCTTTGCCACTCATGGCGGTCAGGGTAGGGCTAGGTCCCGTCCGCCGCCGCATCCGGACGGTCGTCCGGCGGCCACGGACACCCGCCGATACCCTGGTGTGGACCGCCATCGGTGAGGCCGTGGCCACGTCGATGAGGAGGCCCCGCGTGCTGCGCCGTGTCGACCTGCGAGCGGCCACCGAGGACCCGCGTGCGCTGTTGCCCCGGGCCGCCCTGGACGTGGAGGCCGCGGTCGAGGCCGTACGGCCTATCTGCGAGGCGGTACGCGAGCGTGGTGTCGCGGCGATCGCAGAGCTGGCACGCAGGTTCGACGGGGTTGAGCTGACCGACCTTCGGGTACCGGCTGCCGCCCTCGCCGATGCCCTTGCCCGCCTCGACCCCGCCGTGCGGGCGGCGCTGGAGGAGGCGATCCGGCGCACCCGCACGGTGCACGAGGCGCAGCGCCGGACGCGACCACGTCGTTCGGGTCGCCCCGGGTGGGCAGGTGACCGAGCGGTGGGTGCCGGTGCGCCGAGTGGGCTTGTACGTGCCGGGTGGCCTGGTCGCCTACCCGAGCAGCGTGGTGATGAACGTCGTCCCCGCCCAGGTTGCCGGGGTGACGTCACTCGCAGTCGCCTCCCCGCCCCAGGCGGACAACGGAAGCCTGCCGCACCCGGTGGTCCTCGCCGCCTGCGCGCTGCTCGGCATCGACGAGGTGTATGCCGTCGGTGGCGCCCAGGCGATCGCGATGTTCGCCTACGGGATCCCGGGCGAGGTCGAGCCGGTCGACATGGTCACCGGCCCGGGCAACATCTACGTCGCTGCCGCCAAACGGCTGCTCAAGGGAATCATCGGCATCGACGCGGAGGCCGGCCCGACCGAGATCGGCGATCCTCGCGGACTCCAGCGCCGACCCGCGCTACGTCGCCGCCGACCTCATCTCCCAGGCCGAGCACGACGAGCTGGCCGCGTGCCTGCTGGTCACCGACTCACCCGAGCTGGTTGCCGCAGTGGAGGCCGAGCTCGAAGTCCAGGTCGCCGTCACCAAGCACCGGGAACGGGTTACCACCGCGCTCACCCACCAGTCGGCGGCGGTGCTCGTGCGCGACCTCGAGCAGGGCTTGGCGGTGGTCGACACCTGGGCCGCCGAGCACCTGGAGATCCTCACCCGGGACGCGTCCGCCGTGGCCGCGCGGGTGCGCAACGCGGGCGCGATCTTCGTCGGGCCCTACTCGCCGGTGACCCTCGGCGACTACCTCGCCGGGTCCAACCACGTGCTGCCCACCGGTGGCACGGCGCGCTTCACCGGCGGGCTGTCGGTGCAGACGTTCCTGCGCGGCATCCACGTCGTCGACTACACCCGCGACGCGCTCGCCGAGGTGGCCGACCACATCGACGCCCTTGGCGGCGCGGAGGACCTGCATGCCCACGTCGCGGCGGTGCGGGTGAGGATCCCCCGGTGACTGGGCCGGACGCCTTGCCGCTGCGGGAGGACCTGCGGGGCCTCACGCCGTACGGCGCACCGCAGCTGGACGTCGCGGTGCGCCTCAACACCAACGAGAATCCATACCCGCCCTCCGATGCGCTGGTGGCCGACATCGCGGCCACGGTCGCGGGCGTCGCCGCCACGTTGAACCGCTACCCGGACCGGGACGCGGTGGCGCTGCGAGCCGACCTCGCCGGCTACCTCGGGCATGGGCTCGAACCCGCCGGGGTGTGGGCGGCCAACGGGTCCAACGAGGTGATCCAGCAGCTGCTGCAGGTTTTCGCCGGTCCCGGCCGGTCCGCCCTCGGCTTCGAACCGTCGTACACGATGCACCGGCTGATATCGCTCGGCCACGTCGACCCGGTGGGTGAACGCATGGCGCGCGGACGACTTCACGCTCGACGCAGCTCACGCGGTGGCGGTCGTCCGCGAGAACGCACCGGACGTGGTCTTCCTCACCTCGCCCAACAACCCGACGGGGACCGCGATGCCGCTGGCCGCCATCGAGGCGGTCCTGGATGCGGCCCCCGGCATGGTGGTGGTGGACGAGGCGTACGCCGAGTTCGCCCGGCCCGGCACACCGTCGGCGCTGACGCTCCTGGCCGACCACCCGAGGTTGGTGGTGACCAGGACCATGTCCAAGGCGTTCGCCATGGCCGGGACCCGGCTGGGCTACCTGGCGGCGGGGGCGCCCGTGGTGCAGGCCCTGCAGCTGGTGCGGTTGCCCTACCACCTGTCGGCGCTTACCCAGGCCGCCGCGCGAGTGGCGCTGGCGCACACCGACGAGCTGCTGGGCACGGTGCGGGCGGTGACGGACGAGCGCGACCGGATGGCGTCCGCGCTGGTGGAGCTGGGCCTCGAGGTGGTGCCCTCCGACGCCAACTTCCTGCTCTTCGGTCGTTTCGCTGACCAGACGGTCATCTGGCGTGCCCTGGTGGACCGTGGAGTCCTCGTCCGCGACGTCGGCCTGCCAGGATGGCTGAGGGTCACGGCCGGGTTGCCGGACGAGGTCGATGCTTTCCTGGGTGCGTTGAAGGAGTCGGTGTGAGCGAGGACGGGTCCGGCGCGCGGCGCGCTCGTGTCCAGCGGACGACCAAGGAGTCCGACGTCCTGGTCGAGCTCGCGCTGGACGGAAGCGGAGTCGCCGACGTGGAGACCGGCGTGCCGTTCTTCGACCACATGCTGTCCCAGCTCGGCAAGCACGGCGGGTTCGACCTGCACGTGCGGACCAAGGGCGACCTGGAGGTCGACGCGCACCACACGATCGAGGACACCACCCTCGGGCTCGGCCAGGCGATCCGCCAGGCGCTGGGCGACAAGGCTGGCATCCGGCGCTACGGCGACGCGCTGGTGCCGCTCGACGAAGCATTGGTGCAGGCTGCGGTCGACCTGTCCGGGCGGCCCTACGTGGTGCACGAGGAGCCGGCTCTCGTGGAGCTCATCGGCACCTATGACACGACGATGACCCGGCACATCTGGGAGTCGCTGTCCTCCGCCGCGCAGATCTGCCTGCACGTGCGGGTGATCACCGGCCGCAATGCCCACCACATCGTCGAGGCGCAGTTCAAGGCGGTGGCCCGAGCCCTGCGCGACGCGGTGGCGCTGGACGCGCGGGTCGTCGGCATCCCCAGCACGAAGGGCACCTTGTAGCGATGGGTCTCCTGCTCCTCATCCTCGGCGGGTTCCTGCTCGGCGGGGCGTACTCCTTCGCCCGGCAGCGCAAGAGCTGGGTCGTCGTCGCCATCCTCGGTGTCGCGGCCGTGCTCGCGCTCATCGGCGCAGCGCTGCGGCTGTGAAGCGCGCAGGGGGCTCCGGGTGAAACGGGTCGTCGTGCTCGACTACGGCTCGGGCAACCTGCGGTCCGCCGAGCGGGCACTCGCGCGAGTCGGGGCCGACGTCACCGTCAGTTCCGATGCCGGACAAGCCCTCGCCGCCGACGGGCTCGTGGTGCCAGGGGTCGGCGCCTTCGCCGCGTGCATGGACGGCATCGACAAGGTCGGCGGCGCGATGATCGTGCGCGACCGGCTGGATTTGGGGCTCCCGGTCCTGGGGATCTGCGTCGGCATGCAGGTTCTGTTCGCCGCAGGCCGCGAGCGGGGCGAGTGTCGCAGCGGGATCGGCCATTGGCCGGGCGACGTGTCGAAGCTGAATGCCGCCGTGCTGCCGCACATGGGCTGGAACACGGTGATCGCCGCCGCGGGCTCCGCGCTGTTCGCTGGGATCGACCCGCAGACCCGCTTCTACTTTGTGCATTCCTACGCGGCCCGCGTCGCCCCGGGCCTGGTGAGCTACGCCGAGCACGGTGAGCGCTTCGTCGCCGCGACCGAAGACGGTCCGTGCGCGGCGACCCAGTTCCACCCCGAGAAGTCCGGCGACGCCGGCGCCCAACTCCTCAAAAACTGGCTGGAGACCCTGTCATGACCCTCGAGCTCCTCCCCGCCGTCGACGTCGCCGACGGCCAAGCCGTTCGGCTGGTGCAAGGGGAGGCCGGCTCCGCGACGACCTACGGCGACCCGCTCGCCGCGGCGCTCGCCTGGCAGGAGGCTGGTGCCGAGTGGATCCATCTGGTGGACCTCGACGCCGCGTTCGGGCGAGGGACCAACGCTGCGCTCCTGGCCGACGTCGTGGGCAGGCTGGACGTCAAGGTGGAGCTGTCGGGAGGCATCCGCGACGACGACAGCCTGCGGGCGGCCCTGGCGACCGGCTGCACCCGGGTCAACCTCGGCACCGCTGCGCTGGAGGACCCGACGTGGTGTGCGAAGGCCATCGCCGAGCACGGGGAGCGGGTCGCTGTCGGGCTCGACGTACGCGGCACCACGCTGTCCGCCCGGGGCTGGACCAAGGACGGCGGCGACCTGTTCGAGGTTCTCACCCGTCTGGACGGCGACGGCTGCGCCCGGTACGTGGTCACCGACGTGTACCGCGACGGCACCCTGACCGGACCGAATGTGCAGCTGCTCAAGGACGTCTGCGCCGCCACCACCCGCCCCGTCGTGGCGAGCGGCGGGGTGAGCAGCCTCGACGACCTGCGGGCGATCGCCGCCCTGACCGGCATCGGCGTCGAGGGTGCCATCGTCGGCAAGGCGCTGTACGCCGGGGCGTTCACCCTGGAAGAGGCGCTGGCGGCCGTGCGGTGACCCTCGCCGTGCGGGTGATCCCGTGCCTGGACGTCGACGCGGGCCGGGTGGTGAAGGGCGTCAACTTCACCGAGCTGCGCGACGCCGGTGACCCGGTCGAGATGGCCAGGTGTTACGACGCCGAAGGCGCCGACGAGCTGGTGTTCCTGGACATCACCGCCTCGCAGCTCGGCCGGGCGACGACGTACGACGTGGTGCGGCGCACCGCCGAGCAGGTGTTCATCCCGCTCACCGTCGGAGGCGGCGTGCGTGCGGTGGACGACGTCGATGCGCTGCTGCGGGCCGGCGCGGACAAGGTCGGGGTCAACACGGCGGCGGTGCTGCGGCCCGAGCTGCTGCGCGAGGCGGCGGACCGGTTCGGTGCCCAATGCGTGGTGCTCGCGGTGGACGCGCGCCGCGCGCCAGGGCAGCCCAGCGGCTTCGAGGTTGTCACCCACGGCGGCCGGCAGCCCACCGGGCTCGACGCGGTCGCCTGGGCGGCACCGCGGCGCCGAGCTCGGCGCCGGGGAGATCTTGCTGACCTCGATGGACGCGGACGGCACCAAGGACGGCTACGACCTGGAGCTGATCCGCGCGGTGCGCGGCGAGGTCGGCGTGCCGATCGTGGCCAGCGGCGGCGCCGGTCGTCTGGCCGACTTCGCACCAGCCGTCGACGCCGGCGCCGATGCGGTGCTCGCGGCCAGCGTCTTCCACTTCGGTGAGCTGAGCGTGCGGCAGGTGAAGGATGCGCTGCGGGCCGGGCGGACACGCGGTGCGCTGAGGTCGGCCGAAAGGCCGCATGCGGCCGTCGATAGGTAAGGCACAATAGGGCCAGCATCCCTTACATGTCGGTCGCCCGGGAGGACCTCTCCGTGCCAGGTTCTCTCCGCGACGACCGCCTGGACGCGCCGTCGGCGAAGGTACTGCGGCGCGGTTTCCGCATCCTTGGCGTCGCCATCGTCGAGCAGCCCAAGGTCTTCACCATCGCCGCGCTGGGCAGCGCGGTCTTCGGCCTCATGACCGTGGCCAGCTCGTGGGTGCTGGGCTGGGTGACGACCCGGGTGATCCTTCCGGCCTTCGCCACCGGCCACGCGCGGACCGGTGCCCTCGTCGGTGCCGCGGCGGCCATCATGGCGGTCGCGGTCATCAAGGCGGCCGGCATCGTGGTGCGCCGGGTCGGTGCGTCGGTGATGCAGTTCAACCTGCAGGCGTCCTACCGGCGCCGGGTCACCCGCCAGTACCTGCGGCTCCCGCTGTCCTGGCACCAGCGCCACTCCACCGGTCAGCTGCTGTCCAACGCGAACGCCGACGTCGAGTCGGCCTGGTACCCCATCGCCCCGTTCCCGTTCAGCATCGGGGTCCTGGTGATGCTGGGTGTGGCCGGGGTGGCGATGGTGCGGGCGGACCCGGTCGTCGCGTTGGTCGCGTTCGTGCTGTTCCCGGCGATCGCCGGGATGAACTTCGTCTATCAGCGCCGGCTGTCGCCGGTCGCCACCCGCGCGCAGGAGCTGCGCGGCGCGGTCAGCGGCGTCGCCCACGAGAGCTTCGACGGTGCGCTGGTGGTCAAGGCGCTCGGCCGGGAGACCTCCGAGACCGAGCGGTTCGCCGCGCCTGGCCAACGAGCTGCGGGACGCCAACATCGGCGTCGGCCGGATCCGCGGCCTGTTCGACCCGGTGCTGGAGGCCGTGCCCAACCTCGGCGTCCTCGCCGTGCTCATTGCGGGCACCGCACGGATGTCGTCTGGCGCGCTGAGCGCCGGCGAGCTGGTCCAGATCGCCTACCTGTTCACCATCCTGGCGTTCCCGGTCCGGGCGTTCGGGTGGGTGCTGGCGGAGATGCCGCGCAGCGTCGTCGGCTGGGACCGGGTGACGCGGGTTCTGGAGGCGACCGGGTCGCTTCCGTTCGGTCAGGAGGTGCTCGACGGCGACGGGCCGCTCGAGCTCGAGCTGCGGTCGGTGAGCTACGCCTACGGCGACGCGCGGGTGCTCCAGGACGTCACCTTCGGAGTGGAGCCGGGCCGGACCGTGGCCGTGGTCGGTCCGACCGGTTCCGGCAAGTCGACGCTCACCACGCTGCTTGTCCGGCTGGCGGACCCGACCTCCGGCGAGGTGCTGTTCGACGGCGTCGACGTCCGTGGAGTCCATCGTGGCGGGGTGTCGGCGAGCGGCCGCCGTGGTGCCTCAGGAGACCTTCCTGTTCGAGGACACGGTGCGCGGCAACGTGACGCTGGGGGAGAGGCTCGAGCGACGACGAGGTCTGGTCCGCGCTCGCACTCGCCCAGGCGTCCGACTTCGTCCGCGCCTTGCCCGCGGGGCTGGACACGCCGCTGGGCGAACGCGGCGCTTCGCTGTCCGGTGGGCAACGCCAGCGGGTGGCACTCGCGCGCGCCTTGGTGCGCCGGCCGCGGCTGCTGGTGCTGGACGACGCCACCTCCAGCGTCGACCCGCAGGTCGAGGCGCGAATCCTCGACGGTCTCGAAACGCGCCGCGCTGCCGTCGACGGTGGTCGTCGTGGCCTATCGCCAGTCGACGATCGCGCTGGCCGACGAGGTCGTCTACGTCGAGCACGGGGCGGTACGTCGACCGCGGCCCGCACGCCCTCCTGCTGGGGCGCTGCGACGGGCTACCGCCGGCTCGTTACCGCCTACCAAGTTCAGCCGAGATGCTCAGGTACCGGCATGACTGCCGCCTCCGAGGCCTCGCCGTGGCAGACCTTCGTGCGCGGCGTCCGGCTGTCGCCGGAGTTCACCCGGGGCCTCGGCGTCACCCTCGTGCTCGCGCTCGTTGCGACCGCCGGGCGCATCGTCGTCCCGCTCACCGTCCAGCAGAGCCTGGATCGCGGAATTCTCGCCAAGGGCGGCCCCGACCTGGGCGTTGTGCGCACCATGGTCATGATCGCCATGGTGGCGGTCCTGGTCACGGCCCTGGCTGCCTACCTGATGAACGTCCGGCTGTACCGGTCCTCCGAGGGCGGTCTCGCATCGCTGCGGGTCCGGGCCTTCCGGCACGTGCACGACCTGTCGATGCTTCACCAGCAGGGCAGAGTCGTGGGTCGCTGGTGTCCCGGGTCACCAGCGACGTCGACCAGATCAGCGCGTTCATGCAGTCCGGTGGCGTGCTCGTCGTCGTCAGCCTTGGCCAGATGCTCGTGGCCACCGCCCTGATGGCCTTCTGGTCCTGGCAGCTCACCTTGTTCGTCTATGCCTGCTTCGTACCGATGCTGCTGGCGGTGAAGCGTTTCCAGCGCGCCGTGTCCGGTGCCTACGACGCGGTGCGGGAACGGATCGGCGAGATGCTCGGCGCGGTGGCGGAGACCGTCGTCGGTGCGTCGGTGATCAGGGCGTACGGCGCCGAGGAACGCTCGGCCGAACGCATCGACGCGGCCGTCGCCGCGCACCGCAAGGCCGCCACGAAGGCGGCGACACTGGTCGCGGTGATCTTCTCCGGCGGTGAGATCGCCGCTGGCGTGGCCAACGCCGGTGTGGTGGTGCTCGGCGTGCTCCTCGGCGTCGGCGGGCAGCTGACCTCCGGTGAGCTCATCGGCTTCGTCTTCCTGGTCAACCTGTTCGTCGGTCCGGTGCAGCTGGCCACCGAGACGCTCGGCGATGCGCAGAACGCGATCGCCGGCTGGCGGCGGGTGCTCGGCATCCTGGATGTGGCGCCGGACATCACCGACCCCGGGCCGTCCGGCGCGGTGCTGGCCCGCGGTCCGATGGAGGTCCGCTTCGACCATGTCTCGTTCGCCTACCCGGGTGGCCCGCAGGTGCTGCACGACGTCGACCTGACGATCGCGCCGTACACCCGCCTCGCCGTGGTGGGGGAGACCGGTTCGGGCAAGACGACGTTCTCCAAGCTGTTGACCCGGCTGATGGACCCGACCTCCGGGCGGGTGCTGGTCAACGGGGCGCCGCTGGGCGACGTGCGGTTCGCCTCGCTCCGCGAGCGGATCGTCATGGTGCCCCAGGAAGGGTTCCTGTTCGCGGGCACGCTCCGCAGCAACATCCACTACGGCAGGCCACGGATGCTCGACGTCGACATCGAGCTGGCAGCCACCGAGCTCGGGCTCGCCGACTGGCTCGAGGCGCTGCCCGCTGGGCTCGACACGCCGATCGGTGAGCGCGGCGAGGGGATCTCGGCCGGCGAACGCCAGCTGGTCGCGCTGCTCCGCGCCTACGTCGCCGATCCCGACCTGCTCGTCCTGGACGAGGCGACGTCGGCGGTGGACCCGGCCACCGAGGTGCGGCTGCAGCGCGCGCTGCAGGGGATCACCCGCGGTCGGACCGCGATCTCGATCGCGCACCGGCTGTCCACCGCCGAGGCCGCCGACGAGGTGATCGTCTTCGAGGCGGGACGGGTGGTCGAGCGAGGCCCGCACGCCGAGCTGGTCGCCGCGGGTGGGGTCTACGCCCGGATGCAGGCCTCGTGGCGGGGCTCAACCGCGTCGATGTGAGGGTGCGCGGGCGCCCTGCTTCGTCGCCTGGCTGACCGATCTGAACATCCCTGGGGTCTTTGATCGTGGACCTGGAGTGGCGTATCCGGACTGCCCGGCTAGTTCGTGATCAATGGCTCAAGGGGTCGAATACTTCCGCCGATGCCTCACGGGCTGGCCTGACGGCTGGCGGGGCCACCGCCCGGTGTGCCCCAGTCCGACCGGCTCTCGCCGGACTCCCGGAAACAGGATTGGAGAGATCGTGAGATCTCGCATGCACGGGTCGCGAACCGGCCCGTTTGTCACTCTGTTCGTCAGCCTCGCCCTGGTGGCAGTTGGCGTGGCGCTCCCGCAGCTGCGCTCCGTCGCCGATGCCGACCTGCATCTTCGTGGGACGCTCCGATCGTGGCCGCCGGCGATACGGAGGCCACGGTGACGTGGGGTGCTGCCAGAGTTCGACGACGAACTGGAGGGGCTAGTCGGTTACACGGTCGCGGTCGGCCCGGCTGGTGCCTGCGCCGTGGCAGACGACGGAACGGGCCACCGCCGCGGCCGGTGCACCGGTTTGACCAACGGCACCGAACTACACCTTCACGATCACGGCGACTATTAGTGTGATCGACGGCGACGGCACCAGGACACCAACCACGTCCGTGAAGGTCAACGCCGGCCGTTGCGTCGCCGTCTCCCACGACGACCGCTACCCCTACCCCCACCGTGACTGCGACGGCTACCCCGACGCAGACGTCGTCGAGCACCCCGACGCCGACTCCCACTCAGACGGCGACACCCGCGCCGACCCAGGCGCCGACGACGGCTCCGCTGACGTTGGACCTCGGGCTGAACCTGAGCACCGGTGTGGTGCCGCCGGGCGTTGCCGGTGGCACGAACGGTAAGGCGCCGGACCCGCGCGGCGCGGAGGTGACGGTGAGCGGTAGCGGGCTGGCGCCGAACTCCGATGTGGTGATCGAGCTGCACTCCACCCCGATCCACCTCGCGACGGTGAAGACCGACGCGCTCGGCAACTTCACGACGGTGCTGAAGCTGCCATTGCTGATCGAGGCGGGGCTCCACCACGTGGTGGCCACCGGCACGGCACCGGACGGTTCAGTCATGGTGGCGTCGGCTGAGCTGGTGGTTCCGATGGCGAGCCTGCCGTACACCGGGTCGGACACGTCCCGGATGGTGGGCGTGGCGGGGATCGCGGTGCTGGCCGGGTTGGCGCTGCTGTTCGTCGCGCGGCGTCGTCGTTCGGCGTCGGCGGCGCACATCTGAGGTCCCGCACGCCACGGTGAATCGTGGGCTCGTTGGGTGCGCCATGGCGCACCCAACGAGCCCACGATCATGTGCGGCGCAGCCGCGGCTAAACCGTTGTCCTGCCCTGTGCGTTGAGAAGATCAGTACGAGGTCTGCGGAGGGAGGACGTGGTGGATCTACGGCCGAACTTCGCCGAGTTCGTCAGCGCCCGCTCGACCGCGCTGTATCGCACGGCCTTGCTGCTGACCGGGCAGGTCGCCGCGGCCGAGGACCTGCTGCAGGATGCGCTCGAACGGGCCTACCGGCGGTGGGACCGCATCGAGGTGCTCGAGGCGCCGGAGGCCTACGTCCGCCGGATCCTGGTCAACCTGGCCACCGACCGCTGGCGCCGCCGCCGCTTCACCGAACAACCACTTGAGGCCTGGCATGAGCCGGCGCCGCACGATGACCCGGCCCACCACGTCGTGGTCCGCGATTCGCTCATGGACGCGCTGCGGCGCTTGACGCCCCGACAGCGGGCGGTGCTCGTCCTGCGGTACTGGGACGGGCTCACCGAAGTCGAGACCGCCGCGGTCATGAGCTGTGCCGTGGGCACGGTGAAGGCCACCGCGCACCAAGCACTCGCACGGATGCGCGGACACCTGAACGATCACGCGCCGAGCGCCGCCCGCATCAACGAGGAGGCCAACCATGGCGAGTGACCTGGAGAGCCGTCTGCGGGACGCCATGCACCAGCAGGTGGGCGGCACGTTTGCGCCGGTGGGTGTACTCGACGGTGTGCTGCGGCGGCACCGTCGCCATAGGGGCCGGGTCCTGCTCAGCTCCGCGGTCGCCGTAGTAGCGGTCCTCGCGGTTGCGGTCACGCCGGCCCTGCTGCGCGGGACTGCTGGCGGCGGCCCCCACCCGGCTTCATCGCCCTCTCCCTCACCGACGCTGCCGACACCGACGCCGTCGATCGACCTGACCAGGGTGCCGAGCCTGGAGGACGTGCTGCCGCCGGGAACGATCCGGACCTTCCCCGCTCAGCTCCCGGGTGCGCTCCAGCGCCAGACCTACTTCGCTGGAACACCGCTCGTCGGCGTCGCGACCGACCCCGCGGGCACCCACTTCGTCATCTACCTCGACCCGACGACCGGGCAGGTGACCCGCCTGCGACAGCCGGCCGACCCGGACACCTGGCTGACGTCGGCGGCCATCGATGACGGCCACATCGTGTGGATCGAGTCGACCGACTGCTGCAACGGCGCAGTGAGCTGGGAGATGTACTCCTTCGACCGCGCCACCAGCAACGTCAGGCGTCTGGCCTACTACGACCACGGCCGAGGGCTTCCGGCCGGCGGCGCACCGGCAGCAAGGTGGCTCACGCTGCACGACGGCATGCTCGTGTGGCAGCAAGGTGACGGCGACACGCTCAAGGTCGGCCACGGCCCGCAGATCGCCACCATGCCGTGACCGGTGGCACTCCTACCGTGCTGTTGGAAGACGCGGCGATCACAGTCATCGACGGGTCGACCGTCTACGCGCAGGAGGAGCGGCGCGTCGACCAGGGCATGGAGCAAGGTCGCGCCCTGAAGGTCGACGTGCGCACGGGAGCGGTGGAGCAGGCGCCGCCGCCGTCATGGTTCGTGCCCGGCGGCGACCCTGAGCGACCCGAGACTGGCCGTGACCCCCACCGTCCTTGGTGTCGAGACTGGGCCAGCTCCTCCGGCTCGCCGGACGAGAACCGATCAGCCTGCCCGGCATCGAACCTTGGGTGGTGGGCATCGAGGACCACCACCTCACGTGGATGGGCCACGACGGTGTCGTCCGAGTGGTGCCGCTCAGCGCGCTGGAGTCGCTGCGCTAGAGGCGACCCTGTCGCGCGCCTGACCAGCCCACGATCATGGATAGCGGCTGCGTGCCCCGCGCGGTGGTGACTGCCCCCGGCCCGGCAGCCGGCACAATGGAGCGCATGCCTGCCCCTTCGCCCGGCCCGGCCCGTGCGTCGAACCTCGACCCCGGTATCGCCGCCCGGCTGCGCCGTGACGCCTCCGGGCTCGTCCCGGCGATCGCCCAGCAGCACGACACCGGCGAGGTGCTCATGCTCGCCTGGATGGACGACGAGGCGCTGCACCGCACCCTCACCACCGGTCGGGCGACCTACTTCAGCCGCAGCCGCCAGGAGTACTGGGTGAAGGGGGAGACGTCGGGCAACGGGCAACGAGTGGTCAGCGCCGCACTGGACTGCGATGGTGACACGGTGCTCCTGCGGGTGGACCAGACCGGCGTGGCCTGTCATACCGGTGCGCGCTCCTGCTTCGACGAGCGGACCCTTCCCGTCGAAGCGCCTCAGCGTGAGCAAGCGCCCCTGGCAGCCGAGGGCGGCGCGGCATGACCGTCACCCCCGTCACCCGCCGCTTCCTCGCCGACGGGGAGACCGCCATCGGCCTCTACCGCAAGCTGGCCAACGGGCGACCCGGCACGTTCTTGCTCGAGTCGGCGGAGCACGGGCGGTCCTGGTCGCGGTACTCCTTCGTCGGGGTGCGCAGCACGGCGACGCTCACCGAGCGCGACGGGCAGGCCACCTGGCTCGGCACCCCGCCGCCCGGTGTGCCGCTCGATGGCGATCCCCTGGTGGCCCTGCGGGGCACCGTGGAGGCGCTGCGCACGCCGCGCACCCCCGGACACCCGCCATTGACCGGTGGGCTCGTCGGGTTCATCGGCTACGACGCGGTGCGCCGACTGGAACGGCTGCCGGCGCTGGCAACGGACGACCTGCAGCTGCCCGAGCTGGCGATGATGCTCTGCCTCGACCTGGCGGTCCTCGACCACCACGACGGCACCGTGCTGCTCATCGCGAACCTGCTCGACGGTCAGGATCCCGATGAGGCCCAGGCGCGCCTCGACGCGATGACGGCGGACCTTGCTGCCCCCGCCGAGGCGACCGTCGCCGTGCTCGACGAGGAGGCGTCACCGAGCTTCACCTGCCGCACCGAGCGGGCCGACTATCTCGCCGCGGTCGAGCGAGCCAAGGAGGAGATCCGAGCCGGCGAGGCGTTCCAGGTCGTGCTCAGCCAGCGTTTCGAGGTGCGCACCGACGCCAGCGCCTTGGACATCTACCGGGTGCTGCGGGCCAGCAACCCGAGCCCTTACATGTACTTGTTGCACTTCGACGGGTTCGACATCGTCGGATCCAGCCCGGAGGCGCTCGTCACCGTCCAGGATGGTCGGGCGATGGTGCACCCGATCGCCGGCAGCCGTCCACGGGGTGCGACCCCGGAGCAGGACGCGGCTCTGGGTGTGGAGCTGCTGGCGGACCCGAAGGAGCTGTCGGAGCACGTCATGCTCGTCGACCTGGGGCGCAACGACCTGGGCCGCGTGTGCACGGCGGGCAGCGTCGAGGTGGTCGAGCTCATGGCGATCGAGCGGTACAGCCACATCATGCACATCGTCTCCACCGTGGTCGGCGAGCTGGCCGAAGGGGTGAGCGCGTTCGACGCGTTCACCGCGTGCTTCCCGGCGGGCACGCTCTCCGGTGCACCCAAGCCGCGGGCCATGGAGATCATCGAGGAGCTGGAGCCCACCAGGCGCGGCGTGTACGGGGGTGCCGTCGGCTACCTCGATTTCGCCGGCGACCTCGATGCCGCCATCGCCATCCGGACCGCGGTGCTCCGCGACGGCGTCGCGTACGTCCAGGCTGGTGCCGGGATCGTGGCCGGGTCCGACCCGGCGTCGGAAGAGGCGGAAACCCGCGCGAAGGCAGCCGCTGTACTGCGTGCGGTAGCGGTAGCCGAGACACTACGGATCCCCAGCGCCGCTGAGGTCTTCGCATGACCGGGCGCCGGGAGATGACGACCGCGGTGGTGGTCTGCGCCGCCGGAGCCGGGCTGGCCCTTCTCGCCGCTGGCCAGCCATGGGCGCGGTTCACCGTGACCGAGCCGTCTCTGCCGACGCTCAGCAGCGCACCACATGGACGGGCCATCGTCCCGCTGATTCCAGCGTTGGCGCTGGTCGGCCTGGCGGGCGTTGCCGCGATCGTCGCGACCCGCCGATGGGGCCGCTGGCTGGCCGGCCTCCTGCTGATCGCCGCAGGTGCTGGCATCGCCGTCGCATCAGGACGGGCCCTTGCTGACATGTCCGGCCATCTGCGCGCGCTCGCTGCGACCTTGGCGGGCCGCAGCGAGGCCGTCCCGGAGTCCGTCCGGATCACGACCTGGCCCTGGATGGCGATGGCAGGTGGTGCACTCCTCGTCGTGGCCGGTGCCCTCGTCGTGGTGCGCGGCCGCACCTGGCCGGTGATGGGCGGGCGCTATGAAACTGGTGGTCGATCCCGAGCGCCCCGCGAGCAGGATCCGTTGGTCGCGATGTGGGAGTCTTTTGACAACGGACAGGACCCCACCTCGACGGCCGATGCCAGCCCCGCTGGGCGAGGTGACCCTGAGGTGGAAGGCCACCCGAGCGACACGGCACAATGACGGCACCGAAGCCACGCGATGACGGTGGCACCACAAGGAGGATGGCAGCGATGTCGGTCGACGACGACAACCACGCGGGCACGCCAGCGGCATGGATCGCGGTCGCGGTGATCGTGATCGGCTTCATCGTGGGCGGCGCAGCCCTGATCGCCGCCTCCGTTCCGACCTTCTTCATCGGTGTCGCCTTGATCGCAGTCGGAGCGATCTTTGGCAAGGTCACGGCCGTCATGGCTCGCACGCGTACCTAGGGGAGTGGCGCGGCATGAACGTGCTCGATGACATCCTCGTCGGCGTCCGCCTCGACGTGGACGAGCGGCGACGCGCGGTAGACCTCGACACGCTCAAAGCCGCGGCCGCACAGGTGCCCAGCGCCCTGGACGGGGTGGCTGCGCTACGGCGAGACGCCGTCACCGTCATCGCCGAGGTGAAGCGCGCGAGCCCGTCCAGAGGTCAGCTTGCCGTGATCGCCGACCCGGCGGCGCTGGCGCAGGACTATGAGGCCGGGGGTGCGGCAGCGATCAGCGTGCTCACCGAGCAGCGGCGGTTCGGCGGCAGCCTCGCTGACCTGGACGCGGTCCGCAAAGCTGTCGAGATCCCGGTGCTGCGCAAGGACTTCATCGTCACGGCCTACCAGCTGTGGGAGGCGCGCGCGCACGGCGCGGACCTGGTGCTGCTGATCGTCGCAGCGCTCGAGGACGACGCGCTCATCGGGCTGATCGAGCGTGCCGCCTCGCTCGGGATGACCGCCCTGGTGGAGGTGCACGACGCCGACGAGCTGGACCGTGCGCTGAGCGCTGGCGCCAAGGTGATCGGGGTCAACGCCCGGAACCTCAAGACGTTGGAGATCGACCGCTCGCTGTTCGCCCAGCTCGCGCCCGCGCATCCCCGCACACGTCGTGAAGGTTGCCGAGTCGGGGGTGCGTGGACCGCACGACCTCATCGCCTATGCGTCTGCCGGTGCTGACGCGGTGCTGGTCGGTGAGGGGCTGGTGACCGACAAGGCGCCGCGCGCGGCGGTCGCCGACCTGGTTGCTGCCGGCGCCCACCCAGCGCTACGTCACGAGCACCCGTGAGCAGCGGACCCGACGCGTCCGGCCACTTCGGTCCGTACGGCGGCCGGTTCGTGCCCGAGGCGCTCGTCGCGGCGCTGGACGAGCTGACCGGGGCGTACCAGGCTGCGCGCGCCGACCCGGCGTTCGGCGCCGAGCTGGAATGGCTGCAGGCCACCTACACCGGTCGGCCCAGCCCGGTGACCGATGCGCGCCGGTTCGCCGAGCACGCCGGCGGCGCACGGATCCTGCTCAAGCGCGAGGACCTCAACCACACCGGCTCTCACAAGATCAACAATGTGCTCGGTCAGGCGCTGCTCACCAAGCGGATGGGCAAGACGCGGGTGATCGCCGAGACGGGTGCGGGCCAGCACGGTGTGGCGACCGCCACGGCGGCGGCGTTGCTGGGCTTGGAATGCACCGTCTACATGGGCGAGGTGGACACCCGGCGCCAGGCGCTGAACGTGGCGCGGATGCAGCTCCTCGGCGCCGAGGTCGTCCCGGTCGCCACCGGGAGCGCGACGTTGAAGGACGCCATCAACGAGGCGTTCCGCGACTGGGTGGCGCACGTGGACACCACCCACTACCTGCTCGGCACGGTGGCCGGGCCGCACCCGTTCCCGGAGATGGTGCGCGACTTCCACGCCGTCATCGGCCTCGAGGCGCGCGAGCAGGTCGTGGCGCTCACCGGGCGGCTGCCCGACGCGGTCGCAGCCTGCGTCGGCGGCGGCTCCAACGCGATCGGCATCTTCCACGCCTTCCTCGACGACCCCGCGGTGCGGCTGTTCGGGTTCGAGGCCGGTGGTGACGGGGTGGAGACCGGGCGGCATGCGGCGACCATCTCGGCCGGCTCCCGCGGCGTGCTGCACGGTGCCCGCACGTACGTCCTGCAGGACGCCGACGGCCAGACGATCGAGTCGCACTCGATCTCGGCGGGCCTCGACTATCCCGGCGTCGGCCCCGAGCACGCGTTCCTCGCCGACTCGGGGCGAGCCACCTACCGAGCCATCACCGATGCCCAGGCGATGGACGCCTTCCGGCTGCTGTGCCGCACAGAGGGCATCATCCCGGCCATCGAGAGCGCGCACGCGCTGGCCGGCGCGGTGCAGCTGGGCACCGAGCTGGGGCCGGATTCGACGATCCTGGTGAACCTGTCCGGCCGCGGTGACAAGGACGTGGACACCGCCGCGCGATGGTTCGGGTTGGTGAGCGGCGAATGAGTGACCTGGCCGAGCTGTTCGAACGCTGCCGGGCCGAGAACCGTGCCGCACTCGTCGCCTACCTGCCGTCGGGCTTCCCGACGCAAGCGGGCGGGATCGACGCGTTGACCGCGATGGTGCAGGCCGGCGTCGACATCGTCGAGGTGGGCCTGCCGTACAGCGACCCGGTCATGGACGGCCCGACCATCCAGGCCGCGGCCGACGCGGCGCTGCGCGCCGGCTCGACCACCGCGTCCGTGCTGCGGACGGTCGAGGCGGTTGCGGCGACCGGTGCCCCCACCGTCGTCATGTCGTACTGGAACCCAGTCGAGCGCTACGGCGTGGACTCCTTCGCTGCCGACCTCGCGGCGGCAGGCGGATCCGGCCTCATCACGCCCGACCTGATCCCGGACGAGGCAGCCGAGTGGCTCAGCGCCAGCGAGTCCCACGGGCTGGACCGGATCTTCCTGGTGGCACCCAGTTCCACCGACGAACGCCTGGCGATGACCACCGCCCACTGCAGCGGGTTCGTCTATGCGACCTCGGTGATGGGGGTCACCGGGGCACGGGCCGAGACCAGCACGGTTGCGCCTGCGCTGGTCGCCCGAGTGCGTGAGGTGACCGATCTGCCGGTGGCGGTGGGCCTGGGTGTCAGCAATGCCACGCAGGCCGCTGAGGTCGCGGCTTTCGCCGATGCGGTCATCGTCGGGTCGGCATTCGTCCGCCGGCTGCTCGACGCGCCCACAGCGATGGCCGGGGTCGACGCGGTGGCTGACCTCGCCGCCGAGCTGGCCGCCGGCGTTCGCCGGTCGTGACCTCGCCGGTCGTGACCCCGGTTTGGCGGCTCGCGACGGGGACCACGTAGCGTGATGCCGTGAGCCAAACACCCCGACGGCTGAGCCGTATCGCTCTCGGAGTTCGCGCTGTCGCCTGCGCGGCAGTCGTCCTCGTTGCCGCCGCTTGCGCCACGGCGCCTGCCACGACCAATGAGGCCGGTGTCACCGTGAAGGAGGGCGGCGGCAAGGCCTCGCCGTACCGGGGAGTCGTGCTGGACACCCCCTACGACAAGCCGACGACAACGCTGACCGACACGTCGGGCAAGCCGTTCGACATCGCCACGCAGACCACCGGCAAGATCACGCTGCTGTTCTTCGGCTACACCCACTGCCCTGACGTATGCCCGATGACCATGTCCGACCTGTCGGTGGCGCTGGACAAGGTGCCGGCCAAGGTCCGCGCCCAGGTCGAGGTCGTCTTCGTCACCACCGACCCGGCTCGCGACACGCCGACTGTCCTGCGGACGTGGCTCGACAAGTTCGACAGCTCCTTCGTCGGTCTGACAGGCACGTTCGTCGACATCAAGGCCGCCGCGGACCGCCTGGGTGTACCGATCATGGCGCCAAGCGCGGGTCCGGGTGGCAGCTACGATGTCGATCACGGCACGCAGGTGTTCGCCTATGGCAAGGACGGCAAGGCCCACCTGTTGTGGCTGGGCGGAACCACCACCGACGACTACGCCCACGACATCGAGCGGCTGGCGAAAGCGTCCTGACCCGACGGGCGCTACGGTGAGGAACTGACATGACGATCTACGCCTTCATTCCGAGCCCGTCCCGTGGTGTGCTCCAGCTGGGACCTATCCCGCTCAGGGCGTACGCGGCGTGCATCATTCTCGGCGTCGTCGTGGCGATCTGGCTCGGCTCTAAGCGCTGGGTCGCCAGGGGCGGTAAGGCTGGCACCGTCGCCGACGTCGCGACCTGGGCCGTGCCGTTCGGCCTGGTCGGCGGTCGGCTCTACCACGTCATCACCGACTGGGGGGCGTACTTCGGGCCTGGCGGGAATCCGGTCGGTGCCCTGCAGGTATGGAACGGCGGCCTCGGTATCTGGGGGGCGATCGCCCTCGGCGGGCTCGGCGCCTGGATCGCCTGCCGCCGCCGCGGCATCCCGTTGCCGCCAATGGTGGACGCGCTGGCACCGGGAGTCGTGCTGGCACAAGCCATCGGGCGCTGGGGGAACTGGTTCAACCAGGAGCTGTACGGCCGACCGACCACGTTGCCGTGGGGCCTGAAGATCGACCCGGCGCACCGAATGCCCGGGTACGAGAACGTCGCCACCTACCAGCCGACGTTCCTGTACGAGTCCCTGTGGTGCCTCGGTGTCTTCGCCCTGCTGATCTGGGCGGATCGACGCTACCGGTTGGGCCACGGTCGCGTGTTCGCCCTGTACGTCGCCGCCTACACGGCCGGTCGGGCGTGGATCGAGTCGCTGCGTATTGACACCGCCAACCACATCTTCGGCCTGCGGCTCAACGACTGGGTCAGCATCTTCGTCTTCATCGGTGCGGTGATCGCGTTCATCATCTCCGCCAGGCGTCATCCGGGTCGCGAAGAGGTGGTCGAGCCGGGCCTCGGCACAGCCACGGCAACGGCCGGTGGCGACCCTGGTGGCGCGGTCGATGACGAGCTGGCCGTGGAGCCTTCGGCGCACGAGCCAGTGACTGGTGACGCCGCCGAAGGAGCGGCGGAGCACCCGCTCCCATGACGTCGACGGTTCCCGAGGGCGCGGAAGTCCATCACCGGCACGGGGACGTGACCGGTGGATGGCTTCGTCCGGCCGTCTTCGGGGCGATGGACGGGCTGGTCACGAACTTCGCGTTGCTGGCTGGAGTCTGGGGCGGCAACGCGAGCCACCGGGTGCTGATCCTCACCGGCCTTGCCGGGCTGGTGGCTGGCGCGTTCTCGATGGCTGCGGGGGAGTACACCTCGGTCGCCGCTCAGGCGGAGTTCGCCGCAGCTGAGATCGAGGTCGAGCGTCGCGAACTTGCGCTGAACCCCCACGCCGAACGCGCCGAGCTGGCCCAGCTGTACCGCTCACGCGGTTTGGACGCTGCGCTCGCCGACGAGGTTGCCCGTCAGCTCTCCGCGGTGCCCGAGCGTGCGTTGGAGATTCACGTGCGCGAGGAGCTGGGGCTGGACCCGCACGGCCTGCCCTCTCCGGTCATCGCCGCCGTGTCGTCGTTCCTCGCGTTCTCGATAGGGGCGGTCATCCCTCTGCTGCCGTTCGCCTTTGGTAGCACCTCGCTGCTGCCCACCGCTGTGGTGTCCACCATCGGCCTCTTCGGCGCGGGCGCACTCGTCTCGCGGGTCACCAGCCGCAGCTGGTTGTTCTCCGGCCTGCGGCAGCTCGTGCTGGGCGCGGTGGCCGCTGCGGTGACTTTCGCCGTCGGCGCGGCGGTCGGCACCGGCCTGAGCTAGTCCGAATAGCCCTCATCCGAGGTGCTGCCGGGTCGATCACGCGAAAGTGCCGAGCAGGCCCACAGGTCGTCGCTCATGTTGTTGAAATGGTTACGGCGACGTCGCCGTACGTACCGCCTGCGTCCATCAGAGTCCGTAGGGTTGTTCCCATGAGTCGTCGAGCAAAGATCGTCTGCACCCTTGGCCCATCGACCAGCTCACCGGAGCGGCTCAGCGACTTGATCGCAGCCGGGATGGACGTCGCCCGACTCAACCTCAGCCACGGCTCGCACGCAATCCACGCAGCGTCCGTCACCATGGTGCGCCGGACGGCTGTCGCGCAGGGCCGCAGCGTGGGCATCATGGCCGACCTGCAGGGACCGAAGATCCGCCTCGGTACGTTCGAATGCGGGCCGGTACCTCTTGTGGTGGGGGACGAGCTGACGATCACCACCGAAGACGTGGTGGGCACCCCGACCCTCGTGTCGACCACCTACGAGGGTCTGCCTGTCGATGTGCGCGAGGGCACCAAGATCTTGGTCGACGACGGTCGGATCACCTTGGAAGTGATGTCCGTCCACGGGCCGCGGGTGCACACCCGCGTCCTGGAGGGCGGCACCGTCTCCGACAACAAGGGCCTCAACCTGCCGGGTGTGGCCGTCACGGCGCCGGCGCTCACCGACAAGGACGCGGCGGACCTGCGTTGGGCTCTGACCGCGGGCGTGGACATGGTCGCGCTGTCGTTCGTGCGCAGTCCCAGCGACATCCTGGCAGTCCACGCGATCATGGACGAGTGCGGTGTACGCAGGCCGGTGATCGCGAAGATCGAGAAACCTCAGGCGGTGGAACGGCTCGCAGAGATCATCGAGGCGTTCGACGGGATCATGGTGGCCCGCGGCGACCTTGGGGTGGAGCTGCCGCTCGAACAGGTGCCGATCGTGCAGAAGCGGGCGGCGGCCCTGGCCCGGAAGCACGCGAAGCCGGTGATCGTCGCCACCCAGGTGCTCGACTCGATGATCCACGCCTCCAGGCCGACCCGCGCTGAGGCCTCCGACTGCGCCAACGCCGTGCTCGACGGCGCGGACGCCCTCATGCTGTCGGGCGAGACGAGCGTGGGGGACTTCCCCGTCGAGAGCGTCGCCACGATGAGCCGGATCATCACCACGGTGGAGGAGCAGGCGCTGGAGTCCATCCCGGCGATACCCGGCGAGCCCCGTACGCTCGGCGGGGCGATCGGCCGTGCAGCGGCAGCGGTCGGCACGACGCTGGGTGCCCGCTACCTGGTCGCCTTCACCCAGACTGGGGATTCGGCGCGCCGGCTGTCCCGTTATCGCTCGGCGATCCCGCTGCTCGCATTCACCCCCGAAGAGACCACTCGCAACCAGCTCGCCCTGAGCTGGGGCGTCGAGACGTTCCTGGTGCCGACCGTGTTCCACACCGACGACATGGTGCGTCAGGTCGACCGGTCGCTGCTCGAGCTGGACCGGTGCAAGATCGGCGACCTCGTCGTGATCGTGGCGGGTAGCCCTCCTGGCATCCCTGGATCGACCAACACCTTGCGTGTGCACCGCATCGGCGACGCGGTGACCGGGGCGGTACCGGCCTACGGCTGAGCGGGCTGGCCTCGACTGGGCGTCTGTGGGCGATGAGTGCCCCGGGTCGGATTCGAACCGACACTGTGCGGTGTTTGAGACCGCTCTCTCTACCGGTTGGAGTACCGGGGCATCGGGAGAAGCCTATCCGTTCTCGCTACGCTGATCTGTCGTGACCACGACACAGCCAGGCCGGCCTGCCCGACTCCGCGTCGTCATCGCCGAGGACGAGGCCCTTATCCGGCTCGATCTCGCAGAGATGCTGGGCGAGCTCGGGTACGAGGTCGTCGGCGAAGCCGCTGACGGAGAGCGTGCGGTAGCCCTTGCTGAGGAGCTGCGCCCAGACCTCGTCATCCTCGACGTCAAGATGCCGGTCCTCGATGGCATCACAGCCGCGGAGCGGATCGCGGAGGCCCGCATCGCGCCGGTCGTCATCCTCACCGCCTTCTCCCAGCGCGACCTGGTCGAGCGGGCGCGGGACGCGGGTGCAATGGCCTATCTGGTCAAGCCCTTTACGCCGGCCGACCTGTTGCCGGCCGTGGAGATGGCGGTGAGCCGGTACACGGAGGCGGCAGCTCTCGAAGCAGAGGTGGCCGACCTCGGCGAGCGGTTGGAAGCGCGCAAGGTGGTGGAGCGCGCAAAGGGCGTCCTGCAGGCGTCTTTGGGATTGACCGAGGCCGAGGCATTTGGCTGGATACAGCGGGCCGCAATGGACCGGCGACTGTCCATGCGCACGGTTGCGGAGAGGGTCCTTGTTGAGCACGAGGACCCGGCTGGGTAGTCTCCACGGGATCACGACCAGGTCACGACTCGCGTCGGGTCCTGGGCATGCGACCCGGGAGACGGTACTTTCCGGACATCGCAGGAGACAGTGCGATGCGCCGGTCAGCCGATCGGCACTCGCAACCCGCCATCATCAAGGAGACCAAGAGTGCTCAACCGTCGACTGATTAAGTTGGCACTGCCGCTCGCTGTGGGCGCGCTTGTGCTGGGTGCGTGCGGAGGGAAGAAGGCCGACACCAAGGGTGACGCCACGCCGGGCAGCAACGCCGACAAGCCCTCCTACGCCATCGGCTACCAGGGCCCGCTGTCTGGTGAGAACCAGCAGCTCGGCATCAACATGGACAACGCGGTGCAGCTGGCGGTTGAGCTGGCGAACGCGAAGGGTGACCTGCCGTTCACGCTCAAGTTCGAGCACTCGGACGACATGGGTGCCCAGGACAAGGGCCAGGCGGCCGCTCAGCTGCTCATCGACAACAAGAGCGTCATCGCGGTTGTCGGCCCGGCATTCTCCGGTGCCACCAAGGCTGCGCTGCCGAGCTTCGCTGACAACCACCTGGCGTCGGTGAGCCCGTCCGCGACCAACCCGGACCTGACCAACCGCACGCTCAACCCGGGCTTCACCACGTTCTTCCGCGTCGTCGCGCCTGACGACCTGCAGGGCCCGGCGGCGGCTGACTACATCAGCAAGGTGCTGAAGGCCAAGAAGGTCTACTCGGTCAACGACAAGGGCGAGTACGGCGTCGGTCTCGCGAAGACCCTCGAGGAGCAGCTGACCAAGAACGGCACGCAGTTCGTGACCGACGCGGTCGCGATCGGTGGCGTCTACGACTCGATGGCGGCGAAGGTTGCCGGCAGCGGCGCCGACGTTCTGTACTACAGCGGTTACTACGCGGACCTCGCCAAGCTCGCCAAGGCAGTCCGCGCCGCAGGCTTCAAGGGCGTCATCATGAGCGACGACGGTGGCAAGGACGACCAGTACACCGCGCAGGCGGGTGGCAGCGCCGCCGAGGGCACGCTGTTCAGCTGCGCATGCTTCGACGCCTCGCAGGACCCGAACGCGCAGTCGTTCGTTGACGCGTACACGAAGAAGTTCAACGAGGCCCCGGGTACGTACTCGGCGGAGTCCTTCGACGCAGCGAACACGATCATCGCGGCGATGAAGTCCCTCAACAAGGCTGACATCACCCGCGCCGAGGTTGTCGACGCGCTGAAGACGGTCGAGTACAAGGGCCTCACCGCGACCATCAAGTTCGCGGCGAACGGCGACGGCGAGAACAAGGCCGTCTTCATCTACGAGGTCAAGGACGGCAAGATCGTCCAGCTGGGCAACTACAACGACCTGATCAAGTAACTAGCTCACCAAGACACGTTTCGGGCGGCCGGGCGCTCCAATGAGCGTCCGGCCGCTTCGTGAGAGCGGTCGCTCTTCCACCATGTCGGCCCCACCAGGTAGATCCCGGAGTCGCAGCACATGTGCTTCACCAACAATTTCTGGTCCCTCCTCATCGCTGGGGTGGCCACCGGATTTCTCTACGCGCTGATCGCACTGGGGTACACCTTGGTGTACGGCGTGCTGCAGCTCATCAACTTCGCGCACAGCGAAGTCTTCATGGGAGGCGCCTTCGGCGGCCTCTTCTTCACCACCGCACTGCTCGGTAAGGGCGGAACCGCGACCGGAATGATGTCGGTTGTGGCGGTGGTCGGCGGCACGCTGGCCGGTGCAGCCATGGGCGGGGCCATCGCCTTCGTCCTCGAGCGCGTGGCCTATCGTCCGCTGCGGCGTCGCAAGGCGCCCGCCCTCGCCTTCCTCATCAGCGCCATCGGCGCCTCGTACTTCCTGATCCAGATCTTCGGCAAGCAGTTCGGGCGGCAGTACATCTCGCCGCCCCAGATGTACGACCCCAGCGGCGTGCTCTTCACCATCTTCGGTGCACAGGTCAGAACGCACTACGTGGTCATTGCTGCCGCCGCCATCATCATGCTGGTGCTGCTGGACAGGCTCGTGAACAAGACCCGGCTGGGCCAGGGAATCCGCGCGGTTGCCCAGGACGCCGACACCGCGAGCTTGATGGGCGTGAACATCGACCGGGTCATCTCGCAGACCTTCGTCGTCGGTGGCCTGCTCGGCGGTGCAGCGGGATTCCTGTTCGGCATCAGCCAACAACGTTGCCTACAACATGGGGTTCATCCCCGGTCTGAAGGCGTTCACCGCCGCAGTGCTCGGCGGTATCGGCAACATTCGAGGAGCGATGCTCGGAGGTGTGGTCCTCGGGATCGTGGAGAGTCTCAGCGTGGCCTGCATCGATGTGGCGTGGCGTGACGTCATCGCCTTCCTGGTCCTGGTCCTGGTGCTGCTCTTCCGGCCGACAGGCATCCTCGGCGAGCGTCTGGGAAGGTCGGCATGACAACGACGAACACCAAGGTTGAGGCGAAGGCCCCGACGTCGCGGGTCAAGCGACAGGTCGGCTGGCGCTACAACCCGCAGGTGCGCCGGCTGGGCGCCTGCCTTTTCACTGGCTTGATCCTCGCCCTGATGACCGGGCCGAATGGAACCAACCGAGACTTCTACGTCGGGCTCAAGGGAGCGTTGTTCCACCCGCGGTTGCTCGTATTCCTCGGGATCGGAGTCGTGCTGTGGGGCTTGTTCTGGCTTAACGAGACCTATGGCAAGCAGACCAAGGACACCCTGCGCATCGGCAAGATCCGAGCAGGGACCTCACAGGCGATGTCGCACACCTGGGTGCGAGTAGTGGTACTCGGCGCCTTGCTCGCAGCTGTGATCATCTACCCGACGACGCTGAGCAACTTCTGGCTGACGGTGCTCGTCAACCAGATCTGCATCTACGTGCTGCTGGCTATCGGCCTCAACGTGGTGGTCGGCTTCGCCGGTCTGCTGGACCTCGGGTACATCGCATTCTTCGCGATCGGTGCGTACACGACTGCGTTCTTCACCGGCGCGCTGCCGGTGAAGCCGCCGACGGACCTCAACCCGTTCTTGATCTTCCCGATTGCGGTGGCGATCTGCCTGGTCGCAGGAGTTGTTCTCGGCGCACCGGTGCTGCGGTTGCGTGGCGACTACCTCGCCATCGTGACGCTTGGATTCGGTGAGATCATCCGCATCGTCGCGGTGAACTCCGACCCGATCACCAACGGACCGCGCGGCGCCATCAACATCCCGCACTTCTCCATCAACCTGTTCGGCTTCCACTACAAGTGGGGGCTGGCCAACCTGCCGTACTACTACATGCTGCTCATCTGCATCCTCGGGATCTTCTTCCTGTTCCGCAGGCTCGAACATTCCCGCGTGGGTCGGGCCTGGGTGGCGATCCGCGAAGATGAAGTGGCGGCGGCGGCGTCGGGCATCTGGACCCTCAAGTACAAGATCCTCGCCTTCGCGATCGGTGCGTCGACGTCTGGCTTCGCCGGCGTCATCTACGCGAGCAAGGTGTCGGTGATCGCGCCGGACAACTTCATCCTGCTCAACTCCATCCTCATCCTCATCCTGGTGATCTTCGGTGGCATGGGCTCGCAGATCGGCGTCATCGTCGGTGCCGTCGCGATCATGTGGCTTCCCGAGATCCTGCGAGGCGTAGTCCCCGCGCAGGACCGCTACCTCTACTTCGGAGCACTGCTCGTCGTGATGATGATCTTCAGGCCGCAAGGGTTGATCCCGGAGAAGCGGCGGGCCCGCGAGCTTGGGCTTGCTGGGGAAGGGGTGGCCAAGTGACCGCGGCTTCGGTTGAGAAGGTGACGGCGGCGAGCGCTGTCACCGATCCGGTCATCTCCGTGGAGGACGTCACGCTCCGCTTCGGCGGTGTCGTGAGCCTCTCGGGCGTGTCTTTGGCCCAGCAGCGTGGTGAGATCCTCGCAGTCATCGGACCCAACGGCGCGGGTAAGACGTCCCTGTTCAACTGCCTCACGGGTGTGTACGTGCCGCAGGAGGGACGGATCACCTACCGTCCGGTCGACGGCGCTCCCGCGGCGCTGGCCGGGACCAAGCCGTACAAGGTGAATCAGCTCGGCATTGCGCGGACGTTCCAGAACATCCGGCTGTTCCCGGCGCTCACCGCGATGGAGAACGTCAAGATCGGTGTGGAGTCGCGATTCCACACCGGTCCGATCGGGGCCATGCTGGGGATTCCGCGCGCACGCCGGGAGGAGCGCCAGTCTGACAAGCGCGCACTGGAGCTCTTGGAGTTCGTCGGGCTTCGCCCTCGCGCGAACGCACTGTCCTCGTCGCTCGCCTACGGCGAGCAGCGTCGCCTGGAGATCGCCCGAGCGTTGGGTACTGAGCCCAAGGTCCTTCTCCTTGACGAGCCCGCCGCCGGTACCAACCCGGCGGAGAAGCTCGAGCTCTCGGAGTTGATCCTGACGATCAACCGTGAGATGGGCATCAGCGTGCTGCTCATCGAGCACGACATGCGCCTGGTCATGTCGGTCGCTAGCCGCGTTGTGGTGCTGAACTTCGGTCAGGTCATCGCCGCGGGCCTGCCCAGCGAGGTTCAGCGCAATCCCGCAGTGATCGAGGCGTACCTCGGTGCACCGGCGGCTCCGGCTGCTGCGGCATCCGGCCACACCAATGACCCGCTGACCGAGGACGGAGCTCTCTGATGGCGATGCTGGAGCTGAACGACGTCCACGTCCGCTATGGCGCGGTCGGGGCGTTGAAGGGGATCAACCTCACGATCGAGGAGGGGGAGATCGTCACCCTTCTCGGCGCAAATGGCGCAGGCAAGACCACGACGCTGCGGACCATCTCCGGGATGCTGCGGCCCTGGCAGGGTGAGGTCCAGCTTCGAGGGCGAGCGGATCGACGGTGTGCCCTCCCACCAGGTGGTCGCGCTCGGGATCGGCCACGTGCCGGAGGGCCGTCGGGTCTTCCCGCGCATGAGCGTGGTGGAGAACCTCCAGATGGGCGGCTACCGGTTTGGCCGCACGAACAAGGACGACATGGAGCGGGTGTTTCACCTGTTCCCGCGGCTCAAGGAGCGTCGAACCCAAGAGGGTGGGACGTTGTCCGGAGGCGAGCAGCAGATGCTCGCCATCGGGCGCGCCCTGATGGGGCGTCCCCGTCTGCTGCTGCTGGACGAGCCGTCGATGGGCCTCGCGCCTCTGATCGTCCAGCACATTTTCAAGATCATCACGGAGATCAACCAGCAGGGCACCACGATCCTGCTGGTCGAGCAGAATGCGGCACAGGCGCTGAGCGTGGCGTCGCGCGGCTACGTGCTCGAGACGGGTGAGATCGTCATGACCGATGAGGCATCGAGCATGCTGACCGACCCGCGGGTGCGGGCGGCCTACCTCGGCGAGGGCGCCGCCTAACCGCGAATCCTGCGGCCACAGAAGGGCTGTGCAGCGGCTGGACTTGTCCGGTCGCTGCACAGCCCTTCTGCGCGTTCCGGGGACGGTGCATCGGATGCGCGAGCGCACCCCTACACCGCGACGTCGTTGTGCACCGGTGTCCCGGTGCCCGACGCGCCGCAACGTGCCTTCAGCGGTGTATCCGCAGGGGCCGCAGTGGGGTTGGAAGGGCCGGCGTCGCCCGGTGCGCCTCAGCGGAGCGCGGCGACCAATGCGGCGAGCAGCGGCGCGACGATGAGTGCCGGTAGCAGGTCGCCGACTGGCACCTGCTTGATCCTCAGCAGCCGCAGGCCCACGCCGACGAGGAGGAGCCCGCCGGTGGCGGTGAGCGCCGAGACCTGCGCGTCGGAGAGCACGTCCCCGAGCAGGAACCCCAGTGCCGTCAGCGAGCCCTGGACGACCGCCACGGACAGCGCTGAGGCGGCGACGCCCCAGCCGAGCGTGGCGGCGAAGGCGACAGCAGCGAATCCGTCGAGCACGCTCTTGAGCGCGAGCTGGTCGATGCCGTGACCGAGGCCGTCCGACAACGAGCCGAGGATCGTCAAGGGCCCGACGACGAACAGCAACGAGGCCGCTACGTAGCCTTCGACGAACCGCGCACGGCGGTCATCTGCCGCTGCGGCAAGGCCGGGCGCCGCGGGCAGGGCTGCGTCGACCTTCGGAGCCCGGGTGAGCCGTCGCTGCAGGGTTGCGCCCACCCCCTCCAGGCGGTCCTCGAGGCGCAACAGCGATCCGACGATTCCGCCGATCAGGATCGAGCCGAGCACGATGAGCACCGGCGCTGAGGCGCCCACGCTGTCGCTGAACGCGGCATCGGTGACGGCCTTGGCGCTGAGGACCGCGATGAGCAGGGTCACCAGGCCCAGCCCGTCGGTGACCACATCCCGGGTGCGTTCGGGCAGCCGCCCTCGAAGCGCGACACCTATCCCTGCACCCACCAGGACAGTCGCCGCGTTGAGTGCTGTACCCGTGCCATGGATCATCGAAATGCCTCGCCGTTCTCGACTGGTCTACCGACAGCCCTCGCCCAGGGAATCAGGGCTCATCTGCTCTGGTGCTCGCCCGGCGACCGGGGCTAGGCTCCGCGTGGACGTCACGGGGAGCGTAGTGGCAGTGGCGCCGGCCGAAGCAGCGTGGTTCGGCCGGCGGTCGGGGGCTATGTCGGACCTGGAGGCAGAGGAGACTATGCGATCCCATATCGGGGTACGCCCGGCCCTTCTTGAAGATCTGCCTGTGCTGGCCGGGCTGTGCCCGCTCACCAGCGAGGAGCCGGGGACCTCGACGAGGTCCGGTCCGCATCCCGCCGAGCCCTCGCGGGCCGAGATGTTGGAGACCGCGCTGACGTCTCCCAGCTGTCGGGTCCTGCTCGCCACCGTCGCCGGCGAGCCCGCGGGCCTGTCGGTCCTCGTGCAGGCACCGATCACCCCGTTCAGCCAGATGACGGCCGTGCAGGTCACCCACATGGTGGTGACCGCACCGATGCGGCGGCGCGGTGTGGGCCGCGCGCTCATGGGTGCGGCGGGGGCGTATGCGGAGGAGATCGGCGCCGATCAGGTGGTCGTGAGCGTGTATCCGCTCTCGCGCGAGCTCAACAGGTTCTATGCGCAGCTCGGTTTCAGCCCGATGGTGGTCCGGCGGGCGGCGCCAGCTGGCGCGCTGCGGCGCAGGGTCGCCGTGCTCGACCACCGAGCTGGTGGCTTCGTGGCGGCGTCGCGGCGCCGCGACGCCGCGATCCGCTCGTCGGTGCGACCGACTCGCGCCCGCAAGGCGGTCGCGTCAGCGGTCGCGGATTATGCAGGTGAGCCGTGATGTGCACACCGGGCGGTCCTGCTCGTCGGTGATGGCGATGGCGTAGGTGGCCAGCGTCCGGCCGAGGTGGAGCGGTGTGGCGATGCCGGTCAGCAGGCCGGCCGAGGCCGACCGGTGATGGCTCGCGCTGATCTCGATGCCGAGAGCGATGCGCTCAGGTCCCGCGTGCAGGCTGGCGCCGATCGACCCGACGGTCTCGGCGAGGACACACGATGCACCGCCGTGCAGGATCCCGTGTGGCTGGGTGTTGCCCTCCACCGGCATGGTGGCGATCACCCGCTGCGGGGATGCCTCCACCAGCTTGATGCCCATGCGGGTGCTCAGCTCACCGCCGCTCACTGCCGCCCCGTGCGCGGCAATAAGTGCGTCCAGGTTGCTGCCGTCCGCCATCGAGGCCTCCGTAGAGATTCGCCGCTGTCAGTGGCTCAGCCTAGGATTCGCCCGTGACAACCCCTGCACAGGCCCCCGACGATTCCGACGCAGCCGGCCCGGCGCGGCTGCTGCTGCTCGACGGGCACTCCCTGGCCTACCGTGCCTTCTTCGCGCTTCCGGTGGAGAACTTCTCGACCACCACTGGTCAGCCCACCAACGCGGTGTATGGCTTCACGTCGATGTTGATCAACGTGCTGCGCGACGAGAAGCCCTCGCACCTCGCCGTCGCCTTCGATGTTTCGCGGCAGACGTTCCGCAGCGAGGAGTACCCGGAGTACAAGGCCAACAGGTCGGCCTCGCCGCCGGAGTTCAAGGGTCAGGTCAGCCTCATTCAGGAAGTGCTGCAGGCGCTCGGCATCCCGGCGCTCGGCATCGAGGGCTTCGAGGCCGACGACGTCATCGCCACGTTGGCGACCCAAGCCTCCGACCTTGGTATGGAGGTGCTCATCTGTACCGGGGACCGTGACGCCTTCCAGCTGGTGAGCGACCAGGTGACGGTCCTGTATCCGCGTAAGGGCGTGTCCGATCTGGCACGGATGACCCCCGCGGCAGTCGAGGAGAAGTACGCCCTCACCCCGGCGCAGTACCCCGACTTCGCGGCCCTTCGCGGTGACCCGTCGGACAACCTGCCGAGCACCCCGGGTGTCGGCGAGAAGACGGCGGCCAAGTGGGTGCGCGAGTTCGGCTCGCTCGCAGCGCTGGTCGAGCGGGTCAACGAAGTGCCGGGCAAGACGGGCGAGGCGCTGCGGTCCAACCTGGCAAACGTCGTGCGGAACCGACGGCTCACCGAGCTGGTGCGCGACGTCGAGCTGCCGCTCGCCCCCGACGACCTCGCCAGGCAGGCACCGGACGTGGGTGAGGTCGAGCGGTTGTTCGACACCTTGCAGTTCCGGGTGCTGAGGGAGCGGCTACGCGCTCTCGATCAGCCGGGGGAGGCGGGCGCTGCGCCCGCACCCGCGCCATCGGTCGCTGTCGAGGCGCTCGGCGCCGGCCTGCTCGCCACCTGGCTCGAGGAGCGTGCCGGCGACGGGGCGCGCACTGGTGTCGCGGTTGCCGGTACGTGGGGGCGTGGTGTGGGCACCGTCACCGGCATCGCGCTGTACGCAGGCGGGGCCGGCATCTACCTGGACCCGGCGGCTTTGGACGAGGCCGACGAGAAGGCCTTCGCCGCGTGGCTGGCCGACCCCTCTCAGCCGAAGGCACTGCACGACGCGAAGGGGCCGTTGCTCGCGTTCGCCGCGCACGGGTGGCAGCTGTCCGGGCTGACGTGCGACACGGCGCTGGGTGCCTACCTGGCCCTGCCTGGTCAACGGTCGTTCGCGCTCGACGACCTGGCCGCGCGTTACCTGGGTCGCGAGCTGCACGCCGCCACGGCAGGCACCGGACAGCTCTCGCTCGACGGCGCGGACGAGGGCGATTCCGCGCACGGACTTGTCGAACGTGCGCACGCCACGGCCGAGCTGGCTGACCACCTCGACACGGAGCTGGTCAAGCGCGGCGGCGTCGCGCTGCTTCGCGACGTGGAGCTGCCGCTCGTCGCCGTCTTGGCCCAGATGGAGCGAACGGGGATCGGTGCCGACTCAGACGTGCTCGCCGACCTGTCCGCCCATTTCAGCGGCGAGGTGAAGTCGGCCGAGCAGGAGGCCTTCGCCGTCATCGGACATGAGGTCAACCTAGGCTCGCCCAAGCAGCTTCAGGCGGTCCTGTTCGACGAGCTTGGCCTGCCGACCACCAAGCGCATCAAGACCGGCTTCACCACCGATGCCGAGGCGCTGCAGGAGCTGTTCGCCAAGACCGGCCACCCGTTCCTGGAGCACCTGCTCCGGCACCGGGACGTGGCCAGGCTGCGCACCGTGGTCGACGGGCTCATCCCTATGGTCGATGAGCACGGCCGGATCCACACGACCTTCAACCAGATGGTGGCGGCCACCGGACGACTGTCCTCCACCGACCCCAACCTGCAGAACATCCCGGTCCGCACGGCGGAAGGTCGGCGGATCCGGGCCTCGTTCGTCGTCGGCGCCGGCTACGAGTCCTTGCTGACGGCGGACTACAGCCAGATCGAGATGCGGATCATGGCGCACCTGTCCGACGACGCGGGCCTGCTCGACGCCTTCGCGTCGGGGGAGGACCTGCACACGACGGTCGGTGCCCGGGTGTTCGGGGTGGCGCCGGCCGATGTCAACGCGGAGATGCGCCGGCGGATCAAGGCGATGTCGTACGGACTGGCCTACGGCCTGTCACCGTACGGCTTGGCCCAGCAGCTAGACATCTCGCCTGAAGAAGCCCGCGGACTGATGGAGGAGTACTTCCAGCGGTTCGGCGGCGTGCGGGACTACCTGCGGGACGTCGTCGAGCAGGCTCGGCTCGTCGGCTACACCGAGACGATCATGGGGCGGCGTCGCTACCTGCCGGACCTGACGAGCGACAACCGGCAACGCCGGGAGATCGCCGAGCGGATGGCGCTCAACGCGCCCATCCAGGGCAGCGCCGCCGACATCATCAAGGTGGCGATGTTGGGCGTCGATACCCGGCTGCGCGAAGCGGGCTTGGCGTCGCGGCTGCTGCTGCAGGTTCACGACGAGCTCGTCCTGGAGGTCGCGCCGGGGGAGCGCGAGCAGGTCGAGGAGCTGGTGCGCTCGGAGATGGCCCGCGCCTACCCGCTGCGTGCGGCATTGGACGTCTCGGTCGGCCTCGGGCGGGACTGGGACACGGCCGCGCACTGAGCGCCGCCGCGCGCTGCGGCGTCAGCGGGGCTTCTCGGTGACGAAGATCGCGGTGCCCGGGATGAGCGCGCCACGGGTCGGGCTCCAGCCGCCCCATACCTGGTCATGGTCCGCCGGCCATTCGGGCTCGACCAGGTCGACGAGCCGCAGCCCCGCCGCGGTCAGCTCGCGCACCCGGTCACCGAGGGTGCGGTGGTGCTCGACGTAGGTCGCCCGGCCGTCCGGGCCGGCTTCGACGTAGGGGCGCCGGTCGAAGTAGGACGAGGTGACGGTGAGGCCGGCTGGCCCCGGGTCGTCGGGGAAGGCCCAGCGCACCGGATGGGTGAGAGAGAAGACCCACCGGCCACCCGGTCGCAGCACCCGGGCTACCTCGCGCATGACTGCGGCGGAGTCGGCGACGAATGGCAGGGCGCCGTACGCCGAGCAGGCCAGGTCCATGGTCGCGTCGCCGAACGGCAGGTGCTCCGCGTCCGCCTGGACGAGTGGCACCACTACTCCCGTCCGGGCATTGAGCTGGCGCCCGTGCAAGAGCTGGGCGGCGGACAGGTCGAAGGCGATGGCGTGGGCACCACGAGCGGTGAGCCAGCGGGCACACTGGGCGGCGCCGCACCCGACCTCGAGCACCGTCTTGCCGCGCAGGTCGTCCGGCTGTCCGAGGAGCTGCGCGTCGGCCTCGTCCAGCCCCTCCGGGCCCCAGATGAAGCCGTCGTCGCGCAGGAAGGCGCCGTGCTCGACCTGGTAGTCGGCGGCCGCACCGTCCCACCAGTGGCGGTTGGCCAGTGTCGTCTCGCCGGCCGCGGCAGGGCGCCGTGCCACGCTGGTGGGGGAGTCGTCCATCCCCCCATTCTGGATCCCGTCAGGCGGGCTGCCTGCGCCGCGTGCGGAGAATGGGGTCCCAGCCGGTCACGGCGCCGCCGTGACCGACTGCCTCGCCCCGCAGCCACCGGCCCCGCCAGGTGAGCACCTGACCCCCCCTGTGTGGTGCCCACTGGGCGTGCAGTAGTGTTCCTGACGTACAGACGAACTGTGCGCGAAAGCGCGGAAAGCGGCCAGTTTGACACGGACCGCTTGGAAGCAGTAAGTTAGAGAGGTTGCCCCGCGAACGGCCGAGAGGCTGGGATCGGTGCGCGTCCGCTCCTTGAGAACTCAACAGCGTGCCAAAAGTCAGTGCCAAAAAAGCACAACCCTGTCTTGCGGGTGCATCCGTGCCCGTGAACAGATTCCTTTGGTTATGACAGACAAGTAATTGCTAGTTACGTCTGTTGTGCCAGAATCACTTCAATGTGTCGGTTATCCGCGTTTACGCGGTTGCCATATAGACATCAATGGAGAGTTTGATCCTGGCTCAGGACGAACGCTGGCGGCGTGCTTAACACATGCAAGTCGAGCGGTGAAGCCCTTTCGGGGGTGGATCAGCGGCGAACGGGTGAGTAACACGTGGGCAACCTGCCCCTAGCACTGGGATAACTCCGGGAAACCGGGGCTAATACCGGATACTACCTCCAAGGGCATCCTAAGAGGTGGAAAGTTCCGGCGGCTAGGGATGGGCCCGCGGCCTATCAGCTTGTTGGTGGGGTAATGGCCCACCAAGGCGACGACGGGTAGCCGGCCTGAGAGGGCGACCGGCCACACTGGGACTGAGACACGGCCCAGACTCCTACGGGAGGCAGCAGTGGGGAATATTGCGCAATGGGCGAAAGCCTGACGCAGCGACGCCGCGTGAGGGATGAATGCCTTCGGGTTGTAAACCTCTTTCAGCAGGGACGAAGCGAAAGTGACGGTACCTGCAGAAGAAGCACCGGCTAACTACGTGCCAGCAGCCGCGGTAATACGTAGGGTGCGAGCGTTGTCCGGATTTATTGGGCGTAAAGAGCTCGTAGGCGGTTTGTCGCGTCGGATGTGAAAACCCAGGGCTCAACCCTGGGCCTGCATTCGATACGGGCAGACTAGAGTTCGGTAGGGGAGACTGGAATTCCTGGTGTAGCGGTGAAATGCGCAGATATCAGGAGGAACACCGGTGGCGAAGGCGGGTCTCTGGGCCGATACTGACGCTGAGGAGCGAAAGCGTGGGGAGCGAACAGGATTAGATACCCTGGTAGTCCACGCCGTAAACGTTGGGCGCTAGGTGTAGGGGACCTTCCACGTCCTCTGTGCCGCCGCTAACGCATTAAGCGCCCCGCCTGGGGAGTACGGCCGCAAGGCTAAAACTCAAAGGAATTGACGGGGGCCCGCACAAGCGGCGGAGCATGTGGCTTAATTCGATGCAACGCGAAGAACCTTACCTGGGCTTGACATGCAGGGAAATCTGGCAGAGATGCCAGGTCCGCAAGGGTCCTGCACAGGTGGTGCATGGTTGTCGTCAGCTCGTGTCGTGAGATGTTGGGTTAAGTCCCGCAACGAGCGCAACCCTCGTTCTATGTTGCCAGCGAGTAATGTCGGGGACTCATAGGAGACTGCCGGGGTCAACTCGGAGGAAGGTGGGGATGACGTCAAATCATCATGCCCCTTATGTCCAGGGCTGCACACATGCTACAATGGCCGGTACAAAGGGCTGCTAAGCCGCAAGGTGGAGCGAATCCCATAAAGCCGGTCTCAGTTCGGATTGGGGTCTGCAACTCGACCCCATGAAGTCGGAGTCGCTAGTAATCGCAGATCAGCAACGCTGCGGTGAATACGTTCCCGGGCCTTGTACACACCGCCCGTCACGTCACGAAAGTCGGTAACACCCGAAGCCAGTGGCCCAACCCGTTAGGGAGGGAGCTGTCGAAGGTGGGATCGGCGATTGGGACGAAGTCGTAACAAGGTAGCCGTACCGGAAGGTGCGGCTGGATCACCTCCTTTCTAAGGAGCATTTGGCGCCAAGTCTTCGGGCTTGGTGTCCATGACCATGTCCGGATGTTCATGCCGGAGTGGTGCTCAGGGTGGAACACTGACCAGTAGGCCGATGTCCTTCATCTTTCAGTCAGTACAGCTGCTTCGGCGGCGGGAACCTCTGATCGGGGAAGGGCAAAGGCCCAGGCACGCTGTTGGGTCCTGAGGGATCGGGCGCCTTGCGCGTCATTCCTCGCGGGACCGGTCCTCGCCGGACGACCTCCACGCTGTTTCGACAGCGGTGGGGGCACGCGGCGGGTCAGGATCGGAACTTCGCCCGTACCTTGAGAACTGCACAGTGGACGCGAGCATCTTTGTAGTCAAGTTAGTAAGGGCGCACGGTGGATGCCTTGGCACCAGGAGCCGAAGAAGGACGTAGGAGGCTGCGATAAGCCTCGGGGAGCTGTCAACCGAGCTGTGATCCGAGGATTTCCGAATGGGGAAACCCGGCAGGAGTCATGTCCTGTCACCCATACCTGAATAAAATAGGGTATGTGGAGGGAACGTGGGGAAGTGAAACATCTCATTACCCACAGGAAGAGAAAGCAACCGCGATTCCGTTAGTAGTGGCGAGCGAAAGCGGATCAGGCTAAACCGATTACGCGTGATAGCCGGCAGGCGTTGCGTAGTCGGGGTCGTGGGACCATTCAGTTGGATCTGCCGATCCAGCAGGGAGTAAAAAATCATTGGTATAGTCGAAGGCCATGCGAAAGGGCCGGCATAGAGGGTAAAGCCCCCGTAGGCGAAATATCAGTGACTCCCGAGTGTGTTCCCAAGTAGCACGGGGCCCGTGAAATCCCGTGTGAATCTGGGGGGACCACCCCCTAAGCCTAAATACTCCCTGGTGACCGATAGCGGACAAGTACCGTGAGGGAAAGGTGAAAAGTACCCCGGGAGGGGAGTGAAATAGTACCTGAAACCGTGTGCCTACAAGCCGTGGAAGCGTCGTCGTCGGGTTTACCCGGCGGCCGTAACTGCGTGCCTTTTGAAGAATGAGCCTGCGAGTTTGCGGTGTGTGGCGAGGTTAACCCGTGAGGGGAAGCCGTAGCGAAAGCGAGTCCGAATAGGGCGATTGAGTCGCATGCCCAAGACCCGAAGCGGAGTGATCTACCCATGGGCAGGTTGAAGCGCGGGTAAGACCGCGTGGAGGACCGAACCCACCAGGGTTGAAAACCTGGGGGATGACCTGTGGGTAGGGGTGAAAGGCCAATCAAACTCCGTGATAGCTGGTTCTCCCCGAAATGCATTTAGGTGCAGCGTCACGTGTTTCTTACCGGAGGTAGAGCACTGGATGGCCTAGGGGGCCTACAAGCTTACTGAAGTCAACCAAACTCCGAATGCCGGTAAGTGAGAGCGTGGCAGTGAGACTGCGGGCGATAAGGTTCGTAGTCGAGAGGGAAACAGCCCAGACCACCGGCTAAGGCCCCTAAGCGTATGCTAAGTGGGAAAGGATGTGGAGTCGCACAGACAACCAGGAGGTTGGCTTAGAAGCAGCCACCCTTTAAAGAGTGCGTAATAGCTCACTGGTCAAGTGATTCCGCGCCGACAATGTAGCGGGGCTCAAGTATACCGCCGAAGCCGTGGCATTCACGCAATAGTTCGGCCCCTTGTGGGTCCAGACGCGTGGATGGGTAGGGGAGCGTCGTGTGGCGAGCGAAGCGGCGGGGTGACCCAGTCGTGGACGCCACACGAGTGAGAATGCAGGCATGAGTAGCGAATGACGGGTGAGAAACCCGTCCGCCGGATGACCAAGGGTTCCTGGGCCAGGCTAATCCGCCCAGGGTAAGTCGGGACCTAAGGCGAGGCCGACAGGCGTAGTCGATGGACAACGGGTTGATATTCCCGTACCCGCTGTAATGCGCCCATGCTGAACCCGGTAATGCTAAGCGCCTGAAGCCGGTGACCCTTCGGGGGAGCCGTGTGGAGCGCGTGACCCGAACTGGTAGTAGGCAAGCGATGGGATGACGCAGGAAGGTAGTCCAACCCGGGCGTTGGTTGACCCGGGGTAAGGATGTAGGGCGAGATGTAGGCAAATCCGCATCTCACATAGCCTGAGACCCGATGCCGAGCCGATTAAGGCGAAGTGGATGATCCTATGCTGCCGAGAAAAGTCTCTAGCTAGCATTACTGGCGGCCCGTACCCCAAACCGACTCAGGTGGTCAGGTAGAGAATACTAAGGCGATCGAGCGAACCATGGTTAAGGAACTCGGCAAAATGCCCCCGTAACTTCGGGAGAAGGGGGGCCGTGGTGCGTGTAGGGACTTGCTCCCGAAGCGCTGTCGCGGTCGCAGAGACCAGCGAGAAGCGACTGTTTACTAAAAACACAGGTCCGTGCGAAGTCGCAAGACGATGTATACGGACTGACGCCTGCCCGGTGCTGGAACGTTAAGGGGACGGGTTAGCTCTTCGGGGCGAAGCTCAGAACTTAAGCGCCAGTAAACGGCGGTGGTAACTATAACCATCCTAAGGTAGCGAAATTCCTTGTCGGGTAAGTTCCGACCTGCACGAATGGCGTAACGACTTCTCGACTGTCTCAACCATAGGCTCGGCGAAATTGCACTACGAGTAAAGATGCTCGTTACGCGCGGCAGGACGGAAAGACCCCGGGACCTTCACTATAGCTTGATATTGGTGGTTGGTTCGACTTGTGTAGGATAGGTGGGAGACTGTGAAGCGGGCACGCCAGTGTCCGTGGAGTCAACGTTGAAATACCACTCTGGTCGTACTGGCTATCTAACCTCGGTCCGTGATCCGGATCAGGGACAGTGTCTGGTGGGTAGTTTAACTGGGGCGGTTGCCTCCCAAAATGTAACGGAGGCGCCCAAAGGTTCCCTCAGCCTGGTTGGCAATCAGGTGTCGAGTGCAAGTGCACAAGGGAGCTTGACTGTGAGACAGACATGTCGAGCAGGTGCGAAAGCAGGGACTAGTGATCCGGCAGTGGCTTGTGGAAGCGCTGTCGCTCAACGGATAAAAGGTACCCCGGGGATAACAGGCTGATCTTGCCCAAGAGTCCATATCGACGGCATGGTTTGGCACCTCGATGTCGGCTCGTCGCATCCTGGGGCTGGAGTAGGTCCCAAGGGTTGGGCTGTTCGCCCATTAAAGCGGTACGCGAGCTGGGTTTAGAACGTCGTGAGACAGTTCGGTCCCTATCCGCCGCGCGCGCAGGAGACTTGAGAAGAGCTATCCCTAGTACGAGAGGACCGGGATGGACGAACCTCTGGTGTGCCAGTTGTACTGCCAAGTGCACGGCTGGTTGGCTACGTTCGGCAAAGATAACCGCTGAAAGCATCTAAGCGGGAAGCTTGCTTCAAGATGAGGTCTCCCACAGGGTCAACCTGGTAAGGCCCCCTGCTAGACGACAGGGTTGATAGGCCGGAAGTGGAAGTGCGGCAACGCACGGAGCTGACCGGTACTAATAGGCCGAGGGCTTGACTACAAAGAAGCTACGCGTCCACTGTGCGGTTCCCGAGATACGGTCGGGAACCCGATTGACATCTCCATAGAGTTTCGGCGGCCATAGCGAGGGGGAAACGCCCGGTTCCATTCCGAACCCGGAAGCTAAGCCCCTCTGCGCCGATGGTACTGCGAGGGAGGCCTCGTGGGAGAGTAGGACGCCGCCGGACATTCTTTAGTCGAGGGCCACCCGCATGCGGGTGGCCCTCGACGCATGTCCGCACCCAAAAACACCCCGCCGCCGAACCAGCACCACCCCAGGAAATGAGACAATCCACCCCATGACCGACGGACCCCCA
>CAVPEL010000009.1:0-39082 GCA_963703505.1 uncultured Actinomycetota bacterium | reverse complement strand
AACCCGTCAAGCCCCTTCGAGCTCGCGCACCACCACGCGCCGAGGCACCCGCACGCAGCGGCCGCATCCGGCGGCGCGCAGCCAACGTGGAAGGCAGCAACCGCACCAGCGACCCAAGCACCCGCACCCGCAGCCGCACCGTGAACTGCGGCCCAGCTGGCACCTCGACCCCGCGCAGCCGCCGCACGGGCAGCAACACAGTCGTCGCGATGAACCGCAGAACCTGCACCGCGAACAGCCCCAGCGGCGCGTTCTTCGCCAGCATCAGCAGTCGGTTCCGTTCGTTGTGGAACGCGAACAGCGCAGAGCCGACCGAGGTCGAAGCGCCATGCAGGTGGCTGACGACCGCCTCGCGGCGCGTACCGAATCCGCCACCCCGCCAGCCGCAGCCGCCAGGACAGGTCGGTGTCCTCGTAATAGAGGAAGAAGGAGGCGTCCATCCCACCGACCGCACGCACGGCATCCATCCGCAGCGCGCACGCGGTACCGGAGAAGGCGAAGACGTCGCACGGAGCGTCGAAGGCCCCGTCGTCCGCCGCCTCGAAGCCCCGGTCGTAGCCGTAGCCGTCGGCTCGCACGACGACCCCGGTGTTGTTCACCAAGCCACCGTCGGAGAACAGGACCTTGGACGTGACGGCGGCCACCGCCGCATCCGCCAGCGGCTCGAGCAACGCGACCAGCCAGCCGGCCGCCGGCCGCGCGTCCTGGTTGAGCAGCACCGCGAACGGAGTCGTCACCCGGTCCAGCCCCAGCGCGGCGCCGCCGGCGAATCCGAGGTTCACCGGGCTGCGAACCAGGTCCACCGACGGCCAGCGGGACGCGACCAGCTCGGCCGTTCCGTCGGTCGATGCGTTGTCGACGACCATGACCCGCGCCCCGAACGGGGCCACCTGAGCCAGCACCGCGTCGAGGCAGTCCGGCAGCAGTGTCACGCCGTTCCAGGCGACCACGATGATCGTGACACGCGCATCGGAAGAGGTATGCACGCGATCACGGTAACGGGGCGGCTGAACGGCGTACGCTGCTGGGTGAGCGGTCGGCGCGCCTCAGGTCGGGCGAGGGGCCGCTTACGTGCGAAGGCACGTGAACGGTACGAAGTCAGGTACGAAGTCGGTACGAATCAGGTACGAAGGCAATACCTAACACTGAGTAGTCGAGCGGGTTGAGACACCAGAAGGAGTGCGCAGCGTGGCGCCCCGGGTTCTTGTCGACGCCACCACCGTGCCAGCGGATCGTGGTGGTGTTGGTCGGTACGTCGATGGCTTGCTCGGTGCGTTCGGGGCGATGGGCGCCGACGTCGCCATCGTCTGCCAGCGTGCTGACGCCGAACGGTATGGCCGGATGGCGCCCGAGTCTCAGGTCGTTCCGGGCCCCACGGCGATAGCCCACCGCCCCACGCGGCTGGCCTGGGAGCAGACCGGCCTACCCCTGGTGGCCCAGCATGTCGGGGCTGCGGTGATCCACTCCCCGTACTACACGATGCCGTTGCGGGCCGGGCGGCCTGTCGTCGTCACCGTGCACGACGCGACGGTGTTCACCAGCCCGTCGCACTACTCCAACGTGCGGGGCACGTTCATCAGGTCGGCGACCAAGACCGCCGTCCACCGGGCCTCCCGGGTCATCGTGCCGTCCCAGGCGACCCGCGACGAGCTGGTGCGCCTGCTCGACGCGAACCCGGAGAAGGTCGACGTCGTCCACCACGGCGTGGATGGCACGTTCTTCCACCCGCCGAGCGAGGACGAGTCGCGCAAGGTGTCCGAGCGCCTGGGCCTGCACGGTCAGCCCTACGTCGCCTTTCTGGGGGAGACCGAGCCTCGGCGTAACGCGGCGAGCCTGGTGCGCGGATGGGCGGCGGCGGTCGCCGACCTGCCCAGCCCGCCCGCGCTGGTGATCGCGGGGGCGAGCGGCTGGGACGACGAGGTCGACACGGCGATCGGCGAGGTGCCGGCCCACCTGCAGGTGATCCGTCCCGGCTACCTGCGGGCGGGGGACCTCGCGGGCTTCCTCGGTGGTGCGGTTGTCGTCGCCTACCCGACGTTCGGTGAGGGGTTCGGCCTGCCGGTGCTCGAGGCGATGGCGTGCGGAGCCGCGGTGCTGACGACGTCCACCTCGTCGCTGCCCGAGGTCGGCGGGGACGCGGTTGCCTACGCCGGCACCGACCCGGACTCGATCGCGACCGCGCTGGCGGAGCTGCTGGCGGACGAGCCGCGGCGCGCCTACCTCGGTGCGGCGGCGCAGATGCGGTCCCGGGAGTTCACCTGGGAGCACAGCGCGCAGGACCACCTGAAGTCCTACGCGCAGGCGGTCGGCGAAGGCTGACGCCCGCGCGGACACGACTACCGCCGACGCTCCCGAGGCCGGTGGACGTTTCGACCACTAACCCTGCTCACAAGCGGTCTGTCGCGGTGGTCGCCCGTCGGACCGGCGGGTAGCCTTCGCTGAGCGCCCTGGCGTGGGCGGCGGAGACGACAGCGACGAGGGGTGCCGGGATGCGGGCAGTCGGCCAGGTGCCGATCCGTCGGAGCCTCGCTATCGGATGCGCCGCAGTGATCACCTTGAGCAGCGCCGTCCTTGCTACCGGAGAGCGCCATGCTCGGGCGGCGGTGACCGGCTACACGATCACGGCGAACGTTCCGCCCTCGCCGGTGGTGATCGGTGATGGTGCGCAGCCAGTGAGCCCGCTGACCATCAAGGAGTCGACGCCTGACGCGATCGCCGATCTCGACCTCACCTTCACCCTGACGTCGGCTGGCGACCACCTGGGACAGGTCCGAGCTGCCAGAGATGACGGCGACCGGCGGACAGGCCGAGGTCGCCTGGGTGACGTTCGCCAGCGACACCGTGGTGAACGTGAAGTTGGCAAGCACCTCGCATGCCGCTCCCGCCACCTACACGCTCTCCGGGATGTGCGTCGTGGCCAGCCAGCCGGGTGCGGTCACCGTCTCCGTCACCGGGACCACCACGACCGACACCGAGGGTCAGCCGACGTCGGTGACGACCACCTACGACGCCGGCCGGGTGATCGGGGTGGCGATGGCGACGAAGCGCCTCGGCGGCGTCGACCGCTACGCCACGGCCGCGATGGCCTACGCCGAGACGGTCGGCGGGTGCAACAACAACAACAATGTGGCGGTCCTCGCCCGAGGCGACAGCTTCGCGGACGCGATGACGGCCAGCTACCTGGCGGGCCAGCTGCACACCGGCGTGCTGCTCACCGACCCGAACACGCTGCCGAAGGCGACGCTCGACCAGCTTCGGGTGTCCGGGATCTACAAGGTCTATGTGGTGGGCGCTGCCGCCTCCGTCAGCCAGAAGGTCCGGGATGAGATCGCCCGCACGGCCTCGTATCTCTGCGACCCGATCCTCACCCCGGTCGGCGACGGCATCAAGGTCGTCAACGTCCCGGCCGGCGCGAACCGCTACGCAACGGCGGCCGAGGTCGCCGGGCTACTTCGGTCGGGACGCGATCGGCTCGGCGGCGATCGGCGTGGACGCCACCGGCGCGGCACTGCGCACCGCTGTGCTGGCCAGCGGCGAGAACTTCCCCGACGGCCTGGCCGCCGGCCCGATGGTCTACGCGAACAAGTTCCCGCTGCTGCTGACGCCGCCGGCCCGCCTCGGTGCCGACGCGGCCGGCGCCATCGCCTACCTGGGGATCCAGCAGGTGATCATCGTGGGCGGGCTCCCGTCGGTGTCACAGCAGGCCGAGGACGCGGTCGCGCGCCATGGGAGTCCGGGTGGTGCGGCTCGCCGGGCCCGACCGGATGGCGACGGCGGTCGCTATCGCCAACTTCGAGATCGCCGGCGACCGAGGTGGGCACTGGTCGGTCGATCGGTCTGGGCTTCAGCCCGAGCTCCGCGGTGCTCACCAGGGGCGACAGCTTCCCCGACGCGCTGGTGATGGGCCCGGTCGCGGGGAGCCAGCGGTCGCCGCTGCTGCTGACCGGCGACCCGGCGACCCTGGGCGCGGCGACCGCCACTCACCTGGCCAACGCAGGCCGTGGGGCGCACCCCGTCACGCCCTTCGGCACCTCGTCCGCCACGCTCGGTCCCATCGAGCGCCTTGTCGTGGCCGGGAGCCCGCTCTCGGTGGCCGATTCCACCCTCAGGGCCGCGCTGGTCGCGGCCGCGAGCCGATAGCGAACGGTGATCGACACGGACCCCGAAGCGAGCGCAGTGGTTGACCAGGCGGTTGAGCCGGTCACGGTGGGTTCCTGCCTGTTCGTCACCCGCAAGTTCCCGCCGTCGACGGGCGGGATGGAGACCTTGTCGGCGCAGGTGTGGTCCGCGCTGTCCAGCCGGGTTCCGAAGGCGCAGCTCGTCGCGTCCGGCCGGGGCAACCAGCACCTGCCGTGGTGGCTGCTGGTCGCCACCACGCGGACTGCCCGTGCGCTGCTGCGCCGAGGCAGTCGCAGAGTGGACGTCGTGGTGGTCGGCGACGCGCTCATGTACCTCCTCCTCCGACCGCTGCTCGCCCTGACTCGCGTTCCCACCGTCGTCGTGGTGCACGGCCTGGACCTGATCTGGACGGTCCCGGGCTACCGCGGCCTGGTGCGTCGCGCCCTCGGACGTGCCGATCTGCTCGTCGCGAACAGTGAGGCAACCGCGAACGTCGTCGCTGACCTCGGCCTGCCAGCGGACCGAACCGTCACCGTGCGGCCAGGGGTCACCGCCGCCGACGTGACCGGCCACGACCGCGCGGCGGCTCGTCGTCAGCTGACCGCCCTGGTGCCGGCTCCCGATGACGCCGTCTACCTGCTGACCCTCGGCCGGGTGGTGCGTCGTAAGGGCGCACGGTGGTTCATCACCGAGGTCCTGCCGCGCCTGCCCAAGCAGGTCGTCTACGTCGTCGCCGGGGAGGGGCCGGACAGCGACGAGGTCGCCGAGGCGGCCCGCTGCGCTGGGGTGACCGACCGGGTCCGCCTGCTCGGCCACGTCGACGACGCCACCCGCGAGACGCTGCTCCGAGGAGTCGACCTCTTCGTCCAGCCGAACGTGCCGGTGCCGGGGGACATGGAGGGCTTCGGCCTGGTGGTGATCGAGGCGGCCCTGCGCGGGACCCCCGTCCTGGCCTCTCGACTTGAAGGCATCACCGACGCGGTCATCGACGGCGAGACCGGGCTGCTGTGCGCGCCGGGCGATGCCGACGAGTGGGTGGCGGCGCTTACCGAGCTGCTCGAGGGCGACACCGGTCAAGCCCAGGACGAGCCGACGTCGGCAGACCCGGTGGCACTGGCAGACCTGATCGCGCTGGGCGCGCGCTTCCAGGTCGAGGCCCGGAGCCGGTACGGATCCGAGCAGATGGCGACGGCGTGGGTGCGCGTCCTCGGGCGTGCTGGGCGTTCCAGGAGATAGCGCAGGAGCGGGTCCGACGAGAATTGTCTCGTTGTCGGTCCGGATGTCCATATTGTCGAGATTCTCGACCTGGCGACACGCCGCAATGGAGTCAACCGTGTGGCAAGGGTCTCTCGATCCCGTGTAAGGTCCTCACGATCAGTCGTACTGATCTGGTGGGGCATGCGCGGGGCTCGGAACCCGGGTTGAACGCCTTCTGCCATCTCTAATCGCCTTAATGGAGGCAAGAGTGACAAGAGCAACCACAAGGTTGCGCCGGGCCGGGGTCGCGGGCATCGCATCCCTCGCGCTCGTAGGCGCAAGCCTGGTAACCGCGGGCTCCGCGTCCGCCGCCGCTCGGCGGCGTCGCCGCGAGCATCGGCGCCGACTCGGCGACCACCCTGTACCAGGGCAGCAACGGCCAGGCCACCGGCTCGGTCGACCTCCGTTGTCAAGAACGTCTTCAACGCGGCTGACACGATCACGGTCACGTTCGGTAACGAACGGTGCCTGCACGCACCAACACCGGCAACGTCGACGCTCAACGGCACCCCGACCGTCACCGTCGGTGACGCGCGCAACGCGGCCGACACGGACGCGGGCAGACGACACGGACACCAAGCCGACCGTCACCGTCACGGTGAACGACAGCGCCACGCCGGCCTGCGCCGCGCTGGGCATCAAGGACAGCATCACCATCAAGCTCGGCGTGAACGCGACGGGTGTCGAGCACCGACACGTTCAAGTTCTCGGTCACCGGGATCAAGCTCAACGTCGGTAGCACCTACGGCACCGCCGGCGCCGCGGTCAACGCAGTCGTCGCTGCGTCCTCGGGCACCGCTCACCATCGCCGGCACGGTCGCGATCGGCACCGTCGCGAACACCAAGTTCGCGGTCGTCCTCGGTCGCCACCGCGCCGTACGGTGACGACGGTGGTCGCGCTCGGCAACCTCACGGCGTCCGACGTGAACGAGAAGCACATCACCACGCGCGATCGTCTACACGCTCGACAACGGCGCGACCTGGAACGCCGACGCCAAGCCAGCGATGGCGGGCCCGGCAGGTCTCACCTGGACGTTCGCGATCAGCGGCGCTGACGACGAGATCCTGACGGCCACCCCGGCGGGTACCTGGCCGACCGGCACGGCCGCCAACACCTTCAAGCTGACCGGTGCGGTCATCGACGGTGTCGGCTACGGCAAGACCGGCGTCACCGCGACCTACAGCGCGGCACCACCATCGGCACCACGCAGACCGTCGTGGTTGCGGCCGACGGTCGACCGCTTCGCGGGCTCGGACCGCTACGCGACCGCAGCGCGCCTGTTCGACCGACGGGGGCTTCGGCGGCAACCACGGCGCCGTGCTGGCGAGCGGGGCCAACTTCCCCGACGCCCTGTCGGCGAGCGTCCTGGCGCGTCACGATGGGCACCGGCATCCTGCTGACTGACCCGAACACCCTCCCGCTCAGCACCAAGAACGCGATCCTCAACCGCGACGTGACCAACGTCGCGATCATCGGCGGCTACGCGTCGGTCAGCAAGGCCATCGAGGACCAGATCGCCGCGATCAAGGTCGGCGGCACGAACATCGCCGTCACCCGCTACGCCGGCGCGGACCGCTACGAGACCAACGCAGCGGTCAACCTCGACTGCCGGTATCCCGAACCAGCACACGGCGATCGTCACCACGGGTGAGAAGGCCTGGGACGCACTGTCGGTCGGCCCGATCGTCATGGACATGGGTTACTCGCTCGTGCTGACCCCGGGTGCCGCACTGGCCCCGGGCTCGCGCTCCTCGCTGATCGACAACGACGTCACCAAGGTCATCATCCTCGGTGACACCAACTCGGTGTCGGCCAACGTCGAGCAGCAGATCAAGGACCTGGGCATCACGGTCGCCTACCGCATCGCGGGCGCCGACCGGACCCTGACCTCGGCGCTGATCGCCAAGTGGGGCGTGACCGGCACGTCGACCGACGCGTTCCCGAAGACCACCGCGTACGCGGCGCTCAAGGGCACGGACAGCTTCGACGACGATGGTGCGTTCATCGCGAACGGGTCGAACTTCCCGGACGCGCTGGCCGCGGCCCCGCTGGCGGTACGACTGGAGCGTCCCGATCCTGCTGACCGGTAGCCCGACCGTGCTGGGCGCGGGCATCCCGTCGTACTTCGGCGGCGCTGGCAGCGGCGTGTACCTGGCGTCGCCGTGCTGGGTCTGAGCGCGTCGGTCAGCAACGCCGTCGTCAACTCGGCGATCGCATCGCTCGGCTAGTTCCACTGCACAACTGCACCACAGCACTGAAGTGTCGGGCCGGGGCTCACGCCCCGGCCCGACACTTTTGTCACGGCCTCATGGGCCCGATTTCGGCGGGCCAACCGATAGCCAATGGCGACTGTGTTCGCTGTGAACGGCCTGTGATCGAGACCGGCGAACACGGCAACGGGTAGGCTCCACGAGGCTCCACTTGCGCTCCAGCTCTGGATCCATCGACCCTGCTTGTGGAGGACCTCTGTCGTGGAAGTGCCCGACCCGTACGTGACGATCGTGCTGCCCTGCTACAACGAGCAGGACCACGTGCTCGACGAGATCGAGCGCATCACGCAGCGCGATGGACGCCAGCGGCTACACCTACGAGCTGCTCGCCATCGACGACAAGTCCACCGACGACACCCTCGCCGTGCTGCGGAGCGCCGACGCGGTACCCGCACCTGCGGGTCGATGCCGTTCCGCCGCAACGGCGGCTCGGGCACCGCCCGCCGGATCGGCACCCAGGACGCCCGCGGCCAGATCGTGGTCTGGACCGACGCCGACATGACCTACCCGAACGAGCGCATCCCCGAGCTCGTCCGCTACCTGGACGACCACCCCGACGTCGACCAGGTCGTCGGCGCGCGCACCACCGAGCAGGGCACCCACAAGCTCCTGCGGGTGCCGGCGAAGTGGGTCATCCGCAAGATCGCCGAGTCGCTGGCCGGGACCAAGATCCCCGACCTCAACTCCGGGCTGCGGGCGTTCCGGCGCGAGCGTCTCGCTGCCCTACCTGCGGCTGCTGCCGCCCGGGTTCTCCTGCGTCACCACGATCACGCTGTCGTTCCTGTCCAACCAGCACGGCGTCGACTACGTGCCGATCGACTACGCGAAGCGGGCCGGGCATGTCGAAGTTCCACCCGTTCAAGGACGCCTACCGCTACATCCTGCAGGTGCTGCGGATGGTCATGTACTTCAACCCGCTCAAGGTCCTCATGCCGCTCGCGCTGTGGCTGCTCGGCATCGGCATCGTCAAGGGCATCTTCGACCTGGTCGCGCTACCACTTCCACATGACCACCAACACGGTGCTGCTGTTCGTCACCGGTCTGCTCATCGGCGCGGTCGGCGCTGCTGGCCGACCTCATCGTCCGCTCCCGCGAGGACTGACCGGCGTGCGGATCGCGGTGGTCGGACCGACCCACCCGCACACCGGGGGGATCGTGCACCACGCCACGGAGCTGGCACACCGGCTCCAGGGCGCCGACCACGATGTGGACCTCATCACCTGGTCCGCGCAGTACCCGGCTTGGCTGCACCCCGGCACGCGGCGGGTGCAGGGCGGTCGCCCAGAGGTTCGCATCTACCCGAAGGTCACCGCTCGGCTCGCCTGGTGGCGGCCTGACACGTGGTGGCGCACCGGGACCGCGCTGCGCCGCTACGACGCGGTGATCCTCATCCACGCGACGACGGTGCAGGTGCCGGCCTACTTCGTGCTCGCGGGGCGGCTGCGCGGCTGGCGCCGCGGCGCACGGGTCGCGGGTCGTCCGCGGCTGGTGGTCATCGTCCACAACGTGATGCCGCACGAGAGGCACCCGGGCGATGTGGCGCTCACCAAGGCGCTGCTCGGTCGCGCCGACGCGCTCGTCGTCCACTCAGCTGGCCAGGCCGACCTCGCCCGCACGCTCGTCACCACGCCGGCGCGGACCCTCGACCTGCCGCCGCACCCGCCCCTGGACCTCGACGGCGGCGGTCAGCCGGCCTCGACGGCCAGCCCACGCCGCGGGCGCCGGCCAGGTTCACGCGGCGGCCGACGAGCCCCACCGGCGACTGCTGTTCTTCGGCACGGTGCGCCCCTACAAGGGCCTCGAGACGCTGCTGCGGGCCCTGGCGCGGGTACCCGACGTCGAGCTGGTGGTGGCCGGTGACTTCTGGACCGGCACCAAGCCGGTCGCCAAGCTGATCGGCGAGCTGGGCCTGCGGGGTCGGGTCGTGCTGCGACCCGGGTACGTGGACGCGCACGACCTGCCAGCGCTGTTCGGCAGCGTGGACGCGCTGGTGCTGCCCTACCGGGCCGGCTCCGCCTCGCAGAACGTCGACCTGGCCTACGGCTTCGGCACACCCGTGCTCGCCACCCGGGTGGGCACGTTCGCGGAACACGTCCGTGACGGCGTGGACGGGCTGGTGGTCGCGCCCGGCTCCGTCGACGCCCTCGTCGAGGCGCTGCAGCAGCTCTACTCGCCCGGCATGGTCGCCAAGCTGCGGGCCGGTGTCCGCGCGCCCGACTCCGACTCCGCGTGGGCCACCTACGTCGAGGGCCTCGCCGTGGACCTGGTGGGCCCCGCGCAGGTCGAGGACTCACCATCGCGTCCATGAAGCTCTCGCCCCGCATGCGCACGGCCTTGCGCGTCGGCTTCGTGATCCTGGTCCTTGCCTTCGGCTCGCTGGCCATTGCGAACCGCTGGACCGACGTCCGCGCCAGCGCCGTCCGGCTGTCCTGGCCGGTCCTGCTCGGTGCGTTCGTGCTCGGCCTGGGGAACATCCTCGCGGCCGGCATCTCCTGGCGCATCCTGCTCGCCGACCTCGGCTCGCCGCTCGCCTGGGGCGCGTCGATGCGGGTCTTCTTCGTCAGCCAGCTCGGCAAGTACGTGCCGGGCTCGGTGTGGCCGCTGCTCGCCCAGGCCGAGCTCGGCGGCGACCACGGGGTGCCGCGTCGCCGGTCCGTCGTCATCGGCATGGTGGCCATGGGCGTGTCGCTGGCCACCGGCCTGGTCGTGGCCACCGCGACGCTGCCCTTCGCCGCGCCAGGCGCCGCACGGCGCTACCTGTGGGTGCTGCTGGCCCTGCCGGTGCTGCTCGCCGCGCTGCACCCCGGGATCCTGCACCGCCTCGCGACCTTCGGCCTGCAGGTGCTGCGCCGGCCGCCGCTGGAGCGCCCGCTGACCTTCCGGGCCCTGGGGCTCGCGTTCGGCGTCCAGCTGATCGGTTGGATGCTGGTCGGCGTGCAGGTCTACGTGCTGGCCGTCGCCCTCGGTGCGCCGCCGGGCCGGGCGCTACCGCTGTGCGTCGGTGGTGTGGCGCTCGCCTGGTCGGCGGGCCTGCTGGCGCTCCCTGTGCCGGCCGGTGTGGGCGTTCGTGAGGTCATCCTGGGCCTCACCCTGGCCCCGGTGCTCGATGCCGGCAGCGTGGTCGTCGTCGTCGTTCTGTCCCGGTTGCTGACCACTCTGGGCGACGGGTTCTGGGCGGGTGTCGGCGTCCTCGCCCACAAGCGGGCGCGCCGCGTGCCGCTCGCGCCATCCGAGAAATCCGGCATCAACTAGAGTCGCCGCGTGATAGCGGACACCATTGCCCACGTGGGGCACCAGGTTCATGTGTGCCGGGTGCTCGAGGCCAGGCCGTTGCTGCGCTGGCTCGGACCGCTGCGCGGCAAGCGGGTGCTCGACGTGGCGGGAGGCGACGGCTACTGGGCGGGCCAGGCGCGCCGTCGTGGCGCCACCGCGGTCTGCCTGGACATCGCCGGCCACAAGCTGGTGCGCGGCCGGGGGTACGCCAGCGCGCCCATGCTGGTGCAGGGCGACGCGCTGCGGCTGCCGTTCGCCGATGGCACGTTCGACGCGATCATGTCGGTCTGCGCGATCGAGCACTTCCCCGACGGCGCCGCGTCGCTGGACGAGATGGCGCGGGTGCTTCGACCCGGTGGCCAGCTCGTCATGTCCGCCGACGTGCTGAGCCGCGGCGCGCAGTGGCCGGAGCTGGACGCGGAGCACCGCCGCCGCTACCACGTCGTCGACACCTACCCCGACACCCGGCTGCGCGCGCTGCTGGCCGAGCGGGGGCTCGACGTCGCCGAGCACCGGTACATCTTCCGCAGCCAGGCCGCCGAGCACCTGTACATGTGGCTGTCCGCCAAGGGCGGCAAGGTCGGCTGGAACGCCGCGGCGCCACTCGCGCCATGGGTGGCGTGGAACGACCGCCGCTCGCCGAACGAGCAGGGCAGCGTGGTGCTGGTGCGGGCGGTCAAGCGCTCGGCTTCGTCATGAGCCGCGTTCGCGAGGCCTGATCGTACACGCCGGGCCAGGCATGCGTCCTGACTGAATCCCAAGGCACTCGCGCGATCCATTCGCCGAAATCCGTTCGTGTCGCATGATCACGTTGCCCTCGCTCGAGGTCTACCGTGGCCTTCGACGTAGTGCCATTCATATGGCCTACCCGTGATCCTGGGGGCAGGTCATGAGGGATGACGTAGGCATTTCACGACCTCGGTCAGTCCGGTTCGCGGAGGCGCTGCGCATCCACACCAACCTGGAGGTTTGTGGTGCGTAGAGCTGACGTACGTCGAAGGGGAATTCGATGCCAACGCGCGGGCGGCTTACCGGCCGCGCCATGCTCGCGGTGGGGGCCATGGTCGTCGGGCTGGTGAGCACGAGTGTGCCGGCCATGGCCGGGGTAGGCACGACCACGACCGTAACCGGCCAGGCAACCAGATCGGTGGGTAACTCAGGGACCTTCAAGGCGTCCGTCGTCGCCAACGACAGCAGCCCGCTCACGGGCGGCACGGTCGACCTTCTATCCTCGACGGAAGTCTGCTCACGGGTTGTGGCGCGATGACACTGACTGATGCGGCGGTGGACGGCTGTTCTGTGGACAGCTTTCCCACTCCCGGTCATTTCGTCGATCACGCGCCATGTACAGCGGTGATGGCACCTACGACCCGTCGACCAGCGCCGCATTCACCGTGGTAGTCGGCATTGATACCGAGACGAGTGTGGCCGGTCCGTCAACCGTGACGGTGGGCGGCACAGGTACGTACAAGGCGACCGTCTCTGCCGCTGACAGCAGCACGGTCTCATCCGGCACGGTCTCGTTCTCCCTCGACACCACGCCAATCGCCGGTTGCGTGAACCTGTCGTTGACAGCTGCTGCCGCACCCGGTTGCACCGTGACCTTCGCCACGGACGGAAGTTCGACGATCAATGCCAGCTACAGCGGTGGTGGCAACTATTTCGAGTCAGAGATCAACGTCCTGGTGCAGGTTAATTTCATCGCTACCACGACCACGGTGACCGGCGCGTCGACCGTGACGGTGCACGGTTCGCGGACCTACACGGCCACCGTCACGGCGGGAGGTGCGGCTGTCTCGACCGGCACCGTGACGTTCGCCAGCCCGGGCACCTGCATCTCGGTCGCTCTGAACAGCAGCGGTATAGCCACCTGCGACGTGACATTCAACAGCACCGGGAGCACCACGATCCTCGCCATCTACAGCGGGGACGCTACTCACGCCACATCATCCGGCTCGGCGTCCGTCGTCGTAGGCGATGTCGCGTCCCAGTTGGTGGTGTCCGCACCGGGATCGGCAACTCCCGGCACACCGTTCACGGTCACGGCGACGGCGAAGGATAGTGACGGCAACGTCGACACCGACTTCGTCGGTCCGTTGACGCTCTCGTCGACCCCCAGCGGCGCGGTGTTCGGCGTTGTGTCATGGGTCGAGGGCGTTGGCTCGTTCACCGCGACGATGGGTGAAGGCACCTTCACGGTGACGGCAAGCTATTCCGGTGATACCGATTTCGCCGGAACCTCGGGCTCGATTCATGTCACCACCGCCAGCACCAGCAGCGGCAGCACCGTCCCGTCCGCACCGGTGCGACTATTCGGTCCGGATCGTTTCGAGACCGCAATCGCAGTGTCGAAATCGGGCTTCCCCGCTGCGGGCAGTGCAGGCGCAGTGGTGCTGGTTCGTTCGGACACCTACCCGGACGCTTTGGTAGGGAGCGGGCTGGCGGCGGCGAAGAACGCGCCGATGCTGTTCGCCCTCGGTGGCTCGCTGACCGCAGGGACGCGCGCTGAGATCCAACGGGTGCTGCCAGCGGGTGGCACGGTCTACGTGCTCGGCGACGCCAAGTCGATCCCGGAGGTTGTCGCGACCTCGCTCACCAAGCTCGGCTTCCATGTGGTGCGTCTGGCGGGTGCCGACCGTTACGCCACCGCCGTCGCTGTTGCGGGCGAGCTCGGTAATCCGAGCACGGTGTTCCTGGCGACGGGGCTGAACTTCCCGGACGCGCTGGCCGCGGCTCCGGCGGCGGCACACGTCGGCGGCGTGGTCCTGCTCACCGCGGGTCCGGCGCTGCCGGCGTCGGTCAAGGCGTACCTGGCCGCGCACCCGGGCAAGGTGTACGCGGTCGGCGGGGCGGCGGTGGCTGCGTACCCGTTGGCGATCCCGCTCGTGGGGGCCGACCGCTACGAGACTGCCGCGTTGCTCGCCTCGGCGCTGTTCAGCTCACCGACCACCGTGGGCGTGGCCAGCGGGGTGGCGTTCCCGGACGCGACGAGCGGCGGTGCCTTCCTGGCAAGGACAGGCGGCCCGTTGCTGTTGTCGGAACCGTCGTCGCTACCGAAGCCGACCAGCACGTACCTGTCCGGCGCCAAGGGCACCATCGTCACGACGAGCGTCTTCGGTTCGACCGCCGCATTGTCCGCGGCGGTGCAGACCGCGATCGCGAAGGCACTCGGCTTGGAGCTGAAGAAGCGGTGAAGCGAGTAGGGCCCGGGCAAACGCCCGGGCCCTGCTCGTTCATGCGGGCCCATGGTGTTGCCACGTCGACCGAGACGTGCCACCTCGGGCTGGACGTGCCACTCCCGAGGTATGATGGCACCATGTCGGTGTTCCACTTCGAGGTCAAGGACAAGGGCCGGGTCGTGCTGCCCGCGGCGTTGCGGGCCGAATGTGCGATCGACACCGGCACGGAGCTGGTGGCGCGCTCGGTCGCGCCCGGCTGCTTCATCGTCGAGACCATGGACGTGGTGCTCGATCGCATCTGGGCGGGCGCCACTGACAGCGGCGTCGAAGCCGTGGTCGACCTCGAACGGTGGCACACCGAAGCGGACGCCGCCCGGTGGGAGCGGCTCAGCAGCGAGCCCGCCGACGATGATGGCGAGTCGGCGGCGCGCTCCGCTGCGGCACTGCACGCCCTCGGGCTGTAGATGTCCGAACCGGTCGCTGTTCTCGATGCCTCCGCGATCGTCGCCGTTCTCTTCCGTGAACGCGGTTGCGACGTCGTCGTCAAGGTGATCCGGGCCGGCGCCACCACGACTCCGACCGGCCTCGCCGAGGCGCTCACCGTCGCGCGGCGCAAGGGTCATCGTCGGACCCGTGACGAATTGCTCGAGGACTTGGCGCTGCTCGGCATCGAGGTCACGCCAATTGTCGAGCAGGACGCCGCCGAGATGGCTTATCTGCTCGACCGATCAGACGAGCTGAGGGCGCGCGACCCCCGACTCGGCCAGCTCAGCCTCGGCGATGCCGCCTGCCTCGCGGTCGCCCGCCGACTAGGGCTGCCTGCGCTGGTCTCCGACGGCACGTGGGAGGTTCTCGGCGGCTCCGCCAAAGTCCTGCCGTTTCGGTGAACCTCGTGCCGCGACCGGTGCCCAGCTCCGCGTAGGCTGGCGCCCGGTTTGGACCTTTCCCGCCACAGGGGCGGCGGGTCGTCGTCGAGGGGAGCCTGCAGCGTGGCGGACGTGCGCGTGGTCGTCGTCACGTACTTCTCCGGCGACTCCCTGGCCGCCTTCCTCGACTCGCTGCCCGCTGCCTCCACCCGCGACATCGAGGTCGTCGTCGCGGACAACGGCTCCACCGACGGCGCGCCGGAGGCCGCCGCGTCGCGGCCCGGGGTGACGCTGCTGCGCACCGGCGGCAACCTCGGCTACGGACGGGCCGCCAACGCCGGTGCCGTGGGCTTCGACGGCGAGTGGCTGGTCGTCGCCAACCCCGACATCGTCTTCACCCCCGGCTCGCTCGACGCGTTGATCGACGCCACCGCCCGCTGGCCCACCGGCGGCGCGTTCGGCCCGGGGATCCGCACGCCGGACGGCGAGCTGTACCCGTCGGCCCGCCAGCTGCCGGCGCTGGGCCGGGGGATCGGGCACGCCCTGCTCGGCTGGTGGTGGCCGGCGAACCCGTGGACCCGCGCCTACCGGCAGGAGGCCACCGGCCCCGTCGAGGGTCCGACCGGCTGGCTGTCCGGCTCGCTGCAGCTGCTGCGCGATGCGACGCGTGGCGGGCGGTCGGCGGTTTCGACGAGTCGTACTTCATGTACGGCGAGGACATGGACCTGGGCGACCGGCTCGGCCAGGCGGGCTGGCTCAACGTCTACGTGCCGTCCGCCGTCGTCGGCCACGAAGGTGGGCACTCCACCCGGCTCACCTCCAAGCGGATGCTCGCCGAGCACCATCGCTCGCTCTACCGGTACCTGTCGCGTCGTTACTCCGGCGTGCGGTACGCGCCGCTGCGCGCGGTGCTGGCGGTCGGGCTGGCCGCCCGTTTCGCGCTCGGGCTCGCTGCTGCGCCAGGTGCGCGAGGGCGCGCGGCCGACCCGCTCGGCGTCGGAGCTGGACAAGCAATGAGAGTCCTGCTCGACGCGAGCGCCGTACCGCCTGACCGCGGCGGGGTCGGGCGCTACGTCGATGCGCTCGTCGGCGCGCTGGACGCGGCCGGTGCGGACCTGGTCATCGCCGCTCAGGGGGCCGACGCGGAGATGCTCGCCGGGCTCGCGCCGCGTGCGAGGGTCGTCGCCGTGCCCGCGGCCACCTCGCGGCGGGCGGCTCGGATGGCCTGGGAGCAGACCGGGCTGGCCGCGCTCGTCCGGTCCACCCGCGCCGACGTCGTCCACTCGCCGCACTACACGCTGCCGCTCGCCGCCGGCCGGCCCGTCGTCGTGACCTTGCACGACGCCACCTTCTTCACCGACCCCGGCGTGCACACGCGGGTCAAGGCGCACGTTCTTCCGGATCCTGGACCCGGCTCGCGCTACGCCGGGCGGCGCGCTGCATCGTGCCGTCGATGGCCACCCGCGACGAGCTGGTGCGGGTGGCGGCCGGCTTCGTGGCCGGCTCCGGCGTCGCGGATGGCCGGCGCGGATCGACGTCGCGTACCACGGCGTCGACCCGGCGACGTTCCACGTGCCGTCCGACGACGGAGCGGGCGCGGGTCGCCGCCTCGCTCGGGCTGGGCTCGCGGGGCTACGTGGCGTTCCTGGGCACGCTCGAGCCGCGCAAGAACCTGCCGGCGCTGATCCGGGGGTTCGCCGCGGCGGTGGCGGGTGGCGGGCGGCGACTCCTCGCAGGCGCCCGCCCTGGTGCTGGCCGGCGGCGCCGGGTGGGACACGTCGCTCGACGCGCTGCTCGCCACGCTTCCGCCGTCGGTCACCGTGCTGCGGCCCGGGTACCTGCCGCTGGCGGACCTGCCGGGGCTGCTCGGCGGCGCCCTGCTCGTCGCCTACCCATCGCTCGGCGAAGGCTTCGGCCTGCCGGTGCTGGAGGCGATGGCCTGCGGCGCGCCGGTGCTCACCACCCGGCGCCTCGCGCTGCCCGAGGTCGGCGGGGACGCGGTCGCCTACACCGACGTCGATGCCGACTCGATCGCCGTGGCCCTGCGCTCCCTGCTGGCCGACGCCGACCGGCGGGCTGCGCTGTCGGCCGCCGCGGTCGAGCGCGCCGCCGGCTTCACCTGGGCCGCCAGCGCGCAGGCGCACCTGGCGTCGTACGAGCGGGCGCTGCGCGGCTGACGGGACTCGCGAGTGGTAGCCATCGCGGTATGTACCGAGCGGTAGTATCACTCTGTATGAAGGTCAGTGTGAGCATTCCTGAGGACGACGTGGCGTTCCTCGACGACTATGCCCGGACCAAGGGTTTTGACTCGCGATCCGCCGTCCTGCACAAGGCGGTCGGCCTGCTCCGGGCGAGCGAGCTCACGGACGCTTACGAGGATGCCTGGCAATCCTGGGCGGCATCGACCGACGCCGAGTCGTGGGACGCGGTCAGCGCAGACGGTCTCGAGGCCTGAGTGCGGCGCGGCGACATCCATCTGGTCGATCTCGAACCGGTGCGCGGATCCGAGGCCAGTAAGACGCGACCAGCAGTGGTGGTGAGCAACGACGCCGCCAATGCGACAGCCGCCCGGCTGGGTCGCGGCGTCATCACTATCGTGCCGGTCACCTCGAACGTCGAGCGCATCCACCCGTTCCAGACACTGCTCCCGGCATCGGCGACAGGGCTGTCTCGCGACTCGAAGGCTCAGGCCGAACAGGTCCGGTCCGTCGCCGTCCAACGCATCGGCGAGCGATGCGGCACGCTGCCGCCCGGCCTCGTCGATGAACTCGACCGGGCCCTACGGGTCCACCTCGACCTCTAGCCTCAGCCCACGGCGTCGCGATACGCCTCGACCGTCAGCGCCGCGGCCCGCTCCCAGGTGAACTCCCCGGCCCGCACCCGCGCGGCGGCGCGTAGTTCGGCGTTGGCCGATCCGACCGCCGTCGCCAACGCCTTGGCCAGCGCCGTCGGGTCGGCCGGATCCACCAGCAGCCCGGCGCCGTCGGCGAACTCCGCCATCGCGGTCCCCTCCGAGGTCACCACCGGCACGCCGTGCGCCATTGCCTCCAGCACCGGCAGGCCAAAGCCCTCACGCAGCGACGGGTAGCAGAACGTCGCCGCCCCGGCATAGGCCGCATGCAGCTGCGTCGGTGGGCAGGAAGCCGAGCGGCTTCACGTGCGCCTCGGCGTCCACCGGTACCTCGACATCGCCCCATCCGGCCGGTCCGACGAGCACCAGGTCGAGGTCGGCGACCTGCTCGCGCAGCCGGGCGAACGCGGCGAGCAGCACCGGCAGGTTCTTGCGCGGCTCCAACGTGCCGCACCACAGCACGTACGGCCGTTCGATGCCGTGCTGCTCACGAAAGCGCGCGACGTCGGCCGGTTCCACGGCCGGAACGGTCACGCCGTGCGGCACCAGGCGTAGGCGGTCGGCGCCGAACCCGGCGTCCCGGCACTCGTCGTAGGTGGTGCGCGAGGGGACCAGCACCACGTCGGCGTCGCGGAGAGCCAGCTGCAGGCCACGGTGGAAGAACCGCACGCCGCGCGGGGTGAAGTGGCTCGGGTCGCGCAGGAACGCGAGGTCGTGGATGGTGACGACCAGGGGTGCCGACTTCGGCGGGATGGCGAACGTCGTCGCGTGCACGACGTCGATCGGACCGGTCGCGCGTTGCACCTTGGGCGCGCGCAGCCGGTGCCAGGCCTCGTACAGCGCCACCCGCGGTAGCGGCAGCTGGCGGACCGGGACCACCGGGGTGAACTCAGGCGGTGGCGCCTGGGTGTGCCGGGCCGCGACGCCGACGACCTCGACGTCGTCCCGCGCGGCCAGTGCCGCCACGGTCGACAGCATGGAGGTCGCCGTGCCGCCAGGAACCTCGTGCCAGCACTGTTCAAGGGTGAGTGCGGCGCGCAGCATCACACGTCGGCCTTCGCCTGCTCGGTGATCGGCGTGGCCAACAGGCTGGGCACCGGCCGCACGACCGCGGCCGCCAAGGCCGCCACCGTGAAGACGCCCAGCAGGACGAAGGGCACTGCGGTGACGGCCGTCGGCCAGGCCGAGGCGGCGCTGATCGCCGACCAGATCTCCCGCAGGTTTGCCACCGACGTGCCGGTGCCTTCCGACCAGTAGTACTCCAGCACCGCCCGGAAGCCCAGCGCCAACATCGAGAGCGCGAGCAGGCAGGCGACAAGCGGTGCGGCGCCGTCCCACCGTCGGCGCGCGCCGAGCAACCGGTCCACCCCGACGGAGACGGCCACCGCCACGCCCACCACGCCCAGGTAGAGGTACCGCCCTTGCAGGCCAGCGGGCTGGCCAGTGCGGGAGTAGGCCGACCATCCGTTGAGCAGGAGCGCCCCGCCCACCAAAACGATTGGTCCAACCGCGACCGCGAGAGTCAGCCGGTGCGTGCGCACGCCGACGATCGCGACGATGACGAGCACGAGCGCCAGCACGGTGGCGCCGGTAGCCACCGCGATGGGCAGATCGGGCGGGTTGAGCAGCCCGAACCCGCCCCAGTACTGAAGATTCAGCCTGGACGCCGCAGCGTGCAGGTACGACACGAGGCTCAGCGTGTTCACCGGCGGGCAGCGGTGGCCAGATCGCGTTCGAGATCTGCGGTGTCAGGCCGCTGGGCTGGACCGTGCCGTAGACGACGACGTTGCGCAGCCACCACAACCCGCCCAGCGCTCCGCCGCTGGCGACCAGCGCCGCTGACGCCCAGGGGAAGGCCTTCCCCGACCTGCGCCACCCCACGAGATAGGCCACGACGACCACCACGGGCAGGACGAGGGCGAACCCCTTGTCCACCAGCGAGACGAACACGGCTGCGCTCACCCCCAGCGCGACCCGGCGGCGAAGGTCGCCGCAGCTGACGGCGATCAGCAGCACGGTCAGCACGCTGACCGTGAGGGTGAGCAGGTTGTCGTTGGTGACCGTGGCGCCGATGCGCTCGAGCGCCGGGATGGTCAGCGGCGTGAACGACGCGGCGATGGCCACCGCGGGTCTCACGAAACGCCGCGCGGCGGCCCAGCACAGCAGGGGCAACGGGGCCAGGAGGGCGACGCCGAGCAGCCGCAAGATGGCGACCGTGACGTCCCACGGCAGCTGCGCTGAGCCGGGGATGGCATCGAGCACGGCGGCGCCGAGCACGTAGAACGCCGGCGGGTGCTGGGACAGCTGGTTGTACCTGGAGGGCACGGGGGTCGACGGCGCGGTTCCGCCCAGCTCGGCGAACGACTTGCGCTCAGCGCGCGGGACGAACTCCGACGCCGTGTACGGAGGGGTCGGCGTGATCGCGTACAGCTGGTAGGCCTGGACGGTGCCCTGGGTGAGGATCAGCTGACCGGGCGTGGGCGCCACATCGCCGTGCTGGGCCAGCACGACGCGGTCGACGTGCTGGACCTCGTCCGGGGCGACGTACGGCGGGTACAGGACCGTGAAAACGAGGAGCACCGCGACGTGGAGGCCGGTGGCGAGCCACACCAGCATCGGCACGCCCCGCCACCAATGGCGGCGGACCGGGCGCGGAGCCCCGTGCCGAGCAGATCGGCGGGACTTCTGGGTAGTGTCGGCGCTCGCGGTCATAGCGTCGTCCAGGGTCGAGGCCGCATAGGATCACCATCAGGCGACGTATGCGGAGAAGGAGTCGGACCAATCGACGCGATCCTGCTCGTCGGCGGCCAGGGTACCCGCCTACGGCCGTTAACGCTCTCTTCGCCCAAGCCCATGCTCCCTGTGGCCGGGGTGCCGTTCCTCACCCACCAGCTGGCCCAGGCGCGCGCCGCCGGCGTCACGCACGTGGTGCTGGCGACCTCCTACCAGCCCGAGGTCTTCGAGGGGCACTTCGGGGACGGCTCGGCGCTCGGGCTCGAGCTCGAGTACGTCACCGAGGTGGAGCCGATGGGGACCGGCGGCGCGATCCGCAACGTCGCGTCGTCGCTGCGAGGCGGCCCGGACGACCCGGTAGTGGTGTTCAACGGCGACGTGCTGTCCGGGCACTCGCTCACCGACGCAGCTGGCGCTGCACGCCTCGACCGGCGCCGACGTCACGCTGTACCTCACCGAGGTGGACGACGCCCGCGCGTTCGGCTGCGTGCCCACCGACGCGGCCGGGCGGGTGACCGACTTCCTGGAGAAGATGCCCGAGCCGATCACCAACCGGATCAACGCCGGGTGCTACGTCTTCCGTCGCTCGCGTCATCGACGCCATCCCGGCCGGGCGGCCGGTGTCGGTGGAGCGGGAGACCTTCCCGGGGCTGCTCGCCGCCGGGGCGCGGGTGATGGGGTACGTGGACACGGCCTACTGGCTGGACCTCGGGACGCCGGCCGCGTTCGTCACCGGCTCGTGCGACCTGGTGCTGGGGCGCGCGCCCTCGCCGGTGCTGGACGGCCAGGTGGGGGAGCGGCTGCTGTTGGACGGGGCCGTGGTGGCCGCGGATGCCGTGGTGACCGGCGGGACGTGCGTCGGGGCGGGCGCCGTCGTCGGTGCCGGTGCGGTGGTGGACGGCTCGGTGCTCTTCGACGGCGCCGTGGTGGAGCCCGGCGCTCGGGTGGTCAACTCCGTGGTCGGCCGCGGCGCCCGGGTGGGCGCCGGGGCCGTCGTGGTGGGCGCGGTCCTGGGGGACCGGTGCTCGATCGGCGCAGGCAACGAGCTGCTGACCGGGGTTCGGGTGTGGCCGGACGTCGTGCTCGCCGATGGGGCGCTGCGCTTCTCCTCGGACGCCTGAGCCGTTTCACGCCCGCCCGCCCTCTCGCCGCCCGCTCCACCTCGGATGATCACGAAGATTCACACGGGTCATAGCCCGGGCGAATCTTCGTGATCACCGGGAATCCGAGAGCCAGGTGAGCGCGCAGGAGGGTCCACATCGGCGAGGCGTTCCCGTCCATCCACGGCGGGCGAGGATCCGTGCCACCTGTCCAGCCACACGGCACGGTTGACCCGCGACGTCCCGACCATCCGTAGCGCAGCGTCAGTTCGTCGGACTCGGCGAACTCGTTGTCGCGGTCCATGTCGCGGTGCGCTGCCTCGTCGGGATGGGCGGCCTTGCCATCAAGGCTCGACCAGCGTGCCGTACGGCTGGTAACCAACGTCTCGCCAACGCCGTTGCCGCCCATGAACGGCCACGGCCTGCAGTGTCCCGCGTGGCAGCCCATGCGCTTGCTCGACGGCGGAGCGGTAGCGCCGCTCCAGTGGCGACTGGACACCATCCTCGACATCGGCAAGCACGTCGGTCACCAGCTCTCGCCATCGAAGCTTCTTCCGTCGCGCCGCGGCCCGGGCGACGAGCGGCGCGGCCGTAAGTCGGCGTTGACATGCCTTCGTGATGAGGCCGACCACGTCCTCGAGCCCGATCGCACTCCTCGACCAGGTCCAGCACCGTCTCCTCGATGCGCGTCTGCGGCGGCGTCCTGACCGGGTGGCGGGCATCTTCGGCGCGGGAGGACAAGGTGATGCGGATGCCACGGGCACCGGCGACTCGACGGCTGCTCGGCACGCTGACACGGACTTGCGGCGGCTCATCGGAGCTGAGGGCTACCAGGTGAGCTGCCGTCTCGTGGCTCGCGATGGCGCCGCGCGCCCGCGTACAGGACCGCCGCCCACACCCTTGCCTCGAAGCGCCAGCTCGCCAGTGAATGTGGCGTAGATCCCGGGATGAACCCGCTGCCACCGCCGTGCGAGGAGCTGGGCCTTGATGTCCTCGTCGGTGAGCAGGTGGTCCAGCGCCTGGCGCCGCGACAGGATCCCGAGCTGCGCATCGGTCAGCGTCGGCCAGTCGAGCGCCGGGCGATTCTGGCTGTGCGCCAAGGGGGCGCTCATGCTGGTGCAGACTGCCGCTGCGCGCGCTGAGCCGATAGACGCCGACGGGCTCGCTGTGGACAACCGGGCCGCCCGCGTGGTGACGCGTCCGCATCAGCAGCCCGCTGAGGCACGACACCGCCCACTGCCGCACGCCCGGTGCGCCGCCCGTGCTGCGGCCCGTCGGTGATCACGAAGACGTCACCCGGGTCATAGCCCGTGTGAATCTTCGTGATCACCGGGGCTAGCTTCGGCAGCTGCTCGGCGAGCGCGAGTGCCTCCCGGGCCATCTGCGCGGTTGCCCCCGGCGAGCTCATCATGAGCGGCACGGCAGCGGCAGGCGATCCCGGCGACCTCCACCTGGGGTACGGCCGCGGCGTCGACGGTGTCCACCAACCACCCGTCGAGCAGGTCGGCGCCATAGTGTGCGGCGACGGCCGAGGCGGATGTCTCGATGTCGAGGCAGGCGAGCATGCGGTCCGCCATGCCGCGGACCGGTGCGCCGCCGACGATGGGTGAGAGTCCGACGACGGGCGCCTTGGTGGCCTCCAGGGCCGCCCGGATCCCACGCACGGCAAGGATTGTGCCGATGCTGACCACGGGATTGGACGGGGCGATCAGCACGGCGTCAGCGGCCTCGATCGCCGCCAGCACGCCCGGCGCCGGGGTGGCGTTCTCGGCTCCGACGAAGGCCACGGCCAGCGCCGGGACCGCCGCCCGCATCTTGATCCAGTACTCCTGGAAGTGCACCGCTCGCTGGGCCGCGCCGTCGGCGACCACGACGTGCGTCTCGACCCGGTCGTCGCTCATCGGCAGCAGGGTCACCGGCAGCGACCAGCGGGCGCACAGCGCGGCAGTCACCTGCGACAGGGGGTAGCCGGCGTCGAGCATCTGGGTGCGCACGATGTGCGTGGCGATGTCGCGGTCACCGAGGCCGAACCACTGCGGCTCGACCCCGTAGGCCGCCAGCTCGGACTTCACGACGAACGACTCGTCGTCGCGACCCCACCCCTGCTCCTCGCAGATGCCGCCGCCGAGGGTGTACATGACGGTGTCCAGGTCGGGGCAGACGCGCAGGCCGAACAGGGTGATGTCGTCACCGGTGTTGCCCACCACGGTGACGTTGGCATCTGGGCGGGCATCGAGGAGGCCGCGCAGGAAGCGAGCGCCTCCGATGCCGCCGGCGAGCACAACGATGTTCATGACGCCGATCGTGCCACCCGGGCCCGGCGCGCATGCGGGGGGCGTCGGCCAAACGGCCCACAGAGGGATCGTCCAGCTGGCTCACGGTGCCCTGCGCCCGGACGGGCGACGGGACCATCGCCCAGATGGGTCGCGGAATATCACTGATCCGCTTGACATGCACGTAACTACGAACATGTAATTCGTCATAGCAGTTCGAGAATCTGTCATCGGACGGCTACTCCAGGTGACTGGAGGCGGGGCGACAAGCAGTACAGAAGGGTCGGGGAGGCGAACCGTGAGCGAGGTATATCCGCTGCACTACGGCGTCACCGAAGAGGTCGACTGGGCGGATCGCGCGCTGTGCGCGCAGACCGACCCGGAGGCATTCTTCCCGGAGAAGGGCGGTTCGACCCGCGAGGCGAAGCGCGTGTGCGTCACCTGTGAGGTTCGCACCGAATGTCTGGAGTACGCGTTGGCGCACGACGAACGGTTCGGCATCTGGGGCGGACTGTCCGAGCGCGAGCGGCGTCGCCTCAAGCGCAAGGTCAGCTGACCGCAGCCCCTCAGGGGCACCGCGGAAGCCTGACGCGGACCGTTGGGCGCCAGTCTCGCCATCACGTATGGTGGGCAAGCCAGCCGGCTCGTGGCCGGCCCCCTGTCGTCTGGTTTGCCTTAAACGTATGACTTCTGCGCCCTTGTCGCCGGCACTTGCCCGGCCCGCCGTGACCGCCGTCCTCGTCGCCCACGACGGGGTCCACTGGCTACCGCGGACCCTCGATGCACTGGCCCAACAGACGCGAGCCTTCGACCGCCTGCTCGTGGTGGACACCGGCAGCCAGGACGGCACCGCTGACCTCGTGCACAACGTGGGGGCGGATCTCGTCCTCACGCTGCGGCGCAACACCGGCTTCGGCGCGGCGGTCGCACGCGCGCTGGCCGCCGCCCCCGCGCTGGAGCCAGCCGTGCACGGCAAGCACGCCGCGCACGCCTCGGCGCCAGCGCGGCACGAGGGGTCCGACGGCACGAGCACCGACGATCCGGCCGTCGATCGGCGATCCGACCGGCGACGTCGAGTGGATCTGGCTCCTGCACGACGACAGCGCTCCCGACCCCACCGCGCTGGCCGAGCTGCTCGCCCTGGCCGAGCAGATGCCGTCGGTCGCCGTCTTCGGGCCGAAGCTTCGGGGTTGGGATGACCCGAGCGTGCTGCTCGAGGCCGGCGTCACCGTCGATCACGGCGGCCGCCGGGAGACCGGTCTTGAGCGCGATGAGGTCGACCAGGGCCAGCACGACCGGGTGCGTGACGTGCTGTCGGTGAGCACCGCCGGGATGCTGGTGCGCCGCGACGTCTGGGAGGCCCTGGGCGGTCTCGACCCGGCTCTTCCGCTGTTCCGCGATGACCTCGACTTCGGCTGGCGCCTCGCCCGCGCGGGGCACCGCGTCGTGGTGTGCCCGCGAGCGGTCATGCACCACGCCGAGGCCGCCGCGAGCCGCCAGCGCCCGCTGGACGCGACCCGCCCGAAGGCGCGCCGCGTCGACCGGGCCGCCGCGCTCTACACCCTGCTGGTCAACGGTTCAGCCTTCTGGCTGCCCGTGACGGTGCTTCGACTGGCGCTGGGGACCGTGCTGCGGGCTCTCGCCCTGCTGCTCGCCAAGCGTCCCGAGGATGCCTGGGACGACCTCGTCGCCGCCGGCCGTGTCTTCTCGCGGCCGGACCTCATCGTCAAGGGGCGCCGAGCCCGGGCTCGCACCTCGACGGTCGGTGCGCGGCACGTGGGCATCCTGCTGGCGCCCGTGGGCACCCGAGCCCGGCACTACGTGGAGTCCGTGCGCGACCGCCTCGCCGGGCGATCCCACGACGGCCTTGCCGACCGCCCGCCGACGCGCAGCCTGCTCGACGCGCCGACCGGCACGGACGGCACCGATGAGGGCTACGAGGACTTCGAGGACGTCTCCGACGGTCCGGGCATCCTGCGCCGGCTGATCACCCTGCCTGGCGTCGTGATGACCCTGGCGCTGGTCGCCATCACGCTGCTGGCGGAGCGCAAGCTGTTCCACGGCGGTGTCCTGTACGGCGGAGCCCTGCTGCCGGCCCCGCGCGGCGCCAGCGATCTGTGGGCCACCTACGCCGCGGCCTGGCATCCGACCGGAATGGGCAGCTCCGCCGCCGCACCGCCCTACCTGGTGCCCGTGGCCGCCGTCGCGACCGTCCTGTTCGGCAACGCCACGGCTGGCCGTCGAGCTGCTCCTGCTGGCCAGCGTGCCGGTGGCTGGCCTGACCGCCTACGGCGCCGCCAAGCTCGTCACGCCGTCGCCGCTGCTCCGGGTCTGGGCGGCGGCGACGTACGCGTTGCTGCCGGTGGTCACGGGCGCGATCGCCGGTGGCCGGCTGGGCACAGCGGTGGCCTGCGCGCTGCTCCCGCTGCTGCTGCGCGCCCTCGCCGGGACGATGCTGCGGCGCGAGGAGCTGCAGAGCCTGCGCCCCGCCTGGATCGCCGGGCTCACCCTCGCCGTGGTGTGTGCATTCGAGCCGGTGACGTGGTTCCTCGTCGCGCCGCTGGTGATCGCCTTCGGGGTGGTCGCAGGCGTGCGGCGCCGCAGGCGCGCACCCGGCAGCGCCCTCGTGATCCTCGGGGTGCCGTTCGTCTTGCTGCTGCCGTGGTCGTGGCAGCTGGTCGACCATCCGGCGACCTTCCTGCTCGGAGTCGGTCTGCCGGAGGTTCCGAGCTCGTACGCCTCGGCGCTCGACGTCCTCCTGCTGCACCCGGGCGGCCCTGGCCTGCCGCCGATCTGGTTCGGGGCGGGGCTGGTCTTGGCGGGCTTGGTCGGCCTCATGCGCGGCTACCGTCAGAAGGTCGCCTGGCTCGGCTGGCTGCTGGCGCTCGTCGGCCTCGCATCCGGCGTCGTCATCAGCCGGCTCGCCGGTCACCTGGTCACCGGCTCGGGTAGCCAACCGGGTTGGCCAGGGATGGCGACCGCGCTGATCGGCATCGGCCTGCTGCTGGCCACGCTGGTCGCCACCGCCGGGGCGCGTGACCGGCTGGCCGCGATGAGCTTCGGCTGGCGCCAGCCCGTCGTCGTGGTGATCGCGGCACTCGCCGCCCTGACTCCGGTGGTCGCCGGGGCAACCTGGGTGGTCCGCGGTGCCGACGGCCCGCTGGGGCGCGGCTCGGCCGAGGTGCTCCCGGCCTTCATCAGCGGCCAGGCGCACGTCCAGACCGCCGGCGGCCGGACCGACGACGTCGCGGCCCGGTCGCTGATCCTGCACCGCACCGCCAACGGTTCCGTCCGCTACGCGCTGCTGCGCGGTGAGGCGCCCACCCTGGGCGACGCCGACCTGGCGCCGGACCCGGCGCAGGTGGCCAGCTTCGACTCCGCGGTCGCCGATCTCGCCGCGGGTGACGGGGCTTCCGCGACCGAGGCGCTCGCGCGGCTCGGCGTGCGCTACGTGCTCGTGCCAGGTGCCGACGAGACCGCGCTGGCCAGGACGCTCGACGGTGCGGGCGGGCTGAACCGCGTCGGGAGCACCGCCGCGACGGCCACCTGGAAGGTCGTGGCCCCTGCCGGCAGGCTCTCGATGGTCTACTTCCGTCCAGAGGTGTGGCGACCGCTCGACTTCACCGGTCTCGGCCACCCCGTCGAGGTGTCCGCAAGCCACTCCTACCGCCTGGCCGTGCTGACCGAGTCCGCGAGCCGCCATTGGCGGGCGTCGGTGGACGGCAAGGCGTTGGAGGCGACCGACTACCACGGGCAGCAGGCATTCGTGCTGCCCGAGAAGGGCGGCCAGCTCGTGGTGAGCCGCGACCCCGCTGTGCGCACGGGCTGGATGCTGTTCGGCGGCGCCGCGCTCCTGACCGTGATCATCCTCGCGATGCCGGCGGGGAGGCGCTCATGATCAGGCCTGTGTTCGCGTTCCTGTCCGTGGCCGTCCTGGTCGGCGGTGGCACGGCGTTCGCCGCGGTCACCGCACCGGACCGCGTCGGTGGGCCAGCGCCCACCGCGTCGCAAACCACCGCCGTCAAGTCCGCCACCTTGGTGTGTCCGAGCGTGGGCGGGCCGGGACCGGATGGAGGCACCCGGCTCGACGCTGCCTCCGTCGCCGTCCCCGACCTGGCTGCCGCTGCTACGCCGGCTGGCGATCCATCGCCGGTGACGGTGAGCCGGTTGGCCGCGGGAAGCACGACCAAGCCGATCCTGACCGCGCAGGACACGGCGACCTACCAGGACGGGACTGGCGACGCCGGACCGTGGCGCGTCGACGCGCAGGGGCCGCTCGCCCCGGGCGTCGCCGCCGATCAGCTGACCCGGCTCACCGGCGGTGCGAACCGCGGCCTGGCCGGCGTGTCGTGCACAGCCCCCACGACCGAGGCCTGGTTCGCCGGGTTCTCCACCGGTGTCGGCCAGCACGCCCGGTTGATGCTGAGCCAACGTCGACGACGTGCCGGCCACGGCGCAGGTGCAGCTGTGGAGCCCGGACGGGCCGATCGAGGTTCGCGGTGCGTCCGGCGTCAGCGTCGAGCCGCACTCGCAGGCCGTGCTGCAGCTCGACACGCTGGCGCCGGGAATCACGATCGGTGCGCTGCACGTGGTCACCGAGTCCGGGCGAGTGAGTGCCGCCCTGAGCTACGACGCGCAGAACGGCTCGCTGCCGCTGGGCGCCGACTGGATCCCGGCCACCCAGGCGCCGGCGCGCAGCCTCGTCCTGCCGGGCGCCCTGCCCGGTGACGGTCCGCGCACCCTCGTGCTGGCGGCGCCGGGCGATGTCGACGCCGAGGTGATCGTCAGCATCATCCGACCGGACGGGACGATCGTGCCGGGCACGGAGTCCGACCCGAGTGCTGGCGCGGCCGCCGACCCGAACGCCGACCCGAATGCGGCCGACCCGGCCGCGCCGGCCGCCGACGAGGGTGGTCCCACCACCGTGACGGTGCCGGCCGGCACGGTCACCACGGTCGACTACGCCGCGCTGCTGCAGGGTCAGCCAGGGGCGATCTCGCTCACCTCGACCGAGCCGGTGGTCGCCGGGCTGGTGCAGACGCTGCCCGGGTCTGGCGGTACCTCCGACGTGGCCTTCAGCGCCGCCGTGCCGCCGCTGAGCGCCCCTGCGCTCGTGCCGGGCAACCGGATCGCCGCGACCTCGGCCAACACGCTGCTGGTGACGGCGCCGGACGCGGACGCGACCGTCACCGTCACCGTCCTTGCGCAGGGCGCATCGAAGCCCGCCTCCCATCAGGTCAACGTGGCCGGCGGCACGACGGTCGTGGTGGACATCGGCAAGCTGTCGCCCGACCGACAGCCACCCCGGCGGTGGCGGTGGTCCCGAGCGCCGGCTCCGTGGTCTACGTGGCGCGCGCCATCGTCGAGAACGTGCAGCCGGGCGGGTGGACTGCCGCCACCAGCACGCCGTTGGTCTCGAACGTGACCTCGCGGACCGTGCGATCGGCGCACGCCGACCTGGGGGTCGGGCTGCCGTAGGGGTCCCGCGGGGCTCGGGCCCCGTGGTCCCAGTGGCCCCGCGCCGCTAGTCCGGGTCGACCGTGTCCGGGTCCAGGCCCAACAGCTCGGCGACCTCTTCGATGACGACCTCGCGGACCAGGTCCGCCAGGTCCTCGGCGTCGATCGCGCGGGACTCCAGCGGCGTCGGTACAGCACGATGCGGGCGGGCGACGTGGCGGTGGCGCGGGCGAGGCCGGCGAGCGGAACGGGCTCGTCGGACTCGATGTCGAGCAGGGCCGACGGCGGCACCTCCTCGACCGAGAACTCGACGCGGGCGAGCTCGGTGGCCCAGCGGGCGCCCAGCTCGTCGGCAGCGTCCAGCACCAGGTCGTCGAACTGCTCGGCGCGGCTGCGTGAGGCGGGGATGCCCGCTCGGCGTCAGCGGCCCACGCATTCCGCGGCCGTGACGGTCGCGGCGGCGCACGCGCGGCGGCTCCGAGACGTCGTCGGATCGCCCGTTGGTTCCCACGAAGGCGCAGCGTAGCCGCGACACGCACCGCCTGGGGAGCCGGATGGTGCGGGGCTGGCCTGCCGGCTCGACTATTCTTCGCCGACGTGAGCCCTCTTCGTCGGTGTACCAGGACTGCCTGCGGTCAGCCGGCTGTTGCCACGCTCACCTACATCTACGCCGACTCCACCGCGGTGGTCGGTCCGCTCGCCACCTACGCCGAGCCGCACTGCTACGACCTGTGCGCCGCCCACTCGGCCCGGCTCACCGGCCCGCGCGGCTGGGAGGTGGTCCGGCTCGAGGTCGACGACACGCCCGCCGGGCCGACCGACGGACGACCTCGAGGCGTTGGCCGACGCGGTCCGCGAGGCGGCCCGCCCGCCGGCGACGCGGACTGCCGGGCCCGGTGACGTGGGTCGGCGGGGGCACCTGCGGGTGCTGCGTCAGCCCGCCGACGACTAGTCGGCCACGCTCCGCCGCGCCCGCGCCCGCCGGTGATCACGGATTCACCGGGCTTGACCCGTGTGACTCGTGATCACCGGTCAGCCGCGTCCAGCGCCGCGTCCGATTTGGGCGATTAGTCGCGACACGCCTGGTTCTCAAGTCCGAATGGCGTATCCGCCGATAGGCCATCTGCACCCGGTCGCGAACGTCGGACGTGGGTGAGCGCGGCAGTTACTTCCCCCTCGAACTGTTGGAGCCACAGTGACCAAGAACGCCCCTAGCACCGCTCAGCGCCACCCCGACCGCTGTCCGTCGCACTCGTACCCGCCGCCGCCCCGATGCCGCCCCGCTGTCCGGCCCGGCTTCGCTCGTCCACCCGGGCGCCCGCGGGAGACGTGACGTGCCGGAGCTGCCGCAGCGAGCGGGTCACCACCATCGCCATGACGCTCACCGACGGGTCGCGGGTCCACCTGGCCTCCTGCCACGCCTGCGAGCACCGCACCTGGATGCAGGACGGCACCGCCCTGGCCCTGTGCCTCCGTCCTGGACAAGACCCGCAAGATCGCCTGAGATCGCGCGGGAGTGGAGCCGGGCGGCTCTGGGTAGGCTGCCGTCGACGCATCCGCTCAACCCTGGGGTTCCCGTTGGCTGACCTGTCCACGATCGTCAAGGCGTACGACATCCGCGGCGTCGTGCCCGACGAGCTCGACGCTGACGTCGCCCGCGACGCTCGGTGCGGCGTTCGCCCGCTTCGTCGAGGCGCCCGCGACGGCGCCCATCGTCATCGCGCACGACATGCGCGAGTCCTCGCCCGGTGCTCGCCGCGGCCTTCGCCGACGGCGCCACCGGCCAGGGCGCCGACGTCGTCGAGGCCGGCCTCGGCTCCACCGACATGCTCTACTTCGCCTCCGGCTCGCCTCGACATGCCCGGCGCGATGTTCACCGCCAGCCACAACCCGGCGCAGTACAACGGCATCAAGCTGTGCCGGGCCGGCGCCGCCCCGGTCGGGCAGGACACCGGGCTCGCCGAGATCCGCGCGCTGGCCGAGGAGCGACCTCGACGCCGCCGGCGCCGGTCGCACGGGCACCGTCGTCCGAGCGCGACCTGCTCGCCGAGTACGCCGCCTACCTGCGCGACCTCGTCGACCTCTGCGGCATCCGCCCGCTCAAGGTCGTCGTCGACGCCGGCAACGGCATGGGCGGCTACACCGTGCCGAGCGTGTTCGACGGGCCTGCCGCTCGACGTCGTGCCGATGTACTTCGAGCTCGACGGCATCTTCCCGAACCACGAGGCCAACCCGATCGACCCGGCGAACCTGGTCGACCTGCAGGCGAAGGTCGTCGAGGCGGCGCCGACATCGGCCTGGCCTTCGACGGCGACGCCGACCGCTGCTTCGTCGTCGACGAGCGCGGCGAGCCGGTCTCGCCGTCCGCCGATCACCGCGCTGGTCGCCGTCCGCGAGCTGGCCAAGGAGCCGGGCGCGCACGATCATCCACAACCTGATCACCTCGCGGGCGGTGCCGGAGATCGTCGCGCGAGCACGGCGGCGTGCCGGTGCGCACCCGGGTCGGCCACTCGTTCATCAAGGCCGAGATGGCCGAGCACCGACGCGATCTTCGGCGGCGAGCACTCCGCGCCACTACTACTTCCGCGACTTCTGGCGCGCCGACTCCGGCATGCTGGCCGCGATGCACGTGCTGGCCGCGCTCGGCGAGCAGGACGGCACCGCTGTCGCAGCTGCGCGGCGCAGTACTCGCGCTACGTCGCCTCGGGCGAGATCAACTCCACGGTCGCCGACCAGGCCGCCGCCACCGCGCGGGTCGCGGGCGGCGTTCGACGGGCCGGCCGGGCGTCGTCGTCGACGACGCTCGACGGGCTGACCGTCACCGCGCCCGACCTGGTGGTTCAACCTGCGGGCGTCGAACACCGAGCCGCTGCTGCGCCTCAACGTCGAGGCCGCGGACGCGCCGACGATGGCGGCGATGCGCGACGAGGTGCTCGCCATCGTCCGTGCCTGACAGCCTGTACCCGATCGACCGACCACCACGCACGGAGGCCGCGATGCACCTCGACCCCGCCCTGCTCGAGATCCTCGCCTGCCCGGCCTGCCACGCCGAGCTGCGCGCCGACGACGCTGCCGAGCGAGCTGGTCTGCACCGGCCGTGCGGCCTGGCCTACCCGGTGCGCGACGACATCCCGGTGCTGCTGATCGACGAGGCCCGCTAACCTAGTGGCAGCCATGGACCGACTCGAGCACACGATCCGTCCCTACGCGTGGGGATCTACCACCGCGATCCCGGAGCTCCTCGGCGTCGAGCCGACCGGCGGGCCGCAGGCCGAGCTGTGGCTCGGCGCCTACCCGGGCGCGCCCTCGATCCTGACGCCGCGACGGTGTCGCGTCGCTCGCTCGACGAGTGGATCGCGGCCGACCCGCTGGCCGAGCTGGGCAAGGCCGTCGCGGAGGAGTTCGGCTTCCGGCTGCCGTTCCTGCTGAAGGTGCTCGCCGCGGCTGAGCCGCTCTCGCTGCAGGCCCACCCCTCCGCCCGCCAGGCCCGCGAGGGCTACGCCGAGGAGGAGGAGCGCGGCGTCCCGATCGACGCGCCGGAGCGCAACTACAAGGACGCCAGCCACAAGCCCGAGCTGCTCTGCGCGCTCACCGAGTTCGAGGCGCTGTGCGGGTTCCGCCCGGTGCACGGACACCGTCCGGCTGCTCGATGCTCTCGCGGTCGCCGACCTCGGGCCCTACATCGCCGCGCTGCGGGCCCGACCCGACGCCGAGGGCGTCAGGGAGGCCTTCACCGCCTTGATGACCGCGCCCGACGATCGGCGCAGCGTCCTGATCGAGGCCGTGCTCGACGGTTGTTCGGCTCTGGTCGCCGGCGGCGGCGAGCTCGCCGAATCCGCCCAGCTGGCGCTGGACCTCGGCAAGGCTTACCCCGGCGACGTCGGCGTGGTGTCGGCCCTGTTCCTCAACCACCTCGTGCTCAAGCCCGGGCAGGCCGTGTTCATGCCCGCCGGCAGCCTGCACGCCTACCTGCGCGGCATGGCGATCGAGGTCATGGCCAACTCCGACAACGTGCTCCGGGGCGGCCTGACGCCCAAGCACGTCGACGTCCCCGAGCTGCTGCGGATCCTCGACTTCACCGCAGCGCCGATCCCGGTGCTGCTCGCCCGAAGCGAACCCAACGGCGAACAGGTGTACCCCACCCACGCGCGCGAATTCCGGCTCAGCCGCATCGAGCAGCCCGGTGAGCACCCGGTCGTCGTGGGGGCGACGTCACCGCAGATCCTGATCTGCATCGACGGCGAGGTGCGGCTGCGGCAGGGCGACCACGAGCTCGAGCTGCCGCAAGGGGCGTCGGCGTTCGTCGCTGCAGGCGGAGGGGACGTCACGGTCGACGGCCACGGCACCGCCTTCCGGGCGACCGTGCAGGCCAGCCGCGGCCCGCTGGGCACCTAAAGGTGATCATGCAGTCGTGGTTGGGCTCCACGGCGTGTTGCCAACCACAGCTGCATGATCGTCGGAGGGTGCGGTGAGCGAACACGGTGGCAAGCGGGCGGTGATCGCCGCGCTCGCGTCCAACCTGGGTATCGCGGTCATCAAGTTCGTCGCCTTCGTCTTCACCGGGTCGTCCTCGATGCTCGCCGAGGCGGTGCACTCCGTCGCCGACTCCGGCAACCAGGCGCTGCTGCTCGCTCGGCGGGCGCAAGGCGCGCCGGGTCCGCGACACCGAGCACCCGTTCGGCTACGGCCGCGAGCGCTACTTCTACGCCTTCGTCGTGTCGATCGTGCTGTTCACCGTCGGCGTCGCTGTTCGCGCTGTACGAGGGCATCCACAAGATCCAGCACCCGCACCCGGTGACCGCGCCGGCGTGGGCGTTCGGTGTCCTGGCCGTCGCGATCGTGCTGGAGTCGTTGTCGTTCCGGACGGCGATCACGCGAGTCCCGGCGCGCTCAAGGGCACCGGCTCGTGGGTGTCGTTCGTCCGCGCGGTCCAAGGCGCCCGAGCTGCCGGTGGTCCTGCTCGAGGACACCGCCGCGCTCATCGGGCTGGTGCTCGCGTTCGGCGGCGTCGACTGCGTCGGTGGTCACCGGCGACGGCGTCTGGGACGGCGTCGGCACGCTGGCGATCGGCGTCCTGCTCGGCGTCGTCGCGATCGTGCTGGCGGTCGAGACCAAGAGCCTGCTGATCGGCGAGAGCGCCGCCCCGGAGGTGGTCCAGCGGATCGTCGACGCGCTGCTGGACGGCGACGACGTCGACGCGGGTCATCCACCTGCGCACGCTGCACCTGGGCCCCGACGAGCTGCTCGTCGCGGCGAAGATCGCCGTGCGCCACGACGACACCGCCGCCGCAGGTCGCCCGCGGCATCGACGCGGCCGAGTGCCGGGTGCGCGCCGCGGTGCCGATCGCCCGGGTCATCTACCTCGAACCCGACCTCGACCGCACGCCCGCACCGCCGCCCGCTCTGATCGCGCTGAGGCCGCCGCCCGACCTGGCCGCCGACACGATGGCCGCCACGCTGAGCCGCGAGCGTGTAGCGCCCAGGTGTCGACTGGCCTCAGGCGCTGGTAGATTTGCCCCGATCACCCATCTCGCCCGAACCCGCTAGGGAGCCTTCATGACGTCCGACTTCAAGGTCGCGGACCTTTCCCTGGCCGCGTTCGGCCGCAAGGAGATCAGCCTCGCCGAGCACGAGATGCCGGGCCTGATGGCGATCCGTCGCGAGCACGCCGACGCACAGCCGCTCGCCGGCGCCCGCATCGCCGGCTCGCTGCACATGACCATCCAGACCGCCGTCCTCATCGAGACCCTCGTCGCGCTCGGCGCGCAGGTCCGCTGGGCCAGCTGCAACATCTTCTCCACCCAGGACCACGCCGCCGCCGCGATCGCCGAGGCCTGGCGTCCCCGTCTTCGCCTGGAAGGGCGAGACGCTCGAGGAGTACTGGTGGTGCACCGAGCAGATCCTGCGCTGGCCCGACGGCGGCGGCCCGAACATGATCCTCGACGACGGCGGTGACGCGACGCTGTTCGTGCACAAGGGTGTCGAGTTCGAGAAGGCCGGCGTGGTGCCCGACCCGTCGACCGCCGACTCCGACGAGTTCGAGGTCATCCTGACCGCGCTGCAGCGCTCGCTGACCGAGGACCCGCGCCGCTGGACGGAGATCGCCGCCGGGATCAAGGGCGTCACCGAGGAGACCACCACCGGCGTGCACCGGCTGTACGAGATGCACAAGGCCGGCGCGCTGCTGTTCCCGGCGATCAACGTCAACGACTCGGTGACCAAGTCCAAGTTCGACAACAAGTACGGCTGCCGCCACTCCCTGATCGACGGCATCAAGCGGGCGACCGACGTCCTCATCGGCGGCAAGGTCGCCGTGGTCTGCGGCTACGGCGACGTCGGCAAGGGCTGCGCCGAGTCGCTGCGCGGCCAGGGTGCGCGGGTCATCATCACCGAGATCGACCCGATCTGCGCGCTGCAGGCCGCGATGGACGGCTACCAGGTCGCGACCGTCGAGGACGTCGTGGGCACCGCCGACATCTTCATCACCGCGACCGGCAACATGAACGTGCATCACCGCCGCGCACATGGCGCGCGATGAAGCACCAGGCGATCGTCGGCAACATCGGGCACTTCGACAACGAGATCGACATGGCCGGCCTGGCCGCGACGCCGGGCGTCGTGCGCGAGATCATCAAGCCGCAGGTCGACGAGTGGCGCTTCCCCGACGGCCACACGATCATCGTGCTGTCCGAGGGCCGGCTGCTCAACCTGGGCAACGCCACCGGCCACCCGAGCTTCGTCATGTCGAACTCGTTCGCCAACCAGGTCATCGCGCAGATCGAGCTGTTCACCAAGCCGTCGGAGTACCCGGTCGGCGTCTACACGCTGCCGAAGCACCTCGACGAGAAGGTCGCCCGGCTGCACCTCGACGCCCTCGGCGTCCAGCTCACCGAGCTGACCACCGAGCAGGCCGACTACCTCGGCATCCCGGTCGAAGGCCCGTACAAGGCGGACCAGTACCGCTACTAGGGCCCCAGTACCGACCGGGCCCGGTACCGCTACCGGGCCCCGGTGCCGCTACCAGCGCCACCGTCGCTACCAGCGCCACCGTCGCTACCGGGCGGGCTGATGCCCGCCCTGGTAGCCGTCGGGGGAGTACCCGCGTAGCCGCAGCTCCTCGCGCCGGGTGCGCTCGGCGAGCACGGCGGACAGGTAGGCCCAGCCCGGCGTGCCGGGCGGTGGCGAGCGGCGTGACGAGGGCAGCGACGGCGTCGACGAGCTGGCGTTCAAGGCCGTCCCGGGCAACCGGGTCGAGCTGGGTGTAACGGCTCAGCAGCTGGCGCGCGCCCAGCACCACGTCATCGGTGAGTGCGGACAAGTCGAGCGTGGTGGCCCAGCCGGCCAGCGGGTAGGGCATGGCGGGGGCCGCTGCGACTGGCGTCGGGATCCGCTCCGACAGCACGACGGTGCCGGCAACCATGTCGCCGATCCGCTTGCCGCGCGCCGAGATGATGCTGGACAGCAGGGCGATGATCCCGGTGGTCGCCCACAGGTCGACGAACACACCGAGCAGCGCCCGCGCGAGGGCATGCCGAAACCGGATGGTCCCGCCGTCGTCGCGGACCACCCGCAGCCCGAGCGCCGCCTTGCCCAGCGTGCGTCCGCGCCACAGGGTCTCCAGCACCACCGGGTAGCCGACCAAGACCGCCACGACGATGACGAGCATGGTGGCGGCGCCGGCCGCCGGGTCCGCGTTGGACAGGGCGAACGCGGTCAAGCCCAGCAGCAGGGTGAGGGCGACGAGCTGAACCACCGCATCGATGGCGAAGGCGAGAGCGCGCGAGGGCCATCCGGCGGCCGCAGATCGAGCGGGACCGCTTCGCCGGTCACGATGTCAGCGGTCACGAACGGTCCTTTCGGGGCGCGAGTACCGCTAGTGTGCCGCCTCGTGGACGTCGACGCCTATGTAGCGGTGCACAGGCCACGTGGGCGCGTCTTGACGAGCTCATCAAGCGGGCTGGGCGCCGCGGCGGCCTGTCCGGGCCCGAGGTCGACGAGCTGGTCGAGCTCTACCAGCGGACCGCCACCCACCTGTCGGTCATCCGGTTCCGTTCGCCGGATCCGGCGCTGGTGGGGCGCGCTGTCCCAGCTGGTGGCCCGGGGCCGAGCGGCGGTCACCGGGACCCACGCCCCCGCCTGGCGCGAGCGTGGCGCGCTTCTTCACCGTCAAGGCGCCGGCGGCCCTGTACCGGACCTGGCGCTGGTCGGTGGGCACGGCCGCCTGCTGCCGTCGCGGCGATGGTGGCGGTCGGCGTGTGGGTCGCCACCCATCCGCGGGTGCAGGCCAGCGTCGCGCCGCCCGAGGAGATCCGCCAGCTCGTCGAGCACGACTTCGAGGACTACTACTCCGCGCATCCCGCCACGGCGTTCGCCGCCCAGGTCTGGACCAACAACGCCTGGCTCGCCGCGGGGGCGCTGTGCCTCGGCGTCCTGCTCGGCCTGCCGACGCTCTGGCTGCTGTGGCAGAACGTGGTCGAACGTCGGCGTCAGCGGCGGGCTGATGGCCGCGAACGGCAAGCTCGGCCTGTTCTTCGGCCTGATCCTGCCGCACGGGATGCTCGAGCTGACCGCCGTCTTCGTCGCGGCGGGTGCGGGGCTGCGGCTCGGCTGGACCGTCATCGATCCCGGTCCCAGGCGTCGCACCGATGCGCTCGCCGACGAGGGGCGGTCGGCGATGGTCGTGGGGCTGGCGCTCGGCGTCGTGCTCGCGGTGACCGGGGTGATCGAGGCGTTCGTCACGCCGTCCGGGCTGCCCACCTGGGCCCGGATCGCGATCGGCGTCGCGGCCGAGGCGGCCTTCATCGTCTACGTGTGGGTCGTCGGGGGACGGGCGGTGCGAGCAGGGGAGACCGGCGACGTCGAGGCGTGGGAGCGGGCGGCGACCGTCCCGACGGCCGGCTAGGTCACAACCGCCCGGCGGCCTTGAAGGACGAGGTAGCTGTCCGCGACCGCCGAGGCGAAGCGGTCCGGCGGTGCGTCGACCACGTACGCACCCCGACGTCGCAGCAGCGTGGCCATCCGGTGCCTTTCGCCCAAGGCCCGCGCGGCCGCCGCGGCGTCGTACACCTGCGCCGCACCGCCCCGCTCGAGGTCAGCTCGGTGAGGGCTGGGTCGCCCACCGAGGCGAGCACGACCTGGTGCCGCGCGGTCAGCATCGGCAGCACCGGGAGCAGCCCCTCGGCGAGCGGCGCCGCGTCCAGGGCGGTGAACAGGACGAGGAGGCACCGCTGGCGGGAGCGACGCAGCACCTCCGACGCCAGCATCCGCATGTCGGTCTCCACCAGGGCCGACTCCAGCAGGGCCAGTCGCGCCCGTCAGCGCCGGCAGGATGTCGCGGCCGGCCGTCGATGACACGGTGGCGCGCAACTGCTGGTCACCGGCCAGGGCCTCGACTCGGTCACCGGCTCGGGATGCCAGCGCGGCCAGCAGCAGCGCGGCGTCGAGCGCGCTGTCCAGCCGGGGGATGCGTCGCCCACCCGGGCCGCGGAGGTCCGCCCGGTGTCGAGCACGACAGGATCAGCCGCCGGTCGCGCTCGGGCCGCCAGGTGCGCACCACGACCAGGTGGCGCGGGCCGTCGCCCGCCAGTCGATCGACCGCACGTCGTCGCCGGCGACGTACTCGCGCAGCGAGTCGAACTCCGTCCCCTCTCCGCGGACCCGGGCGGCGCTCCGCCCGTCGATCTCGCGGCAGGCTTCGGCCAGC
>CAVPEL010000008.1:0-529097 GCA_963703505.1 uncultured Actinomycetota bacterium | reverse complement strand
CCGCCGACCACGCCGTACCTACCGAGCTCCGCTTCTCAGCAAGCCTGCGGGCCGCGACCTGGGTCGATCACGAGAAGGCCGAGCACGGTCCCTACATGCGGGCCCTCATCGGCGGCACCCTCCCGCGTGAGTCCTACATCGAGATGGTTTCTCAGCTCTACTTCGTCTACGAGGTGCTTGAAGAGGCGGCCGCCGGGCTGACGGACGATGTCGTGGCACAGCCGTTCCTGTTCCCCGAGCTGCACCGGCTCCCCGCGCTGGAGGCCGACCTCGCCTTCCTGCTCGGGCCGCAGCTGGCGGAACCTGATCAGCGTCGACAACGCGACGCGGCAGTACGTCGAGCGGCTCCGCGAGGCGTGCTTCGCCTGGCCCGGCGGTTATGTCGCGCACCAGTACACGCGCTACCTCGGGGACCTCTCGGGCGGCCAGATCATCGGCCGGATCGCGTCCCGCACCTACGGCCTCACCGCCGAGGCTGGCGCGAGCTTCTACAACTTCGGCGAGATCGAGAAGCTCAAGGTATTCAAGGACGGCTACCGCACGCTGCTCGACGACGCACCCTGGGACGCCGATGAGCAGCGTCGTGTCATCGACGAGGTGCTGCTCGCCTACCGGCTCAACACCCAGCTGCTCGCCGAGCTGGACAACAGTCTCACCCGATGACCGCTCACGCGCACCGCAGCCGGTCCAAGCAACGGCGCGCGCAGCAGCTGGCGACTGCCGCGGCGCTGCGGCTCTCGCTCCGACACCGCGCTCGCGGCGACGCCTGCTGCTGACGCAACGGCCACTCGGCCGACGCGCAACCGGCACCGCAGGCCAGAAGCTCACCGTGACGCCGACCTCCGACCTCGCCGCGACCGGCCAGAAGATCACCGTCACCGGCTCCGGCTACCCCACGTTCAAGGGCGTCTACGTCGCGGTCTGCAAACTGCCCGCCAAGGGCGAGCGCCCGACCCCGTGCGGCGGCGGCGCCGACACCGCGGCGCCACGAGACGTCGAGGTGGGTCTCGTCCAACCCGCCGTCGTACGGCAAGGGCCTGACCGTCCCCTACGGCAAGGGCGGCACGTTCTCCGTCGAGCTCCGTGGGCGCACCGACCTCCCCGACGGGCGACTGCCGTCCGGTCGCCTGCGCCGTCGTCACCCGCGCCGACCACACCCGCACCTCCGACCGCTCGCAGGACGTCCTCGTCCCGGTGACCTTCGCCGGCAGCCGACGGGACGGCGCGCCGCTTGTCGTGGGGGCCGGCGGCGGCGCTGTCGTCCTGGTCGCCGCTGGCGTCGTGGTCCTGGCGACGCGGCGCAGACCCGCGATGACACCGCCGGTCGCCGAGCCGCTCCCGCGGCCATCGCAGCTCCGCCGTCGTCGCCTCTCGCCGCGCTCGCCGTCGCCGCACCGGCTGCGTCGACCGCGGAGGCGAACGGCACCGGCGCCGAGCAACGACGCCGCGGCGCGCTGCGGGCCGTCCACCGCCGCTACCGACGCGCGACGCCGATCGACCCGATCACGACGACCCGAAGCCCGTGCTGCCCGTCACCGTCGCGCTCGGCCGACGGCAGCGACGTCACCGTCACCGACACCAGCCGCATCCTCGCCGTCAACCTCTACGGCTCGCTCGCCGAGATCGTCTTCAACCTCGGCCTCGGCGACAACGTCGTCGGTCGCGACATCTCGACGACGCTCGCCGACGCCGCAGCACCTCCCGCTCGTCACCCGCAGCGGCCACGACCTCTCGGCCGAGTCGATCCTCTCGCTGAACCCGACCGTCGTCCTCGTCGACTCGAGCATCGGCCCGCCCGAGGTCCTCGACCCAGCTGCGCGAGGCCGGGCATCCCGGTCGTGATCATCGACGACCGAGCAGACGCTCGAGGGCATCGCGACGCACATCCGCCAGGTCGCGGCCGCGCTCGGCGTGCCCGACGTCGGGCGAGCAGCTGGCGCAGCGGGTCGAGGCCCAGATCGCCGACGCCCGAAGGCGGACGCTGCCGCCGACGTCCGACGCCGCTGACGGTCGCGTTCCTCTACCTGCGCGGCACCGCCGGCGTCTACCTGATCGGCGGCAAGGGCGCCGGCAGCGACGCGATGATCGAGGCGATCGGCGCCGTCGACGCGGGCACGCGCGCTCGGGCTCGAAGGCTTCCGGCCGCTCACCAGCGAGGCGCTCGTCAAGGCGGCACCCGACGTCATCCTCGTCATGACCGACGGCCTGGAGTCGGTCGGCGGCGTCGACGGCGCTGCTGAAGATGCCGGGCGTCGCGCAGACCCCGGCCGGCGAGAACCGCCGCATCGTCGACATGGACGACGGCGACGCTGCTCAACTTCGGGCCCGCACCGGCGCGCACGATCGCAGGCGCTCGCGAAGGCGGTCCACCACGCCTGCGACGCGGCGGCGACCGCAGTGACCGCTCCGTGAGCGACGTCGCCGCCGCACGCCGGTCGCGGCCGACGCCGCGGCACGTCGACGGCGGCCGCCGGGCCGCATCGGGTGCTGCCCTGCTCGTCGGCCTGCGCCGTCGCGCTCGTCGTGCTGTGCCTGGTCAGCGCGTGCATCGGCCAGATCGACATCCCGCCCTCGCAGGTCGTCGGCTCGCTGCTGCACCACCTCGGCCTCGACTTCGGCCCGCTGCCGCGGCCGCCCAGCGGCGAGAACGCCGTCTGTGGGAGGTCCGCTTCCCGCGCGTCGTGCTGGCCGTCCTCGTCGGCGCCTCGCTCGCCTGCGCCGGCGCGCTGCTGCAGGGCGTCTTCGGCAACCCGCTCGCCGAGCCCGGCGTCATCGGCGTCTCGTCCGGCGCGGCCGTCGGTGCGTTCGTCGTCGATCGTCTTGGCCTTCACGACGCTCGGCACCTGGACGGTCCCGCTGGCCGCGTTCGTCGGCGGCCTGATCACCACCGTGCTCGTCTACGCGATGGCCCGTGCCGGCGGCCGGACCGAGGTCGTGACGCTGATCCTCACCGGCATCGCGGTCAACGCGATCACCGGCGCGGCGATCGGCCTGCTCACGTTCCTCGCCGACGACGACGCCGTGCGCGCCATCACGTTCTGGAACCTCGGCAGCCTCGCCGGCGGCGTCGTGGACGGCGGTCGTGCGTGGTGCTGCCGTGCGCCGTCGTCGGCGTGGTCGTCGCGATCGCGTATGAGCGGCCAGCTCGACCTGCTCGCGCTCGGCGAGCGATCGGCCCGTCACCTCGGCGTCGACGTCGAGCGGCTGCGCATCGTCGCGATCCTCATCGTCGTTCGCTGCTCACCTGCGCGGCCGTCGCGTTCGTCGGCATCATCCTGTTCGTCGGTCTCGTCGTGCCGCACCTGATCCGCATGGTCGCCGGGCCCGGCCACCGGCTGCTGATGCCCGGCGAGCGTGCTCGGCGGCGCGTGGTGCTGGTCGCCGCCGACCTGCTCGCGCGCACCGCTGGTGCCGTACCAGGAGCTGCCGCTCGGCGTGCTCACCGCGCTGGTCGGTGGCCCGTTCTTCTTCTGGCTGCTGCGGCGCACCCGCGCCCGCTCGGGAGGCTGGGCGTGAGCCGGCTCGGCCGGTGGCGGCGCGGCAACCGCCGGCTGCCGACGCCGTGGGCACCGGGGCAGACCGTGGTCCGGGTGCGGCCAGCTTGACGTCGCGCTGGGCGGGCGCACGATCCTCGACGGGGTCGACCTGGACGTCCGGGCCGGCGAGGTCGTCGCGCTGGTCGGGCCGAACGGCGCCGGCAAGTCGACGCTGCTCGCCGCCATCTGCGGTGACCTGCCGTGCACCGCGGGCACGGTCGACCTCGATGGGGCGACCGGAGAGCTCCTGGTCGCACGGCGAGCTCGCCTTGCGTCGCGCGGTGCTGCTGCAGCAGATCGACCTCGCGTTCCCGTTCACCGTGCGAGACGTCGTCGCGATGGGCCGCGCGCCGTGGATCGGCACCGACGCCGAGGAGCACGACGACGCGGTGGTCGCCCGTCGATGCGGCGCGCCGACGTGGTGCACCTGGCGGACCGGCCGTTCACCCCGCTCTCCGGTGGCGAGAAGGCGCGCGTCTCACTCGCCCGCGTGCTCGCCCAGCGCCGCCCTGCTGCTGCTCGACGAGCCGACCGCCGCACTGGACCTGCAGCACCAGGAGCTCGTGCTCGAGCTCGCGAAGACGCCGCGCGCGGTGGGGGCGCCGTCGTCGTCGTGCTGCACGACCTGGCGTTGGCCGCGGCGCACGCCGACCACGTCGCGGTGCTCGCGCACGGTCGCATCGTCGCCTACGGGCCGCCCAGCGCGGTGTTCACCGCCGCGTTGCTGAGCGAGGTCTATCACCACGAGATCGAGGTACTTCCCCACCCGACGACCGGCCTGCCCCTCGTCTTCCCGAGGCGGGGCCAAGACGCCCCGTCCGTCGCCAGGTCAGGATGACTGGCGTTGGACCACGACGATGCCCGCGTCGCTGAACACCTGCGCGTAGCTGTTGCCCGGATGCAGGACAGCTCCGTACCCCGCGGGGTCGTCGCGCACGCTGGGGGACAAACCCCGCACGTCGAGCATGATGTAGTCCGGCGCCGCCGCGGACAGCCCGAGCCAGGTCGCACGATGGTGGGCGGCCAGCGGGGTCAGCACCATGACGTTGCCCTCCACCCGCGCTCCGGCCGGCATCGTCGCCAGCGCTGCCCGCACCGCGGGCGCCCGAGGGTTGGTCCGGTAGGTGACGGGGTCGGTCAGGCCGGCGAACGGCAGGCGGGTGCAGCCCACGATGGCGATGCCCAGGGCAAGCGGCAGCACGGCGCGCGTGTAGGCGCGCAGCCACGTCCACCTCGACCGGCGGACGGCAACCAGTGCATCCACCAGCGCGATGAACACCACCGGCATCACGATGGCGTTGTAATGCCAGTCGGTGCCCCAGTAGTGGCTCTCCTGCGAGACGAACCGCCACCCGAGGGTCGGCACCACGAGCAGCGCGAGCGGTGACCGCAAGGCCAAGAATCCGGTGATCCCGAAGAGCGCGACCAGCGTCCAGAGCTTGATGGACGGGCTGAGCAGGTGGCCGATCGCCTGCACCGCTGCGCCCGGCCCCGACGCGCCGCCGTCGCCTACCCAGCTTCTCCCAGTAGTCGTATCCGTGGCCGGCGTTCACCGCAGGGAGCAGGACGAAGACACTCAGGAGGAATGCACCGACCCCACCCGCGATGAGCCCGATGCCGAGCCGCCGCTGGTGCTTCAGCATGAGGACGACGCCCACCATGGCGACGGTGAGGCCGAGGTCTTCCTTGACCAGCACCAGCGGCAGGCACCACCAGGCGGCCCGGCTCCACCGGCGCCGCACCAACGCCTCGGCGGTGAACGCGACCAGCGGCGTCGCCAGCGCGATCTCGTGGAAGTCGAAGTCGACCGCCCGTTGGATGCCCCAGGACGCCCCGTAGGCAAGCCCGATCGCCACGCCTCGCCCCCGCCCCAGGGCCCAGATCGCCACCCGGGTGACCGGCACGACGGACAGAGCGAACAGCAATGCCTGGCCGACCAGCAACGTCGCCGGACCGGGGAAGAGCCGGTAGGCAGGGGCGAACACGACAAGCAGCGGGTGGAAATGGTCACCGAGCAGGTTGAAGCCCGTGCCCTTGACCTCGGCCACTGGCGCACCGAAATGCGCGTAGCCGCGGATGGCCTGCTCGAAGATGGCCAGGTCCCAGGACATGCTCGCCATCCGGTTCAACCGGGCGAGGGACACCGTGGCGTAGGCGACGAAGAACCCCAGCGCCAGGAGCCACGGCACCGACGAGATCCACAGGTACCCTCGCCGACTCGGCTGTCCGCCGTCGCTCGCCAACCGCTCGCCCTCTCACCGCCGACATGCGGCGACACCCGCCACAGCCTCGCGATCCTCGCATCCAGGCAGCCCGGGCGAAGCGCACAACGCGCCCACCACCGCGCGGAAGTGCCGGCCTGCGTCGTCGTGCGGGCCTACCCTGCAGAGGGCACCCACCCCGCACGATCTGACGACGCGCCCGCTGGAGGCCCGATGACACCCTTCGACTGGCGCCGCATGCCGATGGAAGTCGAGTCTCCCGAGGAGTACGGGTACGACAAGATCCGGGCGAACCTGGCGGAGAGCTCGCTGCGCGACCGGGCACTGGCCGACCTCAAGGTCGACGTGGCCGATCTGATCTTGCTCTACGGCGACCACCGGGGTTCCCCCGACCTCCGCTCACGGGTGGCGGCGTCGAGCGGCCTCGACCCCGACGACGTGCTGTGCACCGCCGGCGGCGCCCTGGCCCTGTTCCTCGTCGCGGCGACGCTGCTCGGTCCGGACAGCGAGATCGTGGTCGCGCGGCCCAACTACGTCAGCAACATCGAGACACCGCGCGCGTTGGGGACCCGGGTGGTGCCGCTCGACCTGACGTTCGAGCGCTCGTGGTCGCTCGACCCCGACGAGCTGCGAAGCCTCGTGACGCCTCGCACGCGTCTCGTGAGCCTGACCAGCCCGCACAACCCGACCGGCACCGAGCTGTCCGCCGAGGTGCTGCACGCGGTGATCGAGGTCGTCGAGAGCCAACCCGACTGCTATCTGCTCCTCGACCAGACCTACGCAGAGCTCAGTGGTCCCGACCCGCTTCCCGATGTCGCGACGCTGAGTGATCGCGCGATCAGCGTGTCGGGCGTCTCGAAGACCTACGGCGTGCCTGGCATCAGGCAGGGATGGCTCACCAGCCGCAACGCAGCATTGATGGAGCGGCTGCTCGCGCTCAAGGAACAGGTGGTGCTCACCGGCTCCGTGCTCGACGAAGCGGTCGCCGCCCACGTCCTGGCCTGCTCAGCGGCGCTGCTGCCGCAGATCCGCGCAGATGTCGCCCGACGGCGCGCCATCATCGCGACCTGGATGGCGGACCACGAGCACCTGGAGTGGGTAGCGCCTACCGGCGGCGTGACGGCGTTTCCCCGGTTCCGCGCCGAGGCGCCCGTCGATCCGACCGACTTCTTCAGCCTTGCTCCGCGACCGCTACGGCGTTGCCGTCGGCCCCGGCCACTGGTTCGACCAACCCGCGGCACACTTCCGGCTCGGCTGGGGCTGGCCGACCGACGACGAGCTGACGCGCGGCCTCGGCTGGATCGACGAGGCGATAGCAGAAGCAACCGACGCCCTCAGCCGCCGGACTTGCGGCGGAACGTCCGCTGACGCTTGGCATCGGCGGCGCGACCCGTACTGGGACCGCCGGCCAGGCCGTGGCCGGTGGCGGCAGACGACGTCGATGACTTGCCGTGCTTGCGTTCCAGCGCCTCGCGGAACCGGCGGTGGGTCTCGTCTTCCGCGCCGGCAGCGCCAGGCTCGGGTGCTCCGCCTGTGGTGTCGACCATCTCGGCCAGCTCCTCTCATGATCAGAGCACGTTGATGATGCTCACCGTTGATGACAGTAGCGGGGCCGGGCGGTAAGCCGGGCAGCCGCCGGCCCCGGCGACACAAACCGGCCGCTCCGGCGACCGCCCGGTGCCCTCAGCTATCCGGCCACTCGCCGGTTACCCGCTCGAAACCCTTGGCTCCGGCGCGGTCGACGAGTGCGCGCACAGTGCCGTAGACCGCACCGTGGATCGCTGCCGCCACTAGGACGTCATGCCAGGTGCGCTCGCGGTCCGTCGCCGCAGGGGCGTCGGGGCCGTTGGAGATCAGCTTCCAGACCCGCTTGAAGATCACTCCCGCGAGCGCACCACCAAGGATGCCGACGGCCATCTCCATCGCCTTGTAGGGGAGCTTGGCGAAGCGGTTCACGAGCGGGTGATCCGCCGGATGAGGGCCACCAGAGCGAGAAGCCCGACGCCGAAGGCGGCCGCCATGCCGGGTTGACGACGGGCCAGATCGGCGGCACGTTGCCCGCGGTCGCGCAACCCGTCGCCAGCACGGCTGATGCTCGCCTTAGCCCGCGCCGGCACATCCGCGCGATGGGCCAGCTCCTCGATGGTGTTGCCCAGCTGTTCGCGCAACCGCGCGATGTCGTCGCGGAGCTCGGCGCCGTCCGCCGACTTCACCGCGATGGCGGCTTTGACGTGAGAGTTCGTGGCGTCAGCGCTCATCGCTTGCGCGCCTCCTTGAAGCTGGCAACGTCGACCTTCAAGCTGGCCAGCGCCTCCGTGGGCATCGGCGGGCTAGCCCGGTCGACCTTCCGCTTGCCGATCAGCGCCATCAGGCCGGCGAGCACCAGCAGCGCGGCCGTCACGATGAGGGCAGACAGCCAGGCGGCCAGGACCAGGTGCAACGCCAGCACGGCAGTCGCAATCGCCGTGGCTAGCCCGAAGAAGGCGAGGAGCCCCGCCCCGCCGAACAGGCCGCCCCCGACCGCCATGCTCTTTCCTTTACGGGCCAGCTCGACCTGGGCCAGCTTGAGCTCGTCCCTGACCAGCTGTGAGCTCAGCGCGGCAGCGCCGCTTACCAGCTGGGCGATGCTCGCCTCATGGACGCCAGTCTCGGTGCGTGCCGCCTGGCCGTCCACGGGCATGGTCGACACTTCCATGGCTGCTCCTGACCATCGAGAGTCCGTTGGTGCTGGCATGCCCCCCGGGGCGGACGGTCATGCCTGGCACCCCGGGTGATCGCCTGGAGGACGGCATCGGATCAGGTCGCGCCTAACGCACGCCCGTGGCGGTCTCGACAGCGTCGGGGGCTTCGGCGGGCTCAGCGCCGGGCACGTCGTCGGTACCGAACGACTCAGCGAGCGCTGACGCGATCACGGCGAGCACGAAGCCGAACAACGCCCCGCCGGCGCCGTAGACGGTGTAGCCGAGCACCGCGGCGATCATTACGGCCGCCGGGCCGACATAGATCGCGTGCTCGATGATGCGGCGCTGCGTCATCAGATGCGCCACCTGCAAGGCTGCGGCGAGGGCGACCACCAGGCCCAGCTGCCAGCCGTCGTGAACGCCGGCCAGCAGTAAGAGTGGCCCGGCGCCGAGGAACAGCCCGACGTAGGGCACCACGCTGAACAGCGCGACCGACACACCGAGCGCCGTGGGCGCGGCGAGGCCGAGCAACCACGCGGTCAACGCGACGACCGACCCTGCCACCAACGCCTCGACGATGGCCACCAAGGAGGTACCGGCGGGCTCGGTGCAGGCAGTCGCGAGCGACCTCGTCGACCCGCACACGCCGGTCGGTGTCAGTCAGCTGGGTGAGGAAACCGCCCCACATGCGTGGTCCGTAGATGAGGAAGAAGATCGTCAAAATGACGATGAGGAAGTACCGACTGGCCTGCCCGGCTGCCTGCTGGGCGACCTGAGCAGGTGAGCCGCCGAGGCTGCTGAGAAATTCTGTCGCTCGCTGGGACAGGTCGAGCTGGCGCGCCGCGCTCCCCCAGGCCGACCTCGACTGCTCCAATGTGGTCGCCGCCTGCGGCAGGTCACGTTTGAGCGTGTCGAGCTGGACCGCGATGTCGTGCACCAACCCCCATCCGATCAGGCCGACGAACGCAACGACGCTGACCAACGCGACGAGCACCGCAACGAACCTCGGCATGTGGCGAGCGAGCAGGCGCACCGGGCCTTCGACGAGCACCGCGAAGACGATTGCTACCAGGCCCCAGATCAACGACTGGCGGCCTGCCTGCAGCCCGTTCCAGGCGAGCATCCCGCCGAGTACGGCGGCGAAAATGACCAGCACGGATCTCGGCGTGACATGCAGCAGAATCGCGCCCCGATCACGCCGCTGCTCGGACTCCACTCCGTTACCGTAGGGCCCGTGGCCGAGGCTGACCCGCTTACCCCTGCGCCCGGCGCGTCGATGCGACGGCCGAGATTGAGCGTCGACCTCGATCTGCGGGTGGCGCTCGGCGTCGTCGTCGGCGTGGTCTTGCTGTCCGCCGTGGTGGCTCTGGGCCGCGCCAGCCAGGCCGGTCTCATCCAGGTGATGACCGGGCTCCTGCTCGCCTTCGCGCTCGACCCCCTCGTGCAACGGCTGCACGCGAAGATCGGTGGCCGACGGGCGGTCAGCGTCCTGCTCGTCGGCCTCGGCATGCTCGCCATCACGGCCGCGTTCGTCTTCCTGCTCGGGCCGCGCGCGATCGACCAGGCCAAGCGGTTCTCCGAGGAGCTACCCGACACCCTGCGGCAGATGTACCACTGGCCCGTGGTGGGCCACTTCCTCGATCAGGCCCACGTCGCGGACAAGGTCACCCAGTGGATCCATGACCTGCCCTCACGGGTTGACCCGTCCACCGTCACCGACCTCGCAACGTCGCTGGTCTCCGGCGTGGTCGGCACCGGCATCGTGATCCTCATCGCCTTCAGCGTGCTGCTGGACGGCCCACGGCTGCTGAGCCGGATTCGCCGGCTCCTCCCCCAGACCGCTCGCCCCACGGCCGACCGCACCGGCCGGGTGTTCTACCGCGTGGTGGCCGCCTACTTCGCCGGCTCGTTGCTGGTGGCCGTGTTGTCCGGGAGCTATGTGCTGGCCGTCGGCCTCATGCTGCAGATCCCGCTGGCTCCCGCCGCGGCCCTGTGGATGGTGATCGTCGACCTCATCCCGCAGATCGGCGGGTTCCTGGGCGGCTTCGTCTTCACCGTCCTCGGCTTCTCGGTGAGCCCGGCCACCGGCGTGCTGGCACTGGTCCTGTACCTGCTGTGGATGGAGGCGGAGAACCACCTCATCCAGCCGGCGATCGTCGGTGAGGCCGTCAACCTGAGCCCGCCGACCACGATGCTCGCGGCCCTGACCGGAGGCGCGATCGCCGGGGTCCCTGGTGCGATCATCGCGACCCCGGTGTGCGGCGTGGTGAAGAAGCTGTACCTCGAGCTGCGGTTCGGTCCGCAGAACGACCCGCCGGCGCGCAAGCGGCTGTTCACCCTCCCCTCCTGGGCGCGCCGCCGCTAACTCTCTCGCCGCCATTTCCACCAGACTGTCTGGGACATGGACAGCGGACGCCAAGTGGCCACCCTCGACGAGCAGCACGTCGGCACCAGCCGGCGCAGGTCTGCGTGGCTGTCGCCCGCCGTTCCTGTCGCACTGGTGGTGCTGTTCGCCCTCGCCACGGTCCAGGTGCGCATCCACGGCCCGATGGTTCACCTCGACCTGACCATCCGGGACTGGGTGGAAACCCACCAGCATCCGGGCTGGCGGAGGTTCGCCGTGTTGGTGACCCACGCCGGCACGCCGATCCTCGACGTGATCGTGCTCATGGTGGTGGCCACCGTGGTGTCGCTGATCCGCCGTTCCTGGCGGTCACTGGCCACCGCGAGCCTCGCGGTGGCCCTGCTGACGGCCACCGTCTGGCCCGCGAAGGTGCTCATCGGCCGACCAGGCCCGGGGTCGGCCACCGACACGGTCGAGGGTGCCGGGTACTTCCCGTCCGGGCACACGGCCAGCACCCTGGTCTGTTACGGCGCCATCGCGCTGCTGCTCACCGCCAACCGCTGGATGCTGCTCGCCGCCGCCAGCATGGGCGTTTTCGTCGCGGCGAGCATGGTCTACGGCTCGTTCCACTGGGCCAGCGACGTCGTCGCCGGCTACCTACTTGCGGTGACTGTCCTGTGGACCGTCAACCGGCTGTGCCTACGTGCACCGGCAGAGGCAGTTCCTCGCTAGCGCACACCCAGCGGCTCGCTCGACATCGAACAGAGCCAGGCGACCCGTCGGACCCGTCGCAGATCCACCGGCTCCGGGGCAACCCGACGGACACGCCAGGTCGTCAACAAGGGCAAGGCCGAGAATCCGATCTCGGGCACCGCGCAGGAACCGGCGCGCCGGTGCGACGAGGGAGGGCCATGGCCGACCGCGGCGACTTCGACGGGTTCGTCGGCAGCCGGTCCCCAGCGTTGCTGCGCACCGCCTACCTGCTGACCCGGGACCGCGCCCTCGCCGAGGACCTGCTGCAGACCGCGCTGGTCAAGGCGTGGTCCGCGTGGCACCGGGTCGACGACCCTGAGCCGTACGTGCGGCGGGTCCTGACAACGACCTACCTCACCTGGTGGCGCCGCCGGTGGCGGGGCGAGACGCCCACGGACGAGCTGCCCGAACAACCCCACGCCGATCATGGCGATGCCGCTGCCGACCGCGAGGACCTGTGGGCGGCGCTCGGCCGCCTACCGAGACGTCAGCGAGCCGTCGTGGTCCTCCGCTACTACGAGGACCTGCCGGAAGCCCAGGTCGCCGACGCCCTCGGGATCTCGGTCGGCACCGTCAAGAGCCAGACCTCCAAGGCCCTCGCCAAGCTGCGCGTCGACCCCTCGCTCACCGAGCCGCACCTCGATCCGCTGCTGGCCGACCGCGGAGCCGACGTCGCCGTCGTGCCGGAAGGAGCCACCCCGTGAGCACCTCCACCGAACACGACCTTCGCCGAACCCTCGCCGAGCACGCCGACCTGCGTCCGGCCGCGGACTTCACCGCGCAGGTGCGCGGGCGCATCCGGACCGTCCGGCGGCGGCGAGCGGGGGCCACCTCGCTCCTGGCCGTAGCGGGTCTCGCCGCGGCGCTGGTGGTCGTCGTCCCGCGGCTGGCGGCCACGCCTCATGAGCTCGCCACCGCGCCCGCGAATATCAAGCTGCCGACCTACGATCACGGCGGCCGGCTCGCCGGGTCGGTGAGCTTCCTCACCTCCGAACGCCGCGAGGCGAGCTTCACGTTCACCCCGACGTCGTGGGATCTGTCTTGGATGACCCAGTGCACCCCGCAGGTGCTCGTCTCCGACGTCACCGTGGCGTTCTTCGTCAACGGCCATTTTGCGATGGGCAGCTCGTGCGGCGGCAGTGCCTCGTTCGACGGTTGGCCGGGACAGGGCGAGGCCACCTGGTCAAGAATGGGCGTCCGCCTCGGCGAGCCGACAACGGTCACCTTCCGCGTGGTGCCGCGGGCCGAGACGGGGACCGGCACGCCATACCTCACGAGGTATGACGGTCCGATGCCGGATGTGCGGGTGGCCGCGGGGATCTATGCCGGCGTCCCTCTCGCGGACTATCGGTTCCCGCCTCGGCCGGCGACACTCCGACCGCTGCCCGACCTCCTCGACTCCGACCTCGTCCGGTTGGGCTCGGCGCCGGGCCCAGTTGTCGGGACGCAGTCGACGACCTTCACGTACCAGGACACTCTGGCGATCATCGCGGATGCGGTCGAGCCGGGCAGCCTCACCATCCTGCTCGACGGGATCGAGGTCGCTCGATGGAGCACCTGGGGCTACGACGACGGAGGATTCGGCATGCCTTTCGCTGGCGTGGACACGGACGCCCTCGCAGCGGTCGGCCTCCACCTGAACCCGGGCCAGCAGATGACGCTCACCGTGGTCGCGGAACGGTTCACCGATGCGGCATCGTGGCAAGTCGCCGTCGTCACCAATGACCTGGGGAGCCCCTGATGAGCAGCGCAGCCTACGACGAACACGTCGCCTCGCAGCCGGACGCCGTCCAGCGGCTTGCTCGACGGCGAGCCGGTTCCTGCGCTCGATGCGTCCCGCCCGGTCGTGTTCACCGGCATCGGCACCTCACTGCACGCGTGCCGCGTCGCCGCCGCCTGGACCCGGCTGCTTAGCGGGGGCCGAGTGCGGGCGCACGCGATCGACGCGCACGACCTCGCGCTGGGGAACCAGATCACCTCCGCCGACCAGGTGGTGGTGGTCTCCCACCGGGGCACGAAGCAGCGGCCGAACGAGGTGCTGCGCAAGGCGCGCGAGGTGGGCGCGTTCTCCATTGCCGTCACCGGCGAGGGGCCCGCCCAGCCGGACGCCGATGTTGTGCTGCGCACCGTCCCGCAGGAGCAGGCGAGCACGCACACGGTCTCCTACCTCGGCGCGCTGACCGTGCTGGCCCGCCTCGTGCACGGGCTCCTCGGCGCCGACGGTGACCCGCTGGCGGCCGCGCTCCGCGACGTCCCGGATGCACTGCGCCGGACTCTCGACATGCCGCTGTCGGACGCGGCGGTCGACGCGCTCACCGAGTCGACGGCACCCGGGCTGATCGCCGGGTCAGATCTGGACGCGATCACCGCGCAGGAGGCCGCGCTGAAGCTGAAGGAGGGGACCTACCGCTGGGTCGAGGCGATGAGCAGCGAGTTCGCCCTGCACGGCACCCCCGCCGTGTTCGGCCCGTCGACGTTCGCCTACCTGCTGAAGCCTGTGCACGACGACTGGGGCCGGACGCGCCAGCTCGGCGGGCTGCTCACCGCGCTCGGCGCGCGGGTCATCGTCGCCGGCGAGCCCGGCGAAGGCGTCGACCTTCCGTTCGCCGGGCTCGCCGGCCGCTACCTCGCGCGACCTCTCGTCGCGATCATGCCGTTCCAGCGGCTCGTCTCGGCCGCGGCGGCCGTGCTTGGCGCAAGCCCTGACCTCACGCATCTCGAGGCCGAGCCGTGGACCAGCGCGATCAACGCGGTCGAGCTCTGAGGCTCCCTCACGGAATCGATCGATGAACTCCGCTGGAGCCTTCGGCACCTGACGTGCAGGCCGATCACGCGCTCAGCTGGCGGCGATACGGCCGATCCGCACGCGCCAGATCTGCGGACCTTCAGCGAGGTAGTCCCAGGAGATCTGCCCAGGAGAGCGCACATCGAGCTGGAACCGCAGCGGCTTCGGGTCGTGGTCATTGACCAGCACGAAAGCCTCCCCAGGTGCCAGCCGGTCGACAGCGGCGAAGATCTGCTCGTGCCGAGCCGCATGCGGAATGGGGCGGGCGTCGAGGTCGCCGACGGCTACGTCGACCGCGGCGCCGTCAGCCTCGGCATCTCCGCAGCCACACCCACCGCAGCCGCAGCCGCCGTCGGCGCTTGCCCCGGCACCGTCCGTCGAGTGAGCCGAGCCGAGGATCTCGTGCATGCCGTCGAGCAAGGCAGCCAGGTCGACACCGTCCGCGACAAGTGCCGGCAGCAGCACGTCGTTCTCCTTGGCAAGGTGCGCTTCGAACAGCACCCGTACGCCAGCGGCCACCCCGACCATGGACATCGGGCTGCGGGCGGCCGCCAGGTCGACCACCAGCTGCTCGAGCCGGCGGTGGTCGTCGGTCATCCCCTGCACCAGCAGGGCAGTGCGCGGCGCATCGGCGCCGGCCGCGTACAACGTGCGCTCTTCCGCCGCCGCGTGCGGGAGGACATCCTCTCGCAGCAGACGCACCAGGTCGTCGCGGTAGTGCCCCGCGTCGACCAGCCGTTCGGCGGCATCGTGCACCTGCGTTGCACCGCCCGCGACGGCGGATGCCAGTTCGCGGTGGTGAGCGTAGATCGCGTCGAGCGTCGCGCCCTGGGGTGAGATGACGGTCATCGAAGGCTCCCGGCTGGTTGGTCACGCGTTTTCACTACCAGAGTTGTTTTTACGCCAGTTCCCGTGAAAAATACAACTGTGCCCCCCGACTCCGGCTTCGTCGCGCGAGTGACCGGGCCGATCGCCGGGCCAGCAAGGCCCGGTGCAGCCCACGAGCTGCGCCTCCCCGCGCTGGCGCCCATGCACGGGCCTGCCTCGGTATGACCCGCCCCACGCAGCGCTTCGCCGCGCATCGCCTACCTGTTCTCGCGTTGGCCGGGGCATGCCTGCTCACCGGGCTGGCCGGTGGCCTGGCCCGCATCGGCGCGGGCACCCCGAGCCCCGCCAGCGCAGCGACCGGGCACGGAGTGCTGATGGCGCTGGGATTCCTCGGCACGCTCGTCGCGCTGGAGCGGGCGGTCGCGCTGCGCCATACGTGGGGCTACCTCGCTCCCGTCCTGTCCGGTATCGGCAGCCTGGCGCTCCTCCTCGGCGTGCCCCGCCCGTGGCCGGCGCTCGCGTTGGCGATCGCCGGCGCGTGGCTCACCGCCGGCTATCTGGTGATGTGGCAAGTCCAACCCGCCCTGCACATCACCATCCAGGCACTCGGCGCGCTGGCCTGGTGGGGCGGCGCGATGCGGTTCATGGACGGCGCCGACCTGGCTGGCGTCGCGCCGTGGCTCGTGGCCTTCCTCGTCCTCACCATCGCCGGCGAGCGGCTCGAGCTCGCCCGGGTCGCCTTCCTCACCCCGCGGCACCGGGACGGCGCGTGGGTGTGGTCCGCGCTCATCCTGGGTGGACCCGTTGTCTCGATGGGCTGGCCATCGGCTGGTGACCGGCTTCTCGGCGTGGGCCTGCTCATCCTGGGCGCATGGCTGGCACGGTACGACGTCGCGCGCCACACGGTCCGGGCGAACGGACTTACCCGTTACATGGCCACCTGCCTGCTCGCCGGCTACGTCTGGCTGGTTGTAGGCGGAGCGGTGTGGGTCTGGCGCGGAGCCGTGACGGACGGGCCTGCGTACGACGCCGCGCTGCACGCCATCTTCCTCGGCTTCGCGATGTCGATGGTGCTCGGCCACGCTCCGGTGATCCTGCCCGCGGTGCTTCGCGTGCGCCTGCCCTACCACCAGCGTGACTACGCCATCGTCGCGCTCCTGCACGGCTCGCTCATGCTCCGCCTGGTCGGCGGCGACCTCGCCGGCAGCAGCGGGCTCCGCATCGCCGGTGGGTTCCTCAACGTGGCCGCGCTGCTCGCCTTCGTCGCCTCCGCGGCCTCATCGGCGTTGGGCTCCGCCCGCAACCGGACCGCCGCTGCGTCCCGCCAGCGGGAGGTCAGCCCGCTGTGACGACATCGGACCAGCGTCCCGCGGCGCCACTTCTCGGCACCGCATCGGTCGGGAATTCGCCGCCCGCGCCGCCGGGCGGCGCGAGTCCACGCCGGTCATGGCACGTACGCGCCAACGCGGTCGTGCTCGCCTACCTCGGGCTCAGCCTCCTCGCGGTGCCCTTGCACGACCATCTTCCGATGCCACGCTGGCTGGCGGTGCACCTGCTCCTGCTGGGTGCCGCGACCAATGCCGTCGTCACCTGGGGCGAGCACTTCGCCGTCGCACTGCTGCGCGCGCGCCAACCTTCCCGGCGGCTCGTCGCGGCGCGCCTGGTCGCGCTCAACGCCGGCGTGCTGGGCGTGCTCGTCGGGGTGAGCGGCTCCATCCCCGCCCTGACGGTGGTCGCCGCGGGCACGCTCGTCGCAGTGGTCGCCGGCCACGTCGCGTCGTTGCTCCTGACGGCCAGGCGCGCGCTGAACGGCCGGTTCGCGGGCACGATCCGCTTCTACGTCGCGGCCGCGGTCGCGCTCGTGGTCGGCATCACCTTCGGCACCCTGATCGCGTCTCATGCAGCGAGTCCGGACCAGCAGGCACCGTTGCTCGCCGCCCACGTGCACAGCAACGTGTTCGGCTGGATCGGCCTGACCGTGCTCGGCACGCTGTTCACCCTGTGGCCCACCGTGCTGCGGACCCGCATGGCTGAGGGGGTCATGCGGGCCGCAGCCCGGTGTCTTGAGCTGACCGCGGCGGGCCTCGCCCTGGCCGTCACTGGTCTCGCGATGAACCTGCGCGTCATCGCGATCGTCGGGCTTGTCGGCTACGGGGCGGGGGTCGGCGTTGCGCTGCGGCCTTTCGTCGCGACCTGGCGTCGCAAGGCGCCGCACGATGTCGCCTCGTGGTCGATGGCCGCCGCGACCTGCTGGCTGGGCGTTGGGGTCGTTGCCGACATAGCCCTGCTGGCGTCCGCATCCGACATCGAGTCGTACCTGCCGCACCTGGACGCGCTGGTCCCGTTGCTGCTCGCCGGATTCGTCGGCCAGGTATTGCTCGGCGCGCTCAGCTACCTGGTGCCGGTCGTGCTCGGCGGCGGACCGACCCGGCTGCGAACGCACCTGGACCGGCTCGCGATGGCCTGGCCAGCGCGCGTGGTGATGCTCAACGCGGGCGTCCCCCTGCTGGCCCTCCCGGTTCCTGGCTGGGCTCGGGCACTGGGCTGGGTGCTGGTCCTCGTGCCGGTCGCCGCCTTTGTGGTGCTCACGGTCAGCCTCCTCGTCCCCGCACCAGTTCGTTCACCGCTGGCGGGTACGGCAGGTGTGGCCCTGGGACTTGTCATGACGCTCGGATCGGTCGGCCTAGCGCTGGGCGGCAACCCGGCCAGCTCCGGACCGGCCACCGTGACGTTCGCCGGCCCAGGCACCGTCCGAGTGGTCGCCGTCACGCTCGTCGACCTGGACATCCTCCCGGGCGCCATCGACGTTCCGGCCGGTACCCGGCTGCACCTGGTGGTGACCAACAAGGGCTCGATGCGGCACGACCTTTCCTTCCCCGGTGGGCCCGCGACCCGGCTGCTCAGCCGCGGCGAGCAGCAGACCCTCGACCTCGGGGCGGTCACCGCCGACGTATCGGGGTGGTGCACCGTCCCCGGTCACCGGGCCGCCGGCATGACGCTCGACGTCCGGGTGACCGGAGGTGGTCGGGTTGCCGCCGGTCCGACCGACCACAGCATGGCGGGGATGCCTGGCATGCCGAGCGCGCAGTCCTCCTCGCTCGTGGCCGTCGACCTGCACGGCCAGCCCGAACCCGGCTGGACGCCCTACGACGCAACCCTGGCGCCCGCGACCTCGGCCACGCTCCACCAGATCACCCTGCACGTCGTGGAACGCGAAGCGGAGGTGGCCCCGGGCGTCCGCCAACGGATCTGGACCTTCGGCGGCACCGCACCGGGGCCGGTGCTGCGGGGCCACGTCGGGGACACCTTCGAGGTCACCTTGGTCAACGACGGCACGATGGGCCACAGCATCGACTTCCACGCGGGTTCGGTGGCGCCCGACCACGTGATGCGCACCATCGACCCCGGCCAGTCGCTCGTCTATCGCTTTCGCGCCGACTACGCGGGTGCCTGGCTCTACCACTGCGCCACCATGCCGATGCTCGACCACATGGCGAACGGCATGTACGGAGCGGTCATCATCGACCCGCCCGACCTGGCACCGGTCGACCGCGAGTACGTGCTGATCGGCTCCGAGCTCTACCTCGGGCCGGACGGCGGCATCGCCGACGACGCCAAGCTCCGCGCCGACGCGTGGGACGCCGCAACGTTCAACGGCTACCCGGACCAGTACGTCCATGCGCCGCTCACCGCGCGCTCCGGTGAGCGGGTGCGGTTCTGGGTCGTCGCCGCCGGCCCGACCGAGGGCGTCGACTTCCACGTCGTCGGCACCCAGTTCGACACGGTCTTCAAAGAGGGTGCGTACCTGCTGCGGTCAGGTAACGCCACCCATGGCGCTTCGCAGGTGCTGGACCTGGCACCGGCGCAGGGCGGGTTCGTGGAGACGGTCTTCGGCGAGGCCGGGCACTACTCCGTGATCGACCATGACATGCGGCGGGGCGAGAACGGCGCCCATGGCACGATCGAGGTAACTCGCTGATGCTCGGCGTATGGTCGGCATCCAGTCCGGCTGTGGCGCGAACCGTCACCGCCAGCCAGCCGCGTAGCGTGGGGAGCACTATGGAGAAGTTCTCCCTCACCGCCCTGGCCCGTACCCAGCTGACTCTGGCGAGCCAGTCGTCAGCGGGTCGCAGCGCCGAGACCGTCTACGGCGGGCACGAGCATGTGCTCCGGCAGACCGTCATCGCCATGCGGGGCGGCCAGACGCTGAGCGAGCACGAGAACCCTGGCGAAGCGACGGTCCACGTACTGCATGGTCACGTCCGTCTCGTTGCCGGTGAGCTGTCGTGGGACGGCAAGCAAGGTGACCTCCTCGTCGTGCCGGCCTCGCCGCACTCGTTGGTGGCGCTCGAGGATTCCGCGGTGCTGCTGACCGTCGCGAAGCTGCCCTGAGCAGTCAGGCTCAGGGACATCGCCTTACCGTACGGTGCGGACCGCGCGCTCCTCCATCTTCGTGAAGCCGGCACCATGTCGCCGCGATGCCCTGACCAAATGGCTGCCGCAGATCCGATGGAGGCCGTAGCCGAGGCCCACAAGAATGAGCACATCACCAATGCTGAACACGTTCGCCATCGGAAATCCGCTCGGGATCGCCAAGATGTCGCCGAGCCACGGCAGCCGCGGGTGCTCGAGGATCCCGGAGTTGTTGAACTCGCCCGGAGCCGGGTTGATGCCTGCGGTGGCCAACGCCGCTCGCGACGCAGGAAGGGTGCCCCCATTGACGGCTATGGTGACCGCGTTCAGCGCACCGCCCATCGCGACGACCGGTAGCCCCAGCACATGTCGGTTCTGCCACACGAACCACCCGGCCATCACGTAGCTGAGCAAGTGGGCCGCTACGAGCAACGGACGGGGCCATGTCGAGACGATGCTGATGGCCACCACCTGTAGCGCCAGCGCCGCGCCGATGACCCAGAAATGCCTCAGCCGCACGTCTGCCAACGTTCCAAGCCTGCCGCGAAAGAGCGGCACGGTGGCGACGAGCGCCACTCCGAGAACGACGATCAACACAGCGCGCTCCTCCTTCCGCTCACGTGCCGACGGCGTAGATGGTGGTGACCGGATCAGAGGTCTTCCGGCATGGAGCTACCGGCACACTGGGTTCAGGGACAAGCCCAGCAACCTGGGACGGGCGCAGGAGGAGCTGAGCCATAGCAGCCGCCGTCAGAGGGCGGGCGATGAAATGGCCCTGCACGATGTCACAGCCGATCGACTGCAATGTCTGCCACACCTGTGCGGTTTCCACGCCCTCAGCGACGACGTGCATGTCGAGGTTGTGGCCGAGCTCGATCGTGGACCGGACGATCGCGTAGTTGACGGCGTCGTCCAATCCCATCACGAACGATTTGTCGATCTTCAGCTCGCTGAGCGGGAGCCGACCGAGGTACGAGAGCGAGGTCGCACCTCGACCGAAGTCGTCGATCGCCAGGTGCACCCCCAGTCGCCGAAGGTCGGCCAACACCTGCGGGACATGACCGGCATGCGACATCACGCCACTCTCGGTCACTTCGATCGTCAACGCTTCCGCGGGGATACCTGCGCGCAGTAGCGCGAGCCGCACCTTCTCGGGAAACTCGCGTTCGCCGAGCTGGTCAGGCGCCACGTTCACGGCGACCGTGAGATCAGCCTTGAGGGTTCGCCATCGCCGCAGGTCAGCGAGTGCGTCGTTCATCACCGACTCCGTCAGCGCAGCCAACAGGCCGGTGTGTTCGGCCAGCGCGATGAAGTGGTCCGGCATGATGAGGCCGCGCTCTGGATGCTCCCAGCGGGCGAGGGCCTCCACGCCGAGGATTTCACCGGTCAACGCGTCGCACTTGGGCTGGTAGCGCAGCGTGATCTCGCCGTGCTCGATCGCTCCCCGCAGGTCGCCGAGGAGTCCGAGCCGCTCGACGGTATTGATGTCGTCGTCTCCGGAGTAGAGGCGCACCGAATTGCGCCGCTGCTTCGCCGCGTACAGGGCAACGTCCGCCCGCCGCAGCAGCGTCGCCGTGTCCACTCCATGGTCAGGGCCGATGGCGACCCCGATGCTGGCGCCAACGTCGATGCGAAGGCCGTCCGCGATCAACGGAGCCGACACCATGGCAAGGGCCTGCTGGGCCAGGGACAGGGCCTCGGCCGGCTCCACCTCGGGAGCCAGGACGGCGAACTCGTCGCCGCCGAGCCGGCAGACCAAGGGTCCGGCACCGAGCGCCGTCGACAACCGAGTCGCAGCCGACTTGATGACGTGGTCGCCGATGTGATGCCCCAAGGTGTCGTTGATCTCCTTGAAGTGGTCAAGATCGACGATCATGAGGGTCGTCGAGCTGCCGGTGACCGCCGCCTTCGCAAGCACCGTCGTGGCCGTCCGTTGGAACAGTGTCCGGTTGGGCAGACCGGTGAGCGAGTCGTGCAATGACTCCTCTTCCCGCTGGATCGCTAGCTTCGCGCTCTTGTGCACGGCCGCGATCGGCAGCACCAGCAGCGGAAGCGCCGCCACCGAGAAGTTCACGGCGATCACCAGCACCGGCGCGAGAGCCAGCAGCACCCCCGACGTCGACAGGTGGTAGCCCAGGTCGACCGGAAGCCGGTGCCACGGGTTCTCACCCAAGGACAAGGCGATCGCGGTCGCTGTCAGTACATGGTTCGTGACGAAGAACGTCACGGCAGCGATGAGCGCCGCACCGATATCGGAGGCCCGCAGGGCCTGAGCGTCGTGGACGATCCCCCGACCGGTCAGGTTGGCGTACACGAGACGTGACACGGCGAGCGTCACCACATACTGCGCCTGGTTGAACGCGACCCTCCGGAACTCCTTACCCTGGCGAATGTCGTCAAAGAGCGTCGCGATTGCCTGCGCGCCGACGGCGGCAACCAGGGGCCCCATCAGCACCAGGGCGAGGCTGAATGAACTCGAGATGGTGACCTCGTCGACGCTCCCGTCGCCATGGGAGATCCTGATGGGCCGCAGCTCGCCGACAATGAGAACCGCGGACAGCGCCACGATGGGCACGATTGCCGTGCTCACGCCGGCGTGCAGCAGGTCGCGAACAATCCAGCCGATGAGGAGGGCAGCGGTCAGCATGACGCCAACCACGTAGGCGTTGAGCCTGCGTTGACTGTGCATCAGACGCGCCGCCCTCCCCTCGTGCATAGGGACGAGCCGATTGCCGCTCAATGGCTTTCGGCCGCCTCCCCCTTCACCACTTGTGGCCAGCTCCCCATAGCTCGTTGAGAGTGACCGGCGCGCCCGTGGTGGACACGACGTTCGTCATGACCTGACTCTTCATGCCAGGCTCCTCTCGCCTAGAACCGAAAACTGGGCATTCACCACTTCCAGCCAGCACCCACGACGCTGACGAGTACGACCAACGTCGCGGCCGAACCCACGACGCGGCCAAAAAGACGGGTGCGTGACATCGCTGCCTCCTCACCTCAGCCAGGCGTCGCAGCCATCCACGACGGAATACCCGACATATGTCTGTTTCGTCAGACGAGGCCGCTGTGCGGAGACTCCACCAAGACGAATCCGACTAGTCCATTTGCTCCAGATACCCGTCCGTCCACCTGCAACTTGTCCGCTATCGCGACATATGTTGCGCGACGTCCGGGCCTAGTCGGGTCGGCCGCTGTGGTTCACGAAGCGTATCGACCGGGTGATCGTCGATGATGTGATTCATGGGACCTTCGTCCCTTCCTTCCCCGCATTGAGCGGCGGGAGGATGGCACGATCACCTCGCTTGACGCCAGGGAGGCGGCAGAGTGCCCGCACGAGAGTCCCGTCGATCACCTCAGTCCGGCTCGTCGGCACCCGCCATCGACCCAGGTGGCGCCCCGCATTCCGCCGACAGCGGCACCGCGGGCATGGCCGCCGAACAGGCGCTGCTTCGCATGGGCCGCTTCTTCCGCAAGGGCGAGGTCTCGAAGGACACCCGGGCGCTGTTCCAGATCGGCGGCCGGCAGGCCGACAGCTTCTACCGGGACCGCTGGTCGCACGACAAGGTGGTGCGCTCCACCCACGGCGTGAACTGCACCGGTTCGTGCTCGTGGAAGGTCTACGTCAAGGACGGGATCATCACCTGGGAGTCCCAGCAGACCGACTACCCCTCGGTAGGACCGGACAGGCCCGAGTACGAGCCGCGCGGGTGCCCCCGGGGTGCGGCGTTCTCCTGGTACACCTACTCCCCCACCCGGGTCCGCTACCCGTACGTGCGCGGCGTGCTGCTCGAGATGTACCGCGAAGCCAAGGCCCGCCTGGGTGACCCGGTGCTCGCCTGGGCCGACGTCACCACAGACCCGGAGCGGCGCCGGCGCTACACCAGCGCCCGCGGCAAGGGCGGACTGGTTCGCGCGAGCTGGGACGAGGCCGCGGAGATGATCGCCGCAGCGCATGTGCACACCATCAAGACCTACGGGCCGGACCGTATCGCCGGGTTCTCCCCGATCCCCGCGATGTCGATGGTCAGCCACGCGACCGGGTCCCGCTTCGTGTCGCTCATCGGCGGCACGATGCTGTCCTTCTACGACTGGTACGCCGACCTTCCGGTGGCCTCGCCGCAAGTGTTCGGCGACCAGACGGATGTCCCGGAGTCCGCGGACTGGTGGGACGCCGGGTACCTGATCATGTGGGGTTCGAACGTCCCGGTCACCCGGACACCGGACGCGCACTACATGACCGAGGCCCGCTACCGCGGCCAGAAGGTGGTCGTGGTCGCCCCCGACTACGCCGACAACGTCAAGTTCGCCGACGAGTGGCTGCCGACCGCGCCCGGGACGGACGGGGCGCTGGCGATGGCGATGGGCCATGTCGTGCTGAAGGAGTTCTTCGTCGACCGGCAGGTCCCGCGGTTCATGGACTACTGCAGCCGCTTCACCGACCTGCCGTTCCTCGTCACGCTCCGCGAGAAGGACGGGGCGTACGTACCCGGCAAGTTCCTCACCGCGGACGCGCTCGGCGATGCCGGCGAGGGCGCGAGCTTCAAGACGGTCCTGCTCGACCGCGCCACCGGAGCGCCGGCGGTGCCGAACGGCTCGCTCGGTTTCCGGTTCACCGACTCCGGCGCGGGCAGCTGGAACCTGGACCTCGGCGCCATCGAGCCGCTGCTCACCCTGCACGGTGAGGGCGCCGAGAGCGACACCGCTGAGGTTCTCCTTCCCCGGTTCGACCTCACTCCGGGCCCGAGCACTGCTGACGAGCAGCCGGTGCTGCGCCGCGGGGTACCGGTGCGCCGCATCGGCGAGCACCTGGTCACGACGGTGTTCGACCTGCTGTGCGCGCAGTACGGCGTCGGCCGGCCGGGCCTGCCCGGTGCGTGGCCGACCGGGTACGACGACGCCGACCAGCCCTACACGCCCGCCTGGCAGGAGGAGATCACCTCCGTCCCCGCGCAGGCCGCCGCCCGGATCGCCCGCGAGTTCGCACAGAACGCCGAGGACTCCGGCGGCCGCTCGATGATCATCATGGGCGCCGGGACGAACCACTGGTTCCACTCCGACACGATCTACCGCGCCTTCCTGACGCTGACCACCCTCACCGGCTGCCAGGGCGTCAACGGGGGCGGGTGGGCGCACTACGTCGGCCAGGAGAAGGTCCGCCCGCACACCGGCCACGCCCAGCTCGCCAATGCGCTCGACTGGTCCCGGCCACCGCGGCAGATGATCGGCACCGCCTTCTTCTACCTGCACACCGACCAGTGGCGGTACGACAACTTCGGTGTCGACACGATGTCCTCCCCGCTGGGCGAGGGCGCGTTCGCCGGCAAGACGACGGTCGACGTGCTGGCGGCGTCCGCCCGGATGGGCTGGATGCCGTCGTATCCGACGTTCGACCGCAACCCGCTCGACCTGGTCGACGAAGCGAGCGCCGCCGGTGTCGAGCCGGCCGCCCACGTGATCGCCGAGCTGCAGGCCGGCCGGCTCGGTTGGGCGGGTGAGGACCCCGACGCCCCGGCGAACTGGCCGCGGGTGATGACCGTGTGGCGGTCCAACCTGCTGGGCTCCTCCGCCAAGGGCAACGAGTACTTCCTGCGGCACCTGCTGGGCGCCGACAGCGCGGTGCGAGCCACCGAAGCACCGGAGTCTCGCCGGCCGGGCGACGTCCGCTGGCGCGAGCAGGCCGATGGACCCCCACCCGGCAAGCTCGACCTGCTCCTGAGCCTGGACTTCCGGATGACCAGCACCACCGTGTTCTCCGACATCGTGCTGCCGGCCGCCACCTGGTACGAGAAGCACGACCTGTCCAGCACGGACATGCATCCGTTCGTGCACGCGTTCAGCCCGGCGATCTCCCCGCCGTGGCAGACCCGCACCGACTTCGACGCGTTCCACACCATCGCCGGCGTGTTCAGCCGCCTGGCCGCTGACCACCTGGGGGTGCGCCGCGACCTCGTCGCGGTGCCGCTGCTGCACGACACCGTCGACGAGACGGCCACCCCTGGCGGGGTCGTCCGCGACTGGACCACCGGCGAGGTGCCCCCCATCCCGGGGGTGACCATGCCGAAGCTGGTCGTCGTCGAGCGGGACTACACAGCGATTGCCGCGAAGATGGCCTCGCTCGGACCGGTGATCGACACCCTCGGGGCGACCACCAAGGGCGTCACGTTCCGCGTCGAGCAGTCCGTGGAGTACCTGAAGAAGAAGAACGGCGTGGTCCGCGCTCCCGGCAACGTCGCGGACGGTCGGCCACTGCTGACGAAGGACACCCACGCCTGCGAGGCGATCCTGGCGCTCTCCGGAACCACCAACGGCCACCTGGCCGTGCAGGGCTTCGAGACGCTGGAGAAGCGCACCGGGGCACACCTGGTCGACCTCGCCGCCGAGAACGAGGGCACCCAGATCACCTTCGCCGACACCCAGGCCAGGCCGGTGCCGGTCCTCACCTCGCCGGAGTGGTCAGGCTCGGAGACCGGCGGGCGCCGCTACTCCCCCTTCACCACCAACGTGGAGCGCGGCAAGCCGTGGCACACGCTGACCGGCCGGATGCATTTCTTCCTCGACCACGACTGGATGCACGAGCTCGGCGAGTCGATGCCGATCTACCGGCCGCCGCTCAACATGACGCAGCTGTTCGACGAGCCGGCCATCGGCGAGACCGGTGCGCTCGGCATCACCGTCCGCTACCTGACACCGCACAGCAAGTGGTCGATCCACTCGGAGTACCAGGACAACCTGTTCATGCTCTCGCTGTCCCGCGGCGGCCCGACCGTCTGGATGAGCCCGCAGGACGCCGCCAAGGTGAAGGTGGCGGACAACGACTGGATCGAGGCGGTCAACCGCAACGGCGTCGTCGTCGCCCGGGCGATCGTCTCCCACCGGATGCCGGAGGGCACGGTGTACATGCACCACGCGCAGGACCGGTTGATCGACGTGCCGATCTCCGAGACGTCGGGCAAGCGGGGCGGCATCCACAACTCGCTGACCCGCCTGCTGATCAAGCCGTCTCACCTCATCGGCGGCTACGCCCAGCTGTCCTTCGCGTTCAACTACCTCGGTCCGACCGGCAACCAACGCGACGAGGTCACCGTGATCCGCCGCCGCAGCCAAGAGGTGACGTACTGATGGCGACCAGCGGAGCGAGCCGATGAGAGTCATGGCCCAGATGGGCATGGTGATGAACCTCGACAAGTGCATCGGCTGCCACACCTGCTCGGTCACCTGCAAGCAGGCGTGGACCAACCGCAGCGGCGTCGAGTACGTGTGGTTCAACAACGTCGAGACCCGGCCCGGGCAGGGGTACCCGCGCACCTACGAGGACCAGCAGCGCTGGGAGGGCGGTTGGAAGCTGAACCGCCGCGGCCGCCTGTCCTTGCGGGCGGGCGGGCGGTTGGCGAAGCTCATGCGGATCTTCGCCAACCCCAAGCTGCCGGCACTGACCGACTACTACGAGCCGTGGACGTACGACTACGAGAACCTGCTCACGGCGCCCCCGGGCGAGCAGGTGCCCGTCGCCAGGCCAAAGTCGCTGGTGTCCGGCAAGGACATGAAGATCTCCTGGAGCGCGAACTGGGACGACAACCTGGGCGGCGGCCCGGAGCTCACCGTCAGCGATCCGATCCTTGCCGCCATGGCAGCCAAGGCGAACGAGAAGGTGAAGCTCGAGTTCGAGAAGACCTTCATGTTCTACCTGCCGCGGATCTGCGAGCACTGCCTCAACCCGAGCTGTGTGGCCTCGTGCCCGTCCGGTGCGATCTACAAGCGCGCCGAGGACGGCATCGTGCTGGTGGACCAGGACGACTGCCGGGGCTGGCGGATGTGCGTCACCGGCTGCCCGTACAAGAAGGTGTACTTCAACCACCGCACCGGCAAGGCCGAGAAGTGCACCTTCTGCTTCCCGCGCATCGAGGTGGGCCTGCCCACGGTGTGCGCGGAGACCTGTGTCGGTCGGCTGCGCTACATCGGCCTGGTCCTGTACGACGCCGACAAGGTCACCGAGGCGGCGAGCACCCCCGACGAGGCCGACCTGTACGAGGCGCAGCGCCAGGTGTTCCTCGACCCCAGCGACCCCGAGGTGATCCGCGAGGCGGAGCGCGCCGGCATCGCCCGTGACTGGATCGACGCCGCCCAGCGCTCGCCGATCTGGGCGCTGATCAACCGCTACAAGGTGGCGCTGCCGCTGCACCCGGAATACCGGACCCTGCCGATGGTCTGGTACATCCCGCCGCTGTCGCCGGTCGTGGACGTGGTCTCCGAGACCGGCGTCGACGCCGAGGACGTCGGCAACCTGTTCGGCGCCATCGATGCGCTGCGCATCCCGATCGGCTATCTGGCCGAGCTGTTCACAGCCGGCGAGGTAGCCCCCGTTGATGCGGTGCTGCGCCGCCTGGCCGCGATGCGCTCGTACATGCGGGACATCAACCTCGGTCAGCCCGCTGACCCGTCGATCGCCGCCGCCGTCGGCATGACCGGGCCAGAGATCGAGGAGATGTTCCGGCTGCTGGCGATCGCCAAGTACGACGAGCGGTACGTGATCCCGCCAGCCCACGCCGAGCTCGGCGACCCTGAGCTGGCCGCCCACAAGCTGGAAGAGATCGCCACCGAATGCTCGCTGGACTTCGAGGGAGGTCCGGGCATGGGCGGCGGCGGACCGTTCGGCGAAGGGTCCGGGGCGTCCACCCCGATCGCGGTGGAGAACTTCCGCATGCTGAAGGACCGGCAGACCTCGGACACGGCCGCCGGGCCGCCGCAGGCCCACACCCGCGTCAACCTGCTCAACTGGGACGGCCGCGGCGCCCCCGACGGGCTCTTCCCGACTCACCCGGACGGAGACGAGGGCCAGTGACCAGGACCGGACGCGACTCGGCCAAGCCCCTGGTCGCCACCTCGGCGCACGAACGCGCGCTCACCTACGCCGCGGCCGCGCTCCTGCTCGGCTACCCCGACGACGACCTTGTCGGCCAGCTGCCCGTGCTGCGCCGGGCGCTCGCCGGCCTGCCGGAGGGCGTCAGAACGCCGTTGCTCGCCCTCACCAGCCACCTCACCGCCGGTTCGCGGGGCCAGCTGGCCGCGGACTACGTGGCGACGTTCGACCTGAAGCGGCGCTGCTGCCTGTACCTGACGTACTACGTCTACGGCGACACCCGCAAGCGAGGGATGGCGCTGCTCGGCTTCAAGGATGCCTATCGCGACGCCGGCCTCGAGCTCACCGACGACGAGCTGCCCGACCATCTGTCGGTGGTCCTGGAGTTCGCCGCGACCGGCGACCCGGAGGCCGGCGCGGCGCTGCTCGCGGCGAACCGGACCGGGCTGGAGCTGCTCCGCCTCGCCCTCGAATCGGAGGGCTCGCCGTACCACGGGGCGGTCGACGCGGTCTGCCTGACGCTACCGGCGCTGCCGGCCCGGGACCGAGAGACGGTGCTCACGCTCGCGCGGGAGGGACCGCCCGGCGAGGAGGTCGGCCTCGACCCCTACCGCGAGGCCTTCGCGCCTCCTGAGTACATGCCCACGCCGTCGTCGTCGCTGAGGGCCGCCCGATGAGCACCAAGGACACGCTACTTTGGCTGATCTTCCCCTATGTCTGTCTGGCGATCTTCGTCGGCGGACACGTCTGGCGCTACCGCTATGACAAGTTCGGCTGGACCACGCGCTCGTCCCAGCTGTACGAGCGGCGCCTGCTGCGTCTGGGTAGTCCGCTGTTCCACCTCGGGATCATCGGCGTCTTCTTCGGCCATGTCGTCGGCCTCGGCGTGCCGGAGAGCTGGACCAGCGCGATGGGTGTCTCGCACTCGGCCTACCACGCGGCGGCGGTCGGCCTGGGCGGCGTGGCCGGGGCGATGACCGTCGTCGGCCTGGCCATCTTGATCTACCGGCGGCGCACGGTGGACACGGTCTTCCGGGTCACCACCAAGATGGACAAGCTGATGTACGTCGTGCTCGGCACGGTCATCCTGCTCGGCCTGGCCAACACCGTGATCGCCAATGCCCTCGGCAGCGACTACGACTACCGCACGGGCGTGAGCGTGTGGTTCCGCGAGATCTTCCGGTTCACCCCGCACACCGCGCTCATGGCCAAGGCGCCGATCGGCTTCCAGCTGCACGCGATCGCCGCGTTCGCCTTGTTCGCGCTGTGGCCGTTCACCCGCCTGGTGCACGTGTTCAGCGCCCCGATCGGCTACCTGACCCGCCCCTACATCGTGTACCGAAGCCGCGACGACCAGCTGGGCAGCAGGCGACCGAAGCGCGGCTGGGAACGGATCGGCTCGTGACGTGCCGGGGCGTGCCCTACGGTGCCACCGCGCTGCCGACCCGCGCCCGCACCGCTTCCACCGCCTCCCACGCCTCGGCGCTCAGGTGAGCCAGCGCTGCCGGGAACACCCCGTCCTGTTCGGCGAGGATGTGCTCGCGCAGCATGGCCAGCTCGTCGATGAGCCGCCGGGGCCAGCTGGGGTCGACGGGGGTTTGGGTGGCCGCCTCACCGAGCACGTCTGCCATCCGGCGGTGCTCATCGGTTAGCGCGGCGATCTGCTCGGGGAAGTCTCCTGCCAGCGCGGCGAACAACCCCTGTTCTTCCACCTCGGTGTGGGGCCCAAGAGCGACCGCGATCTGGCGGGCGACTTCCGCCATCCGCACCACGTCATGCTCCCGTGGGCCTGCCGTACCGCGCTGATCAGGTTGACAACCAGCTCGTGCTCACGGGTCAGCTCGTCGATCGTGGCCAGCGACTGGCAGCCGCAGTACTCGCACATCGCGGCTTCACGCCGTGCCTGCGGGGCGGCCACCAACCGTGGTGGCTCCGCGACGTCCTACGAGACCGGCGCCAGCCCGGGCTGCCACCGCCCGACGCACCGCCGTGACCGTGAAGACCAAGACCGCGGCCGCAACGGCAACAAGCAGCATCAAACCGATTGCATACGAGCCGTGGCGTCCGTACAGCGAACCCATCAGCAGCGGCGGGATGAACCCGCCGAGGCCACCGGCTGCACCGACGACCCCGGTCACGGAGCCCACCTTGTCGGCGGGAGCCAGCAGGGCCACCAGCGCGAACGTCGCACCACTGCCGGCGCCGAGCGCAGCGGCCATCGACAGGAATGCGATGGTGCCCACCGGCGCCAATGACGGCGTAGTGGACTGCACCGCCGCGCCCACACCCACCACGGCCATCGCCGCCGCGAGCACCCTGGTCGGCCCCACCCGGTCGGACAGCCAGCCGCCGACCGGACGCATGAGGACGGCTAGCAGCACGAAGCCAGCCATCCGGTTGGCGGCATCGGCCTGGGTGAGCGAGTACCCGTTCTTGAGGTAGGTCGGCAGGTAGACCGAGAACGCGACGTAACCACCGAACGCGACGGCATACAGGGCTGCCGCCTGCCAGGTGATGGCGAGGCGAGCGGTCTGCACGAGGCGAGTACTCAGCGTGCCGACTGGCATCGTCCTGTTCGGGGCGTCGCGCATCACCAGCGCGGCGAGCACCGCGTAAGCCGCGAGCGCGACGGCGGTTACCACGAAAGGCGTCGAGGGGCTGTGCGCGTCGACCAGCTTCACGGTCGTCAGAGCGCTGATGGCGGTACCGCCCATACCTGCGCCGAAGATGCCGATGGCCAGGCCCCGCCGCTGCGGCGGAAACCAGGCGCTGACGAAGGGCACGCCGACGGCGAACGACGTGCCGCCGATCCCTAGCAAGAACCCGCCGACGAGCAGGGCGCCCAGGGAGGTTTGTCCGGCCAGCCCGAGGTAGAGCACCGGGATGATCGTGATCGCGGAAACCACCGGGAACATCACCCGACCGCCGAACCGGTCTGTCAGCGCACCGACCGGGATGCGGCCAACCGAGCCGACGACAACCGGCACCGCAACCAGCAGCGACTGCTGGAACGCGGACAGGTCGAGCGCCTCCTTGAACCGTGGGGCGAGCGGGCTGAGCAAGGCCCACGCCCAGAAGTTCACCGCGAATCCGACGGTGGCCATGGCGAGCATCAACCTGGGATGTCCCCCAGACGCGTCGACGCGGCTCGGCCCCTGCGCATGGCTCGTAGTGATCGTCATACAAAAAGGATCGGTGTGGTGCAGGCCTGCCGATAGGGACCTTGGTCACCACCTCGGTCCCACGCAGACCTCACCGGGGCACCCACGGCTGGTGCCAGCCTCCGAAACCAACCGTCAGGTGTTCAGCCGCAGCCGGGCCCCCATGAACCAGGTGCGTAGGGCTGCGGCTGCTCCGTCGGGTCGAGCAACGGATCCAACACCCGCCAGGTCTCCTCGACCGAGTCCTCACGTGTGAAGTGGCTGCGGTCGCCGGCGATCGCCGCGTGCAACAGCTCTTCGTACGGCTCCGGGATGCGTTTGCCGTCCGTGGCGAAGTCCACGTCCAGGTCGATCGGCCGCAAACCCGGGCCGTCGGCGCGCAAGGCGTGCAGCACCAACCGAGCGCCCGGATCCGGGTCGATGAGCAGAACCAGCTGGTTGGGATCAGCCCGGTCTGCGGCGGCAGAGAAACCGAGCCAGGGGGGCGACTTGAACACCAGCCGCACCTCGGTCTGGGTGAGCGGCAGGGCCTTGCCGGCCCGGATGAAGAAGGGCACACCGGACCAACGCCAGTTGTCGACCTCCAGCCTCAACGCGCAGTAGGTCTCGGTGATCGAGGCGGGTGCCACTCCGTCGGTCCGCAGATAGCCGTCGTACTGGCCCCGGACGTAATGCTTCGGATCCGCGGCGGGCATCGAGGCGAACACGTCGCGCTTGCGGTCGGCCAGCGTATCCGTGTCCGGTCGGGCCGGCGGCTCCATCGCCACCAGGGCCAGCACCTGCATGAGGTGGTTCTGCACGACGTCTCGTAGGGCGCCCACCCGGTCGTAGAACCGGCCCCGGTCCCCGGCGTCGAAGCTCTCCGCCATGGTGATCTGCACGCTGCTGACGTAGTTGCGGTTCCACAGCGGTTCCAGGACGCTGTTGGCGAAGCGCAGATGCAGGATGTCCTGGACCGACAGCTTCCCGAGGAAGTGATCGATCCGGTACACCTGCTCCTCGTCGAGGATCGCCAGCAGCTGGGCATTGAGCTGCTGCGCTGAGGCCAGATCGTGGCCGAAGGGCTTCTCGACGACGACGCGCGCGTCCTTGGTGAGCCCGACCGCGGCGAGGCTCTCGACGACCGGACCGAACAGCGCGGGCGGGATCTCCAGGTAGAAGACCGGAAGCTTGGCACCGTCGAGCGCCTCTGCCAGGCGGCCGAACGTCGCCGGGTCGGTGAAGTCGCCGCCGACATATGTCATCCGCTGCTGAAGGCGTGCCAGCGCCGCCGTGTCGACGTCCGCGTCCCCGAGGGCAGCGCTGATGGACGACTCGGCACGGTGCCGCAGGTCGTCTTCGGTCCACGCGTCGACGGCCACGCCGATGATCGGACAGTTGAGCAGCCCTCGGCGCTCGAGCTCGTACAGCGAGACGAACGTCATCTTGCGCGCGAGGTCCCCGCTGATCCCGAACGCCACGAAGGCGTCGGCTGGCCGTTGCGCAGGCTGCTTGTAAGGCATGGCTCATCTCTACCCCGCGATCGAGGTCTTTCCCCCTCACCAGCCTGTGCGCTGCGCGCCCGATGGCGGGGTACCGCTACCCCGCCATCGGTCGGCTGCCGCCCGGCGGGTTCGCCAACCGACGATCAAGGACTAGCGCGGCGACCAGGGCGGTCCACCCGGTCTGGTGCGACGCGCCGAGGCCGGCACCCGTGTCGCCGTCGAAGTACTCGTGGAACGGCAGGAGATCGTGCCAGTCCGGGTCGGACTGGAACAGCTCCGTGGCACCGAAGATCGGACGACGGCCGCTGGCGTCGTCGAGGAACAGGGACAGCAACCGCCCGGTCACCTCGTCCGCCACCTGGCTCAGCGTCGCCTGACGGCCCGAGCCGGTAGGCAGCTCGACGGTCAGCGTGTCGCCGAGGACGACGTCGAATCGGCGGAGCGCCCGCACCAGCAGGTAGTTGAGCGGGAACCACACGGGGCCCCGCCAGTTCGAGTTCCCGCCGAACAGGGCGGTCCTCGACTCCGCCGGTTCGTAGTCGACCCGGGCGGCCGCCCCATCGACCACGACCTCGAGCGGATGGTCGCGGTGATAGGCCGACAGCGCGCGCAGGCCGTGCGGCGAGAGGAACTCCGCCTCGTCGAGCACCCGGGTGAGCAGCCGCGCGAGCTGGTCCCGGTCGACGACGGACAGCAGTTGACGGCCGGGAGCCGCGTCGGCGAACTCGATGCCGCGGCAGAACTCCGCCTTGTTGGTCGTGAACCAGCGCAGCCTCTCCGCAAAGTCCGGCAAAGCGGTGAGGTGGTCGGCCCGCATCGCGAGCACCGCGCACAGCGGGATGAGGCCGACCATCGACCGGGCGCGCAGCGGCACCTGCTGCCCCGACGGCGTGTGCAGAACGTCGTAGAAGAACCCGTCCTCCTCGTCCCACAACCCGGCGTCCGCCAGTGCGGTGGAGATGTAGCAGAAGTGCTCGAAGAACTTCGTCGCGACGTCGGAGTAGGTGTCGTCGTGCATGGCCAGCTCGAGCGCCATCTCGAGCATCTCCAAGCAGTAGCGCCGCCATCCAGGCCGTGCCGTCGCTCTGCTCGAGTCGCCCGGCCACCGGCAGGGCGGACCGGTCGAACGGGCCGATGTTGTCCAGACCGAGGAAGCCGCCCTCGAAGACGTTGTTGCCCGCGACGTCCTTGCGGTTCACCCACCAGGTGAAGTTGATCAGCAGCTTGTGGAAGACGCGCTGAAGGAAGTCATAGTCCCGGCCGCCGTCGGTATGGAAGATCCGCAGCGCCGCCCAGGCCTGCACCGGCGGATTGACGTTGGAGAAGTTCCACTCGTACGCCGGCAGCTGCCCACCCGGGTGCATGTACCACTCACGGCAGAGCAGCAGGAGCTGTGACTTCGCGAACGCCGGGTCGACGTGCGCGGCGACCACCGCGTGGAAGGCGAGGTCCCATGCCGCGTACCAGGGGTACTCCCAAGTGTCCGGCATCGAGCACGACGTCGTGGTTGTTCAGGTGCCGCCAGCCCGCGTTGCGGCCGGCCAGCCGGCTACGCGGTGGGACCGGACCGGCTGGATCACCGTCGAGCCAGACGTCGACGTCGTAATGGTAGAACTGCTTGCTCCACAGCAGCCCGGCGATCCCCTGGCGGACCACGAGCCGTTCCTCGTCGGTCGCGTCGGCCGGCAGCAGCGCGGCGTGGAATTCGTCCGCTTCCCGTTCCCGGGCGGCGAGCACCTCTGCCCAGTCCGCGCCGATTCCGGGCGAGCGGTCGAGCGACGCCGCTTCGTCGAGCGTCAGACGGAGCCGGAGCTCACTCGTCCCGCCAGCCGGCACGGTAAGCCGGTACCGCAGGGCACCCTTCGTGCCCACCCCGAGCGGGTTGACGGAGCCCGCACCGTTCACCACGTGGTCCCCGATGCCGTCCTTGGGGTAGCGGGACCGACCGGGCGTGCCATACAGACGCTCGGTATTCGTCTCGTTGTCGCAGAGCACGGTGGCCGGTTCGCCTTCCCCGCTCAGCACGATCCGGCCGAGCGTGGCGTGCTCGCCGACAAGGCTCGTCCCCTCGGCCCGCAACTCGGGTACCGCCCGGCCAGCGGAGCCATCCCAGGCCCACGTGTTGCGGAACCACATCGTCGGCAGGACGTCGAGCTGCGCCTGCTCGGGCCCTCGATTCGCGATGCTCACCCGCACGCAGTAATCGGTCGGTGATGCTTTCGCGTAGTCGACGGTGATCGCGAAGTAACGCCCGGCGTCGAAGACGCCGGTGTCGACGAGCTCGAACTCGCCGACGTCGCGGCCTCGGTTCGCGTTATTTCGTCTCAGCTCGTCATAGGGAAAGGCCGCCTGCGGGTAGTGGTAGCGCCAGCGCATCCACGCGTGACTGGGCGTGGCGTCGAGATACCACCAGTAGTCCTTGGCGTCCTCGCCGTGATTGCCCTCAGCGTTGGTCAGCCCGAAGGCACGCTCCTTCAGCTCGCGGTCATGGCCGTTCCAGAAGGCGAACGCGAAGCAGAACCGCTGCTCGTCGTCGCAGATCCCACCCAGGCCGTCCTCGTTCCACCGATAGGAGCGCGACCTGGCGTGCTCATAAGGAAAGCTGTCCCACGCGTCGCCGTCCGGGCTGTAGTCCTCCCGCACGGTTCCCCAGGCCCGCTCCGCCAGGTACGGGCCCCAGGCTCGCCAGCGCGCCGTACCGGCGTCTGCAGCTGCGAGCCGCGCTCGCTCCGCATCGCGTGGGTGCTCGGGGCTGCCTGGGGTCGGCATCTCGCCACCTTGTCACAACACGGTGGTGGGGACGCCGGAATTGGCGCTCAACGCGGGCACGATGGCTGGAACTGGCTTGCCCGCTGGTGCGTCGTATCTGTATGGACCGCAGCGGTCTCAGCACAACTCGGGGTGCACGCGGCAGGGTCGGGACATGGCTCACGATCGCCGCCGCCACACTCGTCCTCACCGCGGCGTGCGGGAGGATGCCGACCGCGATGGTTGCACCGGCCAGCGGGTCAGAGCCCCCGACGAGTGGCTCCACCTCGACCCCGGCACCAGCCCCACCCCTTCGTCACGCCCACCCGGCCGCTGCCCCTACCCCGCCGGTGACGGACCCCGCACCCACCACGCCGATCGGGTCCCTCACCCTGCGGGGCACGATCGAGCGTGGCGCCGCACCATCGTGCGTGTTGCTGCGCACCGCGACCCGAGTCTGGTTGCTGGTGGGGGCGCCCACCGAGCGCGTGCTCGAGGGCCAGCCGGTCGAGGTCATAGGCGTCCCGCTGAAAGGAATCATGACGCACTGCCAGTCCGGAGCGCCGCTTCAGGTCACCTCGATCAGCCCCACCTGAGCGCGGGTTCACCCCTCGCGAGCCCCCGCGGACACCCCGGACCGCCACATCGGACCTAGCGGTTCACCGTACGGATGTCATGCGGTCACCGTAGACAGTTGGTACCGACACCGGATAGACGACTGTCCCCAGATCTGGACATGGTGAGCAGGACTCCCCGACTGCCGAGGAGACCTGCCACATAAGGGGGCACGTAATGCGCGGAGGTTTGAAGGCGGCTGGTTTTGCCGTCACCATCGGCGCGCTCGGGTTGCCGTTGTTCGCCGTACCGGCGGGCGCTTCCGGCCCAAGCCCGAGAGTGAACATCGCCGGCACGCACCCGGCATGGGCCCAACCGAGCTCAGCCAGGGGACATGCGGATCGGGCCAAGCAGATCGAGATCCAGGTCTACCTGGGCTCCGGCGACAGTGCAGCCATGACCGCACTCGCCCGTGCGGTCTCCGATCCCACGAGCCCGCAATACGGCGACTATCTCACCGCCGATCAGTTCCGAGCTCAGTTCGCTCCGAGTGCGGCGGAGGCGGCGAGCGTGGTGTCCTACCTCACCTCTGCCGGGCTCAAGGTCCAAGACGTGCCGGCCAACCGGCTGTATGTGGACGCGGTGGGCACCGTCGCCCAGGTCGAAGCCGCGTTCGGGACCACGCTCAATGAGTACGCGCACTCGGGAAGGATCGAGCAGGCACCGGCGTCTGACGCGACGGTGCCGGCGAACCTGTCAGCGAGCGTGATCGGCGTTGGCGGTCTCTCTGACGGTGTCACGATGAACCCGAAGACATCCTCCGAGCCTCCGTCACCAGCCTTCGTCAATGCACCTCCGTGCTCGCCGTACTACGGAGCGATCGCAGCGACGGGCACACCGAAGTTCCAAGGCGCGACCGCACCCTACGCCGTGTGCGGCTACACGCCGGTTCAGCTTCAGGGTGCCTACGGGACCACCTCCGCCATCAAGGCCGGACTCGACGGCAGCGGGGTCACGGTCGCCATCACCGACGCATACGCGTCACCGACCATCAAGACCGACGCCAACACCTACGCGGCTCGCCACGGCCAGCCCACCTTCACCAAGGGACAGTTCACGCAGGTGATGCCGTCCAAGGGGTTCCGTGAGCAGGCGGCGTGTGACCCACAAGGTTGGTACGGCGAGGAGACTCTCGACGTCGAAGCCGTTCACTCGATGGCGCCCGGGGCGAACGTCGTCTACGTCGCCGGCCGTAGCTGCACCGATCAGGATCTACTGGTCGCACTGAACACGGTCGTCGACGGGCACCTGGCCCAGATCGTCACCAACTCCTGGGGCGACATCGGCGAAGATGTCCCCACCGCCATTCTCAAGGCCTACCAGCAGGTCTTCTTCCAGGCCGTCATCGAGGGCATCGGGATGTACTTCAGCTCCGGTGACGACGGCGACGACAGCACGGCGACCGCCGACGGCTCGACCGCGGTCGACTTCCCGGCATCCAACCCGTTGGTGACTGCAGTCGGCGGCACCTCGCTCGGTGTGACGAAGAACAACGGCTACGACTTCGAGACGGGCTGGGGAACCGGCAAGAGCACGCTCACCAACAACCAGTGGAGCCCGGCCCCGCCCGGCGCCTTCCTTTACGGCGCTGGCGGTGGAACGAGCCAGCTCTTCAGCGAACCCTGGTACCAGGTGGGCGTCGTCCCGCAGAACCTCGTCACCCGGTACGGCGGCAGCGGACGGGTCGTTCCCGACATCGCAGCGGACGCTGACCCGAACACCGGGATGCTCGTCGGACAGACGCAGACCTTCCCTGCGGGCCACAGCCTGTGCCCCGGCAACAAGCTGGTCTGCTACAGCGAATACCGCATCGGTGGCACCTCCCTGGCCTCACCTTTGATCGCCGGCATCATGGCGATCGCGGACCAGGTCTACGGGCGCCCACACGGGTTCGCCAACCCGGCCTTCTACCAGCTGGTCGGCACCAAGTCCGTCAACGACGTCAAGGGCGCCGGCGTGACGCGGGCGAACGTACGCAATGACTTCGTCAATGGAGTGGACGCCTCGGATGGGATCTCCACCTCTCTGCGGTCCATGAACTTCACGGAGTCGTTGAAGGTGCGTCCCGGATACGACGACGTCACCGGCGTCGGCACGCCGCGTGGCAACGCGTTCCTGTCCAAAGTTGGTTACACCAAGTAGTGACTCGCCGCCTGCGGGCGCCCCGTAACGGTGGCGGGTGACTCGTGGCCCTCGACGGTGACTGGCGCAACCGGCCACACATCGAAGAGGGCCACGAGCACGCCCTCACATCAACAGCAGTTGCGCGGGCGCCGAACCCCCGTAGCATCAAGCAGATGGGGCAGCCGACGCGTTGGGTCACCAAGCATGGTCCCGGTCACGCGCAGTGGTACATCGAGCGGTTCCGGCGGATGGCGGTTGAAGGCGCCGATCTCGCTGGTGAAGCGCGGCTGGTCGACGCTCTCGTCGCGCCGGGCTCGCGGATCCTCGACGCGGGATGCGGTCCTGGTCGGGTCGGCGCAGAACTATTCCGTCGCGGCCACGATGTCGTCGGCGTCGATGCCGACGACGAGCTCATCGAGGCCGCGCGCCACGACCATCCTGGACCCAGCTGGCTCGTCGCCGACCTCGCCGAGCTGGACCTGGCCGCGGCCGGCCAGCCCGGACCGTTCGATGCGGCGGTACTCGCCGGCAACGTGATGACCTACGTCGCACCGGGCACTGAGGTCGAGGTGTTACGCCGAATCGGCGACCACGTGCGCGCCGATGGCGTCGTCGTCGTCGGCTTCGGCCTCGATCGCGGCTACGCCTTGGAGGCATTCGACGTCGACGTCGCCGCGGCAGGGCTTTACGTCGAGCAGCGCTTTGCGACGTGGGACCTGCGCCCGTGGATCCCGCAGTCGGACTTCGCGGTGTCCCTGCTTCGTCACCGCTGACGCCGTCAGGCGCGACCGTGGGCACGGCGCCGCCCCGCTCGCGACGTGGATCACAGGCTGCGCACGACGCGGGCCGGATTGCCTACCGCCACGACGTTCGCAGGCAGGTCCTTGGTGACGACGGCGCCCGCCCCGACGACCGTGTTCTCTCCGATGCTCACCCCCGGAAGGACGATCACCCCGCCTCCCAGCCACACGTTGTCACCGATGGTGATGGGTTTGGCGGCCTCGAGCTTGGACCGTCGGGGCTCGGCCTCGAGCGGATGGGTGGGCGTCAGGAGCTGGACGTTCGGACCGATCTGGACGTCGTCCCCGATGGTGATGGTCGCGACGTCGAGGGCGACGAGGCCGACATTGACGAACGTCCCGGCACCGATGTGAATCTGGTAGCCGTAGTCGCAGAACAGCGGCGGCCGGATCTCCGCGCCTTCCCCAAAGGACCCGAGCAGCTCCCGGAGAATTCGACGACGTTCCTCAGGGACGCTCGCGGGGCTGGAATTGAATTCCTCGATCAGTCGCGTCGCCCGCTGGTAGTCGCGGGTGATATCGGGGTCATCGGCAATGTAGAGCTCGCCGGCGAGCATCCGCTCGTGTTGGCTGCGAGGGTCGGACGCGGACTCGGGATCAGCCATGCCCACCAGGGTAGCCAGAACCAGCTCGGCACCAAGCGGAGTCGAACCCGCGGCTTTGACCACTCCCTCGTTGCCCGATAGCCTCCGGCCGGGCACGATCCGGCGCAGGCCATCGCGGCCCGCCCACCCATCGCACCAGCGGCGCGATGCAGGTTCCCAGCGAAGGAGGTGGCGGCATGAGTCCCGGCGACAGTCGATATCGAACAGCCAGCAGCTCAATCGACCCCACCGACCTCCGCGCGCACCTCTGCTCCTGACGCCCCTGCGTCTGGCAGCACGGTAGCCGTGCCGCCACATGCTGAAGGGCCAGCCATGGAGTACGACCTGACGATGCTGCGCGACGTCGTCGCCGCACAGGACCACGACGGGGCGCAGGGCTGGCTGCGTGGATCGCTCGACCACCACGAACGGGCCGAGGCGCTGGCCGAGCTGTCCGAGGAAGAGACCGTCGCACTCGCCCAGCTGCTCGCGCCCCGCGCGTTCGCCCACCTGCTGGGCTCCCTGGAGCCGCACGACGCGGCCGAGGTGCTTGATCGGCTTACGGTGACCGACGCCGCCGAGGTGCTCGAGGTGCTCGAGCCTGACAAGGCCGTGGACATCGCCCGGGCGAGCGGCAAGGACCGGCTGGCGTCGATGGTCGCGGCGATGGAGCCGCTTGAGGCCGCCGAGCTCCAGGACCTGTTGAGCTGGCCGCCGGACCTGGCAGGTGGCCGGATGACCCCGGCCTTCGTCGCGGTCGCACCGCAGATGCGCGCCGACGAGGCGGTCGCCGCGCTGCGGCGGGTGGCGGCCGAGGCCGAGACCATCACCTATGTCTACGTCACCGGCGCCAACGACGACCTGCTCGGTGTGCTGTCGCTACGCAACCTCGTGCTGAGCCCACCGCAGACTCCGGTGGCCGAGCTCATGGACACCACACTGGTTTCGGTGTCCCCCACGACTCATCAGGAGGAGGCCGCACGGCTCCTCAACGATCACGAGCTGATCGCTCTGCCGGTGGTCCGGGACGGGCGCCTGCTGGGGATCATCACCTCCGACGATGTGGCCGACATCATCGAGGAGGAGACCACCGAGGACTTCGACCGCCTCGGTGGATCCGAGCCCCTGGACATTCCCTACCTACGCGCGTCGCCTGCGCTGCTGTGGCGCAAGCGCGTCATCTGGCTGCTCGCGCTCTTCGCAGCTGAGGCCTACACCGGGACGGTGATGCGGCATTTCGAGGATGAGCTGAATGCGGTCGTCGCGTTGGCGTTCTTCGTCCCGCTGCTGATCGGCACCGGCGGGAACGTGGGCTCCCAGATCGTCACCACGCTGGTCCGCGCCATGGCGCTTGGCGGCGTGCGGCTGTCTCACGTGCTGCGGGTGGTCCGCAAGGAGCTGGCGACCGGTTCCATGCTCGCCGCCGTGCTGGCCGCCGCGGCGTTCTTGCGCGCCGTCATGCTCGGGGTCGGCTACCAGGTGGCGATCGTGGTCACCCTCTCGATCAGCGCGATCGTGCTGTGGGCCTCCCTCATCGGTGCGGTCCTGCCACTGGTGCTGCGCCGGCTGAAGCTGGACCCCGCGGTGGTCTCGGCGCCGTTCATCACGACCCTGGTCGACGGCACCGGGCTGCTGATCTACTTCACCATCGCCCGGCTCGTGCTCTGACGGACCCCGCTGGTGTACGAAGGGGCGATGACGGATCGCATCGCGCAGCGCCTGGCCGCCCAGCAGCTGTCGGGGCCGCCGGCCCGCGCGGCCGTCGACGTCGTCGACCGGCTGCTGGCCGTGCAGGCACAGGACCACCGCGGGGCGCGCCTGGCGATCAGGGCACGCACGGTCGGGCTGCATGCCAGCGATGTCGACCGTGCGCTGACCGTCGACCGATCGCTCGTGATCACCTGGTTGAACCGCGGCACCTTGCACCTGGTCCGCAGCGAGGACTACTGGTGGCTGCACGCGCTGACCACGCCACCGCTGCGCACCGCCAATGCGCGCCGGCTCGAGCAGGAGGGGGTCCCGCCAGACGCCGCCGAGCGTGGTGTCGCCGTCATCGAGCGGTCATTGACGCGGGAGGGGCCGCTGACCCGGGCGCAGCTGCGCGAACGCGTGGCCGCTGCGGGGGTGCGGGTCGAGGGTCAGGCCTTGGTGCACCTGCTCTTTCTCGCCACCCTGCGCGGCGTGGCCGTGCGCGGACCTATGGTCGGCACCGACCAGGCGTTCGTCCTCGTCCGCGACTGGCTGGGCGCGCCGCCGCGGGCCGTTGACCGTGACACCGCGCTAGCCGAGCTGGCCCGCCGCTACCTGGTCGGCCACGGACCCGCGACGGATCGCGACCTCGCCAAGTGGGCGGGGCTGCCGCTGCGCGACGTCCGGGCCGGGCTGGCCGGGATCGGCGCACGGGTACAGCAGAGCGCGGACGGGCTCGTCGCGCTCGGGTCCGGCCCGGCCGTCGAGCCGCTGCCGCCGCCGCGCCTGCTCGGCGCCTTCGACCCGCTGCTGCTGGGCTGGGCGTCGCGGGAGCCGATCCTCGGCGCGAACACCTCGATCGTCACGGTGAACGGGCTCTTCCGCCCGTTCGCCCTCGTCGAAGGCCGTGCCGCCGCGACGTGGGCCATGCCCGACGGCCGGATCGAGCTGAGCCCGTTCGGCCCGCTCGACCCGGCGCACGCGGCGGCCCTCGAAGCCGACGGCAAGGATGTGCAGCGCTTCCTGGCTAGCGTCCCCGGACCAGGTCGTAAGCCGGAGTGACGACGGGCGGGGGCATCTGGGCCGGGGCGGCCATCCCGCGATCGGCCAACATCTTGCTCACGGCCGGCATCAGGCGACTTTCGCGGAACCGCTCGAACTCCGCCGCGGACTCCCAGACGTCGAAGACGTGGACACCCTCGGGCGCCTCAGTGATCACGTGCAGGATGAGGCCGTCCGGAAGCTTGCTCTCGCACTCCCATCTCGTCACCTAATGCTTCGACGACATCCCGAGGCATGGGGACATCGAAAGAAATGAGGACGGGCATCATGACCTCCACCTGGTAGCAGGACGTGCTCCTGGCCCAGAGTCGCACCGGACGCGGTCGGCGGATATCCCATGGCTGCACGGTGATGGTCATCAGATGGCATAGGGCGCGCGCCCTGTTTATCGACTGGGTTAGCTGCGCATTGAGGTAGTAGGCCGCCCGTCAGCCGCGTCGACTTCGTCCTCGTCCTTTTCGCTGATGGTGGTGCTCTCGCGATTCTCCAACCCGACCGCCGCCCGCAGCTCCGCGACGTCCTGACGAAGTTTGTCGTCGCGCTGCCGATCGGCGAGCTCCGCCATCAAGTCGGCCAGTCCCTCGGCGATCGCGTTGAGCTTGTGCTGCAGCGCCTTGTCCGCACGGGTCTGGCTGTTCTGCAGCAGCGCCACCAGCAGGAACGTGATGATCGTGGTCGTCGTATTGATCTCGAGCTGGTAGACGGAGTCGAGCAGCCTGCCGGGGTCGCCGGTGAACAGCACCCCTATTACGCCCTGTCCCAGCCAGACAACGACCAGCACGATGCAGAAGACGAAGAACGGCGCCCGGGAGGCCAACCGTGCAGCGGCTCCCGCGAAACGATCGAAGATGCCCAACCTCGTCGACACTTCGCTGGGCATCAGCACGCTCACGGACTCGCTCGACACGGGACCTCCGCTCCAGTCGCTCCGGTCTCCGATCATGGAAACCGATAGCAACATGCCCCGACCAGCGCGCCGACAAACGCCGTGATCGATAGGTTGCCGCCGGACTCGAACCCCTCCGTCCAGCGGTTTCTGGCTAGCGGCCCCGCACCAGGTCGTGAGCCGGGGTGACGACGGGTGCGGGTATCTCCGCCGGTGCGTCGATACCTCGATCTGCCAACACCTTGGTCGTGGCCGGCATCAGGCGGCTGTCCCGGAATCGCTCGAAGTCAGCCGCCGACTCCCAGATGTCGACGATGTGGATGCCGCCGCCGGAGATCTCAGTGATCACGTGCACGATCAAGCCCTCCGGGGGGTTCTCTCGCACGCCCATCTCGTTGCCGAGAGCCTCGACGACATCCCGGCTCATGGGCACGTCGAACGTGATGAGCACAGGCATGCTGGCCTCCTCCTGGTAGTCGTGGCTGGCGAGTTCGTCGACGTGCAGGTCGCCGGCAACGAACGAGCACGCGGGTCGCTACAAGACGCGTGAGCCGTACATCTCCCCCAGTGGATCGGCGATGAGCTCGAGGCGGGCGCCATCCGGATCGCGGAAGTACACCGAGACCTCGCTGTGCACGACATGTTCGATTCCGGCCTGCTCGAGCTTGCCGACCAGTCGTCGCCATTGCTCGGGCTCAACGGAGATGGCGATGTGATGCAGGCCGCCGAGGACCTCGGCATAGGGGCCGACATCGAGGCCAGGGAAGTCGAAGAACGCCAGGAGGTTGCCGTTGCCGATGTCGAAGAAGAAGTGCGTCGACCCGGCGTAGTCGCGGTTCTCGATCATCTCGGTGAGCGGGAACTCCAACAGGTCCTGGTAGAACCGCACCGTCCGCTCCACGTCGCCGCTGACGAGCGCGGTGTGGTGCAGGCCACGGGCCGACGACGCTGGGCGGCCGCTCGCCGGGCGCAGGTGAGCCTCGCGGATCCGGGCGCGGGCCGCATCACTTGCCGCAGTGGGTGCGGGCATGACCTCTCCTTCGGTGCGAGCCTCGGGCGCCTTACCCGAGGCCTGCGGCAGCGCTCAGAGCGCGTCGGGTGAGCACGCGGGCCAGGTGCTGGCGGTAGTCAGCCTGGGCGTGCAGGTCGGACTGGTCGGCGACGTCCCGTCGGCTGCCGAGGCGCGCGGCCGCGCCGATGCTGCTCCGCCGTCGCCGAGCTCCCCGCGAGCCGCCGACTCCACCGCGGCGGCACGGCTCGGCACGGGACCCATGTTCGTCAGCCCCACCCGGGCCTCGGCGATGGTCCCGTTGGAGCGGCGCACGGCGGCCGCCACACCCACGACCGCCCACGCCTGGGCGGTGCGCTGGAACTTCTGGTAGTCGAAGCCCCACCCGGCGCCGAGCTTCGGGACGCGGACCGACACGAGGATCTCGTCCGGTGCGAGCGCGCTGGTGAAGTAGTCGGTGAAGAAGTCGGCGGCGCCGATCGTGCGCCGCCCACCGGGCCCGGCCACCAGCATCTCCGCGCCGAGCACCAGCGCGACCGTCGCGAGGTCGGCCGCAGGGTCGGCGTGCGCCAGCGAGCCCCCGAACGTGCCCCGGTGCCGGATCGCCGGATCGCCGACCATCGCCGTCGTGCGGGCGATCAGCGGGGCATGCGCGAGGACCAACGGGTCGTGCATCACCTCGTGGTGCGTCGTTCCCGCACCGATCACGAGCGCGTCGCCGATGTCGGTGATCCCGCGCAGCTCGGCGAGCCGGCTGCAGTCGACGATCAGCGCCGGGGACACGAGCCGCATGCGCAGCATCGGCATCAGCGACTGGCCGCCACCCAGCACCTTCGCCTCGTCACCGCCGGCAGCCAGCGCCTGCACCGCCTCATCGAGACTGGCGGGCCGGACGTAGTCGAACGCAGCGGGGATCATGCTGCACCTCCGCCCCGCGCGGCCTGCAGGGTTCGCCAGACGCTCTCCGGGGACGCCGGCATCGTGACGTCTGTGACACCGAACTGGCGCAGCGCGTCGACGATCCCGTTGATGATCGCTGGGGTCGACGCGATGGTGCCCGCTTCGCCGACACCCTTGGTGCCCAGCGGATGCGTAGTGGACGGCGTGATGGTGTGGTCGGTGATGAACGACGGCAGGTCCGCCGCGCTCGGGATCAGGTAGTCGGCCAGCGAGGCGGTGAGCAGGTTGCCGTCGTCGTCGTAGACGGCGCCTTCGTAGAGGGCCTGGGCGATGCCTTGCGCCAGACCTCCGTGCACCTGACCTTCGACGATGAGCGGGTTCACCTGGATGCCGACGTCGTCGACGCAGACGTACTTGCGCAGCGTCACCTTGCCCGTCTCGGTGTCCACCTCCATCGCCGCCAGGTGGGTGCCGTGCGGGAAGGAGAAGTCCTTCGGGTCGACGGTGGCCTCACCGGACAGCGTCGGCTCCATGCCGTCGGGCAGGTTGTGCGCCGTGAACGCCTCGAACGCGACCGCCTGGATCGTCGTCGACTTCTCCGGGTCGCCCTTGATCCGGAACGCGCCTGCCGACGAACTCAAGGTCGTCGGGGTTGGCTTCCATCTGGTGGGCGGCGATGAGCTTCGCCTTCTCGACGACCTTCTCGCCCGCCCGCAGAATCGCCTGGCCGCCGACGGCCAGCGAGCGCGAGCCGTAGGTGTCCATGCCGTACGGTGCGCGACCGGTGTCGCCGTGGATGACCTCGACGTCCTCGACGGGAACGCCGAGCACGTCGCTGGCGATCTGGCTCCACGCCGTCTCGTGGCCCTGGCCGTGCGGCGACGTACCGGTCACGACCTCGACCTTGCCCAAGGGAAGCACCCGGATCGTGCAGCTCTCCCAGCCGCCGGCCACGTACTTCAGCGCGCCGAGCGTGCGGGACGGTGCCAGGCCGCACATCTCGGTGAAGGTGGAGATCCCGATGCCGAGCTGCACCGGGTCGGCGGACTCGCGTCGCGCCCGCTGCTCGGCGCGCAGCTCGTCGTAGCCGAAGAGCTCCATCGCGCGCGCGGTGGCCGCCTCGTAGTTGCCCGAGTCGTAGGTCAGGCCCGCGATCGTCGTGTACGGGAACTCGTCGTGGGTGATCCAGTTCTTCCGGCGCAGCTCCATCGGCTCCATGCCGAGCTCGGCGGCGAGCTCGTCGATGATCCGCTCGATCGCGAACGTCGCCTCCGGCCGGCCCGCGCCGCGATAGGCGTCGGTCGGCGTCTTGTTGGTGAACACGCCGGTGCACGTGAAGTCGTACGCGTCCATCTTGTAGATGCCGTTGTACATGAACATGCCGAGCAGCGGCGTGCCGGGCGTGATGATCTGCAGGTAGGCGCCCATGTTCGCGAGCAGCGTCACCTTGAGGCCTTTGATCGTGCCGTCGGACGTCGCCGCGATCTCGATGTCCTGGATCTGGTCGCGGCCGTGGTGGGTGGCGACCATGTTCTCGCTGCGCGTCTCGGTCCATTTCACCGGTCGCCCCAACCGGCCGGCCAGCACGAGCGCGAGGATCTCCTCCCGGTAGATCTGCAGCTTCGACCCGAACCCGCCACCCACGTCGGGGGCGATGACGCGCACCTGGTTCTCCGGTACGCCGGTGGACAGCGCGAGCAGCACCCGCAGCACGTGCGGTACCTGGGTCGCGGACCAGAGCGTGTACTCGCCGCTGTTGCCCATCGGCGAGCACGCCACCGACCGCGGCTCAATCGGGGACGGGATCAGCCGCTGGTTGATGAAGCGGCGGCGCACGACCACGTCGGAGGCTGCCCGGGCGGCCTCGTAGTCGCCGCACGGCAGCGTCGCCGTGTAGCACTTGTTGGTGCCGGCGACCGAGTGCACCAGCGGGGAGCCGTCGGCCAGCGCGGCCTCCATGTCGACGACGGCGGGCAGCGGGTCGTAGTCGACGACGACGCCCTCCAGGGCGTCCTCGGCGGAAGCCTTGTCGGTGGCGAGGACCACAGCCACGCAGTCACCGACGTGACGCACCTCATCGACGGCGAGCACGTGGAAGTCTGGCATCACGATGTCGTCGGTGACCGGCCACACGCACGGGACCTTCGCGTTGGCATCGCCCAGGTCAGCGGCGGTGAGCACGTCGACGACGCCTCGCATCGCGAGCGCCGGACCCTTGTCGATGCTCCGGATCTTCGCGCGGGCAAGCGGGCTGCGCACCATCGCCATGTGCAGTGCGCCGGGCAACGCGATGCTGTCGGTCCACTGCGTCCGCCCGGTCACCAGGCGGGCATCCTCCTTGCGCCGCAACGACCGGCCGATGGCCTTGTCGCCTACGGCACCCTCTGCGGTGGTCTCCCTTGCGGTGGTGTCGGTCATGACGCCGCCCCCCTCATCGCCTCGGCGGCGTACTGCACCGATTTCACGATGTTGTGATACCCGGTGCACCGGCAGAGGTTGCCTTCGAGCCCCTCCCGGATCTCCTGCTCGCTCGGGTCAGGGTTTTCAGCCAGCAGGTCGATCGACGCCATGATCATGCCCGGCGTGCAGTACCCGCATTGCAGTCCGTGGCATTCCTTGAACGCGGTCTGCACCGGATGCCACTCGCCATTCGCCAGTCCCTGGATCGTCGTGATCGCCGATCCATCGGCCTGGACAGCGAGCATGCTGCAGGACTTGACGCTGTGGCCGTCGACCAGCACGGTGCACGCACCGCAGTTCGAGGTGTCGCACCCGATCGGTGTGCCGACGAGCCCCAGTGAATCGCGTAACCAGTACACCAGCAGGGTCCGAGGCTCGACGTCGTCCTCGCGCCGGGTCCCGTCGACCGTGACGGCGATACGTGCCATGTGCAGCCCCCAGATTCATTGACCTGATTCGGACCCGGGGCGGCGGCCGTTCAGCCGCGCGCCCTGGGCTCGCTGCGTGACACTCCGGACCGTACGCCGCCAGCGCGGGCGCGGCAACGGTCAGAGTTCACCCAACCCCGGTCGATGCCCGCGCCGTCGCGACAGCAACCACCAGGCGAGAATCCCGAGGATCGCCAGGGCGGGCGCGACGCGCTTGAGCACAGGCGTGCCCGCGGTGCCGAGCAGGTCGATGGCGTCAGTGTCATGCGGCAGCTGCGCGCGTGCGGCGCACGGCGCCCCCGCCGCTCCGGCCGGTGCCGGCTCGTCGCTCGCGACCGGGGTGCCGGACATGACAGCCGCGAGGTTGTCCGCGAACTGGTCGATGAGCCGCGCCGCGACATCCTGCATGACTCCGCGCCCGAACTGGGCGGCCTTGCCCGTGATGGCGAGGTCGGTGACGACCTCGACCCGGGTGCTCGACGGGGAGTCGGCGTGCAGCACCGCCCGCGCCTTGACCGATGCCGTGCCCGTTCCGCGGCTCTCCCGCCCCTTCGCCTCGATCACCGCGACGTGCGCGGCCTGGTCCCGTTCGACGATGGTGGCCTGACCGGCGTACGTCATCTGCACCGGGCCGAGTTTGACCTTGACTGTGCCGTTGATGACCTGCCCGTCGTACGACGTCAGCGTGGCTCCGGGCATGCACGGCGCCACCCGCTCGATGTCCATCAGCGTTTCCCAGGTCGCCTCGATGTCGGCCGCCACGGTGAACGAGTTCGGTAGCTCCACCGGGACACCTCCCCGACCATGACTCGCCGCTGTCCGGCGGACTGACCACTGGACTTTCGACAGTAGACCCGAAGTGGTGCGCTCGGCGAGGTCGTCGTAGGTGGCTATCGAGGCGATCTACGTCCGACTGCCGTAGAGGTCCTCATAGTTCTTGTAGAGGATGCGCGCCTTGAGCTCGTCGCCAACCGGGGCGCCGTAAATCTTGTAGTACTCGCTCCAGAAGTCACTCCACGGCTCATCGGAGGCGAAGAGCACCCGGTCCTCGCCGACACCGCGCTTCTCGATCTCGGTGAGCAGCCAGCGAGCACCGAAGCCGATGGTCCACGTGGTGTCGCAGTACACCTTGTATCCCTGCTCCACCCAGTCGAGGAACTTCGGGACAAGCTTGATGTGACCGCTGACCCCGCCCCCGAAGTGGACCAGGTAGATCTTGATGCGCTTTCCGTACTTCTCGACGAGGGGGACGAAGTTGTTGATGTCGGACGATCCGCCAGCGCTCGTGTGGAAGTGGAAGACGAGATTGTTCTTCTCGGCCGCATCGAAGCAAGCCTCGGCGATCGCTCGAGTTTCCTCGTCCCACGTGTTCGGGTCAGGGTTGCCCCCCAACAAGAAGGTGGTTTTCAGCGCCACCACACCGCTCTCGCCCGCCAGGGTCAACGCCTTGAACGTCATCTCCTTGTTCTGCGGGAGGAACGAGACCCAGAGCCCGCCGACCAGCCGGTCGTTCTTGCCGATGCCGTCGAGCACGAGGTCGTTGAGCGAGAAAGGCTGGCTCTGGACGGGAATGCCGTAATTGGGGAGCACGAGCCCGCGCTCGACTCCGAGGGTGTCCATGTGGTCGAGGTAGGCCTTGCCATCCGCGAATTCGTACACGGTTGGCTTCACGGGCTCCTTGAGATCGTAGAAGCTTCCACGCCTGCATCGTGCCTACGTGACCATGCGCGTCGATGACGCGCCCTTTGACCTTCTCCAGCGCGGACACTCTCGAGCCCCCAATGCTGTCTAGTATGCGATCTGTCTTCGTACACTATAGAAGATGCCCGGTCGGCGGAAGTCCCTCTTGAGAGGCGAGGAAGCCATGTCAACGGCCATGAGCGAGCTGGACGAGCTCGCAACCGCGGTCCGCCTCTATCCGGGGCTGCTGAACAAGGCGGCGATCGGTCTCGTCACCGAGGTGCTGGGTGAATCCGACTGGATCGTCGGCCCTGGCGACGACGGTGCCGCCGTACCTGCACTGGGGGCCCACGTGGTCGCCTGCGGAGAGGCGCTGCTCCCGGCTTTCGTGCGAGCCGACCCCTTCAACGCAGGGTTCGCGGCGGTCCTCACCAATCTCAACGACCTGGCCGCCATGGGCGCCACACCGCTCGGCATCGTCGACACCATCATCGGCGACGAGGAGAGCGCGCGCGCTGCGCTGTTGGGGATGCGCCACGCCTGCGACCTCTACGGCGTCACGATTCTCGGTGGGCACCTCACCCTGTCCGCGACCGAGCGGGCGATCTCGGCCTTCGGCGTCGGCACCACCCACCACCCGCTCTCCGTCACGAATGTCGCGCCCGGACAGAGTCTTCTGGTCGGCTGCGCTCTTGAGGGAAGCATGCGCGAGGACTTTCCGTTCTTCCGTTCCTTCGACGCCCGGGGCCGTCGCTGCGCCGGAGACCTCGAGGTCCTCGCTGAGGTCGCCGACTCCGGTGCCTGCGTAGCCGCGAAGGACATCAGCATGGCCGGACTCATCGGCTCACTGGCGATGCTGCTCGAATGGGGCCGCTTCGGCACGACCCTCGACCTCGATCGACTCCCCCGACCTGATGGCGTCGACCTGGCCCGTTGGCTCACGTGCTTCCCAAGCTTCGGGTTCCTGCTGTGCGCGCCACCTGGCCGAGAGGCGGAGTGCGCCGAACCCTTCCTCCGGCGCGGCCTGCACGCTGCCGTCGTCGGCCGGATCGACGACAGCGGTCTCGTCGCCCTCCGCAGAGGCGACGACGTGAAGGTCGTTCTCGACCTCAACCTTTCAGACGTCACCAACCTGCACGGCTAACGCAGCGCGATCTTCATGGGGACGTGCGGTTGGCCGACGTACTCCTCGACCTCTCCGGCGACGACCCACCCGAGGCGCCGGAAGAACGCCACATTGGCGACCTGGATGTGGGCAACCATCGTCGACCCTCCGCGCTTGCCGGCTGTTTCCACAGCAAAGCGCACCAGAGGAGCGCCCACCCCGCTCGTTCGGTAGTCCGGCAGGACAGCCAGCCGATCGCCTTGCCACACGTCACCGGCGTCGTCGATCGGGTAGAGGCGGACGCTGCCGGCGGGGACAGCTTGCCATCGGGCCAGAACATGGATCGTCCGCGCATCGCTGTCGCGATCATCGAGATCGGTGGTGTCGAACAAACCTTGCTCGACGACGAACACCGCCCGGCGAATGGACCGGTGAGCCAGCATGTCGTCCGCGCTCCGGGCGATGGCGCAGGCCACGCCTTGGTCCGTGCCGGGGCCTGTTTGCGCGTCAACCGCGTCGATGCTCGTCATCGCGCCAGCTTCGCCACTCCCGCCGAGGCATGCAGCGGCAGGCTCGTGCGCCCGGCGGCGGCGTCCAGCTGCGTCTGAAACGTGCTCATGGCTGAGCACGCCTGGCACCGGGCGCACCCCGCGGCCGCCCCGGATGCCGACATCCCGCGAGCGCTCATGTACGGAACGACGGCGCGGTAGACCTTGTCCATGTAGGCCGCGGTCGGTGGCACGACGTCAGCCATCAAGCTGCCAGCGACAGGGCGCAACGGCACGATAAAGGGATAGACGCCGATATCGACGGCACGACGACATCCCTTGATGGTGACGTCAATGTCCTCGCCCATACCCAGGATCACGTAGGTCGAGACCTTGCCCTCACCGAAGACCTTGACGGCCGCCTCCCAGGTCGTGAAGTACGTCTCGATCCCGGTGCGGAACTTGGCTGGTGCGACCTTGGCCAGCACCTGCGGGTCCATGGACTCGACGTGGATGCCGACCGAGTCGATGCCCAGGTCTCGGACCTCGGCGAGGACGTCGAGGTCACGAGGCGGTTCGAACTGAACTTCTACCGGCAACCCCGAAGCCACCTTGACGGCGTGCCCGCACTTCGCGACGTAGCGAGCGCCGCGGTCGGGCGCATTGGAGCTCCCGGTGGTCAGCGTGACGTCGACAGCCCCATCCAGCTCCTTCGCCGCGACGGCGACCTCGGCGAGCTGCTCAGGGGTCTTCTTGACGATCGTCCGGCCGGCGTCGAGCGAGAGCCCGATACCGCAGAAGGTGCACTGGTCTGAGTTGCCCCAGTACGCACACGTCTGAACGACAGTGCTGGCCAGGGAGTCCAGGTGCATCAAGGCGATCTTCCAATACGGCACTCCGTCGGCCGTGGTCATGTCATAGAACTTGGGGCGTTGAGTACGCCGCGCGGATGCCAGCCGTACGCCCTCGCGGTAGATGCCTTCGTCGCCTCCGTCCTCCGACTTCAAGACGTAGGGCGAGACGCGTGCCTGCGCGGTCTGCGTGGGAACCGTGACGGCAATGTCCTCGATCCACAACATGCCTGAGTCCGCCGGACCAGCTCCCCCGATGCGCGTCTCGGTAGCCACGTCCATTCGTAGCCCGACGCTCTGAAGCTCGGTGATCAACTCAGCGATATCTACTGGCTCGCCGACCCTGCCCTTGACCGCGGCACTCACAAGCGATCACTCACCTACACTAGAGGAGATGCGTATCTACTATAAGAAGGCTATCCGGACGACTCTGTCAAGAACACGATCTCGGCGCACAACACGCCGCACGCTGCGTCCAACACCACGGCCGCGTCCATCGGCACGACCGTGGGCGCGAGGGCCAGCACCTCTTGCGTCGCAGCCAGAGCGTCCGGCCCGAGGGTCATGAGGTCGTCGACCGTTCGACATTGCTCGCGCAGCATGGCGACGACACGACCGACCGCGGCGACCACGTCCTTATAGGCACCATCGTCAACGACCCCGACGGCGAAGATCCGGTCGGCCGCAGACATCCAACGCACCCGGCGAAGGGTGTACTCCATCAGCTGGTTGCCGGGGCCTGCGTCCTCGCTCATCTCGCGTCCTCGCTCACACCGGGAGCCCCAGGGGCTAATCTACTACAGTTCATGGCACCTACTATGGTGAAGGACGGACGGGTGATGGGACCGGAGCGATGACAAGAGTCGCCGTTGTTGCGCTCGGCGGCAACGCCATCGCCCGCGACACCGAGACGGGCACCTACGCCGAGCAGACAGCCAACGCGCGCTCCATGGCCAAGGCCGTACGGCTCCTGCGTGAAGCGGGCTGGACGACCGTGATCGTCCATGGCAACGGCCCACAGGTCGGCAACCTCCTCCTCCAGCAGGAGGCAGGTCACAACCAGGTTCCCGGCCAGCCATTGGTCAGTCTCGACTCGATGACGCAGGGCCAGATCGGCAGCCTCATCGGCCTAGCGCTGTACAACGAACTTGGGCCCAGTGCACCCCCTATCGCGACCATCATCACCCACGTCATCGTCCGCGCGGACGATCCTGCCTTCGCCCGGCCGACCAAGCCGATCGGGCCCTTCTACAGCCACCTGGAGGCGGAGCGCCTCAGGAACGAGCAGGGCTGGACCATGATCGAGGATTCCGGTCGCGGGTTCCGGCGGCTCGCGCCCTCCCCGGTGCCGCAGGAGATCATCGAGCTCGGGTCCATCCGCACCCTTGTCGAGAGCGGCGCGATCGTCATTGCGGCCGGGGGCGGTGGGGTCCCCGTCGTTCGCAACGAGTCCGGTCTGGTCGGCGTCGACGCGGTCATCGACAAGGACCGCTCGGCCGCTCGCCTCGCCTCCTCCCTAGGCGCGGAGGCGCTGGTTCTGGTGACAGGCGTCGATCACGCCATGGTCGACTTCGGCACGCCGCGCCAACGGGCCCTCACCGAGGTTTCGGTCGACGAGGCCCAGCGCCACCTCGACGACGGGCAGTTCCCGCCAGGCAGCATGGGCCCGAAGGTCGAAGCCGCCATCCAGTTCATCCGAGAGGGCGGAGCCGTCGCCGTGATCACGACAGCGCGACTCGCAGCCCAGTCACTGGATGACGCCGCCACCGACGGGACCAGTGCCGGCACCCGCATCGTGGGGCTCGCCACGACGTATCCGGGAAGGGGCACGATGACAACCGTCGTCCGCCTGCTCAAGGACACCTACCTCGACTCCGTGCTCCAGATGTCCTGCACGCGCCAGATGGGCCAGGTCGACGGCGTCGAATGGGCCACCGTCGCCATGGCTACGCCGGCCAACCTCGAGGCACTGCGCCAGAAGGGTTTCGAGGACGAGACGCCAGCCGACGCCGGAGCAGGCGACCTCTTCCTCGCGGTCAGGGCGAGCGACCCCCAGGCCGCAGAACAGGCCATCAAGGCCGCCGAGAAGAGAATGTCCGAGGTCCAGGTCGACTCAGGGAATGGCGCGGGCGTCGCCTCCGCTCCCCGGACCCTCGAGCAGGCGATCGAGGTGCAACCCGATTCGTCGGTCGCCGTCATCTCCACTCCCGGTGACTACGCCGCGTTGGAGGCGCACAAGGCGTTGACGGCGGGTCTTGACGTGCTCTTGTTCAGCGACAACGTGTCCGTCGCCGAAGAGATCGAGCTCAAAGAACGGGCGACCGAGCTCGGGCTGCTGGTGATGGGGCCCGGCGCGGGCACCGCGATGCTCGGCCGCACCTGTCTGGGGTTCGCCAACGTCACGATGCCCGGACGGGTCGCCGTCGTCGCGGCGGCGGGCACCGGCGCGCAGGAAGCGATGACTCTCCTCGACCGCTGGGGCGTCGGGGTCTCGCATGTCATCGGGCTCGGTGGTCGCGACCTCTCCGAGCAGGTGAACGGCCGGATGGCCAAGCTGGCATTGCAGATCCTCCTCGCCGACTCCGCCACCGAAGCGATCCTGCTGGTGTCCAAGCCGCCGAGCCGGCGGGTGGCCCAGGAGACCCTCGCCGCTGCGATCGGCAAGCCGGTCGTGGCGGCCCTCATCGGCCTGACCGAAGCCATCGAGGTACCAGCAGGCGTCCGGCTGGCCCGGACCCTCGAATCCGGGGTGGCCGCCGTGCTCGCCACGCTCGACGTGAAGCCCCCAGCCCTCGCGACCGGTCTGCGCACCCAGGTGGAACAGGCCATCCGCGAGCTGCCGGCCGAGCGCACGGCGGTGCGCGGCCTGTTCTCGGGGGGCACTCTCTGCTACGAGTCGCTCGTCGTGCTCTCCGAGCGGCTCGGACCGGTGTACTCCAACACACCCCTGATCCCTGCGTGGGGGCTGCCGGCACCTGCCGACAGCCACGTCGCCCTCGATCTCGGCGAGGAGGAGTACACCCAGGGCCGCCCGCATCCGATGATCGACGCCGAGGCCCGGCTCGAGCTGCTGCGCGAACAGGGCGCGGACCCGCACGTCGCCGTGCTGCTGCTCGACGTCGTGCTGGGCTACGGCGCGCACCCCGATCCCGCCAGCCAGATCGCCCCCGCATGCGCCGCCATCATCGAACGTGGCGGCCCTCGCATCGTGGTCTACGTCCTCGGCACTGATCACGACCCGCAGAATCTCGCGGCCCAGCGGCGGGCGTTCATCGATGCCGGATGCATCGTCCCCACCACTTCGGTACGGGCCTCGTTGGCCGCCGCGGCGATCGCTACGCGCCAGCCTGATCTCGTGGAGGACGTTCTGCGATGACGACCACCGCCCTGCTGACCTACTCGACGAAGCCGCGTGGCGGCGTCGTCCACACCCTGTCGCTGGCCGAGGCACTGCACGCCCGGGGTCAGTCGGTGCAGATCATCGCTCTGGGCGATCCCGACAAGGGGTTTTTCCGACCAACGCCGGTGCCCCACACGATCCTCCCAGCCCCCTCGAGCGCCGACTCTCTCGAGGAGAAGGTTTTCGATTCGATCGATGCCCTGGAGAAGGGCCTGACGGCGCTCGAGCCCGACGTCGACATCCTGCACCCGCAGGACTGCATCTCATCCCGAGCGGCGGCCCGGGTCCGAGACGCCCGGGGCGGCGTGCGGTCGTGCGCACGGTCCACCATGTCGACGACTTCACCACCCAGGCGCTCATCGACTGCCAACGACAGGCCATCCTCGAGCCCGACCACGTGCTCGTGGTGAGCCGGCAGTGGCAGGAGATCCTGCGAGCCGACTACGGCGTCGAACCGGAGGTCGTGCACAACGGCGTGGACCCCCAGCGATTCGCCGCGGTCCCCGACCGCGAACGCCTCTCGCTCCGCCGACGGGTGGGCGGCGAAGGCCGATTCCTCTTCCTTGTCCGTCGGCGGGATCGAGCCGCGCAAGGGATCGGCGCAGCTGTTCGAGGCTCTGGGGCGGCTCTGTGGCTCCGCCCCGTCCAACCCGATGCTCGTCGATCGTCGGCGGTCACTCCTTCCAGGACTACGCCGCCTACCGGCAATCCGCCCTGGAGGCGCTGCCCGCCCTGGGGCTGACGTTAGGTAAGGACGTCGTCGAGCTCGGCACGGTGACCGACGCCGAGCTTCGCGGCTGGTACCGGACCGCCGATGCGCTCGCCTTCCCCTCCGTGAAGGAGGGCTGGGGGCTCGCGGTGATGGAGGCGCTGGCTGCGGATCTGCCAGTCATAGCCAACGACCTGCCGGTCTTCAACGAGTACCTCACCGACGGGCAGGACGCTTTGCTGCCACGGGTCGGCGACAGCCACCGGCTCGCCGAGGCGATGCAGCGGATGATGGCCGAAGCGGATCTACGCGACCGCCTGCGAGCCGGCGGGCGAGCCCTGCTGCCCCGCTACACCTGGGACGCAAGCGCCAGGCGTCATGAAGAGATCTACGCCAGGCTTCGTTCGCTGCCGCTCCGCTAGCAACCAGGCCATCACTGCCGCGCGGGCGCATCCACGATGAGGCTGGCGACGCGCCGAGCGGTGCGAGCCGCATCCGACCGGTGTCCCAAGCAGGCGCGCACGATGGCGCCTTCGATGAGGACCATGAGCTCCTCAGCCAGCTCAGGCGATCGCCGGCCGTCTATCTGTGCCGCCAGCCCCGCTACGAGCGCCGTCAGCCGAACCTTGTGGCTGGCGGCCTCGTCGGCGATCCAGCCACTCCCGGCCGCTTCACCGTAGGCATTGATGAAGGCACAGCCGACGAAGTTCGGCCTGGCGAACCATGCGTCGAGTGCGTCGAACACACCGAGCAGGCGCTCGCGCGGATCGCGGGACCCCTGCTCGATCTCATTCACCAGCCAGCTCATCCATTCGTCGTCGCGGCGGGCGAGATATGCCGCGACCACGCCGTCCTTGGAGCGGAACTCCCCGTAGATGCTTTTGAGGGAAATTCCTGACCGGTCCCGGAGAGCGTCCATGCTCACACCGGCGATGCCTCGCTCATAGAAGAGCTGCCCGGCGGTGTTCAGGATCTGATCGCGGACCGACATGACGTGCAACCCTGCCTCCTTGTGTGGAGAACGCTCGTTCTCTACACTCAGAGTAACGGACCTCTCCACATGATGGATGGATGGTTGGCATGCCCGGTTTCCGGCTCGGTATCTACATCTTCGAAGACGCGGAGGTCGTGGACTTCGCGGCGCCCTACGGGGTCTTCTCCGTCGCCCGACGCTACGACCCTTCGCTCGACGTGTTCTTTGTGGCGGAGTCACTCCGCCCGATCCAGGCGCAGGCGGGCTTCACCGTCGTGCCCAACTACAGCTTCAGCGAAAACCCCAGCATGGATGCCTTCCTCATCCCAGGCGGCGCCGGCACCCGCCCGGAGACCTACAACACCCGCCTTCACGACTACGTGCGCTCGTTGTCCGGAGCGACCCTGCTGACCAGTGTGTGCACGGGATCCTGGATCTACGCGCAGATGGGCCTCCTCGACGGAATCCCTGCCACCAGCCGGAAAGAGGGTGACCGCGCCGAGCTCGGCGCCTCGGGGATGGTCCCCATCGATCGGCTGGCTCTGCTGGCTCCCGGCTGCAAGGTCAGTCGGGCCAGGGTCGTGGACGCTGGGCGTGTCATCACGGCCGGCGGCATCACCGCCGGCATGGAGATGGGATTCCAGCTGCTGCGGCGAGCTGGCTACGACGAGAACTTCCTGCGCGAGGTGGCTCGAGTCATGGAGTACTCCGCGGCCTTCGAGACCTACGCCGGCGACCGCGAAGTGGTGAACATCTGATTTGCTGCAACGGCATCGCCCACCAAGCGAGGCGGGCGGGCGAGGGAAGTCCCTCGCCCGCCCGTCTTTGTGTCTATCGACGTGGACGCGCCGTCACATCGTCCACGTGTTGATCTGGAAGGACCCGCCACGGTACGCCGTGAGCGCAGCATCGAGAACGTCGAGCGGGTTGAACGCCCGTACGCCGGGGATGAGGTCGTCCTCGCGGAAGCCATAGAGCGCACCCAGCGCGAAGCGGCAGGCGAACACCTTGCCACCTTCCTTGAGGATCGTCTGGATCTGCTGGTTGACCGCGAGGGCTCCCGGGAAGGCTTCGTCACCGACCCGCGGGTAGCCGCGCGTGCCAGCCGCCAGGAGCACACCGGGGCCGTACAGCACCACAGTCACGTCGAATCCCTTGCGGATCAGCCGTGTGGTCGTCTTGAGGTTGACCAGACTCACCGAACCCTCGAAGGGAACGCTGTGGATGAAGACGAAGGCCTTCTCCCCTGGATTGGCCTGAATGTCATCGAACACCTTCTCTTCGACATTGAAGAGAGTTTCCCCTGACGTCGGAATCGGGTTGTTCACGGTCTTGGGCATTTTCCAAACTCCTTCTGTGGGAACGATTTTCCACTGACCGGTGTCGGGCAACCCCGAATCCCAGAGCTCACACGGCTGGACCTTGAGGGGTGTGCTCCCATGTCCATTGCCTCCGGTGACTACCGGGCATGGCTGCGAACACCTTGCGCCGAAAGCCCCACGGCAGGACCTGGTAGAGGGGGACGAAGACGCGTCGCCAGAAGTACTGCACCGGCCCTGCCGGTGCGGGCGGGCGATTGAAGCCACGCCGCCGAGCGACCTCGTCCTGCGCCGACGTCAGCAAGTACTGTTGGGCGTTCCCCCGAAGCCAACCCGAGAAGGACACCTCACACCTTCCTCGCCCGATCGACGCCGTTCTGCGCGGCGGTGGCGATCGGTTCGGCAAGTGCCCCGATAGCCGGCGAGTAGACGTTCTCCATCGCCGCGAGATCGTGCATCGTCAGGCCGAACTTCACGGCCATGGCAAGAAAGTCCGCGCGCTCCTTGATGCCCTCCTGGCCGACCATCTGAGCGCCGATGAGACGCAACGTCTTCGGTTCCGCCAGGAGCTTGACGGTGATCGGCTTCGAACCGGGGTAGTAGCGGGCCCGGGAGATTCCCTGGCCGACGCCGAGCACGTAGGGGATCCCCAGCGCCGTGGCGGTGGTCTCCCCGAAGGACGCGCCACCGATCACCCACTTGCCAGCGGGTGTCCCCCATGGGACGTACACCGGCTGATAGGTCCTCGACCCGCCTCCAGCATTGACTCCGGCCACCTTGCCCTGCGCGTAGGCATGGCTGCCGGTCAGCCCTTGAAGCCCCACCCTGGTCAGCCCGTGCGGCAGCTCGGCCACGTCACCTGCGGCATAGACATCAGCAGCGGACGTCCGCATGCGCTCGTCCACGATCAGCCCGCCCGTGGCACCCACCTTCAATCCCGCCTTCGAGGCGAGATGGGCGTTCGGCACCTTGTGGGTCGCTACGACCGCGAGGTCAGCGGGAAGGTCGCCGGACGAGGTACGCACGCCGGTGATTTGGCCGGAACCCAGGAATGCCTCGAGGCGCGTGTTGAAATGCATGTGCACACCGAGCTCGGCCCACGACTCCTGAACCGGCGCCATGATGTCGGGATCGGCGACATCGGCCAGCGCCCATGGGTTCGGATCGATCAGGTGGGTCTCGATGCCGCGATGGGCCAACGCCGTCACCATCTCGAGGCCGAGCGGCGTCGCGTCCACGACCACGGCTGTCTTGACCGTGTCCAGGACCTTGTCCCACTCCATGGCCGATCGGATGTTCTTGACGTAGTAGAGCCCGCCGAGGTCGCCTCCGGGTACGCCTGGGTCCGCGTAGTTGAAGCCGGTGCCGATGACCAGCCGGTCCCAGGAGACCTCGCCCTCCCCCTCGACCGTGACCGTCTTGCGGGCAATGTCGAAGCCGGTCACCGTGGTCGTGTAATGGATGTCGATGCCGGCCCTGACGTAGGACTCCTTGTCCGCCAGGAAGAGCCGGTCGAAGCTGTCGATCTCCTTGCCGTGGACGTACGGGATTCCGCATGGCGAATAGGCGACATCTTCGAACTGGGTGTAGACGACGACTTCACACGAAGGGTCGGCGGCCTTGAGGCCCCCGGCCGCACCCAGACCCGCTGGCCCGGCGCCGATCACTACCGCCTTGTTGGCCACGCAACATTCCCATCTAGCATCTGTGACGGCGTCGAAGCGTACGTCTACTATAAGTGCAAGCCCGTCCAGCATACTGAACGTCTCTTCGGTGTCAAGGAGTCTCCCCATGGGCCGCAAGGTGTCCGGCACGCCCGCTCACGAGGCGACTGCTGTCGAAACGGCCAGGCTGGCGCCGGATCTCGACGACATCGTCGGAGGCATCGGGCCGAAGATCCGCGAGCTACGGCTTGGTCTTGGGCTCTCGCTCCAGCAGCTGGCCTCTCAGTCGAGCGTCTCCGCGGCCGCGATCCACAAGCTCGAGCGCAGCGACATGGTTCCCACGATCACCACTCTGCTCAAGCTGTCCGCGGCGCTCGACCGCCCAGTGAGCTACTTCATCGACGAATCGTCCGAAGCGCTCGACGTAGCCACGCTCACTCCGGCCGATCAGCGTCCACCGCTCGACACACCCGTCGAAGGCCTCGTCCTGGAGGCCATCTCCGGACCGGCAACCCGCTTCCGGGTCCGTGGCTCCATGGCCACGATCGCGCCGGGCGCCACCAGCGTCGACCATGCGCAGACCCGCGCTGGCGAACAGCTGCTCATGGTTCTCGAAGGCACCCTCGTCGTCGAGGTCCAAGGACACGTCCACACAGTGGAGAAGGGCGGGGCTCTGCACTTCCCCACCGATCGGCCACATCATTGGACCAATCCCGGACGCACGCCGGCCTCGGTGCTCTGGGTCTCGCTCTCCGACCGCTGAGCGGCCCGCGGCGCCGCAGCGACATCCTCACGCGACGTAGCTCGGCACCAGGGCGCTAGCGAGGTCCATCAACGCCTTTTCGAAGCAGTCGATCGGAGCGGTGGCCACTCCCGCGCCCACCTGCCCCGTTCCGTCGCTCACGTGCAAGATGCCGGTGTTCACCTTCGGCGTGATCCCACGCTCGACCACCCGGCGAACGTCCACACCGACTGGGGTTCCCCGGAAGGCGACGGTCGGCAGCTTGAACCTGCTGCTCTCACCGACACATATCTGACGCATCTCCTCCGTCGCGGCGGCTGCGTTCGCCATCGTGCCACCGAGAAAGGCCGCGACGGCAGGGGATCCGGCTGCCGCGGGCCCACCGAGCCCGACAAGCTCCAGCACCGCGCTGTCGCCGATGTCGCGTGCACTGGTCTCGGGTCCCTGATCGGCGTAGTAGAGCGCGTCCTGCACCGGCGGCGCCGGCGCCAGGTGCCAGGTGTCCGACCTCGCCAGACGGACGCCGAAGTCCGTGCCGTTGCGCGACATCGTCGTGACCACGCTGCCGCCTTCGACCTGCTCGGCCCACAGCGTCAACGCCTTCGCGCCTGCCATCGCGATGTTGAGGAAGAACAGATGATTGCCGCTGAGGAACTCTGCCAGCGGTCGTCGGCTGGCCGCATCGAGGTCCGCTAGGTGAGGCAGCATGTTCCTGATGAGCAGGTTCGTCGTGGCCTGCGTGCGCATGTGAATGTCATCGCCCATCTGTACGCCCTGTGCCGCCAGGGCGAAGACGTCCACAGGACCCATCGCCCGGATCACCGTTGCCAGCGCCGGACCCGCGACGTCGCGCAGGAATCGGAGGCGGTCGATGGCGGCGTCGGTCTGCCGGCCGAACCACGCGACCTCCCCGGGCCCCTGGTTGATGGGCGCGTATGCCTGCGTTCCGCCGGCATCAACGCGCACGACAAACACGGGCGCCGAGGGGCCGATCGCGGTCGCCATCGGCACGACGGTGGAGTGCAGGTTCGCGGGCTCGAGCCGGACGTCGCCTGCCGCGAGCAGGGAATCTGCTTCAGCGACGTCGCTCGCCCATCCCTCGGCCACCGTCGCCGCCCGCATCGACCGGCGCAGCGGGTCGCAGACCCGGTCCCATTCGATCCGCGGTCCGCAGTGCAGCAGAACCCGGTCATCGAGCGAGATGCCGTCGAGGACTTCGCCCGCTTGGCGGATCTCGTGGAGGTTAGGCACACCCTGGTCCAGCCTCCGCACGACTTCCCGGTTCGCCGCATCGATCGAGGCACCCGCCGGCCCGTACAGACCCTCAAGGGCTCGGACCAGGGGCAGCTTCCCCGCGGCCGGGATCCGCCACTGGACCTGCTGCACCGGTACGGCCTGGGCACGTACCGACTCGGCGAACAACGGCAGGCCGACATTGACCACCTGCAGCGACTCGGGAAGCACGCGAACAGATTCTGCGTCGGTCACCGTGAGCACTCCTTGGGTCAGGTCAGTCGATAGGTCCGTCAACCAGCGCACGAGCCTCGGCCAGCAGCCGAGCCTCCGCGTCATCGATTCGCGTGCGCGTACGGTCAAGGCGCCGAGTGAGCCGGTCGACCCACGCCCGCAGGTTGACGATCATGGACTCGACCGCGGTGGGCGCGGCTCCACCCTGCGCCGTGCGGGTGAGCACGATCTGCCAGGGATCCAGCACCTCGCGCAGGTCGGTGTCGGCGAGGCCCCACGTCTGGCCGGTGTATTCCAGGGCGGCTCGGTCGACCATCGCGCCGGTGATCTCGACCCCCGGAATGCGGGATGCGCTGGCCTCGCGGACGACGTTTCCGACGACCATGTAGGCGGTGCGGTAGTCGACCCCGCAGGTGCGCATGAGGTGCTCGGCAAGATCGGTGGCCTGGGTATAGCCGCGCTCGACCTCCTCTTTGAGACGGCCGGTGTTGATCCGCACCGTGTCGATGACACCGGTCATCAACCTGGTGATCTTTATCGACAGGTCGAGCGCCCTGGGCACCTCGCCATAGGCGAAGATCAGGTTGTCGCTTCGCGCGGACGGGCTCTTCGTCACGGCGAGGAATCCGGTGAGCCGGCCGATGAGGACACCGGAGCCGCCTCGAACGATCGACAGCGAATAGGGATTGCGCTTGTTGGGCATGAGGACGCTCGCCCGGCTGTAGGAGTCGTCCAGGTCGATGAAGTCGAACTCCGAGCTCGACCAGATCTCCAGGTCCTCTGCGAGCTTGCTGAAGTTCGACAACATGCTGGCGCCGGTCGCGAGAATGTGGACGAGCCCGTCGACCTGCCACATCGCATCCCGCGTGTGTTCGATGACGCCGTCGAATCCCAAGCGGCCGGCGACGAAGTCACGGTCCTGGAGCAGGCGCGTCCCGTTGACGCAGCCCGCACCGCCGGGGCTCGAGTTCACCCAGCCGAGCTCGTCGATCATCCGCTCGGCATCTCGCAGCGCGGGGTAGACGAACGAGAGCAGGTAGTGGGCCAGGGTCGACGGTTGCGCCTGTTGCAGGTAGGTCTGGTCCGGCATGACCGTGTCCGCATGCTCTTCGGCGCGCGCCGTCACGGTGCTGGCGAAGGCGGCAACCTCGTCGACGAGGTCCAGCAGCTGACGCCGAAGGTGCAGCCGGAAGGCGATCCGGGCCGCCTCCCTCCTGGGCCGGCCCGCATGCAACCAGCCGGCCACCTCACCGATCCGGGAGACGAAGTAGTACTCACGAGAGTTGTACGGCTCGCCGCGGGCCGGGTCGTAAGGGAACTCCTCGACCGGGATCCGGTACACGTCGAGGAGCAGCGCCATCAGCTCGCGGGCCACCTCAGGCGACAAGATCTCACGACGGCGCAGGTCGAGGACGTGCGCGATGTCGGCAAGGTTGAGGCCCTCGTGCAGATAGGGAGCGTCTTCGCATTCGATCGCGAAGCCTGATTCGATCAGTTCCAGAGCGGGTCCGCCCTCGGGTGGGCCGGACCGCCGGTTGCCGTTCACGCGACGCTCCCGCTCATCAGGTCGACGACCGCAGGAACCATTCCTCCGGTGTGCCAGAAGACCACAGGACCAATCCCCGTACCCCTCAATCGACACACGGCCATGGCAAATGACCGTGCGGTGTACTTGGGGTCCAGGAGGAGCCCTTCGGTATGCAGCCCGAGCTGCACCGCGCGGTCGACCTCCTCCTTCGCCAGGACGCCAGCGTGCGGTCGGGCATCGACGACCTCCAGCGCGCGCGGGTCGACATGCCCGCCACCGAGCAATGACCCGCATCGCTGAGCGAGGTCGAGGACGTGGGCAGTGATCTCCTGCGGGGGCCGGCTTACGGACACCGCCAAGACGTGCCACGGCAAGTCACGCAATGCGAGGCCGGCCAGGATGCCGGCCGTCGTGCCCCCGGAGCCCAGGGCCACCACCACCAGCGCCGGTTCCACGTCCATGGCGTCGAGCTGGCGTGCGATCTCGTCGACCGCGCACGCCGCGCCCACGGCACCGAGCGGCGTCGACCCTCCGCGCGGCACCACCATGGGATGCCGCCCCTGCTGGCGTAACGCCTCGCCGCGCCGCTCGATCGCGTCGTCCACCAGCTCCCGCTGAGGATCGTCGATCACGGTCAAGCGAGCACCGGCCGCGACCGCCAGCTGCACGTTGGCCGAGGTGGGCAGCGGAGTCTGTCCCGCGATGACAAGCTCGCAGTCCAGCCCTGCCACCCGCGCGGCCGTGGCCGCGGCGTGGATGAAGTTCGACGCCGGGCCGCCGCCGGTCACCAGGACGTCGCAGTGGTCCGCAAGCGCTGCTCCCAGCAGGTACTCCAGCGGCCGAGCCTTGTTGCCGGCGCCGCCGAAGCCGACGAGGTCGTCCCGCTTGATCAGTACCGGGCCACACCCGATCGCTTGCTGGAGCCGCTCCGCGTGCACCAGGGGTGTCGGTAGGACGCCCAGCGGGAAGCGGAGCAGGTTCAGGTCCACTCCGCGGGCTCCCCTGATCGCGCCCGCCGAGCCCGCTCGACGACGGTGTCGACCATCGCCGCAGCCCCGTCAATGCCAGAGCGAGCGGCCCACGACCGGATCTCCTCCTCGTCGGCGACGCCCTCCGCGACGAGCGAGGACACGAGCTGTTCGACATCCACGGGGTGCTCTCGCAACAGCTGGTGGAGCAGCTCCTGCGCCCGGTGCTTGCCGATCCGAGAAGCCAGCCCCGCGAGCAGCTGCTCCGAGATGAGGGCGCCGCCGTACAGGTTGGCGACCATGGCGGCCCGGTCGACCTCGAGGCCGCTCACCATCCATCGTGCGGTGGCGAGGGCCGCACCGGTCAGCAGGCAGATCTCCGGAAGGGCGATCCACTCCGCCTTCCAGGAACGTCCGTCCCGCTCGTGCTCGCTCACCATCGACTCGAGCAAGGTTCCGGCTGACGCTCGGGCCAACCTGGCCAGGGTGCCCAGATGCTCGGCGGACTCCGGGTTGCGCTTGTGAGGCATGGTGATGCTGCTCACCGATCCCGGCTGGGCCGGTTCGCGCAGCTCGGCGATCTCCGAGCGCTGCAGCTGGTACACCTCGTTGCCGATGCGGGCCAGCGTCGCGTCGACCATGGCGAGCAGATGGCCGAACTCGGCCAGCCGGTCACGGGCGGTCAGCCAGGAGATCCCCGGGTCGGCCAGACCGACTTCCTCACAGAACACCCGCCGCAGCTCCAGCGCGTCATCCCCGAAGAAACCCAGCACACCCACCGCGCCCGCCAACTGCCCGGTAGCCCAGCGCTCTCGGCCGGCTGACAGCCTGTCGAGGTGGCGGCGAACCTCATCGGCCCACGACGCCGCCTTGAATCCGAACGTCACCGGCGCCCCGGGTTGACCATGCGTCCTGCCGACGATGAGCGTGGATCGGTGCTCGACGGCGAGGTCGAGCAGGATTCCCTCGATCGCGTGCAGGTCGCGCCAGACGATCCGACCTACGTCCCGCATGACGATGCCGAACCAGGTGTCAGTGATGTCCTGGACGGTCGTCCCGTAGTACACGTGCTCGCGGGCGTGCTCGGGAAGGATCCGCTGCAGTCCTCGGATCAGGCCCAGGGTCGAATGGGACGTGAGGCGGGTCTGCTCGGCCACATAGTCCAGGTCCAGGAGCCTGACATCGGCCACCTCGGCGATCGCCCGCGCTGACGCCTCCGGAATGATCCCCAGCCTGGCTTGGGCCCGGGCCAGGCCGACGAGGATCTCGATCCACGACTGGGTGCGCGCCGCATCCTCGAAGATGCCGGCGAGCTCGGCGGTCCCCCACAAGTGGGCATAGGAGGGCGAATCGGTTAGACGGGTGCCCACGCGGGCTCCCATCTGCGGGTGAGGCCGACCAGGGCGGCACGTACATGCTCCAGCGACGAGCCCCACGGCACGGACACGGCTCCGTCGTCGAACTCGATCTCCTCCTCCTGGAGGCAGCACTTGGTCAACAGCGGACGCCCATCACTCGGGCGGTTCTTGGGGCAGAAGTCGAGCTGTTTGGGGGTGAACCCGTAGAACCACTCATGGATCATGAGCGACCGCTCGCAGCCGATCAGCGTCCATCCTTCGACCAGGTCCGGCCGCTCGTCCAGGTAGGACACCCCAGCCCAGGGAATCTCGCCACCGGAGCCACGGCATGGGAGCAGGTAATGCGGGGCGGGGTTCTGCCGCGCGAGCTCCGTGAGGTCAACCACGTCGGCGACCAGCTCGACCGGGTGGAGGTCCTCGACCATCTCGACGATCCTCGATGCCTGGTCGAACAGCTTGGGAGGGTAGGGCGGGACGACCTCGCGGACGGTGATCCGAAGCGGCTGCGGATCGAGGATGAAGCTGACGTGCTCATAGCGGCCTTGTACGACGACGGCTCGACGCCCCGGCGCGTGAGCAAGTGCGGCCCGGGCCAGGTTGGAAGGGATCGCGGTGTCGAGCCCCTCGACCTCGACGTAGGCGCACTCGTCGGGGCCCGCGAGCAGGCGCACCTGTTCGATCGGGGAGAAGAGCGGTACGTCAGACTCCCGCTCGACGGCCAGCAGCGCAGTGCCCTCCCGCGCGCGCACCACCACGAAGCGGGTTCGCCGGTAGGCCTCCCGCCCGAGGAAATGTGCACGCAACGCCTCCTCGTCCAACGCGCAGTCGACCGATGCCACAGAGACACCTCGGTAGCGGTTCGGAACGACGTTCTTGGTGGGAAACGCGCGCTCAGTCAAGGAATCACTCCGCTCGCGCTTTGCCCGCGACGAGGGGAAGGGAAAGCGCGATGGTGTCCGAACGCAGCCCAAGCCGTAGCGTCTCCAACCCCGTGACGTCGTCCACCCCGACGTTACCGAGGTTGACCTGGGGTCCGAGGCTGCGGATGAACCAGGCCTGCTGATTCGTCCGCGGGCTCTCGAAGATCACTTTCTCGCGCCCGCAGGCGTCGACGATCGCGTCGACGACCTCCTCACGAACACCGCCTTGCCCGTCGTAGATGCCGACCGTTCCGCTCTGTCGCCCTTCCGCGATGACATAGGCGGCTCCCGCGTCAAGGTCACCAAGGATCTCCGGGCGCCAGTCGCTGGTCGCGAGCTGCCGATGCGGATCCTTGACTCCGACCTCAGCGAGGACCGTGAACCGCCGGGCGACCGTGCGAACGAGTTGCTGCTTGTCCTCCAGTGTCATCGCGACCGATCCCCGTGACACCTCGATAAGCGGGAAGCCGGCCTGTTCGGCCCAGTCGAGAAGGTGCGGCACCTTGCCCTGCACCCAGGCGATCTCCATGAGAGTCCCACCAAGGCAAGCGCGGACGCCCGCGTCTGCCAACAGCTCGACCTTGTCGGTGGTGGCGGTGGAGACGTAGGCAGTGCCCCATCCGAACTTCCACAGATCGACATACTCGCTGGAGCTACTGAGAACGCTGCGCAGCGTCTCGATCGACAAACCACAGTCGATGACGTGGGTGAGCCCAACGGTTCGCGGCTTCCGGGTTCGATCGGGCAGGTCGAGAAAACGCGGGAGGCTCCCCCTCCCGCCACATCATCGGGCATCGTCACCCCTCGACAGCCCGAAGCATTGACCGCAGCGCCTGCGCGCCGGCCGCCCCCGCTGGCGTGGCGGAATGCAGCGCGACGTCCGTGGCCAAGCCGAAGATCCGCCTGGCGCGGTCTGGATCGGCCCATTCGTGATCGGCAGCGAAGGCGAACCACATGGCGGGCGGGATGACCGTCGAGCTCGAATAGTCGAGCTCGCCCCAGGTCAGCGCCAACTCGATGAGATCAAGCAACTCGTCGAGGTCGTGCTCTACACAGAGCAGCCGGTCGTGGTGATCACGAAACTTGTACGTTTCCGCACAGCCCAAATGACATCGGACGGACGACGACGTCCGCCTCGCCTCCTTGTTCAATGCCATTCCACATGCCTTCCGCCAGGACGCTGCACCTGTGAGCGGGCTGGACTCGTCTCATCCTTACCTCGCAGCATCGTGCTGCTCACGTGTCTGGCTCGGATCGTGGCCTGAGATCAGTCTTATCCCCTCGAGACTGTAAATACAAGGGACGTGGTTTTTACTCGAGGAGACAGGCCCTGTTAGTCAGCGAACCAGCGCCTGTTTGACGAGCGTCCGGCCGAAGTCCCACATCAGGCCGGTGCCGCGGTGCGCATCGGTCATCACCTCGTCGAACGCGTCGAGGAACATCCGAACCTCTCGATCCCCCACGATCAGCGGCGGCAGCAGCTTGACGACGTCCATGTGGTCGGCGGCGACCTGGGTGAGGATCCGGTGCCGACGGAATAGCGCGACAACCACCATCTGCGCGAACAGGCCGTGCCGCGCCGCCTGCAGCATGTTCCAACCGCTCCGCAGCTTGAGCGATTGGGGCTTGCCGAACTCGAGGCCGATCATGAGCCCCCGGCCGCGCACGTCGGCGAGCAGCTCGTAGCGCTCGATCCCGGATCGCAGCCCGTCTCGCAGCTGCTGACCGAGGCGGTCGGCATTCGCCATCAGACCCTCGTCGTCCACGACCGCCAACGTCGCCAGGCCGGCAGCCATCGCCAGCGCGTTCGCGCCGAACGTCGAGGCGTGCACGAACACCCGGTCGAGTGAGGAGTAGACCTTGTCGAAGACCCACGCCTTGGTCAGCGTCGCACCGATCGGTACGAACCCTCCGGACAGCGCCTTCGCGACCGTGACGATGTCCGGGTCGACGCCTTCGTGCTCGTAGGCGAAGAAGGTGCCGGTTCGACCGATACCCGTCTGGACCTCGTCGCAGATGAGCAGCGCGCCGTGCTCGCGCAACAGCAGCTGTGCGGCCTGCAGGAAGCCCGGCGGTGGCGCGTTGACGCCCTTGCCCTGGATCGGTTCGATGATGAACGCCGCGACATCGCCGCGACGCAGCTCGCTCTCCAGCGCCTCGAGATCGCCGAAGGGGATCTCGGTGTCCGGGAGCAGCGGGTCGAAACCCCTGCGGAACTCTGCCCCACCGTTGATCGACAGCGCACCCACCGTCAGCCCGTGGTACGCGTGATCGCAGTAGACGATGCGTCGTCGACCGGTGGCACACCGGGCGAACTTCAGCGCCGCCTCGACGGCCTCCGACCCGCTGTTGCAGAAGTAGAGCCGGTCGAGGCCGGGCGCCTTGGCCAGGAGCTGCTCGGCGAGCAGCCCGGGCAGCAGCGGGCAGTCGAACTGCACCATGTCGGCCAGCTCGCCGTCGAGTGCGTCATGCAGTGCCTTGCGGACCACCGGGTGGTTGCGCCCGACCGCGGAGACACCGAAGCCAGCAAGGAAGTCGAGGTAGCTGATGCCCGCCCGGTCGAACAGGTACGCGCCCTCAGCGCGCTCATACGCCTTGTCGAAACCGATCGCATGGAGGACTCGCGGCACCTGAGGGTTGAGGTGCCGGTCATGCAGCGCGTAGCCCTCCCCGGCGCGGGCGTCGAGGAGACTACCGAGATCGAATCCCACCCAGTCAGTCTTGCTCGTGAAAGAGCGTTGGTCGAGAGGTTCAGCGGAAGATCGGTGGCACAAGGGTCTGCAGCGGGAACACTTCTCCCCGCGCAGTGGTGAAAGGCGTCTCCGTGCGGTAGCGGCCGAGCGGACGAAGGGATCGTGATGGCGCTCGAGGACCTGGCCGACGCGGCACGAGGCGCCTACGCAGCCGAGCACATCATCTGGACCCGCGACCTGACGAAGGTCTACGCGGGCACCGACTTCCGGGCGGTCGACGAGCTCAACCTCACGGTGGCCACGGGTGAGATCTTCGGACTGCTCGGTCCGAACGGCGCCGGGAAGACGACCACGGCCGGCATGCTCACCACCCGGGTCATCCCGACGTCGGGCAGGCGTTCGTCGGCGGCATCGACGTCGTGGCCCACCCGACCCTGGTCAAGCAGCTGATCGGCGTCGTCTCGCAGACGAACACCCTCGACCGGCAGCTCACCGTCGCGGAGAACCTCTACTTCCACGGGCGTCTCTTCGGCATCGGCGCCGCGGAGTCGCGCCAGACCGCCGACGAGCTGCTGGAGAGCTTCCAGCTATCGCGATGGGCCAAGGCCTCGGTCTACGCGCTGTCGGGCGGCATGGCGCAACGCCTCATGGTGGCCCGGTCGATCTTCCACCGGCCGGCCGTGCTGTTCCTGGACGAGCCGACGGCGGGCCTCGATCCGCAGAGTCGTCTGGCCCTGTGGGACATCCTCGGGCGAGCTGAACGCGGAGGCCAGACGATCATGCTGACCACCCACTACATGGAGGAAGCGGACAAGCTCTGCGACCGGGTCGCGATCATGGACCACGGCAAGATCCTCGCCCTCGACACGCCGGCCGAGCTCAAGCAGGGCGTGGGGGCCGACACCATCGTCACCGTCAAGGCCGCGGTGACCAGGGCGTGCTCGCCGATGCGCTCCGGCGCGGCGTGCCGGGGGTCACCCGGACCCGCCCGACCGACGCAGGGCTCGAGCTGCACGTCAGTGGCGCGGAGCCGGCTGCTCGCGCCAGGTCGTCGCCGCGGCCGAGGCGAGCGGCTTCGAGCTCGCCGACCTGTCCGTCGCCGAGCCGACCCTCGAGACCGTGTTCATCAACCTGACCGGGAAGGAGCTCCGCGACTGATGGCGACCACGACGGCACGGATCCGCCGAGCACGGTCGCGTCGCCACCCAGCCCGACCCGGAGCTGCCCTGGCCGCCGAGCCGCGTGGCGTTGCGCGGCCTTGATCCTGCGCGACCTGGTCGTCCTGCGGAAGCACATGGCGAGTTCGCCATCCGCACGCTCGTGCAGCCGTTCCTCCTGTGCTTCGTCTTCCTCTACGTCTTCCCGAAGATCGGCCACGGCAGTCGGCGGGGGGCGCGGCGTCCGGGCGCCGAGTCGGCGTTCGCCACCGTGCTCGTGCCGGGCGTGGTCGGACTCTCCATCATGTTCCAGGGCATCCAGGCCGTCGCCATGCAGCTGGCTCAGGAGTTCGGCTTCACCCGGGAGATCGAGGACCGCGTCCAGGCGCCCTGCCCGATCTGGTTGGTGGCGATCGCCAAGGTGATCTCCGGCGGCGTCCAGGGCCTCATCTCGGCGGTCATCGTGCTGCCCATCGCGTCGGTCGTGCACGCCGCGGGCGTCGAGGCCCACATCAACCTGCACTGGTTGATCATCCTCACCCTCGTGCCGCTTGCGTGCATCGCCATGTCGGCACTCGGGCTGGTGCTCGGAACGAGCTTCGAGCCGCGCAACATCGGGCTGATGTTCGGCTTCATCGTGCTGCCGATCACGTTCCTCGGCGGCACCTACTACCAGTGGACGCGGCTGGCTCCGGTGAAGGTCGGCGGATGGCACTGGCTGCAGACCATCGTGCTGGTCAACCCGCTGATCTACGTCAACGAGGGCATGCGCGCCGCGTTCACGGACGCCGCGCACATGCACCTCTACGTCATCTATCCGGTGCTCATCGGGTTCTGCGCGATCTTCCTGTGGATCGGGCTCCACAACTTCCGGCGGCGGGTGCTGTCCTGATGAGGATCACGACAACGGTCGACCAGACGTCCCCTCGGTGCCGGCCGCAAGCCGCGCGGCCTGGACCGCCAGGTAGTGCTGCTCCGGGATGCTCGTCGTGCGGCTCGCCGCCGCGCGATAGTGCGTCAGCGCGGCCTCGACGTCCCCGGCCATCTCGAAGAAGTGGGCGCGCACGGCGTCGAGTCGGTAGTGCCCGGCCAGCGGTCCGTCGAGCGGCTCGAGAAGGCTCAACCCGGCCGCCGGTCCGTGCACCATGGCCGCCGCGATGCCCGGTTGAGCGTCACCATCGGGTTGTGGGTCATGCGCTCCAGCAACCCGTACAGGGCCAGGATCTGCGGCCAGTCGGTGTCCTCGACTCGCGCCGCGCCGTCGTGAAGGGCGGCGATGGCGGCCTGCAGCTGGTATTCGCCGACCGCCCCCTTGGCTACCGCAGCGGCGATCAGGGCAACCCCTTCCGCAATCAGCGCGCTGGTCCCACAGCGTTCGATCCTGCTGCGCCAACGGGATCAGCTCACCGTCGGCATCGGCGCGGGCGGGCCGGCGCGCGTCGGTGAGCAGCATGAGCGCGAGCAGGCCGGCGACCTCGCCGTCGTCGGGCAGCATCCGCTGCATCATCCTGGCCAGCCGGATCGCCTCGCCCGACAGCTCGACCCGGTGCAGCGCGGACCCGACGCTGCTGGCGTACCCCTCGTTGAAGACCAGGTACAGCACGTGCAGCACCGAGCGCAGCCGCACCGCCCACTCGTCACCCGCAGGCATCCGGAACGACTCCCCGGAAGCCTTGATGCGCTGTTTCGCCCTGCTGATGCGCTGCGCCATCGTCGCTTCCGGCACCAGGAACGCGTTCGCGATCTCGGCCGTGGTCAGGCCGCCGACCGCACGAAGGGTCAGCGCGATCGCCGACGCGGGGGTCAGCGCGGGGTGGCAGCACATGAACAGCAGCATCAACGTGTCGTCGCGACCGGGGACGTCCGCTGTCGGCGGTTCCCGCATCAAGGCAAGGTGCTCGCGACGACTCCTGGCGTGCTCGCTGCGTAGCTGATCGGTCACCCGCCGAACGGCGGTCTGGATCAGCCAGCCTCGCGGGTTGGCGGGCAGGCCCTCCGTCGGCCAGTGCAGGGCGGCAGCGAGCAGCGCCTCCTGCACGGCGTCCTCGGCGGCGTCGAAGTCACCGAACCGACGGATGACCGCACCGAGGACCTGCGGCGCCAACTCACGCAGCAGGTCCTCGATGCCCGGCGCTGAGTTCACAGATCGACGCTGGGCGCGCCCATCACTTGCCGCACCTCGATCGGCTGCTGGATCGGGACGCCACCGGGACCTGGCGCGGCCGAGGTCCGCGCCGCGATCTCGATGGCACGCGCCTCCGACTCGACGTCGACCATCCGGTAGCCGGCCAACAGCTCCTTGGACTCCAGGAACGGGCCGTCGGTCACCACGGGCGCGCCCACGCCGTCGAAGGTCACGAACTTGGCCAGCTCGGGCCCGGCCAGGCCCTGAGCGTCGACGAGCTCACCCGATTCGGTGAGCTCCCTGTTCAGCACGTGCTGGAAGTCGATGTGCGCCATGATGTCCTGCGGGGTCCAGCTCGTCATCGGCACGTCGCAACCGGCGCCGCCTTCGTACTTCTGCAGCAACAAAAACTTCGTCATGTCCGGCTCCTCGCCCAAGGGTGCGCCCATCTTGGCCCACTCGTGAGTAAGACGGAACAAGACGCCGTTCTCGACATCCTCGTGGGGGCGCTCACCCGTCACGGTTCCCAAACGGCATGGTCATGTGCGAAGACGACGCGGGCTGGGTCTAGCTGCTGCAACCGGTCGATCCAGGCCGGCGTCACCGGCGGCAGGCGGCGCGTGGCCTTGTGCCTTGGCTCGCCTGGCCAGCACGTCAGCGCCGTACGTCGCTCGCGGTGTCATGGCTTTGCCCGCCACCACGACCGTGCCGTCGCCGCGGCGGACGACAACCGACTGGTGCCCCGCCGTATGGCCCGGGGTCGGAACCACGAAGACCCCAGGAAGGACCTCAGCTTCCCCGTCGAGCTCTTCATAGCGCAGCCCGGGCGCGTCGATGAGCTCTGGCAACGTGTAGTCGGCGACCCCTCGTGCATTCTCCAGCTCGATGCGCTGGGTGAACACGGTGCGGCCGGGTAGCTCGGGGTTGCCACCGCAGTGATCGAAATGGAGGTGACAGTTGACGACCAGGTCAACCTCCTCTGCCCGGGCGCCTGCGGCCGCGAGGGCCACGGACAAGGATCGTCGTCGGGGGCGGTAGCGGGCATCGACCTCGGGGTGACGTCCCATCCCGGTGTCAACCAACAGCAGCCCCTTGGGGTGGTCAACCAGGTATCCCAAGCACGGTTCGACTCGTGGAGAACCCGAGCCGGTCTCCTCGGCGGGACGGACGAAGTAACCGAAGTCCACGCGACGTACCACCGCATTGGTCATAACCACCAGTGTCCCGTTGCCGGTCCACTGATGTGCAGCATCTCGCCCCGGCTAAGTCACTGATCGTCAGGTTCGCCGCCACCCATGTCCAGCTGGAACGGGGGGTAGCGGTCGGTCATCAAACCTGCATAGGCGGCAACGCGAAACACCCATCGGTTCAGGCCCAGAATGAAGTCAAAGATCGACCGCGGGTAGCTGCCAGTGAATGCGAGGATGACCGCGGCCACCAGGGCGAGGAAGCCGATGAGCCCACCCCCGGCCCAGCTCTCGTTACCCGGCCGCCATGCGACCCACGTGCCTCCCCCGATGAACAAACCGACAATCACGTAGTGCGGGATGGCGAGCAACCACCACTTCACCAAAACCAGACCCCGGGAGAGCTGGGCCGGATAGGCGATCTGCAGATGGGCCGGGTAGTCCGCCACGTCCGCCAGGGTGAACGGCGGATATCGATCGGTGGCCAGCGCTCCGTAGGTGTAAAACTGCACCCGCCACGACCACCTCAGTACGCCGACGTTGAAATCGAAGATCCCGCGCGGGTACCGGCCGGTGACCAGGATCGCAAAGAACGCGACGACGCTGAGCACGAAGAACGCCAGCCACAAGAACACCAGCACGATGTAGTGCGGGATGGCGAGCAGCCACTTGACCAGCCACAGCCATCGCGACAGCGGCGCATCGAGCGACGCCTCGACCCGGACGGGATAGTTCGCCGCAGTCATCACGGAGATCATCTCCTTCGACGTCGACAGGGTGCCGTCATCCGCTTCAGCCGGCCGCAAGGCCCGCCCGGCGGAGGCGCTCCCCGTCAGGGCCTCCGCCTAGTGCACATACCCAAAGAAGGGGCATGTGCCCAGCGGGCGAAAGGTGGATGGGGCCACTGCCCGGTCCGTCGACGGCGACGTGCTGTCGCGGCGATCGGCCGGGGTGACAAACTCGGCGGCATGACAGCTCCCGCCCGGATCTCCCTCGTCACCCTCGGCGTTGCCGACGTGACCCGCTCGACGGCGTTCTACGAGGCGCTGGGATGGCCACTCTCGTCATCCTCGGTACCGGGCGAGGTGAGCTTCTTCCGTACAGCCGGTGGGCTCCTCGGCTTGTTCGGCGCCGACGAGCTCGCCGCCGATGCGGGCCTCCCGCCGTCAGACCCGCCGGGGTTTCGTGGAGTCACGTTGGCGATCAACTGCGCCGACGAGGCCGAGGTCGATGCCACCCTTGCCGCGGCTCTTGCGGTCGGAGCTACCTTGCTCAAGCCCGCCCAGCAGGTGTTCTGGGGCGGCTACTCCGGCTACTTCGCCGACCCGGACGGGCACGCGTGGGAGGTCGCGCACAATCCCGGCTGGCCGATCGGGGACGACGAGCGCCCGATCCTGCCGTAGAGAATTACCGTCCCCCTGAGGCGTCAGGTCGCACCCTGCTCGTCGCCGTCCACTGCAGCCGCGGCTGGGTACAGCGTCATGATTTCGGAGGGCGCCCGGCCGGCGCGCAGCAGCTGGGCCATGATCCGCATCGGCGCATCGACGTGCCGGAAGAAGGCTTGGTACCCGGCGCACAGGTAGTGCAGGCCGGGCTCGCCGTCGGGCGTGCGGGTGAACCGGTCCTTGGGACAGCCACCATGGCAGGCGAAACGCACGTCGCATGTCAGGCAGTACTTCGGCAGCGTGTCGAACTTGTCCTGACCGAACTTGCGCTGCTGCGGCGAGGCCACGAGCTCCAGCATGGGACGGTCGTTGATGTTGCCGAGCAGGTGGTCTGGCTCGACGAAATGGTCGCAGGAGTACAGGTCCCCGTTGTGCTCGAGGGCGAGGGCGAGCCCGCACGTCTTGGCGTGCACGCACATGCTGCCCGGCACTCCGTACCAGTTGGCCAGCGCGGTGTCGAACATCTGCACGTACACCGTGCCCACGTCGCGACGGACCCATTCCTCGAACACCTCGATGAGGAACCGTCCGTACTGCGACGGACCCACCGAGCGGTCGGTGACCACGTCGCCGGTGGGAACCCCGCCCGGCGATGGGCGCTCGACGATCGGGATCAGCTGGACGAAGGTCGCGCCGCACTCGTCGCGCAGGAACTGGTAGACCTCCCGGCCGTGGTCGCCGTTGGCCGCGTGGATGGTCGTCAGCGCGTTCCACTCGACGCCGTGGCGACGCAGCACGTCCAATCCCCGCATCACCCGGTCGAAGGTCGGCTTGCCGCCCTTGTCGACGCGATAGGCGTCGTGCAGCTGCCGCGGCCCGTCGATGGACAGGCCGACGAGGAAGTCGTGCTCGCGCAGGAAGGCCGCCCACTCGTCGTCGAGCAGGGTGCCGTTGGTCTGGATGGTGTTGAGGATCCGTTGTCCCGGCCGGGCCATGGAGCGCTGCAGCTCGATGGACCGGCGAAAGAAGTCCAGCCCCATCATGGTGGGCTCGCCACCCTGCCAGGCCACCACGACCTCCGGTGCGCGGCTGTGCGCATCGAGCAGCTGGCGCAGATAGGTGGCGAGCAGCTCATCGGCCATCCGGAACCGGCTGCCCGGGTAGAGCATCTCCTTGGACAGGAAGAAGCAGTAGGCGCAGTCGAGGTTGCAGATGGCACCGGTCGGCTTGGCCAGCACGTGGAACGCCGGCGGGGCCTGTGTCAGCGTCAAGAGATCAGGTCGCTCGGTCACTCGCGGCTCATCATCGCGACGGCCTCCCGCTCGAGATCGACGTACGGCTCCCCGCTCACGTCCACCGCGACCCGGTGCAGCGTGCCGCCGGTGAAGGCCCACGGCGCGGTGCCGGGGTAGTCGTCGGTCACCGGTTCGCCGCTGTCGCGCCCGGCGTTGAGACCCTCGCCGGCGATGGTGAACTTGCCGGGCTGCGTCCTGATCTGGCCCTCGCCGACCTTGCGGTCGCCGTAGAAGAGGCGAGAGCGTGCCGTGCGCGACGCCGGGCGGGTCCTCGCCGGTCTTGTCGAAGCTGGCGGACAGGATGAGGTTGTCACCCGTCGGCAGGTCCTCGGTCGCGCTGACCTTCTGCTCGATCGCTGCCGACGAAGTTGTACACGTAGTGCAGCCGGTTGTCCTTGACGTAGAGCGCGTGCCCACCGAACCGGCTGCCGTGCGAGAACAGCACCCCCTGGCGCGCCCGGTCCGGGGATGTCGACCAGCGCGCCGATCGAGTAGGACCGGTTGCGGATGTTCACCGCGACCGACTCGGGGACCTCGGCGAACCCGGGCCGGTAGACGTACCGGTTGCGGGCGAGGGCGAGCTGCGGTCGCGGGGTGGTGACGATCTCCACCGCCGAGCGGTCGTCGAGCGGGAACGCCTGGTTGGCGCCGGCCTCGTAGAACCACAGCCCGATCAGCTCGGCGAGCTTCTCCGGCTCCTCGGCAGCGAGATCGTGGAGCTCGGAGCGGTCGACGTCGGTGTGGTAGAGCTCCCAGGTGTCTGAGGCGAAGTGACCCCAGCCGCTGATGGCCGGGTGGGTCGTGACCGCCTTCCAGCCGTCCTGCCAGATGCCCCGGGTGCCGAGCATCGAGATAGAACTGGGAGTCCTTCGCGCTCGGGATGGTGGCCGCGTCGAAGCTGTAGCGCATGCTGACGCCCTGCAACGGCACCTGGGTGTGGCCGTGGACGGCCTCCGGCAGCTCGACGCCGAGGCAGTCGAGCAAGGTCGGCACGATGTCGATGGCGTGGTGGTACTGGTCACGCACCTCGCCGCGGGCCGCGATGCCTCGCGGCCAGGAGACGATGCACGGGTCGCAGGTGCCGCCGTTGAACGAGTACCGCTTCCACATCTTGAACGGCGTGTTGAAGGCCATCGCCCACCCGTTCGGGATAGTGGTTGTAGGTCTTCGTGCCGCCCAGCTCGTCGAGCATGGCCAGGTTCTGCGTCCAGGTCGTCGGGGATGCCGTTGGCCATCTTGTTCTCGTTGACCGAGCCGTTCGGGCCGCCCTCGCCGCTGGCCCCGTTGTCGGAGACCACCACGATGATCGTGTTGTCGAGCTGCTCGATCGTCGCCAGGAAGTCGAGCAGCCGACCGATCTGGTCGTCGGCGTGGGACAGGAAGCCTGCGTAGACCTCGGCCATCCGGGCGAACAGCCGCTTCTCGTCGTCGTTGAGGCTGGCCCACGGCCGGGTGAAGTCCATCAGCGGGAACGGTGCGCCCTGCGGGCTCGTGCGTGAGTCCGGCGTGCCGATCGGGTTGATCGGCGGCAGCTCGGTGTTCTGCGGCACGATGCCCATCTGCTTCTGCCGGGCCAGGATCTGCTCGCGGATCGCCTCGTAGCCAACGTCGAACCGGCCCCGGTACCGGTCGACCCACTCCTTCGGGACCTGGTGGGGCGCGTGCGTGGCACCGAGGGCGTAGTAGAGGAAGACCGGACGGTCCGGCGCGATGCTCTTGACGTCGTCGATGAACTCGATCGCCTTGTCGGTGAGGTCGACGCTGAGGTGGTAGCCCTCGGCCGGAGTGCTCGGCTGGTCGACCGGGTGGTTGTCGTGGACGAGGTCCGGATACCACTCGTTGGTCTCCGCCCCGAGGAAGCCGTAGAAGCGCTCGAACCCGCGGCCGACCGGCCAGTTGCGCTTGGTCGAGGCCAGGTTCATCTCGTCCTCGGCGCACAGGTGCCACTTGCCGACCATCGCGGTGCTGAAGCCCCGGTCGACGAGGATCTCGGCGAGCGTGGCGCACTCCGGCGGGACGTGCCCGTTGCCGCCCGGGAAGCCGATCGCCGCCTCGCTGATGCACGCCATGCCGTTGGTGGTGTGGTTGCGCCCGGTCAGCAGGCAGGAGCGCGTCGGCGAGCACAGCGCCGTGGTGTGCCACTGGGTGTAGCGCAGCCCTGACGCCGCGATGCGATCGATGTTCGGGGTGTCGATCAGCCCGCCGTAGCAGCCCAGCGCGCCGAACCCGACGTCGTCGAGAACGATGTACAGGATGTTCGGCGCGCCGTCCGGAGCCTTCGGTTGCTCGTAAGGGCCCCAGTCCGGGATCGAGTCGCGGATGTCCATCCTCACCACACCACGAAACGGCTTGGCCATCGCGACACCTCCCGCTGACTCGTCCTGCCGGCTCGCCCATGGTCGATCGCGCTCGGTAGGGCGAGCATCACCCGAAACGGGTGAAGGCTGCCCTGGCAGCCCGGAGTAGCACCGTTCCACTCCGCGCTCGGCGAGGTCAGAGGCCCTTTGGATCCTCGTCGAGGGTCCCCTGGGCGGCCTCACCACCGGCCTTGGTCGCCTTGCCCTTGAGGATGTACTCGAAGACGACGGCGATCATCGCCCCGACGATCGGCCCGACGAGGTAGACCCAGTAGTCGGTCAGGTTCCCGCCGACGAGCTCGGGGGCGAGCGAACGGGCTGGGTTCATCGACGCACCGGTGACCGGCGCGGCCCATACCGACACCAGGCCGATGTACCCACCGATCGCTAGGGCGCCGTTGACGCCGACGTTGCGAGCGCCTGACGCGGTGCCAAGGATCACGCTGACCAGCCCGAGGGTGAGCACGGCCTCGGTCAGCATGGCCACGGTCAGGCTGACATCCGGGGTCGGTTCGGTAGCCCCGTGAATGATCCCGCCGTACATGAGCTGGAGGAACCAGGCGGCCAGCACCGCGCCGATGACCTGGGCCACGATGTATCCGGGCACCCGAGCCCACGGAAAGTTCCCTCGCACCGCGAATGCCAGCGTCACGGCCGGGTTGAGGTGGGCACCAGAGATCGTGCCCATGAAGAAGATGACCCCCGTCACCATGATCCCCGGGGCCAGCGCCTTCATCGCCAGGGTCAGGCCGCCGCCGAACGCAGTCGCCCCGATCACCCCACCGCCAGCGGCGACCAGGACCAGCAAGAACGTTCCCCACACCTCGGAGAACAGCCGCCGGTACTCCAAGCTGGCGTCGGCAAACTGAGTCTCTCTGCGGCGCGCATCTGCGCTCCGCCGCGACAACCACTCCAGGACCGACTCGCCGTCGCCACCCGGGCTCTCCTGTGTCGACACGACGCACCTCCGCTTCGACTGCCTAGGTCCTCACATACCCGCAAGCGGATCCGAACCGGCCAACCTGATGGCCCGTGGGTGGCCTCGGTCGTCCCGTCGGGCGTGAGTCGGACGTACAGTCGTTCCGCTGGAGGTACCCATGACCTTCCGTGACCGCCGGGACGCCGGCCGTCAGCTAGCCGAACTGCTGACCTCCCTGCAGGGCCAGGACGCGGTAGTGCTCGGCCTGCCGCGCGGCGGCGTGCAGGTGGCTTCCGAAGTCGCCAAGGCCCTTGGCCTGCCACTCGACGTCATCGTGGTGCGCAAGCTCGGTGTGCCGTTCCAACCCGAGCTGGCCATGGGTGCTGTCGGCGAGGGCGGCGTGGTCGTCGCCAACGACGAGATCGTGCGCCAGACCGGGATCGGCGCGCGCGAGCTGGCGCTCGTCGAAGCGCGCGAGCACGAGGAGGTGGAGCGGCGCGCCCAGCGGTTCCGCGCCGGGCGTCCCCCGCTCCCACTCGCCGGACGGGTCGCGCTCCTCGTCGACGACGGGATCGCAACCGGGTCTACCGCGCGCGCAGCATGCCGGGTGGCGCGCGCCCAAGGGGCGAGCCGCGTCGTGCTGGCCGTGCCGGTCGCTCCCGCGGACGCGCTGCGCTCCCTGGCCACGGACGCGGACGATGTCGTCTGCCTACAGACGCCGGCGCGGTTCTTCGCCGTCGGCGAGTGGTACGCCGACTTCTCCCAGACGACGGACGACGAGGTGACCCGGCTGCTGAGCCAGGCGTCGCACGACCTACGAGCCCGGTCCGCCCAAGGCCACCGCAGCGAGGTCGTCGACCCGTCCGGCCATGACGAGGAGGTGGAGGTGGACGTCGGTCCCGTGCGGCTCGCCGGTCACCTCGCGGTCCCGCACGGCGCGACGGGGGTGGTCGTCTTCGTGCACGGCAGCGGGAGCAGCCGGCACAGCCCGCGCAACCGGGCGGTCGCCGCGGCGCTGGGCAGCGCGGGTCTGGGGACATTGCTGTTCGACCTGCTGACGCCCGAGGAGGAAGTCGACCGGTCGAACGTGTTCGACATCGAGCTGCTCGCGAGCCGGCTGGCGGATGTCACGCGGTGGCTGCGCGCCCAGCCCGCGTGCGCCGGACTGGGGATCGGGTACTTCGGTGCGAGCACGGGGGCGGCCGCGGCGCTCTGGGCTGCCGCGGAACCGGAGTCGCCGGTGACCGCGGTGGTGTCCCGGGGCGGGCGGCCCGACCTGGCTCGGACGCGGCTGCCGTGGGTGAGGGCGCCCACGCTGCTCGTGGTCGGTGGACACGACAGCGTCGTGCTCGAGCTGACCCGCAAGGCGCAGGCGCTGCTGACGTGCGAGACCGCGCTGGCCATCGTCCCCGGGGCCACCCACCTGTTCGAGGAGCCAGGTGCGCTGCAGCGCGTGTCCGAACTGGCGGCGGACTGGTTCGTCACGCATCTCGCCGACAAGGCGGTGGGCCCTGGGTCCTGAGCCGGCCCGGTCACCGCCTCAGGGTGACTGGGCCGGCTCTCCTGACCTAGTAGCTGAAGTAGGGGTCCAACACCCGTACCTGCGTGATCCGGTCGACCGGCAGGCCATTGAGCTCTGCCACCTCCCGGATCGCTTCAGGGTTGGGCGCGTCGTAGATGCAGTACGTCTTGGCCTTGTCGTCACGGACGTAGGAGACGACCCAGTTGACGCCCTTGCCGGCGTTGATGCCTCCCACAGCGGAACATGCTGCGGCGCCGTCGGCGTTCGGCGGGATGTTCAGGCCGTCGGGGAAGGTGCGCTCGACCAGATAGCGGGGCATGTCGATTCCTCCGGCTGCGGCCGGCCCGGTTGCCGGCGCTTCGACCGTAGGAAACCGGCGGCGCCAGGGAATCGGTGGAAGTACCTAAGTTTGGGCTTGCTCACCGCAAGGTTGCGTCACTTCGGAGCAAGGCCGCGGCCTCGCCCCGGGTCGTGACCCCGAGCTTCCGCAGTACCGCAGAGACGTGGTGCTCGACGGTTCTCGTCGACAGCATGAGACGGCGGGAGACCTCGCCGTTCGCCAGCCCGTCCGCGACCAGCCGGAGCACTTCCTGCTCGCGCGCCGTCAGCCCCCAGGCGTTCTGGCTCGTGCCGGTCCGCGGGCCCTCGCGGGACGCCGCGGACGCCGCGGGAGCGCAGCTCGTGACGGACCAGGTCCGCGGCAGGCGGAGTTCCCAGGGCGGTGAACCCGGCGAGCGCTTCGAGCAGCGCGGCGTCATCACCCTCCGCCAGGGCCTGGAAGCGTTCGTAGGGGCACCCCAGCCGCTCCCACTCCTGCGCCGCGCCCTGCCAGTCACCCGCGGCCAGGCGGGCGAACTGCGGCGCCGCCCAGTCTGGGATCGACACCGCCCGGCCGGTCTTGCGCAACCAGTACCCGAGTTCTCCCGCGAACGCAGGGTGTCGCTTCTCCAACGCAAGCGGATAGGCCGCGACCGCCTCTTCTGCGGCGAGGTCCCCCTTTCCCTCCAGCCAGGCTGCCTCGGCACGGGCCGCCCGCACGGGAGCGATCCGCTGCAACGTCTGCGTCTGATCGGCGAGCGCTGAGAGCGTCATCGAGCGCGCTCCATACACCTGGGTCTCCGCGGCGGGCGCGCAGACGGCCCAGCGCCAGCAGCGCCATGATCTTGGTGATCGCCCCTGCCTCAGCCGGGCGCAGCGCCTCCTCAGCGGTCGTACCGGCAGCGTGCAGATCCCCGATGTGCAACCGGGTGAGGGCCCTCCACGCGAGCATGTACTGCCGCTGAGTGTCCAGGTCCCGCTCGATGCTGTAGGCGATCCCCTCGGCCAGGTACCGGTCCGCCCTTGCGGTGCTCCCACACTTCCCCGAAGGCTGAGCCGAGGTTGCCATAAGCATTTGCGACCTGGGCCTCTTGACCTGATGCCTCAGCAATGTCACGGCTCCGTAGCAGCGCCTGCTCCCCACGAGTGGGATCGGTCATCATCCAGGCCGACCCCATCGCGTTGAGCGCGGCACCGAGGGTTGCCTCGTCATCGAGGGATTCCGCGAGGTCAACCGCCCGGCGGGCCCAGGCGACAGCCTCGTCAGCATCTCGGCACAACATCCGTAACGTCGCCTGGGCCCGGTAGGCACGGGCGAGCTCTCGGCTCGGGCCGTGCGGTTCAGCGAGCGCGATCGCCTGGCGGCTGGCCTCCTCCGCCTCCTGCGCGCGACCCAGGTTGAAGTACATGCTCACGAGCTGGGAATGGTTGTCGCTCTCCCGGAGCGGCTGTCCCCCAAGCTGATGCCAGATGGTGACGGCCTCCAGCCGGGCCTCGATGCCTTCGCGCATGTGGCCGATGACGCTGCACTCGCACGCGTACTCCTCAAGCAGCTGAGCACGTTCCGCCGGTGCCAGCAGGGCGCTACGGCTGAGCGCCAGCGCGAAGTGCGAGGCGGCCTGCCGGTGAGCACTGGCGGCAGCTGCTTGGCGGCCCGCGAGTGGCGCCAGCTCGAGCACGGCAGAGTCGTCGCCTGCCCTATCGGCGTGCTCCGCGAGCAGGGCCAGGTGCGAGCCGCTGGGCACCGACGTACGCAGAGCATCGAGCACGAACCCATGGAGGGCCGCTCGCCGGGCCGGCGGAATGACCTCGAGAACGGCTTGCCGCGCGAGCTCATGCCTGAACGACACCTCGGAACCGGTCGCCGTGAGGATCCCCACTTCCACGCCTTCATCGACCGACAGTGCTTCGGCGCCAAGCAAGGTCGACAGGAACCCTGCCTGCACCCGCTGCCCCGCCACGGCCACCACATCGAGGGCGGCACGAGCCGCAGGGGACAGGCGGGAAGCCCGTGCGAGCACGGCATCGCGGACTGTCTCCGGGAGGTGGCTCGCGCCGTGATCGCGCCAACACCTCGGTGACGAAGAACGGGTTTCCCGCCGTCCGCCTGTGGAGCTCCTCGGCGTCCTGACCGGAGCCGGCGGCGAGCTGGCGCACGGCCTCGACGCCGAGGGCTGGCAACGTGGTCCGGTGCACCCACGGCAACGTGCTGAGGTCGCCGAGGACCGTCCTCAGTGGGTGCTTGCCCCCCACCTCGTCGTCGCGGTACGTGAGCACCAGCAGAACCGGATGGTTGCTGACGCGCCGGCCGAGGTAGCGGACGAGGTCGAACGTGGCGTCGTCGGCCCAGTGCACGTCCTCGATGACCGCGACGGTGCCGCGCACGACCCCGAGGCAATCCAGCAGCCGAGTGAAGGCGGCGGTCCGGTTCGACTCCGCCAACAACTCCTCGGACGTTCCAGCCAAGCTGGCCCGCGATGTCGACCATCGGGCCGAGCGGGCGCGGCGTGGTGAGCGGGTCGCAGAATCCCCACAGCGTCCTGGTGCCGGCGTTGTCCGCAGCGAAACGGCGCACGAGCGACGTCTTGCCAATTCCCGCCTCACCGCCCAGCAGGACGACACCGCCGTGGCCGGTGCGCGCGGCGTCGAGGTGCTGCCGCGAGCGCCGCGAGAGGAACATCGCGCTCGAGCAGCGCGCCGGAAGACCGCTCCGACCCAGGGAGCGCAGACCGCTCCGGCTCACCTCGGCGTTCCCGGTGGCACGGCGTCAATCTAGGCGATCAGCTGCCGTCAGCGCCGCACGTTCAGCCGCACGGCCATCGCCCCGACCACCGACTATGCTGATTCCGCGGCTCCATCTGGATCCACCGCCGACGGATTTCGTGCTCAGACCCATCCTCCTCAAAGTGGACGGCCGTCCACTTGGCGGCGTCGAGGAGGAGCTTGCAGAAATCGCCCTTGGCGTCGCTCGATGGTGGAGCGGCCGGAGGCGACGGCGGGGCGCTCGGTTCCGGCGGCTGGTGGTCCTTCACGACGACGACGCCGGTCCCGGCGAGGCTGACGATGCTGCCGAGGGTGTCGATGACGTCTGACTGCAACTGGTTGGCGACCGGGTCGACGATCGCGTCGATCTGCGCCTTCGCGATGCCCCTGCAGGCGCATGGTGCGGTCGCTCTCCACCACCGTCTGCAGCTTGTCGATGGCGACGACCCCGTCGTTGTGCTCGATCGTCCAGGTCGCCTCGGAGCCGGGTGCAAGCAACTGCGGCAAAGGCACGCCGGCCACGTTGGCGCAGTCGCGCAGGGCGGCCGGCCAGTCGTCTGCGAGCCTCCGGTGCGCGGGCGCCGAACTCACCGTCGACGTCAGGCTCGGCATCGACCGCGAACCGGTAGGTGTCGGTGTCCACCGCCTGAGGGTCGAGACCGTCAGTGTCCACGTCCTTAGGTAGGACACCACGACGGTCGCAACCGACAGCGCCCCAAGCCCGATCTTGAGGGCCGCGACGATCGGCGCCGTGAGGGTTTTGACCAGGCCCTTGACGACGCCCTCCGCGAAGGAGACCGCACTGTTCCAGAGTCCGGCGAAGAAGCCCACCGTCGCGCTGAGCACCGGGGGGAGGCCGGCGATCGAGGATGGGGAGATGCGCAGTGCGTCGAAGATGGCGGTCAGGGTCCGCCCGAGGAAGTCGGTTACCTCGGTGCATTGGCCGCTCGCCTCCTGCGTAAAGGCGGCGGGCACGATCGTGGCCCCCATCGCACGCGCCGAGTCGCTGGCGCTGCCTGCTGCCGGTGGTAGCTCGGCGTCGAGGTGCTGCAGCGCGTCCGCGGAGAACAGCGCGACGACGGCCATCGGGAACACCACGTCACTCGAGTGCGTCCAGTCCTGCTGCCCCATCCATTCCGCAGCGGTCTTCGCACCCGGTGAGTCCGCCTGCGAGATCCATGCCGCCACGAAGTAGCTCATCGGCGGGGCGCCGTCCGGCAGCGGCGCGAGTGCGTCGATGTCCGCTCCGAGGATGCCTCCCTTGCCCTGGACCTCGGCGAGCATCCGATCGGCCCGCGCGCGCACGACGACGATCGAGCCGGGCCTGGGGGTCCCTACGTCCGACTCGGAGTCGACCACGACGATCCCGCCACCGGTGAGATCGGCGACGGAGGCCTTGCCGTTCGGTCGGTCCGAAGCTTGGTTCGGACGCTTGGCGCTGGTGCAGGAGGTCATGCACAGGGCCGTGACGAGGAGGCGGCCGACCTCAAACTCAGGCAGATTCGGCCCGCAACGGCACCTCGACACAGTCGCTGCCACAGGCGTCCCCGCCCGTCGAGGTCGCAGCCGGTGCGGACCGGTGCAGCACCGCGCGGGACAGGGACGACCGTGATCACGCCGTCACCGGGTCCGGCTGTTGCCTGCCCGTCGACGATGAGCGAATAACCGCCGACGCTTCGTGGTGGCCACATCGAATGTCACCTGTGGACGGGCCACGACATTTGCCAACGAACGACGGCCTAGATTGCCCAGTGTCACTGATCGTCCGCCACAACGGGCCGCGCCATGACGACTGCGCCCCGACTTCACTGAGGGTCACGAGGTACGCAAAGTCATGCTCGGCGGCTGCTTCCTTGAGTTCGAGTCACGTCCACCGGAATGCTCATTCGCTCACGATACGGTCATCCGGAACTGCGCCGCTATCGCTTGACTACGCGTTCTCCTTGCGGAACGTCGAGGTGCCCCACCACACCGCGAGGGCGAACAGGACCACGCACCACGCCGTCCCCCAGAACATCGCCGAAGCCTCCAGGACGCCACCGAAGGAGCTGCGGACCGCGTCGACGACGTGCCGGACGGGCATGAAGTCGCTCGCACGTCGGAGCCAGCTAGGCCCGATGGTCATGGGCAGGAGGATCCCCGACAGCAGAAGGACCGGCATCATCACCATGTTGATCACCGGCGCCATGACGTCCTCGCTCTTGGTGGACAGCGCCAAGGCGTTGGACGCCGCGGCGCAGGCGCCGCCGATGAGCAGGGTGAGCAGAATGCCGAGCACCACCCCGGTCAACGAGGCGCTCATGCCCATGAGGTAGCCGAGCACCACGAGGATCAGCGCCTGCACAAAGAGCTGCAGCATGTCGCGGCCCAGCCGCCCGACGAGCAGCGCCGTGCGGCTGGCGGGGGTGACCCGCTCGCCTTCGATGACCCCTTCGCGCCACTCGCCGATCAGGCTGAACCCGGCGAAGAACGCACCGAAGATTCCCAGCTGCACCAGCAACCCGGGGACGAAGAAGGTGTAGGCGTTGGTCACGCCGAACTGGCTGACCAGCGGCTTCAGCAACGGCCCGAAGAGCACCAGGTAGAGCACCGGCTGCAGCATCCCGATGATCACCCACGCGGGGTTGCGCAGGTTCATCCGCAGCTGACGGCGGAACACGATGAACGACTCGCGGACGAAGGTCATAGCTCTGCTCCAACTTCGACAGGCGCAGGTTCGCCGTCCGGTGTGGTGGGCTGCTCAGTTGCGGCGTCGGCGTCCCGCAGAGACCTGCCGGTCAAGGTAAGGAAGACGTCGTCCAGCGTCGGCCGGATCACCTCGATGGAATCGAGGGTGATGTCGGCGCGCTCCAGGTCCCGCAACAAGCCGGGCACCGCGCGCCCCGCCCGCTGCACCCGCGCGCGCACGTGCCGCCCATCGACCTCCAGGCCCGGCACGCCGTGCCGAGCCGGTTCCGCGATCAGCGACAGCCGCTCGGCCGCGTCCGGCACCTGCCGGGCGTCGGTGAGCTCCAGGTCGACGAGGTCGCCGGCCACCTGCGCCTTCAGGTTGTCGGAGGTGTCGCTGGCGACGATCTGGCCCCGGTCGATGATGACGATCCGGTCGCTGAGGACATCCGCCTCGTCGAGGTAGTGGGTCGTGAGGAACACCGTGGCCCCACGCCGACGCCGCAGATCGGCGATGTGCTCCCACAGGTTGGCCCGGGCCTGCGGGTCCAACCCGGTCGTGGGCTCGTCGAGGAAGACCAGGCTCGGCTCATGGATGAGGCCCATCACGACGTCGAGGCGCCTCTTCTGGCCGCCGGACATGTTCTTGGGCATCCGCGCCCATAGACCGTCGAGCTGGAGCTGCTCGAACAAGGCCTTGCCACGCTGCTCGGCGACGCGGCGCGGCAGCCCGTAGAGCAGGCCGCGGTCGACGACCTCGTCGCCGGCGCGGGCGGCGCTGAACGCGGCACCGGTCTGCGAGACGTAGCCGATGCTGCGGCGGACATCCACGGACTGGGTCACCACGTCGTAACCGGCGACCGTGGCCGTTCCCGCGGTTGGACGCAGCAGCGTCGTCAGCATCCGCAGGGTGGTGGTCTTGCCGGCCCCGTTCGGGCCGAGGAAGCCGACGACCTCGCCCTCGGCGACATCCAGGTCGACGCCGTCGACGGCGCGTACCTCGGCCTTCTGCCGGCCCTGCTTGGTGTGGAACGTCTGCACGAGACCTCGTGCGTGGATCATGCATCCTCCTCGTGCGACGGCGTCTGGGCTCGCGGCAGTGGCCCAGTCTGCCGACCTCGGCGATCGGGTTCAAACGGTTAACGATGAGTCTGACGTGCGGGTCTGACGAAACTCATCGGTCGCGGATCGTGCGGTTTCAAGCGGGTGACGTGAGCAGCCCCCGGGTCCAAAGGTCGCTGAGAAGGGCTCCGAACTGGCTGGGACTCCAGCCGCGCTGAGTGAGCAGCAGGTAGTACTCGACGCTGTTGGTCGACCACACGATGTCGGCGACCTGCTGGTCGGTGACATCGTCGCGCAATTCACCGGTGGCCCGCAGATCCTGGGCGAAGAGCAGCATGTTGCCGGAGCGCCGTTCGACTAGGTCCGTCCATGCCCTAGCGCACGCTGGGTCGGTTCGGCCGGCTTCCTTGAGCGCCTCTTGCAGCGGGGTGATCTGCGGCAGCAGCTCGGCCAGCGCGGCTGCGTAAATCTCGATCTTGTCTCGAGCGCTGTGGGCAGCACGGATCTGGCGAACGTAGGTCCGCTCCTCGGCGACCAGCGGTTCATCTGATCCGCCGAGTACGGAGTCGATGACGGCGCGCATCAGCTCGGGCTTGCGACCGACGCTGGCGTAGAGCGTGTCCACGGACACACCGGCACGGGCGGCCACCTGCGTCACGGTTGTCGCGCCGTAGCCATGAGTGGAGAAGAGGTCTCGGGCCGCTTTAAGGATCTCGCTACGAGTCTGCGCTGCCCGCTGGACTCGCAGGGGCGAGTTGTAACCGCGGGCCTTGACTGAATCGTTCACGGCGACTTACGTTATCAGCATTCATCCGAAGCGCGTTCCGGTGAAATGGACAATCATGCTCGAGGCTGACGAGGTACCCACGGGGGTGCAGGTCATCTACCGACCTGCTGGCGAAGGACGCGGCACCTGGGCAATGGGTTCGCTGTTTGAACGACTGCTCACCGGGGCCGAATCTGGTGGCGCGCTTGATATCTCGCTCGTGACTCAACCGCCCGGCATCGCCGCACCACTGCACCGGCACACCCGGGAGGCAGAGGTCTTCTACATGCTCGAGGGCACGATGACCTACCGAGCCGGGGACGAGACGTACGCACTGACTCCCGGCACTTTCATCTACCTCCCGCGAGGGATCCCGCACGCATTCCGCATCACGGGTAGCTCGCCGGCGAAGTTCCTCGGCCTCACGGCTCCCGCTGGCCTGATGGACCTTTACGACGAGGTCGGCATACCGGCCCGCGAACACCGCCTACCCGGCGACGACGGGCAATCACCCGACGTCGAGATACCTAAGTGGAACGCAGTGGCCGATCGCTACGGCCTGCAGGTGCTCGGTCCCCCGTTGGCTCCCTAGCGCTCGCGGAAGCCGCAGTCCTCATCCACCCGCCATCGCGCCGATCACCAAAGGCGGTTCGGATACTTCAGCTCGATCGCATCCACCACTGCCAGCTGGGTCGCGAGTCAATCGGTGGACACCTGCCCGCTCGTTGAGGTTGCCGCAGGTGCGGAGCGGTGCAGAACCGCACGGGAGGGGACGACCGTGATCACGCTGTCGCCGGGTCCGGCTGTCGCCTGCCCATCGACGATAAGCGAATAGCCGCCGACGCTACGTGGTGGCCACACGAAGGTGGTCACCTGTGGACGGGCCGCCACATTTGCCAACGAACGACGACCTAGATTGCCCAGCGTCAACTGACCGTCTTCGACAACCGGCTGCGCCATGACCACATGTGCACTGAGCCGCTTCTGCGAGGGAAACGCGCTGGACCAGGCATTCTCCACCACCCACCGACGAGTACTGGTCGTGCTCACGTACCGGGAGGCACATCTCAGCACGCACCCAACGCATGGGCCGGATCCGCGGTCAGGAGCGGATCAGAAGGAAAGGGCCTGAGCCAGTCACCTAGTGCTCGCGGAAGCCGCCGAGGAACCGGCGGAAGACGCCACCCTCGGGCGGGAGCGGGCGCGCGGGCGGGGGCAGCGTTGTGCGCTCGTGAGCCACCGGCGTGTCGTAGTCGGTGTTCGCGATGGCGTCGATCACCTGCTGCTCGTCGAAGTCCTCCGAACCTTCGATCTCGGGGACGAAGCCAACCAGCATGCCGTCGCGCATGACCTGTGCCTCGAGCGTGATCGTGTCGTCTGTGTCCCACAGCGCCTCGCGGCCGTCCCTAAGGACGACGCGAACGCCAAACTGGTAGACCCCTGCCTCGGCCACGTGCGCGTCGATGCCGCGCTCGCGCAACGCATCGACGACATGCCGCGCCCTGTCTTCCTCCACTCCGCCAATGTACTTCGGCGTCTCTACCGGCGCCGGCGCCATGGCTCGCCAGGGGTCCTCACGTACTGAGCGAATACATGGCGCCATGGAACAGCGGCGATGACGATCACCACCCACAGGACCGCACCGGCCTGTTCACGGGTGGAGCCCTCGAGCTTGTTGTCCGACCACAGCGGCAGGGCCACCACTCCGAGCCAAGTCAGTTTCCATGCGACCTCGAACAGCAGGATGGGAAGCATTCGGCGCGGGTAGCGAAGGCCCAGCAGCGCCAGAAACGACATCGCCACGAGCATGCACTCGACGGTGCCTTCCTTGAGCTCCCAACGCTCGTGGTCAAAGAGCAGGGGCCACTTGACCACCGCGAGGCCCACCCCCATGACGAGATAACCCACGCGAAGCAGGTTCAGCCGCCAGAGCGAGAGCTGCGCCGCGCCACGTGCGCCGCCGTTCGCTGGTTCCGCACACTGGTGCACGGTCCGGACGGGTCCGGTGACGTCGTGGTTGAGGCAGAGCTCCAGTGGTGACCATCAAGGTGCTGCTCGTCGACGACGACGCGCTAGTGCGCGCTGGACTCCGGATCATCCTGTCATCGGCCGAGGACCTCGAGGTCGTGGGCGAGGCGGACGACGGTGCACACGCCGTTGCGGCCGTACGCGAACATCGGCCCGATGTCGTCCTGATGGACATCCGCATGGCGGAGATGGACGGCATCACCGCGACCGCGGCGTTGCGTCGTCTCGAAGCGCCCCCGCAGGTGATCGTGCTCACAACGTTCCAGGCGGACGAGCAGGTGATGCGCGCGCTCCGCGCCGGCGCGAGCGGATTCCTGGTCAAGGACACCCCACCCGCCGACATCGTCAACGCCGTGCGCCTGGTCGCCTCGGGCGATGCCATCATCTCGCCGTCCGTCACCCGCACACTGCTCTCCCATTTCGGGAATTCCCAGGTATCCGAACGCCGCCGGGCCGCCGCGAGACGACTCGCGACGCTGACCGACCGCGAGCGTGACGTGGCGACCGCGATCGGGGCAGGATCCTCCAACGCCGAGGTGGCCGCCTCGCTGTTCATGAGCGAGGCGACGGTCAAGGCACACGTATCCCGCCTGTTCGCCAAGCTGGGCGTTGCCAATCGGGTGCAGATTGCCATCGTTGTGCACGACGCCACCCATTCGTGAACCATTGCCACATGGCTGACGAGATGACCAAGCCCGGCGATGCGGTCGCACCTGATGGTCCTGGGCGCCAGGCGAGTGTCAGCTGGTAAGCACCTGCGCCGACGATTCCTTCAGCTTGGTGTTCGCCCATCTCTGTGAGCGGAACCACATCAGCCGCGGGCATGAAGGCGTACGGACGTGGGCAGACCGAGTCAATCCGACGAAGGCCGCCACGAGAGGAGGACACCGATGGGTGACGCAGACAAGATGAAGGACAAGGCCCAGGAAGTGAAGGGCACCATCAAGGAGAAGGCTGGCAAGGCGCTCGGCAACGAGCAGATGGAGGCCGAAGGCGCCGCCGACAAGGCGAAGGGAAGCTTGAAGCAGGCGGGCGAGAAGGTCAAGGACGCGTTCGACCACGACTGACCGGCCAGCCTGGGACCCGCGCAGGTGGGGGCTGTCGTCGAGAGCGAAGGGCTAGAAGATCCCATGGGCAGAGCCGAACCGACCCGCAACCAGAGCAAGACCGAGCCGCTACCTGCCTCCGCGCACGCGGATCAAGGCGTCGGCGGCGGAGCGGGGGCCGCTACCCCGGACAACCCCGCCGGCGACGTGACACCGCCCGTCTCCGAGGGCACGCCCGCGGGGACCATGCCGGTGCCGACACCGGGCGAGGCGCCCGGCCGGTCCGTCCCCGGCGTCCAGCGGACACGGGCACCGCACGGCGCGAAGGACGGGTTCGGCATCCCAGCTAACGCGGTGCCGGGCAAACCGGATGGCGAGGTCGACACTCGCTGACGCCCGCGTGCTCTCATCACACCGGAGGAGTGGTTCTGATGCCGCAGCGAGCATGGAACGCCAAGCGTGAACGGCAGTACGAGCACGTGAAGGAATCCTCGTTGGAGCGGGGCGAGAAGGTTGATCGTGCCGAAGAGATTGCCGCGCGGGTGGTGAACAAGGAACGCGCGCGGAGCGGCGAGGCGAAGACCGCGAGCGACACGTCGACCAAGGACATCTCGTCCGGTCGCCGCGGTGGACTGCGATCTCACCGCGGCGCTGGTGGCCGCACGTACGCACAGCTGTACGAGGAGGCCCGCCGCCGCAACATCAAGGGACGCTCACACATGCGTAAGGCCGAGTTGGAGAAGGCAGTCAGCTGAGGGAGCGGTTACCTCACCCGGTACTTCTCGCCGTCCGCCCGCTTGAGCGTCAAGCCGAGTCCCGGCGCATCGGTGGGCCGCAGCGATCCGCCGACCGGCTCCACGACGCCGTCGAACAGCAGGTGGTCGATCCGCACGTGGTCGTGGAAGTACTCGATGTGCCGCATGTTGGGCGGCACCGTCCCCACGTGCATGTGCAGCGAAGGTGCGCAATGCGCCGACAGCGGCACCTTCAGCGCCGCGGCGTGCGCGGCCACCCGCAGCCATTCGGTGATCCCGGCGCAGCGCCCCACGTCCGCCTGGATCACGTCGACGGCTCCTGCGGCGAGCATGTCGCGGAAGTACTCCAGGTGGTAGCCGTACTCCCCGGCCGCCACGTCCAGCGGCAGCGCCTGGGTCAGCGCGGCCAGCCCGGCGAGGTCGTCGGAGGTGACGGGCTCCTCGAACCACGTCACGCCGAACTCCTCGGCGTAGCGCAGGCCGAGCTCGCGGGCCTGGGTGCGCTCGTAGGCGCCGTTCGCGTCGACGTAGAGCTCCACGTCCGGTCCGATCGCGCTGCGCACCGCGCTGACGCGCGCCACGTCCTGGCGCCAGGAACGGCCCCAGTCCGTACCGATCTTCATCTTCACCCGCCCGATGCCGCGCTCGACCCAGCCGGTGAGCTGGGCCAGCAGCTCGGACTCGGTGTAGCTGGTGAACCCGCCGCTGCCGTAGACCGGGACGGCGTCGCGGACACCTCCGAGCAGCTTGTGCAGCGGCTGCCCGAGCACCTTCGCCTTGGTGTCCCACAGCGCGATGTCCACGGCGGCGATGGCCATCGAACACAGCCCGGGTCGCCCGAGGTTGCGGATGGCCCGCACCATCGCGCTCCAGGCCGCCGTGGTGTCCCGCACGTCGAGCCCGACGACCGCCGGCGCCAGCACGCTTTCCACTACAGCGGCCATCGCTGGGTGGCCGTAGGAGAAGCCCAGTCCTCGCACACCGCCCCGCGTGTGCGGTTCCGCGACCACCACGGTGGTGTGGTCCCAGGACAGCGTCCCGTCCGCCTCGGGCGCCTCGGTGGGCACCGTGTAGACGGAGACCGCCACCTCGTCGACGAGCAGCTCGTCGTTCATGCGTCCCCTCCCGGCCACGGGCGGGTCAGCCGAGCCGAGGCCTCCACCATCAGCGCATGGACGAATGCCTGAGGCAGGTTGCCGCGCAGCTGGCGCTCGCCGACGTCGAACTCCTCCGAGTACAGACCCGGCGACCCCCATGCGGCGCAGGTCCGTTCGAACCACCGGTGGGCCGCTACCTCCGTCCCCTGCTGGTGCTGGGCAAGCGCCATCACGAACCCGCAGAGCAGGAACGCGCCTTCGGCCTTGCCGAGCGGGCGGTCGTCGTGCCGGAACCGATAGCCGTACCCGTCCTCGGTGAGCTCGGCCTGGTAGGCGCGCAACGTGGCAACGGTGCGCGGCTCGTCTGCTCGAAGCGCCCCACGCAGCGGCGGGAGCAACAGCGCGGCATCGAGGCGGGCGTCGCCGGGCGCACGCTGCCACCGCCCGGACGCGTGCGTCGAGCTGGCCGCGGTATCCGTGAGTATCGCGTCGGCCAGCGCATCCCACCTGGCTGACTGCGCAGCCGCGATGCCGAGCCGCGCCGCAGCACGGAGCCCTGCCACGCACATCAGCCGGCTGTGTGTCCACGCCCGGTCGTCCAGCTCCCAGATTCCAGCGTCCGGCTCGGTCCACCGCCGAGCGACGACCTTCGCCGCCACCTCGACGGCCTTCCATCCCTCGGCGTCGAGGCGGTCGTGGCGGGCCGCCGCGGCGAGCAACAGCAGCGCCTCCCCGAAGGTGTCGAGCTGGAACTGCTTGTTCACCCAGTTGCCGACGATGCCGCGCCCGCCTGGATAGCCGGGGACCTCGAGCTCGTGCTGGTCCGGGACTTGCCCGGCGACCGTCGTGTAGGCGGGGGCCATCTTGGGTCCGTCCGCCAGCAGCCGCTCGGCGACGAACCGGACGGCGTCGTCCAGCAACGGGTACGGGCCGACGGCGGCGATCGCCTGCCCGGCGTAGCACTGGTCGCGGATCCACACGTACCGGTAGTCGTAGTTGCGGCCCTGCTCGGCGCGCTCCGGCAGGCCCAGCGTGGCCGCGGCCACCATGCCGCCCGACGAGCTCGTCAGCCCCCGCAACACGGCGTAGGAGTGCCGGGTCTCGCGCGGCACCAGCGTCTCGGACAGCGGCGGCACGGCAGCCGCCCAGGCCTGCTCGGTCGCACGCCAGGCGGCTGATGCATCCGGACAGGTGGCGTTCCGCTCGGCGAGCGCGAGGACGAAGTCGTGCTGGCGGCCAGCCGGGACGACCGTCTCCAGCACCAAATGCTGGCCGCCGCGTCCGTCCGAGCACGGCGTTGCGGCCTGCCCGCCGGACCAGCTCATCCGCAGCTCCCCGGTCGATCCGGACCACACCCCGTCCTCGCCGCGAACCAGGTCGTGCAGGTGCTGGCTGCCGAAGCCGGCGCGCGGGTTCAGCAGGACGCGCGCCTTCGCGTCGGCGTCGAGGGCGACGAGGCGGCGCAGGATCACCGCGCGCTCCGGGTCAGCGGGTAGGGCCAGTGCCTCCCGGCACTCCACGATGCCGGTCTCGGTGATCCAGCGACTGCGCCAGATCAGCGTCCCCTCCTCGTAGTAGCCGCCCCACACGAAGCGTCCGACCGGGGTGATCCCGTACACGCCTTGCCCGCCGATGAGCGTGGAGAACACCGCGCCCGAGTCCCAGCGCGGGGCGCACATCCAGGCGAAGTCGCCGCGCGGCCCGACCAGGATGCCGCGCTCCCCGTCGGCGAGCAGCGCGTACTGGCGAAGCGCGAACGGCGGGTACTCGCTCGCCGGGTCGCGGTCGACGCGGCTCACCTCGCGCCGCCCCGACCGAACCCCTTGGCCGCGCCGACCGGGCGGCCAGCGCGCGCCGACGGGTCGTCATCCATGGCGGCCCCGCTCGCCATCCGCTCGGCCAGCCGGGAGGACAGGGCCATGATGGTCAGCGCCGGGTTGGCGCTGCCCTGCGTGGGACAGACCGATCCGTCGGCGAGGAACAGGTTGGGCACCGCCCAGCTGCGCTGGCTGGCGTCCACCACCGAGTTCTCCGCGGAGGTGCCCATGCGTGCGCCACCGATGAGGTGGGCGTACCGGTGGATGGTCAGCACGTCCTGGGCATCGGCGGCGTGCAGGATGTCGGTGATGACCTTGGTCGAGTAGGCGATGTTGGCGCGGTCGTTGTCGCACAGGCTGTAGTCGAAGCGGGCGATCGGCAGCCCGTACTCGTCGGTCTCGCCCGCCAGGGTGACCCGGTTGTCCGCCTGCGGCAGCAGTTCGTTGAGCACGCCGATCGTGGCCCAGTGGTTGTAGTCCCGCATGTACTCGCGCAGCGCCCGTCCCCAGTGCCCGTCGGCCAGCACGTGCTCGGCCCAGCCGATCGGCAGCGGCCCTACGGTCTGGATCGAGAAGCCCCGGGCAAAGCCGCGCGACGGAGTCGGTCTCGTAGAAGTCCTCGCTGGACACCTCCGGTGGCGGCGCCTTGTACATGCGCTGCTCCTTCGGCCACCGCCCCGCCGTCTGCGACGCGCCCTGCACCATGACGTAGCGCCCGACCTGGTCCTCGTTGTTGCACAACCCGTTCGGGAAACGCCCGGACGCCGAGTTCAGCAGCAGCCGCGGCGTCTCGATCGAGTAGCAAGCGAGCGCGACGAAACGGGCCCGCTGCAGGTGTTCGACGCCGCCCGCCTCGTCAAGGTAGACGACTCCCGTCGCCCTGCCGGTCGCCTCGTCCAGCTCGACCCGGGTGGCCATGGCGCCGGCCCGGACCTCCACGGCGTGGGCGAGGGCGTCGGGCAGGTGGGTGACGTACGGGCTGGCCTTCGCGTTCACCTTGCAGCCCTGCAGGCAGTAGCCCCGGTAGATGCAGTGCGGCCGGTTGCCGAACGTGCCGTTGACGATGCCGACCGGCCCGACTCGCATCTCGATGCCGAGCTTGAGCGCGCCGCTCCACAGCTTGGCCGCGGCTCCGGAGATCGGGTGCGGCGAGAACGGGTACCGGTGCGGGTAGCCCCAGGGCCAGTCCTGACCGGCGACCGGCAGCTCGCGCTCCACGCGTTCGTAGTGCGGCCGGAGGTCCTCGTAGCCGATCGGCCAGTCGGCGCCGACGCCGTCCCGGGAGAACGTCTCGAAGTCCGAGGGGTGGAATCGCGGGCAGTAACCCGCGTAGTGCACCATCGACCCGCCGACCCCGCGACCGGAGTTGTTCTTGCCCAGCTCGATCGGGTCGGAGCCACCGATGATCCGCTTCTGCGTCCAGTACAGCTGGTGCGATCCGGCCTCGTCGGAGACCCAGTCGGTGTCCGGGTGCCAGAACGGTCCCGCTTCCAGGATCGACGATCCGCCACCCACGCCGCGCGAGCCGCTGGGCGAGCACGGACCCGCCCGCTCCCGCGCCGACGATCACCAGGTCGACCTCGTCGCGCTCGGCGTAGCGGCACATCGTGTCCTCACCCGGCAGCTGCCGGGAGTGCACGTCGAGCAGGTACCGGGAGTCGTTGTCCTTCGGCCCGACGGCGCCTTTCAGCAGGCCGACCAGCGCCTCACGCATCGCCCAGGCCGCTCTCGACGACGCGGACCGGGTCCTCGTCGGTGGCGCCCGGGGTCTCGAAGGGCTCCACGGACTGCGAGCGGACCGAGCCGCATGTACCCGCGCGGGTAGGCCGGTCCGCCGAAGCCGATCTCGTTCCACGCCCACGGGTGGGAGTAGAAGGCGGCGAGCACCATCCGCATGCAGGTCGCCCCAGGCCCGGGCACGTTCAGCTGCTCCCAGACCCCGCCGAACGGCTGGGCCCTGCGAGAACGCCTCGACGATGGCTTCGCGGGTCTCGGGCTCCGCATCGGCGAAGCTGGCCCGGCCGTACCGCGCGACGGCTACCTCGTCGAGGCCGCGCAGCACGATGCGCCACGTGTCGCGGTCGTCGGGCATGTCGTCGTACTGGTAGCCGTCAGCCCCGGCCAGCGGCCAGCTTGTCGTCCACGAACTCGGCTACCGGTACGCGCGGCTCACGGTCCTGGGCGAGCGCCGTGTCGCAGAAGGCGCGCAGCGTCGGCTCCTCCGTCGGCGGTGAAGAACCGCAGCGGTCCGGGATCTTCAAGCCGAGCGAGCGACCACCTTGGCGGTCGCGGCGTCCCAGCTCGTCCGCGCGTCTCCAGCACGTCGTAGTCGGGGTAGCGGCCGATCATCTGCGGCGTGGTGCCGCGACGTTGGCGAGGCAGCCAGCTCGGGTGCCGCGCCTGCCGGCCCGGCCGAAGGTTCGGCAGATGGTCGAGCTCGGCGGAAGTCGGGCATCGCTACTTCTCCCGGCGCAGCAGCGCCGCCAGCAGGCCCATCCCCCCGACGACGCACATCAGTCCCGGTGCCGCGATCGGCGGCCCCATCGGCACGTTGTACGACGCGAGCTTCCAGCCGCCCGGCTTGCGGGCCACCCCGCGGGCGTGGAAGTACTCACCCATCAGGCCGTTGACGGTGTAGAGGCCGGCTGTGATCGGAAGCGCCGTCTTGGCCCACCGCTTGCTGAACACCCCACCGATGCCGGCGACGATCGACCGGCGGGGTGACGATGATCGGGCTCCACATCCACTTGTTGCCGAAGCTGGCGCGGTAGTGCTCGAAGTAGATCTCCGCGGTCGTCACGGCCGCGGCCACCGCGGTCAGTCCGGACAGCGACCGCTCGAACCTGCCGTGCTCGACGTTGTGCACCATCCGGTCCATGACGTGCTCGAGGCCGACCGCCGCCTCGTGGGTCATCGCCATACGCTCACCTCGCTCAGCGTCCCGGCCGCAGCTCCTGCGCAAACTCCTTGCGCCGCCTCGATCGCACCAGGCAGGCCGGCTCGTGGTGCACCGAGCGTCGACTTGGTCAGCGCCGCCATCTCCTTGAAGGTGATGTGCGGCGGGATCGGCGGCTCCTCGGGGTCGGTCCGCGCGTCGATGACGACCGGACGGTCCGCCGCGAATGCCTCCCGCCACGCTTCGTCGATCTCGTCCGACGTATCGAGCTTGATCCCCTTGAGCCCGATCAGGTCGGCGAACGCGTAGAAGGGCATGTACGGGATGTCCTGCGACGCCTCGAACCTCGGATCCCCCTCCATCGCCCGCTGTTCCCACGTCACCTGGTTGAGGTCCTCGTTGTTCAGCACCAGCACGACCAGACGCCGGTCGATCCACGTCCGGTAGTACTTCGCCGCCGTGAGCAGCTCGGCCATGCCACCCATCTGCATGGCACCGTCGCCGACCATCGCCACCGCCACCCGGTCCGGGTAGGCGAACTTCGCGGCGATCGCATAGGGAACCCCGGGCACCATCGTGGCCAGGTTCCCCGGACAGCGACGCCTTCATGCCGCGCCGGATCCTGACGTGCCGGGCATACCAGTTCGCCGCGGAGCCGGAGTCGCTGGACAGGATCGCGTTGTCCGGCAGCTGCCGAGACAACGAGGCGAACAGCGCCTGCGGTCGGATTCGGCCGGCCCGGTCGTGCGGGGCTGGCCCGGTCGTCCATCAGGCGCCACCAGTCCTGCACGCCTTTGACGATCTCCTCCTGCCAGGAGCGGTCCTCCTTGCGTCGCAGCAGCGGCAGCAGCTCGGCCAGCGTCTGCTTGCTGTCGCCGACGAGGGCCAGCTCCATCGGGTACCGGATCGACAGCATCCGCGCGGACCAGGTCGATCTGGACTGCCGCGCGCCTGACCCTCCTTGGGCAGGAACTCCGAGTAGGGGAAGCTCGAGCCGACCATGAGCAGCGTGTCGGCAGTCCTGCATCATGTCCCAGCTCGGTTTGGTGCCGAGCAGCCCGATCGCGCCGGTGCAGAACGGCACGTCGTCCGGCACGGCCGCCTTGCCGAGCAACGCCTTGGCGACGCCGGCGCCCAGCACGTCGGCGACGCGCCACCACCTCGTCGGTGGCGTGCAGCGCGCCGGCTCCCACCAGCATCGCCACCTTCTTGCCGGCGTTCAGGATGTCGGCCGCCGCCTGCAGCTGCTCCGGTTCGGGAATCATCCGGCCGGGCCAATAGCCGACCCCGGAGTGCATCGTGTGGGTCTGCCTGCGGCTGCTCGGCACCGCGTCCATGTCCTGCACGTCGGCGGGCACGATCACGCAGGTGACGGTCCGCTCGGCCTGGGCGATGCGGAAGGCCCGGTCGACCACGTGCCGCATCGAGCCGGGCTCGTTCACCTGCTCGCAGTAGGCCGAGGCGACGTCGGAGTAGAGCTGGAGCAGCTTGACCTCCTGCTGGAAGCTGCCGCCGAGCGCCCGCACGAAGGTCTGCCCGACGATCGCCACCACGGGCTGGTGGTCGAGCTTGGCGTCGTACAGCCCGTTGAGCAGGTGAATGGCTCCCGGTCCGGACGTGGCCATGCAGACCCCGACGTCGCCGGTGAACTTGGCGTGTCCGCACGCCATGAACGCCGCCATCTCCTCGTGGCGGATCTGGATGAAGCGAAGTCGATCCTGATGGCGTCGCAGCGCCCCCATGATCCCGTTGATGCCGTCACCGGGGAACCCGTAGATCGTGGTGACCCCCCACTCCATCAGCCGCTCACACAGGTAGTCCCCCGCGGTGTCACCCATGAGCGCCGCCTCCGTCCAGGCCGGTGGTCGATCCAGTAGGTGTGGCCCCCGCAGGACGTTCTTCAAACCACGAAGCAGATGGCGCGTGGCGTCGCCCAGACTGGCGCCGACGTCACCGTGGCTAGAAGTGCTCGACGCCGCCGCGGGCAACGGTATTCCTGACCCCAGTGCGTAGGAAGTCGGTGCGCCCACGGCATATGTTGACCTTCACCTGGGTAGAGGCCGGACACCGAAACGATAATGAAAGGACACAATCATGGCTGCCATGTTGCTCGTGCTGTTGCTGGCTCTCGTCCTGTTCGGGGCCGGATTCGCGCTCAAGGTCCTCTGGTGGATTGCCATCGCGGTTCTGGTCATCTGGGTCCTCGGCTTCTTGATGCGAAGCGCGGCGGGTGAAGGCGGAACGCGCGGCCGTTGGTACCGATGGTGAGTCAGCGGGCCTGGCCGAGCGAGGTCTCGGCCAGGCCAATCGTGTAGTAGTGCTCCGGTCGCTGGATGTCCGCCATCGGCTCACCAGGTAGCCCGGCCAGGCCAGCGAGCTGAGATCGGTAGCTCGCGACCGCTTGGCGCTTCTGCGGGCCCTCGGACCACAATGGTGACCAGCCGTCGATGCGGAAACCTTCTGCTTCTAGGCCTGCGAGACGCCGCTGGACCTGAGTACCGCAGTGCGCGCGGTAGGGCACGTCTGCGTACATCAGCCAGGTCAGATGGGGCCGCCTACGTAGCGCCTCGATCCATGCGCGGTACGTGCGCACGTGGTCGTCGTGGAACAAGCCCAGCGGGGCGGCCACCACCTGCGGCGCGCCTACGTCGATGGTCTCGACGAGAGCTTCGACGATCGTGAGGGCACGGGAGGTCGGCATGATGCCTGAGTCGGTGTCGAGGTACTGGGCGTCGAGGAAGTCCAGCCATACAGGCGTCGCGCCGAGGATGTTCAACGCCACTTCGTCTTCGTGCCGCCGCATCGACACGACGTCGGCCCCAGGGGCGAACCCGCAGGCGGTGTCCCACTCCGTTCCCTTCCGCATGTTTGGTGCTCCCGCGAAGACCGTGACCACCTGCGCACCGGGATTGCGCGCGAGCAGGTACCCGCAGCTGAGCACCCCGTCGTCCAGGTGCGGGCTCAGCACCATGAGCCTTCCGAGCCGATCAGGACTCACGAGCACGTCGGCTCCCCCGGCGCCGCGGTCACTGGGTTCGATCCCTCGGCCGGCAAAAAACCCAGCGACGCGAGATGCCCGGCGAAACCGCCCACGGCACGGGCGTGGTGTCGTCCGCTCGTCAGAACCGGGACCCTGCCGCTGTGCAGCACGCGGTAGCCCGCCGTGATCAACGCTTGTTCGAGGCCGGTGTCTTCGGCCAGCGCCATTTCGGGGAACCCGCCGACTTTCAGGTAGGCGTCGCCGCGCACGCCCAGGTTCGCACCGTGAACGTGCGGGTGCCCGTCGCCGAACGCATAGCCGCTCAGGTAGCGACGCCGCGCCGCCGCCGGCTGACCGGCCCAACCGTCGATGAAGACGGTGCCAGCCAGGGCGTGCCAACCATGCGTGGCAGCATCCAGGTGCTGCATCAGCCAGTCGGCGGGAACGACCGTGTCGGCGTCCGTGGTCGCAATCCAGAGCCGGTGCGGGGCTACACCCGCCGCTTCCAGGGCAAGGGAACAGCCGAGCGCACGTACACGACCGACGTTGCGTGCCTGCACCGACGTCGCCACGATCCACGGCCTCGCCGCCAACAGCTCGGCCGTTCCGTCGGTACACGCGTCCATCACCACGATGATCTGAACGCGGCAGCCCGCTCGACCCACTGCCGCCGCGGCTACCTCGATCGAGTCCAGGCAGGCCGGCAGCAGCTCCTCCTCGTCCCGGGCGGGTACGACGACGGCAAGTGCCTCGATCATCGGATCGTGCCCCACGCAGACTGCTTGACGGCTAAGCGGCCGACGCACTCCAAATCCCGCCCTGCATGGCTCTGCCGCACGTAGACCGTGAGGTCGGCGACCCGTCGAGCATGCCGATGGTCGAGGCACAGCGGCGCCGCCCCCAGCGCCTGACCGACCCGCGCGATCACCTCTGACGTGCCGGCCTCGACGGCAGCGCGCACCCGTCGTGCACGCAGCTGTGCGAGGCCCAGCTCGTCGGTGGGGTCAGCGTCGATGCGTCGAGCCTCGGCATCCAGCGTGTCGGCCATCGCGGACAAGGCCGCATCGACGGCGCCGAGGCAGGCGAGTGCATGCGGCTCCAGGTCACGCTCGCGCGCGGCCCGCAGCAACGTGGCGCCGATCCCCACCGCGCCGCCGTACCAGCACGCGGCGACACCCACCGACCCGTGCCAGAAGCCGGGCCGGTCCAGGTATCCGCGCGGTCCGCCGACCGGCTCAGCCCCGACCTCGTGGAACGCCACGCTGCGGCTGTCGCTGCCGGACATCCCCACGGCTGGCCAGGTGCCAGCCACCGGCTGCGCCCCTGGGTCTTCCAAGTCGACGGCGAACAGCCGCGGACCGTCGTCGGCAGTCGCGGTCACCAGCGCATGGCCGCACGCCCCCGCCCCGGAGCAGAACGCCTTCACCCCGTCCAAGCGCCACTCGTTGCCCAGTCGGTGCGCCCTTACCAGGGCACTCGGCAGCTCCGCTGCCCACACGCCCCACAAACCGTCGGCCCACGATCGCTGGCCAGTGATCTCGTGCAGGATTTCCTGCGCATCGGCGTGCGCCTCGCCGAGGCGAGCGAGCACGGGATCCGCCTCGCCCAACGCGGCCAGCGCCTCGAAGCGCTCCGGGGTGCGGCCAGCCCCGATCTGGGGAAGGTCGAGCATCCCAGCCGACAATGCCTCGATCGCCAACCGGCCCGCGGCCTCAGGCTCGCCGGTGTCCGGCCAGGTCGTCCGCAGGCACGCCCAACGGCGGATCTCCCCCGCCTCGATCGGAGCTGACATGACCTGATCGCTACCCCGCCCCGGGAACAGGTAATCGGGACAGGTAATCGGCGGCCCGGCATGAGCAGCCGGCACGAGGGTATGGGGCGTCCATGAAGCGCCTCGCAGACCTGTTGGAGCGAGCGGCCGAGACACCGGCCCTGGACCGGTACGCCGCGCCGTACCAACGGCTCGTGCGAAGGCTCATACCGAGAGGTCCGCTGCGAGACACCTTGCACGGCGTCCACCTGGGCCACCCGGTCCACCCGCCGCTCGCCCAGATCCCCCTCGGCGCGTGGTTGTCGGCCGGCATCCTGGATCTCTTTCCAGGTCACAGGATCGCGTCTGGAGCACTCGTCACGGTCGGCCTCACAGCGGCGGTGCCGACTGCAGTCGCGGGCGCAACCGACTTCTCCGAGCTTCACGAGCAGCAGATGCGCGTAGGCGTGGTGCATGCCGCCACCAACGTCACCGCCACGGCCCTCTACGCGGCCTCGCTGGTGGCCCGCGTCCGGCGTCGCCCGATGCGGGGGCGCCTGCTGGGCTACGCGGGCCTGGCAACCGTCTCCCTTGGCGGCTATATCGGGGGTCACCTGGCCTATCGGATGGCCGCTGGGGCCAACCATGCCGAGGCGGTGCCACACCTGATCCCGCCTGGATGGCAGCGGCTGGCACGGCTGGACGAGCTGCCGGAGGGTCAACTCGTTCCAGTTCAGCTGGGCGCCGTGCCGCTCCTCGTCATCCGGCAGGCCTCGCAGGTACACGTTCTCGCGGGTCGGTGCTCGCACCTTTCCGGCCCGTTGCACGAGGGAAAACTCACTGGCTGGGGTGAGGACGCACAGATCGAGTGCCCATGGCACGGCAGCACGTTCCGGCTGCGCGACGGTGCGGTGATCCATGGACCCGCCACCGCCCCGCAGCCGACCTTGCGCACCCGCGTCGTGGACGGGGCCGTGGAGGTGAAACTACCGGGAGCCGGCTGAGTCCGGGGGCGGCGTCCGGCAAGGAGGGACCATGCCTGGAGTCCAAGGGAGCGCCGTGAGGCGTCCCGAGCACGACCTACTCGGCATCTACCTCAATGATCACCTGGCCGGTGCCACCATAGGACTCGACCTGGCCCGGCGCATGGCCAGGTCCTACCGCGGTGGAGCGATCGGCGAGGCGCTCGGCCCGATCGTGATCGAGATCGCCGAGGACCGGGAGTCCTTGAAGGGCATGATGGCGACGCTCGGCATCCCCGTGCGTCACTACAAGGTCTACGCGGCCTGGCTCGCGGAGAAGGTGACGCGCGCCAAACCGAACGGGTACCTGATGAACCGTTCGCCGTTGACCCCACTTGTCGAGCTCGAATCGCTCCGACTCGGCGTCGAGGGCAAGGCGGTCGGCTGGCGCACCCTCCGGGAGGTCGCGGTCAGTGATCACCGTCTCGATGCCCAGCACTTGGAGGCACTGCTAGCCCGCGCCCGAGCGCAGGCCGATGCCCTCGAGGATCTGCGGGTGCGTACCGTCAGCGAGCTCTTCGCCAGCAGGTGAACCGGAACGCGGAGCTCTCGGCATCCGGCACAACGAACCTGGGTATCACGCAGGCAACCGGGGAAGCCTCCACCGGACGGGAACTACCAATATCAGGCGGTGGCCCCATGGTCTTGATCGGACTCGATCCTCTTCGCGGGCAGTGGGGCATTCGCCGGATTGGCCATTGCCGACAACCTCGGCGGGGGACCCTACTACTCCGTGCACATGTTGGGTCACACGCTGGCGACCTTGAACTCGCTCGCCATCTTCTGCTCCGGCCTGGCACTGGCGTTGATCTTCATGACTGGAATCTGGCTGCTTGGCACCACGCGCCGCGCACCTTCCCGTCGCGGTCCGACGCTGGCATCGTCCCAGGGGCCGGACTACACGGACCCGAGCTACTAGCGTCCGGTCACCATCGCCGGCGCGATCGCCACGCGACTGCAGCAGGCTGACCATGGCCTGGCCACGGTCCGATCAGGCGATCTGCTGGCGCCGCCCCCACGACCTCGCCTGCGAGCCGCCGTCGCGTCCGTGACCGTAAAAACCGTCCCGACAATCGCATCGCACACCGCTACGCGACGGCGCGCGTGGCTCACGGCGCCGAGGCCGACCATGCTGGCCGCATGCAGGGCGTCGGTGAGCGTGGCGGCGAGCATCGTGAGCGGCCCGGCCCCCGGCCCCACCAGCGCGGCTTGGGCGAGGTGACGCACACCGAGGACCCGCACCACGACCAGCGCCCGGCGGTCAAGCGGCCGGCTGCCGACGACGCGCACTGCGAACGCCGGCGCGGTCGCCAGCACTGCGCCGTAGACCAAGCGGGCGGACGTGAGGTTCATCGGGCAGTCATCGTGCGATGGGCTTGCGGTCGGTCAAGGCCGCGGCCAGTCCGGCAGCACCAGCCGCCAATCCGGCGAGCACACCGTGGTGCTGGGAGGCCCACATCTGGAGGCTGCGCGAATGCGACCGAGAGTCGAACCGTCCCTCGGCCCCGTGGTCGTGGCCGCCGGTGCCGTCGAGCGCGGCCCACAGGTTGCTCAGATGTTCGGGATCTTCAGGCTGGTCGGTCTGTTGAGAGCCGAACCCCGTCGCGGCGAGGTAGCGGTCGAGCAGTGCGGGTGCGACCGCGTTGACGATCAGGGTGAGGGCGGTCGAGCCGCCGACCCAGTACTCGCGCCGCCGCGGGTGGTCGGCCGCGTACAGCACGGCCCGAGCGGCCAAGTCTGGTGAGTAGATCGGTGGTACGGGCTGCGGCCTGCCAGGAAGCCGGGACAGCACCCAGTCGAACTGCGGGGTGTTGACTGCCGGCATCTGCACCATCGTCACGCGCACGTTGCTCCGGGCGTGCAGCAGCTCGCAGCGCAGCGCCTCGTTGAATCCCTGGATGGCGTGCTTGGCTCCGCAGTACGCCGTCTGCAACGGGATCCCGCGGTAGGCGAGCGCCGAGCCGACCTGCACGATCGTGCCCCGCTCGCGCGGCAGCATCCGGCGCAGCGCGACCATGGTGCCGTAGACAAAGCCGAGATAGCTCACCTCGGTGACTCGGCGAAACTCCTCAGGGCCGATCTGCGTGAGCGGCGCGAACACCGCCGCGAAAGCGTCGTTCACCCACACGTCGATCGGACCGAACGCCTCCTCCACGCGTTGCGCGGCTGCCTCAAGCTCGTCGTGGCTAGCCACATCCGTGGGCAGCTCGAGCGCCTCACCCCCGGCGGCCACCACGTCCTTCGACGCTCCTCGCAGACCGACGTCGCCTCGTGCCAGCAACGCGACCTTGGCACCTTGTGCCCCGAAACGCGTCGCCACCGCACGCCCGATCCCACCGCTCGCACCGGTGACCACCACCACCTGATCACGTCTGATCGCCATCGCCACTCTCCCTCGCGCGCACTGAGGGTGTGACCCGTCCGGCTCCGTGTTCAAACGCGGCCGGGGCGGCGGCCGTGAGTACTCAGGGACCTGCGACCGAGACTCGACTCATCCGCCGGCCATCGCGCCGACCACCAGCAGCGGCTCGGTGCCGGCTGCGACCGCGTCGGGCAGCGGCGCGTCGGGAGGGTCGTGGGACAGGTCCTGTTCGCAGGCGAACAGCCGCACGAACGGCCGGCGGCGGCCGGTGCTGGGATCGCGGATGGTGCCGCGCAGCATGGGGTAACGCTGCTCGACGGCGTCCAGCACCGCCCTCTGAGTGCCAGCTGCCTCGACCTGGATCTCGTGCTCGCAGCCGGCGAGTTGGCGCAGGTGCGCCGGAAGGATCACGCGGATCATGGGAGTGTCTGCACCTCCACCGACAGCACGGGCGGCAGGTCTCGGACGATCGGCGCCCAGGTGTCCCCCGCATTCGGCCGACGCGTACACCTGCCCACCGGTCGTGCCGAAGTAGATGCCGCACTCGGGCAGTGAGTCCACCGCCATCGCATCCCGCAGCACGTTGACGTAGCAGTCGGCCTGCGGCAAGCCGGTGGTCAGCGGCTCCCACTCGTTGCCGCCGGTGCGACTGCGATACACGCGCAGCCTCCCGTCCGGCGGGAAGTGGTGCGAGTCGCTGGTGATCGGTACGACGTAGACGGTGTCCGGCTCGTGCGCGTGGACCGCGATCGGGAAACCGAAGTCGGTCGGCAGGTTCCCGCTGATCTCGTGCCAGCTCTCGCCGGCGTCGTCGCTGCGCATCACGTCCCAGTGCTTTTGCATGTACAGCGTCGCCGGCCGCGACGGGTGCATGGCGAGCTTGTGCACGCAGTGCCCGACCTCAGCTGCGGGCGACGGGATCCCGTTCGACAGCAGGCCCTTGTTGATCGGCTGCCACTTCTCGCCACCGTCGTCGGTCCGGAACACCCCGGCGGCGGAGATGGCCACGAACATCCGGGCCGGGTCTGCCGGGTCCAGCACGATCGTGTGCAGGCACATCCCACCGGCCCCCGGCTGCCAGTGCTCACCCGAGCCGTGCTGGCGCAGGCCGGTCAGCTCCTGCCAGCTCGCGCCGCCATCGGTGGTGCGGAACAGGGCGGCGTCCTGCACCCCGGCGTACACGGTGTCCGGGTCGGTCAGCGACGGCTTCAGCTGCCACACCCGGGTGAACTCCCACGGGCGCGGCGTCCCGTCGTACCACTGGTGGGTGCCGACCTGCCCGGCGTAGGCGAAGTCGTTGCCGACCGGCTCCCAGGTGCGCCCACCGTCGTCCGAGCGCTGGATCAGCTGCCCGAACCAGCCCGTGGACGGTGCGGCATACAGCCGGTCAGGGTCGGCGGGCGAGGCCGCCACGTGGTAGGTCTCCCACCCCGGGAAGTGCGGCTCGCTCACCTCCCACGCGCTTCGCCGCTCGTCCGAGGTCAGGATGAACGCACCCTTACGGGTCCCGACCAATACGCGTACCCCGCTCATCGCGTCTCCTCCGGTCCGATCGAGCCTGCTGCCAGATGAGACGCAGCGGTGCGACGAATCTCATCGGTGCGCCGACGATTCGCAAGATCGTGGACTTTGCCGATTCGGCAGGATCACGTCTGCCATTCTGCCGACATGGCCAATAGCGCACCAGATCCCGCGCCCCCTTGTCTAGGCAGAACACCCGTTTCCGCCACGAGGAGCCCTCATGCGAAGCAGAGCCAGCCGCACGGCCCTGACCGCCCAGATGCGCGCCCTGCTCGCCGCACACGATGAGGCGGAACGGACCGGCATCCCCGCTGACGAAATCATCGCCATGCAACGAGAGCGGCTCAGCACCATCAACCGTCGCGATTTTCTGCGCACCGCCGGGGTGGTGGGCGCGGCGGGCGCCACGATGGCCGTCTCAGGAGGCTTGGCGTTCTCACCCTTCTCCGCGCGGGCGAACGCGGCGACCGCACCCAAGGTCCTTATCGTGGGGGCCGGCCTCGCTGGCATCCGGGCCGCGCACTACATGTATCGGGTGAAGGGCATCGCTGCCACGATCTATGAAGGGAACGATCGCGCCGGAGGGCGCTGCTGGTCGCTGCGCGGCTTCTTCGACCAAGGCCAGATCGTGGAACACGGCGGAGCCTTCATCAACACGCAGCACACCACGACTCGCAGCCTGGCAAGCTCACTCGGACTGAAGCTGCGACCGGTGTACGGGGGAAACCAGCCGCCGGGAGACGACAAGTACTGGATCGACGGCGCGCTGTACAGCGCCGCCGACGCCGGGGCTGACTGGCGAGCGGTCCAGAGAGTGTTCAAGCGGGAGGCGGCCGACGCGCCTTTCCCGCAGACCTACAACAACTCGACCCGGCGCGGTCGCGAGCTCGACAACATGACGGTGAACGAATGGCTCGACGCCAACATTCCTGGCGGGCTGTCGAGCAGGCTCGCCAAGCTCATGCAGTCCGACGTCATCGCGGAGTACGGCCTCGACCCCGATCAGCAGCCTGCGCTGAACCTCATCTACCTGCTCGGGTGGAACCCGCCCAACTCCTTGACCCCGCTCGCCGGCGACGACGAGAAGTACACGATCGAAGGCGGCAACGACCAGCTCGTCCAAGCGATGCTCGACCAGCTCCCCGCTGGCACCGTGCAATACGGCAACCGGCTCACCGCCATCAAGCGGAACAGCAACGGCACGGTGACCTGCACCTTCAAGAGTGGGAACAAGTCCGTGGATGTCAGCGCCGACAAGGTCATCCTGGCGCTACCGTTCACCACTTTGCGCGACTGCGACTTGACGAAGTCGGGCTTCTCCGCACTCAAGGTGCGGGCGATCCGTGAGCTCGACCTGGGCGCCAACGCGAAGCTCCACGTCCAGCTGAACAGCCGGCCTTGGGTGACTCAGGGGTACGGCGGGTCCGCCTACTCGAACATGACCGGGTGGCAGTGCGCCTGGGACGACACCGTCGGGCAGTCGATGTCCAAGGGCATCGTCTGCCAATTCCCCGGAGGCCGGTCGGTCACCGACTCGTGGAAGGGTGCGGCCTTCGGTCCCGCCCCGGCGGCGCAGGTCAGCCAGTTCCTCGCTCAGATCGAACCGTGCTTCAACGGAATCACGGCCGCCTACAACGGCAAGGCGTACCGCGACGCATGGCCGCTCAACCCCTGGTCCAAGGGCGCCTACAGCTGCCCGAAGGTGGGGCAGTACAGCACGCTGTGGGGCGTCCAGGGCCTGCCCGAAGGCAACGTGCACTTCGCCGGGGAGCACACGTCCATCGACGACTTCGGCTTCCTGGACGCCGCCGTCGTGTCAGGCGCGCGGGCAGGCAAGGAGGTCGCGGGCTAGCGCCCTCGTCGCGGCGCCCTGACCTGTCAGCTCCTGGCGGGAATCCGAAGCATCTCCCGAGCCTCCACCGGTGAAAGCGGCGGGCGTTGCGCCAAACGCGCCCACTCGGCGGCGCGTTCCACGAGCTGCGTGTTGTCCCGGACCGGCTGCCTCGCGCCGAAGCTGAGCGTGTCCTCCAGCCCGACCCGCAGGTGCCCCCCGGCCGCCAGCGAGGCCATCGCCACCGCAAGCGTGGTGCGACCGATGCCGGTCGCCGAGAACGTCGATCCCGCAGGCAGATCGCGGATGGCGGCCACCAGCGCGGCGGCGGTGCCCGGCATGCCACCCGGCACGCCCATGACCAGGTCGGCGTGCACGTGGCCGCCGGGCGGCGGCCCGTAGGTGTCGAGCAACCGGTTCAGCGTCGTGACGTGCCCCAGGTCGAACAGCTCGAACTCGGGCACGATCCCGCGCTCGCAGAACCGCTGGTACAGCTCGACGATGAACGGCCAGCGGTTCATGAAGACGTCGTCGCCGAAGTTCACAGTGCCGCAGGTGAGGCTCCCCGCATCCGGCTCAGCATCGAGCACGGCGAGCCGGTCGGACTCCGGGTCCGTCACGGCGCCACCGGTGGACAGCTGGATGACGAGCGTCGTCTCCTGGCGCAGCGCCTGGACCGTGTCCTTCAGCCGGCCGAGGTCCAGCGTCGGTCGTGCGTCGGCGTCACGGATGTGGACGTGGATCACCGCAGCGCCGGCCGCCTCGCACGCCTTCGCTGCGATCACGAGTTCGTCGAGGGTCACCGGCAGCGGCGGCACCTGTGCCTTCGACGCTTCGGCGCCGGTCGGCGCGACGGTGATGAGCGTGCCGTTCATCAGACCTCCCGCACAGTTTCCGGAACGACGACGGTGCCGCGCGCCGTCAGCACGACCAGCGGCGGATCGACCACCTCGGCGGCCGACGCCGAGCGCTCTGGCCGGGAGCGGGTCACCACGCGCACCTGGCACTCGAGCTCCCGGCTGCGCCGGCCCACCCGGCACACGCGCGCCTCCACCTCAACCACGTCGCCCGCCTGCACCGGGCCTCGGAACTGCACGTCGGAGTAGGACGCGAACAGCCCCTCGTCGCCGTCGGTGCGGACACAGACCTCGGTCGCGACGTCGCCGAGCAGGCCGAGGAGATAGCCGCCGGCCACCAGCCCGCCGCCGTAGTGCGCGTCGGCGTGCGGCACGTACCGGCGGTGCACCACGGTCAGCCCGAGACGCGGATCGGTCATCGCAAGCCCCTTCCCGGCACGAGCGCATGCACGAGGTAGCTTGCGACCTCGCGCGGTGTGCTGCCCTTCGTGAACACCCGGTCGACGCCGAGCTGCGCCGCCATGGCCTCGTCGAACCGCGGGCCGCCGACGACGAGCACGGGGCGCCCGCCGTCCGGGTAGGCGGCGCGCAGCGCCTCGGACAGCTGCCGGGTGTTGGTCAGGTGAGCGTCCTTCTGTGTGATCACCTGGGAGACGAGCACCGCATCGGCGCCCTCCTCCCGCGCCCGCTCGACGAGCGCCTCAACCGGCACCTGCGAACCGAGGTTCACCACCTTGACCTCGCGGTAGTACTCCAGCCCCTTCTCCCCGCCGAAGCCCTTGACGCTGAGGATCGCGTCGATGCCGACGGTGTGGGCGTCCGTCCCGATACAGGCGCCGACGACGACGAGCCGTCGACGCAGGCCGGAGCGGATGGCCAGGTTCACCTCGCGGGCGGTCAGCAGCGGGTAGGCCCGTTCGGCCACCTCCACTGCCGAGACGTCGACGAGGTGGCGGACCGGGCCGTAGACGATGAAGAACGTGAAGTCCGGCCCCATGCCGCGCGCGTGCGCCAGGAGCGGCGGGTCGATCCCCATCGACCGCGCCAGCTGCAACGCCGCGCCCTCGGCGCGCTTGTCGTGCGGCAACGGCAAGGTGAAGGAGACCTGGACCATGCCGTCGCCGGTCGTGTCGCCGTAGGGGCGGATGATCTGCTTGACCGTCACGGCTTCACCTGCTCGAGCAGTTCGGAGGCGGGGTTGAGGTAGCCGTCGGCCTTGGCGACGACCCCGTCCAGGCCGCGGCCCGCGTCGGACGGGCGGCGGGTCACCCCGAAGGTGCCCTCGGCGATCGCGGTGAGCAGCCCGTCGTCGCAGATGCGCGTCAGCAGCTCGACCGCTTCGCCGAGCACCTTCCGCGCCCGCTCAGCCAGGAAGCCGTCCGGCGTCGGGCGTAGGTCTTCGGCGAGGTTGCCGGTCGCGTTCAGGACGTAGCGGACGTTGCGCAGCGCGAGGTCCCGGTCCGACAGCCACGGGGTGACCACCGCCTCGGTCATCATGCCGACGAGCAGGATGCTCTGGCCGGTGAGCACACCGGCCAGGTTGAAGAAGCCGTCGAGCAGGTAGCCGCGGAAGATGTCGCCGGTCATGTGCTTCGTCGGCGGCATCCACTTCAGCGGTGCCTTGGGAAACAGCTCGCGTGCGAGCCAGGCGTGGGCCAGCTCCAGGCGGAAGGAGTCTGGCAGGTCGGGGTCGATCTCGAAGGCGTGGCCGAGCCCGAGCTGCCAGTCGGCCAGCCCGGCCTCGTGCGCGAAGCGCTCGTTGAGCAGCTGGCTCACGGTCACGGTGTGCGCCGCGTCGACCGGGTCCGCGGTGGTCAGGTAGTTGTCCTCGCCGGTGTTGATGATGATCCCGGCCCGTGCATGGATCTGCCGGGAGAACCGCTGGTCGACGAACGTGCGGATCGGGTTGATGTCGCGGAACAAGATGCCGTACATGGAGTCGTTCAGCATCATGTCGAGACGTTCCAACCCGGCCAGCGAGGCGATCTCCGGCATGCACAGGCCGCTGGCGTAGTTGGTCAACCGCACGTAGCGGCCGAGCTCCCTCGATACCTCGTCCAACGCGGCGCGCATGAGCCGGAAGTTCTCCTGCGTCGCGTACGTGCCGGCGTAGCCCTCGCGGGTCGCGCCTTCCGGCACGTGGTCCATCAGCGACTGACCGGTCGAGCGGATCACGGCGATGACGTCGGCACCCTCGCGCGCCGCCGCTTGAGCCTGGGGGATGTCCTCGTAGATGTCGCCGGTCGCGACGATGAGGTAGAGCCAGGGGCGGCGCGGCGCGTCACCGATGCGGGCGATCAGCCGTTCCCGCTGCCGGCGGGCTCGGTCGATCCGTGCGATGCCAGCGCCGACCGCCTTGCGTGCGGCCTTAGCAGCCCGCTCGGCGTCACGACCCTCCGGGACGCGGAAGCTCACCTTGCCGGCGGCGGCCGCTTCGGCCAGCGATGGGAGGTCGGCGGCGGCGCCTGCCACCAGCGCGTCCCACACCGGCAGGGCAACACCGTGCTCGAGCCCGACGCCGGCCCGCACCGCGTCGACCAGCCGGTTGGCCCAGGGCATCCCATCCGGATCGGCGCCGCTGATCCCGGCAAGGCGCAGCACCGCCCGTTCCACGGACACGGTGGTGTGGCGGCCGGCCAGCCGCACCACGGGCGCGGCCGCTTTGCGGGCGAGGCGGCGAGCGTCGCGCACCACGGCCGGATCGAGGAGCGGCGGGTGCGCGTTTGCGGGGCTCATCCCGACACCCGGCGCTCGAGAAGGGACCGGACGCCGGGATTCGAGCGGACCAGCTCGAGCGCGAGCTCGGCGTGACCTGGGACGTATCCGTTGCCGACCAGCATGGTGACGTCGGAGGCGAGGGCCTCCGCGCCCAGCGCTGCAGCGGAGAAGGACGTCGCCATCGAGAAGAAGATGACGGTACCGCCGTCGGCTGTCGCGAGGATCGCGCCGTGCTCGCAGCCCGGCACATCCACGCACACCACGGTGACATCGACCGGCTGCCCGACAGCGGCGGCCAGCGCTACAGGGTCGCGCGCGTCGGCGAGGATGACGTGGTCCGCGAGTCCGGCCCGCTCCAGGGCGGCCCTCTCGGTCTCGTTGGGCACCACGCCGACCACCCGACCTGCGCCGGCCTGCCTGGCGGCCGCGAGCGACAGCGCGCCAGACTTCCCTGCCGCGCCAAGGACCAGCACGCTCGGTGTCTCGCCCGTCTTCGCCCGCTCGCCGACCACCCGCGCCGTGAGGGCTGGAGCCCCACACACATCGAGCGTCCCGAGCGCGAGGGCCACCGGGAGGTCCGCCGGGAGCCGAGCGGCGAGGGACCGTGCGAAGAGGATGGCGTGGCCGTCGGTGCAGACCTGGGCGGACCGGCCGTCCCAGTGCTCCAGCGCGTCATCGATGTGCAGCGGCGTCATGGTGAGCGACACCAACGTGGCCACGCGGTCCCCCGGCTGGAGGTCAAGCGGTGACCTCGGTCCAACCTCCTCGACCGTGCCGACGAGCATCCCGCCCGAACCCGTGACGGGGTTCTGCATCTTGCCGCGACGGGCGACGATCGCGCGCACCGCCTCGCGGATCGCCTGCCCATCCCCACCGTTCGCCTCGTGCAGCTGCCGATAGGAGGCGGCGTCCAGGTTGAGCCGCTCGACCCGGATGCGGACCTCGTCCGGCCAGATCTCTGCGCCGACATCGAGGCAGTCGGCGGCCTGCGGGAGGACCCCGAGCGGCGCGAGGACACGATGGGTGCCGATCGGGGACGATGGTTCACCGCGAGCCATGGCACTCCTCCAGACCATCGAGAACCGCAACGACGAGCCGTCCGAGCGTGTCGAGGTGGTAGCCACCCTCCTGCACGAGCACCGTCGGCGCTACCCCTGCCAGCAGCGCGCCTGCCTGGCGGAACCCGGCCTCGGTCACCTGCAGCGGGCTCTCCGGGTCGTCGGCGGCCGCGTCGACACCGAGGGAGACGACGAGCGCATCGGGTTCGAATGCGTCAACCGCCTCGCGTATCCGGCGGAGTGCTTCGAGCCACCTGTCGTCACCTGTCCCTGGCGCCATCGGCATGTTGAGCGTCGCGCCCTTGCCCTCATCAGCGCCGATCTCATCGGCGAAGCCGAGGTAGTGCGGGAACCAGCCCGCACCCGGGTCCACGTGCAGCGATCCGTAGAAGACGTCTCCCCGGCCGTAGAACAGCGCCTGCGTGCCGTTGCCGTGGTGCGCGTCGATGTCGACGATGGCGACGCGCTGCGCACCAGCCGCGCGAAACGCCTCCGCCGCGACGGCCGCGTTGTTGAGGTAGCAGGAGCCGCCGAAGGCGGAGCGAGTCGCGTGATGCCCAGGCGGCCGGGTGAGGGCGTACGCGAGCGGCGCGCCAGCATGGACCAGCTCGACCGCCGTGAGGGTCGCGTCGATCGAGGCGCGCGCAGCTGCCCACGTGCCTGGCCCCACGAGCGTCATCGTGTCGTAGCAGTAGCGACCGGCCCGGGCGTGCACGGCGGTTGGTGAGCGCAGCGGCAGACCGCCCAGCAGGTCGGGTGTCGGGAAAACGTAGGGGACGACCCGGTCCTGGCCTGGAGTGTCGAGGAATCCTGCCGCGACCCAGTCGTCCCAGACGGTACGCAGGTGGTCGAGCAGCTCGGCGGAATGCACGGCCCGCAGGACCTCGTCATCGTGCGGCACAGCCGGGAGAATCGGCGCCCCGGCCGACACGACGGCGTCTCGGATGGCGAGGGCCCGCTCCGGCACCTCCGTGCCGGGAGTCCGGACGCCGACCCACACCTCCGCGAGAGGTTCGTGCTGCAGGCAGTCCTCTGCCCACACGACCGGGAGGCTCAGGGTCATAGCCTTCCCTCCCCTCGTGCGGCATGCTGTGCCGATGGCACGCGTTGCTGACTTGGGAATCAGGATAGGGCTGTTGCCGTCCGGCGTCACGGGTTCGATCGTGGACGTACCGGGTGTCGGGGTAGGTCATGCGACCATCTGGCGCGACGATGCCCCGCCTCCAAAGGGCCGTGGCATCGCCCGCACCGGTGTCACGGTCGTCGATCCAGGCGGCAACCTGTTCCGCTCGCCGATCACCGCTGGCGGTGCGGTACTGAATGGCGCCGGAGAGTGCACCGGCTTCATCGCGACCGCCGAGTGGGGACTGCTCGAAACTCCCATCTTCCTGACCTCCACGATGCAGGTCGGCCGGGTCTACGACGCAGCAGTGTCGCTGCTTGTCGATGAAGAGCCGGCCATCGGCGTGGAAAACGTCGTGATCCCGGTGGTCGCGGAGTGCGACGACAGCTTCCTCTCCGACTCCCGCCGGGTGCACGTCACGTTGGAGGACGTCGCGAATGCGCTGGCACAGGCTCGCGCCTCAGCGGGTTCTTCCGTCGCTCCGGACGAGGGTGCCGTCGGTGCGGGCACCGGCATGAGCTGCCTCGGCTTCAAGGGCGGTATCGGCTCGGCGTCAAGACTCGTTCCCGACGGTCACACGGTGGGGGTGCTCGTCCTCACGAACTTCGGGGAGCGGGAGCGGCTCACCGTCGACGGGGTGCCGATAGGCCGCCTGCTGCCGCCTGCGCCTGCCGGCATCGCGACCCCACCACCGGCAGGGTCGTGCATCGTGATCGTCGTTACCGATGGACCGGTCGACGCTGCTGGCTGCGAACGACTCGCCCGGCGCGCGGGTCTTGGGCTCGCGCGTACCGGAAGCACCGCCCACCACGGCAGCGGCGAGATCTTCTTCGCCTGCGCTACCGGACTTCGGGCCGGTCTCCCGCTGGTGGACGGAAGCCAGCTGGACCCGTACTTCGCCGCGGTCACCGAAGCGACCGAGGAAGCCGTACTCAACAGCCTCCTCGCGGCGGTGACCGTGGTCGGCCGCGACGGCAACACGTCCTACGCACTACCGGTCGACGAGGTTCGGCAACTGCTGGAGGAGTACCGCTATGGCTGAGGGCGCACGCGTCGACGTCCGGATCCCCATGGCGGACGGCATCGAGCTCGCCGCCACCCTCTACCTCCCCGCGAGTGACGAGGCCGTCCCCTGCATCCTGGAGGCCCTGCCCTACCGCAAGGACGACCTCACCGCGTACTACCGACCGGAGTACGTGCGGCTGCGCGACGAGCACGGCTACGCCGTCGCCCGCGTCGATGTGCGCGGTACCGGCTCCTCGCAGGGCATGGCAACCGACGAATATCCGGTACAGGAACAGCAGGATCTTTGTGAGGTCATCGCCTGGCTCGCCGCGCAGCCCTGGTGCAGCGGCTCCATCGGGATGTACGGCACGTCCTACAGCGGCTTCAACTCGCTGCAGGCAGCGGCTGAACGGCCACCCGCCCTGAAGGCCGTCATCGCCATCTACGCCACGGACGACCGCTATACCGATGACGTCCACTACATGGGCGGCTCGCTGCGGGTCCTCGACCTGGTGGACTACCCGCTCTACATGGTGGCGATGAACGCGCTTGCCGCCCGTGCCGACCTGGTCGGACGAAGCGGGGCGGGAACGTTGGCGTGACGAGTGGCGGCAGCGGGTGGAGCGGACCGAGCCGTGGCTGCTGCGGTGGCTGGAGGAGCAGCGGGACGGTGCCTACTGGCGGCAGGGCTCGCTTCGTCCCGCGTACGACCGCATCGCCTGCCCGACGATGATCGTGGCCGGCTGGGCGGACGGGTACCGCAACAACACCTTCCGCACCGTCGAGGCGCTGTCGGCGGCGGGCACGCCGTATCGGCTGCTGGTCGGACCGTGGAGCCACATGGCGACCGACTCCGCGCTACCCGGACCGAACATCGACCTCGTCCCCGAGATGGTCGGCTGGTGGGACCGATGGCTACGTCCCGGCAGCGACGCAAACGACTCCGCTCCCATCACGCTGTTCGCCCGCCGCTCCTCTCGGCCCGAAGCAGATCTGTCGAACATGGAAGGCGAATGGCGGGACGAGCCGGGTTGGCCGCTGGCGCGAGGTCGCGTGGTGGACTACCCGCTCGGCGAAGGCACTGTGGAATACCACGTCCGTCCGGACGTCGGCGTCGCGGCCTGGAACTCCTGCGCCGGGCATCTGCCGTGGGGTCAGCCGACGGACCAGCGCCACGACGACGCCGACTCCCTCACCTGGGACTGGCCCGTGGACGACGACGGGCTGGAGATCCTGGGCCATGCACGGGTCCGGCTGCGCGTAGCCTCTAGCGCTCCGGTGGCGAGCTTGTCGGTGAAGCTGTGCGACGTCTTCCCGGACGGCGCGTCCACCCTTGTCACGCGAGGGTTCCTGAACCTGACGCACCGCACCTCGCACACCTCGCCCGAGCCGCTGCCTGTGGCCGAGTTCCTCGACATCGAGCTAGAACTGGAGGCCACATCGTGGCGATGGGAGCCGGGACACCAGCTCCGCATCGCCATTGCCGGCACCGACTGGCCGAACACGATCGCTCCCCCCTCCCCCGTGACGCTGACCGTCGACCGGGATGGGTCGTTGCTGCAGCTTCCTGTCGTGGAGGGGCCGTCACCGTGCCCGCCGCCGCAGCTCGTCGCGACGCAGCCGGACCGCACCGGCGCGGCCGACGGCGTGGTGTGGCGTACGGAGCGGGACGTCCTGGCCCGGACAACCTCCTGCGTCGTCGACCACGGCTCGATGACCAAGCTTGCTGATGGGTCCACGTGCGAGGAGCACTACGCGGGCCGGGTCAGCGTGGACACGCGGACGTTTGAACAACGAGCCGAGGCGTCCTCCCGGTTCGCCATCGCCTGGCCGGACGTCAGCGTGTCCACGGAGATCCGGCTGGACTTCGTCGCGTCAGCCGAGGCCTTCGACGTCTCCCTCATGCTCGCCGTCCGCGAGGATGGCGCGCTCTTCGCCGAACGGACCTGGGAGCGCACCATCCCGCGCGACCTCTGCTGACCTCACCCTGGGGTGGTTGAGGCGTAGGCCAGAGCGATCCGCCGCACGAAGTCGTGCACGGCGTCCTCGTTGAGCGCGAGCGGGCCGGGACGGAAGTGTGGTGAGGCGACACCCCGCTGCACCGACTCGCACGCCGCCCAGTCCTGCTTGTTGGTGATGTCCCAGAAGTCGACGGCGTAGCTCGCATCCACGTCGGCAGAGGCGAAGTACCACGAGCACACGATCCGGGTGCGGTCAGCCGCAAGGGGCTGCAGTCGGTGGGTCATCACGTAGTCCGGGTGCGCCGAGACGAGCAGGTTCGGCAGCAGGTGCAGGTACAGCACCTTGCGCGGATCAGCACCCGGCAGGGGCGTCCCACCGCTGCGACCATCCAGCGACATCGTCTCCGCGTGCTCACGCAGGTCCATCGAGCCCCCGACCCAGCTACCGGGCAGGTCGTAGTTGTCGCCGCTCGTCGGCGGGCTCACCGCGCAGAGCTCAGGGTGGATCATCGGGCAGTGGTAGCACTCGTGGTAGTTCTCGGCGATCACCTTCCAGTTCGCCGCGATCTCATACGTGTGCTCTGTGCCGAGCACGAGGTGCTCCGGTGCGTAGGGTCCGACCAGGTCGGTCATCGCGCCCACGTGGTCGGCGAACGGGGCTGCGTCCGCTGTCGCGTTGACGAACACCCAGCCATGCCAAGTCTCGATGGGCAGCTCCACCAGCCCGAAGGCGCTGTCATCGAACGACGGCACGTGCCGGAACCCCGGCGCGGTGATGAGCGAGCCGTCCAGGCGATAGCTCCATGCGTGGTAGGGGCAGACGATCGCCGAACGGCTGCTGTCCTGACCGCACGGCAACAGCTCGTGACCACGATGACGGCACGTGTTGGCGAACGCCTGCGGGATCGATGATTCCGCCGACCAGACCAGCAGCACCGGGACGTCACCGATCATCAGCCCCCGCTGCCGCACGTCCCCGCCAGAACGCAGCTCCTCCGGCCGGCCGAGGCAGACCCACGATGCAGCGAAGAGGTGACGTTGCTCCCAGGCGAAGACCTCGGCCGAGGTGTAGGCCCTCGCCGGCAGCACGGTGGCGGAACCCAGCTCGGCAAGGGCTGTGGCGAGAGACTCAGACGGCAACGGCGCCGAACCCGTCGACATGAACACCTCCAGCTGAGTGAAGAGTCAGGGAAGCTTGATTGCCCGCTACGCTTCCGCCATGGCACGACGCAAGGCCGAGGTGCGGCGGGACGAGATCCTGCGGGCGGCGGTCGAAGAGATTCGCGAGCGGGGGTTCGCCAACACCCGCGCAGCTGACGTGGCCGCGAACCTGGGTGTGAGCACCGCTCTGCTCTTCTACCACTTCGGCACGCTGGACTGCCTGCTCTCGGAGGCCTTCGACTACGCGGCCGAGCATGACCTTGCCCAGCTGCGACAAGCTGCCGATGCAGAGGGCAGCGCCGCTGACCGGCTGCGTGCCGTCCTGCGGCTGTATGCGCCGGCGGGCAGGGCGCCGGGCTGGACGATCTGGATCGACGCCTGGGCGGCCGCGCTGCGTGTCCCTGAGCTGCAGAAGGCCTCGCGCCGCCTGGACCTCCAATGGCGGCGAACGGTGGCCCGGGTCATCACGGACGGTACGAAAGCGGGTGAGTTCCGCTGCGACGACCCCGTGGGTGCCGCCTGGCGTATCACCGCTCTGCTCGACGGTCTGGCCATCCAGTCGACCGTGCATCCTCGGGCCATCACCAGGCAGCAGCTGTCCAGCTGGGTCTACGGCCTGGCGGCACGCGAGCTCGACGTCGATCCCGCCCTCTTCGCGGACTGAGCGCTCGCAGACTGAGCCCTTCACACCAACCAGCTCACAGTCGCGCCTGGCGCCTCGAGGGCATCACGGTCGGGTGCGAAGGCCGCAATGTCCGACGAGGTGGTGTCGGAGATCGCCAGGTCCGCGAGGATCCGGCCGATCGTCGGGACGAACTTGAAGGCGTGGCCCGCGCCCAACCCCACAAGGACATCCGGCTGCCGGGGCAGCGCCCCGAGGACGAAGTCGCGGTCCGGTGTCAGCGTGTAGAGGCACGTCGCAGTCCGCACGACCTCGCCCACAGACCCGGGGAAAGTACGACGCATGAAGGCGGTCAGCTGCTGAAGGTTGGCCGGGTCGGGGACGAAGTCACGGTCATCCGCCGTCGTCACCGTGCCGCCGACGTCCTGCGCGGCCTTGACCGTCGGCCCGCCGTAGGTGGGGAAGCCGTAGAAGCTGCGGGTCGTCCATCCAGATCCACACGGGGAACCGCTCTGGGGCGAAGTCATCGGGCCGCTCGGGCTCGAAGTAGGTCACCTGCTCCTGCGTGACGGTCAGCGGCAGTCGCTCGCCGAGATGGCTCGAGCAGCACGTTGGTCCACGCGTCGGCGGTACAGACGAGCCGGCGGCACACGATGGTCTCCGCCCGCCGTCGACCTCGATCTCGCCGGTGCCGCGGACCGCTATGCGCGTCACCGGGGAACGGTCCCGCAACTCTGCGCCGTAGCGACGGGCGAGCCGCTGGAGCACCGCCGTGGTCCGCGCGGCATGCACGATCCCGGTGTCTGCCTGGTAGAGAGCCGTGCCGCCGGCGGCAGCACGATGTTGCGGCCAGCGACGCGCGACCTCGGCAGCGTCGAGTACGCTCGTACGGCACGCCGCACGCCGTCCATGCTGGTGGTGTAGTCGTCATCGGGGATCGCTGCCCCGGGCGGGAAGAGGTCGATGCCCCCGGTCACGGTGACGAGCGGTCTCCCCCGAGTCGTGCTCGAGGTCCGCCCAGTCGTCGTAGGCCTCGACGGTCAGCCGCACGTAGTCGGGCGTGTGGTAGCTGTGGCGGAGGATCCGCGAGGTGTCGTGCGAGGCGCCGCGCTCGTGCCCAAGCTCGAACTGCTCAAGGCCGAGAACCTGGCAGCCACGCCGGGCCAGCTGCCAGGCCGTCGCGCTGCCGAGCCCACCGAGGCCGACGACGGCGTACTCGTAGAAGTCACGCTCACGGGACGTCCTCCAGCCGTGGCAGCAACCAGCGCCGGATGTCCAGGCTCGCGTCCTCCATCGGCGCGTACCAGCCCTGGCGGTAGGCCCGCGATGACATGCCGCGCTGCACGGACTCGCAGATCGCCCAGTCCTGCCGGTTGACGACGTCCCAGAACTCCGCGGCGTCGGTCGGGTCGAAGCCCGGCGAAGCGCACCTCGTCGGCGGCGAAGAGCAGGTCGCAGTCGATGCGGGTGCGGTCCACGGCCAGCGGCCACAGTCGTGAACGCGGCGACGTGGTCGGCGGACAGGCGACAGCAGCAGGTTCGGGTAGACCAGCTCGCCCTTGTGCCGGACGCGTTCGTCGTCGTCGAGGTCGGGGAACGGTGCCCGGCTCGAGGTGCCGGTCGCGGTGAAGGTCCAGGCACCGTCGCGGTGCGGTATCCCGCTCTCCCAGTCGAGGTCGGCGCCGCCGCGGCCGAATGCAGGCACCAGCCGGGACAGCTCGGGATGCACCGGCCCGCAGTGGTAGCACTCGTTGTAGTTCTCGGCGATGACCTTCCAGTTGGCGCGCGACGTCGTAGCCGAGCCGCCGCCCGACACGAGTGTCGTCGAGCGGGTAGCGGCTGCACCCGCTCGGTCACCGGAGCCGAGCACCTCGGGCAGCGGCGTCGCGGCGGCCGGGGACAGGTGCAGCCAACAGGAAGCCGCCCCACGCGTCGACCCCGACCGGGTGCAGCGCGAACTCGCCGGGTCGAAGTCGTCGACGTCGTCGGTGTGCGGCGCCTTGCAGCAGGCGACCGTCCAGGTCGTAGGTCCAGGAGTGGTACGGGCAGCGCAGCGCGCCACGCGCGCACGGCTGCGGCGGCTCGTCGCCGGCACCGACCGGCACGATCTGCGAGCCGCGGTGCCGGCACACGTTGTAGTGCGCCCGCAGCTCGCCCTCGCGGGTGACCGTGACGCAGCACGCGACTCGCCGCGCGACGTCGACGACGGCCAGCCGCCCCGGCAGCGTCGAGGCCCGAGGCTCGTCGAGCCGGCCGGCGCAGATCCACCCGCCGAGCAGCACCCTGCTCCCGCTCGCGATCGCCAATGCGCGGCGTCGACGTAGTGCTCGCGGGGCAGCGCGGCCTGCAGGGCGCCACCGGCCTCACCCCCGCCCGAGCCGCCGAGCTGCCGCACCCGGCCGCGCAGCTGGTCGCGCCGCCGGTCGTGCAGGACCTGCTTGACGACGTTGCGTCCCGGGATGCCGGTGACGCCGCCGCCGCCGTGCGTCGCGCGAGCCCGCCTGGTACAGGCCGTCGATCGGCGTGCGGAAGTCGGCGTAGCCGGGCGCGGGCCGCGCGTGGAACATCTGCGTCGGCGGACAGCTCGCCGTGGAAGATGTTGCCGCCGATCAGGCCGTACTCGTGCTCCATCTCGTACGGCCCGATCACCTGCCGGTGCAGGATCGAGTCGGTGAAGCCCGGGCGCGACCGCGTCCACCCGGGCGATCACGCGGTCGGCGTACGCGTCGAGCTCGGCGCGCGTGCGGCTCGCTGCGACCACGTGTGCGGCACCCACTGCGTGAACATCGACACGACGTGCTTGCCCTCGGGCGCGAGCGAGTCGTCGAACACCGACGGGATGCAGATGTCGGCGAACGGCAGCGTCGCCGGCCGGCCGGCGACCGCGTCCTGGAACGCGCCCTCGATGTCGTCGAGCGACTCGGCCAGCACGATCGTGCCGCCGTGCACCTCCGGGTCGAAGCCGGGCTTGGCCGGTGAACTCGGGCAGCCGGTCGACGCGCGACGTTGACCTTCACCGTGCCGCTGCGCGTCTTCCAGCGCTCGATGTCGCGTCGACGAAGTCGGCGGGCAGGTCGCGCGCGGTCGAGCAGCTCGCAGGAACGAGATCTGCGGGTGCGCGGTCGTGATGACGGTCGGCGCCGTGAGCTCCTCGCCGCGACTCGAGGACGACGCCCGGTCACCGCGCCGTCCGTCGTGCGTGATCCGCGCGACCGGCGGCGTCGGTGCGGATCTGCGCGCCGAAGGACCGCGCCGCCGACGGCGAGCGCCTCGGTCACGCCGCCCATGCCGCCGCGCGGGAAGCCCCACGCACCCGATCTGGCCGTCGCCGACGTCGCCGATCTTGTGGTGCGCCATCACGTACGCCGTGCCGGCCGAGCGCGGGCCCGGCCCACGTGCCGATCACGCCGCTGACCGAGAGCACGCCCTGCATCGGCGTCGGACTCGAAGTACTCGTCGACGCAGGTCGGCGATGCTCATCGTGAACAGCCGGGTCGACGTCGACCGCCTGCCGCGCGTCGAGGCCGCGCAGCTTGCGCAGCAGCAGCGCCTGGTCCGAGCGAGGTCGCGCCGGCTCGCCGCGAGCCGACCTTGGGCGGGATCGTCGTCGAGCAGCGGGCCGAGCACGTCGCCGAGCTCGTCGAGCCATGCGTCCCAGACGTTCGATCGCGTCGGCGTCCTTGGCGGAGAACTTCGCGATCTGCTCGTGCCGGCGCGCGCGGGTCGCGCGGGCAGCTGCAGGTACTGGCCGTCGCGGCGCGGGCGCGAAGTAGGGGCCCTGCGGGATAGACGTGGTAGCCGTGCCGGTCGAGCTCGAGGTCGCGGACGAGCGTGGGCGGCAGCAGGCTCACGACGTACGACAGCGACGTGACCGTGTAGTCCGGACCGCACGGCTGCTCGGTGACCGCGGCGCCGCCGACGACCGGGCGGCGCTCGCAGCACCACGGTGCGCAGCCCGCCTGCGCGAGGTAGCCGGCGGCGACGAGCCCGTTGTGGCCGCCGCCGACGACGACGACGTCGTAGCGTTGCTCACGACCGTCTCGCACTGGCCATCCCGTGCGCGGTCGCTTACTGACTCATCAGTCAGTAAGCATGCTCTACTTCGGCGCCGTCGGATAGGCCAGCAGGCAGGCAGCCAGGTGTTGACCTCCGATCGGGCAGGACAGGCAGCGTCCATGCTGCGACAGCGGTCCTCGACGCCGGCGGCGGCTGCCTCGCCGGAAGCCAGCGCGGGGCAGCGCGGGTGGAACCGGCAGCCCGTCGGGCATCGCGGGTCGGGTCCGGCGGCTCACCGGTCAGCACGACCGGCTCGACGTGCTCGATCTCCGGGACCACCGACAGCAGTGCCTGGGTGTACGGGTGCTGCGGGTCGAGCCAGCACCTCCTCGGTCGTCCCCAGCTCGACGATCCGGCCGAGGTACATGACCGCGATGCGGTCGGCGATGTTCCACGCCAGGCCGAGGTCGTGGGTGACGACGAGCACGGTCAGGCCGAGCTCGTCGCGCAGCCGCAGCAGCAGCGCAAGGATCTCGCCGCGCACGGAAGCGTCCAGCGACGACACCGGCTCGTCGGCGACGATCACCGTCGGCTCCAGCACGAGGGCCCCGGCGATGACGACGCGCTGGCGCTGGCCGCCGGACAGCTCGTGCGGGTAGCGCAGGAAGAAGCGCTCCGGCGGCCGCAGCCCGGCCCGCGACAGCGCCTCGGCGACCAGCGTCTGCTCGTCGCCGGGTACCGGTGGATGCGCAGGCCCTCGGCGACCGCCTCGTACACCGTGTGCCGCGGGTTCAGCGCACCGGTCGGGTCCTGCAGGACCAGCTGGACCTCGCGCCGGTAGGCCTTCAGCGCCCGTCCCGAGTAGCGCGAGCGACGGCCGCCGTAGAGCACCTGGCCGCTGGCCGGGCGCTGCAGGCCCAGGATCGCGCGAGCCAGCGTCGTCTTGCCGCAGCCGGACTCGCCGACCAGTGCGACGATCTCGCCCGGCGCACCGGCAGGTTGACGCCGTCGACGGCCCGCGCCGCGCCGCCGCCGACCCCGGCCGCTGGAAGGTCACCTTGAGGTCGCGGACCTCGAGCACCGGGCGTCGCTCATGAGACCCGGCTGGGTCGGAACCGACGTCGGACGCAGGCCGCGCGCCACGCGGGCCGCCGCATCGGCCGAGCTGCACGGTCGGCGCCTCGGCACATCGCGGTTCGCGCGACCGGGCAGCGCGGGTGGAACGAGCAGCCGGTCGGCAGCTGGTCCGGGTCCGGCGGGTCGCCGGGCGAGACCGGCGGGCGCCAGCCGGGACGCGGGTCGCCGATCGTCGGGAAGGCGCCGGACAGGCGCTCGGGTGTACGGGTGCGACGGGGTCGGCGAAGAGCCTGCGTCGGCCGGGCCCTCCTCGACGATCCGTCCGGCGTACATCACCGCGACCCGGTCGCAGGTCGTCCCCAGCACGGACAGGTCGTGGCTGATCATCATCAGGCCGACGCCGAGCTCGCGCACCAGGCCGGACAGCAGCGTCGAGCACCTGCGCCTGCACCATGACGTCGAGGGCGGTGGTCGGCTCGTCGGCGATGATGCAGCCGCGGCCGGCAGGCCAGCGCCATCGCGATCATCACGCGCTGCTTCTGGCCGCCGGACAGCTGGTGCGGGTAGGCCCGGCTGCGGCGAGCGCGGGAAGCCCGACCTGCTCGAGCAGCTCGCCGACGCGGATGCGGCGGCCTGCGACGGTCGTCACCGTCTCGTGCAGCAGGATCGGCTCGGCGATCTGCTGGCCGATGCGTGCGCACCGGGTTCAGCGAGTGCATCGCGCCCTGGAAGACGATCGACGCCTCCGCCCAGCGCACGGCGCGCAGCTGGCCCCACGTCATGGTCGAGGACGTCCTCGCCGTCGAGCAGCACCTGGCCGGTGCACCGTCGCGTTGGCCGGGAGCAGCCGCAGCACCGTGCTGGCCAGCGTCGACTTGCCGCAGCCGGACTCGCCGGCGACGCCGAGCGTCTCGCCTTGGTCGACGGTCAGGTCGACGCCGCGCACGGCGGGCACGTCCCGGCCGCGGTCGCGTAGCGTGACCTGAGCGTCGCGGATCTCCAGCAGCGTCATCGCTCACCGCTCCCGCAGCCGCGGGTTGAGGACGTCCTCGAGTGCGCGGCCGACCAGCGTGAACGCGAGCACGACGAGCGACGATGGCGATGCCGGGCGGCGAACAGGTACCACCAGGCGCCCGAGGAGATCGCACCGTTGGCGAACGCGTCCTCGAGCATCGAGCCCCACGAGACGTGGAACGGGTCGCCGAGGCCGAGGAACGACAGCGTCGTCTCGGAGAGGATCGCGACCGCCACGGTGAGCGTCGTGTTGGCGAAGACCAGCGGCATGACGTTGGGCAGCACGTGGCGGGTCATCTGGTGCCAGTGCCCGGCGCCGAGCGCCCGGGCCCGCTCGAGGTAGGGCCGCGCCTCGATCGGACAGCGTCTGCGCCCGGATCAGCCGTGCCGTGCCGGCCCAGACTGGTGACGCCGATGACGATGATGATCGTTCGAACGAGTGGACCGCCGAGGACCGTCGCGAGCACGATCGCCAGCGGCAGGAACGGGATGACCAGGAACCAGTCGGTGAGCCGGCTGAGCGCTGCCGCCGACGAAGCCGCGGAAGTGGCCGGAGGCGATGCCGATCAGCGTCCCGATGACCATCGCGACAGCGACGGCGGCCAAGAAGCCGACGAGCAGCGAGATCCGGGTGCCCCAGAGCAGCAGCGTGAGGATCGAGCGGCCGCTGCTCGTCGGTGCCGAGCGGGATACGCCGGCGTACGGCGGGTGCAGCGGACTGGCCCGGTGGCCTTGGTGACGTCGAGGCCCGTCGTGCGCGGCGAGGACCGGCGCGAGCAGTGCGAGCGAGGACGAAGACGACGAGGATCGACGAGGCCGAGCATGCCCGTCCGGTTGCGCGCGGAACTGCCGCCACAGCCGCGCCGACGCGACGCGCGCCGCCGGCCCGCGATGGCCCAGGCGATCGCGGGACGCCCGCGACGACGGCGGTCTCGGCGGCGGTCATGCGCGGCCGCACCCGCGGGTCGAGCAGCGGGTACAACAGGTCGGCGACGAGGTTGGCGACGATGACGCCGGCCGAGAACAGCAGGAAGACGCCCTGCAGCAGCGGGAAGTCGGGGACGCTGCAGCGCCTCGTAGGACAGCAGACCCGAGCCCGGGCCAGGAGAAGACCGTCTCGATCGTGATCGCGCCGGAGACGACGAAGCCGAGGTTCAGCAAGATCGAGCGTGCACGGTGGGCAGCAGCGCGTTGGGCACGGCGTGCCGGCTGCGCACGTCGGCGTCGCGCAGCCCCTTGGCCCGCGCCGTGGTGCAGGTAGTCCTCGCCCATCTCGTCGAGCAGCGACGAGCGCATGACCAGCGAGTACTCGGCGAGGTAGGCCGAGGGTCAGCGTGAGGCACGGGCAGCACGAGGTGCCAGGCGACGTCGAGCACGCCCGGCGAGCGACGACGTGTCGACGTCCGGGCGTCGATCAGCCCGCCGGTCGGGAAGAGCCCGGGGATCGGCCCGAACCCGACGCGAGGACGAGGATCAGCAGGATCATGCCGAGCCAGAACTCCGGCATCGAGTAGAGCGTCAGCGTCGTCGCCGGTGCTGACCCGGTCGAACGTGCTGTCGCGGTGCCAGCCGCCGCGGATGCCGATCCACATGCCGATGACCGTCGACAGCATCGTCGAGATGCCGACCAGCAGCAGCGTCGGCCAGATCCGGTCGGCGATCACCGTCGGCCGACCGGCTGCGGTAACTGGTAGGAGATGCCCGAGGTCGCCGTGCAGCCAGGTTGCTGCATGTAGTCGACGAACTGCTGCGGCAGCGGCTGGTCGAGGCCGAAGCTCTTGCGCAGCGCGGCGATCTGCTCCGGCGGCACCAGCGTGGTTGCGGGTCAGGATCTTCGCCGGGTCGCCGGGCAGCACCCGGAACAGGAAGAAGTTGAACACCAGCGACGAAGCACCAGGCTGGCAGCGACGCCCGGATCTTCCTGGTGCCGACGTAGCGCGCCGTGTGACGCCGGCGCGCCGTGCTGCGGTGCCGTCGCCAAGGCCGCTCGACCTGGAGGGCGGGCGCTACTCGCGCTACGTCCGCGGTCGTCCGCCGCCGGCGCGACCGAGGAACAGGAACGCCGCGCCAGCGCCAGCACGACCAGACGCGCCAGACGCCAGCACCGACCCAGAGCGCCGGTCGCTGCTGGCCGCTGGTCGACGAGGTCGCGGCCGACGGGCTTGATCGCGCGGTAGCTGTAGGTGCCGTACTGGAAGAGCAGCGAGCCCTTCGGGTCCGGCTGCGGCCTGAACGTCGGTGAACCGGTCGCTGCGGTACGCCTCGAGGTTCGTCGTAGTAGTACGTCACGACGTACGGCGCGTCGTCGTAGAGCATCTTCTGCATCTGCTTGACGATGTCGGCGCGCGCGTCGGGTCGGTCGTCGTCGACTGCTGCTGCGTACAGCGCGTCGTACGCCGGGTTGCAGTAGAAGGAGTCGGACAGGCCGGCGTGATCGTGCCGCCGTCCTTGGTGCTGCGCGAGGCGCACAGGTGAACGTCGAGAGCTGGTAGTCCGGGTCGGGCTCGACGACCCAGCCCCACTCGAACAGGTCGTACTCGCCGTTGCCGATGATCTCGGTCAGCGTGTCCTCGGACACGATCTTCGACCTTGGACTCGATGCCGATGTCCTTGCAGCCAGCCCTGGACGTACTGGCACGAGTCCGTTGCGAGGGCTGGGAGTCGCTGCGGCCGAACGAGCCGGAAGCTGCAGCTGCTTGCCGTCGCCGGGCTCGCGCGGATGCCGTCCGAGCCCTTGGTGTAGCCGGCGTCGTCGAGCATCTGGTTGGCCTTGGCCAGGTCGAACGTGTGCGCGTCGGCGCCCGGGTCGTAGTGGAGGTCGGCGTAGATCGGCGGGATGATCGACGTGCCCGACCTGGCCGTAGCCGCCGAGCACCTTGTCGACCAGCGTCTTGCTGTCGATCGCGTACGCGATCGCCTGGCGGACCCGCTTGTCCTTCAGCGCCGGGTTGCCGTCGCCGATCGGGATGCCGTTGTCCGGTGGCGGCACCGGTGTTGAAGGCGATCTCGTCGAAGCCGGAGTACTCGCGCCTGGACCGTGGTGATGCCCTTGACGCCCTTCAGGGAGTTGAAGAGGTTCGACGACAGGCCGTCGGCGAAGTCGATCTCGCCCTTCTTCAGCGCCTGCGACCATGGTGTCCTCGCTCTGTTGAAGACCCGGAAGACCAGGTCGTCGATCTTGGGCGCGCCGTCCCAGTAGTTCGGGTTCGCCTTGAAGCGGATGAACTGGCCGGTCACTGTGCTCGTCGAAGATGAACGGGCCCGAGCCGACGACGTTCGGCTCGTTCTTGAACGTCGGCGACCTGGCCTTCTCGCTGATGTTCTTCCAGATGTGCTCGGGCAGGATCGTAGATGGCCAGCTCGAGTCATGATCGGCGTCGGCTTGCTCGACGTGTTCACGACGAGCGTGGTGTCGTCGGGCGCGGTCGCCTTGGTGATGTTGGCGACGTAGTTGCCGTAGTTGGTCTGCTCGTACTCGCCCGTTGATGATCCGGTTGAACGTGTAGGCCGCGTCCGTCGGCGGTGAGCGGCTCGCCGTCCGACCACTTCACCCCGGACGCGGATCTTGTACGTCCAGGTGAGCCCGTCGGCCGAGGTCTCCCAGGACTCCGCGAGCCCGGGTACCGGGGAGAAGTCCTTCTGGCTGTAGCCGATCAGGGTGTCGTAGGTCAGGCCGTAGACCTCGTAGGAGGACGCGAGCATCCCGATGAACGGGTTCAGCGAGTCGACGTCCTGGGTGAGCCCGACGGTGAACGTCGTGCTCGGCGGTGAGGCATCATCGGCAGCCGCCCCGCTGGCAAGGGTCGCGGCCCCGAACCCGGTGACGGCGACCAGGGCGGCCAAAGTGGCGGCGACGAGCGTCTTCTTCATCGGGTTCCCTCCACATGATGGCGTCGAGGCGCTAGCGTCCGGGCATGAGTGAGCCCGCCGCAGTCGTGCCCGAGACCGCCAGTTGCAGCGCAGCGCCCCGTCAGCCGAACGCTGCACGGTCTCACGGACGTCGATGCCTACGGGTGGCTTCGGGACCGCGACCTGCCGGAGACCATGGCGTACCTGCAGGCCGAGCGGGCCTACTACGACGCTCGTATGGCACATACCCGGCACCTCCAGGATGAGGTCTTCGGCGAGATGTCCAAGCGGTTGCCCTCAACTGACGCGTCAGTCAGTTGGAGGCGTGGTGGCTTTGTCTACTACACCCAGACCGAAGAGGGAAGGGAATACGAGTCATTCCGTCGAAGTCCTGTCGCCGGTGGGCTGCCGGAATTGCTTCTTGACGAGAACGAGCTAGCCGCGGGGGCCGACTACTTCGCCCTTGGCGTTCGCGAGGTGAGCCCCGACGGGCGATGGCTCGCCTGCTCCGTCGACACCGACGGCGACGAGGTCTACGTCCTCGGTTTCGTCGACCTCGCCACCGGGCAGACGCTGCCCGAGCACGTCGGGCGCACCTACTACACCGGCGCCTGGAGCGCCGACTCGTCCACCTTCTTCTACGTCGTGCACGACGAGCTCTTCCGGCCGTACCAGGTCTACCGGCATCGCCTCGGCACGTCATGCGCCGACGACGTGCTCGTCTACACCGAGGACGACGAGCGGTACGAGGTCGAGGTCGCGGCATCCCGCAGCGGGGCCTACATCGTCCTTCGCTCGGCGTGCCGGGACACCACCGAGGTGTGGCTCATCCAAGCCGAGCACCCCGAGGCCGCGCCCAGCGTCGTGGAGCCGCGCCGCCGCGGGGTGGAGTACACGGTCGAGCACGCGGATGGCCCCGGCGGTGGCGAGCTGCTCATCGTGACCAACGATGGCGCCGTCGAGTTCCGCCTCATGGCCGCACCGGTCGCGAGCCCTGGTCGCGCCCACTGGCGCGAGGTCGTCCCCGAGGAGCCCGGCGTCCGGCTCGTGTCGGTCGACGTGTTCGCCCGGCATCTGGTGCTCAGCCTGCGCCGTGACGGCTTCCCGGTGCTGCGGGTCGTCGACCGCGGGAACGGCCGAGGCGCGCGATGAACACTCCGATCTGCCGGCCGGGTCGATCCAGCTGGCCCGCAACGAGGAGTTCGACACCGACGAGGTGACGGTCGTCGTCGAGTCGCTGGTCGAGCCGCCCGTCTGGTACGACCTGCACCTGGAGAGCGGGCGGCGCACGGTGCGCAAGCGCCAGCAGGTGCCGACGTACGACGCCGCGCAGTACGTCACCGAGCGCCGCCACGCCAAGGCGGAGGACGGCACCGCGGTTCCGGTGACGCTGGCCGTACCACCGCGACACGCCGCTCGACGGCACCGCGCCGTGCCTGCTCTACGGCTACGGCGCCTACGAGTCCTGCCTCGACCCGGAGTTCGACGTCGCACTACCGAGCCTGCTGGACCGTGGCGTCGTCTACGCGGTCGCGCACATTCGCGGCGGGGGCGAGGGCGGCCGGAACTGGTGGCTGCAGGGGCGGCTGCGGAACAAGCAGACGACGTTCACCGACTACGTGACGGTCGCCGACATGCTGGCGGAAGACCGCCTGGTCGACGCTGACGCGATCGTGACGCGGGGCCTGTCAGCAGGCGGCCTGCTCCAAGGGGCGGCATTCTCGATGGCACCGGAGCGCTGGCGAGCGGTCGTCGCGGAGGTCCCCTTCGTGGACTGTCGTCACGACGATGCTCGACCCGTCGATCCCGCTGACGGTCAACGAGTGGGACGAGTGGGGGGACCCGCGCAACCCGGAGGACTTCGCGGCGATGCGTACGTACGCGCCCTACGACAACGTGCCGGCCGGACGGCGACCGGCGCTCATGGTGACCGGGAGCCTGCACGATCCGCGCGTTCTGATCCACGAGCCGGCGAAGTGGGTCGCCAAGCTCCGGGCGACGGATGCCCACGGCTCGACGGTGCTGTTCCGCCCTGAGCTCGGCAGCGCCTCGCATGGCGGTCCGTCCGGGCGCTACGCGCACCTTCGCTACGAGGCGGAGGTCTACGCCTTCGTACTGGCCGCCCTGGCCGGCTCCTGGGGTCCTGTCCCAGCAAGATCATGAGGTAATCCCGGCGTCCCGGGATCACCACGTACCCGCGTTGTCAGGTGCCGACGCGCGGCTGACCGGCGAGGGTCTTCGCGAGCTCCTCACCCCACCGCACCGCGCCGTCGACTTGCCCGGCGATCAGCCGATCGTCCTTCCCCATCAGGAAGCTCTGCGGCGGACGGATCAGCCGCGCACCGCGGCGGCGCAACAGCCGAGCGATCCGCTTCGACGCCCGACCGGCCAGCCATGCCGGCCATGCCAGCCGGGTGTCGAATGCCGCGGCAGGCACATCGATCGAGCTCAGAGAATCGAACCACTCGCGCAGCCCGGCACCGTCCGCGCCGGTCTCGAGGATCACCCCGCTCTCCGGCTTGCTCGCTCTCTCGGCGGCCGCAGCTCGGGTCTTAGGACTGCTCATGGAATGGACGTGGGTCGGGCCACCCACGACGAGCAGGCTCGCGCTGCCGACCAGGTCGGCGGTCGCGTCGTGGACGTTGACGGCGACTGCCGGCACGTGCTGGCTGGCGCCGCGGGCGATCGCCTCGGCGATCTCGCGAGTGTTGCCGTACATGGACTCGTAGATGACGACCACGGTCATGGCCAACACCTCCTTCGGTTGCCCCTACACGGGGGTCATCTCGTATTGCTCGATCAGGCGCCACGGACCTCCGGCCACGGAGACGTGGTTGCTCCAAGTCATGACCGGTGGATCCGAGAGGTCCCAGACGAGCCGCAGCCGCGCCACGGCGTCGCCTCCGGCCCGGCAGACACCGGAAGCGGGACGTCGGCAGACACGACGACCCGATCACCGACGAAAGCGTGCATGTCCCCACCTCCCGCATCGTTGGACCAGAGGCTCTACGCCCCATGCAACTCGCAGCGGCAGGTCGCCGCTACGGCCAAAAGTCCCTGTTCGAAGTGGGTCTGCGGCACGCGTCGCCGCCGCGCCAGGGACCGTCGGTCCCCTGCCGGTGGAGCACCCGCAGCTGCAGCTTCTCGGCGCGGATGGCGACGACCACCCGCACCTGGCTGCGAGCGCTCGAAGCCGGCGGACGCCTCGTCTTCGCGGAGTCAGCCTTTCGGTGTGAGGGCGGCGAGGCGAACGAAGACGGGCGAGTCGGCTGCCTCGATCGTCCTACGGGCCCGCGGGTATCGGCGGAGGTAGGTATCGGTCGCGGCCTCATCTTTGACGACGTCGGCCCGTCTCCGCTCGCGCCGGCCGCGGAGCCGAGACGTCGACGTCTGCGCCGCCCCGCAGGTTCCGCCACCACTGCTTCCGCTCCGGGTGGCCGACGAAGATCGTCAACGTCCCGTCACGCTCTGCCATACATGACCGGGATGGTGAAGCGGCGGCCGCTGCGGCGACCACGGTAGGTGATGAGAACGACGAGCCGCTCGCCGACGATGAAGCGGCGAGCGCAGCAGCGCGATCACGAAGAGTTGCCGAGACGCTGCAGGTGTTCCCTCACTGGCACTCCTCAACGGTTGAGCAGGCTGCGGGCCAGGCGACGAGGCCCGGGATCGAGGCCTCTCCACGTCTGCGCGACGCGCAACTCGAGCCCGACGAGCAGGAGCGCCTGGGCGTAGACGAAGGCGCTCGTGACCGCCTGGATCGTGCCGGTGGCGGCGGCGGTTCCGGTCTCGAGGTTGTAGAGGCCGTGCCAGACCGCGCAGGCGACGACGCTGCCGCCGGTGCCGTTGTAGAGCCAGGTGAGCACGATCGAGCCGCAGGCGAGGCCGAAGACGAAGCCGACGTACCGGCCGGGGCGAAGACCGCGATACGTAGCGACGGTGAAGAAGTACCGCAGCTGCCACACCGCCCAGATCGGGGTGACGAGCAGCGCGGCGGCGAGCGCGCCGTGGCGGTGCTGCAGCATCGGCAGCGCGAAGCCGCGCCAGCCCGTCGCCTCGCCGAACGTGAGCGGGATCGCGATCTCGCCGACCGGAACGTCCCCGACGCTCTCAGGCCGCTGTAGCGGCCGAAGTCGCTCCGGCGAGGCTGCTTGCCGATGGCCGCTGCAACTGCGAGCGCAACCCCGAGGAAAGCGAGCGGGATCGACGTCGCTGCCCACCAGCGCGCTTGGCCTGCGCCATCGGGCCACCGGGCGAGAACGTCCCGAACGCCCGCTCGACCCCAGACGCCGCCGTCACCGCGGCTGCCGCCAGGGCCGGGCCGAGGACCGCGGGTGGATTGGTCGGCCCGTCGACACCCTTTTCGACCGCGTCCCCGAGCGGCCGCGAACGGGAACGTCCCCGCCCACGAGACCGCGTACGCCAGGACCACGAACGACGCAACGGCCCGAGGCCTCTCCCGACGCGGGCATCGACGGAAAGCCTCCCGCTCCTGCGGCAGCGCGTCCCTCAGCCAGTAGCAGGGGTCAGAGCGTGCAACGCCTCGCCAAGCGCTCGGGTGAGCCGGTCCGGGTCGGGCAGCAGCACCGGATCGGAGACGACCGTCACCGCCAGGTCCCCGGCATAGGACAGGACGTCGAACGACACCCCGATGTTGCCGGGGTTAACCGCGACCGGAACGATCCGGCTGATGCGGTGGCCGCCCAGGAACAACGGGTCGGCCGGGCCTCGCAGGTTGGTCTCGAAGGTGTGCACCAGCCGTTGCCGGTCGATGAACCGCTGGAACAGCCCGCACCGGGCCAACGCCCGGAACACCACGCCCAGCAGCGCGGCCGAGGACGCCCTCGTAGTGTCGCCGGCGGCCGCACGGGTCAGCCGGATGACAGCTGCCAGACGGGCATGGTGGTCCGCGAGCGCGGGCACGGCGACCGGCCGGACGCCGACCTGGTTGCCCAGGTGCGACGGGTCCGTGCCCCGCCTGCCGGACACCGGCACGGACACCACCAGCTGCTCCGGCTGCTCGCCGCGCATCGCGAGCGTGTCACGCAGCGCGCCGACCACGGCGGCAAGCACGACGTCGTTGACGGTCCCGCCTGCCCGGTGAGCGGCGGCCGCCACACCTGCCAGCGGGACGGTGACCCGCGACAGGTGTCGCTTGCTGCTGGTGGGCCGGTTGAGCGACGTGTGTGCGGCCAGGCGGGGCCGCGACCGGAGCCCGAGCTCGCGGCACCCGGCAACGGCGCGGGTCAGAGCCGCAGGCACTCCTGCGCAGCCCCTGCAGGTGTTCGCGTGCAGCGTCGATGGCCAGGACCGCAGCGGGCGGAACGGGTTGTGCAAGCCGGTCGGTACCGGCCGGTACCGGCAATGGGCGTCCAGCAAGGGTGGCGCTGCCATCCGCCAGCGCCACCAGCATGGCCAATCCGCCCAGGCCGTCGGCCAGGGCGTGGTGCAGCACGAGGACCAGTGCCGCCCGCTCCGCCGGCAGGCCCGTCACCACGCAGGCGCGCCAGAGAGGCAGGTGCCGGTCCAGGGGCGTGCACACCAGATCCGCGAGGACGTCGAGCAGTTCGGCGTCGCTCGTGGCGGTACGGCTGGACAGGTGCCGTTGTACGTCGAACGAGGCATCGTCGGCCCACACCGGTCGTCCGCACCCCACTGGCGTCTCGAGAAGCCGCTGGCGAAGCCGTGGGACAGCCGTCACGCGCCGGTCAAGCAGGTGCCGCACCGTGGAGACGTCGAGTGTCCTCGCACCGTCGAGCACGAGCGCGGCCCCGATGTTCATCGGCACCTGGCCGCGGTCCGTGACCAGGGTGGTCAGGTCGTTCACGCTGACCCGCTCGACAAGCCCGGACGGTGCTGGTGTGGAGCATTGGCTCAACTCCTCGCGTCCTACCCGACGACCGGTCTGCCCTGATCCGGCCCTTCCCTTCCCGCTGGATGGGGGTCGGCTCAGGCGTCGTCGGAGGCGTAGACCCGCTCACCCTCGACGAAGGTCTGCAATACCCGCGTGGCGCCGATGCAGTCCGGCGGGCCTGCGAACGGGTCGCGGTCGAGCAGCGCCAGGTCAGCGACCTTGCCGACCGCGATCGTGCCTCCGTCGTCGTGGTGGTTCAGGTAGGCCGAACCGGCCGTGTAGGCAGTGATCGCGGTGGCAAGGTCGAGCCGCTGCTCAGGCAGGAAGGCCGCGTACTCCCCCTCCTCCTGTCCCGGCGGCGCATGACGGTTCACCGCGACATGGATGCCCCACATCGGGTTGGCACTGCTCACCGGCCAGTCGCTCCCTCCCGCGAGCACAGCACCCGCTCGCTGCAGGTCGCCGAACGGGTACTGCCAGCCCGCCCGTGGCTCACCCAGGAACGGGATCGTGAGATCTGTCATCTGCGGCTCGTACGCCGCCCACAGCGGCTGCATGTTTGCCGCGACGCCCAGCTCGCGGAACCGGGGCACGTCGTCAGGGTGGATCACCTGGATGTGGGCAATGTGGTGGCGCTGGTCGTTGAACCCGTTGGCCGAGCGTGCCGCCGCCACCGCATCAAGCGCCTCCCGGACGGCTCGATCTCCGATCGCGTGGAAGTGGACCTGGAATCCCTCGTGGTCGAGGCGAGCCACGTGGGAGCGCAGGGCGAGCGGATCGACGAACGACAGCCCCCGATTCGCGGTGCGGCAGCCGCACCCGTCGAGGTAGGGGTCCAGCATGCCCGCGGTGAAGTTCTCCGCCACGCCGTCCTGCATGATCTTCACGCTCGTGCAGCGGAATCGCGGGGCCTGCAGGCGGTCGCGCCGCGCTAGCAGGTCATCGATCTGCTCCTCGCCCTTCTCGCGGTCCCACCAGAGCGCACCCACGACGCGAGCAGTGAGACGGCCGGATGCCGCGACGTCGAGATAAGCGGTCGACACGTCGTCATGGCCGCCGTACGCCCCGAGGATGGCGTCCTGCCAGCCCGTCAGACCGAGGCTGTGCAAGTGCTGCTGGGCGATGAGAAGCCCATCGACCAGCTCCGTCACCGTCGTCACGGGCAACAGGTTCGACACGAGCGCGACTGCACCCTCATGCAGCGTTCCGGTCGGCGATCCGTCTGGGTCGCGCTCGATCCGACCGTCGGCAGGATCGGGGGTGTCGCGGTCGATGCCGGCGAGCTCGAGGGCGAGGCTGTTCGCCCACGAGCCGTGGCCATCCCGGTTGGACAGCAGCACCGGTCGATCGGGGACGATGCTGTCGAGGTCCTCCCTGCGCGGTGTCCCGCCGGGGAACGCGGCCATCGCCCAGCCGCCGCCGGTGATCCACTCGACCCCCGGCCGCCTGTCGGCATACTCCTTGATCGCAGCGAGATAGTCCGCGCGTGAGCCGTGGTCGGACAGGTCGCAGCGCAACCGGTCCAGGCCACCCATCACCGGGTGGGCGTGCGCGTCGGTGAACCCGGGGATGAGCAGCCGCCCAGCCAGCTCGACCACCTCTGTCCGCGGCCCCACGAGGTCCTTCACCTCGTCGTGCCCCACCGCAACGACGCGTCCGGCGCGCACGGCCACCGCGGTGGCGCGACGCCGCACCGTGTCGCCGGTGAAGACCGGCCCACCGTGGAAAACAAGGTCGGCGTACGTCATGGCAGTCCTCTCACAATGGTTCAGCCCGTCGTCATCGTTCGGGCGATCTCGGTGGACGAGGCTCCCGAACGCCGCAGCACGACTGCCACCAGGCCCAGCGCGACGAAGGTCAGGAGGAGCATCAGAGTGGACACCGCGGCGATCTCGGGTCGCAGCGCTGAACGGACCGCGCTGAGAACGTAGACCGGCCAGGGCGTGGAGCCGGAGACCTGGACGAAGGCCGAGATCACGGTGTTGTCCAGGCTCAGCGTGAAAGCGAGCAGTGCTCCGGCGAGAACGGCCGGCATCATCAGCGGGAGCGTGATCTGGCGGAAGCGCCGCCACGGGGTCGCGTACAGATCTGCAGCCGCCTCCTCGAGGGCCTCATCGATACCAGCCATGCGGGCACGCACGATGAACGTGACGACCGCGGTGGAGAACAGCGAGTGGCTGACCACCAGGCGCACGATGCCGTCATTGAAGGCCGACACCCCCACGTCCTGCCCCAGCCACACGAACCACGGCAAGAGGGCGATCGCGTCGACGATCTCCGGCGTCACCATGACGAGAGCCAGGAACCCGAGGAAGGCCGCAGCCCACCGGCCCGGCCTACGGGCGAGGGCCACGCCTGCGAGCGACCCGAGCGCCGTGGCCACGATTGCCGACAGCACCCCGACGCGCAGCGATACCCAGATGGAGTCCTGGATCTGCTGCTTGGCGGCCAGCGCTCGGTAGGCATCGAGGCCCGCCTCGTGCCAGGCGACGAGGAGCCTGCCGTTGTTGAAGCTGTAGCCGACGATCACGAGGATCGGCAGGAACAGGAACGCGAACACGAGCAAGCCCCAGCCGAGGAGGAGCCCGCTCGACAGATCGCGAGGGCGACGGGTCCGGCTCACCGGCTCGGCACCTCGATCCGGAGCCCTCGGCGCGCACGGAGCAGGGCGCCTACGGCCCAGAGCAGCACCGCTGCCGCGGCGACCGTCGCAAGGATGATGAGCATCAGCAGCACGGCCATCGCCGAGCCGAGCGCCCAGTTCTGCGCGGCCTGGAACTGGCTCGCCACCAGCTGGCCCACCATGTTGCCCTTCGCGCCGCCGAGCACCGTGGCGGTGATGTAGTCACCCATGAGCGGGATGAAGACGAGCAAGAGGCCCGCCACGATCCCCGGCCGGGCGAGCGGCAGCGTCACCTGGGTGAGCGTCCGCCAGCGGTTCGCTCCGAGGTCCTTGCTCGCCTCCCGCAACGCAGGGTCCATGCGGTCCAGCGAGACGAAGATCGGCAGGATCATGAGCGGCAGGTAGTTGTAGACCACGCCGAGCTGGACGGCGGTCCGTGTGTGCATCAGCTCCAGAGCGGTGTCGCGCAACCCGATGTCCTGCAGCAGGTTCGATGCGATGCCTTGCGGCGAGATGATGATGGCCCAGCCGATCGTCCGCACGAGGAAGTTCGTCCAGAACGGCACGAGCACCAGGCCGAGCAGCAGGCCCCGCCACCGCTCGGGCACCCGCACAGCCAGCCAGTAGGCGAACGGGAATCCCACGAGCAGGCAGATCGCAGTTCCCACGATGCTGATCTGCAACGTGTTCGTGAAGGTCGTGAAGAACGTGCTGGAGAACGCCTCTCGGTAGCGGTCCAGCGTCAGGACGTCGTTGCTGTGCGTATCGAAGACGCCCGGCTTCCGCCCAAAGCTGTACCAGAGCACCAGCCCGACAGGCGCGACGAAGAACGTCACGAGCCAGGCCCAGGCAGGTGCGGCCAGGATGAACGACGGCAGCCGCAGCCTGTGCCGGGCAGTGGTCGGCGCGGCCGGCGGTGCGGCGGCGGGTCTCGCCTGCGTCGTCGTCATCGGGGCGGTGTGGTCGGAGCCGTCAGGCGCCGGCCTTGGCCTTCATCTTGTTCCAGATGTCGACCCGGCGTTCCTGGGACTCGTTCAGCAGTCCGTTGGTCATGGTGGACAGCTGCTCTGGCGAGAAGAACACCATCTCGAGGCGCTCAAAACCTTGGGCGCGCGCGGTTCCCTCGATGTCCTTCACGCCGGTGTGGTAGCCGTTGTACGCCAACTCCTGGAGGGAGATCTCGGGGTCCAGGATGTGGTTGATGAACGTGTGCGCAGCATCCACGTGCGGTGCGCCCTTCGCGATGGCCCAGTTGTCCATCCACAGCTCGGTCTGCGGACCAGCGAGCACCCAGACCCACTTGTCGGGGTCGTCGCTCTCCATGATCCCGAGCCGCGCGTCGCCGTTCCACACCTGCATGAGCGCGTGCTGGCCTTGCGGAATCGCTTCGCCGCCCGGAAAGGAGTCGAACGCCTTGATGTGCTTGGCGAACTGGTTGACCATGAAGTCCTCACAGGCATCCAGGTCGGCCTTGTTCGTGGTGTTCCAGTCGATGCCCTTGGCCCACAGGTAGATGCCGAGGACGTCTGACGGGTCGTCGAGCACTGAGGTGCGCCCGCTCGCCTCTCCCATTGCCACGTCGATGAAGTCCTGCCAGGTCGACATCGACCGCGAGATCTTCGTCTTGTCGTAGACGTAGCCGGTAGTTCCCCAATCCTTGGGAACCGAGTAGACGTTGCCCTTGTCCCACTCCTGGTCCAGGAACACAGCGTCGACGTTGGACAGGTTCGGCAACTTGGAGTGGTCCAGCTTCTCGACCAGGTTGCCGGCGGCTAGCTGCGGAATGAACACCCCCGTCGGCACGATGATGTCGTAGCCGGACGTGCCTTTAGCGGCCGCGAGCTTGGCGACCATTTCCTCGTTGGATGCAAACGAGTCCATCGTGACCTTGTGGCCGAACTGCTTGCCGAACTGCTTGATGACGTCGGGGTCGTCGTAGTCACCCCAGGTGTAGATGTTGAGCCCAGGCGTGCTCTTCGAGCTACACCCGGCGAGAAGCGCCACGCCCGCGACGGCGGCGAGGCTGCCCCCCAGGAAGGTGCGGCGAGACAGGCTCCGGGCCGCTTGCTCGCTCGCGAGAATGCGGAGACGCTCAGTCATGTCGATGCCTTCCGTTCATCTGACGTGTCGGGGAAAACGTGAACGTGCTCGTCGTCCCAGCTGCACCACACGACGGAGCCGACCTCGACGCGAGGGGCCGCGGCGCGCGGGACGCGGGCGAGTACGTCTCGCCCGTCCGGTGTCACGACGACGTACTGGATGACGTCTCCGAGATGCGAGACTCCAGCGAGCCTGCCGGACAGGAAGTTCTCGGTTCGGGTGGGTTCTACTTCGCTGATCCTCATGGCGCCAGGCCGGACCGCCGCGAGCGCGGCCGATCCGTGTCCTAGCTCGGGGACGCGGCGGCTGGTGCGAAGTACTCCCGATGGTGAGACGACACGACGACCCCCCTCGTCGGCACGCCCCGGGAAGAAGTTCTGCTGGCCGATGAAGCCGGCGACGAACGCGCTTTCCGGGTGCTCGTAGATGGTGTAGGGGTCACCGAGCTGCTCGATGCGGCCGTCGAGCATGACCGCGATACGGTCGCTCATGGACATGGCCTCACCCTGGTCGTGCGTGACGAAGACGAACGTGATGCCCAGCTGGCTCTGCAGGAGCTTGAGCTCAACCTGCATCTCCTCCCGCAGCTGTCGGTCCAAGGCGGCGAGCGGTTCATCAAGGAGCAACAGGCTGGGGCGGTTGACCAAAGCCCGAGCCAGCGCGACACGCTGCTGCTGCCCTCCTGAGAGCTGACTCGGCTTGCGGTTCGCCAAGGCCGACATCTTCACCATGTCCAAGGCGTCGACGACGCGGCTGCGCATCTCGGCCCGCGAGGCCCTGCGCTGGCGCAGCCCGTAGGCGACGTTCTCCGCCACGCTCATGTGGGGGAACAGCGCATACGCCTGGAAGACGGTGTTGACGTCTCGCCGGTGCGGCGGGACGCCGAGGACCGAGCGTCCCGAGATGGCGATATCGCCGGCGTCCGGATGCTCGAAGCCGGCGAGCATGCGCAAGGTGGTGGTCTTGCCGCACCCCGATGGCCCGAGCAGGGAGATGAACTCGCCCGGTTGCACGTCCAGGTCGAGACGATCCACCGCCACAACCTCGCCGAAGGACTTGAGCACAGCTCGCATCTCGATCGAGCCGGGAGCTGATGTCCGCGCGAGCATCAGCGTCCCCGGATCGGCGGGTGCGGTCATCCGTACCTCCGTCCAGCAGACAGTGAGGTCAGACTCTGGCAAACAAAACACTTGTTGGCAACGGATGTCGCAACATTCAGCGCTGGTACGTGGGGAAAACGACCCTCGCGAGCCGAAGAGACGACGGAATCCGCGCGTGCGCGGCTGCATGTCGATGCCGATACGGCGTCGACGGTGCCGCCGAATATGGGCGTCGCGGTCGTGCTCCTTTGTGCGGACCGGCCGTGGTTGGCAGCGGCTTGGAGCAAGCACCCAGCGACGCATCTGTGACGGGTCACACGCCAAGGCGTGGACATGCTTCGGATCAGGTCAGCGAAGCTGGGACGCGGACAGCCGAGGTGAGGCCCAATCTCGCCACACTGAGAGACCGTCGGTGTCCCGCTCCAATGCGGCGAGCACGTCGGCGGCATCGAATGCCTCTCCCGGTGCCATGGCGCCGGGGCCGCGGTGGCGTCCGTCGAGGAGTCGAACCGCGCCCTCGACGACGATCGGTGCGGTGACGGCGTAGATGTCGCGGCCGGCGCAGCTGATGCGTCGGGTGTCCGAGCGGCGGCGTACGACGACGTCCACGACGAACTGCTGGGTCGATCGTCCGAGCTCGTCGGCCGCCGGCGGTGGTGGCGTCGCGGAGTCGCGGAGGTCCTCGAGCGGGGCGGTGTTGAGATAGGAGCGGAGCTCGCCGACGTCGAGATGCCGATCGATCGTGATGACCTCGGAGAACGGCAGCTGCACGACGGGCTGGTCGCCGAGCGGCTCCGGGTAGGACCAGGTGCCGGTCGGCGCGGGGTTCGCCAGCGGAGCCAGCACGCCGCCGCGAATCACCTGGCGGATCGCCGTGTTGCGGGCGCCGGTGGCCCGGGTGCCCGTCGGTCGGCCACCAGCGGTCCAGGCCGATCGCGACCTCGACCTCGTCCGCGCGTGAGTCGCCGTCGAGCGCGGCGGTGACCAGCAGGTCGGCGAGGCCGCCGTAGAAGGCCATGGCGGGAACGACGGCGACGCCGGCGTCGCGGGCCGGGGCGTCGAGCTCGCGGTAGAGCTCCTGCACGGCCGGCTGCTCGGCGGTCACGTCGAGGTAGTGGGCGCCGGCCTCGACGGCGGCTCGTGCGAGCGGGAGCGCCGGTGTCGAGGAACGGCCCGGCGCAGTTGATGACCGCGCCGACGCCGGCGACCGCCTGCCGCAGCAGGTCGGGGTCGTCGACGCCGACCACGCGTTGGTCGAGGGCGGCGTGCCGCGGCGCGACGGCGGCGAGCCGCTCGGCGCTGCGCCCGGCGAGCACGGGCGTCAGCCCACGCCGCAGCAGCTCGTCGACGACGAAGCGCCCGGTGTGACCGGTGGCGCCGTAAACCATGACTCGTTCAGGTGTGTTCATGCAGACCATCCTCGGCGCCACGCCGGGCGCGGACGAGAGTCCGAAACGACCTCCTGCGTACAGTTTCGGACATGCCCCGGGTTGCCCTCGCCATGCACGACTCCGCGATGCTCTACGAGGCCGCGATCGCCTCGGAGATCTTTGGCGTCGACCGCTCGGACCTCTCCCCCAGCGGCGAGTGGTACGACCTCGTGGTCTGCACCGCCGCCGGCGCCGCGCACCCCTGGCTGCCGAACCTGCCGACCGCGTCGTACGCCGAGATCGCGCACGTCGACCTGGTCGTCGTGCCGTCCGTCGACGACCTCGACGCGGAGCCGGACCCGGAGCTCGTCGAGGCACTGCGCGTGGCGCACGGGCGCGGCGTGCGGGTCGCGTCGCTGTGCACCGGCGCCTTCGTGCTGGCGGCGGCCGGGCTCCTCGACGGTCGCGTCGCGACCACGCACTGGATGCACGCCGACGACCTGGCCCGCCGCTACCCGCAGGTCGACGTACGGGCCGACGTGCTCTACATCGACGAGGGCGACGTGCTCACCTCGGCGGGCAAGACGGCGGCCCTCGACCTCTGCATCCACCTCGTGCGCCGCGACCTCGGCGCCACGGCAGCCAACGGGATCGCGCGGCGGCTGGTCGTGCCTGCCCACCGCAGCGGCGGGCAGGCGCAGTTCATCACCCCGCCGGCCGAGCCGCGCAACCCCGACGGGCTCGTCTCCACGCTCGAGTGGGCGCGGGCCCGTCTCGACCAGCCGCTGACGGTGCGCGACCTCGCGGGGCACGCTGGCCTCAGCACCCGCCAGCTCGCCCGCCGGATGCACGCCGAGCTCCAGGCCGGGCCGCTCGACTGGCTGCACCAGCAGCGCATCGGTCGGGCCCAGGAGCTCCTCGAGCGCACCGACGCCTCCGTCGAACAGATCGCCGCCAGCTGCGGCATGGGCACCGCGGCCACCCTGCGCCGGCACTTCCACCGCGCCGTGGGCGTGTCCCCGACGGCGTACCGGGCGACGTTCCGGCTCACGTGACCCTGGGGTGGTCGCTCAGTCGTTGATTGCCTCGACGCCGAGCCGCTTGAGCTCCTCAAGGTGGTCCCGCATGTTCTGGAGCACCTCGGCGGAGTGTGGCTCCCAGTCCAGGACCTCGCCGACTACTCGCAGCGGCTCCCGAGTGCGGTAAGACCTCGTCGGGTTGCCCGGGAACTTCTTGTCCGTCAGGTTGGGGTCATCCTCAAAGGGGCCCGTGGGTTCCACGCGGTAGATCCTGCCGGGTCCCTCACCCACCGCCAGTTCCGCTCCCCAGGTGGCCGCATCCAGGGTGGCGGTGAGGTAGATGTAGTTCGCCCTCTTCCGCTCGCCGTAATTGGAGCTGTAGCCGGGTTCCAGCACGTCTCCCGGCTGCAGGTCAGCCTTCGTGCCGTGGAAGAAGGGCCCGGAGTCTTTCGGTCTCGTTTGCTTGCCCCCGGCCACGTCGGAAGGCAATCAGGCCCCCACGACGAGCGACCGCGCCTCTGCGGATCCGACCACAAGATCGTGAAGATCGCCGCCCACCTCGAGTCGGCTCGACTGTTCGACCCCGCCGATCCTTATCGGCTCAAACCCCGCCGTTCGGATAAGGCGCTCGACCTCGTCGCTCCCATGCTCGTCCTCGGACACGTAGAACAGAACCGCGGGCTGGGGCGACCGGTGGCTCGAGGACTCGAAGAGATCGGCCGACATGGTGCCGAACGCAATGGCAAAGCGTGTCCCGGTCGGCAACCACCCAGCAACAACTCGGCCCGATGACTGCCCTTCCGGTAGGAGTCGCACGACCTTGCCTTGTGCGTCGAGTCCGACCGGATTGCTCGGAACGACGAGAGACGTGTCTCCCAGCGCGTCGGCGATCTCGTCGATGACGTCTTTCAACACGGAAAACCGCAGCGCAAGACGACGGCATCGGCTCCCCGCAAAGCGCTCCGGTTGTCGAGCGCGACGACCGCCGCTCCGCCGATTTCCGCGGCCAGCTTTCGCGCCGACTCCTTGTCGGCGCTCGAGAGCTGGAGGGTCTCGCCACCGCCAGCAAGCTGACGCGCGATGGCCGATCCGATGCCTCCGCTGCCGATGATCGCCGTGGTCATGATGGGGACCTCCACCCCGTCAGGAAGCTCACTCCGACTTGCTCGATGGCCATTGATCGGGGAACCAATCTCCCCCCGGGTCCGTCGTCTGTCCCACTTCGATCAGATGACCATCGGGATCGCGAATATAGCCACGGATTTCGTACTGGTGCTGCTTCGGTGGCGTCAGGAATTCCGCACCGCGCGCGCTCCATTCGGTGTAAACAGCGTGCATGTCCGTCACTCGTATATTGAGGAAACTGCTGACCCGGTTGGGATCGGCGGGCGTCTCAAGGGTGACCTCCGGCTTGTCGTCGGTCGGGCCTCCGCCGACGTTGATGATGATCCAACTGTTCGACAGTTGGACATAGGTGAGCCCTCCGGGCCCGGAGAACGCATCCCTGCCCCCGAGCACATCGGTGTAGAAGCGGCGAGAGCGCTCGACATCGTCCGACACGATGAAGTGGGCCAGCACGATTCCCTCCGGGGGCGTTGGGAGATCGTCGGCGGGCGTACTCGATGGCCAGTGATCGGGCACCCAGTCCCCCTGCGGGTCGGTGGTCTGCCCCACTTCGATCAGGTGACCATCGGGATCACGGATGTAGCAACGGATCTCGTACTGGTGCTGCTTCGGGGGCGTCAGGAACCGAGCACCCCGCGCGCTCCATTCGGAGTACACCGTCTCCACGTCCTTGACCCGGATGTTGACGAAGCTGCTCACCCGATTTGGGTCGCCGGGCGTCTCCAGGGTGACCTCCGGCTTGTCGTCGGTCGGGCCTCCACCGGCATTGATGACGATCCAACTATTGGACAGCGCCACGTTGGTCGGCCCTCCGGGGCTGGAGAAGGCGACCCGGCCCCCAAGGACTTCGGTGTAGAAGCGCCGAGATCGCTCGACGTCGTCCGACACGATGAAGTGTGTGAGCAGGATTTCCTCTTGGGGTCGTGGGACCTCGGCCATCTGCTGCCTCCGATCGTCTTCCACGGTCATAGCCGTGCCATCTGCGCCTGCATGGGCCGCAAAGGCGGCGGCAATTTGGCGATCTCCATCCGAAGGGTTTTGAAAGCCGAATCAAAGATGGTCGAGAAACTCGGGAACGGCTGGATGACGTCGCTCAACACCGCTTTCTACGACAAGGGTACGTCACAAGCGTGCTCTCGTCGTCCTTTCTGTCGCGACTGCTTCCTTCGTGATCACCGCCACGTGGCCCTGGTCGATGTCCACCCGCGAGCTCGTCAACGCCATGACTAGATGGGCTGGGATAGAGGTCTCGTCACCACCCGGGGTAGCGGTCGGTCCAGCGGGTGTCCGGCCCATAGTCACCGTGCAGTCGGTGCCCGGCGGTCATCTCGTAGACGAGATCGTCGGCGAGCTGCAAGATCGTGCCGCGTCCTTCGACCTCGAACGCGAGCTCGGCGGGCACGGCGCCTTCGCCGTGCCAAGCGCCGAGAATGTTGCCGCAGATCGCTCCCGTGGAGTCGCTGTCGCCCGAGTGGGTGACCGCAAGCGCGAGGGCGTCGAGCATCTGGTCCGGCCCGGGATGGGCCAGCGCGCAGTACACCGCGATCGCCAGCGCCTCCTCGGCGATCCAACCTCCGCCCAAGGACTCCACCACACGGGCGGACGGACGGCCCCGCGAGGCGGCGGCTCGGGCCGCCGCCAGAGCTGTCAAGGTCTCCTCGCTGTCGCGCACCGAGCCGAGGTGCGACATGGTGCGGTCCAGGGCCGCGTCAAGGTCGGCCCCGTCGACCAAGAGCGCCACGAGCAACGCCAGCGCGCCGGACGCCACCTGCCCGCACACCCGCATCACCGTGCCCGGCGTGGACCTCCTGCAGCGACAGGCACTCCACGGGGACCCAGCGCGTCGCCGATCGCACCGCCCAGGAGGCAACCGCGGACTCGTGACGCATACGACGGTGCAGGCGTGCGCTCGATCACCGTTGCCTCCTTCAAAGGACCGACTCGACCATCTCGTGGGCGAGGCACCCGAATGACGTCCGCAGGCTCGGGAACCCTGAGCCGAAGCCAGCTGGCACGGCATGTTGTAGCCAGTGCGCATCCATCCCAGGTGTCGGCATCTTCGCGATGCTAATGATCTATGCCGACAGATCGTCGTGACCGTCAGCTGGGCAGGGAATCGGGTGGTTCGATCACCAACGGCGGACCATCGGAGCAAACGCTGGTGTCAATCCGTCCAAGCAACGGTGCCGGTGGTAGACCTCGCGTGGTGTGAGGTAGCCGAGGACGGCGCGGAGTCGGTCGTTGAGCTCGTCGGCGATGGCATTCAGGTAGGGCTGGTGCGGTGATCTCGATGTTCTCGTTGATGGGCCGCTGCCACGACGGGGCCCAGGCGCGCCCAAGCCATCTGCGCCCCGATCCTCAAAACTCAACATTCTGCGCAGCACCAACAGCCCCCAAGATCGATAACCCATGTGTTGCTTGGACGCTATGACACCGCCGTCCCTTGCCGCACTCGCTCGACCCACATCCTTCTGCGCAGAATGTCGCGCACGAACTAGTACAGCTTTCCAGACGCTCTCATGTGACGCTCCCCACGGGCGCGAGAGAAGTACAGCGGCAGTGCTGCAACTCGGACTGGCGGGACAACCCCGTGGCGGAGGGAACGCGCCGGTTGGTCACCATATGTGATGATCTGAACCTCGGTCATTGGGACGCGAAGAGGTAGGGTCATTCAGAACCTGCTCCGCGTGGGGCGCGCCGATTGTCAGCGTGATCCACAAGGTCACCGCCGAAAGCCGGAGTACGATTCGCGCACATGCTCGCTCGCGCAAGATGGCCTTGAATTGGATGGCGCCACCTGCGTGCGCCGCCGCTCCGGACTGTAGGGGATACTGACGATCACACCAGCGGTGACACCAGGAGATTAGAGATGAAGCGAGATGTTTTCTTGTGCCATGCTCGCGATGACCGATTTACCCACACCGCTCCACTAGCGAGTGCGCTCAACGTCCTAGGCCTCAGCTGTTGGATCGACGAAGGCGAGATCGCCCCGAGGTACGAGCCTTTTCGATGCGATCAACAGCGGTCTGAGCGCTTCGACGTACGTACTTGTCCTGGTAACTGAGACTTTCCTACAACCCGGTTGGCGACAACGGGAACTGGGCGCCGCGCTGGCGCGTGAGATAAGGACCTCGACGACAGTGGTCATCCCGGTGCTTACGTCGACCATGGTCGCTTCGCACAGCAGATACCGCTACTCGAGGACAAGTTGGCACTTAACTGGCGCGATGGCTTGGACAACGTCGCTGGCGACATCGCATCATTGTTCCCCCGTACGGCGAGCCCCGAGTGGCACCATGACCACCCGCGTGATTACATCGGGCCAGTCTGGATCCGGGTACTGCCATCATCCCCGCACAGGGACAAATGCCACCGTCTCACGCTGCGTTGGGGCCGGTACCTTATAGACCAATCCTTCACCGCTTCGGATGACGGCCCGGTGAGCTTCATACACCATCGTGGTGAACCCGACGGCGCCACATTGCACGTCTCCGTAACTCCACCTGCCATCGTTACTTTCGGCCAGGGACCAGCTCCGGACCATTCCGCGACCACTATCGATGAGGGTTGGACGCGCTCGAGCGGCCATGACCTATTCGCAATGCGGCAGGGTGGGTGGTCGCATGAGGTGGGAGGTGGGTCGATTGCCGCTGGAGCTGCCGAGCCCACCTCCGAATTCTCGGCCCGGGTGGCGTCACTCGCACCGCTCCTGGACGCCCTTGCTGACAAAGACGCTCACTTGTGGCGGCGATGGTCCAACGGTTGGTCTGATCCCTCAGCTTCGCTCGAAGGCCCAGAAGATGGCACTCGCCGCCTGAGAACGCCCTCCAACAGGCTGAGATGTGCCCCCAGTCAGAGTAATCATTCGAACCGACCACATCGCTCGTACACACTGTTGCCCCTTCCAAGTGCCTACTCGACTGGTCTTTCGCCCAGCAGCAGGTGAGAAGCGTCGACAAGTCCACCGTGTCGTAGACTGACAGGCCAGCGAAGCAGCCGACCTCAGACCCGGTCCATAACCACCTTGCCGGCAATCGCCGCCGCACCCGCATGGTCAGCCCCCCGCGCGGCCAAAGTCGCCGCAGCGATCTCCGGCGGCAGCAGCTCGGCGAACTTGAGCTGCTTCACTGCGTCCTCGCTGGCTGACGGCTGCATGCCCGCAAAGTCGTCGCCGAACCGGCTGCGAGCCAAGCGCGAGAGCCGCGCGAACCGCACCGCTGGTCGCGTCCTCCCGCACCTTCAAGTACCGGTTGTCGTAGCGATCGACGTCGTCGACTAGCCCGGGCGCCCAAGATCACGGTCTTGCCGACCCCCTGTACCCCATATCTCAGCCGCCCAACCGACCCGCGGACCGAACGTCGGCGACGGCCCTGAGTGCCCCACCCTTGAGCCATTCATGCGGCCGACCAATGGCTCCTGTGATGTCTAATTGCTCGAACCAGTCAACGAACCGCGCCATGAGTTCGTCGCTGAAGTTGACCTTGTACCCGCGCCCTGCGAGGACGTCCTCAGCACCGCGCGTACGTACTTCCGCAGGGATTTCGGGTCCATTGCCTCCGAAGTAGGCGAAGCGTTTGGACAGGAGAACCCGGTTAGTCTGGGTGTCGTTCGACACGTTTGCCGGATTCGGGGACCCGTCTGCGAGGCTGTGGTGAGAGTCAAGTTGCAGCCATCGCCCGGAGTCGTCTCGACAATAGATGTTGTCGCCAAATGCCTGCTTGAGGCTACCGGCGAGGTTCGGCTTCTTCGCTCGGAAGCGAAGATCATCGTAGTACTCGTCAAAGGACATAGTCTCGGTCACCTCCATCGCGTACACCAGGCGACCCGTGAGCCCGTTGCCCGCAGCACCTGTGCCCACCACCCAGTCGCCCACGGAGGCCTTACGGCGGATTAGCGGCTTGCACGTAGCGAGAGTGCACGTGCCGTGAAACGGGTTCGGCGCGAAGCCATAGTCCCGGGCGACGACGTAGGAGTAGAGACGCACTAGCAACCGTATTGGCGAATGGCCTGCCGGTCACGCATCTCGCCGTCGTGGCCACCGGTCCAGTTGTTGATCTTACCGCTGATCGCGTCCATAATCCGGTCAGCCTGCCAACCTACGACTGCGTCGGCGTACTCGGCTAGCGCTTGAGGGACGTCGCATTCGGCGGCCCCGGCGATCCACACCCACAATCCGCTTCCCCTGCTTCTGGGCGTACTCGATTTCCCGGTCCACCCACATGCTGTCCCTGGTGCCAGGCGATATCAGGACGACCATCGTGGTGGCCCAATCGATCTTGGGCGCGAGAATGTCGGACATGATGTAGTTCGCGTTGTTCGCGTTGTTTGGGTTGCTACTGTCGACAGCTGAGACTTGGACCTCGTGACCCCCGTCAGCAAGGAGTCGTCGCATCCCCGCGATGTGCTCGTCGTCTTCGTGGATGTGGCTCACGAAGATTCTGTTGATGTTGGCCAAGGCTCCCCCTCACAAGAACAGTGTCTATGGGAGGATACGCGCCACCTCGGACATAGGCTGCGCACGACGACAAGGGAGTTGCTGGTGCTTGCACCCGTGCTAGAGATCTACGTCGTGTGGCACCCTGGCGATCCAGAGGGCGAAGAGATCGCCGAGTTGCTGCTGGATCATTTCCGAGGCACAGCGTTCTCGGGCCTGATTGGCGGAGCCGTTGAGGTGTTCATCCGGTCCGCCTCGGCCACAGACGACGTGTTAGACACGCCAAGACCACTCCCGTGCATCTCGCCCCCGCCGTACGGGGTTCCGGCCGCGGCGTTGACAGCGATAGTCCTGGTTGCGGGGGCGGAACTCGCTGCCGACGTCGAGCACCGCGGTCGGTGGCACCACTACGTGGACACCTTGGCGAACGCCCGAAGGGAGTTGCCCGAGAGCATTGGGCTCTTTTCGGTACAATCTGACCAGCAGGCTCTCGACGGCACGGTCCTCGGCGGGCTCGTGGGCGACGTGCTCGACATCGCTCGCGGTACCTTCGGGACGGAACACTTCGCTGAGGCACTGTGCCGCGATCTTGTACAAGGCATTGCGCAGATGGGCCCCGAGGGGCAGCCGCGGATAACGGTGTTCATCAGCCACACGAAGCGCCGGTCAACGGTTGAGCAGTGGGCTGTGGTTTCACTCGTCCAACTGGTGCGAGACGTCATCTCTCAAACACGTCTCCGCGAGTTCTTCGACGCACACGACCTGCAGGCGAACGAAGACTGGGCTCCATCCCTCGAAGCTGCCGCCTCGACCGGCGCGCTGCTGGCGGTGCGAACCGATCTTTACTCCAGCCGCCCATGGTGCCAACGCGAGGTCCTTACCGGAAGCGCCATGGGATGCCGGTCGTTATCCTCGACGCGCTCACGACAGGCGAGGAACGCGGCTCTTTCGTAATGGACCACGTGCCCCGGACGCCGGGAAGGCAAGTAGGCGACCAGTGGCGCCGGACGGACGTGATCCGAGTCCTGGGCCAGCTGGCCGACGAGTGCCTCAAACGGGTGCTTTGGCAGAAGCAACAGGAACTCGTCGGAGCGGCTGAGCTATCAGTTGAAATCGCTTGGTGGGCGCCACCGCACGCTCCCGAACCATCAACGTTTGTAGCCTGGTTGGCCGGTCACGAGGACTTGGACGCGCAACGGCAGGAACCGATCGTAGTCCTCCATCCGACGCACCACTGGGCCCGGACGAACGAGAAGTGCTCGAGCAGATGGCCCGCGTCTCTAACTTGCACGACGTGATCGAATTCCTCACGCCCCGAGGTCTGGCGGCGCGTGGTGGCTGACCAAACCCTTCCGGAACCGGAACACGGATTCATTCGGCTTCTCCGCATCTCATAGCCCCGACCTCGGGCGGCTGGGACTCACCGAGACACACCTGCGAATGGCGCTCGGCGAGGTTGCTCGAGCGATGCTCATCGCAGATGGAAGGATCACTTACGGCGGTCATCTCGAACCGGAGGGATACACAGCTTTCCTGATCCACGAGTGTGAGAAGTACGGGTCACGGAACCGACCGTTCACTGGGTGCGTACCGTGGTCAGCTCATGCGGGCCTCACAGCAGGTGAGATCCGACTCCTCCGACGGGGCATGAGCCTCCTTGGTCAGTACGTGTACCTCGACGCCGGCGGTGAGGTCATGCACGACCCCGACGCACCGCGGTCCCGAGGGCGAGCCTGTATCCGCAGAGGTTGCTGTCGAAGCCCTTACCGGGCTAAGGAGATACATGACGGCGCACACCGACGGGCGACTCGTAATCGGCGGGCAACGAACGGGCTACCAGGGTCGGATACCCGGGGTCATCGAGGAAACGATCTTTTCGATCCGCTCCGGCAAGCCAGTCTTCGTGGCGGGAGGTTTCGGCGGGGCTGCGGAGATGCCGTGGCGACCCTCGGACTCGACCCCGAGGGTTGGCTCGGCCTCCCGGACCGGTCCACCGAACCCGACCTCATCGAACTCGCCGCCTCAGCCGTTGAAGGCAGGCTGGGACCCGACCAGCAACGGCCTTACCGTCGAACAGAACCGCCAACTTGCCATCTCCTGCCGTGCAAGCGAGATCGCATCCCTTGTGGTGGTCGGCCTAACCAACATTCGGTGCACTCATGACTGACGTCGCACCAGAGGATCAACGGCCACTCCTCACTCTGGACCACTACCAGGAACTCGCCCGCAGGGACCGATCTTGCCCAGGGCACTGGGGATCCCCTTGTGCCGCTCCTCGGCCTCGCTGGTGAGGTCGGCGCTCTAATCGCGGAGTACAAGAAACGCGTCCGCCCCGGTGGTGAGTCTTATGTGGGATTTGAGGACGTCGTTGCTGTCGAGATCGGCGACATCCTCTTGGTATCTCGCTGCTTTGGCACGACGAGTCGATCGCCGACTAAGCGATGTGGCCCATGAGAATCTCACCAAGACGCGAGACCGGTACGGATGCAATGATGGGGCTTACTCTTTCGATGAGGGGTTCCCGGACGAACAGCGCCTTCCTCGTAGTTTCCATGTCGTCTTTACAACCCGCTTCGAGGATGGCCTAACGAAATGCCGATGAGTATTGAGGGTGAATCGCTAGGCGACCCGATAGACGATAACGCACACCAGCCTGACAACTACCGCTTTCACGACGTCTTTCATATCGCGCACGCCGCGGTCCTCGGCTGGTCTCCGGTCTTACGTTCCTTGATCCGCCGGAAGCGCGAGTTTCAAGCCCGACATCGATCGCGTAGAGGATGGCGCGCGAGCAATAGCAACCGAAGAGGCCGTCACTGCCATGATCTTCGAGCTCGCGTCCGTCTGGAGCTACTTCGAAACGACCGAGCGCATTGACGACAGTATCCTTCGCGCGGCCAAGGCGGTGACAGCTCGCCTGGAAGTTGGGGCGCGACCAGCGTCGGTCTGGGAGCGAGCAATCCTCGCGGGATACGCGGCGTGGCGGGAGCTGTGCGCCAACGAAGGTGGGCGCGTCATCGTAAATCTCGACAATCGAACCCTAGAATATATGCCTCTCGAGGTCTAGGCAACCTTCGGTGATATACCCCTGCGGCTCCGACCCCAACTTTTCGGGAACACAGGCTGTGCGGTCAGCTGACAACCGACGCGGAACCTTTGTTTGATCCTCGACCTACCTGATATTCCCTCGATCTCCGGATGCCGCACTCGGGCATATTTGTCGACTTCGCAGAACAGATTCTGAGCGTCAATCAGATGAAGCCTGCGACCGAACAGTCCAGCGAATGGCAGACCGAGGCGCTCGAAGTGCTGCTCCTGGGTGTCGACCATGTAGCGGATCACATCAGTCTCGATGCCATCCGACTGACGACCGAAGCACTTTCTGATTCCATCTTTAGCGCCCGGGCCAGCGACAACATGGTCATTCTCGTCGTAACATAGCAGGTCGGAGTAGTTCAGGTCGATAGCGTATTGAAACGCCAGGAACGGCCCCAAGCCTGGATAGGAGATCAGCGTCTCGTAAACCTCACGTAAAGAAGCTGCGGACAGTATTCGACCTACGATGCCATCACGCATCATTATTTCTAGCAAGCGAAGATGATTTGCATGCTTTCGATTCTCGCCCAGCCGGGGGGGTGGCATCAAGTACGCAGCCGAGTAGATCGGCCCGACCAGCGCAGCCTTATCAAAAGCAGCGCAGTATCGATATCGAAGTCGTAGGTAGCCCATGCTACTCGGCCAGAACCTGGGACTGCAGATGCTCCCACGTGTCTTCCCTGTTGAATATCTTGAACAGCAAGGTTCGAAATACCACATCATCTGGTTGCGTATACGCAACCTCATCGCTGTGGACATTCGCAATCAGATACTGTGAGACCCGATCCGCCGCCCTGAACACGTTCGTGAATCGGTATGACGTAAGGATCTCGTCGGTGGTCCACGGAAGCGCAGAACGTCGAAGCCTCGCCAAATAGATCGACTGACGGGCCGATGTGAAACGCCAGTACGAATTAAAAACGACAGTGGGCTGCAACCGCCTGCCGCCGATATGAACAGAGTCGGGAGCAGGATCTTCGACAGCAGCATCCGGCACCCTCTGCGAGCGGACGTTGCCGGAGGCGGTCATCAGAGGCCACATCGAATGAATTGCACGCCCCAACCTACATTGCGAGAAACCGTCGGCTGACCCGCCTGGGCAGACACAAGATTGCTCAGGGTCGTCCACGCGCCATCATCAGCGGCGCCCTGTTGCATACCTGTACGCCACCATCCGCAGCGTACACGGCCTCCGTCGCAATGATGCCAGGACGCCAGGACATGCGGGGCCTCATCTTTCGCATCTGCGAGCGCACTCCTGCATGACGGAGTGGCCTTCTCGATAGGGCGTTGCCTAGGCTGGGGTGGATGGAATCCCTTCGATCGGCACACCGCTGCTCAGAATCCATAAGGCAGCGCGGTCTGAGCAATCAAACGCGTCCGGGGTCCAAGTCCACTGACTGAGACGCGGTCAAGTTGTGGCCGACAAGCAAGAGGCCCGGCCACCGTTTCCGGTGACCGGGCCTCTTGCGTCCTACGTGGTAGCGGGGGCAGGATTTGAACCTGCGACCTCTGGGTTATGAGCCCAGCGAGCTACCGAGCTGCTCCACCCCGCGTCGGTTCTCTTACTCTACGGGACCCGGCGCACCGGGGCAAATCGGGAGGAGCGGACAGCTCCCGGCGACCTGCCCCGGCACGACGACCGACTTGCCTTCGGCCTTCAGCGCCGCGTCCAGCGCCGCGCTGAGCCGCTTCTGCGCCTCGCCGTACGCCGCGAAGTCGCCGTCCTTCAGCGCCGCCTGACCGTCGGCGAACGCCTTCTGCGCGTCGGCCAGCGCCGCCTTCAGCGCCGACGACGTCCGGTCGGCGTCGTCGGGCTGGCGGTCGGCGTCGCCCCCGGCGTCGGCGTGGCGCCACCGGAGTCGGCGTGCGTCCCCGGAGCGGCGGCGTCCCCGGCGGCGTCGTGTTGGTCTGGTCGAACAGCGCCTTGAGCGCCTTGGCGAAGGTGTCCTCGAAGCCGATCTTGTCGCCGAAGGAGACCAGCACCTTCTGCAGCAGCGGGTAGGACTCGCCGACCCGCGGCGCCGCACGTACACCGGCTCGACGTAGAGCAGGCCGCCGCCGACCGGCAGCGTCAGCAGGTTGCCGAACGTCGATCCGTCGACCCGCCACCGCTGATCCGCAGCAGCGTCAGCTCTGCCTGCGACCGTCGGCGTCGGCGTCGAAGTTGTTCTGCACCTGGCCCGGGCCCGGTGATCGTCGTGTTGCGCGGCAGCTCGCAGCACCCGGATCGTGCCGTAGTCCGCGCCCGGGTCGCGTGCTCACCGCCATGAACGCCGCCAGCGTGCTGGCCGCTCGCGCGGGGCGAACGTCGGTCGTCAGCGAGAACGACGCGACTTCGGCGTGCCCGGCATCTGCAGCGTCAGGTAGTACGGCGGCTGGGCGGCCGCCGCGTCCCGCTTGGTCGGGTCGTCCGGGACCTGCCAGAAGTCCTGCTGGTGGTAGAACGCGTGCGGGTCGGTCACGTGGTACTGCGCGAGCAGCTCGCGCTGCACCTTGAACAGGTCCTCCGGGTAGCGCAGGTGCGCCAGCAGGTCGGCGGGATCTCCGACTTCGGCTTCACCGTGCCCGGGAACGCCTTCATCCAGGTCTTCAGCACCGGGTCGCTGCTCGTCCCACGCGTACAGCGTGACGGTGCCGGTCGTACGCGTCGACGGTCGCCTTCACCGAGTTGCGGATGTAGTTGACCTGTCGCCTGCTGCTGCGGCCGCGACGGTCTGCGGTCGTCGCGGTGTTGGAGTCGGTCGTGGCGTCGCCGAGCGACTCGCGCTCGGAGTACGGGTAGCCGTCGGTCGTCGTGTAGCCGTCGACGATCCACAGGATGCCGCCCGTCGACGACCGCGGGGTACGGGTCGCCGTCGAGCGTCAGCCACGGCGCGGCCTTCTGCACGCGGTCGCGCGGGTTGCGGTCGTACAGGATCCGCGAGCTCGGAGTTGATGCCGTCGGAGAGCAGGATGTTCTGCTCCTGGAACTTCACCGCGTACAGCAGCTTGCGGAACGGGCGAGCCGAGCGCGACGCCGCCGTTGCCGTCGTAGGTGTTGTTGCTCTGGCCGCTCGCCGCTCGTCGGTCCGGGTAGTCGAGCTCGATCGGCGTCGACGCCGTCGCCGGCGCGCCGACGATCGAGTACGCTCGGCGAGCTCTCGCCGAAGTAGATCCGCGGCTCGAACTTGATCGCGAGCGTGCCGGTCGGCGGGATGTTGCTCTCGATGAACGTCCGGCGTGCCGTCGGAGTCGGCGCCGTTGCCGGGCGCGGCGACGACGCCGTAGCCGTGCGTGTAGACGAGGTGCTCGTTGATCCAGTTGCGCTGCTGCGCCGGGATCTCCCGCAGGTCCAGCTCGCGCACCGCGACGACGACGTCGCTGCTGCTTGCCGTCGACCGTGTAGCGGTCGACGTCGAGCGTGTCGGCGAAGCCGTAGAAGCTGCGGATCTGCTGCAGCTGCTGGAACGTCGGCGGCAGGACGGTCGGGTCGAGCAGCCGGACGTTCGGCGATCGTCGCGGCGTCGGCCGCCAGCTGCGCGGGCGTCGTCGGTCGTCTTGGCGTCGTACTCCGTGCACGTCTGCACGGCGTCGAGGCCGTACGCGTAGCGGGTCGCGTCGATGTTGCGCTCGATGTACGGCGCTTCCTTGTCCTGCCTCGTTCGGCTGCACCTGGAACTGCTGCACGATCGCCGGGTAGACGCCGCCGACGACGACCGCGGACAGCACGAGCAGCGCCGAACGACGACGCCGGGCAGCAGCCAGCCGCGTGCGGAACGACGTTGGCGAAGAACAGCACGGCGCAGATCAGCGCGATGACCGACGAGGATCGTCTTCGCCGGCAGCACCGCGTTCACGTCGGTGTACGACAGGCCGGTGATCGGACCCCGCGTTCGCGAGAAGGCCAGCCCGAAGCGGTCGAGCCAGTAGGCGACCGCCTTGAGCAGCACGAACACGCCGAGCAGCGACGGAGATGTGCGCGCGTCGCGGCCGGGGTGACCTTGTCGCCCGGGCTCTGCAGGCGGATGCCGCCGTACAGGTAGTGCGTGAGCACAGCGGCGACCAGCGAGCACCACGCACGATCGCGAACGCGAAGCCCGAGCACGAACCGCTGGAACGGGTAGGTGAACGCGAAGAACGACACGTCGCGGCCGAACTGCGGGTCCTTGTGCGCCGAACGACGTGGCGTTGCGCCACAGCAGCCAGGTGCGCCACTCCCCCGACGCCGAGGCGCCGGCGAAGCAGGCCGAACACCACGCAGACGCCGATGACCAGCGCCTTCAGGTGCGGCTCGACGCCGTCGCGGTAGCGCTCGAGGCTCTCCTGCTCCAGCGAGCGCGGCCGGAACGGCGGCCGCAGCCGGTAGGCGAGGATCAGGTTGCCGCCGACGGCCCCGGCCATGAGCAGCCCGAAGACGACGAACAGCAGCGCCTTGGTCGTCAGCTCGGTGATGAAGACCGTGGAGAAGCCGATCGACTGATACCACAGCAGGTCCGTGTAGAAGCTCACGAAGAGCCCGCCGACGATCAGGATCGCCAGCACGATCAGCGCGACCGGCAACAACAGCCGAGGGCGGCGGATCTGCAGGCGCTGCGGAGCGGAAGGACGGCCGGCGGGGCCATCAGGACCGGGGAACCGGAACGACACGCTGGAACACCTCGTCTGTGCAGCGGGCGGGGTAACGCGGGGCGCAGAGCAAGGACCGTCGCCGAGCGGCGGTCCTTTGCTGCCTCAACCTACCTTGTCGAGCGCGGCAGGCCGCCTGATCGAGCGCCCACCGGACAGCCCGAGCCGCACCGCCCGCGGGCCGCACGAGAGGATGTGACCGTGCGCACACCATTGCAGCGGGCCATCGCTGAGATCGAGACCCATGCCGCATCGAGTGGATGGGACCGTCCGCCGGTCCTGTACGCGCTCGTGCCGACCGTCGACCTGCTCACCCGGGAGCCGGCGCTAGCCGCCGCGCTCGGCCTCAGCGCGACGCGCAACCGGACGCGCTCACCCCCGTCGAGCAGGAGGAGCTGCCGGCCGACGAGCCCGTCGACGACCTGCTCGCCGGGATCGGCTGGCCGTCCGACGTCGCGGGCTGCGCCCTCGTCCACGAGGTCCTCGTGCTGCCGCCGTCCGTCGAAGCCGCGGCGCCCACCGAAGGCGACGTCGCGGCCTGGGCGGCGGCGCACCCGGAGCGGCGCGAAGTGCGGATGGTCGTCGGGGTGCTGCGCGACGGCTCGCGCGCCTCGCTGCTGCGGGTGCGCGCCACCGACGCGGAGTCGGACGACCTCCTCGGCGGCGCCGATCTGGTGCCACGGCTCGCCGAAGCGCTGCTGGCCACGCTGCAGGACTGACCCCTACGAAACGGGCCTTGACCGCTAGCAGGACGGCTGACCGCTAGCAGGACGGCGCGGTCGCCAGGTTGTTCAGCGCGTTCAACGCGTCGTCCAGCGTGCTGACCTTGACCAGCTGCAGGCCCTTCGGCTTGGCCTTGACCGCGTCCGAGCAGTTGGCCGCCGGGACGAAGAAGACCGTCGCACCCGACGCCCTGGCCCCCGCCAGCTTCTGCTGGATGCCGCCGATCGGGCCGACCGTGCCCGCCGCGTCGATCGTGCCGGTGCCCGCGATGGTGCGACCACCGGTGAGGTTGTCCTGCGTCAGCTTGTCGATGATGCCGAGCGTGAACATCAGTCCGGCGCTAGGGCCACCCACGTTGCGCAGGTCGATGTCGATGGTGAACGGGAAGGTGTAGGCGGTGCCGACGGTGATCCCGATCACCGGGCGCGTCGCCTCGCCGGACGCCGGCTGGGTCGTCACCTTGACGTCCATCGCCTTGCCGCCCCGGGTGATCGACAACGCGACCACCTGGCCTGGCAGGTGCTTACCGATGGCAGCCCGCAGCTCGTCCGGGGTGGCCACCGGTGTCGAGTCCACCTTGACGATCACATCGCCTGGCTCCAGCACTCCATCGGCCGGCGAGTCCACAGCCAGCGCGTCGACCTTGACCTGCTCGCCCACCTGGTAGCCCAGGTGGCGAAGCGCGGCGACCTTGGCGAACTCCTGCGAGTCGGCCATGTCGGTGGCGGCCTGCTGCTCGACTTCCTTGGAGCTGGTGTGCGGCGCGTAGAGCAGCGTCTGGGGCACGATCGCCACGGTCGGGTCGAGCCAACCGCGCAGGGCGTCACCCAGCTGCAGGCTGCTGCCGGGCCCACCCCACTCGCTGACCGTCACCAGGTCGAGCCGACCCGTCGTCGGGTAGGTGGTGGGCGCATCTGCGCCGGGCTGGATCCGGATCAGCGGCTGGCCGTCGGGACCCGGCCCGAGCGTGTCGGTGACCGGGCCGGGGCCCAGCTTGACGTAGGGCACCGGCAGCGCCGACCCGCCCAGGATCAGACCGACGGACAGGCATCCGGAGACGACGATGGTCGCGGTACGACGTTGCACGAGGGTCAGCCTACGGTGCACCGTGATCGGCGGAGTCTCTCGACGGGGTGGCCTTGCCGGCCGCGATCTTGGCGTTCGGGCCACCCGCCCCCTGGTGGGAGACCCGGTCGGCAGCCACCCGGAAGCGTTCGAAGCTCTCCATCGTCTCGTGCATCCCGGCCGGCTTGCGCGGACGGTTGATGAAGTAGACGACGACGAGCGTGAGCAACGTGGCGCCCAGCGGGAAGGTCAACCAAAGTACTGGGCTCATTGCGGTGGTGCCTCGATCTCCTGGACTTCACAGCGGCGGAACTGCCTAGCGGCGTGGACTGTAGGGGCGAGCGGTCGGTGCTCGCACAGTCCAAGGGTAGACGTCTTGGTCAAGCCGAATGACCGGCGCCGACCCATTCCGACGTGCCGTCGGCGAAGACCTGGTGCTTCCAGATCGGCACCTCACCCTTGAGCCGGTCGATCAGCTGGCGGCAGGCGGTGAACGCCTCACCGCGGTGCGCACAGGAGACGGCCACGACCACGGCCAGGTCGCCCACCTCGAGCTCGCCGACCCGATGGACGGCGGCCAGCGCGATGGCCTCGGACTCGGCAGCCACCTCCTGGGCGATCCGCCGCAGCTCGTCCAGGGCGGACGGATGCGCGCTGTAGGCAAGGCGGGTGACCGGCAGGCCGCCGTCGTGATCACGCACCGTCCCGACGAACAACGCGGTCCCGCCGGCACGTGGGTCCACCACGGCCGCGTTGACCTCGTCCAGGGACAGCGGTGCGTCGCGGATGTCCAGCAAGCGGATCACGTCCATGCCGCGACCCTACGACAAAGCCTCATGCCCGACGCCGGCGCCGAGCCCGCCGGACCAGCGCCGCAGTACCGACCGCGGCCAAGGTGGCGCCGACCGCCGCCCCGGCCGCCGCGTCCTTCGCCCCCAGCCGGTAGCTGCCGATCACGCGCCGTCCGCCCGCCTGCTCGATCTGCGCGCGCAGCGCGTCGGCGTTCGTGTAGGCGGGCGACCAGCCGGCCGCCCGCAGCCGCTCCCCCGCCACCACCCACGGGTGCACGACGTACCGGAGCTGGGCCGCCGCACCCGGCGTCACCCCGAGCCGCCCGAGCCGCTCCGCGGCGCCGAAGGCCAGCGACGGCGACAGCTCGATGCTGCGCCGACCGGTGATCTGCTCCACCTCCGCCTGGCCCAGAGCGCCGTCGCTGCCCACGGCCACCACGGCCACCTGACCGTCCTGCGCGGAGTCCAGACCGCCGAGCGCCGCCAGCTCGAGCGCGGAGGCCAGGTCGTCGAGGTGGCAGAACTGCCAGCTCGGGCGGTGGCCCCGCACCACGAGAATGCGCGGCGCCTCGAAATGCCTCGTGAGCACCGTGTCGACCCCCGGGCCGACCATCAGCGCGGGACGCAGCACCACCACGTGCGCGGTGGGTCGCGTGCGCGCCGCGGCGTCGGCGAGCCGCTCCACCTCGAGCAGGTCGCTCATCACCGAGCCGTCCGGTGCCGCGCCGAGCGGCGCATCCTCCGGCAGCGGGACGGGATTGTCGGCGGAGGCGCCGTAGACCGCCGCGCTGGTCACCACCACCACCCGGTCCACACCCGCCGCCTCCGCGGCCCGCAGCACGCCTGCCGCGGCGGGGATGTCGCCGACGTGGACCACCACGTCCACGCCGGCCAGCTGTTCGCCGATCGCGGCTGAGGTCACGTCCACCGCGCGCCAGGTCGCCCCCGGCACGTCGACGCGGGCGATGTCCAACGCCAGCACCGTCTTGACGTCGTCCGATGCCGCGAGCCTGCGGACCAGGAGCAGACCGGCCCCGCTGGCGGCACCGGTCACGGCGATCACGGGCTTTGCCGGGCTGACCACGGGTGGTGCAGCCTCGGGCTCACGCTTGGTCGAACGCGCGCGGCGACTGCGCTGTGGGCGAACTGGCTCCTCCTCGGTGCTCACGGATTGTTCCTCGCGACTACCGTTGGGCAGATGAGTGTCTTGCTTGTCTGCGCGCCGACCATGGTCACGGTCATCATCTTGCCGGAGGTGCGGTCGTGAGTGACGTCCCATTCGGGTTTGGCCTGCCGTCCGACGAGGGTGACGAGGGACCGAACCCGCTCGGCATACCCAATTTCGCCGGCATGGACCCCCAAGACTTCGGCGCGGCCCTGCACCAGTTCGCCGACCTGATGTCCTGGCAGGGCGGCCCGGTCAACTGGGACCTGGCGAAGAACCTGGCCCGGCAGACGGTTGCCGCGGGCGGTGCGGGCGGCACGAGTGCCCCCGCGGGTGGCAGCGATCCGTCCATCAGCCACGCCGAGGCCGACACGGTCGCCGCCGCGGGCCGGGTCGCCGAGCTGTGGCTCGATCCCGCCACCATCTTGCCGCCGACGGTCTCCACGCTGGAGGCGTGGAGCCGGGCCGAGTGGGTGGAGGCGACGATCCCGGTCTGGACCCGACTCATCGAGCCGGTCGCCGAGCGCGTGGTGGCCGCCCTCGGCAATGCCGTGCCGGGTGAGATGCAGCAGATGGCCGGGCCGCTGCTCGGCGTGATGCGCCAGATGGGCGGCATGATGTTCGGCGGCCAGGTGGGCCAGGCCATCGGCTCGCTCGCCTGCGAGGTCGTCGGCACCACCGACATCGGCCTGCCGCTGGGCCCGGACGGGCGGGCGGCCCTGCTGCCGGCGGGGGTGGCGGCGTACGCCGACGGGCTGGGCATCGACCTCGATGAGGTCCGCCTCTACCTCGCGCTGCGCGAGGTCGCCCATCAGCGGTTGTTCGCCCACGTGCCGTGGCTGCGCTCCCGGCTGTATGACGCCGTCGAGGAGTACGCGCGGGGCATCACCATCGACACCGGTCGGCTCGAAGAGGCGATGGGGTCCCTCGACCCGAGCAACCCTGAGGCCGTGCAGCAGGCGCTGGCCGAGGGGATGTTCGAGCCCGAGGACACCGCGGCGCAGACGGTGGCGCTGGCGCGGTTGGAGACGCTGCTCGCCCTCGTCGAGGGCTGGGTCGAGCAGGTCGTGGACGCCGCGGCGACCGGCCGCCTCTCCCAGGCCGCGGCGTTGCACGAGACGGTGCGCCGCCGCCGGGCGACCGGCGGGCCGGCCGAGCAGACGTTCGGCACCCTGGTCGGTCTCGAGCTGCGACCGCGCAGGGTCCGTGAGGCGTCCGCGCTGTGGGAGGAGCTCACCCGGGTCCGGGGCATCGAAGGGCGCGACGCCGTCTGGGAGCACCCAGACCTGTTGCCGACCGCGGACGACCTGGACGACCCGTCGGGCTTCGTGCACCGCGTGGAGCTGGACCTGTCCGCCTTGGACCACCTCGAGGGTCCGGGCCCTGCGCGAGGACGGCGAGCCGCGCGAGGACCCCGGTCCCGACGAGGCCTGAGCACCTCAACCGGCCGCCGACTCCAGCGCCTGGGCCAGGTCCGCCTGGATGTCCTGGGGGTCTTCCAGGCCGACCGACACGCGCAGCACATCGGCGTGCGGCTTCGCGTCCGCCGCCACCGGGCGGTGGGTGAGCGACGCCGGGTGCTGGATGAGGGTGTCGACGCCGCCGAGTGAGACCGCGTGCAGCACCAACCGGCACGAGTCCGCGACGCGAGCCGCGGCGTCGTAGCCGCCACGGACCGAGAACGCGATCATCGAGCCGGGCCCCGACATCTGGCGCCCGACCAGGCCGGCGGGGTCGCACTCGGCCAGCCCCGGGTAGTAGACCCGGTCGATCTCCGGGCGCGAGCAGAGCCACTCGGCGATCTTGTGGGCGCCCTCTTGCTGCGCCCGCACCCGCACCGGGAGCGTCTGCAGCCCGCGGTGGAGCAGGTAGCCCGCCAGCGGGTGCAGCAGGGCGCCGGTGACCGCACGCACCTGGCGCAGCCGGGCCGCCCAACCGCTGTCGGTGGCGACCACGCCGGCGATGACGTCGCCGTGGCCACCGAGGTACTTCGTCGCGCTGTGCAGCACCAGCTGCACCCCGTGCGCCGCCGGGTTCTGCAGGATCGGCGTCGCGAAGGTGTTGTCGACGAGGACCGGCACCTCGCCGGCCTGACGCACCACGTCGGCGAGGTCGAGCAGCTGCAAGGTCGGGTTCGCCGGGGTCTCCACGATGACCAGGCCGGTGTCCGGGCGCAGCGCGGCGGTGATCTGGTCCGCCTCGGCGAACGTCACCTCGTTGCCGAGCAGCCCGGTCGCCAGCAGGAAGTCGGTGCCGCCGTACAGCGGGCGCACCGCGACGACGTGCCGCTTGCCACCGGCGGCCGCGGCGAGCAGCACCGCGGTCGTCGCCGCCATGCCGCTGGCGAACGCGACGCCTTCGTCGGTGCCCTCCAGCTCGGCGAGGGCCTCCTCGAACCGGGCCACGGTCGGGTTCCACAACCGGGCGTAGACGAGGCCACCCTCGGCCGGGGGCTGCAGGCCCGTCGCCAGCGCCTCGTAGGCGTCGCCGCCCGAGGTGACGCTCGGCAGCGGATACGTCGTGGACAGGTCGATGCCCGGTACGTGGACTCCGGCTGCTGTCAGGTCACGGCGGCCCGCATGGACCGCGCGGGTGTCAGGGCGGGTGTCGAGGCGGTCGCCGGGGCGGGTGTCGGGGCGGTCCATGGCGGGCTCCTGGCTCAGGCGTCGTGTGCGTCGAAATCACCACTATCTTGAACAATTCGCTGATGGTTGACCAGGACTCCGTCGATGATTCTGCCTCATATGCGCTTTACGTCGGAATAGTTCGGCAGAAGCGCCTAGGCTGTGCACCATGCCGAAGGATCGTCGAGCCAGCCCCGGCCCCGTCGACCGCCCCGCACTGCGCCTCGACGCCATCGACCGCGCCCTGCTGCGGCTGTTGACGGCCGACGCGCGCATGCCCAACAACGCGCTCGCAGCCAGCGTCGGCATCGCCCCGTCCACCTGCCTCGCCCGGGTCAGGGCCCTGTGCGAGCACGGGGTCATCCAGGGCTTCCATGCCGACGTCGGCCCGGCCGCGGTGGATCGCCCGCTCCAGGCGATGGTGGCCATCCGGCTCGCCGCGCACACCCGCGAGCAGATCGACGCGTTCCGCTCAGCGGTCGTGCAGCTGCCCGGGGTGCTCAGCCTGTTCCACGTCGCGGGGGTCAACGACTACCTGCTGCACGTCGCGACGCGCGACGCGGACGCACTGCGCGAGTTCGTGCTTGACCACCTCACCGCGCACCCCGGAGTGACCCACGCGGAGACCAGCCTGATCTTCGAGCACGTGCGCGGCGCCGGCATCCTCGAGCCGGACTAGACCTCCGGCGACGCGGTCAACGCTCCGCGCACCCGATGGCCGCTGAGCAGCAGCCGGGTGGCCTCCCAACCCTCCAGTCCCGGGTCGAGCCGGCCGACGTCCACGGGCCGGCGCAGCCTGCGCCAACCCGGGCAGACGGACAGCATCGACGCTGACGGTGCCGCGGCCGCCAGTCGGTCGAGCGCGTCCGGGGAGTCCAGGCCCACCTCAGCCTTGGTGACCCAGTCCGGCACCGGCAGCCTGCTCGCCAGCGCGACGAGCCCGCCGCCCTCCGCGGGGGTGACGGCGACCTGCGCGGAGCCGAGCGCCCGGAACAGCTTGGCCAGGACGAGCTGCGGGACGTCAGGAGCATCGGCGGCCACCACGGCGGCCTCGCTCGCCCCGACGTCGAGCAACCCCTGCAGCACGTCAAGTGCCTCCTGGGCGGTCGAGGAGGCAGCGATCGACAGCACCGGTGTCCCCGGCCAGACCATCGCCGTCACGTCGGATCCGCAGGCCGGTGTGACCGCCACCGCCGCCTCGACCAAGGCGAGATCGGCCAGCACCTCATAGGTGTCCTCGAGCAGTGCGTCCCGAAAGGCCGCCGGGTCGATGCCCGGCGGGGCGGCGCCGGCCGCCTGGGCCGTCGCCAGCACCGCTGCATACCGCTGGGCATCGACGCTCATTCGCACATCCCGGGCTGCTCGGCGTCAGGTGCGGCGAGCCGGGTCGCGGCGAGCACGCCTTCGAGATATCCGCGGGCCCGCTCCGCCTTCGGGTAGCGGTCGACGAGGGCGTGGAAGTCCGGTCCGTGACCGGGCACCACCAGGTGCGCCAGCTCGTGCACGAGCACGTAGTCGACAACCCAGGCCGGCATCGTGCGCATCCGGTCGGAGAGCCGGATGGTCCCGTCCGACGGGGTGCACGAGCCCCACCGGGTCCGCTGGTCGCCGACCCAGCGCACGCTCACCGGCACGCAGGCACCGTCGAGCCATCGCTTGCCGAGCGCCAGCGCCCGTTCGTGCAGCTCGGCATCGGTGCCGGCGGCCCGCGCCGCGCGCCGGCTCTCCTGCTTGTCCAGCTTCTCGAGCATGACGGCAACCCAGCGCGCCTCTTCCGAACGACTCATCCGGGCCGGCACCAGCACGACGGTGCGGTCCTGCTCGCGGTAGGCCGACACGGTGCGCCGACGGCGGGCGCTGCGCCGGATCTCCACCTGGGTGCGCTCGGTCGGTGCGGTGGATTCGGCAGGCTGGGTCGGCATAGCAAGCACGCTACCGGTGCACGGGACCGGCTTTCCTCCTGTGCACAGGCACCTGGTGCCGTTGGCCAAGGTCAACGCCCTCACCGGCGCCTCGCCCACCGCGATGTCCACAGGTTCCACCCCGCCCGTCCACATCGACGCCCCGAGATGTCCCCACCGTTTCCCCAACGTTGTCCACAGCTGAGCGCCGCGAGAAGGCGCCAAGGCATTGACCGCCATGGTGGGCGTCCCTAGCGTGGGCCGACATCGAAGCCCCCGTCTCCGGGTGGCCGCTGGGAAGGGGAAGCCGAGCGGCAGCACGGGGCGGGGGTTTCGGCTCGCTCAGCGGCACCAAAGGGTTGCGAGCACCGGCGCCTAATCCGTCGCGCGGACTTACAGTGAAGACATGATTCTCGCTGTGCTTGTTGTGCTGCTTGTGCTGTTCGTCGTGCTTCCGCTCGCCGGGATGGCGCTGTGGAGCCTCGTCAGCATCGCGATCGTGGGGCTGGTCGCCGGCGGCCTCGGTCGGCTCATCGTCCCGGGTCGCCAGCCGATCGGGCTGCTCTGGACCTTCGTCCTGGGCATGGGTGGATCGCTGGTCGGCGGCGCTGTCGGCGACTCGATCGGCGTCGGGCACCTCGCGATGATCCTCCTGGAGATCGGCGGGTCGGCGCTGCTGGTTGCGATCTTCACCGCTACCCGGACCGGACGTGCGGTGATGGCGCGGAACCGGCGGGCGCTTCCCTGACAGGTGCGCGGTGACGGCGGACCGCCGCCAGCCCGAGGGCGGCCGCGGCGAAGCAGGCCAACGCACCCATCGCCAACGCCCAGCGCCCTCCGGCATGCTCCGCCACGAAACCGGCGATCGGGCCACCGATCGGGGTGGAGCCGAGAAACGCGACAGCCCACAGCGCCATGACCCGGCCGCGCATGCTGGGCTCCGCCGCCAGCTGCAGGGTGGAGTTGCCGACCGCGAGGAACGAGATGCTCCCCGCACCGACCCCGAACAGGGCCACCAGCTCGAGCGGTAGCGACGGCGCGACTGCCGCGGCCAGGATGACCACGCCGAAGCCTGCGGCGCCGATGACGAGCGGGCGCAACCCGGTGCGCCGCCGCGATGCGACGACGAGTCCGCCGGCGAGTGCCCCGATCCCCATGGCGGCTGTCATGAAGCCGTACACCTGCGCGCCACCGTGAAAGGTCACTCGGGCCACGACCGGCAGCACGACCTGGAACTCGTACGCCAGCGTGCCGATGAGCGCCATCATCGCCAGCGGCACCGCGAGGTTGGTCGTCCTGCGGACGTAGGACAGCCCTTGCCGAAGCTGTCCGGGCGCACGCTCGGTGGGGGGCGACGGCCGCAGCGCCGCGAGGTTCATCGTCACGAGCGAGTAGACCACCGCGATGAAGCTCGCCGCGTTCAGCAGGAAGCAGATCCCGATGCCGCCGGTGGCGATGATGACGCCCGCGATCGCGGGGCCCACGGCCCGGGCCGTGTTGACGAGCACTGAGTTGAGGGTGACCGCGTTCGGCAGGTCTCGTGACCCGACCATCTCCAGGACGAAGGCTTGCCGCGCCGGGTTCTCGAAGGCGTTGTTGAGGCCCAGCAGCAAGGCGAGGACGTAGACCTCCCAGAGGCTGACCGCACCGGTCACCGTGAGCACCCCGAGGACGAGCGCGAGCACCCCCATCATCGACTGGAGCGCGATCATGAGGCGTCGCTTGTCGACCCGGTCGGCGACCACGCCGCCGTAGGGCCCGAGGAGGAGCACCGGGAGGGTCTGCATGGCGACGACGAAGCCGAGCGCGGTTCCCGACCCGGTCAGCGTCAGGACGAGCCAGGACTGCGCGACGGACTGCATCCAGGTGCCGACGAGCGAGATCGCCTGCCCGATGAAGTAGCGGCGGTAGTTGGGCGTCTCCAACGCTGCGAACGTGCGCCGGGAGACGGCGCGCATCCGCGCCGCTACGCCCGGGCTCGTGTCCAGCTCTGGTTCGCTCATCTAGTCCCGGCGGTTCCGTTCGTCGTGCAGTGCGTCCGCGAGCGCGTCCAGGGCGGGCAGGGCGTCGAGCAGAGCCTGAACGTGCGCCTCGGGGAGCACCCGCAGCGTGCGGAGCAGGGCTCGGGTGCGCTCTGCCCGCACTTGTTCGTGGACGCGCGCGCCCGCGTCCGTGATGTGCACCTGCGCGGCTCGTCGATCAGCGGGGTCCGGTTCGCGGCGCGCCAAGGCGAGCTCGTCGAGCCGGCCGACGACGCGGGACAGCATGGTCGGGTTGACCGCCTCGATGTCGGCGAGGTCGGACAGGCGCAGCCCGGTCTGGTGGCGGGCCAGGGTGGCGAGCACCGAGAGCTGGGTGGGGGTCAGCCCCTCGCCCGCGGCGGTGGTGCGGAGGCGTCGCGCGAGGCGACCAAGCACCGCGCGCAGATGGCTCACGGTGTCGTGGTCGACCGTGGAGGGAACGGACATCGCCTGCCCCGTTCACTTGCTTGCCTATCAGCAACCAAGCATACGAGCGGCGAGCGCAGTGCTGCTAGCGACCGGTGAAGCGCGGAGCGCGCCGTTCGCGCTGCGCGGCCAGGCCTTCCTGAAGGTCGGCGGTCGCCAGCGTCACCGGCTGCGCGAGGGCCTCCCACTGCAGGGCGGCCTCGATGTTCGCCGGGCGGGCCGACCGCAACGCCATGGTGGTCAGCCGGGTGGCGACCGGCGCCTTCGCGGCGACACGCGGCGGCGATGTCCAGCACCTCGTCCAGCAGCTTCTCGGGGTGGAAGGCGCGGTTCACCAGGCCGAGCGCCACCGCCTCCTCACCGGCAACGGTCCGTCCGGTCAGCAGCAGCTCACGTGCCGCCGCCAGCCCGACGACCTCGGGAAGCAGCCACGTCGCGGCCATCCCCGGGTGCATGCCAAGTCCGGTGAACGGCACGGCCAGCTTGGCGCCGGTCGCCGCGTACCGCAGGTCGCAGGCGAGCGCCATGCACAGGCCAGCGCCGATCGCCGGACCGTTGATGGCGGCGATGGTGGGCACCTCGAGCTCGCGGATCGCCAGCCAGGTCCGGTAGAACGGCAGCATCCTCATCCGCAACGAGTCCACCGTGGCGCCCGGCTCGCCGGCCAGCCAGGCGGTGTCACCGCCGGCGCAGAACGCGCTGCCGGCGCCGGTCACCACCACGCACCGCACCGAGGCGTCGGTGCGCAGGTCGGCCATGACAGCACCCCACGAGGCGGTCATGGCCGTCGACATCGCATTGCGGCGATCCGGTGCGTCCAGGGTCACCAGGACCACCCCGTGGTCGCGGCGGTCCACACGAAGGTCAGTCAGCATGACAGCGAGGCTAGTACCCCGACCTCGAGGTGGTCGCCGGGAGTCACCGACGGCGGGTCGTCGCGCTCACGCCACGCTCAAAAGTGGGCACCACCTCCCGACGTCCACGCTCAGGCTGCCGTAGGGTGGCATGCGGTCCCGGCCACGTCCCCTCACGTTGAGTGATGTGGGAGGTGGGGTGGCTGGCAGGACACCGATGTCGTATCAAACCAGCGAGGAGGACCGGGTGGCCGAGACATTTAAGGGCGACGCCTACTGCGTTAAGTGCAAGGAGAAGCGTGCCTTTGAGGGCGACGTGGTCGTGAACGAAAAGGGCACGAAGATGGCCAAGGGCATTTGCCCGGTGTGCGGTACCAAGCTCAACCGGATCCTCGGCAAGGCCTGATCCAGGCCTGGCACAGATCCGACGCTGATCGGGGCGGCTCGCGGTGCGGGCCGCCCCGACGCATGTCCGGACGCCTGTGGACGAGTGCAGCGGGAGCCTGATGGACCTGACACGCTGCGCACACCCCCACCCTCTCGGGAGGCGTCCGTGCACCGTGTCGAGCGACCCGCACTCCACCCGGCCCTGCACCGGCTCTGGCGGGACACCCACACCTTGCAGATCGGCCTCGACCCGAACCATTCGCTGGTCCTGACCAATCTCCCGGCCGGCGCCGGCCGGCTGCTCGCCCACCTCGATGGCACGCTGGACCGGACCGCGATCCGGCTGACCGCGCGAGATCTCGGTATGGCCAGCGAGGTCGCCGACGACCTGGTCGGCGCCCTTGAGGGGGGCGCGGTTCTCCAGGAGGAGTTCCCAGGCGGCGCCGCCGCCGTGCGTGCGCGCCGCGCGGCCGCGGAGGTCCTCGTCGTCGGCGATGGCGCGGTCGCGACCGGGATCGCGGACCTGCTCGCCGCCGCGGCCGTCGGCGCGGTGCAGCGACCCCGCGGCAGCCGCGACGTTCCGCCGGTCCCCGGCGCAGCCCCCGACCTCGTCGTCCTCGCGCCGGTCACCGGGCCGGCACTGGAGCTGCGCGACGACCTGATGCGCGAGGGCACCCCGCACCTGTCGGCGAGCGTGCGTGAGCTGACCGGGGTCGTCGGCCCGCTCGTCATACCGGGCCGAACGTCGTGCCTGCGCTGCCACGACCTGCACCGGACTGACCGCGACAGCGCCTGGCCACTGCTGGCCGCCCAGCTGGCCACGCCAACGCGACAGTGCCGCGAGACCGGTGACGGTGTGCTCGCCGCCCTGGTCGCATCCTGCGCCGCCCTGCAGGCGCTCGCCTTCATCGACGGCTGCGGGCCGATCCCGGCGACCGTGGACGGCACGCTGGAGGTGGCGTTGCCGGACTGGCGAATCCGCAGGAGGAGCTGGGCCGCGCACCCGGGCTGTGGCTGCACCTGGCGGCAGGTGGCGACCGGCCCGATGGCGGGCACCGGCGCTGACGGCGCATGAGAAACCGCTGGGCCGGGCCGCCTGGTGAGTCCAGGCAGCCCGGCCCAGCGGATGGTCAGATCGGCTGACCCTCGAATCAGCCGATCGAGCTGCGCAGGCGACGCGCCCGGCGCGCCGCCTCCTCGGACTTGCGCTCCCAGCGGCGGGCAGCGGCTAGGCGTCGAACCAACGACGCATGCTCCGCCTGCTGTTGGAGCTCGAGCGTTCGTATTCGGGAGAGCTGTTCGTGCATGAGATACATCTCGAGACTTCCTATCGAGTAAGCCGACCGGCGTGCCGGTCGGTGGGTCAGGTGTGCAGTGAGCGTGGTGGTTGCTCCACGCGATGGCCGGGCGGCGCTCATGCCGCGACCTCCTTGCGGGGACGCCCACGTGGACGCTTGCGCGCCACGACGACGCCTTGGATGAAGAGCTCGCCGCCCCAGACGCCGCACGGCTCCCGACGCTCGAGCGCGCCCAGCAGGCACGCATCGCGGATCGGGCAGCTGCCGCACAGTGCCTTGGCGAACTCCACGTCTTCAGGGTCATCTGCGAAGAAGAGCTCCGGATCTCCGCCTCGGCAGGGGATGTCGTGAAAGTGCCCTTCGGCGCCTTCGAGGACATCCCCCAATGACACGCTCGCCATGTCGGCGCCCGCGGGCATCTCCATGGTGCTGACGTACATCGGTTGTCACCCCCAAGTGACTGTCGTTCTGGTCGTTGCTGTGGTCTGGCCTCGAAGCTGTTGTCGGCCTTGACGCTGGTGTTAGGCAGAGAGTCGGACGAAACAAAAGAGGCCGCGGATCCCGATTCGGGATTCCGCGGCCTGCGAGCGCCGACTGCCTGTACTGCTAGGCAGAGGAGCCTTGTAGGTGCGGAACCGAAACGTCGTTGACAGCGCTCGTGCGCTTGGTCGGGACCTGCTGATCGGTCGTGCAGGCAGGGTTCACCTGGCTGGTGTGGGTCGGCTGGGCGTTCGTAAACACCTGCTTGTCCCCGGACACGCACGTGCCCTGGGGAGCCGCGGCACCGACCGTGAGGACGTGCCCAGTGAACCGGGTGGCAGTGACAGTCTTCAGCGTCTTCATCCGGCTCACCTCCTCACTAGGCCCTCGGGCGGCGCACATCGCCAGCCCGCTCGTCGAACAGGCTACGGGCACCCGCACCGGCCGTGCAACGCATTTAATGCAAGGGGCTTTCCTCAGCCGGACGATTCGCACATCGCGATGACCTCGTCACCGAAGTTCCGCAGCTTCGTGGTGCCCACGCCGCTGATCGACGAGAGCTCACCCGGTGTCGTCGGACGAACCTCGGCGATGCGGATCAACGTCGCGTCGGTGAACACGCAGAAGGCCGGTTGCTTCAGCTCGCGCGCGCGGTCCAGCCGCCACTGGCGCAGGCGCTCGAACAGGTCGACGTCCATGTCACTGGGGTGAACGGCGCACCGGCCCAGCTTGCGGTCGGTGCCGGTGGCCAACGTGACACCGCACACCCGGCAGCGCGCCGCCGCCAGGTCGCGCGGTCGCCCGGTGGCGCGCCGCCCAGCAGCACCGGCCTGCCCCGGGCGCGCGGGGCGCGCGGCGCCGCCGAGCTGCAAGTCGTCGAGGAACCGACTGGGCTGGCGACTGCCACGCCCGCCGGGTGAGCGCGCCGCCGCCCAGGACAGCGTCAGGTGCTCGCGGGCGCGGGTCACGCCGACGTAGAGCAGCCGCCGCTCCTCCTCGACCTGCGCCGGCGTCGTCGCGTAGACGATCGGCACCGTGCCGTCCACCAGCCCGACCAGGAAGACCGCGTCCCACTCCAGGCCCTTGGCGGCGTGCAACGACGCCAGGGTGACGCCCTGCACGGTCGGTGCGTGCTGCATCGCCACCCGCTGGTCCAGCTCGGCCGTCAGGTCGGCGAGCCCGGCCGCCGGGTCCGCGGCGGCCAGCTCCTCGGCAAGGCGCACCAGCGCCATCAGCGACTCCCAGCGCTCCCGCACCGTGCCCGTCCCGTTCGGCGGCTCTGCCGTCAGACCGACGGAGGCGAGCACGGAGCGCACCGACGCGACGAGGTCGTCACCGGGCTCGGCGCTGCGCGCCGCACCGCGCAGCATCATGAGCGCCTTGCGCACCTCGGGCCGCTCGAAGAACCGCGCCCCGCCGCGCAGCACGTACGGCACGCCCGCCTCGGCGAAAGCCTGTTCGTACGTCTCGGACTGGGCGTTGATCCGGAACAGCACGGCGATCTCACTCGCTGCCGTCCCCGCCGCGATGAGCGCCTTCACCTTGCCGGCCACCGCGGCCGCCTCTGCCGGCTCGTCGTCGTAGACGAGAGCGACCGGCTCCGGACCGGCGCCGCGCTGCGCCACCAGCTGCCCGTCGCTGGCCAGCCGGTTCGCCACCGCGACCACCTGCGGGCTGGACCGGTAGCTGCGGACCAGCCGGACCTGGACGGCCTCGGGGTACCGGGACCGGAAGCGTCCTCAGGTAGTCGGCGGTGGCGCCGGTGAACGTGTAGATCGTCTGCTCGGGGTCGCCGACCACGCACAGCTCGTCGCGCTTGCCGAGCCAGGCTTCGAGCAGCCGCTGCTGCAGCGGGTTGACGTCCTGGTACTCGTCGACCACGAAGTAGCGGTACCGCTCGTGGATCTCCCGGGCCACCGACGCCTCGCCCTCCAGCAGGGCGATCGTGCGCAGCAGGATGTCCTCGAAGTCGATGAGCCCCTGGTCCCGCTTGACCTCGTCGTACATCGCGTAGAGGTCGGCCACCTGCTGCGGGGGCAGCGGGCTGGACCGGCCGGCGAGCTGGACCGAGGTGACGTAGTCCTCAGCCGGGCGCTGCAGGGCCTTCATCCACTCGATCTCACCGGCGACGTCGCGCAGCTCGCCCGGGCTCAGCGACAGCCGGAGCCTTGCCCCGGCCGCAGCCAGCACCGCCACCTTGCGGTCGATCAGCCGAGGCAGCGCGCTCACCCATCACCTGCGGCCAGAAGTAGTTGAGCTGAGCCAGCGCGGCCGCGTGGAACGTCCGCGCCTGGACCCCGCCCACGCCGAGCCCGCGAAGGCGCCCGCGCATCTCCCCCGCGGCCCGCGCGGTGAACGTGACGGCGAGCACCTGCGACGCCGGGACCACGCCCGAGCGCACCGCGTAGGCGATCCGGTGCGTGATCGCCCGTGTCTTGCCGGTGCCGGCACCGGCCAGGATGCACACCGGACCGCGGACCGCCTCGGCCGCCTCGCGCTGCTCAGGGTCCAGCCCGTCGAGCAGTGCCTCGGCGCCGGCGAACTCCGCCGCAGCCGACGACGGCGCGAGCGACGACGGCGAGACGGCGGGCGAGGACATGGGGGCCATCCTCGCAGGGTCCTCGGACACTCAGCCGGCTGCGGGGGCGATGCTGTGGAGGAGGAGTTATCGGGAAGATCGAGGCGCCCCGTTACGTTGTCACGAGTACAACTACCTCACGGGAGGACCGCCGATGTCGGCCACGATCACGATGTACACCACGACCTGGTGCGGCTACTGCGTCCGCCTCAAGCGGCAGATGGCCACCGAGGGCATCGAGGTCACCGAGATCGACATCGAGCAGGACCCCGAGGCTGCGGCGTACGTGATGACCGTCAACGATGGCAACCAGACGGTGCCGACGCTCGTCTTCCCCGACGGGTCGGTCGCCACGAATCCCTCGATCGCGCAGGTGAAGGACCTCATCGCCGCCGCGGTCTGAACGGCCCCTGGTCACGCTTGCCGCTCGCGGCTGGTCGGCGCGCCGCTCAGGTCCCGGCCGGACGCGGCAGCGGCGCGCCGAACCACTCCTCGATCAGCTGGTACGCGATCGAGATCGACGGACGGGAAGATCAGCGAGCCGTCGGCGCACGCCGCCACGACATCCGCGCGGGAGAACCACCGCGCCTGCTCGATCTCCACGCCGTCGACCGCGATCTCGCGGTCGGCCGCACGCGCCATGAACCCGAGCATCAGGCTCGACGGGAACGGCCACGGCTGGCTGCCCACGTACCGGACCTCGGTCACGGCCACCCCGACCTCCTCGGCCACCTCGCGGGCCACCGCCTGCTCGAGCGACTCACCTGGTTCCACGAAGCCGGCGAGGGTGGAGAAACGTCCGGTCGGCCACGAGGCCTGCCGGCCGAGCAGGCACCTGTCGTCGTCGTCGCGCACCAACATGATCACTGCGGGATCGGTTCGCGGGTAGTGCTCGCTGCCGTCGGCCGGGCAGCGCCGCAGGTGCCCACCGGCGGCGACGACGGTCGGCGCCCCGCACCGCGGGCACCGCAGGTGGTACCGGTGCCACTCCTCGAGGGCCACGGCGTGCACCAACAAGCCCGCGTCCCTGTCGCTCAACAGCGCCCCCACCTCGCGAAGGCCCCGCGACCCAGGCGCCGTCCGAGGGATCAGGGAGCGGGCCCGAGACGGCGAAGTACGCCTCGCCGCCCGAGCCCACACCCAGGAAGTACCGGTCCGCCTCACCCGCGGCCGCGCCAGCACCATCGGTGAGGACCAACGCCCCGTCGCGGTCGACCAACGCCCGCCCCGCGTCGACGCGCAGCACCCGGGTCGCCGGGTCCGCCCAGGCGGCACCGAGCCAGGCCTCGTCCAACCGATGCACCGCCGCGCGGTCGATCGAGGAGCGGGCCAGGGTGGGCGGCGTGCTCACTGCGCGGGCGCCTCTTCCGCGAGCGCGCCGGCGAGCTCGACCCACAGGTACGCCGCCGCCTCGGCGCCCTTGAGCAGCAACGGCATCACCACGTTCTCGTTCGGCGCGTGGATCTTGTCGGTCGGCAGCCCGACGCCGAGGAAGACCACGGGCGCCTTGAGGATGTCGGCGAGGTCGGCCTCCGGGCCGGAGCCGCCCTCGCGCATGTAGAGCACCTCGGTGTCGAACGCCCGGTCATCGCGCGGTTGACCGCCTGCAGCGCCGGGTCGTCCAGCGGGGTCAGGCAGGGACGGACGCCATCGCCGAAGAACGTCACGGTCGCGGTGATGCCGTCGGGCACGGCGGCCTCGACGTACGCCTTGAGCGCGGCCTGCACGGCGAGCCGATCCTGGTCGGCGACGAGCCGGAAGGAGACCTTGGCGTGGGCGTCGCTGGGCACGATCGTCTTGTGGCCGGGGCCCGTGTAGCCACCCCACATGCCGTTGATCTCGCAGGTCGGGCGTGCCCACACCCGCTCCAGCGTGGTGTAGCCGGCCTCGCCGAACGTCGCCCGGCTCTGCGCGGTCTCCAGCCAGGCCGCCTCGTCGAACGGCAGCCGCGCGAACAGCTCGCGCTCGCGGTCGGACAGCGGCTGCACGTTGTCGTAGAACCCGTCCAGGGTGACCCGGTTGTTCTCGTCGTGCAGGCCGGCGAGCACGTGCGCCATCACGGTCAGCGGGTTGGGCACCGCCCCGCCGAACGAGCCGGAGTGCAGGTCGCCGTCCGGCCCGTGCAGGTCGATCTGGCCGTCGGTCAGCCCGCGCATGCCGGTGCAGATGGTCGGGGTGTCCCGGTCCCACATCCCGGTGTCGGACACGACGACGACGTCGCACGCCAGGCGCTCGCGGTGGGCGCGGAGCAGGGCCGGGAAGTTCGGCGAGCCCGACTCCTCCTCGCCCTCGATGATCAGCTTGAGGTTGACCGGCGGCGCCGTGGCGCCAGTGGCCGCCAGCAGGGCCCGCAGACCGAGCGTGTGGAAGAACACCTGGCCCTTGTCGTCCGCGCTGCCGCGGCCCAGCAGCAGGTCGCCCCGCTCGACCGGGGTGAACGGCGGGGAGTCCCACAGCTCCTCCGGGTCCACCGGCTGCACGTCGTGGTGGCCGTAGACGACGACCGTCGGCGCCGCCGCGTCGGCGGCCGGCCACTCGGCGAAGACCGCGGGGTGACCGCCGTTCTCGGTGTCCCACACCTCGACGGTGGGAAATCCGGTCCGGCGCAGGGCCTCGTGCGAGCCACTCGGCGGAGCGGCGCACATCGGGGGCATTCGCCGGATCGCCGGAGATCGACGGGATCCGCAGCCATTCCTTGAGGTCGTCGAAGAAGGCAGCGGAATGGTCCGCAACAAACCCGCGGACATCAGATGTGGAAACCATGGAGGCACTCTAGGCGTCATACCTCATGGCAGACTCGACACCTGAGCAATTCGTGCCACCGTCGAGCTGCTCTCACCCGCCGATCACGAGGAGATGTCCTGCACCGCCGCATGCCGCCCCGCCCCTACGGCGCCAGGACTCCGTGCAAACGTCCGGCCACCACCCGCGGAATCATCGCGCTCGCCACGATCGCCATCGCCGTCGCCGGCTGCGCATTCCCGCGCGCCCAGGAGTCGGCCGCCCCTGCGGGTCAGCGGTCCGACACCCCGGCCGCCGAGACCACCGCCAGCCCGCCCAGCTCGGGAAAGTCGAAGCCGTCGAAGAAGGGCAAGCAGCCGGTGACCATCGCCTTCGGCGGTGACGTGCATTTCGAGGGCGTGCTGCGAACCAAGCTGAATGCCGACCCGGCCACCGCGCTCGGTCCGATCGCAGGCGTGCTCGCAGCGGCGGACGTCGCGATGGTCAACCTGGAGACGGCGATCACCACGCGCGGCACCGCCGAGGCCAAGAGCTTCAACTTCCGCGCGCCCGCCACCGCGTTCGACGCCCTGCGGGCTGCGGGCGTCGACGTGGTCACCGAGGCGAACAACCACGGGATGGACTTCGGCACGGTCGGGCTCGCCGACACCCTCGAAGCGATCAAGGTCTCCGGCCTGCCGACCGTGGGGATCGGGAACAACGCCGCCGAAGCGTTCGCGCCGTACCGGATGACGGTGAACGGCCAGCGCCTCGCCTTCATCGGCGCGACCCAGGTTCTCGACAGCGCGCTGGCCAAGAAGTGGTCGGCGACGGACTCCCAGGGTGGCCTGGCGTCGGCCTACGACGAGGACCGGCTGCTGGCGGCGGTGCGAGATGCCCGCGCGGACTCCGACACCGTCGTCGTCTACCTGCACTGGGGCAAGGAGGGCGCGACCTGCCCGACGCCTGCGCAGAAGTCGATCGCAGCCAAGCTGTCGCGGGCGGGTGCGGACATCGTCGTCGGTGGCCACGCGCACCGCCTGCAAGGCGCTGGCTACCTGGGCGACACGTTCGTCGGCTACGGGCTCGGCAACTTCGCCTTCTACGCGAATGGTGGCGCGGGCGCCCAGACGGGGGTGCTCACGCTGACCGTCGACGGACGTCACGTGACCGGGTACCGCTGGTCGCCGGCGACCATCACCGCCGGTCAGCCGATCCCGCTTACCGGCGCCAAGGCCGACGCCGCCCTGGCGTCATGGGAGAAGCTGCGCGAGTGCACCGGGTTGTCCGCTGCGCGGTAGTCGGTGCCCCGCGCGACAGGTGCCTCAGTCCGACGCCACCGGCACCCCGCGCACGAGCGCGGCCAGGCCGTCGGCGTCGAGCAGATCGGCCGGGCGCACCGTGGTGTTGCTGCGGACGTAGTGGAAGGCGGCGCCCACCTGCTCGACGGGCACGCCAGCCAGCGCCGCCCAGGCGAGCCGGTAGGCGGCGAGCTGGACCGCGGCGGCCTCGGCAGCCTCACCCGTGGGCTGCTTTCCGGTCTTCCAGTCGACCACGTCGAAGCGACCGTCGCCTCCGGCGAACACCGCGTCCATCCGGCCACGGATCGCGATCTCGCCGATCACCATCTCGAAGGGCACCTCGACATCGAGAGGTTGCCGAGCGCCCCACTCGCTGGCGCGGAACTGGTTCCGCAGCAGCTCGAGATCGGCGTCGGGTGCCGCGTCGTCATCGCCCGACCCCGGAAGCTCGTCCAGGTCGAGCAGCTGCGGGGTGCCGAACTCCGATTCCAGCCAGGCATGGAACGACGTACCGCGGCGGGCGAGCGGCGCGGGCTTACGGGGCATAGGTCGCCGCAGCTCGCGTGCGAGCGCATCGGGGTCGGACCGGAGTGCGACAAGCCGCGACACCGACAGGTTCTCCGGCAGCACGACCTCGGCCCCCGCCACGCGCCGCCGGGCGGCCCGCTCAGCGAGCAGCAGCGTGACCTCGTGGTCCCACTCCGAGAACTCCTCGCCCGATTGCACGGACGCACCCGCCCGGCGCACCAACGACGCTGCCGCCTCGACGACCGCGCGACGGGCACCCAATGAGTCCCTCGGCCACTGCTCGACGACCGGCTCCGCCAGCAGCGGGTTCCCGGCCTCTTCGTCGACGTGATCCACCCAGGCGCCGACCGCGGTGGACACCTCGCTGATCTCGGTGAGGAAGCGGGCCGCCGCGCGCGGTTTGACCGTGTGGTCCCACCGGTAGCCCGTGCAGATCAGCAGGTGCCGAGCGCGGGTCGTCGCCACGTAGACGAGGCGCCGCTCCTCAGCGAGGTCGCGCTCCTTGCACCGGTCGCGGAAGGCCTTGCGCGCCTCGTTGACCCCTTTCTGGTCCTCGGCCTGCGAGATGTCCCAGGCCGGCATGTCACGCGCATCACCACGTAACGGGTACGGCACCTTGTCGATCCCGACCAGCCACCCGCCCCCGCTGGGCGTCCCAGGGAACACGCCTTCGCAGAGCCCCGGCACGACGACCACGTCCCACTCCAGGCCCTTCGCGCCGTGCACGGTCAGGATCTGGATCGCGTCGGCCGACACGTCGACCTCCCCTGCCGTCAGCCCACGCTCCCGAGCGTCCGCCGCGTCGAGATAGGACAAGAAGGCGCGAACGTTGGTGCCGTCACCCCCGGCGCTGGCCTCGAACTCCGCTGCGACGTCGCCGAACCGGTCCAGGTGCGCCCGCGCGAGGGTCTGCGAGGTCTGCAAGGCCCCTTCGCGGGTCGCTACCTCGACGTCGAGCCCGCTGACCCGCTCGATGTCCGCGACCAGGTCCGCCAGTGACTGTCCCGAGCGAGCACGCAAGGCGGCCAGCTCGCGAGCCAAGGCGCGCATACGCTCGTAGCCCGTTTCGGAGAAGGCGCTGCGCGGGGCCCGCTGGAGCTCGTCGAGCGCGTCGATGATGCTGCGCTCGTCGACGTCTTCGCTGGCCGCGGGCGCCGCTTCGCCCGCTGGCAGACCCCGACGATGCCCCGCCAGCCGGTACGCCCAGTTGCCGAGTGCATCAAGGTCCCGGGGCCCGATCCGCCAGCGCGGCCCGGTCAGCAACCGCATCAGCGACGCACCCGCCGACGGGTCGATGAGGACCCGCAACGTCGCCACCACGTCCGCCACCTCAGGGGTGGCGAGCAAACCGCCGACGCCGACCACCTCGACCGGCAGCCCCGCCACGCGCAAGGCCTCGGCGATCAGCGGGATCTGCGAACGCTTGCGCACGAGCACCGCCGCAGTCACCGGCGCTCCCTCGCCGCCAGTACCCTGCGGCCCGTCCCGCCACACCTGCGCCAGCCGCTCGGCCACCGCGTCGGCCTCAGCAACGATGCTCAGGTGCAGCGAGCACTCCACCGCCCCGCTGCCGAGGCCGCCCGGACCCGAGGTGAGCTCCGGCACCGGGTAACCGCTCTCACGCAGCGGGGTCGACAGCGCGTTGGCGACCGTGAGGATCCGCTCGTCGTTGCGAAAGCTCACGGTCAGGGTCCGCACCGGGCTCGGGGCTCCGCTGCGGAGCGGGAAATGCTCGGGGAACCGGGCCAGGTTTCCCGCGCTCGCACCCCGCCAGCCGTAGATGGACTGGCACGGATCGCCCACTGCTACCACCGGATGGCCGCCGCCGAACAGGTGCGAGAGCAGTTCCCGCTGTGCGTGCCCGGTGTCCTGGTACTCGTCGAGCAGCACCACGGCGAACCTGCCCCGCTCGGCCCGCCCCACCTCAGCGTGCTCGATCGCGACCTGGGCGGCCAACGCCATCTGGTCGGAGAAGTCGAGGACCTCGTTGTCGCGCTTCAGCTGCTGGTACGCCTCCAGCAGCGGCAGCAGCTCAAGCCGGGCCTGTTGCACCGCGAGCGCCTTGGCTACGTCGGTATACACGCCGCTCTTCGACTTCGCGTCCGGCTTGGCGTCGATCTCGGCGCAAAGCCGCATCGTGAACGCCCGCAGCTGGGCGGGCGTCACCAGATGCTCGGCCATCTCACCGGCGAGCGCGAGCACCGCCGCGGTCACCGTCGACGGGGCCGCCTCGACGTGGTCCATCACCCCGTCGTAGCCCGCCTGGATCCGGTCGGCGTACTGCCAGGTCGCTGCTTCGCGAAGCAGCCGCGACGACGGCTCGACGCCTAGTCGCAGCGCGTGCTCGGACAGGATCCGGGAGGCGTAGGAGTTGTACGTGGACACCGTGGGCTCTCCGGCCAACAGGTCCGCGCCCTGCTCGGCGCCCAGCACCCCGCGCTCGCGCAGCTGCGAGAGCCGGCGCCGGATCCGGTGGGCCAGCTCGCCGGCGGCCTTGCGGGTGAAGGTGAGCCCGAGGATCTGCTCGGGCCGCACGAAGCCGTTGGCAACCAGCCAGACGACCCGCGCCGACATCGTCTCGGTCTTGCCCGACCCGGCACCGGCCACCACGACCCCGGGCTCGAGCGGCGCGCCGATGACGTCAGTCTGCTCGGTGGTCGGCGGGTGAAGCCCCAGCAGCACGGCCAGCTCGGCCGGTGAGAAACGCACGGAGCCGCTCATCCGGTCACCGTCCGACCCTCGGGCTGGACCGGGCAGCAGCGCCGCACCGGACAGTGCTGGCAGTTGCGGTTCTCCATCGCCCGAAACGCCGAACCGGCCATCCCCTCGGCGACGGTGACGACGAGGTTGCGCGCCCAGCCCGGGTCTTGCGACTCCGCGAGCGGGCCCTGCCATTGCTCCTTGTAGCCGACGAGACTGGTGCCCACCTGGACGAGCGAGGCCCCACCCGAAGCGCGCAGCCCCGGTGCCACCTCCTCGAACCCGCCCGCTTCCACCGCCAGCTGGTAGACGCCGAGCTGCGGGTGCGCGGCCAGCTCTTCGGCCTTCGGCGCGGACTTGCCGGTCTTGAGGTCGATGACGACCAACCGCCCGTCAGCGTCCTGCTCGAGCCGGTCCACCCGGCCCTTCACGACCGCACGACCCACCTCGACCTCAAAGGCGACCTCGGCCTCGACCAGCGCCCTCGGGTTGTCCTTCAGCCAGCTGACCAGCTTGCGCACCATGATCTGCGCCCGCTCGCGCTCCTTGCGGGAGAACCAGCGGGCACCCAAGTCCAAGGAGCTCCAGACGGCATCGAGACGCTCCGACAGCACCGCCTCGTCGATGATCGACTCGTCGGCGGCCAGCTGGGCGAGAGCGTGGACGGCGGTGCCGATCGACTGGTCGGCGCTGGAGGAGTCGGTCCCGCCGGCCTGCTCCAACAGCCAGCGCAGCTCACAGGTCACGAACTGCTCGACCCGGGACGGCGAGACCCGCACCGACTCGGTGGCTTCGCGCAGCGGCCGCTCATCCGACACCGGGAGCAGCCCCCACCAGGTGGCCGGATCCGCACCGGGCACCGCGGCCTGAGCGAGGCGCGCCAGCTGAGCCGCAGCTGCTGCGCGACGGCCGGTGTCCGCCTCCTGCGCCTGGTCCAGCAGGACGCCGCGCAGCTCGGCGACCAGGGCGGGCAGGCTCAGCAGCCGCGGTACCTCGGTGGGCGGCCGTGGGTGGTCCTCGCCGGGGCGCGGGCACAGCTCGTCGAGGAACCGCGACGGCTGGTCGTCGTCGCCATCGACCGCGGTCACGATGAGCGAGCGCTTCGCTCGGGTGGCCGCCACGTAGAAAAGCCGGCGCTCCTCGTCCAGCAGCTGCGACATCGCCGACGGCCGCTGGGCATCGGCCGGGAGGTCCCGAGCGGCGACCACGTCCACGAGCTGCTCGGAGCCGAGAAGGGAACCGCGCATCCGCAGGTCGGGCCACTGGCCCTCCTGCACGCCCGCCACGACCACGACCTCCCACTCCAACCCCTTCGACGAATGGGAGGTGAGGATCCGGACCGCGTCCCCGGTCGGCGCCGATGCGGCGAGCGTGTCGCTCGCGATGGCCTGATCACCCATGTAGTCCAGGAAGATCGCCGGACCCGCGCCCGGCATCCGGTCGACGAAGCGGGCCGCCGCGTCGAAGAGAGCGACCACGGCGTCGAGATCGCGGTCCGCGCTCGCCCCGCGCGCACCGCCCACCACGCTCGCCTGCTGCCAACGGGGGCCGAGCCCGGAGGCGGTCCAGATCGCCCACAGGACGAGCTCGGCCGATGCACCCGGAGCCGCGGCGGCCTCGCGACCGGCCTGCAGGACCTGCGCGACCCGCCGCGCCGGCTCGGCGTGCCGATCGGTGACCCCCAGCAGCGCCCGCGGGTCACCGAGCGCCTCGACGAGCAGCTCGCCGGAGGACCGCCACCCGCCCGACGTCAGCTCCTGGCGGCGCAGCTCACGGCGCAGCCGGCGCAGCGCCAGCACGTCCGCACCGCCGATGGGCGAGCTGAGCAGCTCGACGGCGTCATCCTCGTTGAGCGGCCGCCGCGCGGGCAGGGCCTCGCCATCGCGCTCGTCCGCCGCGGCGATGTCGTCATCGCGTTGCTTGAGCGCGAGCGCCCCCCGCAGCGCGGTAAGCAGCGCGGCCACGGCGCCCTGCTGCGCCAGCGGAATGTCACCCGTGCCGAGGGTCACCGGCACGCCCGCCGATGCGAGCGCCCGCCGCAGCGCGGGCAGCTGCTGAGTTGCCGAGCGCACCAACACCGCCATCCGGTGCCACGGCACGCCGTCCATCAGGTGCGCATGGCGCAGCCGGTGGGCGATGTACGCCGCCTGCTGACTCTCGCTGCGCAGCACGTGCGCCTCCGCCGAACCGGCGGCCAGGCCAGGCGCGGCGTGTCGCTCGCGGTGCGCCGCTGGGCCCCGCAGCCGATCCGACACCCGACGCGTCGCCGCCAAGAGCTCCGGCCCACTTCGCCGGCAGGTGCTCAGCGCGACGACCGGCACGGGCGGCGCGCCCGGCGGGCGGAAACGCTCCCCGAACTCCCGGATGCAGCTGACGTCGGCTCCCCGGAATGCGTAGATCGACTGGTCCGGGTCGCCGACCACCACCAGGTTGCGGCCACCCCCCGCGATCCGGTGCAGCAGCGCCTCCTGCGCTGGGTCCGTGTCCTGGTACTCGTCGACGAAGACCCACGTGTAGGCGTCCCGCTCCGCGGCCGCGAGCTCGACATCGCCGTCGAGCAGGTCCACCGCTGCCCGCACCAGCTCGGCTGGGTCGTAGGCCGCGGCGGCGGTGGCGGCCCGAGCCTGGGCGAGCGTCGTGACGTCGAGATACTGCTGGAAGAAGGCGGCCGCCGCGCGCCAGTCATCGCGCCCGAGCCGCTCACCGAGCACGTGCAGCTCCTCCGGCGAGATGCCGCGTTCCACCGCGCGCAGCAGCAGGTCCCGCAGCTCCTGGGCGAACCCCCTGGCCAACAATGCGGGGCGTAGCTCGGGCGGCCAGGCACTACCGCCATCGGCGACGTCACCGCGGAGCAGCTCGCGGATGATGAGGTCCTGTTCCGGCCCGGTCAGCAGCCGAGGCGCCGGCTCACCGCGGCTCGCGGCATCACGGCGGAGCAGCGCGAACGCGTACGAGTGGAACGTGAGGGCGAGCGGTCGGCGGATCGTCTGCCCGACGCGGGCAGCGAGCCTGAGCCGCAGCTCCGCGGCGGCCTTGCGGGAGAAGGTGAGCACCAGCACCTTCTCGGGCTCGACGCCGGCCTCGATGCGCGCCGCGACGGCCTCGACCATGGTCGCCGTCTTGCCGGTGCCCGGACCGGCCAGCACCAGCAGCGGGCCAGCCGCGTGGTCGACCACCTCGCGCTGGCGCTCATCCAAGACCAGCGGGGCCGCACGCGGCGCGGCGCGGCGGACGAGCCGGTAAGCCGGCGGCGACGGAGGAGGCACGGAAGGCATGGAACCATGTGGCGCCGACAAGACCGGTGGCCTGTGGACGCCGCCCTGATGTCCCGCGCCATCGGAGTCAGGATCGCTCCCGCGGCCTGGCGCCTGACCCGGCCTACCGCCCGTCCCAGCGCGCCTTCGCCATGTCCACTCGGGTGCCCCGCAGCGGCGTCCCCTCGGCCCGCAGCAACCGGAGCGCCTCGAAGTCGTGGCATGCCGCCGGCGTGCCATCGGCGCGGACCACGCGGAACCACGGCACGGCGCCTCCCCACAGCGACATCACCCGCCCGACCTGCCGGGGACCGCCGACGCCGAGGTACTCCGCGATGTCCCCGTACGCCATGACACGCCCCGACGGGATACGTTCAACAACGTCGAGCACCCGCTCGGCGTACGGTGTGATGTCCACGCCTTCATCCTGCCAGCGAGAATGTGGGACATGCGCCAGGATCTCGGGGTGGCCGACCCCCATGACGCTCCGGTACCGCCGGCGAACATCGTCATCGACGAGCCGCCACCACTCGGTCGAGTACGACGCCCCTTCGACCTGATCCAGGCCCTGCTCGGGGCGATCGTGACGATCATCGTCGTCTTCATCGGCAGCGTCACGGTCAGCGCGGTGTCGGGCCTTCAAGAAGACGTGGCCGGCGCCGCCACCCGGCTGTCCGGTCCTGGGCTCCAAGTTGCCTCGGCCCTCGCCGCGCTGGCGGGCTTGGCGCTGCCCGTGGCGGCCGCCGTCGACCTGCTGGGTCACCGCCAGCTGCGCCGGTTCGCTGACACCGTCGCCGCGGGCGCCGCCGCGGTCGGCGTGTGCGCGTTGTTCAACCGCTGGGTCGACGATGTCGCGCCGACCCCGGTCCGCAGCGCGCTGACGGCGCTGCGGACGGTTGACCACCGCACCGAGCCGACGCTCCCGCTGCTGGCCGGCCTGCTCGCCGTGCTCCTGGTCTCCGCGCTGGCCCGACGGCAGTACTGGCGCGGATTCGGTTGGGGCGCCGTCGTCGCGTTCTCCGGACTCAACTTGGTGACCGGCGACGGGACGCCGCTGGCGGTCGCGGTCACCCTCCTCATCGGCGCCACAGTCGGTATCGCCGTCCGGTACACCCTGGGTATTCCGAGCACCCGGCCGTCGGCCGCCGCCGTTGCCGGCGCACTGCAGCGCGCCGGGGTGACCCCGGTCGCGATCCGGCCGGCCACCGCCGCCGACGACGGTCACCGGTACCTGATGAGCACCGCCGAGGGACCGGTGCTCGACGTCAAGGTGATGGACCGCGATCAGCAGGGTGTCGGCCTGTTCTACCGGGCCTACCGTTCGCTGCGGGTCCGGGGCCCGGCCCAACGCCAGGCGCCGTTCTCGCTCAATCGGGCCGTCGAGCGCGAGGCGCTGGCGGCCTACGCCTCGGGCGCCTCCGGGGTTGCCACGCCGCGGCTTGCTGCGGTGACCCATGTCGGCCCGGACGCCGCGGCTCTCGCCTACCAGTACATCGAAGGTCGCCGCCTGTCCGAGCTGGCGCCCGAGGAGATCACCGACGATCTCCTGCTCAAGGTGTGGCAGCAGGCCGCGGACCTGCACGCCCACCGGCTCACCCACCGGGCGCTGACCGCCGACAACGTGCTGATCGATGCCCGCGGCGAGGTGTGGCTCATCGACCTCGCCCGCGGCGACCTCGCCGCCTCGGATCTGCAGACCCGCCTGGACGAGGTCCAGCTGCTGGTCACCACGACCCTGCTGGTCGGTACGGAGCGCGCCGCCCGCATCGCCCAGGAGATGGTCGGCGAGTCCGGCATCAGCGCTGCTGTTCCGTTGCTCCAGCCGCTGGTGCTGAGCCGCGAGACGCGGGCGGCGCTCCGCGAGCGCCCCACCCTGCTGTCCGAGCTGCGCGAGCGGCTGCTGTCGGTGCTCCCGGACGCCGTCGTGCCGCCGGTCCGCATCGAACGGTTCCGGCCCCGCACGGTCATCACCATCGTGCTGGGAGCCGTCGCGGCCTACCTGCTGCTCGGCCAGCTCGCGAAGGTGCACCTGGCCCGACTGGCCGAGCACACCGACTGGCGCTGGGCGGTGGTCGCCGTGGTCTTGTCGTCGGTCACCTACCTCGGCGCGGCACTCAACCTGACCGGTTTCACGACGACGCGGCTGCGGTTCGGCCGTACCTTGCTGGCCCAGCTCGCCGGGTCGTTCGTCAAGCTGGTCGCCCCGGCCGCCGTCGGCGGAGCGGCGCTCAACGTGCGCTATCTGCAGCGCGCCGGCACGGACCTACCGGTGGCGGTGGCGGCGGTGGCCGCCTCGCAGGTGGCCGGGTTCGTCGTCACGCTCAGCCTTCTCGCGATCGGCGGCTTGATCACCGGCACCTCGCGCGGCGCCATCCCCGCCGTTCCCTTCCCGGTGCTGCTGCTCGCCGCAGTCGCGGCCACCCTGCTCCTCGTCGCCCTCGCGATCCGGCCAAGCCGCAAGTTCCTGCTCAGCCGGATCCAGCCGACGGCGCGCCGGGTGCTACCCACGCTGCTCGACACCCTGCAGAGGCCCACGCGGCTGCTGATGGGCTTCGGCGGTTCGCTGATCATCACCCTGGGCTTCGTACTGACCCTTGACGCCTCCGTCCGGGCGTTCGGCGGCCACCTGTCGATCCTCACCATCGCGATCGTCTTCCTGGCCGGTAGCGCTCTGGGATCAGCGGTACCGACGCCCGGCGGGCTGGGCGCGGTCGAGGGCGCGTTGTACGCCGGGCTGGTCGCCGCCGGACTGGCCGGTGAGACCGCACTCTCGGCCGTGCTGGTCTACCGGCTCTGCACCTTCTGGCTGCCCGCACCGATCGGCTGGGGCGCGTTCGCCGTCCTGCAGCGCAAGCGAGCGATCTGACCGCTGGGGGCCGGTCAGTACGACGGCAGGTGAGGCTCGATCTGGTTGACCCAGCCGACCACGCCGCTCCCGACGTGCACGGCATCGGAGAAGCCGGCGTCCTTGACGAGCGCGAGGACCTCCGCCGACCGGCCGCCGGTCTTGCAGTACAGGACGACCTGCTTGTCCTGCGGCAACCGCTCCAGCGCGGCACCGGACAGGAACTCACCCTTGGGGATGAGCACCGAGCCCGGGATCGCGACGATCTCGTACTCGGCCGGCTCGCGCACGTCGATGAGCTCGATGGTCTCGCCCGCTGTCCTGCATGGCCTTCAGCTCGCGCGGCGTGATGGTCGAACCCTGGGCGGCCTTGAGCGCCTCGTCGGACACGGCGCCGCAGAACGCCTCGTAGTCGATGAGCTCGGTGATGGTGGGGTTCTTCCCGCAGATCGGGCACTCCGGGTCCTTGCGGACCTTGACCTCGCGGTAGGTCATGTCCAGGGCGTCGTAGATCATCAGCCGGCCGACCAGCGGCTCGCCGATCCCGGTCAGCAGCTTGATCGCCTCGGTGGTCTGGACAGACCCGACGGAGGCGCAGAGCACCCCGAGCACACCACCCTCGGCGCACGAGGGCACCATGCCGGGCGGCGGCGGCTCCGGGTACAGGCACCGGTAGCACGGGCCGTGCTCGGCCCAGAAGACCGAGATCTGCCCGTCGAAGCGGTAGATGGAACCCCACACGTACGGCTTGCCGAGCAGCACGCAGGCGTCGTTGACCAGGTAGCGGGTGGCGAAGTTGTCGGTGCCGTCGACGATGAGGTCGTAGCCGTCGAAGATCTCCATCACGTTCGACGTGTCCAGCCGGTCGGTGTGCAGCACGACGTCGACGAGCGGGTTGATCTCCTTGATCGAGTCCCGCGCCGACTCGGCCTTCAACCGTCCGATGTCGCTGACGCCGTGGATGACCTGGCGTTGCAGGTTGGACTCGTCCACCGTGTCGAAGTCGATGATGCCGAGCGTCCCGACGCCGGCCGCCGCCAGGTACAGCAGCGTCGGCGAACCCAGGCCGCCCGCGCCGACGGCGAGGACCCGCGCGTTCTTCAGGCGCTTCTGGCCCGCCATCGCCACCTCGGGAATGATCAGGTGACGCGAGTAGCGGCGGACCTCCTCGACGGTGAGGTCGGCAGCGGGCTGAACGAGCGGTGGCAACGACACATCAAACTCCGGTACGCGAGGAACCCTTGGTGATGTCAAGGCTCCCACGGCGTCGGGCATTCCCGACCGCTCAGCCGGCGAGCATCTCCACCCGACGATTGATCGCATCGAGCGTCGCCCGGATCGTCGCCTGCCGGACGTCGTCCCGGATCCCCGCCACGCCGGTCAGCCGCTCGCTGCCCATGCCCGTGAGCATCGTGACCGACACCAGGACGGTGCGGTCATGGCCGGTCAACGTGGCCTCGATGAACTCCAGCTCGAACCGCGCGGCGTCGCCGAGCAGCTCCTCCACCGCGTGCAAGAGTGGCACTGGCCACTGCCCGCTGCACGCCGGTCTGGGTCGCGGTACCGTCCGCGCGGCCGGTGGCGGCGACGCTCGCCCTGACCCAGCGTGATCTCCGCTGAGACCTGCAGGCCCGACGACACGATGTGCATCCGTCGGATCGCCATCCGCGCATTTGGCTGGGCGGCGCGCTCGTCACTCGGTTGCGGGGCCTGTTCGGTGTCGTGGCCATCGGCGCCGGTGTCCTCCACGAGCTGGATGCGGTCGGTGTCGACACCAAGCCCGAACCGTTCGCGAAGCAGCTGGCCCACCCGAGAGGCCACCTCGACCTCGTCGACGCCCGGAGCCAGAGCGAGCCTGAGCATGCCGATGCCACCCGGGTCTGGTGCCATAGCGGCATCAGCGACACCGGGGACGTCACGCAGCGCGTCGACGACGTCGCGCAGATCGCTGACTGTCACGGCCGCTCCTGGTCATGAGCACCTACGGCGCAGTACTCCCCTACCGTCAGGTCGGTAGAGTACGGCCGCGACTTGAGGCCATGCCGAAACCTGGCGGTGAGCGCCATGTCCCATCCTGACGGATAGGAAGGCCACTCAGCGACCCTTCGGGCCGCTTATTCCTTCGGCACCCGGGTGAACCCGCAAGCCGATAGCCTGCAGGTGGCAGGTGGACGATCGATCCGGAGGTCAGCGTGGAGGTCAAGATCGGCGTGCAGTACGCGGCGCGCGAGATCGTCCTGGAGAGCGGTCAGAGCCCGGATGAGGTGGAGCAGGTCGTCACCGACGCCCTCGCCGCCGGCGGCAGCCTCAAGCTGGTGGACGACAAGGGTCGGCGCGTCCTCATCGCGGTCGACAAGATCACCTACGTCGAGATCGGCGAGCAGGTCGAGCGGCGGGTCGGTTTCGGCGCGCTCTAGCCAGCCCGGCCTGGGCCCAGCGCTGCCCTGGGGCACTACGTGGAAGCACGCGGCGCCGCGTGCGACACCTCTCCGCACGCGGGCGCCACGCCCTGGCGGCACCGGCGTGCGCGGCCCGGAGCCGGACTCGGGCTAGACTGTGGTATTGACCCGCAACGGGCCGGGTATTCGTCCGGCTCTTCAGTTGCGGCAGACCCGCGGGTCGAGCGCTGGTTCACCCCGGTGCTCCCCGCCCTGTGAGAGGTATTGCTCTGACAACGTTCCGCGACCTCGGGGTGCTCCCCGAGACCGCCGACGCCCTCGAGGCCGTCGGCATCACCGAGCCGTTCCCCATCCAGGCCATGACCTTGCCGCTGGCCCTGGACGGCCACGACATCATCGGCCAGGCCAAGACCGGGACCGGCAAGACCCTCGGCTTCGGCATCCCGCTGCTGCAGCGCCTCACCGTGCCCGGCGACGGCAACCCGCAGGCCCTCGTCGTCGTCCCGACCCGTGAGCTCTGCGTCCAGGTCACCAGCGACCTGGCGATCGCCGGCAAGCTCCGCGACATCCGCATCCTCGCCGTCTACGGCGGCCGCTCCTACGAGCCGCAGGTGGAGGCGCTCCGGGGCGGCATCGACGTCGTCGTCGGCACGCCGGGACGACTCCTGGACCTGGCTCGCCAGGGTCACCTGGAGCTCAAGGAAGTGCAGACGCTCGTGCTCGACGAGGCCGACGAGATGCTCGACCTGGGCTTCCTGCCCGACGTCGAGAAGATCGTCTCGCTGACCTCTCCCGACCGCCAGACGATGCTGTTCTCGGCGACCATGCCGGGCGAGATCATCACCCTGGCTCGCCGCTACCTGAAGCAGCCGACGCACATCCGCGCGAGCGACCCTGACGACACCGGGGCGACCGTCCGCAACACCGTGCAGCACGTGTTCCGCGCGCACGCCATGGACAAGGTCGAGATGCTGGCCCGCCTGCTGCAGGCCGAGGGCCGTGGCCTGACCATGGTGTTCTGCCGGACCAAGCGCACCGCGTCCAAGGTCGCCGACGACCTCGCCGAGCGCGGTTTCGCCGCGGCGGCGGTGCACGGCGACCTCGGCCAGGGTCAGCGCGAGCAGGCGCTGCGGGCCTTCCGCAGCGGCAAGATCGACGTGCTCGTCGCCACCGACGTGGCGGCCCGAGGCATCGACGTCGAGGGCGTGACGCACGTCGTCAACTACCAGTGCCCCGAGGACGAGAAGCCCTACCTGCACCGGATCGGTCGTACCGGCCGGGCCGGCGCCGCGGGCATCGCGGTCACGTTCGTGGACTGGGACGACATGCCGCGGTGGAGCCTCATCAACAAGGCGCTCGGGCTGCCGTTCGAGGACCCGGCCGAGACGTACTCCACCTCCGACCACTTCTACGAGGCGCTCGACATCCCGCGCACGGCCAAGGGCGTGCTCCCCCGCGTCCAGCGCACCCGCGAGGGACTAGGCGCTGAGACGGTCGAGGACCTCGGCGAGACCGGTCGGCGCCCGCGTAGCGACAGCTCCGGCGGTCGCAAGAAGTCGGGCGACGGGGGCGGGCGACCGGCTCGCGGCGCAGCGGCGGACGCTGCACCCAAGGAGCGCCCGGCCCGGCGGTCACGCTCGCGCAGCCGCACCCGTGCGGGTCAGCCGACGGATGGCGCTGCTGCGGCAGTGGTCAGCGACGGTTCCGCGCCGCACACGAGCGGCGGCGCCGAGCCCGCTGGCGAGGCCGGCACCGGCGCACCGCGTCGCCGGCGCTCACGCGGTGGCCGGGGTCGCTCCGGCGGCGCCGCGCAGTCCACCCCGACAGCCGCCGAGTAGACCGGCCGCCTTCGCACCACGTCGCGTCCGGCTGAACGAGCGCTATGGCGCACGCGCAGCCGGACGCCTTGATGTGGGAACGCCTGCATGTGGCGGTCGGACGGGCGCGGTCAGTACCCGCGCGTCACCCAGGTGTCGAAGTCGCGTGCCTCGGCTCCGACCGTGGTCTCCTCACCGTGGCCCGGCAGCACCCGCGTGGTGGGCGGCAGGTCGAGCAGCCGCTCGCCGATCGACGCCAGGATCGTCGCGAAGTCCGAGCCACGACGGCCGGTCGCGCCAGGGCCACCCTTGAACAGGGTGTCGCCGCTGAACACCACGCCGAGGTCGGGCGCGTAGACGCTGACGCCTCCTGGGGAGTGGCCCGGCGTGTGGATGATCTCCAGCCGGGTGCCCGCCACCTCGAACACTCCGCCGTCCTCGAGGTCGATGTCCGGCTCGTCGTCGGCGTAGACCTCGTGCCAGAACGCTGCATCCGCTGGGTGCAGGGCGATCCCGGCCTCCCGGTCGTCGCCGATGTCCACCGCCGCGTTGATGTGGTCGTTGTGCCCGTGGGTGCAGATGACGGCGAGCACCTCGCGGTCCCCCACCGCCGCCAGGATCTCCTCGGCGTCATGAGCCGCGTCGATGATGACGACCTCGTCGTCGTCGCCGACGATCCAGACGTTGTTCTCGACCTCGAAGTCCTCGCCGTCCAGGGAGAAGACCCCGGAGGTGACGACCTGCTCGATGCGGGCACTCACAGAACTACCACCGATCTCAGCACGTCCCCGCGCTGCATCTTGTCGAACGCCGACTCCACGTCGGCCAGGGTGATGATCTCAGAGACGAAGCGGTCGAGCGGGAAGCGACCCTGCAGGTGCAGGTCGATGAGCATCGGGAAGTCACGAGACGGCAGGCAGTCGCCGTACCAGGAGGACTTGAGCGAGCCGCCCCGCCCGAACACCTCGATGAGGGGCAGCTCGATGGTCGCGGTCGGGTCCGGTACGCCGACGAGCACGACGGTGCCCGCGAGGTCCCGGGCGTCGAACGCTTGGCGGTAGGTCGCCGGGATGCCGACCGCGTCGATGACCACGTCCGCACCGAACGTGTCAGTGAGGCTCCGGATCGCCTCGACGGGGTCGGAGGTGGTCGAGTTGACCGTGTGCGTCGCGCCGAACTCCTTGGCCCAGCCGAGCTTGCGGGCGTCCACGTCCACCGCGATGATCGTCCGCGCCCCGGCGAGGTACGCCCCGGCGATCGCGGCATTGCCGACCCCGCCGCAGCCGATGACGGCGACGGTGTCCCCCCGGCTCACACCTCCGGTGTTCACCGCCGCCCCGAACCCGGCCATCACCCCACAGCCCAGCAGTCCCGCGACGCTCGCCGGCACCGCCGGGTCGACCTTGGTGCACTGGCCGGCGGCGACCAGGGTCGCGCCGGCGAAAGCGCCGATGCCGAGCGCGGGCGACAGCGGCGTACCGTCCTCCAGCGTCATCGGCTGGCTGGCGTTGTGCGTGTTGAAGCAGTACCAGGGCCGGCCGCGGCGACAGGAGCGGCACTGGCCACAGACCGCCCGCCAGTTGAGGATCACGTAGTCACCCGGCGCCACCTCGGTGACGTCTGGTCCGACGGACTCGACGATGCCCGCCGCCTCGTGGCCGAGCAGGAACGGGAAGCCGTCCCCGATCGCGCCCTGCCGGTAGTGCAGGTCGGTGTGGCACACCCCGCATGCCTGCACCTGCACCCGTGCCTCGCCCGGTCCCGGGTCGGGGACGATGATCGTCTCGGTGGTCACCCGCGCGCCCTTCGCCGTGGCGACGACGCCCTGCACTCTCAGCTCAGCCATGCCTCGACCATAGACGGGGCGCACCTCCGACGCCCCAGTCCGTGTCAGCGTGTCAGCCGGCCTCGATGAACGCCTTGACCGCGTTGGCGACGAGCTGCACCGCGATCGCGGACAGCAGCAGACCCGCGATGCGGGTGATCAGCAGGACACCGCTGTCCCGGATGACCCTGATGATGAAGACCGAGTAGCGCATGGTCAGCCACAGCACCAGGTGGACGGCGAGGATGCCAGCGGCGATCGCCAGCGCCTGATGCGAGGCGTGCACCTGGCGGGCGAAGACGATGGTGGCGACGATCGCGCCGGGCCCGGCCAGCAACGGGGTACCGAGGGGCACCAGCGCCACATTGACGTTCTTGGTCGGCGTCGGTTCGTCGGCCCGCCCGGTGAGCAGCTCCAGCGCCACGAGCAGCAGCAACAACCCGCCCGCCGCCTGCAAGGCCGGCAAGGTGATGCCCAGGTAGTGCAGGATCTGCTGGCCGAACAACGCGAAGACCACGATGACCACCAGCGACACGAGCACCGCCTGCAACGCGCTGCGCTGCCGGGTCTTCTCGCTCTGGCCGCCGGTCAATGCCAGGAACAACGGGATGGTGCCGGGCGGGTCCATGATGACGAACAGCGTCACGAAGACCTCGACGAAGAGCTTGACGTCGAACCAACCGTTCATCGGCGCACCGGCTCCATCCCGCTCGCCTGCGCGACAAGCTGTTCGTAGACGCCCCTAGACGTCGTCTCGGCGCCGAGACGGTTGGTCTTCACCGAACCGTGGTAGTCGCTCGACCCGGTCACCAGCAGGTCCAGCGCACCGGCCAGCATCCGCAGGTGCGACCGGGTCGCCTGGTCGTGATCCAGGTGGTCGACCTCCAGTCCGTGCAGGCCGGCCGCGGCCATCGCCGCGATGACGTCGTCGCCGACGACGGCGCCGCGGCCCACCGCCCCCGGGTGGGCGAAGACGGTCACCCCGCCGGCCGCACGCACCAGCGCGATGGCGCGCAACGGGTCGAGCGAATACTTCTCGACGTACGCCCGTCCGGTGTTGCCGATCCATTCCGGGGTGAACGCAGCGGACACGTCCGGCACCACACCAGCGTTGATCATCGCGCGGGCGACGTGCGGGCGCCCGACGGCGCCACCGGCCGCGATCGCCTCGACCTGGTCCCACGTGATGTCGACGCCGAGCGCCACCAGCCGCTCGACCATCGTCCGTGCCCGGCGCACCCGGTCACCACGCAGCAGCGCCAGCTCGTGGGCCAGCTCCGGGTGGCTGGGGTCGAACAGGTAGCCGAGCAGGTGCAGCGTCACCCCGCCCATGGCGCACGAGAGCTCAGCACCCGGCACCAGCGTGAGATCGGTGCCGCCCAGCGCATCGATCGCCTCCGCGTGCCCGGCCACCGTGTCGTGGTCGGTGAGCGCGATGACGTCCAGGCCCGCGGCGACGGCCAGCGGCACGAGCGCGGCGGGGGCGTCGGTTCCGTCGCTCGCGGTGCTGTGCACGTGCAGGTCGATCCTCAACGCGACAGGCCTCCACAAAAGCGACGGGCGAAGCGTGAAGAGGCTACCCGCCGCGGAGATCGCGCAGCCGACCTTAGGCTGGCGCCATGCCACTCGACGACGCACCGCGCGCTGCAGGCCCGGCGCCCGCTGCGGCGCCGAGGGTGCGGTGCGTCGGTGGCGTCGCGGTGTCCGCGCGTGGCCTGCTGTTGGTGCGCCGAGGCCACCCACCCGACGCGGGCAAGTGGTCGGTGCCCGGCGGACGGGTCGAAGCCGGTGAGAGCGACGCCGACGCCGTGGTGCGCGAGGTCGCCGAGGAGACCGGGCTGCGGGTGCGGGTCGACCGGCTCCTGGGAGTGGTCGAACGGCCCGGTCCGGGCGGCGTCGTCTACTCGATCGCCGACTTCGCGGTGGAGATCGTCGACGGCGACCTGCGAGCCGGGGACGATGCGGCGGACGCACGGTGGGTGGCGCCCGCCGAGCTCGGCTCCTTTCCCCTCACCGATGGGCTCGTCGGTGCGCTCACCGGTTGGGGCGTGCTCGACGCCCGTTAGCCAACCGCTTCAGCGCAACGGCAGCGACTCCGGCGTCTCGCCGGACTCCACCGAGCGCCGAAGCGCGAGGTGGAGCGACGCGGGGGTCAGCACGCCGATGTACCGGTCACCGTCGAGCACCGCCACCCAGCCCGCGTCGTGCTGCAGCATCACCGCGAACGCCTCCTTGAGGGTCGCCGTGACCGGCACCCAGGCGTCGAACCGGCGGGCGTGGGCGGCGACGGTACCGTCCGCGCTGAACGCAGGGTCGGCGGTCTCACCGGCCACCCAGCCGTGCAGGCGGCCCATGCCGTCCAGGACGACTGCCCACCGCGTCCCGGCCGCTGCGATGACCTCGTGCGCGTGGACCATCTCCTCGTGCAGGTGGACCACCGGCGGTGTCTCGAGATCGCCCGGATCGATGCCGGTGACGCTGAGCCGCTTGAGGCCCCGGTCGGCACCGACCAGCTCCGCGACGAGCGGGGAGGCGGGCTGGCCGAGCACCGCCGCTGGGGTGTCGAACTGCTCGAGGTGGCCACCCTTGCCCAGCACCGCGATGCGGTCGCCGAGCTTGACCGCCTCCTCGATGTCATGGGTGACGAGTACCACCGTCTTGCGCAGCTGGGCCTGCAGGCCGCAGGAACTCCTCCTGCAGCCGCACCCGGGCGATCGGGTCGACCGCGCCGAACGGCTCGTCCATGAGCAGCACCGGCGGGTCGGCGGCGAGTGCCCGCGCCACCCCGACCCGCTGGCGCTCGCCACCGGACAGCTGGTGCGGGTACCGCGGTCCGTGCAGGGCCGGGTCCAGCCCGACCAGAAGCAGCAGCTCCTCGGTGCGCGCGGCCGCCTTGCGCCTGGGCCAGCCGAGCAGGTGTGGCACGGTGGCGACGTTGGCGCTCACCGTCTGGTGCGGGAACAAGCCGACCTGCTGGATGACGTAGCCGATGCGCCGCCGCAGCTGGACCGGGTCGGCGCGGGTGATGTCCGCACCGTCGAGGAAGATCCGGCCGCTGGTCGGCTCGACCAGCCGGTTCACCATCTTCAGCGTGGTGGTCTTGCCGCAGCCTGACGGCCCGACCAGCACCACCAACTCGCCGCGGTCCACCGACAGGTCGAGCGAACCGACAGCGACGGTGCCGTCCGGGTAACGCTTGCCGACACCGTCCAGCCGGATCATCGGATCCGCGCCGGAGGCGGCGTCCGGGGCGTCAAAGCCCATAGGTCTCCCACAGCCGCAGCCAGATCTCGCTCATCGTCGGGTATGACGGTACGGCGTGCCAGAGCCGTTCGAGCGGCACCTCGCCCACGACCGCCACGGTAGCCGCATGCAGCAGCTCGCCGACGCCGGGCCCGACGAGCGTGCAGCCGACGAGGACCCGCCGCTGCGTGTCGACGACCACGTTGGCCGTGCCGGTGTAGCCGTCGGCGTACAGCGAGGCACCAGCGACGTCGCCCAGTTCGTACTGCACCGCGCGCACCGGAAGACCCTTGGCCAGCGCTTCGGCCTCGGTGAGCCCGACCGCGGCCACCTCCGGGTCGGTGAAGATGACCTGCGGCACCGCGCCGGTATCGGCGCTGGCCACGTGGCGACCCCAGCGTTTCGTGTCCAGCTCCTCACCCCGAGCGCGAGCGGCGATGACGTCCCCGCAGACGCGGCCCTGGTACTTGCCCATGTGGGTGAGCAACGCGCGGTGGTTCACATCACCCGCCGCGTACAGCCAACCCCCGGCCACTGCCGCGACCTGGCAGCTGTCGTCGACGTCGAGCCACCCGCCGGACGCCAGGCCCACGGCCTCCAGGCCGAGGTCGTCGGTCCGCGGCGCCCGACCCACGGCGAGAAGCACCTCGTCGCCGACGACCTCGGTCCCATCGTCCAGACCGACCGTGACCTGGTCGCCGTCCCGGTGAACCGACGTCGCATCTCGCCCGGTTCGCACCTGCACGCCCGCCTTCTCCAGGCTCTGGCGCACCAGCTCGCCGGCGAACGGCTCGGTGCGCGTCAGCAGGGCATCGTCGTGCACCACCATGGTGACGTCCGCGCCAAGGGAGCGCCACGCGGTCGCCATCTCGCACCCGACGACGCCGCCGCCGATCACCACCAGATGCCTCGGCACCTTCTGCGCGCTCGTCGCTTCATGGGACGTCCACGCTCGCGCGTCCGCCAGACCCGGGATTGGCGGGACCATCGCCCGACTGCCGGTGCACAGCGCGACCGCGTGCCGGGCGTGGAGCACAGTCTGGGTGCCGGCGGCGTCGGCGACCTCAACCTCTCGTTCGCCGACAAGTCGCCCCTTCCCGCGTACCAGCCCAATCCCCTTGCCGGAGAGCCACTCCACCTGTCCGTCGTCGTGCCAGTGCGACGTGAAGGAGTCACGGCGGGCCAGCACCGCCGCGGGCGTCGAGCGTCCCGGTCGCCGCCTGGCGCGAGCCGTCCACGGCGCCTGCGCGGCACTCAGCGCGGCTCCCGGTCGCAGCAGCGCCTTGCTGGGCATGCAGGCCCAGTAGGAACAGTCGCCGCCGACCAGCTCGGCCTCCACCACCACCACCGCGAGCCCGCCGGCCGCCGCTCGTTCCGCCACGTTCTCCCCGGTGGACCCGCCTCCGACAACGATGACGTCGTACGTCGCGTCGGGCTGGGGGTCGCTGTCGGGCATGGGGCATCTCCCTCCGATGCTGTCGGCAGAACCTACCCATCGTCAGTACTGGGGTACCGCCGGTGCCGGGGGCAGTTCATAGTGGACGGGTGACGCCCGCCGCTAGCTGCCTGGTGCGCAACACCTGGGTGTGCGGGGAGTACCTGACATCACGTGCCGGCGAGATCGAGGCCGCGCTGCGTCAGCACGTGCTACTCACCGTGGTATCGGTCGGGATCGGGCTGGCGATCGCGCTGCCGGCCGCGGTGCTCGTCCGGCGCTGGCGCACCACCGAAAAGTGGGTACTAGGCGCGGCGAACGTGGTCTACACAGTCCCCTCACTCGCGTTGTTCGCCCTTCTCGTGCCGTTCACCGGGTTGTCCAACGCGACCGTCCTCGTCGGTCTCGTCCTGTACTCGCTGGTGATCCTGGTCCGCAACACGCTGGCCGGCCTGGACTCCGTCCCCGACGAGGTGACCGAGGCAGCCGTGGGCATGGGTTTCGGCCGGATGCGGCTGCTGCTGCGCGTCGAGCTGCCGATGGCGGTGCCCGCCATCATGGCCGGCCTTCGCGTGGCCACGGTCTCCACCATCGCGCTGGTCACCGTCGGCGCGGTCATCGACCACGGCGGCCTCGGCAACCTCATCTTCGACGCGATCGGCAGCTTCTTCCGCGCCGAAGTGCTGACCGCCTCCGTGCTGTGCGTGCTGCTGGCCGTCGTCGCCGACCTCCTTCTGGTCGGCGTGGAGCGACTGCTCGTGCCGTGGCGGAGGTCGCTGCGATGAACTACCTGCACCTGCTCGGCCAGTACCTCACCACCGCCCAGAGCTGGCGGGGCCCGAACGGCATGCCGGCCCGCCTGCTGGAGCATCTCGAGCTCACGGTGATCGCCACCGTCCTCGCCTGCGTCCTGGCACTGCCGGTGGGCCTGTGGCTAGGCCACCTGCGGCGCGGGGGCACCTGGGCTGTCAACGTGGCCAACGCGGGCCGCGCTGTGCCGACGTTCGCCGTTCTGGTGCTCTTCTACATCCTGTTCGGCGAACACCGGAACGTCGAGATCGTCGCCGCGCTCACGCTGTTCGCCGCCGCCCCGCTGCTCACCAACGCCTACGTCGGGGTGCGCAGCGTCGAGACCGATGTCGTGGAGGCGGCGCGCGGCATGGGCATGTCCGGCCCGCAGCTGCTGCGCCGCGTCGAGCTGCCGCTGGCCGCGCCGCTGCTGCTGGCCGGACTGCGGATCGCCGTGGTGCAGGTGGTGGCGACCGCCACGATCGCCGCCTACATTGGCGGCGGTGGTCTCGGTCGCCTGGTGCTCGACGGGTTCAGCCAGCACCAGTACGGCCCGCTGCTCGCCGGCGCGCTACTGGTGGCCATCCTCGCGCTCGTGCTGGACGGCTTGCTGGCGCTGGCCGCCAGGCGGATCGACCCGACGCGGCGGTTCACCGGCCGCACCGGGGGTACAACGGCTCGACGGACGTCGACGCCGACCGGACACGCGCGCCTTGGGCGCGGGACACAGAAGGTGACCTCCTCATGATGCGAATCCGCCCCGTCCTGGCTGCCGGGCTCACGGTCCTTCTGCTGGCGACCGCCGCCTGCGGCTCGTCGAGCTCGTCGTCGAGCAAGGGTGCGGTGGTGGTCGGCAACGCCGGCTTCACCGAGAGTGAAGTTCTCAGCAACATGTATGCCCAGGTGTTGGCCAAGCTGGGCTACTCCACGTCGATCATCTCGGTGGCGTCGTCGGAGATCTTCCAGTCCTCGCTGCAGTCGGGGCAGATCAGCGTGGTGCCCGAGTACGCGGCGACCTACGCGAACCAGCTGGACGCCCTGGTGAACAACAAGTCCGAGGGCAACGTCGGCTCACCCGACCTGGACAAGACGATCGCCGCGATGACCCCGCTCGCCGCCAAGCTCGGTCTCACCGTGCTGACGCCGTCGTCCGCGGTGGACCAGAACGCATTCGCGGTGAGCAAGACGTACGCCGCGAAGCACAACCTGACCACGTTGAGCGACCTCGGCAAGTCCGGTCAGGCCGTCACCATCGCCGGGCCGCCTGAGTGCGCTACCCGCCCGTTCTGCCAGCCGGGCCTGGAAAAGGTCTACGGCATCAAGGTCAAGGGCATCGACCGGCTCGGCTTCGACACGATCCAGGGCAAGAAAGCGGTGCAGAACGGCACCGATGAGCTCGCCGAGGTCGCGACGACCGACGCAACGGTCGGCGACTTCGACCTCGTCGTGCTCACCGACGACCTGCACCTGCAGAACGCCGACAACCTCGTGCCCGTGTTCAACACGAAAGCGCTGAAGCCGGACATGCGCACCGCCTTGAACAAGCTCTCGGCCACCTTGACGACCGCGGACCTTGCCGCACTCAACAAGCAGGTCGACATTGACAGGATGACGCCGGCAGCCGTGGCCACGGCCTACCTGAAGTCCAAGGGCCTGATCTAGCCGGGCAGGAGCGACTGGCGCATCTGGGCCGCCAACCAGGTACGGAACTGCGTCTGGGTCCAGCCCGAGCGCAGCACCAGCGCGTCGTAGAGGGACGGGTCGTTGAAGACCCACAGGATGTCGCCGGCCTTCTCGACGTCGAGACCTCGCCGCAGTCGGCCCATGGAGCGAACGCGCAAGGTCACCCGGTGGGCGCCGACGCGGCGGTTGCTCAGATGCGCGTCCCAGAGCTCACGAACGTCCGGCGAGGCGTCGGCCGCCCGGCGGACCGTCTCGAAGACCCGGGCCGAACGAGCGCCGATCTGGGTGCAGACCTCGGCGTACGCATCGAGGACCGCGTCTTGAGTGGTGGCTTCCCAGACCGGGGCGAACCACGACCGTTCGGCGACAGGCAGGGGCTCGTCGTCACCGGCGAGTGCCTCATCGACGACTTGGCGCAGCAGGGCCGCCTTGGAGCCGAAGGCGGCGAACACGGTGGGGCGGGCGACACCTGCGCGAACGGCGATGTCAGCCAGTGAGGTCGCGGTGTACCCGTCGGCACCGAACAGCTCGCTCGCCGCTGCGGTGATCGCCTGGCGTGTGCGACGTGCGCCCTCGTCCCGAAGCGGCGACCGGTAGCGGCGACCAGGCTTGCGGTCCTTGACTTCCTTCATCACGAACAACACTATCGACCTATTCACTAGGCGGTGTCTAACCGACCGGGGAGGCACAGCCCGTGGTGCAGCTATTCGGCCGTCAGTCCGATGAGCCCCAGAGATGACCAGCGTCGGACACCCCAGGTCACGCGGCCCGGTCCGTGTGGTCGCCGTCGCCGTGGTCGTGGCGGTCCTTCTCGCCGGATGCTCGTCGCGGGGTTCCTCGCGAGGTGCCCCGCCGCCGTCGCCCGGTGCATCGGCAACGCTCGACGACCTGCGCGCCGCCGGCGTTCTCGTCGTCGCCAGCGAGGCCGACGCCGTCGAACCGACCCACGGTCAGTTCCTGATCACCCAGGTCCAGGCCGACCGGATGCTCGCCGAGCAGGCGAGCGGCGGCGGCATCCTGGGCAGCGACATCGATGACGTCGCGCCGATGCCGGCCGACGCGCCGCCGATGAGCTACCTGCTGGCCGGGTGGATCTCCAACCCCCAGACACCCACCGCGACCGCCGCGTCCCGGCTCATGGGGACCCGGGACTGGAAGCACGCGCCGAGCCTCGTGTTCCCCACCGCGATCCTCGCCATGTTCGTCGCGGACGCGGCGAGCGCCGTCGATGCCGCGGCCACGGCGTCAGGCGAACCAGATCCGAGTGCGACGGGCTCGGCCCTGGGCGCGCCCGCGCGGGTGGCGATGGTGCCGGTGGCCATGATGGCCCCGGCGGACGGCGGCCCGTGCTCAGCGGTCACCGACTTCCTGGCTTCCACGATCAAGGGTCTGTTCGACGCGCTGCACCTCACGGTTCCGCGGAACGGCGGCTTCTTCGGCACCATCGTGACCGTCCTCGCCACCGCCTGGGACACCGCCGTCAGCCTGGCCCAGGGCATCGTCTCCGGAATCGTCGACACGCTGACCGCGCCGGTCTTCGAGGTCATGCGCATCGCCATCGGAGCACTCGGGGTGGCGACGACCGTGGTGTCGTACCTGAAGGACCAGGAGCTCACGGTGACGCTCGACCCAGGCGCGACCACCACCGACACCTACCGGTTCGCGGTCGACGCCGAGGCCGACATCAAGGGTGACTTCGTCGCCACCGCGAAGTCGCTCACCGGCGACTGGCCGGCCGCCCTCAAGGACTGCGCGAAGGTGTCCGGCGCCGACCTGCCGGAGCTGATCGTCGTCGGCGGGAAGGCGACGTGGGTGGTCCTGGACAACGAGGGCCTCATCGCTCCCGGACCGCTGGAGACCCAGGTACGCAGCGACCGCAGCGCGCACCTCACCTTCGCTACCGGTCGAGAGTCGCAGGAGCAGGCGACCAAGGGCGAACCGCGCTTCGATGTCGCCGCACTGCGGATCGACATCCCGCGCAAGGAGCTCGGTACCTTCCTCGACTTCGCCCAAGGTCAGATCGCCGGTGTGCGAGGCCAGATCCTGTCGAAGATTCCGCAGGCGGACCTGCGGAACCTCGCCGATGCGAAGCTGGGCGAGATTCTCGACCCGACGGTGAAGCGCCTGCGCAGCGAGGTGGAGAACCTCGTCGGTGGCGTCTTCATGCTGTCCGGGACCGGCGTCGTCGTCGTCAAGCACCACGGCGCCCCCGAGCCGAGCGCGACGCCATCGCCGCCGTCGGCATCACCGACCGACGGCGACTTCTGCAAGCGGTACGGCGAGATGGTCCAGTGGGCGTACGACCACCAGGGCACCATGCTGAGTTCCGAGTGGGCGGGCGAGATCGCACGGCAGCTCGCCGCGATGCAGCCGCTGGCTCCACCATCGCTGGCAAGCGACGTCACAGTGATGGGCGACATCTACACGCTGATTGCCAACCAGACCGTGGCAGCGGTCATTGGCAATGAGGTCGCCACCAAGGACTTCCCAGGTGCCGCCATGCGGGTGGGCACCTTCTGCAAGATCGACCCCAGCCGCTTCTCCCTGAACTGAGCCACTCTCCGCTGAAAGGCGTGCCTCGATGAGCAACCACTCTGCCCCCGCTCGCACCCGACGCCTCCCGTCGCCGTCGTGGCGAGCCGTCGGGCTCGTCTGCTGCCTCGCCGTGGCGCTCGCCGGCTGCGGTGGGTCGAAGAAGCAACCGATTGATCTAGGCGCGATCGTCACGAGCACGCCGGGTGCAGCCGACAGTCCGACCACGTCCGGGTACGGCCGGCACCCCGAGCCTTCCGGGTACGGGCGGCACCGCCGACAAGGGCTCCTTCGGCGCCCAGCTGTGTGCCCTGTTCACCACGGCGGAGATGTCGAAGGTGCTCGGCACGAAGGCAGCTGACGGGTCGGTCGGCGGACCGCTCGACACGCAATGCCAGTGGGTCATGAAGGACGGCGACGGCTACGCCTCGATCCAGGAGCTCCCCGCGGACTACTGGTCGCCGCCGAGCGCCGATGACGATTACCAAAAGCTGACCGGGATCGGGGACGAGGCGTACGCCGCCCCGGGGATCGGCGGCTGGGATGCCGGCGCGCTGGCCGGCAACGGGATGGTGGTCGTGAGCATCTGGGACGGTACCGACGCCAGGGGCACCCCGGACGCCGCGATCGCATTCCTCAAGGAGACCATGAAGCGGCTCGGCCAAGGCTGATCGGCTCGGCCAGGCGGACTGAGGGCTCGCCCGGTGGCCGGCTGCTCCAGCGACTGCTCAGCCGACCACGGCCGGGGCGTCGTCCCCGACTGCCCCGCCCCGGAACTGCGCGGCGTACAGCTGGTAGTACGCACCCTGGGCGGCGAGCAGCTCATCGTGGGTGCCCTGCTCGACGATGCGCCCGGCGTCCATCACCAGGATCAGGTCGGCGTCGCGGATCGTCGAGAGCCGGTGCGCGATGACGAAGCTGGTGCGGTCCGACCGTAGGGCCGCCATCGCGTGCTGCACCAGGACCTCGGTGCGGGTGTCCACCGAGCTGGTCGCCTCGTCGAGGATCAGCAGCGCCGGGTTGGCCAGGAAGGCCCGGGCAATCGTGATCAGCTGCCGCTCCCCTGCGCTGACGTTGCTTGCCTCCTCATCGATGACCGTGTCGTAGCCGTCCGGGAGGCTCCGCACGAACCGGTCGACGAATGACGCCTGGGCGGCGGCGAGGATCTGTTCTTCGCCGGCGGACGGGTCGCCGTAGCCGATGTTGTCGCGGATCGTCCCGCCGAACAGCCAGGCGTCCTGCAGCACCATGCCGATCTGGGAGCGCAGGTCCTCGCGGCGCATGGCGGTGATGTCGATGCCGTCCAGGGTGATCCGCCCGGCGTCGAGCTCGTAGAACCGCATCACCAGGTTGACCAGGGTGGTCTTGCCTGCGCCGGTCGGGCCGACGATCGCCACCGTGTGCCCCGGCTCGGCGACCAGAGACAGGTCGTCGATGAGCGGGGCGTCGGGCTGCGTACCGGAAGGACACGTGCTCGAGCTCGACGCGCCCTCGCCGGTCGCGCACCGTCGCTGGCTCGACCGGGTCCGGGACCTCCTCGTCTGCGTCGAGCAGCTCGAAGACGCGCTCGGCCGACGCCACGCCGGACTGCAGCAGGTTGGCCATCGAGGCGATCTGCGTCAGCGGCTGGGTGAACTGGCGGGAGTACTGGATGAAGGCCTGAACGTCGCCCAGGCTCATCGCCCCGGTCGCCACCCGCAGCCCGCCGATGACCGCGATCGCGACGTAGCTGAGGTTCCCGATGAACATCATCGACGGCATGATGATCCCGGAGACGAACTGCGCACCGAAGCTGGCCTTGAACAGCTCCTCGTTCTTCGCGCCGAACGCCTGCTCCACCTCGCTCCGTCGGCCGAAGACGGTGACCAGCTCGTGGCCGGAGAAGGCTTCCTCGACCTGGGCGTTCAGCGCGCCGGTGTGAGTCCACTGGGCGACGAACAGCTTCTGCGAGCGCTTGGCGATCTGGGTGGTGACGACGATCGACAGCGGCACCGCCACCAACGCGATAACCGCGAGCAGCGGCGAGATGATGAACATCAACGTGAGCACACCGACCACGGTGAGCAGCGACGTGAGCAGCTGGCTCATGGTCTGCTGCAGAGTCTGGGACACGTTGTCGATGTCGTTGGTGACCCGGCTCAACAGCTCACCGCGTGGCTGGGCGTCGAAGTACCGCAGCGGCAGGCGGTTGAGCTTGTCCTCGACGTCGGAGCGCATGCGCGAACACCGTGCGCTGCACCGCGTCGTTGAGCAGGTAGCCCTGCAGCCAGCCGAACACCGAGGCGATGGCGTAGAGCACGACCACCAGGGCGAGCACGTGGGCGAGCGCGGTGAAGTCGATGCCGGTGCCCGGGACGACGTGCATCCGCGCGATCAGGTCGGCGAAGTTGTCGTCGCCGGCCGCGCGGGCATCGGCCGCCGCCTGCGCGGTAGAGGTGCCGGCCGGCAGCCGGCGACCGATCACGCCAGAGAAGATGATGTCGGTGGCATGACCGAGGAGCTTGGGCCCGAGGACGCTGAAGGACACGCTCGTCACGCCGAGGGCGATGACCGCGAAGATCCGCCGGCGCTCGCGGCCGCAGCCGGCCGACCAGCCGGCGGGCTGAGGGCCCGAAACTCATCGCCTTCTCTGCCGGCATCCCGGCGCCGCCGAACGGGCCGCGCCCGAAGCCCCCTGCGGGCGGGCGCGGCCTGGCGGGCGCGGACGTGCGCTCGCTCATGCCACGTCCTGGGCCGCGAGCTGCGACTCGACGATCTCGACGTAGGTCGGGCAGGTCTCCAGCAGTTGCTCATGGGTGCCCAGGCCGACGATGGTGCCGTCGTCCAGGACGATGATCTGGTCGGCGTCGATGATGGTCGACACCCGCTGGGCGACGATGACCACGGTCGCGTGGGCGGTGCGAGGTCGCAGCGCGGCGCGCAGCCGGGCGTCGGTGGCCAGGTCCAGGGCCGAGAACGAGTCATCGAACAGGAAGATCTCCGGCTCGCGCACCAGTGCCCGCGCGATGGCCAGGCGTTGGCGCTGGCCCCCCGACACGTTCGTGCCGCCTTGGGCGATGGGCGCGTCCAGTCCGTCGGGCATCGCAGAGACGAAGTCGCGCGCCTGCGCCACCTCGAGCGCGTCCCACAGCTCGTCGTCGGTGGCCGCAGGATTGCCGTACCGCAGGTTGCTGGCCACCGTCCCGGAGAACAGGTAGGGCTTCTGCGGCACGAGCCCTATCCGGCTCCACAGCACGTCGGGATCGAGCTGCCGGACATCGACACCGTCGACCGCGACCATGCCGGACGTGACGTCGAAGAGCCGCGGGACCAGCGAGAGCAACGTCGTCTTGCCTGCCCCGGTACTGCCGATGATGGCCGTGGTCTGGCCGGCGCTGGCACGGAAGGAGATCCCGTTCAGCACCGGCTCCGCCGCGCCGGGGTAGTGGAACTCCACGTCGCGCAGCTCCAGCAACCCGCGCACCGACACGTGCCGGACCGGCTGCTCCGGCGGCACGACGGAGGAGCGGGTGGCCAGGACCTCACCGATCCGGTCGGCGCAGACCGCGGCGCGCGGAATCATGATCACCATGAAGGTCGCCATCATGACGGACATGAGGATCTGCATGAGGTAGCTGAGGAAGGCCGTCAGCGCGCCGATCTGCATCTGGCCGCTGTCCACGCGGGCGGCTCCGAACCACAGCACCGCGACGCTGGAAACGTTGAGGATCAGCATGACGGTGGGGAAGATCAGCGCCATCAGCCGCCCCGCCCGCAGCGCAGTGTCGGTCACGTCCGCGTTCGCACCGGCGAACCGCGCGGTCTCGTGCCGCTCCCGGACGAAGGCCCGCACGACGCGGATACCGGTGATCTGCTCGCGCAGCACCTTGTTGACGACGTCGATGCGCCGCTGCATGGCGCGGAACTGCGGGACCATCCGCGAGATGATCAGGCCGATCGACACCACCAGCGCGGGGACGCTGACGACCATGAGCCAGGACAACCCGACGTCCTCACGCAGCGCCATGATCACACCGCCGATGCACATGATCGGCGCAGCGACGAGCATCGTGCAGGACATGAGCACCAGCATCTGGACCTGCTGCACGTCGTTGGTGTTGCGGGTGATCAGCGACGGTGCCCCGAACTGGTTGACCTCACGCGCGGAGAACGTGCCGACAGTGTGGAAGATCGCCCCTCGCAGGTCCCGGCCGAACCCCATCGCGGTCCGCGCCCCGAAGTAGACCGCCGTGATCGAGCACACGATCTGCACCAGCGTCACGGCGAGCATCACTCCGCCGGTGGTCACGATGTAGCCGGTGTTGCCGGTGACCACGCCGTTGTCGATGATGTCGGCGTTGAGGCTGGGAAGGTAGAGCGCCGCCATCGTGGCGACCAGCTGCAGCGCAACGACGGCGGCGAGCGGACGCGCGTAGGGCCTCAGGTGGGTGCGCAGCAGCCGCATCAACATGGCTGATCCCCGTCGCGGCGCCTCAGTCCGTCGAGCAGCGTGGAGACGATCTCGGTCGGGGTCAGCGGGTTGCCTCCGGTGATACCCGGGTGGCTGCCGGCAAAGGTCAGCAACCGCAGGCGTCGGGCCACCTCGGCCGGTTCGCAGCGCAACACCTCGCGGTCGGGCTCGATGAGCTGGGTCAGCGCCGCTTGGACGACCGCCTGGCTCGCGGCTCGGTCCGCGCGAGCGCGCTCGGCGTCCGGGTCGCCTGCCAGACGCCTCATCCCGAACGCGTCCATCAAGTGGAACAGGCCGGTCAGCCGCCTCTGCATGATCTCGGTGGCGGCGACGAGGCGCTCGTCCACCGGAAGGGAGCGGTCGACCGTGACCAGGTCGCCCGCGACGTGCGCGGGGTTGAACGCCTCGGCGAGGGCCGCGTTCACCAGCTCGTCCTTGGTGGCGAAGACCCGGAAGATCGTGCCCTCCGCGACTCCGGCCGCCTGGGCGATCTGGCGCGTGCTCACCGCGCTGCCATGGGTGCGAACCAGCGGGAGCGTTGCGGCGACGAGGGCGGCGCGCCGCTCGTCGGCTGGGAGCGGGGTGGCACGGCGCGCGGCGCGCGACGCCCCTTCGACCTCGGCTGCGACGTCGGCTTGCATGAGTGAACACTCACTCATGCAAACCGAGGCGTCAAGGGCAACCGCGGCCGCTGTCGGCCCTACGAACGCCGGTGCGGGCTGCGCACCCACGCCGGGTCGTACACGCTGGCCAGGCGAGCAAGGGTGAGTGCGGCCAGCATCAGGCCGAAGTCGCGCAGCGCGACATCGTAGAAGCCGGGGAAGGTGAACAGGTTGATGACGATCCCGGCAAGCCAGGCGGCCACCACGTAGGCGGCGTAGCGCGGCTTGATGGCGACCGCGAGCCCGGCGACGATCTCCACGACCCCGACGACCCACATCGTGTGGTGCGCCGACCACGGGCTGAGCCGATCGATCCACGGCGCGAGGTAGGTGTCCCAGTGCACCAGGACGTTGGAGAACTTGTCGATGCCAAAGGCGATCGGCAAGACGGTGAAGCCGATCCGCAACAGCAGGTAGGCGCCGTACGCGGGATCGGTGCGGGATCGCTGGGCAGCTGCGGCGACCCCGTGTTCGGACGACGCGTGGGCCGAGATGACGGACATGACGCTCCCCTTCTAAGAGATACTTAATATTCCTCTTAGAAACAGCCTCCGCCCAGCGGTGCCCAATGTCAACATCTCTCAGGCCATCACTCCGTTCGCCGCGATCACGTCGCGGTACCAATGGGCGCTGTCCTTGAGCAGTCGGCGTTGGGTCGCCAGGTCCACGTGCACGATCCCGAACCGCTTCGAGTAGCCGTGGGACCACTCGAAGTTGTCCAGCAATGACCACAGGAAGTACCCGCGCACGTCGATGCCCTCACGCAGCGCGTCGTGCACCACCGCCAGGTGCTGCCTCAGGTACCGGATGCGGTCCTCGTCGTGGATGGCCCCCTCACCGGTGACCACGTCGTCGAACGCCGCTCCGTTCTCGGTCACCACCAGCGGCAGTCCGGGGTGTTCGGCGTGGATCCTGTGCAGCAGGTCGCGCAGGCCCGTGGCGTCGATCCGCCAGTCCATCGCGGTGAACGGACCAGGCTGCGCGAGGAACTGGACACGGTCGCAACCCGGCCAGCTGTCCCCCGCCGCGGCACCGTGTCCGTCGGCGGTCTGCCGAACGCCGGTCCCGTCGTACGCGGCGACCAGCATCGGCGTGTAGTAGTTCACCCCGAGCGTGTCCAGCGGCGCGGCAATCACAGCGTGGTCACCGTCGCGCACGAACCCGAAGTCGGTGACGCCGGCCAGGTCCGCGATCACGTCCTGCGGATAGTGGCCACGCAGCAGCGGGTCGAGGAACAGCCGGTTCGCCAGACCGTCTACCTGCCGGACCGCCTCGGCGTCCGGCGTCGAACTGGTGACGGACCGCACTGCCGCGAGGTTGAGCGTGATGCCTACCTCCGCCGAGGACGGCAGCTCGGCACGCAGCGCGGCCACCGCCCGGCCGTGGCCCAGCAGCAGATGGTGTACCGCGGCGAGTGCCGCCGCGGCGTCCCGACGACCGGGCGCATGCACGCCGGAGGCGTACCCGAGGAAGGCCGAGCACCACGGCTCGTTGAGCGTGGTCCAGCTGCCCACCCGGTCGCCCAGCGCGCGGGCCACGACGGCGGAGTACTCGGCGAACCGCTCCGCGGTCTCGCGCGCAGCCCACCCGCCGGCGTCCTCGAGCTCTTGAGGAAGGTCCCAGTGGTAGAGCGTGAGCACCGGTCGGATCTGGTGGGCGAGCAGCTCATCGACCAGCCGCGAGTAGTAGTCCAGGCCCCGCCTGTTCACCGGGCCCTGACCCCCCGGCACGACGCGGGACCACGCCACGGAGAACCGGTACGCATCCAGTCCCAGCTCGGCCATGATGGCGACGTCCTGGGGGTAGCGGTGGTACTGGTCGACCGCCACGTCACCGGTGTCGCCGCCCGCGACCTTGCCAGGAGTGTGGCTGAACGTGTCCCAGATCGATGGGCCGCGCCCGTCCTCGGCCACCGCCCCCTCCACCTGATAGGCAGCGGTGGCCGCTCCCCAGACGAAGCCGTTCGGGAACACCAGCGCACTGGCGCCGGCCCCCGGGCCGGTGAGCTCCTCGGCAGCGGTCATCCCTTCAACGCTCCGTGCATGATTCCTCCTACGATCTGCCTGCCGAGAAGTGCGAAGACGACCAGCACCGGGACGGTGCCGACCAGGGTTCCCGCGAAGATGACTGACTGGTCAGGGACATAGCCGTTCCCCAGGTTGTTCAGCGCTACCTGGACGGTGGGGTTCTGGGTGCTGAGCGCGATGATCGGCCAGAAGAAGTCGTTCCACGCCGTCAGGAACGTGATCATCCCCAGCACCGCCATCGCCGGTCGGGCCATCGGGAGCACGATCGACCGAAAGATGCGGAAGGTCGACGCACCGTCGACGACCGCGGCTTCGATCAGCTCGGTGGGCAGCGCCTGGGTGAGGTACTGGCGCATGTAGACAACGCCGAACGCGCTGACGAACGTCGGGAAGATCACTGCCTGCAGGTGGTTGCCCCAGTGCAGCTTGGCGATGAGCATGAACAGCGGGACGACGCCGAGCTGGGCCGGAACCATGATCGTGGCGAGGACGATCACCAGCAGGACGGTGGAGCCTTTGAACCGCAGCTTGGCGAACGCGAATCCCGCCAACGTGCAGAAGAAGACCGTCCCCAGCGCGATGGAGCTCGACACGACGAGCGAGTTGCCCAGCGCCTGGAACATGTTCACTTGCTTCATGGCGAGAGAGATGTTGTGCCCGAGGTTCCCGCCGGGAACGAGCGGTGGTGGCGTGCGCGAGATCTCGGCGTTGGACCGGGAGGCCCCGACGACCGTCCAGTACAACGGGAACAGCGCGACGATGGTGGCGACGATGAGGACCAGGTAGGCGACGGGACCGCCCCTGAACTGGCGCCCCGCACCCGCCCGCCCCTTCGGACGCGACAGCGACCTTCCCAGGCCAGTCATGGCGGTCACCTAGACACCGCCGCGCGGCGCGACGAACGCGACCGAAGTGCCTCGCTGTCGCGACCTCGCCGGCTGACGAGCCAGGCATTGATGGCAACCGCGATCATGATGATGAGGAACATCGACCAGGCGACAGCGGACGCACGCCCAAGGCGGAACTTGTACCAGCCTTCGTCGTAGAGCATCAGACCCAGCGTCTGGTACTGGTGGTCAGCGCCACCCCCATGGCCGCTGATGCCCCCGAACAGCAGCGGTTCACCGAACAGCTGGGTGGCGCCGATCGTCGAGATGATCACCGTGAACAGGATCGTCGGCCGCAGCGAGGGGATCGTGACACTGATGAACTGGCGCCAGCGGCTCGCGCCGTCCACCGCCGCCGCCTCGTAGAGCTCGGCCGGGATCGCCTGCATCGCGGCGAGGTAGAGCAGCGCGTTGTATCCGGTCCACCGCCACGTGACGATGCTGGACACGGCGATCTGCGAGCTCCAGTGGCCGGACTCCCACGAGATGGGGTGCACTCCGACGAGGCCGAGGAACCAGTTGATGACGCCGAAGTCACGGCCGTAGAGCTCGACGAAGATGATGGTGGCCGCGGCGAGCGAGGTCGCATACGGCATGAGCATGGCGATCCGGAAGAACGTGCGCCCCCGCAGCTGGTAGTTGAGCACGTGCGCCAGGCCGAGTGCCATCAACAGCTGCGGGACGGTCGAGATCACCCCGATGGTGAAGGTGTTCCACAACGCGTTCCAGAACTGAGAGTCGTGGAACAGCGTGACGTAGTTGCCGAGACCGATCCAGCTCATCTCGTCCGGGTTCTGCAGGGTCACCTTGTGCAAGGAGACCCACGCCGTGTAGACGAGCGGGAAGAGCCCGAACGCGAAAAAGATGAGGAAGAACGGCGCGACGTACGCGTACGGAGATGCCTTGCCGTCCAGGTTGCTCAGGCGTGCCCGCCAAGGGCTCGACGCGTCTCGGGTGGTTGCCTTGCGCGAGCGATTCGGCTGCTCGTCGCGAACACGCCCATCCACGCTGGTCGGCGCACGCATACCGGACGTCCTTCCTTGACCGACACCAGTGGCACCCAGCCGTTCGTGCCGGATGCCACCGGTGCCGTCTTCACGTCGACAACGCAGGTCCTGTGCCTAGGAGACGTCCTTCTTGATCTGACTCATGGTCGTCGACCAGGCACTGTCCGGGGACTTGCCGTTCTGCTCGACCAGGACGATGCCGTTGGTGAGGTCGCTCTTGATGAGCCCGTCCTTCGCCCCGAGGGTGGCCACGACGAGATTCTCCGCCGAGGAGTCGAAGATCTTCCCGATCTGTGCACCGTTGAAGTAGGGGTCGGTCGCGCTCGCCACCTGCGGGTCGACCGCCGCCGTTGAGCTCGACGGGAAGTGCTGGCCCTTCACCCACATGGTGACCTGCTGCTCGGGAGCGGTGAGCCACTTGATGAGGTCGTAGGCCGCCTGCTGGTTCTTGCTGGCCGCCGGGATCCCGAGGTACGAACCGCCCCAGTTCCCGCCGCCACCGGGGATCCCAGCGACACCCCACTGACCGCTGCCAGCGTCACCAGCCTGGCCCTTGATGTAACCGATCATCCATGCCGGGCAGGCCACGGTCGCAAATGCGCCGTTGGCAAAGCCTGCGTTCCACGCCGGGTCGAACTGCTTGAGGCGAGCCGTCGACTTGTTGGCGATCGCCTGCATCGCGATGTCCCAGGCGTTCTTGACAGCGGGGTTCGTGTCATAGATGAGTTTCCCGCTCGCGTCGTAGTACTGCTGCGCCGACTGTCCGATGACCGCGTTGAACAGACCGCCAGCACTGTCGATAAACGCCGACTTGGCGGGCGCCTTGGCCTGGTACTGCTTGCCCATGTCGAGGAACGCCTGCCAGCTCGACCAGGCCTGGGTCAGCTGGGCGGAGTCGGTCGGCAGCCCGGCCTTGGCGAACAGGTCCGAGCGATAGCAGATGGCCAGCGGGCCAGTGTCCGTACCGAGCCCCACCGTGGCGCCCGTGCTGGAAGTGGCCGCCGCCCACTTCCAGGGGAAGAAGGTGCTCTTCACGTCGGCCGCACCGAGGTCGTTCAGGTTGACGAACTTGTCGGCCTGGTTCTGCACGACATCGGTGATGCGTCCGACCTCGATTCCCTGGATGTCCGACAGACCGCTGCCGGCGGCCAGGTGGGTCTGCAATGCCTGGTAGTACTGGTCTTCCTGCTCGATGCTGGTCTCGGTGATCGTGACATTCGGGTGCAACGACATGTACTGGTCGTACAGTCCTGCTTCCTTGTAGCCGAACGTCCCGAACAGCCCGACGGTGAGCGTCACCTTCTCGTCGCTCGGTGCGGCGGCCGTCGTGGTGGGCGCGGCCGGCGTGGACGGCGACCCGTCCGCCGCGCCCTTTTTGCCGCTCGAGCCGCACCCGGCGACGAGCAGCGCTACCGCGGCTAACGCGCCCACGAGTGCACGCGTCCTGTGGTGTGCGTGATGCATGGAACCTCCCCAGGGTCCCCCAGGACCCGTGTCGGACCGGTGCGGACTCAAGTGAGAAACTCGGCCACGTAAGGAGTGGAAGCGCTCTCACGATTTCCATAGTGTGATCTCGAGCACCTATCGTGTCAAGGCACCCAACGACGAGAGGCTGACGATGGTCGACCGCTCTACCCGTGCGACGCCTCCCGCGCACGCGACCCTTGACGCCGTCGCGGCGCGCGCCGGCGTCTCGCGCGCCACCGTGTCGAGGGTGGTCAACGACTCGCCGAAGGTCAGCCCGCAGGCGCGCACCGCGGTCGAGGCGGCCATCGAAGCACTGGGCTACGTGCCGAACCGCGCGGCCCGGAGCCTGGTGACCAGGCGGACCGACACCATCGCCCTCGTGGTGTCCGAGCCGGGTGAGCGGCTGTTCTCCGACCCGTTCTTCGCCGGCATCGTCCGCGGCATCAGCGACGAGCTGGCCCATACCGACTACATGTTCGTCCTGCTGACCGCGCAAGGCGGACTGGACCGGGTCGCCCGCTACATGCGCAACGGCCGCGCCGACGGCCTCATCCTGATGTCGCTGCACGGGGACGACCCCTTGCTGGCGACGGTCGCCCGCGGCCGGATTCCGGCGGTGCTCAGCGGCCGTCCGCTGGCCGGCCACCAGATTCCGTACGTCGACTCCGACAACCGGGCCGGAGCCAGCGCCGCGGTGCGCTACCTCCTCGAGCGCGGCCGGAAGCGGATCGTCACCATCGCCGGCCCCCAGGAGATGTGCGCCGGCGTCGACCGGCTCGATGGATTTCTCGACGCGCTGCCCGCTTCACGCCGCCGCTCCGCGCGCAAGCTGACCGAGATCGGCGACTTCACCGAAGAGAGCGGTGAGCGCGCCATCGGGGTGTTGCTGGAGCGGGTGCCGGATCTCGATGCGGTGTTCGTCGCCAACGACCTCATGGCGGCGGGCGCCCTGCGTGGGCTGAAGGCGGCAGGCCGCAGGGTCCCCCGCGACGTCGCGGTCATCGGCTTCGACGACTCGGTGACCGCACGGCACACCGACCCGCCCCTGACCAGCGTGCGGCAGCCGGTCGAGGAACTTGGCCGCCAGCTGGCCCGGCAGCTGCTCGCCCAGCTCCGGACCCCCGGGCTGCGCACCGAGCCGGTCATCCTGCCGACCGAGCTGGTCCCCCGCGACTCCGCCTGACGCGGGCGTCACCTACGTGCCACCCGAGCCCTCTCAGAGGAGTGGACCCCAGCCGTAGCGGCTGGGGTCCACTCCTCGATCCGAACTGGACTACGCCTTGGCAGGTGCCGGCGCACCGAGCCCCACTCGCACCTCAGCCTCGTCCGGGGTGCGACGCAGGTGCCACAGGCCCAGGAAGGAGAGCACGAGCATCAGGGCGGCGCCGACGAAGGCAGCGATTGCGGCGATACCGGCGATCACTCCCATCGTGCCGAACGCGTAAGCGTTGAGCAGCAGTCCGCGCAGCGTCTCGCCCTTGAACACGGTGTTGACCTGGGCCGCCAGCTTCGTGTCTGTCGGGTCGGCCTGCGACTTGGCGGAGAGCTCAGCGTAGGACAGCCCACCGGTCATCTCAGCCACGTGAACGGCGATGAAGTGGTTGGCGTAAGCCTCCGCCTGAGCACCGGTGAGGAGCTGCTGGCCCGCGTACTTGTCGAGGTACGGGCCGACCTCCGGCGACTTCAGCGCGTCACTACCGGCGGGCGGGAAGAAGATCTTCTGAGCGGCGAGCTGGTTGTGGACCTGGTCGCCGATGAAGTTGTGTCCCCAGGTGAGAAGACCGCCAGCGATCAGCAGGACCGCGGCCAGTCCGAGGCCGACGGCGCTAACCAGTGCATCGAATGTCTTGCGGCGCATGGCGCGCCTCCCTCTCGTGATGCCCACCCTGGTGGTCGGCTGACAACTTCATGATCGATGACGCACCGCACCTGTGCCCTGAGGCAAAGGTCCCTCATGGGGAGTCGAAGGTCCCGATCTCATCTCCGACGAAGGACGCACATCCCTGGACGAACCTGACACGCCGAGCAGCGCGCGCACCTCGCGGGCGATCTGAAGGTCCTCCCGCGCCGCGACGACAACGGTTCGCACCGAGGCGCCCGAGGCGCCGATCTCGGCGTCCTGCGCGGGGTCCTCGCCATCGACGGCCACCTCGCGGTTCGCCTGATCGTCCACGCCCACCCCGAGAAAGCCCAGCCCGGCCGCCATACCCGCCCGGACCGGGGCCGACCGCTCCCCCACCCCGCCCGTGATGACCAGCACGTCCAGGCCGCCCAGCGACGCCACCATGGCGGCGATCGATGCGCGGAGCCGGTGCAGGTAGACGCCCAGAGCCAGCACAGCCTCCGGCTCGTCGCGATCGGCGGCGCCGAGCACCTCCCGCATGTCGGCCGTGCCTGCCAGGGCCAGCAGCCCGGACCCGTGCTCGAGCTGCCGTGCCACTTCGTGTGCCGACAGGTGCTCGTGCTCCTGCAACCACAGCACCAGCCCGGGGTCGACGCTGCCCGACCGGGTGGCCATGACCAGGCCCTCCAACGGAGTGAATCCCATCGTGGTGTCCACCGAAACCCCGTCACGGACCGCGGCCAGCGAGGCGCCCGCGCCCAGGTGACAGGTCACCATCCGCAGCTCGCTGGCGGGCCGGCCGACGAGCTGGGCACCCCGCCGGGTCGCGTAGGCGTGCGAGAGCCCGTGAAAGCCGTAGCGCCGAACGGCATAGCGCTCCCGCCATTGCCGCGGCACGGCGTAGGTCGACGCCGCCGCAGGCAGGTTCGCGTGGAAGGCGGTATCGAAGCAGGCGAGGGCGGGCACGCCCGGAAGCAGCCGGGTCACCGCGTCGATCCCGGCGAGCGACTTGGGCTGGTGCAGCGGCGCTAGATCGACCAGCTCCTCCAGCCGGCGGCGCACCTCGCGGTCCAGCGACGACCGGTCCGGTGAACTCGACGCCGCCGTGCACGACCCGGTGGCCCACCGCGTCGATCTGCCCGGGCGCGCCGTCCACCACGCCGTGCAGCGCGTCTGCCACCGCACCGTCGTCGAACTCCCCGCCGGAAGCCTGGACGTCCGCCCGGCCGAGCACCTGCTCGCCGTCGAGCAACCGCAGCTTGAGGCTGCTCGACCCGGCATTGACGACAAGGATGCGCACGTCAGTACGACCAGACCCAGTTGCTGATGTCCGGCGCGTCCTCCCCGAACTCCCGGGTGTAGTTCCGGCAGCGCACCCGCTCGTCACCCATGAGCTGACGCACCGCAGCGGCCTTGGTGGCCAGCCCGGGTACCCGGTCGATGACGTCCCGCACCAGGTGGAACCGGTCAAGGCCGTTGAGCATCGCCATGTCGAAGGGCGTCGTGGTGGTGCCCTCCTCCATGTAACCGCGCACGTGGATGTTGTCGTGGCCCGTGCGCCGGTAGGTGAGGCGATGGATCAGCGAGGGGTAGCCGTGGTACGCGAAGATCACCGGGACATCGGCGGTGAACAGCGCATCGAACTCATGGTCGGACAACCCGTGCGGGTGCTCGCGGGGCGACTCCAGCTTCATCAGGTCGACAACGTTGACGAAGCGCACCTTCAGCTCCGGCAGGTGCTGGCGAAGCAACGCGGTGGCCGCCAACGCCTCCAGGGTCGGGACATCGCCGGCGCAGGCCAGGACGACGTCGGGCTCGCTGCCCGCATCGGTGCTCGCCCAGTCCCAGATGCCGAGCCCCCGCGTGCAGTGGGCGATCGCGTCGTCCATCGCCAGATAGCTGAGCGCGGGTTGCTTGCCGGCCACCACCACGTTGATGTAGTTGCGGCTGCGCAGGCAGTGGTCAGCGACCGACAGCAGCGTGTTCGCATCGGGCGGTAGGTACACCCGCACGATCTCGGCCTTCTTGTTGACCACGTGGTCGATGAAGCCAGGGTCCTGGTGGGAGAAGCCGTTGTGGTCCTGGCGCCACACGTGCGACGAGAGCAGGTAGTTGAGGGAGCCGATCGGCGCCCGCCACGCCAGGTCGCGACTGACCTTCAGCCATTTGGCGTGCTGGTTGACCATCGAGTCGACGATGTGGATGAACGCCTCGTAGGAGGTGAACATCCCATGCCGACCAGTGAGCAGGTAGCCCTCCAACCAGCCCTCGCACAAGTGCTCCGACAGCACCTCCATCACCCGCCCGTCCGGAGCCAGGTGATCGTCGGTCGGCAGCGTCTGCGCCTCCCACACCCGGTTGGTGACCTCGAAGGTGGCGTCGAGCCGGTTCGACGCCACCTCGTCCGGACCCATGAGCCGGAACGTCGTCGGATTCGCTGCGATGACGTCGCGCAGGAAGCCGCCTAGTACCCGCGTCGCTTCGGCGAACGTCGAGCCGGGCGCGGTCACCTCGACCGCGTAGTCGCGGAAGTCGGGCAGTTCGAGGTCGCGCAGCAGCAGGCCGCCGTTGGCGTGCGGGTTCGCGCTCATCCGTCGCTCCCCGGTCGGTGCCAGCGCCGCCAGCTCCGGCACCAGCGAGCCGCCGACGTCGAAGAGCTCCTCCGGCCGATAGCTGCGCATCCATGCCTCGAGCTGGGCCAGGTGCTCGGGGTTGGTCCGGACCGCGTTCAGCGGGACCTGGTGCGAACGCCACGTCCCCTCGACCGGCAGGCCATCCACGAATGCCGGTCCGGTCCAGCCCTTGGGCGAGCGCAGCACGATCATCGGCCAGGACGGGCGGGTGGTCAGGCGACCGGAGCGGGCCTCACGCTGGATCAGGGCGATCTCATCAAGCACCTCGTCCATGACCTCGGCCATCCGGCGGTGCATCAGGGCCGGATCCTCGCCCTCCACGAAGTACGGCGTGTGCCCGTAGCCGGTGAGAAGCGACCGCAGCTCGTCGCTGGGGATCCGGGCCAGCACCGTCGGATTCGCGATCTTGTAACCGTTGAGGTGCAGGATCGGCAGCACCGCGCCGTCCCGGGCCGGGTCGAGGAACTTGTTGGAGTGCCAGCTGGCAGCGAGCGGCCCCGATCTCCGCTTCGCCGTCGCCAATGATGCAGGTGACGAGTAGTCCCGGGTTGTCGAACGCCGCACCATAGGCGTGCACGAGGGCGTAGCCGAGCTCGCCACCTTCGTGGATCGAGCCGGGCGTCTCGGCGGCCACATGGCTAGGGATCCCGCCAGGGAAGGAGAACTGCCGGAACAGCGCGGCCATGCCGCGCTCGTCAGGCGTGATGTGGGGATAGACCTCGCTGTAGGTGCCTTCGAGATAGGCGTTCGCGACCGCAGCCGGGCCGCCGTGGCCGGGTCCCATCACGTAGATCATGTCGAGACCGCGTTCACGGATGACCCGGTTGGCGTGCGCGTAGACGAAGTTCAGGCCCGGCGTCGTGCCCCAGTGGCCGAGCAGGCGGGGCTTGATGTCGCGGGTGTCGAGCGGCCGGCGAAGCAGCGGGTTGTCGAGCAGGTAGATCTGGCCGACCGACAAATAGTTGGCCGCTCGCCACCAGGCATCGGTCCTGGCGAGGTCATCGGCGGACATCGACAGGTCCTTGGGCGTTGTCGCTTCACGCTCGGCGCTCTCGGTCACAGCGGCTCTCCGGAGGCAGTGGGCGGACAGTCACCGCGTCCCTTCCCCAGAGCACGGTGCGGGAACCGGGACACCTTGAGGCGACACTAGCCGCGAGCAGCGCTTCCCAGGTGCCGAGCCGATGAGCCGACGACGCCATCGTTATCTCGATCTCGGCGCATGTCCGCTGCACCCCCGCGACGGAGCCTCTAGCGCGCTCCGCGCCAGCGGACTGTCCGCCAGCCGATCTCCAGGACCGCACAGGCGACCGCGGCCACGCCGAGCGCCTCCAGCGTGGCGCGCGTACCCGGCAGGTGCAGGGCGAAGAACGTCGACAGCCACGGCACGGTCAGCACCAGCACGAAGCAGCCCACCATCGCCGCGATCAGCACCAACCTCGCGAGGACCAGCGGCCGGGCGACGATGCCCAGCACCCAGATCGCGACCACGAACAGCACGATGGCCGCGACGGCCTGGGCTTGCTCCAGCGTCACCGCGCTGTCCAGACGCGCCGCGTAGTAGGCGCCGAACGACGCCGCGGCCACCACGAACCCGCTGGGCACCGCGAACCGCAGCACCCGCGGGACGAAACCGGGCCGAGCCCGCTCCGTGTTCGTCCCCAGCGCGAGGAAGAACGCCGGGATGCCGATGGTGAGCGAGCTGATGAGGGTGAGGTGGCGGGCGAAGAACGGGTACTGCAGGCCGGCCACCCCGGACGCCAGCGCCAGGAGCGTCGCGTAGGCCGTCTTGGTGAGGAACAGGTTGGCGACCCGCTCGATGTTGCCGAGCACGCGGCGACCCTCGGCCACCACGGCCGGCATCACGTTGAAGGTGCTGTCGAGCAGCACCAGCTGGGCGACCGCGCGGGCCGCGCCGCTCCCGGAGCCCATCGCGACGCCGATGTCGGCGCTCTTCAGCGCCAGCACGTCGTTGACCCCGTCCCCGGTCATCGCGACCGTGTGCCCGCGGGCCTGCAGCGCCTTGACCATCGACTGCTTCTGCTGGGGGCTGACCCGGCCGAAGACGGTGACCGTCTCCATCACCTCGGCCAGCGCGTCCGGGTCGGTGGGCAGCTCGCGGGCATCGAAGGGCTTGTCGCCTCCGGGGATCCCCAGCCGCTCCGCCACCGCGCCAACCGTGCGCGGGTGGTCACCGGAGATCACCTTGATCGCCACGCCCTGCTCGGCGAAGTAGGCGAGGGTGTCCGCCGCATCGGGTCTGACCCGCTGCTCGATGAGGACGAACGCCACAGGGACGACGGCGGATGCCGCGCCATCGGAGGTTCCGGCGTGCGTCTGACCCGCCACCTCCTCCAGGGAGCGGTCGCTGGAGGCGAGCAGCAGGACCCGCAGCCCCTCGTCGGCCAGCTCCTCGGCGCGCTCCAGCGAAGGCGTCCCGGCGGGCATCAGCACCTCGGGAGCGCCGAGCAGCCAGGTGCCACGCCCGTCGAAGGACGCACCGCTCCACTTGCGGGCCGAGGAGAAGGCCGCCGCGTCGGTCACCGTCCAGCCAGGAGGGTCCGGGTACGCGTCGACGATCGCCTGCAGGCTCGCGTTCGGCTGCGAGTCGGCGCCGCCGAGGGCGGCCAGTACCGCCGCGACGTCGATGCCCGGCGCCAGCTCCTCCACACCGCGCAGGCTCATCGCGGTGTCGGTCAGCGTGCCGGTCTTGTCCAGGCACACGACGTCGACCCGGGCCAGCCCTTCGATCGCCGGCATCTCCTGCACCAGCACCCGCTTGCGGCCGAGCCGGACGACCCCGACCGCGAACGCGATGGAGGTCAGCAGCACGAGCCCCTCGGGCACCATCTGGACGACGCCGGCAACCGTGCCGCTCAGCGCCTCGGCGACCGAGCTCGCCGCCCGGAACTGGCTGATCAGCAGCAGGATCACCGTGGGGATCAAGACCCAGGTCATGAACCGGAGGAAGTCGTCGATGCCCGACCGCAGCTCGGAGTGGACGAGCGTGAACCTCCGAGCCTCGGCCGCCAGCTTGGCGGCGTAGGCGTCGGGACCCACCTTGGTCGCCCGGAAGCTCCCGTTCCCCGGCGGTGACGAAGCTGCCCGACATGACCGTGTCGCCCGGCTGCTTGTGCAGCGGGTCGGCCTCGCCGGTGAGCAGCGACTCATCCACCTCCAGACCCTCGGAAGCGGTGACGACACCGTCGACGACGATGCTGTCCCCCAGCCCGAGCACGACCACGTCGTCACGCACCAGCGCATCCGCCGCCAGCTCGACAACCTCACCGGAGCGCCGGACCCGCGGGCGGGCGACGCCCACCACCGCGAGTGCGTCCAGGGTCCGCTTGGCCCGAATCTCCTGCACGATGCCCACGCCGGTGTTGAACACGATGACCAGCCCGAACAGCGCGTCCTGGATCGGGGCGACGATGAGGATCACCACCAGCAGCACGCCGAGGATGGCGTTGAAGCGGGTGAACGTGTTGGCCCGGACGATCGCACCGATGCTGCGGCTCGGGCTGGTCGGCACGGCGTTGGTCGCGCCATCGCGGACCCGCTGCGCCACCTGGGTCTCGTCGAGCCCCACCAACGGATCGACGTCGCCGACGACCAGCGCGGTCTCGGCCATCACATGCACCTCTGAGGCAGGATCACGGCCCTACCGTAAGCGGTCGTTGGGCCCGGTCGGCGGCTAGGCTCGGCCGGACGCGGCAACGGCCCGCCTGCCGGCCGGCGCTCTGAGCGAAGGGGCACTTCGATGACCATCGATCCAGGCGCGCAGATTCGCGTGTTCCTGCTCGACGACCACGAGATCGTCCGCCGGGGGGTGCGTGACCTGCTCGAGCTCGAGGACGACCTCGTCGTCGTCGGCGAAGCCTCGAGCGCCGCCGAGGCCCTGGCCCGTGTCCCAGCGCTGCGCCCGGACGTGGCGATCCTCGACGTGCGCCTGCCGGACGGAGACGGCGTCTCGGTCTGCCGCGACCTGCGCTCGTCGATGCCCGAGCTCGGCTGCCTGATGCTGACCTCCTACGCCGACGACGACGCCCTGTACGAAGCGATCATGGCGGGTGCCGCAGGCTACCTGCTCAAGCAGGTGCGCGGCGCCGACCTTGTCGGCGCCGTGCGCACGGTCGCCGCCGGCGCCTCGATGCTCGACCCGAAGACCACCGCCCGGGTCATGGAGCGGATCCGGTCGGGATCGAAGGCGAACGACCCGGCGGCCGGGCTCACCGACTCCGAGCGAAAGATCCTCGACCTCATCGGTGAGGGTCTGACCAACCGGCAGATCGGCGAGCGGATGTTCCTCGCCGAGAAGACGGTGAAGAACTACGTGTCCAGCCTGCTCGCCAAGCTCGGCATGCAGCGGCGCACCCAGGCGGCGGTGCTCGCGACCCAGATCAAGCAGGACCGACCCCCGTCGGACGGCTGAGGCCCTTAGGTCCCCCCGCCGGGACCTTCGGCCCTGTCACCGCTCGCGGGCGCCGCCGCACGATGGATTCGTGATTCTGGATACAGGCGGACTCGAGGTGCTCACCCGCGCGCAGTGCCTGACGCTTGCGGCGTCGGCGCCGATCGGCCGGATCGTGTTCACCTCGGGCGCCCTGCCGGCGATCTGGCCGGTGAACTTCGTGCTGGACGACGACGCCGTGGTGCTGCGCACCGGCGCCGGTTCCAAGCTGGCCGCTGCTGTCCGCAGCGCCATCGTGGCGTTCCAGGTCGATCATTTCGACGAAGCGGCCCACGGCGGATGGAGCGTCACGGTGACCGGCCGCGCCGAGGCCGTCAGCGACCCGGCAGAGATCGCGCGGCTTGGCGAGTCATGCCTGGCCAGCTGGGTGCCCGAGGAACGGCAGCACTGGATCCGCATTTCCGCCGACCTGGTGACCGGCCGTCGGATCCTCGCCCGCACCAGACCAGCCGGCCCCGACGCGCCCTTCCCCTCAGCCGTCGATCGAGCCGTCGATCGGCACCCGCCAGGTGAGTTCCGTGCCACCACCCGGTCCCAGCCCGGTAGTGAACGTGCCCCCAAGCTCGGCGGCCCGCTCCGCTAGGTTGCGCAGACCGCTGCGCCGTCCGCCGTCCGGCAGGCCGATCCCGTCGTCAGTGACCCGGAGCAGCACATCGGAGGCCTCGGCGGCGACCAGCACGCTCACCCGGGATGCCTTCGCATGTCGGGCCGCGTTGGACAGCGCCTCGCGCAACGCAGCCACCAGATGGTCGGCTACGCCCGCCGGCACCGTGGTGTCGATAAGACCGTCCAGGTGGAGCGACGGCGCGAACCCGAGCGACGTGGCAGCCGCGTCCACCGCGGCGACCACCCGCCCGCGCAGGCTTGGCTGGTCGTCCAGCGTCGGCATCTGCAGCGCGAAGATCGTGGCGCGGATCTCCTTGATCGTCTGGTCGAGGTCGTCGACGGCCTTGTGCACCCGGCTCGCGACCTCCGGCCGGACGATCAGCCGCGACGCCCCTTCCAGGACCATGCCGGTCGCGAACAGCCGCTGGATGACCAGGTCGTGCAGGTCGCGGGCGATGCGGTCGCGGTCCTCCAGGACGCTGAGCCGCTCCGCATCACGGCGCCGCTCGGCCAGCTCGAGGGCGATCGTGGCCTGCCCGGCGAATGCGGTGAGCATGGGCAGGATCTCGGCGGTGAAGGCTGGGCGACCCACATGGTTGGCGACCCGAAGGACACCGCGCACGTGGCCGGGACCGCCGAGCGGGATGTACAGGCAGGGTCCGATACCGGCTGCCTCCGGCAGGACGTCCGCCGCCCGCACGTCGGAGTGCAGGTCGTCGACCTCCTCGGGCTGGCCGGTGGTGAAGACGGTGCCGGTCAGCGAGTGGTCGATCGGGACGGCCAGCCCGGCCAGCACGTCGGCCCCGGCCCCTTCGGTGATCTCCAGCACCAGGGCGCCCCGCTCGGTCCCCGGCAGCGCGATGGTGACGAGGTCGGCGCCAGCCATCTCCCGGGCCTTCCTGGCGACGAGCGCCAGCACGTCCTCCGGGTCGGTGCCCGACAACAGGCTCGTCGTCACCTCGGTGGTGGCCGCCAGCCACCGCTCGCGGTTGCGGGTCGCGTCGAACAGCCGGGCGTTCTCGATCGCCACGCCCGCCGCGCCTGCGAGCGCCACCACGGCCGCCTCGTCCTCGGCATCGAACTGAGCTCCACCGCGCTTCTCGGTGAGGTAGAGGTTGCCGAACACCTCCTCGCGCAGCCGGATCGGCACGCCGAGGAAGGAGTTCATCGGCGGGTGGTAGCGCGGGAAACCGTAGGACGCCGGGTGCGAGCCGAGGTCCTCCAGCCGCAGCGGGCGCGGCTCGTCGATGAGCAGGCCGACGAGCCCCTTGCCCTTCGGCAGTGCACCGATCCGCTTGATGGTGTCGGCGTCCATGCCGACGTGGATGAAGTCCGAGAGCTTGCCGTCCGCTCCGATGATGCCGAGCGCTCCGTACTCCGCGTCGACCAGCGTTCGGGCGGCCTCCACGATCCGGCGCAGCACCACCTGCAGCTCGAGGCCGCTCGCCACGGCGAGCACGCCCTCCATCAGGCTGTCTGCTCGGCTCACCGCTGCCTCCTGCTCACCCCACCGGATCGAGTGCTCAGCCTCTCACCTGACGGTCGAGCAGGCGTCCCGACCTGAGCGTGAGCACCTCGTCGACGCTGACCAGCGACTCCGCCCGATGGGTGACCAGCAGCACGGTGCGCCCTGCCGTCGCCGCCATCAGGTCGGCGACCGAGCGCGTCCGCGGTCTCGGCGTCCAGCCCTTCGGTGGGCTCGTCGAGCAGCAGCACCGGGAAGTCGGCGAGCAGAGCGCGAGCCAGTGCGATGCGTCGCAGCTCGCCACCGGACACCGCTGCGCCGTCCTCGCCGACCCGGGTGTCGAGCCCGTCCGGCAGGCTGGCGATCCAGTCGGCCAGCCGGGCGCGCGCCACGACGTCGGCCAGCTGGGAGTCGGTGGCGTCCGGCCGAGCGAGCAGCAGGTTGGCCCGGATCGTCGAGTCGAACAGGTGCGGCTCCTGCTCGCAGCAGCCGATGACCTTTCGTACGTCGTCACCGTCCAGCGTGCGCACGTCGACGCCGTTCAGCGTCATCACCCCTGCCTCGATGTCGAGGAATCGGAGCAGGACGTCGACCAGCGTGCTCTTGCCGGCGCCGCTGGCGCCGACCACGGCGATCCGTCGACCTGGGCTGAGCTCGAGGTCGACGTCGTCCAGGGCCAGCGGAGCACGTGGCGAATATCGAGCGCTCACCCCGCACAGCCGGACCGTTACTGGCCCGGCCGGCACCGCGGCTGGCGACGCCGGCTCCGTCACCGGCGGCGGACGCATCCAACGTGTCGAACAGCCGGCGGGCCGAGCGCCGCACCCGCTCGAGCTGCTGCGCCGCGGTGGGCAGAGCCGCCACCGCCTCCGGCGCGGCCAGCGCGAGCAGCACCACGGCGGCGAGCAGCACCCCGTCGAGGCGGCCGTCGCGCACCGCAGGCACCCCCAGGGCCAGCGACACCCACACGCCGATCCCGGCAGCGAGCAGGTGAAGGCCGGCGCCCAGCGCGGTGCTCGTCGCGGCCGCCCGCTCCAGGCTCGCCAGCCGGCGGTCCGCGTCGCCGAGCCGCCTCAGCGCAGCGTCCGCCGCGCCGTACGCGGTGAGCTCGGCGGCGCCGGTCAGCACGTCCACGACTTCCGTCGCGAGCTCGCCGCGCGCGTCGGCGGTCAGGGCGGCTGACCGCCGGTCGGCGCGGGTGACGACCCAGGGCACGACGGTGGCGCCGGCGAGCAGCGTGAGGGCCAGCACCAGCCCAGCCGCCGGCAGCATCACGCCCACCACGGCTGCCGTCGCCGCGCCGATCGTCGCGGCGACGGCGATCGGGACGACTACCCGGACCAGCAGGTCCAGCACGGCGTCGACGTCGCCGACCAGGCGGGCGAGCAGGTCGCCAGACCGGGTGGCCGCCAGGCCCGGTCGGTGCGAGCGGCTCCAGTGCCGCGAACACCCGGGTGCGCACGTCGGTGAGGACTCGGAAGGCGGCATCGTGGGCCACCACCCGCTCGGCGTAGCGGAACACGCCGCGTCCGACGCCGAAGGCCCGCACCGCGACGATCGCGACCATCAAGGTGAGCACCGGCGGGTGCTGGGCGGCCCGCGAGATGAGCCACGCCGAGGTGCCCATCAGCGCGATCGCGCTACCTGTCGCCGCGGCACCCAGCAGCACCGCGAGTGCGAGCCGGCCGCGGACCGGCCGGGCTAGGGCGAGCAGCCGTCGGACCGGGCCCCGCTCGCGCGCGCCGAGCACAGTGCCCTGGTCGGCTGCGGTCAGTGGCTGCGCGCTCATGACATGCCCTCCGGCACAGGCGCGGCGAGCCGGGCGCCGCTCACGGCGACCTGACCGGCGGCCGTCGCGAGCGGAGCCGCGAGCTCCACCACCTGGTGGGCGATGGCGGCCAGCGCCGGGCGGTGGGTGACGAGCAGCACGGTCCGGCCGGCCATCAGAGCGCCGATGGCGTCAGCCACCACTGCTTCGCTGTCCGCGTCCAGCCCGGCCGTCGGTTCGTCCAGCAGCAGGACAGGCGCGTCGCGCAGGAACGCCCGGGCCAGGGCGATCCTGCGTCGCTGGCCGGTGGACAGCCCCGCACCGCGCTCCCCCAGCAGCGTGCCCAGGCCCGCGGGGAGCTCCTCGATGAACTCCGCGGCACCTGCGAGCTCGGCCGCGCGCATCACGTCCGCGTCGGTGGCCGACGCATGGGCGAGGCGGATGTTGTCCGCCACGGTGGCGGCGAACAGGTGCGGGCGCTGCGGCACCCAGGCGAGCTGGGCGCGCCAAGCGTCGAGGTCGAGATCCGCGAGGTCGACGGGGCCGCCCCGGTCCGCGTCGCCGACCAGGATGCGACCCGCCGACGGACCCGCGAAGCCCAGCAACGCGGCCACCACGGTGGACTTGCCCGCCCCGCTGGGACCGACCAGGGCAACGATCCGGCCCGGCCTCAGCTCGAGGTCAAGGTCCTCCAGCGCCGGCACGCTCCGTCCGGGGTAGCTCATCGACAGACCTTGGACGCGGATCGTCGCCGTGGACAGGTCCGGCACCGGCACGTCGGCCGGGGCCGTCGCCCCGGTCCCCAGGCAGCCCGACCTCGGGCAGCCCGCCGCAGGCGGCCCGACCTCTGGCAGCGGCAGCGCGAGCACGTCGAAGGCCTGCTGCGCCGCGGCGACCCCTTCGGCGCTGGCATGGAACTGGGTTCCCACCTGGCGCAGCGGCAGGTAGACCTCTGGAGCGAGCAGCAGCACGAGGAGCCCGGTCTGCAGGCCGAGGCTCCCGTCCACCAACCGGAGCCCGATGCTCACCGCGACCAAGGCGACCGACAGCGTGGTGAGCAGCTCGAGCGCCAGGGAGGAGACGAACGCCAGGCGCAGCGTGCTCATCGTGCGACGGCGTAGGTCATCGGTCACGGAGCGGATCATGGCGATCTGCGCCTTCGCCCGACCGAAGACCTTCAACGTCCCCAGCCCCGCGACGACATCGAGGAAATGGTGGCCGAGGCGCGCCAGCGTCTGCCACTGCCTGTCCATCTTCCGCTGGGTGGCCTTGCCGATAATGATCATGAAAAGCGGGATCAGCGGCACGGTCACCGCAATGATCAGGGCGGAGGTCAGGTCGGAGGCCAGGATCCGAACCCCGACCGCCAGCGGGACCAGCGCCGCCAGCACGAGCTGGGGCAGGTACCGCGCGAAGTAGCCGTCGAGGGCGTCGAGGCCGTGGGTGGCCAGCACCACCAGCTCACCGGTTGCCGCCCCACCCTCGGCCGCCCGCGCCGGCCCCAGCCGCACCGCGTGCTCGACCAGCTGCGCCCGCAGCTGCGACTTGGCCGCGGCCGACGCCCGGTAGGCGGCCCACTCGGACGCCCACGCAACGAGCGCCCGGGCGGCGAGCACCCCAGCGAGCGCCACCAGCTGGCCGCGCATCTCGCGAAGGTCAGCGCCACCGAGGAACGCGGCCGTGATCATGTACGCGAGCAGGCTCGCCTGCGCGATCACCAACCCCGCGGTAGCCACGCCGAACGCCACGGTGAGCACCAGGAAGGTCCGGGTGGCCCGAGCATGCCGCAGGAGCCGCGGGTCGAGCGGCCTCACGTCAGTGCGGATGCGGCGGCCGTGATGTCCGCACGCCCGAGGCGCTTGCGGAACACCCAGTAGGTCCAGCCCTGGTAGAGGAGGACGATTGGCGTGAAGAGGACGGCGACCCACGACATCACCCTAAGCGTGTACGGGCTGGACGACGCATTCACCACCGTCAGCGTGCCCGCGGGGTCGGTGGTCGACGGCAGGACGTTCGGGAACAACGCCAGGAAGATCATGGCCGTCAGCCCGACGACCGCCAGGGCGCTCAGCAGGAAAGCCCAGCCCTCGCGCCCGCGCACCCCTGCCGCGACGCCGCCGAGCAGCGCCAGGCCGGCGAGCAGGCCGACCACCCCGGATGAGGTCTTGCCGATGCGAGACCTGGGTCCACACGCCGAAGGCCACGGCGAACGCCACGGTGAACGGCGCGACCCTCCGCAGCGCCCGCATCGCGCCTTCGCGGATCGATCCGGACGTCTTCAGGGCGAGGAAGATGGCCCCGTGCAGCAGGAACAGCGTGAGGGTCGTCGCGCCTGCTAGCAGGGCGTACGGGTTGAGCAGGGTGAAGAAGTTGCCGGTGAAGTCGTGGTCGGCGTTGAGCGGCACGCCGCGCAGGATGTTGCCGAACGCGACTCCCCACAGCACGGCGGGCACCGCGCTCCCCCAAAAGATCGCCAGGTCCCAGCGGGCCCGCCACTGGTCGCTGTCGACCTTGCCGCGGAACTCGAACGCCACCCCGCGCAAGATGAGCGCCACCAGGATGATCAGCAACGCGAGGTAGAAGCCGCTGAACAGCGAGGCGTACCACTCCGGGAAGGCGGCAAACGTGGCGCCGCCCGCGACGATGAGCCACACCTCGTTGCCGTCCCAGACCGGCCCGATGGTGTTGATCACCACCCGCCGGTCGACGTCGTCCCGGCTGATCCGCGCCATCAGCATGCCGACGCCGAAGTCGAAGCCCTCGAGCAGGAAGTACCCGGCCCACAGAACGGCGATGAGCAGGAACCAGAAGTCGTGCAACGGCATGGCCAGCTCCTCAGTAGGCGAACGCGGGTTCGGAGTCCGCGTCTTCAGGGCTCTCGGGGCTGGCGCCCACCTTCGCGTAGCGGGCCATCAACATCCCGTCGATCACCGCGAGCCCGCCGTACAGCAGCGTAAAGACGATCATGGAAGTCAGCACCGTGCCACCGGCCACCGTGGGTGACACCCCGCTCGCGGTCTTGAGCTGGCCGAACACCAGCCAGGGTTGCCGGCCCATCTCGGTGAAGATCCAGCCGAAGCTGTTGGCGAGGAACGGCAGCGCGATGGCCCAGACGGCGGCGGTCCAGAACCATCGGTGAACCGTTCGTCCACGTCTGGTGAGCCACAGGCCCGCAGCGGCGAGCAGCGTGGCCAGGCCACCGAAGCCGATCATCAACCGAAAGCCCCAGTAGGTGACCGCGATGACCGGCCGGTAGTCGCCGGGCCCGTACTGCTCGACGTACTGCTTCTGCAGGTCGTTGATGCCCTCGACCTTGCCGTCGAACGTCGCCGTCGCCAGGAACGACAGCAGGTGCGGCACCCGCACGCTCAGCACCTCGTGATGCCCGTTGAGCGATCCGATGGTGAACAGCGAGAACGAAGCCGGCTGCGACGTGTCGTACAGCGCCTCGGCGGCCGCCATCTTCATCGGCTGCTGCTCGGTCATGATCCGGGCCTGCAGGTCGCCGCTGATCGCGACCCCGATCCCGGCGATCAGCGCCACCACCAGGCCCATCTTCAAGGACGAGGCGAAGACGTCGACCTGGCTCTTCTTGCGCAGGTGCCAGGCGCTGACGCCGATGACGACCGCCGCCCCGGTCATCAGCGCACCGAAGATGGTGTGCGGGAACGCGACGAGGTTGGTGGAGTTGGTGAGCAGCGCCCAGATGGAGTCCAGCTCGGCGCGATGGGTCGCGGGGTTGATGTGGTACCCGACCGGGTGCTGCATGAACGAGTTGGCGGCGAGGATGAAGTACGCCGAGATGATCGTGCCGAACGAGGCGATCCAGATCGTCGCCAGGTGCAGCCCCTTCGGCAGCCGGTCCCACCCGAAGATCCACAGACCCGAGGAACGTCGACTCGAGGAAGAACGCCAGCAGCCCTTCCATCGCCAGCGGTGCCCCGAAGACGTCACCGACGAAGCGGGAGTAGTCGCTCCAGTTCATGCCGAACTGGAACTCCTGCACGATCCCGGTCACCACGCCCATGGCGAAGTTGATGAGGAAGAGCGTGCCCCAGAACTTGGTCATGCGCTTGTACTTGGGATCGGAGGTTCGGTACCAGAACGTCTGCATGATGGCGACGAGCACTGACAGCCCGATCGTCAACGGCACGAAGATGAAGTGGTAGACGGTCGTGATGCCGAACTGCCACCGGGCGAGATCAAGAGCGTTCACGATGTCAGCCTGCTGATCCGGGTCCGAAGTTGTCAGGGACCTAAGTCACACTTCGCCAGTGACCTATGTCTCCGTTCATCCCAACACGTCACGCTCTGTGCCCAGCACGGTGTGGCTCGCGCTGCTCGTCGTCTACCTGGTCTGGGGCTCCACCTACCTGGCCATCCGGGTCGTCGTGCAGACCATGCCGCCGTTCCTGTCCGCCGGAGTTCGCTTCCTTTGCGCCGGCGTCCTGCTGGCCGTCATCGTGGGCGCCCGAGCTGGGTGGCGCCGCCTGCAGGTGAGCCCCCGTCAGCTCGGCGCCTGCGCGGTCGTGGGCGCGCTGCTGCTCTTCGGCGGCAACGGCCTCGTGGTCTACGGCGAACGATCGGTGCCGTCCGGCATCGCGGCGCTCCTGGTCGCGGGGGTGCCGCTGTGGATTGTGCTGCTGCGCGCCGCGACCGGTGACCGGCCGCCGCTGGCCACGTTCGGCGGGGTGACGGTGGGGCTGGCCGGCCTCGTTCTGCTCACCGCGACCCAGGGCGGGGGCGGGAGCGCATCGCTCGGCGGCATAGCCATGCTGTTGGCGGCGAGCGTGAGCTGGAGCGTCGGGTCCTTCTTGTCCACCAGCCTTCCGCTGCCCAAGAACCCGTTCGTCACGTCGGTGTTCGAGATGCTGTGCGGCGGCGCGCTGCTGGTGGTCGGCGCCCTGGCGGCAGGCGAGCTGCACGGCTTCCACGTGAGCCACGTCTCCCGCAGCTCGTGGATCGGGCTGGGCTATCTGATCGTGTTCGGGTCGTTGGCCGGCTATTCGGCGTACGTCTGGCTGCTGAGCTCCGCACCGATCTCCCTCGTCGCCACCTACGCCTACGTCAACCCAGCCGTCGCCGTGCTGCTCGGCTGGCTGTTGCTGTCCGAGCCGGTGCCAGCCGCGGTACTGGGGGGAGGCGCCGTGATCGTGCTCGCGGTGGCGATCGTGGTGCGGACCGAGAGCAGCGGCCGCAAGCGGGTGTCCGCGAAGACCCAGGCCGAGCATGCCCAGCCCGAGTCGCCCGAGCCCCACTCGTGAGGCCGGGCAGCAGCCTGCGCGTCTTCTGGGCCCTCGGCCTGCTGGCCGCCATCGGGCCGTTCACGTTCGACCTCTACCTGCCGGCGATGCCCGCCATGGCGACCGACCTCGGACGCCTCCGCCGCCCAGATCCAGCTCACCCTGACCGCCAGCCTCGCCGGACTGGCCATCGGCCAGCTCGTATGGGGACCGCTGTCGGACACGTTCGGCCGCCGGCGACCCTTGTTGCTCGGCTTGGCCATCTACACGGTCGCGTCGGCGCTGTGCGCGATCGCCCCGAACGTGCTGACCCTGGACGCTGCCCGGCTCGCGCAAGGCGTCGCGGGCGGTGCCGGCGTGGTGATCGGACGTGCCGTCGTCCGCGACCTGTTCGACGGCGTGGCCGTCGCCCGGTTCTTCTCCAGGCTCATCCTGATCAGCGGGCTGGCCCCGATCCTGGCGCCGCTGGCCGGCAGCCAGCTGCTTCATGTGACGTCATGGCGGGGCATCTTCTGGGTGCTGGGAGGGATCGGCGCATTCTTGCTCGTGCTGGTCGCGACGGGGTTGCCCGAGACGCTGGAGGCGGACCGGCGCCATTCCGGCGGGCTCAGAGCGACCGCCCGAGCCAGCCGCGCCCTGGCCCGCGACCGGCATTTCGTCGCTCACCGCGCTCACAGTTGGCCTGTCGAGCATGGTGCTCTTCGGTTACATCGCGGGCTCGTCGTTCGTGTTCCAGGACATCTACGGCGTCACGCCCGGAACCTACGCGCTGATCTTCGCGGCCAACGCCAGCGGACTGATGGCGGGCGCCCAGCTCAATGCCCGCCTCCTGCACCGCTTCCGGCCCGACCAGCTCTTCCGGACCGGCTTCGTCGGTCTCGCCGTCGGCGGGACCTCTTTCGTCGCCGCCGTGGTGGGCGGCGGGCTGGGGCTGGCCGGGGCGATCATCCCGTTGTTCGTGGTGCTGAGCTCGCTCGGCCTGGTGCTGCCGAACTCGACGGCGCTGGCGCTGGAACGCCACCGCGACTCCTCCGGAACGGCCTCGGCCCTGCTCGGCACGGTGCAGTACGCGATGGGCGCCGCGGCCGCGCCGCTCGCCGGCCTGGGCGGCAGCGGGAGCGCACTGCCGATGGCGCTGGGTATCGCGGCGCCCGCATTGTTGGGCCTGGCGATGGCCCTGGTGGTGGTCCAAGGAACGGGCGACCTCAGGACCGCCAGGCCAGCTTGATGAGCAGGTTCTTGGCGTCCTCGGCCACGTCGACATCCGCGACCACGTCGTACCGCGCTGCGACGATCTTGCTCCTGGAGGTGAAGTCGCGCCGTCCGCGGGTCATCGCATAGCCGGACGAAGCGAAGATCACCCCGAACACGGCGCCCCACACCAGGGCGAACACGATCAAGCCGAACGCGCCGTGCTTGCTGGTGACGAACAGGCTCAGCAGCAGCCCGATCAGGAGCCCGAACCACGCCCCGCTGGCCGCGCCGGCACCGATGACCCGGCCCCACGTCAGACGGGCAATGACCGTCTCCACCATGCGCAGGTCGCTGCCGATGATCGCGGTGTGCTCGACGGGGAACTTGTTGTCGGCCAGGTGGTCGACGGCGCGCTGGGCGTGCTCGTAGGTGGGGTACGAGCCGACAATCGGACGGTCGGTGCCGCGAGACGGATCGATGGACATGGCGCTCCCCTCGGCCAGCGGATCACATCGTGATGATCTATACCCGCTCCGAGCGGATCAGACCCGCCGCCCGCCCCTTGGCGGCGAGCACCAGCGCCAGCTTGCGGCTGGCCTCGTCGATCATCTCCTCGCCCAGCATGACCGCACCGCGGTGCCCACCGGCCGCGGACGTGGCTCGCTCGTACGCGTCGAGCACCAGCTCGGCGCGGTCATAGGCTGCCTGGGTCGGCGTGTAGGCGGCGTTGACGATGTCGACCTGGCCCGGGTGCAGCACCCATTTTCCGTCGTATCCGAGCGCCGCGCTGCGGGCCGCGGCGGCGCGCAGCCCGTCGGTGTCACCGATCCCCAGGTAGGGGCCGTCGATCGCTGCCAGACCGCGGGCACGAGCGGCCACGAGGATCCGGGCCATCGCGTGGTGCAGCGGGTCGCCGGGGTAGCCCGGGCTCAGCTGGCCGACGGCCAGCGACGGCATGCCCAGGCTCGCCATGAAGTCGGCCGGGCCGAACACCAGCGAGGCCAGCCGGGCCGAGGATGCAGCGATCTCGTCCACCCGGACCAGGCCGGCCGCATCCTCGATCTGCGCCTCGATCCCGATCCGGCCGACCTCCAGACCCGCCGACAGCTCGATCTGGGTGAGCAGCAGGTCGAGCCAGCGCACCTCGTCGGCGCCGGCGACCTTGGGCAGCACCACGCTGTCGACGTGGGCGCCTGCCTGCTCCACGACGGCGATCACATCGCGGTAGGCCCACGGTGTGGTGACGTCGTTGATCCGCACGGCGACCGTGGTCGCCGCCCAGCCGCCCGCGCGCAAAGCTGCCACGGCGCCGGCCCGCGCCTGGTCCTTCACCGACGGCGCGACCGAGTCCTCCAGGTCGAGCATCACCTCGTCCACACCCAGGCTGGTCGCCTTGGCGAGCATCTTGTCGCTGCTCGCCGGTACGGACAGGCAGGACCGCCGCGGGCGCGTGAGCGTGGACATCGGGCCTCCGGCGGGCGGGCGAGGACAGCGGTGCAGCGACTGTACCCAGTGCCTGGCCGAGGCCTGCCGCGCCGATCACCGATCGTGAGACGCTTCAGGGCGTGACCGAGCCGTCCAACGTTCAGCCCGAGGCGCCCCTCGTCGACCCGCTCGTCGGCGAGGCGACCAAGAAGACGGCCATCATCTGGCTGGCTGTGCCGGGTGCCCCGGGCCCGGCGCGCCCGGTCTGGCACGTCTGGCACGAAGGCGCGGCCTGGGTGCTCACTGGCGGCATCGAGCAACAGGTAGCGGGCCTCGTGGAGAGCCCCACCGTCCACGTCATCGTCCGCAGCAAGGACAAGTGGACCCGCCTCGTGGTCTGGGTCGGCGCCGTCGAGCTCATCGTCCCAGGCTGTCCCGCCTGGGACGGGGTCGTGCCGCTGCTGAAGGCGGCGAGGCTCAACAGCCCGGACGGCGAGCAGGCACCGGTGCGGTGGGCGCGTGAGTGCCGGCTGCTGCGCCTGGTGCCCACCGGCGAACTCCTCGAAGAGCCGGGCCGCATGACCACCGGTTCGCACGCGGCATCGCCACCCGCCACCGTCGCCACCACCCCGGTGCGGGTGCCGTTCACCTTCCACCGCCGGGCCAAGCGCCGTCGCCAGGCCAACTGAGCACGCCTCCCCCGCCGCGCACCCGTCGCGCAGTAACCTCCGCTGCATGAGCGGATCACCGTCCCGCGTGTTTCGTCGCGCGCCTGGCCGGCGTCGCCGTGTTCGACCCCAACGGCGACCAGGTCGGCCGGGTCCGCGATGTCGTCGTCACGCTGCGCGTCGGCACCCAGCCGCCACGCGTGCTCGGGCTGGTCGTCGAGGTCCAGGCCGCGGCGCCGGATCTTCGTGCCGATGACCCGGGTGACCGCCATCGACGCCGGACGCGATCGTGATGACCGGCACGGTGAGCCTGCGCCGGTTCGAGCAGCGCCCGACCGAGACCCTGGTCCTCGGCGAGCTGCTCGACCGCAAGGTCACCGTCCGAGAGTCGGGCGAGACGGTCACCGTGCTCGACGTCGCGATGGAGCAGACCCGCACCCGCGACTGGCTGCTCACCAAGGTTGCGGTGCGGTCGGCGGGGACCGGCATGCGGCGGCGCGGTGCCGTCCGGACCGCTGGACTGGGATGCCGTCAGCGGCTTCAGCTGTCGAGGAGCGGGCCAGGGCGCGGCCAACCTGCTGGCGGCGTTCGACCAGCTGCGCCCCGCCGACCTGGCCAGCGTCCTGCACGACCTGTCGGGCAAGCGCCGGGCCGAGGTCGCCGCCGCGCTCGACGACGAGCGGCTGGCCGACGTCCTCGAGGAGCTGTCGGAGGACGACCAGGTCGAGATCCTCGGCACCCTCGACGGCGAGCGAGCGGCCGACGTGCTCGAGGCGATGGGACCCGACGACGCCGCCGACCTGCTCGCCGAGCTGCCCGCCGAGGAGGCGGAGCACCTGCTCAGCCTGATGGAGCCGGACGAGGCCGAGCCGGTACGCCGGCTGCTCAGCTACTCCGAGGACACCGCCGGCGGCATGATGACCACCGAGCCGGTGATCCTGCCGCCCGACGCCACCGTCGCCGAGGCGCTCGCCCACGTGCGCAACCCCGACCTGTCGCCGGCGACCGCCAGCCAGGTCTACGTCGTGCGGCCGCCGACGGAGACACCGACCGGGACGTTCCTCGGCATCGTGCACACCCAGCGGCTGCTGCGCGAGCCGCCGTCGACGCTGGTCTCCGCCATCGTCGACAACGACATCGAGCCGCTGCGCCCGGACATGCCGCTGCACGGGGTCACCAGCTACCTCGCGACCTACAACCTGGTCGCGGTGCCGGTCGTCGACGACGACGACCACCTGCTCGGCGCGGTCACGGTCGACGACGTGCTCGACCACCTGCTGCCCGACGACTGGCGCGACCGCGCCCACGACGAGCAGGTCGCACCATGACACGGGAGCGGGCGACCAGGCGCCTCGACCAGCCGCGGACCCAGCACCGCATCGTGCCCAGGCCCTCCTACGACCCCGACGCGTTCGGCCGGCTGTCCGAGTCGGTCGCCCGGTTCATCGGGCACCGCGCGCTTCGTGGCCATCCAGACCGTTCATCGTCGCGGCCTGGATCACCTGCAACGTGCTCATCGTCACCAAGCACCTGCGCTTCGACCCCTACCCGTTCATCCTGCTGACCCTCCTGCTCTCGCTGCAGGCGTCCTACGCCGCGCCGCTGATCCTGCTCGCCCAGAACCGGCAGGCCGACCGCGACCGGGTGCACCGTCCAGGAGGACCGGCTCGCGACGAGCGCAAGATCGCCGACACCGAGTACCTGGCCCGCGAGATCGCCTCGCTGCGGATCGCGGTCGGCGAGGTGGCCACCCGCGACTTCGTCCGCGCCGAGCTGCAACGGATGCTCGAGGAGCTGGACGGGCGCCGCGAGGGCGGTGAGGCGACACCTGACCGTGCCGGAGGGCGCACGGCAACCGGTGACGCCTGAGCCGATCGACCTCTCCCTACACCATGTGCGGTCGGCCGACACCTTTTGCGGTTCGACTTGCCTACACCTTGTGCGGTTCGACGCCGATGTGCTGACAGTGACCGTCACCGCCCCTGGCTTCGCCGATCCGAGCCCCGAGCGCCGACGCCGGCTCGGCGAGGTGCTCGTCGACAGCGGTGTGGTCACCGCTGCCCAGCTCGCGGACGCCCTTGCCGCGCAGAGCGAGACCGCCGGGGGTCGGCGCCGCCGGCTCGGCCAGGTCGTCGTCGACAAGGGCTTCGCCTCCGAGCGGCAGGTCGCCGAGGCGCTCGCCGAGCTGGTCGGCCTGACCTGGTCGACCTGAGCCAGCTGGCGATCGACCGCGACCTGGTCCGGCTGCTGCCCCGGGTCGTCGCTGAGCGCATCCGGGTGATCGTGCTCGAGCGCACGCCGCGACGGCCTCAAGATCGCTGCGCCGACCCGACCAACGTCATCGCCCTCGACGACGTCCGCGCCTACACCGGCGCGTCCGAGCTGCAGCTCGTCGTCGCCACCGACAGCCAGATCCGCGACGAGATCGCCCGCGCCTGGGCGCTGTCGGAGGACTCCGGCGACTTCGACGCCATCGTCTCCGACATCGAGGCGACGCCGGCCACCGACGAGCCCGACATCTCTGCCGTCGGTACCGACGACGCGCCGACCGTCCGCCTGGTCAACAGCATCCTCGGCGACGCCGTTCGCTGCGGCGCCAGCGACATCCACGTCGAGCCGCAGCGCGACGCGCTGCGGGTCCGCTACCGCGTCGACGGCCTGCTGCGCGACATCATGACCGTGCCCCGCAGCGCCGCGGCGGCGGTCGTCAGCCGCATCAAGATCATCTCCGGCCTCGACATCGCCGAGCGCCGGCGTGCCGCAGGACGGCCGCACCCGGCTGACCGTCGACGGCTCGACGGTCGACGCGCGCGTCAGCACGCTGCCCGCCGCTGCACGGCGAGAAGGTCGTCATCCGGCTGCTCGCCAGCGCGGAGACGGTGCAGCCGCTGAGCCAGCTCGGGCTCGAGCCGCAACAGCTCGAGTCACTGCTGGCGCGCGGCACTCTCGCCCGCAGGGCCTCATCCTCATCACCGGTCCGACCGGCTCGGGCAAGACGAGCACGCTGTACTCCGCGATCGACCAGGTCACCACGCCCGACCGCAACGTCGTCACCCTCGAGGACCCGGTCGAGATCCAGCTGCCCGGCATCACCCAGGTGCAGATCAACGAGCGCGCCGGCCTGACCTTCGCCGTGGGCCTGCGCTCGGTCCTGCGCCAGGACCCCGACGTCGTGCTCGTCGGTGAGGTCCGCGACGTCGAGACCGCCGAGCTCGCGCTGCAGGCGTCGCTGACCGGTCACCTGGTGCTCACCACCCTGCACACCAACGACGCGGTCTCCGCCATCACCCGGCTCGTCGACATGGGCGTCGAGCCGTTCCTCGTCGCGTCGTCGCTCACGCTTGGTCGTCGCCCAACGGCTGGTCCGCCGGCCGTGCGACGACTGCGTCGCGCCGTACATGCCGGCCGCCAGCGTGCTGGCCCTGCTCGGCCTCGCGCGAGGACGACCTGGCCGACGCCACCCCGATGCGCGGCCGCGGCTGCGGCGAGTGCGGCGGCACCGGCTACCGCGGCCGGCTCGGCGATCTTCGAGGTGCTGCCCGTGACGTCAGGCCTGCGCGCGGTCCTGCTGCGCGACCCCGACCGAGAGCGCGCTGTCCGCCGCTGCCCGCGCCGCCGGGATGACGACGCTGCGCGCCGCCGGCATCGCGAAGGCCGCGCCGGCGAGACCACGTTCGAAGAGGTGCTGCGGGTCAGCCAGGTCGACGTCACCAGCGGACGCCGCTGCCCGTCGTGCGACCGTGGCCTCGCCGACGACATGGTCGTCTGCCCCTGGTGCGCCACGCACGTCGACCGCGGCCACTGCGAGCAGTGCGCCCGCCCGCTGGAGGCGGGCTGGCGGATCTGCCCGTGGTGCCGTACCGCCGCCCCACCGCCGATCACCCCGCTGGAGCATCGACCGTCCCTGCCGCGGGTCCTTCATGTCGGCGCCGACGACGAGGCCCGTCAGGCGTTCGCCGACGCCCTGCACGGCCTCGTGCTCTTTGACGAGGCGGAGTCCGCGGACGAGGCGATGGCACAGGTGTCGGACGCCGTGTTCGACGCGGTGCTCATCTCCGCGAACTTGCCCGACCTGACCGGTGTCGAGCTGGTCCGGCTGCTTCGTACCGACCCCCGTACCGCCGGGCTGCCGCTCATGATGGTGGGCACCGACACTGACGACACCGTCGCCGGCGAGGCGCTGAAGGCCGGCGCCGACGAGTTCCTGGCGCTGCCCGCGCTCCCGCTGCTCATCGAGGAGCGGGTGGTCGCACTGACCGACCGCAGCCCGCGTTTCAGCGGACCCAATACGATCGCCTGGTGACCAACGAATTCGACGATGTCCTCGCCGCCAACGCCAGCTACGCCGAGACGTTCAACCTGGCCGGGCTGGCACCGACCGCAGCCCGCGGCCTTGCCGTCGTCACCTGCATGGACTCGCGCATCGAACCGCTGGAGATGCTGGGTCTAGCGCCGGGCGACGCCAAGATCCTGCGCAACGCCGGTGCCCGGGTCACCGACGACGTGCTGCGCACCCTCGCCCTGGCGGTGTGGCTGCTCGGCGTCGAGCGGGTGCTCGTCGTGCCGCACACCCACTGCCGGATGGCCCAGTCGTCCGAGGCCGAGATCCACGAGCTGATCGACACCAAGTACGGCGTCGACACCGCGTGGCTCGACTTCGCCACCATCGACGACCCGGAGCAGACGCTGCGCGCCGACGTGCAGCGGATCCGGTCCTTCCCCACCCTCCCGGCCTCCCTGGTCGTGGAGGGGTTCATGTACGACGTGCTCACCGGCCGTCTGGCGCACGTCGACACCCCCGTACGATGAACGCATGGCTGCGTTCCCGACGTCCGAGCAGGTAACCGCAGCACTGGCGACGGTCGAACGACCCGGACATCCACCGGCCGATCACCGAGCTCGGCATGGTCGACGCGATCGACATCGCCGCCGATGGCGTGGTGCATGTCCGCGTCCTGCTGACCATCCCCGGCTGCCCGATGAAGGACCAGATCACCCGCGAGGTGACCGCTGCCGTCATGGGCGTGCGAAGGCGTGCGAAGCGTCGAGGTCGAGCTGGGCTACATGACCGACGAGCAGCGCAAGGCGCTGCAGCAGCAACCTTCGACCCAGTGCCAGCCGGGAGATCCCGTTCGCCGACCCGGCGTCGCTGACCAGGGTCTACGCCGTCGCCTCCGGCAAGGGCGGCGTCGGCAAGTCCTCGGTGACGGTCAACCTCGCCGCCGCGATGGCCCGGCGCGGGCTGTCCGTCGGCGTGCTCGACGCCGACATCTACGGCCACTCGATCCCGCGGATGCTCGGCACCAGCGAGCGGCCCACCCAGGTCGAGCAGATGATCATGCCGCCGTCCGCGCACGGCGTCCGGGTCATCTCGATCGGCATGTTCACCCCCGGCAACACCCCCGTCGTGTGGCGTGGGCCGATGCTGCACCGCGCGCTGCAGCAGTTCCTCGCCGACGTGTTCTGGGGCGACCTCGACGTCCTGCTGATGGACCTGCCGCCGGGCACCGGCGACATCGCCATCTCGGTCGCACAGCTCGTGCCGTCGGCCGAGATCCTCATCGTGACCACCCCGCAGCAGGCGGCCGCCGAGGTCGCCGAGCGGGCCGGCACCATCGCCCTGCAGACCCACCAGCAGGTCGCCGGCGTGGTCGAGAACATGTCCTGGCTGCCCTGCCCGCACTGCGGCGAGCACATCGACGTCTTCGGCTCCGGCGGCGGCGAGGCGGTCGCGGCCGGGCTGTCACGAGCGCTGGGCGCCTCGGTGCCGCTGCTCGGTCAGGTGCCGATCGACGTGCGCCTGCGCGAGGGCGGCGACAGCGGGCGTGCCGCTCGTGCTGTCGGCGCCCGAGGCACCGGCGTCGATCGCGCTCACCCAGATCGCCGAGAAGCTCGGTGTCCGCAGCCGCGGGCTGGTCGGGCGCTCGCTCGGGCTGACCCCGGTGGGACGCTGAGCTGAAGCGCGACCTTGGTAGAGGTCGACGCGGTGCGGTCTAGGTCGCGTGCGGTCTAGGTCGCGTGCCGGTCTAGGTCGCGTCGACGTCGTACGGCGCGGGCTCGCCCTCGCGCAGCGCTGTGGCCGCTGGGGGCGCCGGCGACTGCGCCACCGCCGCAGGTGTGGCCCTGTCGTCGAACGCCTGCAGGCCCAGCGGGTCGTCCTCGAGCAGGTGCCTACGGACAAACGTCTTCGGGTTGAGCATGGTCAGGTCCATGCTCGCGATCTCCGGCCCCAGCTGGTCCTCCAGGCCCGAGCGAGCGTCCTTGAGCATCACCCGGAGCTGCCGCAAGGTGCGTCCGGCGTCCTTGGCGAGCTGTGGGAGCTTGTCAGGGCCGAACACGATGGCGGCGACCAGCCCGACCACCATGACCTTCCAGATGCTGAGGTCGAATGGCACTGCTCACCTCCCGATTCGCCCCTGCGCCTGTGTGGCAACCAGCCTAACCTGACCCGGCGAGCCGCTGCCCGGTTCCTGCGGCGCTAGGACGACGAGGCCAGCGTGAGCTGCACGGTGAACGAGGCACCACCGCGACTCACCGTCAACGTCACCACCTCGCCGGGCAGGTGACCCCGGACCGCGACGATCAGCTCCTCGGCGGCCGTCACCGTGATGCCGTCGATCGCGGTGATCACGTCACCTGACCTGAGTCCCGCCCGATCAGCAGGGCCGCCAGCGACGAGCGCCGGGCCTTTCGGACCGGCCTCGCTGATCAGCGCGCCCTTCCCCCCGTACCTGGTGTCCAGCGCCACACCGATGACGGCATGGGTGGCGGTCCCGGTGGCGATGAGCTGCTCGGCGACCCGGCGGGCCGCCTTGATCGGCAGCGCGAAGCCGAGGCCGATGCTGCCGGCCTGGGCGCTGTTCAGCCCGGGCGCGGCGGCGATCGCCGAGTTCACGCCGATCACCTGGCCTGCGGCGTCGACCAGCGGACCGCCGGAGTTGCCGGGGTTGATCGCGGCGTCGGTCTGGATCGCGTTGATGAAGGCATCCGACGTACCGGACGTCCCCTTGGGCGTCACCGGCCGGTTGAGGGCGCTGACGATGCCCGAGGTGACGGTCCCGGCGAAGCCCAGCGGCGATCCGATGGCCACCACCGGGTCGCCGACAACCACCCCGTCGGAGTCCCCCAGCGCGACGGGCACGAGCCCCCTCACGCCGTTCACCTTGAGCACCGCTACATCGGAGCTGGAGTCGGCGCCCACGATGGTGGCGGGCACCTGCTGACCGTCGGAGAAGGTGACGGTGATCGAACCCTCGCCGCCGACCGCGCTCTCGACCACGTGGTTGTTGGTGAGGATGTCACCGTCGGTGCTGATCACGAATCCCGAGCCGCTCTCGGTGGCGTCGCTCAGCCTCACCTCGATCGAGACGACGCTCGGCAGCACCCGCGCGGCGATCGCGGCGACGGAGTCCGGCGCCCTGGTGATCGCCTCAGCGTCGGCCGGCGCGCCCAGGACGACGTGGCGCCCCGAAGCCGTCTCGTGCTGGTGCTGCACCCAGGCGCTCGCGGCTCCCCCGCTGGCACCAGCGAGCACGACAACGGTGAGCCCACCTGCGACCAGGCGTCCAGCCGACATGCGTCGCCGCAGCGAGGCGTCCCGGCGGCGCGCGATCCGAACGTCCCGCCGCGTCGGTGCCGGGCTACCGAGCGGCGGGCCCCACACGCCGGGCGGTTCGCCTTCGATCATCGACAGGGGGTGCCAGCCCCCGTTCCATCCCGGCGCCGCGTCCTGCTCCATCCACGATCCCTTCGTACTGCCCGCTCATGGAGTCAGCCGAAGGGGTTGAGCCACTCCCCAACTCGCTGCAGACCGCCCCGGATCCGCTGCACGGTACTGGGTGACCTCGTGTGCGGAAACGACTCGACGACAGCTCGCGCCGCTTCTGCCGGGGCGTCGGCGACCACGGTGTAGACCATGCCCGCTGAACCCCAGACGACCTGGAGAGGCAGCGTATCGCGGAGGTAGACATCGTGCCCGCCCCAATCGACCTTCTGCCAGCCGCGCACGCTCGCTGGATCCAGGTGGCCCCGCTGCTCGAAGACCGACACCGTGGACAGCCCGTCCGAGTAGCTGACGTGCACGACCGCGTCGGGCGAGAGGGAGGCCGGCGTCGTGCCGGCGGAGGTCGTGGCCCGAGCGTCGTACATCGTCAACGAGAATGGCAGCGCTGCCGGCAGCTGCCACCCGGCGGCGCGCAGCGCCGTCAGGTCAGCGTCGCCCAGCGGGGTGTCCCATCGCGCGGGCAGGGCGGGCGGCAGCTGGGTGGGCATCGCGGGCGAGTCCAGGCTGACCGTGACGAATGCGGTCGCACTGGTGAGGTGGCCCGTCGTGTCGTACACCTCGCGCCGCAGCAACAGTGCGCTGGCGGTGTCGATCCAGAACCGCCCCGCGACGGTGCCCGAGACGCGGTGGACCTCAACCACATCCGTGGGCCGGCCCGCGACCGTGGCTGTCCCCGCCAGCGTGCAGCCGAAGTGCGCGCTCAAGATCGACACCGGGCCATCGAGAAGCTGGAAGTAGGAACCGACCTCGCCAGCATCGATGTCACCGTCGTTGTCGGCTTCACGGGCGAACACCGCCGACGTCGAGGTCACCGGCGAGTCGTCGGAGCGGACGAGCGATCCGACACCGGGCACGTGGGCGATCTGGACGACGGCACTCGACGCGGTGGCGCCGACCCCCCACGTCGAGACGAACTGCACCCCGGAGTAGGCGGTCACCGACGCCGCCTCAGCCGACCGCCGGAGCAGCTCAAGGGCACGGGCGTCGCTGTCCGGCGGGGTGCGCCCAGGCGCCTCGTCGGTCACCGCGGCGTCCGCCGGCGAGGCAGGGTCGTTGGCCGAGCCTGACGCGGACATCGACACCACCGCGCCGATCCCGGCGATCGCCAGCACCGAGACGCCGACGCCGGCGCGCCACCAGCGCCCCCGATGCGGCGGGGCTCCCGTGAAGCCCGTCACGGCTGGAGAAACGAGATGGTGACCCCGGTGCCGAACGAGGTGGTGGACAGCGGGAGGTTGCCGGTCGTCGCCGCGTGCTGGACCGTGTACGTGTCCACCGCCGGCCTGATGGCCGGACCCTCGGCCGGGGCGTTGCCACCGGCGGCGAAGGCCGCGCTCAGCACGGTCGCCACGGAGGCGGCCACGCCGATGGCCACGTAGCGCCCGCGCCCGCGGGTCGGTGCTGCCAGTACCGCGGCAGTCGGCAGCCGCCAGACGGCGTAATCGCCGGCGTCCGCAGGCAACCCGAGAACCGGGATCTCACGAAGCCGCCGCAGCAGCTGCTCCTGCGCCCCCGGTGCGAGGGTCCCCGACAGGCGACCCTTGAGGCGACGTTCCGCCTCGACCTCGGCCCGGCACCGGTCGCAGGCCGTGAGGTGGGCCAACGCCCGCTCGCGGGCGGCGTGGCCCAGCTCGCCGTCGACCAGGGAACCTACCCGCTCTCCGAGGTGGGTCACCGGCGCTGCCCGCCGCCCGGTAGGGGTGCGCCGATCGGCGCCTGGTCGGCTGGGTCACTGACCGGGGACGTACGGGCCCGGTGGTTCAATGCCTCGCGCAGCGCGGAGCGGCCACGGTGGATCCGGCTGCGAACGGTGCCGAGCTTGATGCCCAACGTGGCTGCGATCTCTTCGTACGACAGCCCCTCGATGTCGCACAGCACGACGGCCGCCCGGAAGTCCGGGGGCAGCGCGTCGAGCGCCGCTTGGATGTCGTCGTCCATGTGGGTGTCGTCGTAGGCCTGGGCGGGGGTCGGCTCCCGGCCGGCAAGACGCTCGGGCGCGTCGTCGCCGAAGGCCTCGAACCGGATCCGCGCCCGCCGCCGGACCATGTCCAGGAACAGGTTGGTGGTGATCCGGTGCAGCCAGCCCTCGAACGTGCCGGGGGTGTACGACGACAGCGAGCGGAAGACCCGGACGAAGACCTCCTGGGTAAGGTCCTCGGCATCGTGCTGGTTGCCGGTGAGCCGGTACGCCAGCCGGAAGACCCGCGCCGAGTGGGCCCGGACCACCTCGTCCCAGGTCGGCGGTTCCCAGTCGGCGGGCGGCGCGATCGATGCCGGGGGCTGCTCGGGCATGGTCACACCTCCGTGGCTCGCCGGCCATCCCGCTGGCGCGTACTTCACCGCGGCCACCATAGCTGTCACCACCATCGTGCCCCGCCGCTCCTCGTCCATGCCCGTCGCACCCAACCGCCCGCCGGGGGTCAACGACCCGCCCGATCAACGCCGGGGTCGGCCGCGAGGTTCCCGGGCCCTCCTGCCGTACCCTTCTGCTACACGCTGTAGTTGTTCCATTGCACCGGGAGGCGTCATCGGCAGCCAGCAGAGTTCCTGGGCCTACAGCGAGGGGTTCGTCGCCGAGGACGACGCACTCGGCGTGGCGCGGCAGCGCGGTGCCGAGGTCGGGGCCGTGCCGATCCTGCCCGGCGGTGGGGCCGCCTTGCGTTTTCTGGCACGGGTCCTGGATGCCCGCGCTGTGGTCGAGGTGGGGACGGGCTGCGGCGTCTCAGGTGTCTGGCTGCTCCGCGGCATGCACCCCGACGGCATCCTCACCACCGTCGACGTCGAGCCCGAGCACCAGCGTCTCGCTCGGCAGACGTATGCCGAGGCCGGCATCGCGCCGGGCCGCACCCGGCTCATCGGCGGCGCCGCGCTCGAAGTCCTGCCGCGGCTGACCGACAACGCCTATGACCTGGTGTTCATCGACGGCGCCAAGCACGAGTACCCGGCCTACCTCACCGAGGCACTACGCCTGCTCCGCCCCGGCGGAGTGGTGGCGCTGGACAACATGCTCTGGCACGACAAGGTGGCCGACCCGGCGCAACGCGACGCCGACACGATCACGTTGCGCGAGCTCGGCAAGGCGATGCGCGACGATCCGCGGCTGACGCCGATGCTGCTGCCGGTCGGGGACGGGCTGCTCGTCGCCGCCAAGCGCGGCTAGCCGCTGCCGGCCCATCGCTGCAACGACCGTCCGCCCTCGGCGTTACCGTTCGAGATGCACTGTGGGTGCATCTGCGAAGGGGACCCGATGACCACCTCAGAGACGACCATGACCGCCGAGCGCGCCGACTTCCTGCAGACGCTCGGTCAGCACCGCTTCTTCCTGCGTCACACCTGCCGCGACCTCACCGACTCCCAAGCTGGGCCAGCGCACCACGGTCAGCGAACTGTGCCTCGGCGGCCTGATCAAGCACGTCACGGCCGTCGAGGGCAAGTGGGCCAGCTTCATCCTCGAAGGTCCGGCAGCGCTCGGCAACCATGACGAAGCCGCAATGGTTGAGCACGCGAACCAGTTCCGCATGCTCGAAGGCGAGACCCTGGCCGCGATCCTCGAGGAGTACGACGCAGGTCGCGCGCCGCACTGACCAGCTAGTCGCCGAGCTCCCCGATCTCGACGCATCCCATCCGCTCCCCGAGGCGCCGTGGTTCGAGCCAGGGGCCCGATGGAGCGCTCGTCGGGTGCTGCTGCACATCATCGCCGAGACCGCTCAGCACGCCGGGCACGCCGACATCATCCGTGAGGCCATCGACGGCGCGAAGACCATGGGGTAAGGCGCCCTAGCGCAACGGCCTGCGCGAGGTCAGCCAGCTCAGCAGGAGCCGCACACCGTAGCCGGTCGCTCCCTTGGTGATCTCGTGCTCGTCGGCGTCGGCCCGCGCCGGTCCGGCGATGTCCAGGTGCACCCAGCGGCGTCCGCCGGTGAACTCGCGGAGGAACAACGCAGCCGTGATCGACCCGCCGGAGAAGCCCTTGCGGTCGATGTGGCACAGGTCGGCGATGTCCGAGCTGATCGCCTCGCGGTAGTCCTCCACCAGCGGCATCCGCCACACCCGCTCGCCGCTCGCCTCGCCGGCATCGGCGAACGCGGCGGCGAGCGCGTCGTCGGTGGCGTACAGCGCCGCGTGCCGCTTGCCCAGCCCGAGGGTCGCCGCGCCGGTGAGGGTCGCCAGGTCGACGACGACGTCGGGGTCGAGCCGGTGGTGCGCGTAGGCGAGCGCGTCGGCGAGCACCAGCCGCCCCTCGGCGTCGGTGTTGAGCACCTCGACCGTGGTGCCGCCGTAGTGAGGTGATGACGTCGCCGGGCCGCTGGGCGCTGCCGGAGGGCAGGTTCTCCGCGGCGGGGACCAGGGCGGTCACCCGCACCCGGACGTCGAGATCGGCGAGAGCGGTCATCGCCGCGATCACCGCGCCGCCCGCGGCCATGTCCGTCTTCATCGCGACCATGCCGTCGTTCGGCTTGAGCGAGAGGCCGCCGGAGTCGAAGGTGATGCCCTTGCCGACGAGGACGACGTGGCCGCTGCGGGTTGTCGGGCACGTACGACAGCTCGATGAGCCGCGGCGGCCGCGCCGAGCCCTGACCGACCGCGAGCACACCGCCGAAGCCCGCCGCTGCGAGCTGCTTCTCGTCGAGGATGCGGGCGGTGACACCGTGGCGTCGGGTGAGGGCGACCGCACGCTTGGCCAACCAGTCCGGGGTCTTCTCCCCCGACGGCGTGCGCGCGAGGTCGCGGGCGAGCGCCGACGCGCGGGCGACGATCACTGCCGTGCGCAGGGCGTCGCGGCGGGCATCGGGCCGAGCCACGACCAGCTCGACGCTGGCCAGCTCCTGCGTTGCCGGTGCGGAGGTCCGCTTGAAGATGTAGCCGCCGAGCAGCAAGACCCTCGGCGAAGGCCCGCACACCGGCATCAGGGGCGGTGCGCACGACGGTGGTGGTCAGCGACGGGTAGCCCTTGGCCCGTCGGGCCAGCGCGGCGCCGGCACGTCGCAGCTCGGTCGGCGAGCCGTCGCCGACGCCGACGGCCAGCAGCGTGCGCTCGCCGCACGGCACAGCGACGACCTCGCCGGCGCCGCCCTTGGCGTTCTCGTGAGCCAGCACCGCCGGAAGGTCGACGCCGAGCTCGCGCGCGAGCCGGGCGGCACCGTTGCCGGGCACAGCTGCGCCCGATCCTGTGGCGGAACGGACGACAGGCACAGCGACAGCCGCGGCTCCGTCGGAGGTGGTGGCTGTCAGACGGAGCGTGGGAGCCACCGGGGTTCCTCTCGCCAATGGCGGTTGATCACGATCGTGTGGGACAGGTCGATTCCGGACGCCTCAGGCGACGACGCTCTTCAACGCGTCGCCGAGCGCGCCGGCTTCGTCGGGCGTGAGCTCGACCACGAGACGGCCACCGCCTTCGAGCGGGACGCGCATGACGATCCCACGCCCTTCCTTGGTGACCTCGAGCGGACCGTCGCCTGTCCGCGGCTTCATGGCCGCCATGCGTGTTCCCCTTCCGTCGCACGCGCGCTACTGCGCCCAGACCCCCGGCCGGAAAGCTCCGGAGACGTGTTCTGCATGATTATCTCTGTAAATAGGGCCTGGTGGGAAACGCGGCCCTCCGCAAGGGGGCCCAGGAGGAGCAGCTACGTGAGCGGAACCGTCCGGTACGACGTCGCAGGTGCCGTCGCCACAGTCACACTCGACCGTCCTGAGGGCATGAACGCCCTCGACGTCGCCACCAAGGTGGCGCTGCGCGACGCGCTGCAGGACGGCCGCTGGCGACCCGCAGGTGCGAGCTGTGGTGCTCACCGGGACCGGCCGTGCCTTCTGCGTCGGACAGGACCTCAAGGAGCACGTCGCCGGCCTCGCCGCGGACCCGGTAGGCGCCTGGTCGACGGTCCGCGAGCACTACAACCCGATCGTGCTGGCCCTGGCCACCATGGAAAAGCCGGTGATCGCCGCAGTCAACGGCGTCGCCGCCGGGGCCGGTGCCGCGTTCGCGTTCGCGTGCGACTTCCGCATCGTCGCCGACACGGCCTCGTTCAACCTGGCCTTCGCCTCCATCGGCCTCACCGGTGACTCCGGCTCCACCTGGACGCTGCCGCGTCTCGTCGGTCAGGCCAAGGCCACCGAGCTGCTGATGCGCCCCGGCGCGGTCTCGGCCACGGACGCCCTCCACCTCGGTCTGGCCACCCAGGTGGTGCCCGCCGAAGAGGTCGGGCCTGTCGCGGCCGCGCTGGCCGCCGAGCTCGCCGCCGGCCCCACCGTCGCCTACGGCGGCGATCAAGGCCTCGTTGGCCTACGGCGCGTCGCACGACCTGGCCGACACCCTCGCCAAGGAAGGTGAGCTGCAGACGCTCGCCGGCACGTCCGCCGACCACGCGGACGCGGTCCGGTCGTTCGTGGCCAAGGAACGGCCGGTCTTCAACGGCCGATAGGCCGCTCGGGAGCCTGGCGGGGCGGCGCACCGGCGGGGCCGGGGTGCCGCCCCGCGCCGGCATCAGCGGAAGGCGCAGCCGGCCAGGTGGTCGTTCACCAGGCCGCACGCCTGCATGAGCGCGTGCGCGGTGGTCGGTCCGACGAAGCGGAAGCCGCGACGCTTCAGCTCCTTGGCCATCGCGGTCGACTCCGGCGACGTCGCGGTCAGCTCGGCGGTGGTGCGCGGGACGGGTCGGCCATCGGCTGCCGGAGCGAACGACCAGACGAGCTCCGACAGCCCGCCGGGCACCTCGGCGGCGGCCCGCGCATTGGCCAGTGCCGCCTCGATCTTCGCCCGGTTGCGCACGATGCCGGCGTCGCCGAGCAGCCGGTCGACATCGTGGTCGCCGAACGCGGCGACCGCCGGGATCGAGAATCCGGCGAATGCGGTGCGGAACGCGGGCCGCTTGCGCAGGATCGTCAACCAGGACAGCCCGGACTGGAACGCCTCCAGGGTGAGCCGCTCGTAGATCGCGTCATCGCCGCGAACCTCTCGACCCCACTCCGTGTCGTGGTAGATGCGGTAGTCAGCGGAGGTGGCAGACCCCACCCCCCACGGGCAGCGGGCCACGCCGTCGTCCGCGGTCACGGCGCCGGGATCGAGGTCGTTCACGAGGCTTCGGCCACGAGCCGGCCGAGCCGCTCCAGCGAGCGGCGAAGGAACAGCGCCGCGGCCGGTCGCACCAGCGGCCAAGCGAGCAGGCCCACCGGCCCGAACGGCACCTCGACCCACTCCGACCAGGTGACCCGGCAGGAGTGCGGCGAGAGCTCAGCGACCTCGAACGCGCCGGCCCCCCGCACCACGCGCCCGGTGTGCTCCACCACGCAGCGGTGCGGCGGGCTCCACTGCGTCACGATCATGGTGTCGACGAAGGCCACAGGCCCGACCCCGGTCCTAGCCGCCAGCTGCGCCCCCACCCCCAGGTCGGCGTCGGCGGCGCTCATCCGGGTCGCCAGCATCCACTCGCTGTGCCGGTCCCAGTCCACCATCGCCGCCCAGACTGCTTCGGCAGGCGCGGCGATGTCGCACGTCACCACCAGCTCTGGCATTACCCGGTCCCTTCAGGCGGCGCCGAGGCGCCCTGCGAAGCCGGGGCTTCGCTGGGCGCGGCATGCCTGGGGGCGGCGTGCCTTGGCCCCGCGGCGGCGTCGCGCGCAGCGGCATCGGGCGACACCGCGGCACCGCTGGGCGCTGCAGTGTCGCCGCCGGCGGCAGCCGCCGCAGGGCCGCCGCCGGCCCCGAGGTCCGCCAGCCGCGCGTCCCGCTCCGCGATCTCTGCTGCGAGCCGGTCCAGCACCTCGTCCACCTCGTCCATCCGGTAACCGCGGAAGGCGGTCCCGAAACGGACGCTCTCGATGTCGCCCGCGTGGACCAGCTGGTCAGCGGGCAGTTCGAGCGGCACCCGGTCGGGAGCGAAGTCGGTCAGCCCACCGCCCCGGCCGGTGGCGATCACGGCCACAGCGAACAGGACAACGGCAATGAGGACGACCTCGACGACAAGCACGCCCCCGATCGTGCCACGCTGAGGGTCCCAACGCCTGGAAGGAGCCCGGAGTGCCACTACGGCTGGGCGCGGTCGAGCTTCGCCGACGACGACCTCGTCGTCATGGCCATCATCAACCGGACACCCGACTCGTTCTTCGACTCCGGCGCCACCTTCGGGCTCGCCCAGGCCGTCGAGGCGGCCGACCGGGCGGTGGAGGAGGGCGCGCGGATCGTCGACATCGGCGGCGTGAGAGCCGGGCCCGGCGCCGACGTGGCGGTGGCCGAGGAGATCCGGCGCACTGCGGACCTCGTCGCCGCGGTGCACGCACGCCACCCCGATGTGGTCATCAGCGTGGACACCTGGCGCGCGCAGGTCGCCCGCGTCGTCGTGGACGCCGGCGCGTCGCTGCTCAACGATGCCTGGGGCGGCTACGACCCGGACCTCGCCGAGGTCGCCGCCGAGACCGGCGTCGGGCTGGTCTGCACGCACGCCGGCGGCCTGCCCCCGCGCACCGACCCGTTCCGAAGCAGCTACGACGACGTGATGGCCGATGTGCTGAGCCGCACGGTGGGGCTCGCCGAGCGAGCGGTGGCACTGGGCGCGCGACCCGACGCGATCCTCCTCGACCCGGGCCACGACTTCGCCAAGAACACGAGGCACTCCCTGGAGGTGACCCGGCGGCTGCCCGAGCTGGTCGCCACCGGCTGGCCGGTGCTGGTCGCCCTGTCGAACAAGAAGTTCATCGGCGAGACGCTCGACCTGCCGACCGGCGAGCGACTGGAGGGCACCTTGGCCACGACCGCCCTGTGCGCCTGGATGGGCGCGCGGGTGTTCCGCGCCCACCACGTCCGCGAGACCCGGCGGGTGCTGGACATGGTGGCGTCGATCAAGGGGACGCGAGAGCCGGCCGTCGCGCGGCGCGGCCTGGCCTAGCGCGATCATCCTTCTCCCCGGGCCGGGGCGAGGAGAACCTGTTCTACGACCTCGTGGGCATGATGCGACAGATCGGGCTAAGTAGCTGAGGCTCCCAGCTCGCGGCTGAAGGCAAGCAGGTCCACGCCCGGGATCGGTGACCAGTCCCGGTCGGGCACTCGCACGAAGCCGAGCCGGTCGTACAGCCGGTGCGCGGTGAACATCCAGTTCCCGGACGAGATGACCACCCGGCTGGAACCGAGCTCGCGGGCCCGGTCCAGGCAGGCAAGAACCAGTGCGGTGCCGACGCCGCGGCCGCGCGCGCCCGGGGCGGTCGCCAGGGTGCGGAACTCCGCCTCGCCCGCGGTCGACACCTCCGCGTACGGGGTGCCGGCCACACAGAAGGTCACGGTTCCCAGGATCGTGTCGTCAGCCGGGTCCACGGCCACCAGCAGCTCGGCGTCACGTGCCCGCTGCGCGGCGTCCCGCAGGACCGCGGCGTACGGATGGTCGGCGGTGAGGTGGCCGTCCGCGACGTATCCGGCGACGGTCAACTCGCCCACGGCGTCGTACTCCAGCGGATGGGCGACGCGCACGCGGGGGGTAGTCACGTCGACAGAGCCTACGACGGCTGCGGCTGCCGCTGCAGGACATCTGAGCTGAGCGGCAGCGTCACCTGCACCGTCGTGGACCCCGGGCTGCTCGACATCGTGACCGTCCCCCCGTGAGCGGTGCCGATCGCCTGGACGATCGACAGCCCGAGACCGCTGCCGCCCGCGGCGCGGGATCTCGAAGGGTCCGCACGGTAGAACCGATCGAACACGTGCGAGAGCGCATCGGGCGGGATACCGGGGCCGTTGTCGTGCACCCGCAGCAGCGCCGACGTCGTGTTCGCACTGGCGCCCAGCGTCACGGTCGTCCCTGGCGGTGTGTGCATCCGCACGTTGCGCACCAGGTTGCCCAGCACCTGGCGCAGCCTCATCTCGTCACCCGTGACCACCACCGGCTCGGGTGGCAGCTCGAGCCGCACGGGCCAGCGCGGGTCCACCACCCGCGAGTCGGTGGCGGCATCGACGGCAAGGGCCGCGAGGTCGACGGGCTGCTGATCGAGTGGACGACCTTGGTCGAGGCGGGCGAGCAGCAGCAGGTCGTCGACCAGGACGCTCATCTGCTGGCCCTCCTCCTCGATCCGCCGCATCGCCGTCGCCAGGTCCTCGGGCCGGATGCCGGCGCCGCGGCGGAACAGCTCGGCGTAGCCGCGGATGGAGGACAGCGGCGTCCGCAACTCGTGCGAGGCGTCAGCGACGAACTGCCGCAACCGCTGCTCGGCCAGGGTGCGCGCCTCGAACGCCGCGTCGATGTTGCTGAGCATGACGTTCAGACCCCGGCTGAGCTGTCCGACCTCGGTGCCCTCGGGTGCGTCGGGAACGCGTAGCTCGACCGCCGTACCGGCGCTGCTCAGGTCCGTCGAGGCGATGTCGCGGGCCGCTGCGCTGATCCGCGAGAGCGGTCGAAGTTCGTGCCGCACCAGGAAGGCACCGGCGGTGCCGACAGCGAGGAGCGCTCCGAGCCCGACCCCGAGCTCGACCAGCGTGAGCTGGTGCAGGGTGTCGTTGACCGGACGCATCGGCAGCCCCGCCACCAGCATCGAGCCGTCCCCGGCGAACGCCCGCACCCGGTAGCTGGTCGTGCCGAGCTGCAGCGTGCTCGCGCGACCGGCTGGTGTCGCGAGACGTTGCAACCGTTGGACCTGGGCGGCACTCACCGCGACCGGCGGCCGGCCGCCGTCTGGTGCCTCCGCCTGGTAGAGGATCGTCCCGTTCGACCCGATGACCAGGGCGAGGGCGCCCGGTGGCTGCGGGACGCGGGACTCGATCCCGTTGGGGCGGATGAACCGACCGGGCGGCCCGTTGAGCAGAGCCACTTGCTGGACGGCCAGCTGCTGAACCTGCTGGTCGATCCGACCCGTGAGAAATCCGCTGAGGGCCCGCAGCACCACCACGCTCGAGCCGGCCAGGACGAGCGCGGTGAGCGCGACGAGCCCCGCCGTGAGCCGCAACCGCAGCGACGTCCGCCCCCCGATCCCGCGGACCTTCACTCGGCGCTCCTAGCGTTTGGTCGGGCGCAGCACGTAGCCCACACCACGCACGGTGTGGATCAGCGGCAGAGCATCCTTGTCAATCTTGCGCCGCAGGTAGCAGATGTACAGCTCGACGATGTTGGCCTGACCGCCGAAGTCGTAGTGCCAGACCCGGTCGAGGATCTGCGCCTTGCTCACCACCGTTCGGGCGTTGCGCATCAGGTAGCGCAGCAGCTCGAACTCGGTGCGGGTCAGTTCGATCGGACGGTCGCCGCGCCAGACCTCCCGGCTGTCCTCGTCCAACGTCAGGTCGTCGACCCGCAACGTCGGGGTTCCCCGTCTGGCCACGGTGACCCTGCGCAGCAGGGCGCGAAGCCGGGCGACAAGCTCCTCCAGGCTGAACGGCTTGGTGACGTAGTCATCACCGCCGAGCGTCAGGCCGGCGATGCGGTCCTCCGAGCTGTCCCGCGCGGTAAGGAACACCACCGGGGCGTCCGTCCCGGCCTCACGGAGGCGCCGCAGCACCGTGAACCCGTCGAAGTCCGGAAGCATCACGTCGAGCACCACGAGGGTCGGCGTGAAGCGCTGCGCCTCCGCCAGGGCTTGCGCCCCGGAGGTCGCCACGTGAACTTCCCAGCCTTCGTACCGCAACGTGGTGGATACCAGGTCGGCCAACGATGGCTCGTCATCGACGACGAGCACCCGGATGCCGTCAGCCTGCTGCATCTCCTGGGTTGTCACCGGCCTCACCCTCACTCCCGAACCACGCTAGGTCGCGAGAGGCCACCACGGCCACTGTGGGCAACTGTGGTCGCCGCGCCTAAGCGCACGCTGAGGAAATCCTGAGAACTCGCTGTGAATCCTGTGCCTACCCCGCCAGAGCTTCTCGTTCACAGGGTGCGCACAGCAGGCGCCCCTAGCGTCTTGCCCACGAGCCAAACGATCAAGAGGGGCCGGGATGTTCTCGATCAGTTACGCGGTGAACGAGCTGCGACGGCGGTGGAGCCGGACGGTCGTGACCGCCCTCGGGCTCGCCGCCGGCGTGGGCCTCGTCATGGGCATCGTCGGCGTCTCGCAAGGGTTGTCCGAGGCACAGACCAAAGTCTTGTCACCGCTCGGGTCCGTCGGCACCGACATCCTGGTCACCCGCACCGTCGGCGCGACGGCAGCGACGTCCTCGGCCCCCTCGGCGACCCCCAGCCCTAGTGCCAGCGCCAGCCCACGCACCGGCGACCAACGCGCGCCCCGGTGGCCAGAGCGGTGGCCCGGCGCGGCGGTGGCAGCTGTCTTCGGCAGGGGCGAGGTCGCGGCGGCCAGAGCACTGCAGGCGCTCAGCTCAGCTCAACGACGCCGACCAGGCCGCGCTGCTGGCTGAGAACTCGTCCGTGATCACCGACCTGTCCAAGCTCGGACCGGCCGGCACCAAGTACACCCATGACTTCTTCGTGCCCGGCACGCTGATCAGCTTCCCCGACGCGGCCGTGGACACGATCGCCGCCATCCCGGGCGTGACCTCGGCAGTCGGCGGCCTCACCTTGCAGGCCCAGCACCAGTCCGGCACCGTGCCGACGATCGTCGCGCAGGTCCAGACCGGTGGCCAGACCCTCACCTCAGCGGTCAGGCCCGCCCCGTTGACCGAGGCCGAGCAGGAAGCCGTGCGGACCTGCCTCCAGGCTTCCGGCGCCTTCCCGACCGCGCCGCCCACCGCGCAACCCGGCGCCGGCACCGGCGGTCCTACGACTGACGGTGGTCGCGTTCGAGGCGGCGAACCGGGGCTTCGGTGAGGCCTTCACCAAGTGCCAGCCGAAGCGGTTCCAGGAGTACCAGGCCCAGGTCGTCGTGCCGCTGCAGACGATCGAGCAGATCGTGAACCCGCCGCACGACCGACACCGAGCACCCGTAGCTACTCGGCGGCGGGTGTCGACCCGACGCAGCCGGACGCCGGGCTGGTCACCAAGGCGCAGCTGACCGAAGGGCACTGGTTCTCCGCGGACGCCGTCCAAGGAGGTCCTCGTCAACACGGCGTACGCGAGCACACAGTCGCTGAAGGTCGGCGACACCCTGCCGATCAACGGCGCCGACTACACGGTCGTCGGCCTCGTCAGCCCGACGCTGACCGGCAACGTCTCGGACCTGTACTTCTCCCTCGAGCACGATGCAGACCTTGTCCGACAAGGCAGGCCGGGTGAACGAGGTCCTCGTCAAGGCGAACAAGTCCGCCGACGTCGACGCCATCGCGGCGGCGATCCAGAAGGCGCTGCCCGGCGCGCAGGTCGTCACCACGAAGTCGCTCGCCGACCAGGTGACCGGCAGCCTGTCCGATGCCCGCAAGCTCGCCGACAGGCTCGGCAGCGCGCTCGCCGTCATCGTGCTGCTCGCCGCGTTCCTCATCGCCGCACTGCTCACGTTGTCCAGCGTCGCCAAGCGGGTTCGTGAGATCGGCACGCTGCGCGCACTCGGCTGGTCGCGGGGACGCGTGGTTCGCCAGATCGTCGCCGAGACCGTCGGGATCGGCCTCGTCGGCGGCGTGATCGGGCTCGGTGTCGGCGTCGGGGTGTGCTGCGCTGGTCGGCGCCTACGGACCCGTCGCTGTCGGCCACCTCGTCCGGCGTGGCGGTCGGCGCCTCGAGCGTCAGCTCCTTGTTCAACCAGGCGACGACCGGCTCGGCGGTCACCAGCGCCATCCAGATGCACGCGCCGATCCACCTGGCAACGGTCGGCCTCGGCCTGGTCGTCGCCGTGGTCGGTGGCCTGCTCGCCGGCGCCGCTGGCGGCTGGCGGGCGGCACGCCTGTCTCCGGTGACTGCCCTGCGGGACCTCGGATGACCTCGACGTCGAACGACACGGAAGGAAGCACCGCCATGGCCCAGACTCCGGATGAGTCGCCCGCCCGCTCTACGAGCTCAACGCGGTCAGCCGGACGCACCGCCGCGGCGGGGTCAGCGTGCACGCGCTGCGCAGCGTGAACCTGACCATCGCGCACCGCCGAGATGATGTCGATCGAGGGCCCCAGCGGTTCGGGCAAGTCGACCCTGCTCCAGCTGCTGGGCGCGTTGGACGTGCCGACGGACGGCACCATCTTGTTCGACGGCAATGAGCTCGGCGCTAGCAGCGAGCGCCGGCTCACCGACATCCGCAGTCGCGACATCGGGTTCGTCTTCCAACAGTTCAACCTGATCCCGACGCTCACCGCACTGGAGAACGTATTCGTCGCCATGGCACCGCACAGCGGCTCCAAGGCGGCCCGCAAGGAACGAGCGGTCGAGCTGCTCACCCGGGTCGGGCTCGGGCCGCGGATCGACCACCTGCCGTCACGCCTGTCCGGCGGCGAGCAGCAGCGGGTCGCCGTCGCGCGTGCGCTGTCGAACCGGCCGCGCGTCATCATCGCGGACGAGCCCACCGGGAACCTGGACTCCGACAGCGCCGCCGAGGTGATGTCACTGCTCGCTGAGCTGCGCAGCCAGGACGGGGTGACCATCATCCTGGCTACGCACGACGACGAGGTCGCCAGGACGGCGAGCCGCCGGTTGCGGCTGCGCAACGGCGAGATCGTGAAGGACACGGCGGCCGCCTGACGAGAGGCTCGGCGCTAGGAGCCGTTAGGCGCTGGCGGGTCGGGAAGGCCGGACCATGTCGCCCGCTACGTAGGTGTCCCGCTCAGCCTCTGCGCGTTGAATGATCTCGACGATCTCCTCGATCGAGTCGGTCACCTGCAACTGGCTGATATCCCCGGGCGAGATCTTCCCTTCGCCGACGAGGCTGTCCTGGACCCAGTCGATCAAGCCTTGCCAGTAGCTGCTCCGGTAGAGCACGACGGGGAACGAGGTCACCTTCCCCGTCTGCACCAACGTGATGGCCTCGAACAACTCGTCCAGGGTGCCGAAGCCCCCCGGAAACACGACAAAGGCCTGGGCGTACTTCACGAACATGGTCTTGCGGGCGAAGAAGTAGCGGAACTGGATGCCCAGATCGACCCATTCGTTCATGCCCTGCTCGAAGGGCAGCTCGATGCCGAGTCCGACCGAGACGCCGCCAGCCTGGCTAGCCCCCTTGTTGGCAGCCTCCATGATCCCGGGCCCGCCACCGGTGATGACGGCGTAGCCCTCGCGGGCGAGCGCGCGGGCGAGCTCTTCAGCAGCCGCGTAGTCCTGGTGGCCGGCAGGGGTCCGTGCCGACCCGAAGACCGAGATCGCCGGGCCGAGCTCGGCAAGCAGACCGAAGCCTTCGATGAACTCGGCCTGGATCCTGAGCACGCGCCACGGGTCGGTGTGCAGCCAGTCGGCCGGGCCGCGGCTGTCCAACAGTCGCTGGTCCATCGTCGCCGTGGTGACCTGGCTGCGCCGGAGCCGTATCGGCCCCCGCTGCCTCTCCTGCGGACGGGGGGCGGGGGTGAACGGAGCGTCGGCTGCGGCGGCCTTGAGCGCTGCAGCGTCGGCCGCGCTCTGGTGGTTGGACTGCGACTGGGTCATGGCTTCAATCCTGCCAGTGGCGCTCGATGTGCCGGGGCCTAACGCGCCTGCGGGACCTGGGGACTTGTTCTCGACCGCATCGCGATATATCGTTACTGTCATGTTGATCGAACGAGAGGAGTACGAGAGATGAAGCACGACAGACTCGACCAACGATTCACCGGTGAGTGGCAGGACGGCGGCGAACGCCGAGGCCGACGCCACCACCACCCGCAAGGGCCCGGACCGCACGGCGAAGGTCGACGCCACTCAGGTGGCCGCGGTCGCGGGCGCGGTCGGGCACAGCGCGGCGACGTCCGCGCGGCCACCCTGGTTCTGCTCGCCGACCAGCCGATGCACGGCTACCAGCTGATGCAGGCCATCTCCGACCGCACCGAAGGTGCATGGCGCCCCAGCCCCGGCGCGATCTATCCGACCATCGCCCAGCTGGAGGACGAGGGCTTGGTTACGGTCACCCCCGACGCCGGCCGCAAGCTCGTCACCCTCACCGAGGCCGGACGCGAGCACCTGGCGGCAAACGCCAGCACGATGGCCGACCCCTTCACGGCCATCACGGTCCAGGCCGGTGGCGGCAACGATCTGCGCGGCTCCGTCGAGCAGGTTCACCTCGCCGCCCGTGCCGTAGGCAAGACCGGCACCGACGACCAGATCGCCGCAGCACAGAAGATCCTCAACGAGGCCCGGCGGGCGCTCTACCTCATCCTCGCCGAGGGATCCGAGTGATTTTGGGCGGCATCGACCTCCGCGCCTAGCGGTCACCCGGCCCAGAGCGAAGGGGCCGTTGATCCGATCCCCGCCGAAGACGCGCACGCTGCCGCGATCCAGCAACGCACCGTGCAGCACTGGCCGCTGCCGGACGGCATGGCCGAGCTGCGGGCGATCCTGCCCGCCGAAGACGCCATGGCCGTGTGGACGGCACTCGACGCGCTGGCCCACGCCCATCAGCCCCACCCCGTCGCCGACATACCCGGCACCGCTCACGCGCATCGGGCCACTCACGCGCGCACCGGTTCGCGCGGTACCGACCCGCGCGGCATCGACGCCCGCCGCGCCGACGCGCTCACCGCCCTCGCCTACGCCGCACTGGGCCAAGGCCTACCCGGCCTCGTCGAGCTGCCCACGTGGCACGGCCAGCGCCCCCACATCCAGGTCACCGTCGCCGCGACCACCTTGCTCGGCCTCGACGAGACACCCGCCGAGCTCGCCGGCTACGGTCCGATAAGCGCCGACGCAGCACGGCGCATCGCCGCCAGCGGCACCTGGCGGCGGCTGCTCACCGACCCCGCCACCGGCGCCTTGCTCGACTACGGCCACACCACCTACCGGCCCCCCGCCGACCTCACCCGCTACCTCATCGCCCGCGACCAGGTCTGCGGCTTCCCCGGCTGCTCCGCCCCCGCTCGCCGCTGTGACCTCGACCATTGCCTCTGCTACCGCGACGGCGGCACCACCTGCCGCTTCAACGTCGGGCCCCTCTGCCGGCGCCATCACCGCCTCAAGCACCAAACCGACTGGCACCTCGAGCGCCACCCCGACGAGTCATGGACCTGGACCAGCCCCACCGGCCGCACCTACCACCTGCGCCCACCCAGCCAAGCGCCCTGAGCACTAGTGCCAAAGACCCACCACCCGCGGACAGCACGCGGGGTGCGGGCTCATCGCTCGACGTTCGTCGCTATCCGCTCGCCACGCGTGGGCACACGACGCGCGCCATCAGGTCGTTGACTTGCGTTCGGCCATTTCGGGGTTCTGGTCACTTCGGATACGCCGTCCGGAAGGCCGGCGGATCCTCCGCGCCCACCTGGACGAAATACTCCACACCGCGATACAGCTCCCCGTTGCGAGCCGCCCAGAAGGCAGCGACCCGCCACGTCGTTCCCTCTGGGTTCACGATCTCCAGCTCTGCCGCCGCCTCACCTTCGCCTACGTCGCCCTGGACTGCCTCGTCCTTGCCGCCGTCGACCACGCGCAGCACCGTGAGCCTTCCCCACGGCTCCGGGTACTCGGCTTGAAACTGCACGATCTCGCCGCGGCCGACCAGCCGTTCCGCTGTAGAGGGCATTTCCACGGTGGCGTCCAGCGCGAGCAGTTCGGCCGCCTCACGCCACGCGCGGGCGTCGTAGGCCTCATAAAGCCGGCGCACAAGTGCAGCGGTGTGCATGAGCCAAATTTCAGACGCGACGCCTACCGCCCCGCCAACCTCGCGCGGCCTCGCGCCGCGAACCTCACGCGGAGACGAAACCCCGCAGCAGCTGCTCACACTCGGCCACAAGCCGCAGGTCGACGTGCTCGTCGCGGGTGTGCGCCAGATTCGGGTCGCCGGGCCCGAAGTTGACCGCCGGGATGCCGAGCGCCGCGAAGCGCGCCACGTCGGTCCAGCCGTACTTGGCCACCGGCGTCTTGCCGATCGCCGCGACGAACGCAGCGGCCGCCGGCGCGGCCAAGCCGGGCAACGCGCCGGGCGCCGAGTCGGTGCGCGTGACCTCGTATCCGGCGAAGACCTCGACCACGTGTGCCAGGGCATCGGCCTCGGACCGGTCTGGGGCGAACCGGAAGTTGACCGTGACCGTGCACGCGTCCGGCACGACGTTGCCTGCCACGCCGCCGGCGATGCGCACGGCGGAAAGACCCTCGCGGTAGACGCATCCGTCGATGTCGACGCTGCGCGCCTGGTATTCGGCGAGCCGGGTGAGCAACGGCGCGGCCGCATGGATGGCGTTCTCACCGAGCCAGGACCGTGCGCTGTGTGCCCGACGCCCGGGCACCGTCACCTCCACCCGCAGCGTGCCCTGGCAGCCGCCCTCGACCGCACCGCTCGTCGGCTCCAGCAGCATCGCGAGATCGCCAGCCAGGGCCTCCGGCTCGTGCCGCGGCGAGCCGGCCGAGCCCGTTGCGGTCCGCCTCGATCTCCTCGCAGTCGTAGAACACGAACGTCAGGTCACGCGCCGGCGCGGGCACGGTCGCCGCGATCCGCAGCATCACCGCGACGCCGGCCTTCATGTCGGTCGTGCCGCAGCCGTACAGCAGGTCGCCGTCGCGGCGCGACGGCACGTTGTCCGCGATCGGCACGGTGTCGAGGTGCCCGGCCAGCACGACCCGCTCGGCGCGGCCCAAGTCCGTGCGCGCGATCACCACGTTGCCGTCCCGGCGCACCGCCAGGTGGCCGAGCGCGCGCAGCGCGGCCTCGACCGCATCGGCGAGCACGCCCTCGTCGCCGCTGACCGACGGCATGTCGACCAGCGCGGCGGTCAGCGCCGCCCCGTCGAGGGACAGGTCAAGAGCGACGGCGGAGGTCATGGCGCGACGCCGTGCTCGCGCAGCACGTCGTTGAGCGCCAGCTTGTCGTGCCGCTCCCCCTCGGCCAGCCGCTTGAGCACGAGCAGGCACGGCATGCCGAAGTCGCCGCCCGGGAACGACTTCACCCGGGTCGACCCGACGCACACCGACCACGCCGGCGCCTCGCCGCGGGGCAGCTCGTCGCCGGTCTCGGCGTCGAACACCCGGGTGGACGCGGTGAGGATCGCACCGGCGCCGAGCTTCGCGCCCTGCCGCACCCGCGCGCCTTCGACCACCATCGACCGCGAGCCGACGAAGGCGTCGTCCTCGATGACCACCGGGGCGGCCTTCGGCGGCTCGAGCACCCCGCCGATGCCGACCCCGCCCGACAGGTGCACGTTCTTGCCGACCTGCGCGCACGAGCCGACCGTCGCCCAGGTGTCGACCATGGTGCCGGCGTCGACGTAGCCGCCGATGTTGGTGTAGCTCGGCATCAGCACGACGCCCGGCGCCAGGTAGGAGCCCCAGCGGGCGATCGCACCCGGCACCACGCGCACGCCGTCGAACCGCGTCTTCAGCGGCATCCGGTCGTGGTAGCGGAAGTCGCCGGCCGACGACTCGCCCATCGCCAGCACCTTGAACGACAGCAGGATCGCGCGCTTGGCCCGCTCGTCGACGACCACCTCGTCGGCGTCGTCGACGAAGGCCACCCGCGCCGTCGCCGGCGTCGAGCGCGTCGACGGCGGCCACGACGACACGTCGGGCGTCCTCGTCGTTAGGGTTGAGGTCGGCGCGCCGCTCCCAGAGCTCGTCGATCACCGTTGACAGCGGGCTGGAGAAAGGGTGTCCCATGGTCGCTGACCCTACCGACGACACCCGCGCCCCCATCAGAGAGCCTGAGGTGGGCTAGTCCGGTGTCGGCCGTTCGCAGCTCCGTGAGGTGGACTCTGGTCGCGGCCGGTGTGGTCGTCGTGCTCGCTGTCGCGGCCGCCGTGGTGACGCTCCTCGGCATGCGCCCGTCGGCACCCAACGCGTGCACCGTGACCACACTCGCCGCCACACCGGAGACGAAGAGCACTTTCACTTTCGACCTGGAACAGACGTTCAACGCCTCCACGATCGCCGCCGTCGGGATCCGTCGCGAGCTTCCCGAACGTGCGGTGACCATCGCGCTCGCCACCGCGATGCAGGAGTCCAAGCTGCACAACCTGCCCTACGGTGACCGGGACTCCCTCGGCCTGTTCCAGCAGCGACCGTCACAGGGCTGGGGCACCCCCGAGCAGGTCCAGGACGTCGTCTACGCGGCTGGCAAGTTCTACGACGCGCTCGTCAAGGTGAAGAACTGGCAGTCCCTGCCGCTCACCGAAGCCGCCCAGAAGGTGCAGCGGAGTGGCTACCCCAACGCCTACGCGCGATGGGAACCCCGCGCGCAGGCGCTCGCCGACGCCCTCAACGGCAGTGCGCCAGCAACGCTCGCCTGCCACGACAACCCCCAGCCGACGGGTACGGCCGGCGCCGTGACCACCATGCTCACGACCGACCTCGGTCTCACTGCGATCGTCGATCCCAGCTCCGACCCCAGCGCCAACGTCGCGATGTTGCGCGTGGCGACGGGCACCTCGAAGCAGTCGTGGAGCGTGGCCGCGTGGGCGGTGGCGCACGCGAGCGACCTGGGCATCGGGTCCGTGCAGGTGGCGGGCCAGGAATGGACAGTCAGCCGCGGCACCTGGCGCACGGGCAAGGGTTCGCTGGGCGACGGCGTGGTCCTCGAGATCCGCGGCGCGACCTGAGCAGCGGAGGCTGACCGGCGCCGGTTGACCAGCGACGCCGGCCTCACGCCTCCTCGAGGACCTCACCGAAGTCGCGCAGGATCTTGAGGCGACGGTTGCTCGACAGCAGGTGACCGACGACGAGCAGCGTCGCGATCGGCCAGTCCAGCACGCCCGCGACGGCGAGCACCCCCACGCCGCCGACGAAGACCAGCTCCTCGTTCGACGGCACTTCGACCATGCCGACGATCGGGACGGTCATGCACGTCTTGTCTCGGGCCGTGGCGGTGTGCACCGCCCGTCCTCCAGGCCCGGACGGCGGTGCGGATGACTGCGGCTGCGCGGACATGGCCGCTCCTTCACTTCCGCCTTACCTGCTCGGGTAATCCCGAGTGGGTACAGCCGACACCGCCGGGGTAGGTCACGACTGTCCCGCCGCACCGCCGACGGACACCCGGACTCATTCCCAAGGAGGGGCCATGCCCACACCCAATGACGACGCCAGCGACGAATCGACCACGACGAGCACCAGCGCCAAGGTGGTCGGCGGCATGTCGTCGATCAACGCAGCGCTGCCGATGGTGAACCAGATGGTCGACCCCAAGCGGCTGGTGTGGCTGGGCGGACTGGTCGTCGTGGGCGCACTGGGTGTGATCGAGTGGCCCGTCGTCGCCGCTGTCGGTATCGGCAGCTACGTCGCCGAGCAGCTCGCCAAGGACGCCATGCAGAGCCAGAAGATGGCGCCGCGCTAGCAGAGACCACGCACCAGCCCCATGCTCACCGCCGCGCTGCAGGCGCTGGTAGCCCCGGCGCGCGCTCTCGGCATCCCCTCGCTGCCCATGCGGCTGCTCGACGTGGTGGTTCCCGACCGCGTCGCGGGCCGCCACGCGTGGGCGGACCAAGGGCGAGCCGCCATCGAGGCGCGAGGAGTCAACCGACCCGACAGCGGCCGCTACATCGAGCAGCTTGAGGTCGCGCTGGAGCACCAACCCGGTGTCGAGTGGGCGCGGGTCAACGCCCCGCTTGGCAGGGTCATCGTCGCGTTCGCGGACAACCCGCCACCGCTCGACGAGCTTGTCGCGGTCGTCGAAGCCATCGAAGCCGCTTCCCTCGACGCCTCAGTGCCGGCCAGCACCGAAAGTGAACGCGACAGTCCGCTCGACCGGGTCCCGGTCGAGCGGATGCTGATCGCGCTCGCCGCGGACGCGGTCGGCATCGCGGTGACCACGGCGACCCGCCTGACCGCGCTGACCCCCCTGCCGGTGGAGCTCGCCGCGGCGGTCAGCGCGTTCGACACCTTCCCAAGGCTCCGCAGGCTCGTCGGGCACGTCCTCGGCCGACGGGCCGCCGACACGACGCTCGCGGTGGCCAGCGCGGCGGCACAGGGGGTCACTCGAGGCATCGTCGGCCTCAGTCTCGATGCGATCTACCGGGAGATGGCGCTGCGCGAGGCCACCGCGAACTCCGCGTCCTGGCACCGTCGCCAGGGTGGCTACTTCGCGACAGCCAGTACCGCCGGCGCGATGCCGGTCGTCGTCGAGCGACCCGCCGCGCTGGCTCCCGGCCCGATCGAGCGCTGGGGAGACAGCGCCGCCACCATCGCGCTGACCGCGTTCGCCGTCGGGCTTCCGTCGACCGGCAGCCCGCGGCGCGCCGCCGCGGTGGCGTTCGCGGCGTTACCGAAATCCGCACGCATGGGCCGGGAGGGGTTCGCGACCCAGTTCGGCCAGATCCTCGCCCGCCGCGGCGCGGTGATCCTCGACCCGGGCGCGCTGCGCAGGCTGGACCGCATCACCACGGTCGTGCTCGACGCCGACGTCCTCGTCACCGGCCAGCAGCTGCTCGGGTCCGTCGTGCCCCTGCCCGGCGCCGACCCGGCCGAGATCATCGCCCGCCTGCACGCGAACTTCCGCGGCGACGACGCGACCCGTGTCGCCATTGACGGACCGTGGCGCCTCGGGCCCATCGACGAACTACCGCTGACCGGTCGTCGTGGGGTCCGCGAGCGGCGGCGCCTTGAGGCCTCCGGACCCACCGTGGTCCTTGGCCTCTCTCACAACGATCAGCTGATGGGACTCGCCGCGGTGGTCCCGGAACCCAGCGAATCGCTCGAGGCGCTCGCCGCGGCGTGCCACCGGGCCGGCCGCCGGCTCGTGGTCGCCGGAGCGGCGACAGCGGTCGGTACCTCGCTCGCCGACGCCGTCCTGCCCGGGGGCGACCGGCTGCTGGGGACGGTCCGCGCGTTGCAGGCCGACGGGGGCGGGCTGGTGCTCCTTTCCCGGCGGCGGACCGCGCTCGCCAACGCCGACATCGGGATCGGCTTGGACGACCCGGACGGGCGCCCTCCGTGGGAGGCGCACATCCTGATCGGCACCGACCTGGCGCTGGCGGCCATGCTCATCGACGGCTGTGGCGTCGCCGCGGCGGCAAGCACGCGCAGCGTCAGGCTGGCACAAGCCGCGACCGCCCTGGGCGGTGTCGCCGCGACAGCGAGCGAAACGGCTGTCGCAGCGCCGCGCTCATTGCTTGCGGTCAACATCGCCGCAGCAGCAGCCCTCGCCCAAGGCGCATGGTCAGCGATGGAGCTCGGCAGGCGCCCGCTGACACCTCCGATCTCCCGGGTTCCGTGGCACGCCATGCCAGCCCCTGTCGTCATGCGCCGGCTCGGCGTCACAGAGAACGGCCTGAGCGCCAACGAGGTACGGCGGCGCCAGCGGCGCTCCGCCTCGCCGCCCCTGGCCGCCACCACACTGCTGGGATCGGTCGTGGATGAGCTGGCCAACCCGCTGACCCCGATCCTCGCCGCCGGGGCTGCCCTGTCCGCCGCGGTGGGTTCGGTCGTCGACGCCGCCCTGGTGGCCGGGGTCAGCCTGGCCAGCGCGCTGCTCGGCGGGGTGCAGCGACGCGGCACGGACCGGGCGCTGGCCGCGCTGCTCGCCCACTCCGCGGTGACCGCTCGCGTCCGGCGGGACGGCGCCGAGACCACCGTGCCGGCCGAGGAACTGGTGCCGGGCGACATCGTGCTCATCGCGACGGACGACGTCGTCCCGGCCGACTGCCGGGTGCTCGAATCGGCCAACCTCGAGGTCGACGAGTCCTCGCTGACCGGCGAGTCCTTCCCGGTCGCCAAGTCCCCCGAGCCGGTGATCGCCTCGGCCGTCACCGATCGCACGTCGATGCTCTACGAAGGCACCACCATCTCGGCCGGACGCGGCGTCGTCGTGGTCGTCGCCACCGGCACCGCCACCGAGGCCGGTCGGAGCATGGCCGCCACCCGGGTCGGCGCCGCCGCCGGCGGGGTCGAGGCCCGGCTCGCGCAGATCACCAAGGTGACGGTGCCGACCACACTCGGTTCGGCCACCGCGGTGGTGGCCGCCGGCCTGGCACGTGGGCGCTCGCTCGCCGAGACTGCCGGCGCGGGCGTGAGCCTCGCCGTCGCCGCCGTCCCGGAGGGGCTGCCGTTCCTGGTCAGCGCGGCGCAGCTCGCCGCCGCCCGTCGGCTGTCCGCGCTCGGCGCGCTGGTCCGCAACCCGCGGACGATCGAGGCGCTCGGCCGCGTCGACGTGCTCTGCTTCGACAAGACCGGCACCCTCACCGAGGGGCGGATCACGCTCACCGGGGTCGCTGGCGTCGACGGCGCACTGACCCCGCTTGCCGCACTGTCCGAGAGCGACGCGGCGCATCCTCGCGGCGGCCTGCGGGCCACCCCGGACCGCGGGGCGGCCGGCAGCTGCGCGCACGTGACCGACCGGGCGGTCGCCGCGGGCGCCGAGCGACGCGGGCGTCACCCGCACCACGGGTCTGGCGGGTTGGCACCGGCTCGCGGCGCTGCCGTTCGAGCCGTCCCGCGGCTTCCACGCCGCCCTCGGCGGAAGCGATCGACGCCACCGTGCTCAGCGTGAAGGGCGCGCCCGAGGTCATCCTGCCTCGCTGTACGGACCTGCGTGGACAGAGCCGCGACGACCCCTCGGCGAGGACGAGCGGCGGCAGCTGGCCGATCGAGTCGAGCGGCTCGCCGGCCGGGGCTACCGGGTGCTGGCCGTCGCCGAACGGTCTGACTCACCTCGCGACAGCCTGGATGACGACGAGGTCGATGGGCTGACCTTGCTGGGCTTCCTCGCGCTCACCGACCCGGTCCGCCCGACCGCCAGCGCTTCCATCGATGCGTTGCGCGAGGCCGGCGTCCAGATCGTCATGATCACCGGCGACCACCCGAGCACCGCCGCGGCCATCGCCCGCCGGCTCGACCTGCTCGACGGCGGCCGGGTCATCACCGGCGCCGAGCTCGACGCGCTCGACGACGACGCGCTCGACGCGGTGCTGCCGTCGGTCGGCGTCGTCGCCCGCGGCACCCCGACCCACAAGGTGCGCGTCGTCCAGGCGTTCCAGCGCCTGCACCGCACGGTGGCGATGACCGGTGACGGCGCGAACGACGCCCCGGCGATCCGGCTCGCCGACGTCGGCATCGCCCTCGGCCGGCGCGGCACTCCGGCCGCCCGCGCCGCCGCCGACCTCGTGGTCACCGACGACCGGCTGGAGACCATCATCGCCGCGCTCGTCGAGGGACGTGCGATGTGGTGGTCGGTCCGCGACGCGCTGGGCATCCTGGTCGGCGGCAACCTCGGCGAGATCGCGTTCACCGTGCTCGGCGCAGCACTCACCGGCAGGTCGCCGCTGTTCGCGCGACAGCTGCTGCTGGTCAACCTGCTCACCGACCTCGCGCCCGCGCTCGCGGTCGCCCTGCGGCCACCACACGCCGAGTCCGCGGCCGCGCTGCTGTCCGAAGGGCCGGAGGCATCCCTCGGTGCCGCATTGACCCACGACGTGGCGATCCGCGCCGTCGCGACCACGCTCGGCGCGACCAGCGCGTGGCTGCTGGCCAGCGCCACTGGCTTCGGCGCCGCCGCGCCGACGGTCGCGCTCGCCGCGCTGGTCGGCACCCAGCTCGGGCAGACCATCGCCGCCGGTGGCCTCACCCGCGGCGTCATCCTCAGCAGCGCCGGGTCCGCCGCGGTCCTCGCCTTCGTCGTGCAGAACCCGGCGGTGAGCGCGTTCTTCGGATCGACCCCGCTCGGCCTCGCCGGTTGGGGCATCGCCATCGCCGCGAGCGTCGCCGCCACCGCGCTGGCGGCCGCCGAGCCTGCGCTGATCCGGTCAGTGACCGGGTTCGTGGGCGCCGCGACCGGGACGTCGACCAGCGGCTACGACGGCATCGCCGGCCCCTGTTCCCGCCATCTAGGCGGGCACGCTCGTACAGCGCGAGCGCATTCGATCGAACCCGTCTCAGGGCGTCCGCGAGGCCCTCGTCAGGTGCCGACGTAGGCCGCGAGGTGCTCACCGGTGAGGGTGGAGCGGGCGGCGACGAGGTCGGCGGGTGTGCCCTCGAAGACGATCCGGCCGCCGTCGTGGCCGGCGCCGGGGCCGAGATCGATGATCCAGTCGGCGTGCGCCATGACCGCCTGGTGGTGCTCGATGACGATGACCGACTTGCCGCCCTCGACGAGCCGGTCGAGCAGGCCGAGCAGCTGCTCGACGTCGGCGAGGTGGAGGCCGGTGGTCGGCTCGTCGAGGACGTAGACGTCGCCCTTCTCCCCCAGGTGGGTGGCGAGCTTGAGCCGCTGCCGCTCGCCTCCGGACAGCGTGGTGAGCGGCTGGCCGAGGCTGAGGTAGCCGAGGCCGACGTCGGCAAGGCGGTCCAGGATCTTGTGGGCGGCCGGCGTGCGCGCCTCGCCCGTCGTCGAAGAACTGCTCGGCCTCGGTCACCGACATCGCGAGCACCTCGCTGATGTCCTTGCCGCCGAACTTGTACTCCAGGACCTCGGCCTGGAACCGCTTCCCGTCGCAGTCCTCGCAGGCGGATTCGACGGTGGCCATGACACCGAGGTCGGTGTAGATGACGCCGGCGCCGTTGCAGGTGGGGCAGGCGCCCTCGGAGTTGGAGCTGAACAGCGCCGGCTTCACGCCATTGGCGCTCGCGAACGCCTTGCGGATCGGGTCGAGGGCTCCGGTGTACGTCGCCGGGTTGCTCCGCCTGGAACCGCGGATCGCACCCTGGTCGATCACCACCACGCCGTCGCGGCCGGCGACCGAGCCGGAGATCAGCGAGCTCTTGCCGGAGCCGGCGACGCCGGTGACCACGCAAAGCACCCCGAGCGGGATGTCGACATCCACGTCCTGGAGGTTGTGCGTAGAAGCGCCACGCACCTCCAGCGCCCCCGAAGGTGTCCGCACCGACGGCTTCAAACGGGCCCGGTCGTCCAGGTGCCGGCCGGTCAGCGTGCCGCTGGCCCGCAGTCCGTCGACGGTGCCCTCGAACACCACCTCGCCGCCGCCCGCGCCGGCGCCGGGGCCGAGGTCGACGGCGTGATCGGCGATCGCGATCGTCTCCGGCTTGTGCTCGACGACCAGCACGGTGTTGCCCTTGTCGCGCAGCTGCAGCAGCAGCTCGTTCATCCGCGCGATGTCGTGCGGGTGCAGCCCGATCGTCGGCTCGTCGAAGACGTAGGTGACGTCGGTGAGCGAGGACCCGAGGTGGCGGATCATCTTGGTGCGCTGCGCCTCTCCCCCGGACAGGGTGCCCGCCGGTCGATCGAGCGAGAGGTATCCCAACCCGATCTCCGCGAACGAGTCGAGGAGGTGTTGCAGCCCGCTGACGAGCGGGGCCACCGACGGCTCGCCAACGCCACGGACCCAGTCGGCCAGGTCGCTGATCTGCATCGCGCAGACGTCGGCGATGTTCTTGCCCTTGATCTTGGACGCGCGAGCCTGGCTGCTCAGTCGGGTGCCGTCGCACTCGGGACAGGTGGTGAACGTCACCGCCCGCTCCACGAAGGCGCGGATGTGCGGCTGGAGCGCGTCGACGTCCTTGGACAGGATCGACTTTTGGATCTTCGGGATCAGCCCTTCGTACGTGAGGTTGATCCCCTCTACCTTGATCTTGGTCGGCTCCTTGTAGAGCAGGTCGTGCAGCTCGCTTCTTGGTGAACTTGACGATCGGCTTGTCCGGGTCGAAGAAGCCGCAGCCGCGGAAGATGCGGCCGTGCCAGCCGTCCATGCTGTAGCCCGGGATCGCGAGCGCACCCTCGTTGAGCGACAAGGTGTCGTCGTACAGCGCGGAGGTGTCGAAGTCGGTGACCGAGCCCATGCCCTCGCAGCGCGGACACATGCCGCCGAGACGGGTGAATGTCGCCTTTTCGGTCTTCGTCTTGCCGGCCCCCCGCTCGATCGTGATCGCCCCGCTGGCCCTCACCGAGGGGACGTTGAACGAGTACGCGTTGGGCGAGCCGATGCGCGGCTGCCCGAGCCGGCTGAACAGGATGCGCAGCATCGCGTTGGCGTCGGTGGCGGTGCCGACGGTGGAGCGGGGGTTCGACCCCATCCGCTCCTGGTCGACGATGATCGCGGTCGTGAGACCTTCGAGGACGTCGACATCCGGCCGCGCCAGCGTCGGCATGAAGCCCTGCACGAAGGCGCTGTAGGTCTCGTTGATCAGCCGCTGCGACTCCGCGGCGATCGTGCCGAACACCAGCGAGCTCTTGCCCGAGCCGGAGACGCCGGTGAACACCGTCAGCCGGCGCTTCGGGATCTCGACGCTGACGTCCTTGAGGTTGTTCACGCGCGCGCCGTGCACCCGGATCAGATCGTGGTTGTCGGCACCGTGCAGCCCAGGCGATGGCGTGTCCGTCATCGTGGCCTTGCTCATCGTGTCTCCATCTGTGAGGCCGGTCGCGTCCGTCGGTGGAGCGTGATCGACGCTCATCGATCCTGAAGCAGCCCAAGGACGTTGCCATCGGGGTCGGTGACGGTGGCCACCAGGCGGCCGCCACCGACATCGCGCGGGGCGTCCTTCACGGTGGCGCCCGCGGCGGTCACCTCGGCCAGCTTCGCCTCGATGTCCGGCACGTGCCAGTAGGCCACCGGTGAGGTCATGCCCTGCTGTCCACCGCCCGGCACCAGCCCGATGTGCTGGCCGGCGGCCTCGTAGCCGACGTAGTAGGACTCGTCGGCCGTCGGCTCGACGCCGAGCAGGGCGGTGTACACCGCCTTGGCCGTCGCCAGGTCGGACACGGGATGCAGCACGGTCTTGATTCCCTGGGTGGGAGAGCCGCGTCATGGTCACTCCTGAAGTCGTGGGTCACATCGACCCGGTGGGAATGTCGGGCTTAAAGAATGGTGATGTCCATGGTGGTCACGCTAGCCGCGGCTCGGTGACCGGCGCTCGATTCTGATCGGTCTGGTCACCTGCGAAATCGTGCCACGTCGCGGGTACTCGACCCTGTCGAACACGCCCTATCGCTTTCCTACGCTGCTTGAGCCGCTCCACCGCCGCCGCGATCCGCTCGTCGGTCGCGGTGAGCGCCACCCGCACGTACCGGGCGCCGACCGCGCCGTAGAAGGCGCCTGGCACGGCGAGGATGCCGCGCTCGGCCAGCCATTCGGTGCTGGCCCAACCGTCTTCACCCCGGGTCGCCCACAGGTAGAGCCCCGCCTCGGAGTGCTCGATGGTGAACCCGGCGGCTTCGAGCGCTGGCCGCAGCGCTGCCCGCCGCGCGGCGTACACCCCGCGCTGCGCGTCCACGTGCGCGTCGTCGTCCAGCGCCGCGGTCATCGCCGCCTGCACCGGCGTCGGCATGATCATGCCAAGCTGCTTGCGCAGCTCCAACAGCCGGCGCACCAGGGCAGGATCCCCGGTGACGAAGCCAGCCCGGTAGCCGGCCAGGTTGGATCGCTTCGACATCGACTGCACCGCGAGCAGGCCCTCGAAGGACCCGTCGCACACGTCCGGGTGCAGGATCGAGACCGGCTCCGCCTCCCACCCGAACTCCAGGTAGCACTCGTCGGAGACCACCACCGCGCCCCGCTCGCGCGCCCAGCTGACCACCTTGCGCAGGTGGTCGACGCCGAGCACCTTGCCGGTCGGGTTGGACGGGGAGTTCACCCACACCATGGCCACGGGCGACGGTCCGAGGCCGACCAGGCTGTCCGACACCAGCACCGGCGCGCCAGCCATCCGCGCGCCCACGTCATAGGTCGGGTAGGACAGCGCCGGGATCGCCACCGCCCCCGACGTCGGACCCAGCTCCAGCAGCGTCGGCAACCAGGCCACCAGCTCCTTGGCGCCGAGCGTGGGGAGCACGGCAGCGGGGTCCACACCGTGCACTCCGAAGCGTCGCGCCAGCCAGCCGGATGCGGCCGTGCGCAGCGCGAGCGTGCCGTGCGTGGTCGGGTACCCCGGTGCATCGGCCGCCGCCCGCAGCGCGGCCTGCACGACCTCGGGCACCGGGTCGACGGGCGTGCCCATCGACAGGTCGACGATGCCGTCGACATGCTCGCGCGCTCGCGTCGCCTGGGGTGCGAGCCGGTCCCAAGGGGACTCGGCGAACGTGCGGGTCAGCTGTCTTCCTTCGCCGGCACAGCCAGCACGACCGGGTGGTCGGCGTCGATCACGCCCAGCTTCGCGGCCCCGCCGGGCGAGCCGATCTCGGAGAAGAACTCCACGTTGGCCTTGTAGTAGTCCTTCCACTGCCCGGGCACGTCGTCCTCGTAGAAGATCGCCTCGACGGGACAGACCGGCTCACAGGCTCCGCAGTCGACGCACTCGTCGGGGTGGATGTAGAGCATCCGGTTGCCCTCGTAGATGCAGTCGACGGGGCATTCCTCGACGCAGGCCCGGTCCTTGAGATCGACACAGGGCTCAGCGATGACGTACGTCACGGTGGCGTCCTCCTCCTCGCGGCGCGCATTTCAACGCCGCCCTTAGTATCGCGAGCGTAGTCGTCTCCCACCCGATCGGGGTCCTTGCCGTGCCCCTGCGCTACACGCTGACCCTGACCCCGTCCGATGTGGGCGCGCGGGTGGTCGTCCGCCGGGTGCTACCCGAGGGCGGACTGGGCGACGTCCTGGGCCAGCTCGAACGGTGGGCGGGCGGCACCCTGGCGATCCGGCGCAGGGACGGCACCCTCATCACGGTCGCCGAGTCCGACCTGGTGGCGGCCAAGGTGGTGCCGGCCGCGCCGGTGCGCCGACGGTCGGAGCTGCAGCCCGGCGAGCTCCAGGAGATCGCGGCACGCAGCAGCGGAGCCGTCGAGAGCGTCTGGCTGGGCCGGTGGTGGCTGCGGGCCAGCGAGGGGTTCACCCACCGCGCCAACTCGGTGATCCCGGCGGGCGACCCGGGTGTCGGTCTCGATCAGGCGCTCGAGCACGTCCAGAGCTGGTACGCCGACCGCCACCTGCCGGCGCTCATCCAGGTCGTGGACGGCTGGGCGCTCGACAACGACCTCGCTGCCCGCGGGTGGACCATGACCGCCGAGGCGCTCACCCAGATCGGACGGCTGGACGAAGCGGTGAACGCGCTCGGCACCGGCGAGGAGGCAACGCTGCAGGAGGGCGGGGACCCGACCGACGGCTGGCTGCGGCGCTACCGCCCGGACGGTTTTCCGCCGGCGGCGCGACACGTGCTGGGGGGTGGACCCGGTGTGGCGTTCGCGCACGTGTCGGCACCTGGCTCCGACGTGCCGGTCGCGATCGGACGTGCCGTCGTCGATGGCCCCTGGATCGGCATCGCCGCCGTGGCAGTCGCCCGGGAGGAGCGGCGGCGTGGGCACGCGCGCGCGGTGATGCGCGCCCTGTTGCGCTTCGGCGCCGAGCGGGGCGCCGACCGCGCCTACCTGCAGGTGGTTCCGGCCAACACCGCCGCCCTGGGCCTGTACGGCGAGCTCGGTTTCACCCTCCACCACCGGTACCACTACCGCTCGGCGCCCTGACCGGAAGACGTTCCGATCTACCCGGAACCAGCATCGGCGCGATCACGTCTCATCGACGTTACAGACGATCACACGAAGGAGATGAGATGAGGCGACTCGCGCTCAGCGCAGTACCCGTGGCGGCCCTGCTGCTGCTCACCGGCTGCGGCAAGGCGGCAACCCCGGTCGACACGGTCGCCGGCGGCGGGCCGGGAGCGTCCGGCCAGCTCAAGAGGATCGCGCCGATCGCCTGCCCGAGCCCTGACGTGCTCATGAGCGGGCTTGAGGCGAACCAGCCGGACGCCGCCGACGTGCTGCCGGCGGGGTTCACGACAAGCGAGGTGCTGCTGTGCACCATCGAGTACCGGGAGATCGACGGAGCTCCGGCCGCCCCGTTCCTGGTGACCAAGCGCGCCACCGGTGACGTCAACACCTTCACCGCGCTCGAGACCGAGCTCCGCACGCCGTCCGACCCGATCGGCATCGACGTCATGTGCACCATGGACCTGCGGCTCGTGCCGTGGTTCGAGATGCTGGCCATCGGTGATCAGTCCATGCGACCCGCGGTGCCGACCGACGTGTGCGGCAAGCCGCGCAGCTCCGCGCTCGACGCCTTGAACGCGCTGACCTTCACCGAGGAGAGCGCGGTGGCGGTGGAGCTCGAGCGCGGCGGGCGCGACGGTGCCCGAAGGGGAAACCACGGACACGACGGGCGACGTGCCGAGCGACGACGCCGGCGACGCGGTTCGCTGACCCACCCGCGGGTCGGCCGCTCAGCCGACCCGCTACCCCGACCCGCCGCTACTGGTCCTGCGTGACCGGTGGCGGCGCGTCGGTGGTGGCGACCATCGTGGACGGCTTCGGCCCGCACACGATGTGCGGCTCGGGCAGGTAACGGGTGAAGAAGCTCTGGCGCTTGACCTCTTTGCCGTTCTGCTTGAAGACCCGCCACACGGTGATGTCGAAGCCCGCCCGACCGGCGGCGGCCTCGCAGCCCGGCTTTTCGTTGTAGCGCGTACCGGTCGTGGTGGGCCGGGTGCGTTCCCCGCTGATCGACTCGATGTCGTAGCGCTTGGTGCCCCAGAAGGTCACCGTGAGCGACGTGTTCGTGTACGAGGTCTGGATGAGCACCCCGTTCGGCGAGTCGTTCTTGAACTGGAAGTCCGGCTGCGGGAACGACACCGTCGACTCCCGGCCTGCGGGGTAGCGGCTGATGTAGTAGCTGTGCGGCTTGTGCTGGACGTCTTGCAGGCCGGCGAAGAACACCGCGTTGAACAGCGTCGTCGCGAACTGGGAGACGCCGCCACCGACCGAGTCGACGTACAGACCGTCGAGGATCATCGGCGCCTCGACGAAGCCGCGGGCCTTGTCCCGCTCACCGACGAACCCGTTGAGGCTGAACGTCTCGCCCGGCAGCACGACGTGCCCGTTGACGATGTCCGCCATCTTGTGGATGTTGGTCACCCGGCCGGCGCAGCACGGGTGGTTCGTGGTGAACGTGCTGATCTTCTCGACGACGCCCAGCTTGCTCGCCGCCTCGGTGGTCAGCGCGGGCGGCGTCGTGGCGAGCGACACGGTCGCCGTGCGCGGCGCGGGACGCTGGTCAGCACACCGGAGACGGCGTCGGCGAGGGACTCCGCGTTCAGGCCCGTGCCCGACACGCCCGGCACGATCTTCGGCGTGCCGCTGCTGACGTCGAAGGTGGCGTTCTTGGGCGCGACGCCGAACTTGGTGACGGAGCTGCCGAGTGCGCTGAGCAGTCCCTTGCCATCGAGCTTCGGGCGTGAGCTTGCCGTCCTCGAGTCCGCCGACGAACGACGAGGTTCGCGGCGATCTGGGCTGCCTTCACCACCACGTCCGTACCGCCGACGTCCAAGGTGACCGGCGCGGCGACCGCGGGCTTCGCGACCTCAGCGATCGCCCGGTCGACCTCCGCCTGGGTGACGATGGGGGCCGAGACCTCGACCGGCACCTGCACCGGACCTTCGACGTGCAGGAATGCGGTGCGGATCGCCTCGATCGCCTTGGCCTGGTCCAGCACCCGGCCATCTTGGGCGGGCACGGCGACCGGCGCGGCGTTCTTGAAGATGATCGAACCATCCGCACGCTCGACGTCCACCGCAGTTGCCAGCTTCGCCACCTCCGCGGCGAGCTTGGCCTCGTCGACCACGGTTGCCGGACTGACCTGGCGGTTGCCGCTCAGCTGGCTGAACACGGCCATCGGGCTCTTGCCCACCCGGCCGGCATCCGCCACCGTCGCATCAACGTCGAGAGCAAGGCCCGCGGCGGCCGGGTCGATGGCGTGCTCGCTGCCCCCGGCCACCACCGGGATCGGTGCGGAGGCCTTGGCGCCGAGGACCTTGGTCAGCTTCGCCTTCGCGGCGGACGGCGAGAGTCCACCGATCTCCACTCCAGCGACGGTGGTTCCCCGCGGGACGCTGCCGCTGGCGGAGGCGATCCCGGCCAGGTAACCGACAGTCAGCAGGGCGAGGACGCCGCCGCAGAGGTACAGACTCCAGCGGGCTTTCGGCGAAAAGGGCACGCGGGGCACAGGAAGTGTCTCCAAGCTCGGGGGGTCACGACATGCTACGGCACCGCACCGCGTCAACTTGCCGCTTAGGTCAGCGTGCGGTAGGCACCGTGGTAATAGACGAGGGGCGGCGCGGAAAGGTTGCCTTCGCGGGCCGCGAGCACCTCACCCAGCACGACGGTGTGGTCACCACCGTCGTAGGTGGCCCAGGTGCGGCACTCCAGCACCGCGATGGCCTCGTCGAGCACGGCAAGCCCGGTGGCCGTTCCCGGTGAGTGCGGGTAGCGGGAGAGCTGGCCGGCTAGTGGCCGACCTTTTGTCGCGAACCATGTCGAGGCGTCGAGCGCGTCTGCGCCGAGGACTGACACCGCCCATTCCCCGGCATCGAGCACGGCGGCGTGGAACCGGGTGGTTCGATCCACACAGATCAGCACCAGAACCGGGTCGAGCGACACCGAGGTGAGGGCGTTGACCGTCATCGCGTGGTCGAAGCCGTCGGCGCGGGTGGTGACGACGCAGATCCCCGTTGCGAAGTGTCCGACCACCCGGCGGTAATCATCGGGGTCGACACTTGGACCCGGAGCCTCGGGCGGCTCCGGCACGGGGTAGCTCACCCCACGAGACTAACCGCGCCCCCGAATGACCGTGCTGCGCGGCCAGCCGCGCGTTCTCGATGACGAAGGCCGCCGGACCCTCGACCAGGCGCAGGGTGGCCAGCGCCGTCTCGCCGAAGGCGTTCTTCACCGCGCTCGACAGGGCCAGCACGCCGATGACGCGTCCCCCGTGGCCGCGCAGCGGCATCGACAGGAACGTCGCCATCCGCCCGTCCTCGTCACGCCCGAGGGCGTCGGTGGGGTCGGCCACCCGGACGGACAGGTCCACGGCGCTGACCTCGCGGCCGGCGGCTGCGGACAGCGCGTCGGCGGCGGCGGCGACGAACTCCCCGTAGTGCGCCTGGAGGTCTGCCGGGCGACCGTGACGTACGCCGACGCGCTCGTCGGCGAGCACCACGGCCGCGAGGTCGTAGTCGACGAACCGCTGCAGCACGCCGAGCACCGCGGCGACGGTCTCCTCGAAGCCGTGCACGTCGGCGGCGATGCCGGTGACCTCGGCGGCGACCGACGTCTCGAACAGCTTGCGGTCGAGCAGGTCGCAGACGCGGGCCAGCACGTCGTCGTCGGTCGAGCTCGAGCGGGTCGGGCGCAGCGCGGGCCGGCCGCCGCGCGCGTCGTCGGCCGCCGCGATGCACCTCGCTGCACGGCCTCGACGAGCTCGGGCGCCTCGAAGTCCTTGGTGAGGTAGCGGTCGGCGCCGGTCTGCGCGCCCCAGTAGCGGTCGCTCGCGGCGTCGAGCGAGGTCAGCAGCACGATCGGGATGTCCGCGGTCTGCCAGTCGTCCTTGAGCAGCCGGGCGGCGACGTAGCCGGACACCCGCGGCATCTGCACGTCGAGGACGACGGCGTCGGGCTGGTGCCGGAAGACGGCCTGCACGGCCTCGACGCCGTCCTCGGCCGCGACGACCTCGAAGCCCTCGCGGGCGAGCACGGTGCGTCACGATCCGGCGCAGGGTCGGGCTGTCGTCAGCGATCACGACGGTGGGCATGGACGGTCTCCTCTTCATTCCTAGCGGCCGACGAGGCGGCGGACGGTCTCGACGAGCTCGTCCTGGTCGAAGTCGCTCTTGAGCAGGTAGGCGCTGGCACCGGCGTCGAGACCGGCGCGCTGGTCGGCCTCGTCGCCGCGCGAGGTCATGATCACGACCGGCACGTGCTCCCAGCCGCGGGTGCGGCGGATCGTGCGGGTCAGCGTGAAGCCGTCCATGCCCGGCATCTCGACGTCGGAGAGCACGAGGTCGACCGGGTCGGCGCCGAGCCGGGCCGCGCCGTCGAGGCCGTCGACCGCGGTGATCACGTCGTAGCCGGCGCCCTCGAGGATCACCCGCTGCAGCTCGCGGACGCCGACGCGAGTCCTCGACGACGAGCACGCGCGGCGTGCCTGGTCGGCCTGTGCGCGCCGGGCGACGTGGATCTGGACCGGCCCGCGGCGAGTGCGGCGCCGGCGCGGCAGCGGAGCGCCGGACGAGAGCTGACCCGCGCGCCAGCTCGCGCAGGTCGAGCAGGCAGCACGACGCTGCCGTCGCCGTCGATCGTCGCGCCGGTGACGCAGCGGCAGCCGGCCGAGGAACGCGCCGAGGTCCTTGACGACGAGCTCGAGCTCGCCCTCGAGCGCGTCGACCGCCCAGGCGAGCAGCTCGGCCGACGCCGCCGTAGCCGGACGACGACCGCGGCGCGCGGCGTCGCGCTCGCCCGGCGACGCCGAGCGCGGCGCCGAGGTCGAGCAGCGGCAGCGTCGCGCCGTGGCGGAGCATCACCGGCGCGCCGGCGACGGTCTGCGTCGGCGACGTCGCGCAGGCTGACGCGTCTCGACGACGCCGGTGACCGGGACGGCGTACCGCTCGTCGCCGACCCGCGCGACGCAGGCAGCGCAGGACGCCGAGCGTGACCGGCAGCGTGAGGATGAAGCGGGTGCCCGCGCCGAGCTCGGCTGACGACCTCGACGGTGCCGCCGAGGTCCTCGACCGCGGTGCGCACGACGTCGAGGCCGACGCCGCGGCCGGAGGTCTCGGTGACCGTCGGCGCGGGTGGAGAAGCCGGGCAGGAACAGCAGCCGAGAGCAGCGCGCTGCCCGGTCGAGGCCGACGTCCGCGGGCGAGCAGGCCGCGCTCGACCGCGGCCGCGCGCAGCGCGTCCTCGTCGATGCCGCGCGCCGTCGTCGGAGACCTCGATGACGACGGTGCGCGCCGGCGGCGCGGGCCGACGACGGTGACGGTGGCGCGCGCCGGGTCTTGCCGGCGGCGACGCGCGCTCGGCCGGAGCTCGCAGCCGTGGTCGACCGCGTTGGTGACGAGGTGCTTGCAGCGCGTCGGCGACGCCGTCGAGCACGCTGCGTGTCGAGCTCGACGTCCTCGCCGACGAGGACGAGCTGCGACGTCCTTGCCGGTCGCGGCGGCGACCTCGCGGACGAGCTGCGGGAAGCGCGGCGACGACCCGGCGGACCGGCACCATCGCCAGGCCCATCGCGCCGTCGCGGACCGGCGCCGAGCCGGTCTGCGCGTCCTCGACGCGAGCCGCGCAGCTCGCGGCGCCGCGGCCTGCAGCTGGTCGCCGACGGCGACGAGCCGTGCACGGACGCGACGCCGTCGACCGTCGGCGGCGGCAGAGCCGTCGGCGAGGCGGCCGACGCAGCGAGCGCACGGTCCACCGGTGCTGGTCGGCGGCGAGCGCGCGACCACGCGCGTCGGCGTGCGCTCGACCCGGCGCGCGTCGAGCTCGGCCTCGCCGACGACGTCGAGCAGGTCGTGGACGCGGCGGGCGGGACCCGCACCGAGTCGCCCGCGCGGTCGACGGCCCGGTCTGGCGACGTCGATCGACCTCCGGCGGCGTCGACGGTCGGCGTCGCTGCCTCGGCGTACCGTGGCGCGCTTGGGCACCGCGACCGGGTCGTCGCCGGCGAGCGCGCGGTCGAGCGCCGCCGGCGAGCGACGTCGAGCTCGGCGGCGTCGACCGGCGCGGTCGGCGCCGGGCATCGAGCCGACCGATGCCCGTCGGCGGCGGCGAGCAGCAGGTCGACGAGGTCGCGTGCGGACGCGAAGCCGGCCGTCGCGCAGCGCGCCGAGCAGGTCCTCGGCGCGGTGCGCGACGCCGACGACGCGCGTCGAGGCCGAGCATGCGGGCCGAGCCCTTGACCGTGTGCGCGTCGCGGAACAGGCCGCGCGATCAGCTGGCGCGGCGCGGGGTGCGCCTCGAGCGCGAGCAGGCCCGTCGCACAGCGACGCGAGCCGCTCCTCGACCTCCGCGCGGAAGGTCGCGACCAGCTCCGGGTCGTCGGCCCAGCTGCCATGCCGGCATGCCTCAGGACGACCTGGAACTGCGCGATCGACGGCGCGCAGCTCGGCGGCGAGCGACGTTGAGCTGCGCCGCGGCGGCGGCGGACTGCTTCGAGCCGACGGCGTACTGCCGCGACACGTCGGACACCTGCGTCATCGCGGACACGACCTGGTCGGAGGCCGACCGCTGCTGCTGGGTCGCGATCGAGATCTCCTTCGCGGCGGTCGTCGTCTCGTCGACCATGCCGGAGATCCGCTCGAGCGCGTCGACGACGTCGCGGGCCAGCTCGGCGCCGTGCGTGGACCTCCTTGGCGCCCTCCTCGCTGGCGAGGATCGTCGCGTTGGTCTCGGCCTGGATCTGCGCTGACGATCGCCTGGATCTGACCGGTCGACTCCTGCGAGCGCTCGGCGAGCTTGCGCACCTCGGAGGCGACGACGGCGAAGCCGCGGCCGTGCTCGCCGGCCCGCGCCGCCTCGATCGCGGCGTTGAGCGCGAGCAGGTTGGTCTGGTCGGCGAGGTCGTCGATGACCTCGAGGATCCGGCCGATCTCCTGGCTCTTCTCGCCGAGCGACAGCGCGCGGGTGGCGATCGAGTCGACCCGGATCGGCGATCGTGTCCATCGCCGCCGACCGAGGCGGCGACGGCGGCGCGGCCCTCCTCGGCGTAGCGCAGGGTCTCGGCGGCGTAGCGGGCGACCGCCTCGGCGGTCTCGGCGATCTGCGCGGCGGTGGCGGCGAGCTCCTCGATCGTCGAGGTGGTCTCCGGCACCGCGCGAGGACTGCTGGGTCGCGCGAGGCGGCGTGCTCCTCGGCGGTCGCGAGCAGCTCGCCGGCGCTGGCGGCGATCTGCTCGCCGCCGGCGCGGATCTGCTCGACGAGCAGCGCGCAGGTTCGCGCATGGTGTTGTTGAACGGCCGACGGACAGCACCGCCAGCGACGTCTCGCCGTCGGCGTCCCGGCGTGCGCCGACGACGACGGACAGGTCGCCTTCGGCGGTCAGCGCCAGGGCGTCGGACAGCTCCTCGACCCGGCTGCGCAGCTCGTCCCGCTCGGTCACCGCGGCCTCCTGCACCGCCAGCGCGGCGCGCTGGAGCTGGTGCGAGTGGGCGGTGAGCATCGCGTTGAACCAGACGACGGCCAGGATCACCGGCGCGACGACCGCGAGCGTGATGGCCGCCGAGCCCGTGGCCGCGTGGGCGATCACCGAGGCCCCGACGAACAGGCCGGCGGCGCCGATGCCGACCGCCGAGGCTCTGCGGACCGGGGAAGGATCACCGACGCGCACATCAGCACGGGCACGTACAAGACCCAGAACGGACCGTGCACGCCGCCGGAGACAGCGACCTCACCGGTGATCGAGGCGATCACCACGACGATCAGCGACAGCCGGTACGTCGCGGCGCAGGCCGGTGCTCGCCGTCGGTGCGGGCGAGCAGGTAGGCGACGACCATCAGGCCGCAGGGCCGGCGGCGATGCCGGGCGACGCTCCACCAGCACGAACGGCGCAAGGCGCAGCGCCAGCGCGCGGCCGCTGTCGTACTGCCGGAGCGCCGACACGCCGCCGCCGATCGCACAGGGCCATGCTCCGCAGGTGACCAGTGCTGTCGCGCGGATCAGCCGCTGGGAGACGTCCACGTCACCTTCCTTCGGGACGACGGGGCGTGCGACTGAAGCGTCGCGCGGGGCACCGCGGTCAGCCGACCGACCGGCGGCGGACGCGGGCAGCTGGTGGCGCAGGTCGAGCACGGCGGCGGCGTCCAGCACCGCGATCGGGCCGGTCGGCTCGGTGACCTGCCCGAGCGAGCAGCGCCCGCGATGCGGGCGCAAGGGTCGACGGCGGTGGCTCCAGGCGCTTGCCGAGGCCCTGCAGGACGCCCTGGACACCCTCGGTCGAGCAGGCCGACCGTGACGCCGTCCTGACCGAGTACGAGGAGTCGCGCCGAGCGTGCCGGTCGGGTTGGCCGCGGCGCCGAGCAGCGGACGGACGTCGAGGACGGCCAGGATGCGCCCGCGCCAGTTCGCCAGCCGCCCAACCACGGCGGAGTGCCCGGTACCCGGGTGAGCGCGGGCAGCCGACCCACCTCGGCGACGACGTCCATGCCGACCGCGTAGGCCGTCCCGCCGAGGCGGAACAGCACGAAGCCGGCGTCATCCAGGTTCGCCTCGGCGACCGGTGCCGCGAGCTCGGACGCGAGCTCGGCCGTGCTCGACCTGGGACGGCTCGGGTTCGACGAGGGCTGTGCCAGGGCGCATGGCTGTGTCATCGGCCACCAACCCTGCCGGGTAAAGCGCGGCTACCGGCCGGTGCCTGACCATCGGAGCGGGCCGATGGTGATCGCGGCCACCGCCGCGGCGACCCCGGCGAACAGGAAGGCCTGGCCGTCCCCGGTGCCGGGCACGATCAGCGAGCCGCTCGACTGTGTCTGGCCCAGCACGAACAGCGTCATGATCAGCCAGCCGAGCGCCGGGCCGAGGGCGCCGAGCCGCGATCCGGTGCCGATCGCACCGCCGACGCCGACCACGAGGTTCCCCACCACCGCGATGAGGATCCCGACCGGCACGCCGATACCGAGCACGTGCGGCATGGTCGGCACCTGGAACCCGCCGATGATCGCCATGACGGCGCCGAGGACGGTCAGCATGGCGACAGCGGCAACGGCGCTCACCCGATCCGCGGCGGACGATCCCCGCCGCTGGCTCGGGCTCAGGCGCTTTGGTCGGCGCGGTTGTCACCCGCGAAGCCTAGTCCGGGACGACGCTCGCCTCGTCGCGCAGGTCGATGACGGACGGGACTTGCGTGCGCGCCGCGGCCGCTTCGAGCACGTCGGTGATCTCGGTGCCGATCAGCTCGTGCCGCTCGAGCAGCGCGTCGCGCAGCGCCTCGACCAGGTGCCGGTTGGTCGTCGAGCAGCGCCCGGACCTTCGCCTTCTGCTCGCTGCAGCAGGTCCTCGACCTGCGCGCGGCCCTCGCGCGTCGCCGAGCACCCGGCCGACGAGGTTGGTGTCGCTGAACGCGCCGCTCTGCACCGCGCGCGTACGAGACCAGCGTGTCCGTCATGCCGGCCGGCGCCGACCATCTGCGCCGCGACGTTGGTCGCGTACAGCAGGTCGCCGCCGGGGCCGGTGGAGACGTCGCCGAAGAAGAGCTCCTCGGCGCACTGGCCGCCCATCGCGATCTGGATCAGGGCGAGCATCTCGCTGCGCGACCGGGTGTAGACGTCCTCGCGGTCGCCGTGCGCGAGCAGCCCGAGGGCCTGCGCGGCGCTTGATGATGGTGAGCACCTCGAGCCGGCGCTGCGGCGCGACCAGCCAGGCCGTCGGTCGCGTGCCCGGCCTCGTGGGTGGCGATCAGCCGGCGCCTCGTGCGTCGGTGTAGCCGACCGGCTGGCCGAGCCCGACCTCCTCGATCAGCCGGGCCTGCTCGACGTCGGTCCAGGTCATCGCGTCCGTCGCCGCGGCGGACCGCGTTGACCAGGCGCCTCGTCGAACAGGTGCTCGATCATCGCCGGGCGTGTAGCCCTGGGTGACCGCGGCGAGCGCGTCGCGCTGCTCGTCGTCGTCGAGCTCCGGCGCGTGCGCCTTGCGTGGCCAGGAAGTGGTCGATCAGCTCGCGGCGGCCGGCCTTGGTCGGGCGGCTCGAAGGTGAGCCGGCGGTCGAACCGGCCGGGGCGCAGCAGCGCCGGGTCGAGGGTGTCGGCGCGGTTGGTCGCGGCGATGAGCAGGACGTTGGTCGGCTGGCGGGCGCGGCTTCTTGCAGCTGGCGGTGCGGCGGCAGCAGCAGGTTGATGCCGTCGATGACCTTGCCGACCGAGCTTCTGCCAGCCCGGTCGGCTCGTCGAACGACTGCATCTGCACGAGCAGCTCGTTGACGACGCCGCCGACGCCCTCGCTGACGATCGCCGACGGGTGGCTGCGTCGCGGCGCGACGCGCGCTGGCCGGCGTAGGTCGACGGCAGCCGCGCCGTGCCGCAGCAGCCGGCGATCGCGCGCGGACGCAGCGTCCGGCATCGGCGTGGCGCGACAGCCCGCCGCGGGCCATGGCGATCGCGTCGATCTCCTCGATGAAGCCGATCGCGCCGCCCTCCTGGCGGGCGGCCTTGCGCAGCGCCTTGAAGTACGAGCGGATCTTGCGTGCGGTGGCGCCGTAGATACATCGACTGGAACGAGGTCGCCGAGACGAACAGGAACGGCACGCCGGCCTCGGCGCGCCATCGCCTTGGCCAGGTGCGTCTTGCCGGTGCCGGGCGCGCCCTCGAACAGCAGGCCGCGCCGCGGCGTGCCGCCCATCTCGTCGGCGAACGTGCTTGTGCGCGAGGAACAGGTTGAGCGAGCGGACGACGTCGTCCTTGACGGCGTCGATGCCGACGACGTCGTCGAGGCGGACGTCGATCTGCTCGGGCCGGTAGGAGACGTGCGGCGAGCGGCCGGCGCCGAGCGGCATCGCCGCCGAGCAGCAGCGATGAGCAGCGACGAAGAACAGGATCGGCATCAGCACGAGCAGTCGATGTGCGGGAGCGCGAAGACGTTGAACGGGCGGCCGTCGAGCATCCGGTACCAGAGGAACAGCGCGCGGGCACCGCCGAGGAACATGGCCAGCGACCACAGGCGGCGCCGGCGGGCTCGTTCGCGGCCGCGACCGACGTCGGCGTCGCTGACGCCGGATGACCGATTCGCCGCCCGGACGACCGTCGCGCGTCGTTGTGCCCTGGTCTCGTCAGCCACTGCCCACTGTGACCTCCTTGGCGCGTCGCGGAGATCCTTTCAGCCCGGGACAGCGTGTGCCTACGAAGTCACCCGTTCAGCGCAACGCCTGCCAGCCGGCGCGTTTCGCCTCGTGCGGCACGCACAGTCCGCCGTTCAGCGCAGTGCGCTCACCGCGCATCGGACCAGCGCGCTCGTACCTACAGGCCGGCGAACAGGTCCGTCTCCCAGCCGTTCGGTCCGTCGCCCGGCCCGCGCGTCCCGATCGCGATCTCGAAGTGCTCGGACCCGAACGCCTGCTGGCCGACGTTGTTCGACAGCGCGAAGAACGGCCCGTCGACGCTGATCTGGGTGGCGTGCGCGCGCATCGCCTCCATCTTGCCGTCGAGATAGTCGCGCCGTCGACGCGCGCGGTGACCAGCTCGTCGGGTCGCGCGAACGGCAGGTCCTCGGCCGTTCGACGCCCGAACAGGCTCTGCCCGCTGTCCTTCATCGCGTCGATCCCTCGCTGCAGGACGGACTGCGGCATGGCGGTGTAGTAGAGCTTGCGGCACGATGTCGAACCGGTCATGCTCGCACCGGCGCGCATGGTGACCCGGTGCGCCTGGATGTGGTCGGGGTGGCCGTAGCCACCGTTGGCGTCGTAGGTGACGACCACCTGCGGCCGGACCTCGCGGATCACCTCGACCAGATGGCCGCCGCCTCGTCGAGGTCGGCCTGCCAGAAGCAGCGCGGGTTGTCGTTCGTGGGCGTGCCCATCATCCCGGAGTCGCGGTAGCGGCCGGCGCCGCCGAGGAACCGGTGGTCGGTGACGCCGAGCGCCTCGCACGCCTTGTCGAGCTCGTGGATCCGCCAGCCGCCGAGCTGGTCGTCCTTGTCCGCCGCCAGGTGCTCGAGCGCGGGGACGAGGACCTCGCCCTCCTCGCCCAGCGTGCAGGTGACGAGCGTGACGTCGCGCCCTTCGGCGGCGTACCGCGCCATCGTGGCGCCGGTGCCGATCGTCTCGTCGTCGGGATGGGCGTGGACAAGAAGGAGTCGCTGGTCGGTCATAGATGGGACTCTACGACGAGGCCGGCCGGCCATCGGTGAGGGATCTGGCCTGGCCCGGTCGCCGCGCGACGCGGTCTAGGCTCCCGGTCATGGCGATGGCAGGCCACGACCCGGCGATGACTATCGCGGAGAACTACCTGACGTTCGCCAGGCTGCAGGCGCACGGCCGCTCGCCCGCCTACGAGGCGCTGGCCGTCGCGGTGGCCGACGACCACGCGTGCTGACGTTCCTCCAGGCGCTGCCGAGGCGGCAGCAGCAGCCGAACCTGCTGTTCGCCGCCGCCCGCTTACCTGCTCGCGGAGGTGCCCGACATCGCCTCGTTGCGGGAGCTGGTGAGTCGCCAGACGCGACGAGCTGGCCCAGGTGCTGCGCACCCGCCGCACCCAGACCAACGAACCGGCCCGCTGCGCCACCCTGCTCCCCGCAATGGCCCTGCTCCCGGAGCCGCTGGCGCTGCTCGAGGTGGGGGCCAGTGCCGGACTCACCCTGCTCGTCGACCGGTACTCCTATGACTACGCGGGGCACCGTGTCACGGGCACGGACCCACAGGCTCCCGTCCTTCGCTGCGAACCGCGCGGGCCGGTGCCGCTGCCGCGGCGGGTCCCCACGGTCAGCTGGCGGGCCGGGCTCGACCTGAACCCGCTCGACGTCACCGACTCAGCCGACGTGCACTGGTTGGCGTGCCTGCTGTGGCCCGGAGAGGGCGAGCGCGAGGCGGGGCTGACCGCGGCGGTGGAGGTCGCCCGTCGCGATCCGCCGACCGTGCACCGCGGCAACCTGCTCGAGGACCTGGGCGCCTTGGCAGCGAGCGCCCCCAGCCGACGCCACGCTGGTGATCTACCACTCGGCGGTCCTCGCCTACGTCGACGAGGCCGGACGGCGAGCGTTCGCCGGCATGGTGCGTGAGCTGGGTGCCGTCTGGCTGGCCAACGAGGCGGTCGGCGCGCTGTCCGGCGTACCGGTTCCCGCCCACGACGGGGCGCCGTTCGTGCTGGTCCGGGACGGCACGACGCCGCTGGCGTTCACCGACCCGCACGGCACCTGGTTGCGGTGGCTGGGGTAGGTCGGCAGGGGCGGCCGGCTCGGCTCAGCTGGCGGCACGCAGCGGCGCGAAGGCCGAAGTCAGGCGCGCCAGCTCGTCAAGCATCCCCGCGGCAGCCGTCTCCATGATGTCGTCCGGGTGCAGCACCTGGTTCGCGTCGAGGTGCCTGCGCAGCGGCACGGACACCGCTTCGGTGACCGGCATCATCTTCAGCGTCGTGACGACCTGCTTGATCATCTGCACTGCGCGCAGTCCAGCCGAGGTCATGCCGTAGCTCACGAACCCGACGGGCTTGTAGGCCCACTCCTGGGACAGGAAGTCGATGGCGTTCTTCAGCGGTGCGCTGAAGCCGTAGTTGTACTCGGGCATGACGAAGACGAACGCGTCCGCGGCGTCGACGATTGCGCTCCAGTCCTTGGTGTGCTGATGGACGTAGCGCCGCAGTCGAGGGGTGCTCGGGCTCATCGAGGAACGGCAGGTTCACCTCGGCGAGGTCGACGAGGTGCACGTCGAACCCACCGTGGTCCTTGGCGCGGGCGACGAACCAGTCGGCGACGGTCGGGCCGACCCGACCGGGTCGGGTGCTGGCGACGATGACGTGGAGGGTGGGCATGGGGGCTCCTTCAGGTGAGGGGTTCGAGCAGGTCGAGGAGAGGCACTGAACACAGGGATGAAGTAGTGCGCGACGGGACCGATGCTCAACGCGTAGAGCAGCGTCCCGACGCCGACGGTGCCGCCGAGGGCCCAACCCACCGCGAGGACCGAGACCTCGATGCCCGTGCGGACCACCCGGATCGAGTGGCCGCGCGCCGCCAGCGCGGTCATGAGCCCATCGCGTGGGCCGGGCCCGAGGCCGGCACCGATGTACAGGCCGGTCGCGACGCCGTTGCCGACGATGCCCACCACGAGGTAGGCGAGCTGCATCACCAGCGAGCGCGGGTGCGGCAAGAGCGGGAGAGCCGCGTTGACCACGAGGCCGACGACGACCACGTTGGCGACGGTGCCGATGCCCGGGCGCTGCCGCAGCGGGATCCAGAGCACCAGGACGAGCGCGCCGACCCCGATCACGACCCACCCGAGGCGCAGGCCCAGGTGAGCGGCTAGCCCTTGATGGAGCACGTCCCACGGATCAAGACCGAGGTGTGCCGCGACCAGCAGCGCGACGCTGACCCCGAAGAGGACGAGACCACCCGCGAGCTTCAGCAGGGCGCGGGCGAACCCGGCCGGCGCTGCCGTTCGGTCGTCGTCATCGGTGGCCTCCGAGTTGATGTGTCAACTCATTTCACCGTAGAACCACCCAGATGACATGTCAACTCAGGTCGGTTACGGTGAGATCGTGACGGAACCCCGATGGTTAGACAGGCGCGAGGACCGCGCCTGGCGCGGTTATCGCCGCATGCGAGCACTGCTCGACCTGCAGATCACCCGCGACCTCGCCCGCGACGCCGGGCTCTCCGATGCCGACTACGACGTGCTCTCGAGCCTGTCCGAGGCAGACGGCCATCGAGGCCGCCTGCACGAGCTTGCCGGCGAGATGCTCTGGTCAATGAGTCGCCTGTCGCACCACATCTCGCGGATGGAGCAGCGCGGTCTCGTGACTAAGCAGGACCACCCCACCAGCTCGCGGGCAGCCGTGGTCGCGCTCACCCCCGCCGGCCTGCGCGCCATCACCGAAGCAGCACCGGACCACGTGGCCTCGGTCCGGCGTCACTTCATCGACCTGCTGACGGACGAGCAGATTGACGCGCTCGGCGACGCGGCCGGGGCCGTGGTGAGCCACCTCAGCGCCGGAATGGCTGATGGTGCAGGCTCAGGTCATGACCGATGAGCGGAACGTGCTCGGCGGTGAGCTGGAGCCCTGCAGCATCGACCCGATGACCGGCTTCTACCGCGACGGCAGCTGCACCACCGGCCCGGAGGACGTCGGCAGCCACACCGTGTGCGCCGTGGTCACCGCCGAGTTCTTGGCCCACCAGCGCAGCGTCGGGAACGACCTGACGACGCCGATCCCCGAGTACCAGTTCAAAGGGCTGCGGCCAGGGGACCGGTGGTGCGTGGTGGCCGCGCGGTGGCTGCAGGCCTACGAGGCAGGAGCCGCGGCGCCGGTGGTACTGGCGGCCACCAACATCCGGGCGACCGACATCATCCCGCTCGAGGCGTTGCGTGAGCACGCGGTCGACGTGCCCGACGACCCTCGCTCGCTCGGCTGACAGCCGGACCCTAGGCGGGAATCCAGGTGCGCATCGTCGGGGGCCGGCGCTAGCGTCGCCTTCATGACCGACACCTGGACCGCACCGAACGTCGAACGCACCGACCCGGGTCGCACCGCAGACGAGCGCGAGTCGCTCGAGGCGTGGCTGGAGTACCACCGCGACACGCTGCTGGCCAAGTGCGCGGGCCTGTCCGCCGACCAGCTCAAGGAAAGGTCCGTGCCGCCGTCCGGGCTCTGCCTGCTCGGCCTCGTCCGGCACATGACCGAGGTCGAGCGGTGGTGGTTCCGGATGCACGGCGGGGGCGAAGACCATCGGGTTCCCGTACTCCACCGACGACAACCCCGACGCCGACTTCGACGACGTCGAGACCGCCGACGTGCGCGCCGACCTGCAGGCCTACCGGAGCGAGGTTGTCGCGGCACGTGAGGCGGTCCGCGGCATGCATCTCGACGAGGAGGTCCCCAGCCGTGGGCACCACCCCGAGCGGACGCGCAACATCCGCTGGATCTACCTGCACATGATCGAGGAGTACGCGCGGCACAACGGCCACGCCGACCTCATCCGCGAGCGCATCGACGGGGCCACCGGGGACTGACGCGGCACCTCGTCCTGCCGACGATCAGCTCGATGCGGGGCCGCTGCTCGTCAGCAGGAAATCTCGCCGCGTGGTCGCCGGCTCCTCACCAACCGCGAGAGGATGCTCGGGTGACCGAGACCTCCATTTCCGCCGCCGACAGCTTCCCGCGCCAGCAGGCCCGCACCCAGCGGTTCACGCTCGGCCGACCGCGAAAGTTCCACGTGGCGCCGGACGGGTCGCGGGTTCTCTTCCTCCGCGCCGCGCCGCAGAGCCGCACCACCTGCCTGTGGTCGTGGGAGCTGACGACCGACGGCGGCTTCGAGCGACTGCTGGTGGACCCGAGCGCCCTGCTCGCCGCGGGCGCCGACGAGCACCTGTCCGCGGACGAGAAGGCGCGCCGCGAGCGGGCCCGCGAGATGGCGTCGGGGATCGTCGGCTATGCCACCGATGACGCGCTTCACCGTTGCGGCCTTCGCCCTCGCCGGTCGCCTGTTCACCGTCGACCTCGCTGATGGCGCCGTGCGGGAGCTGCCGTCGGCCAGCGGCGCATTCGACCCGAGGCCGAACGGTGCCGGCACCCACGTCACCTACGTGGCCGGCGGGGAGTTGCGGGTGGTCGACCTCGGCCCCGAACCGACGGACCGATCCCTCGCCGCCGAGCCCGACGCACCCGAGGTGACCTGGGGCGCCGCCGAGTTCGTCGCGTCGGAGGAGATGGGCCGCTTCCGCGGCTTCTGGTGGTCTCCGAGCGGCGACAAGGTGCTGGCCGCCCGAGCCGACTCCGCCGGTGTGCACAAGATCCACATCGCGGATCCGGCGAACCCCGCGGCCCCTGCACACACGGTGGCCTACCCCGCAGCTGGAACGGCCAACGCGGTGGTCAGCTTGTCGATCCTCGCCTTGGACGGCAGCAGGGTCGACGTGGCCTGGGACAACGAAGCGCTCCCCTACCTGGTCAACGCCTGGTGGGGCGACGCCGGGTAGCCCGCTCATCGTGGTGCAGTCACGCGACCAGCGAACGGTCCACCTGCTGGAGGTGGATCCGGCTACCGGTGGGTGCGAGCTGGTGCACGAGGTCACCGACGAGCACTGGTGGGAGATCGTCACGGGCGTGCCCGGCCGCCTGCCTGACGGCCGGTTGGTGTGGGTCGTCGACGACCTCGACACCCGCCGGTTGACCCTCGATGGCAAGCCCGTCACGCCGGTCGGCCTGCAGATCCACTCGGTCGCCGACATCGGACCTGACGGCGTGCTGTTCACGGCCTCCACGGAGCCGACGGAGGTCCACCTGTGGCTGCTCGCCGCGGACGGCTCGGTCACCCAGCTCACCGATGAAGCAGGCGTGCACGGTGGGCGCATCGGCGGTGGCACGTGCGTCGTCGTCTCCCAGACCCTCGACCGCCTCAGGCGTGGTGACCGCCGTCCGCCACGGCGAGCGGACGCTCGGCACGATCGCCTCGCACGCCGAGCGGCCCTTGGTGACGCCGATCGTCACCTTGCGGTCACTCGGCGAGCGTCAGCTGCGCACAGCGATCCTGCTCCCCACCGGCCACGTAGCCGGGTCCGGCCGCCTGCCTGTCCTGCTCGCCCCGTACGGCGGCCCGCACGCGCAGCGGGTGCTCGCCGCCCGCGACGCGTACCTGTCCGCCGCAGTGGCTGGCCGACCAGGGCTTCGCGGTCGTCGTCGCCGACGGTCGCGGCACGCCGGCCGCGGGCCCGCCTGGGAGCGCGAGATCGCCGGCGACCTCGCGCACCGCAGTGCTCGACGACCAGGTCGACGCGCTGCACGCCGCCGCCGACGCAGTTCGGCGACCTCGACCTGACCCGGGTCGCCATCCGGGGCTGGTCGTTCGGCGGCTACCTCGTCGGCGCTCGCGGTGCTGCGCCGTCCCGGACGTCTTCCACGCCGCGGTCGCCGGCGCGCCGGTCACCGACTGGACGCTGTACGACACCCACTACACCGAGCGCTACCTCGGCACCCGACGCGCACCGCGCCCGCGTACGCGGCGTCGTCGCTGCTCGACGAGGCGCCCCGAGCTGGACCGGCCGCTGCTGCTCATCCACGGGCTCGCCGACGACAACGTCGTGGTGGCGCACACCCTGCGGCTGTCCTCCGCGCTGCTCGCCGCCGGCCGGCCGCACACCGTGCTGCCGCTGTCCGGCGTCACCCACATGACCCCGCAGGAGGTGGTCGCCGAGAACCTGCTGCTGCTGCAGGTCGACTTCCTGCGCCGGGCGCTGGGCAGGCGCTGCCGACGCGGTGATCCTGCTAGTCCGCGACTGCTGACAGCGCTGACGACGTCGCGCTCCTCGGCGAAGTGGCAGGCGCTGACGTGGCCGTGCCGGGCCGCACGATCGAGCGGCGGCTCCTCCTCGGCGCAGATCTCCTGCGCCTTCCAGCAGCGGGTGCGGAAGCGGCAGCCCGACGGCGGGTTGGCCGGGCTCGGCACGTCGCCGGTGAGCAGGATGCGCTCGCGGTTCTCGCGGCCCGTCCGGGTCGGGCACCGGGCACCGCCGACAGCAGCGCCTGGGTGTACGGGTGGGCGGGTGCTCGTAGATCTCGGCCTCGGTCGCCCATCTCGACGATCTTGCCGAGGTACATGACGCCGACCCGGTCGGAGATGTGCCGGACGACCGACAGGTCGTGCGCGATGAAGATGTAGGACAGGTCGAACTCGTCCTGCAGCCTGCTCCAGCAGGTTGATGACCTGCGCCTGGACCGACACGTCGAGCGCCGAGACCGGCTCGTCGCAGACGATGATCTCGGGTTGCAGCGCGAGCCCGCGCGCGATCGCCGATGCGCTGGCGCTGACCGCCGGAGAACTGGTGCGGGTAGCGGTTGATGTGCTCGGGGTTGAGCCCGACGACGTCGAGCAGCTCCGGCACCTTGCTTGCGCCGGTCGCCCCGCGGCGCCACCTCGGGGTGGATCGTCGAACGGCTCGCCGATGATGTCGCCGACCGTCATCCGCGGGTTCAGCGAGGTGTACGGGTCCTGGAAGACCATCTGGATGTTGCGGCGCATGCGCGCGCAGGTCCCGGCCCTTGAGCTTGTAGATGTCCTCGCCCGTGGTAGGTGACGCTGCCCGAGGTCGGCCGCTCCAGCACCATCAGCAGCTTGGCCACGGTCGACTTGCCGCAGCCGGACTCGCCGACGATGCCGAGCGTCTCGCCCGGCGTGCAGGTCGAAGCTCGACGCCGTCGACGGCCTTGACCGCGCCGATCTGTCTTCTTGAAGACGATGCCCTGGGTCAGCGGGAAGTGCTTGACCAGGTCGCGGACCTCGAGGATGGGCTCAGCCGACGGGTCGCCATCGAGCTAGCTCCTCCTCGCAGAAGTGGCAGGCGCTGACGCGCGCTCCGGCCCGACGCGGTAGGAGCGGCGGCCGAGGTCGACGCGGCAGACGTCGCGGCGCGAGTCGCAGCGCGGGTTGAACGCGCAGCCCGGCGGGATGTCGAGCAGGTTCGGCGGCAGGCCCTTGATCGCGTACAGCTCCTGCGCCCTTCTGGTCGAGCCGCGGGATCGAGTCGAGCAGGCCCTTGGTGTACGGGTGGGCCGGCGCTGGCGTAGAGCTGCGTGGACCGGCGCCTGCTCGACGATCCGGCCCGCGTACATCACCGCGATCTTGTCGGCGACGTCGGCGACCACGCCGAGGTCGTGGGTGATGAGGATCAGGCCCATGTCGCGTCTCGCGCTGCAGCTCGGCGAGCAGCTCCATGATCTGCGCCTGCACGGTGACGTCGAGCGCGGTGGTCGGCTCGTCGGCGATCAGCACTGTCCGGGTCGAGCGCGATCGCCATCGCGATCATGATGCGCTGGCGCATGCCGCCGGAGAACTGGTGCGGGTAGTCGTTGACCCGCTCCCTCGCAGCCGGGATCCGCACCCGGTCCATCAGCTCGATCGGCCTTCGAGCCTTGCGCGTCGCGCTTGGACATGCCCGCGGTGCACCCGGAACATCTCGCCGATCTGGTAGCCGACCGTGTGCACCGGGTTCAGCGAGGACAGCGCGTCCTGGAAGATCATCGCGATCCGCTCGCCGCGGTACGTGCGGCGCTCCTGCTCGGGCAGCGTGCAGCAGGTCGCGTCCCCGGAAGCGGACCTGCGCCGCCGGTGACGAAGCCCGGGCGGGGTGTCGAGGATGCCCATGATCGCCTGCGCGGTGACCGACTTGCCGGAGCCGGACTCGCCGAGGACGGCGAGCGTCTCGCCGCCTCGAGGCCGATAGCTCACGCCGTTGACCGCCTTGGCGACGCCGTCGCGGGTGCGGAACTCGACGTGCAGGTCGTCGACCTCGAGCAGCGGGGCGCCGGGCGTCGCTCGCCGGCGCCGTGGCGACCAGCGGTTTCGGTGGGTGTCATGGACGCCTCGCTCACCGCAGCTTCGGGTCGAGGGCGTCGCGGACCGCGTCGCCGAACATGATGAACGCCAGCACGGTGAGGCTCAGGCAGCCGGCGGGGAAGAGCAGCAGGTGCGGCGCGGTGCGGATGTACGTGCCTGACGCGTCGGTGATCTCGATGCCCCACGAGACGACCGTGGGCGGCTGCAGGCCGATGCCGAGGAAGGACAGCGTCGCCTCGGCGCCGATGTAGGCGCCGAGCGAGATGGTCGCGACGACGATGACCGGGGCGACCGCGTTCGGCAGGATGTGCCGCAGGATGATCCGCCAGTTGCGTGGCGCCGAGCGCGCGGGCGGCGACGCACGTAGTCGGCTTCCTTGACGGTGATGACCGACGACCGCGGGAGATCCGGGCGATCTGCGGCCAGCCGAGGACGGTCAGCGCGAGGATGACGACCCAGATGTTGCGCTTCGGGAAGTGCCCGACAGGAAGACCAGGGCGACCGAGCACGAGCGGGAGGCCGAAGAAGATGTCGGTGATCCGGGAGAGCAGCGAGTCGACGCCAGCCGCCGAAGAAGCCGGCGAGGATGCCGACGCCCGCGCCGAGCAGCGTGGCGCCGACGGTCGCCACGACGCCGACGGTGATCGACGCGCGGGCGCCGTAGACCGTGCGGGCGTAGACGTCGCAGCCCTGGAGGTCGTAGCCGAACCAGTGCGCAGCGTTCGGCGGCTTGACCGACGCTGCGGTCAGGTCGCAGGCGCGCGGGTTCGCGCTGGTGAACAGCTGCGGCCGAAGATCGCCATCGCCAGGAACAGCAGGATCAGCGCGGCGGCGATCCAGGAAGAGCGGGTTGCGGCGCAGGTCGTCCCAGGCGTCGCGCCACAGGCTCCGCGGCTTGCTGCGTCGCCTTGGGCTTGTGCGCACCGGGCGCCGGCATGTTCGCCGTCGCCAATGCCGCGTCGCCGTGGCCCGTCGCCGTCGTGGTGCGGAGTCGGCTCAGTCATAGCGGATCCTCGGGTCGAGCACGGCGTAGAGCAGGTCGACGAGCAGGTTGGCGACGAGGAAGACGAGCACGAGCACGCGTGACGAAGCCGACGACCGTCGGGCCCTCGCCGCAGCCGATCGCCCGGAAGAGCTGGCACGCCGACGCCGGGGATGTTGAAGATGCCCTCGGTGACGATCGCGCCGCCCATCAGCGCGCCGAAGTCGGTGCCGATGAACGTGACGACCGGGATCAGCGAGTTGCGCAGCAGCGTGCGACATTGACCACCCGGCGCCGCGGCAGGCCCTTGGCCATGGCGGTGCGCACGTAGTCGGCGTGCAGGTTCTCCGCCACGGACGTTCGGGTCAGCCGCGCGACGTAGGCGAGCGACAGCGACGCCAGCACCATGCCCGGCAGCAACAGGTCCTTGATCGGCGCACCGACGCCGACGGTGGGCTTGGAACCAGCCGAGCTTCACGCCGAAGAAGAACTGGAGCAGGAAGCCGAGCACGAAGATCGGGATCGAGATGACCAGGAGCGTCGAGGACCAGCACGCCGGTGTCGAACGAGCTTGCCGCGGCGCAGGCCGGCTGATGAGCCCGGCCGGGATGCCGATGACCAGCTTCGAAGAGGATGGCGACCAGGGTGAGGCGGAGCGTGACCGGGAAGGCGTCCTTGAGCACGTCGATGACGCGGCTCGCCGCTGAAGGTCTTGCCGAAGTCGCCGGTGACCAGCGCTCTTCATGTACGTGCAGGTACTGCATGTAGATCGGCTGGTCGAAGCCGCAGCTGTTTGCGGATGGCAGTGACCGTGGCCGGGTTCGGGCGGCGGTCGCCGAACATGCGCGATGACCGGATCGCCCGGAAGGACGTACACCATCATGAAGATCAGGAAGCGTGGTTCCGAGGAACACGGGGATCATCTGGAGCAGGCGCCGGAGCGATGTAACGCCCCATCTAGGTGACCTCCTTCATGGCGGCTTTCATTGCGGACCTGTCGGCTGGCCGAACCGTAGCACGGGTGGGGACCCGATCGAGCCCGCCACCCGCCTACGCCGTAGATCACGTTCGTAGCTGCTGACTGAACCCTTGGTGACTGTCGACCCAGCACCGGGACGCTGAACACGTCGAACGCCACGTCACTTCACGCCCTCGCGCGAGGACCACCCGACTGCGTTCTGGTACCACAGCGGGATGACCGGCATGTCCTGGGCGAGCATCTTCTCCGCGTCCTGGTAGGTCTTGATCGGCATCCGCCGGGCTCGCTGCGGTGTTGCCCTTCTTGAGCAGCGCGTCGAACGCGGGGCTGTCGATAGCGCGAGTCGTTCGCGCCAGCCGCCGTCGAGTAGAGCGGGCCGAGGAAGTTGTCCAGACCCGGGTAGTCCATCTGCCAGCCGGTGCGGAACAGCGGACTTCATCTTGGCGCCCGTAACGTCCGTGCGGAGCGTCTTGAAGTCCGGGTAGGCGTTGCCCTCGCACTTGATGCCGAGCGTGTTGTTGATGCTGTTGCAGACCGCGTCGACCCATTCCTTGTGGCCGCCGTCGGCGTTGTAGGCGATCGCCCAGCGTGCCGGTGAAGCCACCAGCCTCGGCGAGCAGCGCCTTCGCCTTGTCCGGGTCGTACGTGCAGTAGCTCGCCGCAGATCGAGTCCGGTAGCCGTTGACCACCGGCGAAGACGAAGTCCTGTCGCGGGCGTGCGGGTGCCCTGGAAGATCGCCTGGGTGATCGTCTCGCGGTCGATCGCCATGGAGATCGCCGTGGCGCACCTTGACGCCCTTGTCGCCCTTCCACTCCGGCTGGTACAGCGGGAAGGAGACGGACTGGAAGATGCCTGACCGGCTGGTTGATCGCCCGGTCGCCCAGGTCTGCCTTGTAGCGTCGCGAACGCGCTCGGCGGCACCTGCCGTCAGCACGTCGAGGTTGCCCGCCCAGCAGGTCGGCGTAGGCGGCCTCCTGGCGTCTGGTAGATCTTGAAGTCGATGCCGTCGTTCTTGGCCTGCGGGTCACCCTTGAAGTCCGGGTTCGTCTTGACCTTGATCGACTCGTTGTGCGCCCAGCTGTCCATCATGTACGGGCCGTTGCCGATCGGCTTCTCGCCGAACTTGGCCATGTCCGCGTAGGCCGACGCTGGGCAGCGGCATCGAACACGGTGTAACCGAGCTGCAGCGGGAACGTGGACTGCGGCGAGGTCAGCTTGATGGTGAACGTGTAGTCGTCCACGATCTTGAGGCCGCTCATGGCCGTCCGCGGTGGGCGGGTCGGCCGCGAGCGCGTCCGAACCCTCGATCGGCTCGAAGAACCAGGCGTTGAGCTGAGCGTTCTTGGAGTTGGCGCCGTAGTTCCACGCGTCGACGAAGGACTTCGACGTGATGGCCTCGACCGTTGGTGAAGGTCTAGTCCTTCTTGAGCTTGACCGTCCAGTTCTGACCGTCCGGGGACTCGATCGACTCGGCCACCTGCGTTGCGGATGTTGCCCTTCGGGGTCGTAGTCCACGAGACCCTTGAACAGGGTGTCCAGGACGTTGCCGCCGCCGACCTCGTTCGTGTTGGTCGGCACGAGCGGGTTCTGCGGCTCGGAGGCATTGACGGAGATGATGCCTCCGCTCTTCGCCTGATCCGTGGGTGATGCTGAGTCACCGGGGGTCGGGGTGTCGCCCTCGTCCTTCTTGCTGCTCCCGCAAGCGGTGAGCGCAAGTGCGACGACGGCCAGCCCGGCCACACCAGTCACCCAACGCGAGCGTGGGGTGGCACGCATGAAGCCTCCTTCGATTCTGGGATGTTCTCGCGAACGTATAGCGCGTAACAGGAACGTACATCGATAGCAAGCCCTGTTGTTACCAATTCGTGAGCGGGCGCCGCCGTGTCGTCGACCGCAGGACAAATCGGGATGAACGAGACTTTACGTCAGTCGGGTCGACGCAGCCCTCATGGGCGTGAGCGGCACAAACGTTCTGAAATGGGGTCAAAACGGTAACTGTCGCGTCTGTGGATCAGCAGATCACCAAGCGGCGCCACCGGGCAGCATCGGTAAAGCGCCCATGACCTAGGGCTGGGGTCGCGGGCGGGCCGTGGACGCCGGTGCCGCCGGACGAAGGGCTGTCGAGCGCCATCGTGGGCGGGTACGTGCCGCCAGGCGGAGTGGCTTGGCGGCTGCGCCAGAGGTACAGCCGGTCGCCAGAGGTACAGCTAGAGGCCGCACCGCCGACGGCGGCGGGCCGTCGGCGGTGCGGCTAGTGCGGTGCGGCTACGCGGAGTGCGAGCGAGCACGGTGATCGAGTGTGCGGTCAGGCGTCCAACATGCTCTTGGCGCGCCGGCCGCGCGACCGCTCGCGCTCGCCGGCGGCGAGGACGACCTTGCGGATCCGGACCGTGGCCGGGGTGACCTCGACGCACTCGTCCTCGCGGCAGAACTCCAGCGCCTGCTCCAGCGAGAGCTGCTTGTGCGGGATCAGCGGCACCAGCACGTCGCCGGAGGACTGCCGCATGTTGGTGAGCTTCTTCTCCTTGGTGGCGTTGACGTCCATGTCGTCCGAGCGCGAGTTCTCGCCGACGATCATGCCCTCGTACACCTCGGTGCCCGGGCCGACGAACATCGTGCCGCGCTCCTGCAGGTTGGCCAGCGCGAAGCCGGTGGTCGGGCCGCGTGCGGTCGGCGACCAGCGAGCCGGTCGGCCGGGTGCGCAGCTCGCCGTGCCACGGCTCGTACCGCTCGAAGACGTGGTGCAGCAGGCCGGTGCCGCGGGTCTCGGTGAGGAACTCGGTGCGGAAGCCGATCAGCCCGCGGGCCGGCACGACGTACTCCATCCGGACCCAGCCGGTGCCGTGGTTGACCATCTGCTCCATGCGGCCCTTGCGCAGCGCCATGAGCTGGGTGACGACGCCGAGGTAGTCCTCGGGGATGTCGATGGTCAGCCGCTCCATCGGCTCGTGCACCTTGCCGTCGATCGTCCGGGTGACCACCTGCGGCTTGCCGACGGTGAGCTCGAAGCCCTCGCGGCGCATGAGCTCGACGAGGATCGGCCAGCTGCAGCTCGCCGCGGCCCTGGACCTCCCAGGTGTCCGGCCGCTCGGTCGGCAGCACCCGGATCGACACGTTGCCGACGAGCTCGGCGTCGAGCCGGTTCTTGACCAGGCGGGCGGTCAGCTTCTTGCCGCTCTGCCCGGCCAGCGGCGAGGTGTTGATGCCGATCGTCATCGAGATCGACGGCTCGTCGACCGTGATGACCGGCAGCGGCGACCGGGTTCTCGGGGTCGGCGAGCGTCTCGCCGATCGTGATCTCCGGGATGCCGGCGATCGCGATGATGTCGCCGGGGCCGGCCTCTCGGCGGGCACCCGCTCGAGCGCCTCGGTCATCAGCAGCTCGGTGATCTTGACCCGCTCGATGGTGCCGTCGGTCCGGCACCAGGCGACCGGCTGGCCCTTGCTGATCGTGCCCTCGTGGACCCGGCACAGCGCCAGCCGGCCGAGGTACGGCGAGGCGTCGAGGTTGGTGACGTGCGCCTGCAGCGGCGCGCCCTCGGTGTACGCCGGGGCCGGGATCGTCTCGCACGATCGTCGTCGAACAGCGGCTCGAGGTCGGCGTTGTCCGGGCATCGTCGCCGTCGCCGGGACGCGTCAGCGACGCCTGGCCGGCCTTGGCCTGGCAGTAGACGATCGGGAACTCGATCTGGTCCTCGTCGGCGTCGAGGTCGAGGAACAGCTCGTACGTCTCGTCGACGACCTCGGCGATCCGGGCGTCCGGCCGGTCGACCTTGTTGATCGACCAGGACGACCGGCAGCCGCTTCTGCAGCGCCTTGCGCAGCACGAACCGGGTCTGCGGCAGCGGGCCCTCGCTGGCGTCGACGAGCAGCAGGACGCCGTCGACCATCTCCAGCCCGCGCTCGACCTCGCCGCCGAAGTCGGCGTGGCCGGGGGTGTCGATGATGTTGATGCGTCATCTGCGTGGCCGTCGGCCACGTGCCGGACCGCGGTGTTCTTGGCGAGGATCGTGATGCCCTTCTCGCGCTCGAGGTCCATCGAGTCCATGACCCGCTCGGCGACGTCCTCGAGTTGGTGCGCCGGAACGCGCCGGACTGCCAGAGCATCGCGTCGACGAGCGTGGTCTTGCCGTGGTCGACGTGGGCGACGATGGCGACGTTGCGCAGGTCGTCACGATGGGACAAGGACATGCGAGAACGCTCCGTCATGGATGGTGGGGGACGTTCAATCGTACGGCCGCCGGGCCCGATCCCTGCATTCGTGATCCACCGACCGTGACCAACGACACATGCCCCCGACGGTGAACCGGGCTGCGGTACGGCGTACCGTGTGGTCGCTTGGGCAGAGCAGGCAGCGGGCTCGACCGAGCCCGCGACGACGATTCAGCGCAGGAGAATCGAACATGACCGAACCCCTCGGAGGTGGCGGCAGGTGACCGTGCAGCAGCAGGCCCCGGTGGCAAGGCGTCGGAGCTCCCGGCCGCGCGACGATCAACGCCAAGACCCTGCGCACGGACCGCTGGTGGCTAGCGCCGCTGCTCACCGTGGTCGGTCTCGGGCGCGTGGCTCATCTACGCGACCGTCCGGGTCTTCATGCAGAAGTACTACTTCGTCGAGGGCCGACTACCCTACCTGACGCCGTTCTACTCCCCCTGCATCTCCGACGGCTGCGTGCCGGAGTCGGCGCACTTCGGTCGGTTCCTGCCGGACGTCTGGTTGCTCCCGTACGCGGCGTTCACGCTGCCGTTCCTCCTGCTCTTCCGGTTCACCTGCTACTACTACCGCAAGGCCTACTACCGCTCGTTCTGGCTGTCGCCGCCGGCCTGCGCGGTCGCCGAGCCGCACGCCAGCTACACCGGCGAGACTCGCATCCCGCTGATCTTCCAGAACGCGCACCGCTACTTCTTCTACGTCGCGGTCGTCATCTCGCTGATCAACACCTGGGACGCGATCGTGGCCTTCCACAGCCCGGACGGCTTCGGCATCGGCCTCGGCAACCTCATCCTGCTGGCCAACGTCGTCGCTGCTCTGGGCGTACACGCTGTCGTGCCACTCCTGCCGGCACGTGATCGGCGGCCGGCTCAGGCACTTCTCCAAGCACCCGGTGCGCTACCGGCTGTGGACGTGGGTCTCCAAGCTGAACCCGTACCACATGCAGTTCGCCTGGATCACCCTCGCGACGCTGGCGGTCACCGACTTCTACGTCATGGCCGTCTCCGCCGGCTGGTTCTCCGACCTCCGCTTCATCAACTAAGGACGACAGATGACGACGATCGAGCGCCACGCCTACGACGTCGTCGTCATCGGCGCAGGCGGCGCCGGGCTGCGCGCCGCGATCGAGGCCCAGAGCACGGGTGCGCGCACGGCGATCGTCTGCAAGTCGCTGTTCGGCAAGGCGCACACGGTCATGGCCGAGGGCGGCATCGCCGCCGCCATGGGCAACGTGTGGGCCGAGGACAACTGGCAGGTCCACTTCCGCGACACCATGCGCGGCGGCAAGATCCTCAACCACTGGCGGATGGCCCAGCTGCACGCCAAGGAGGCACCGGACCGGGTGTGGGAGCTGGAGACCTGGGGCGCGCTGTTCGACCGCACGCCGGAGGGCAAGATCTGCCAGCGCGACTTCGGCGGCCACCGGTACGCGCGGCTCGCCCACGTCGGTGACCGCACCGGCCTGGAGATGATCCGCACCCTGCAGCAGCGTGCCGTCGCCCTCGGCATCGACGTGTTCATGGAGTGCACGATCACGTCCCTGCTCAAGGACGGCGACGCGATCTCCGGCGCGTTCGGCTACTGGCGCGAGACCGGCCGCTTCGTCGCCTTCGACGCCCCGGCCGTGATCCTCGCCACCGGCGGCATCGGCAAGTCGTACAAGGTGACGTCCAACTCCTGGGAGTACACCGGCGACGGCCACGCGCTCGCGCTGCGGGCCGGCGCCACGCTGGTCAACATGGAGTTCATCCAGTTCCACCCGACCGGCATGGTCTGGCCGCCGTCGGTCAAGGGCATCCTGGTCACCGAGTCGGTGCGCGGTGACGGCGGCGTGCTCCGCAACTCCGAGGGCAAGCGGTTCATGTTCGACTACATCCCGGAGATCTTCAAGGCGGAGACCGCCGACACCGAGGACGAGGCCGACCGCTGGTACGAGGACCACACCAACAACCGTCGCCCACCGGAGCTGCTGCCCCGCGACGAGGTCGCCCGCGCGATCAACTCCGAGGTCAAGGCCGGCCGCGGCTCCCCGCACGGCGGCGTCTTCCTCGACATCGCCGAGCCGGCGCTCGGCCGAGTACATCCGCAAGCGCCTGCCGTCGATGTACCACCAGTTCAAGGAGCTGGCCGACGTCGACATCACCGCGGAGCCGATGGAGATCGGTCCGACCTGCCACTACGTGATGGGCGGCGTCGAGGTCGACCCCGACACCGCGGCGGCGCTCGTGCCCGGCCTGTTCGCGGCCGGCGAGGTGGCCGGCGGCATGCACGGCTCGAACCGGCTCGGCGGCAACTCCCTCGGTGACCTGCTCGTCTTCGGGCGGCGGGCCGGTGCGGCCGCCGCGCTGTACGCGGGGGCGCTCGGCGCGGACCGACCGGCCGTCGCCGAGGCCGACATCGACGCGGCGCAGGCGGAGGCCCTCGTGCCGTTCGCGGACGAGACCGGCGAGAACCCGTACACGATCCACCACGAGCTGCAGCAGACGATGAACGACCTGGTCGGCATCATCCGCACCGCCAGCGAGGTGCAGCAGGCGCTCGACGCCCTGGAGAAGCTGAAGGTGCGCGCCCAGCACATGTGGGTCGAGGGTCACCGGCAGTTCAACCCCGGCTGGCACCTGGCGCTCGACCTGCACAACATGCTGCTCGTCTCCGAGTGCGTCGCCAAGGCCGCGCTGGAGCGCCAGGAGAGCCGCGGCGGTCACACCCGCGACGACTACCCCAAGCCTGACCCCGAGTGGGGCAAGGTCAACCTCATCCTGCGGGAGGTGGACGGTCGCGTGGAGCTGGTGCGGCAACCGTTGCCCGAGATGCCGGATGAGCTCAAGGTGCTGCTCGAGGAGGGTCACTGATGGCTGGCTACGACCTGAAGATGCGGGTGTGGCGGGGCGACAGCGAGGGCGGCGACCTCGTCGACTTCACCGTCCCGGTCGAGGAGGGCGAGGTCGTCCTCGACGCGATCCACCGGGTCCAGGCCACCCAGGCCGGCGACCTCGCGGTGCGCTGGAACTGCAAGGCCGGCAAGTGCGGCTCGTGCAGCGCGGAGATCAACGGCAAGCCGTCGCTCATGTGCATGACCCGGATGGCGTCCTTCGAGCAGGGCGAGACGATCACCGTCACGCCGCTGCGGACGTTCCCGGTCATCAAGGACCTGGTCACCGACGTCTCGTTCAACTACGAGAAGGCGAAGCAGATCCCGGCGTTCACGCCGCCGGCCGACCTCAAGCCGGGCGACTACCGGATGCAGCAGGTCGACGTCGAGCGCTCGCAGGAGTTCCGCAAGTGCATCGAGTGCTTCCTGTGCCAGACGGTCTGCCACGTGATCCGTGACCACGAGGACAACAAGGAAGCGTTCGCCGGGCCGCGGTTCTTCATCCGGCACGCCGAGCTGGACATGCACCCGCTCGACACGTTGGACCGCAAGGACCTGGCCCAGGACGAGCACGGCCTCGGCATGTGCAACATCACCAAGTGCTGCACCGAGGTCTGCCCTGAGCACATCAAGATCACCGACAACGCGATCATCCCGATGAAGGAGCGCGTTGCCGACAAGAAGTACGACCCGCTGATCTGGCTCGGCAGCAAGATCTTCCGCCGCGGCGCCGACAGCGTCGTCTAGCTCGCTCGCACTACCCCGCACTACCCACCGCGATCTTGAGGCGGACCGGCTGCGATAGCGGCCGGATTGCCTCAAGATCGCGGTTTGTTTTTCAGCAGCTCCCGAAGTGCTTCGACCACCGCGATGTCGCCCGGCAGCCAGTCGACGTCGAAGAGCTCGTCCGGCTCGAGCCAGCGGAGCGCGGCATGCTCGTGCGCTATCGGCGTCCCGGTCGCCAGCCGGGCTGTCCATACCCGCAGGACCCCGTGCGCGCCGATCGGCCAGTCACCGCCGACGCGATGGCCGAGGTGGACGCCGATCCCCAGCTCCTCACCGCATTCCCGGTGCAGCGCCGCCTCGTCGGACTCCCCCGGCTCGACCTTGCCGCCGGGCAGCTCCCACAGGCCGGCGAGCTCGGCGGGGTAGGCGCGCTGCGCCGCGAGCAGCCGGTCGCCGTCCAGGACGGCCGCAGCGACGATCACCTTGGTCACGTCCGGCAGCATCGCAGAGGCGGATGTTGACGGGGCGCACCGGGAGGACAACGGTGGGGGCATGCCTGAACTGTTGCCAGCCGAAACCGTCGCCTCCTCGCTCGCGACCTTGGGCGGGTGGACGGGCGACCACAGGACGATCCGGCGAGACGTGACCGCCCCGCGTTCCGCGATGCGATCAAGCTTGTCGACCAGGTCGCCGATGCGGCCGAGGAGATGAACCACCATCCGGACATCGACATCCGCTGGCGCACCGTGACCTTCACGCTGTCCACCCACTCGATGGGCGGCGTGACGGACCTCGACATCAGCTTGGCGAGGCGGATCGACGCCCTCGCCGCGCAGGCTTAGCCACCCGGGGCTCGTTCGGCATTCGGAACGTGGTGCTGGGCCTGCTCGAGAGAAGCGATCCGGTCAGAGAGTTCACGCACGGCTGCGAGAAGGTCGGCCGCCTGCTGCGCGGCCAGCTCGTCAGGCCCTTCGATCCGCTGGATGTGCCGGACGAACCAAGCGGCGATCGATGCGGTCACCACACCGATGAGCGCGATCCCGGTAATCATCAGGGTGGAGGCAACGATGCGACCGGCACCGCTGACCGGATAGCGGTCGCCGTACCCGACGGTGGTGACCGTGATCAGCGCCCACCACAGCGCGTCACCGACCGTCTTGATCGTCGCCTCGGGAACTCCTCGCTCCATCTCAAGGACGGCGAGCGCCCCGGCCACCAGCACCACCGACGAGATCACGCTGACGTACACGGTCACCCTCGCCTGCAAGGTGCTGCGCCCGAGCCTGCCCACCAGACCGACAACGCTCAACAGGCGCAACGCGCGCAGTGCCCGAAACGCACGCAGGACACGCAACGGCCGGAGCATCGGCACGAGGACCACGATCAGGTCCAGGAGGTTCGTGCGGACGAAACGGCGTCGGTCCGGGGCGAGACCGAGCCGGGCCAGGTACTCGGCCGCGAACGCGGCCCAGATCACGATGTTTGCTGCGCCCAATGTCGCCCGTACCTGCGTGGACGCCGAGCGGTGCAGGTAAGGCCAGACGAGGACCACAAGGAAGACCAGCGCAAGCACCAGCATCGGCTTCTCGGTACGGGTTGCCAGGCGTTCGTCAGCCCCGTCGGATCGTGCTGCGGCCAACCGCGCCCGCCAGCCGGATCCACTGACAGCCATGGGTGAGTCCCTTCTGATCGATCGACCAGAAGCGCGCGGACTGCTGGTCAAGGCTCCGCAGTATGGCGGACCGCCCCGTGGCGAGAAAGCCGCCCCGGACGCTGGCGGTTGCGCTTGTTGAATCGACGTCCACCCTGAGCGCATCCTTGTGACAGCGCGGATCCCCGGTGCACGGTTGGTGCGGACTTCGCGCGGTGGCCGAGGGAGCGCCCGCGATGAACACCAGAAAGAGAACCGGGACTTACACGGCGTACAGCATCGGATGCGCAATCGTCTGGGCGGTCATCGCAGCCGTCACCGCGACCACGGCAAGCGCAGACACGAAGCACACCATCTTGCTCGTGGGCAGTGGGTGGGGGCTCGGATGGCTGTCTGCGACGATCGCCAGGAGCGTCTATCCACCGCCCCGAACTCGCCACTAGATGCACGGCAGGCGCCGGACCGTGGCGGCGACGATCACGTTCGTGCCGTTGCCTGCCCCAGACGACCGGCCGCTGCCGCGATGTTGCGCTGCATGCCACCGAACACGACTCCGTGAAATGGGTAGACCGCGGCCCAATACGCGTGCCCGGCCAGCCCTCGAGGGTGGAACAGCGCGCGTTGCCGGAATACCGTCCGGCCAAGGTCATCGGTATCCACCATGAGCTCGAGCCAGGCAAGTCCGGGCAGACGCATCTCTGCGCGTAGGCGCAGCAAACGGCGCTCCTCGATGTCCTCGACCCGCCACCAGTCGAGCGCGTCCCCCACGAACAGGCTGGCGGGGTCACGCCGTCCGCGGCGCAGACCCGGTCCGCCGATCGCCCGATCCAGCAGACCCCTCCCCCACCAGGCCAGTCGCCAGGAGTACCAACCGTTCTGTCCTCCGACGCCCTTGATGACGGCCCAGAGCTGCTCCGGGGTGGCGTTCACGACGCACTCACGGTCATCGACGTACAACGAGCCGCCTGCCCAGTCAGGGTCGCTGGGCAGCGGGTCGCTGGGTGCCCCAGCAGTCGCAGCCGACGACCACGACGTGGTCACCGCACGATCCTGGACCCGCTTCAACGCGAGCTCAAGCGCTCGATCAAAGCCGATCAGACCATCGGCTGGGATCCGGGATGTAGCGGGCGACGTCATGCTCCTTGCAGACGACTTCGTTGACCAACGACTCGACCAACGGCCGGGCGATGCTGCTGGGAACGGGGGTCACCAAACCGACCCAGTGGCTGGACAGGGACGGCGTCAGCACCGGCAGCGCGACGATCCGGCGTTCACGCAGGCCTGCGACGCTCGCGTACCGGCTCATCATCTGCCGGTAGGTCAAGACGTCCGGCCCGCCGATGTCGAAACCCTCGGTTGATGTCCTCAGTCACGCCGGCGGCACCGACCAGGTAGTGCAGGACGTCGCGGATGCCGATCGGCTGGATCCGGGTGTCGACCCAGCGTGGGGTGACCATCACCGGCAGCCGCTCGGTCAGGTAGCGCAGCATCTCGAACGACACCGACCCCGAGCCGATGATGACCGCGGCGCGCAGCACGATGGTGGGGACCCCTGAGTCCAGGAGGATTTCACCGATCTCCTTGCGCGACTCCAGGTGGGGACTGAGGTTCTGGCCCGTCGGGTAGAGACCGCCCAGGTACACGATCCGGCGGACGTGCGACTGCGCGCGGCAGCCTCAGCGAAGGTCCGCGCGATCGACCGGTCACGAGACGCGAACTCGCCACCGGTGTCCAGGGAATGAATCAAGAAGTAGGCGACGTCCACACCGGCCATGGCGGCGGTCATCGACGCCCGGTCGGCCGCGTCGCCCTCCACCACTTCCACCGCGTCGACCCACGGACGGTCCGCCAGGTGACGCGGACGCCTCGCCATGACCCGAACCTGGTAACCGGCATCGAGCAGCTCGGGTACCAGCCTGCCTCCGATGTAGCCGGTCACCCCGCTGACGAGGACGTGTGACTTTCGGCCAGTCTCAGGTTCCGACATGGGACCTACCTCGCGTTTGTCTCGACGCTTCACCGCTTGACGACTAGATGCGTTCCCCACGCGGCCGTGAACGCAATCACGCAGCACCGCACGGGACCATCCGGCGGATTGATCCGTCCTATCCTGGCCGCATGAGCAACCTGGAGCGGGACCCGCAGGAGACGCCGTGCGGCGGTTCAACGGCTGTCGCCGAACCGGTCCGCGAGCTGCTGGTACCGCGAGAGGTTCCGCTGGGGGGCCCGCGCAGCATGCTGGTCCAGCGGACCCTGCCGCATCGCGATCGACGGATGGTCGGCGCGTGGTGTTTCGTCGACCACTACGGGCCGGACGACGTCAGCGGCCGGGCGGGTATGCAGGTACCGCCGCACCCGCACTCGGGGCTGCAGACCGTGAGCTGGCTGCTCGCGGGTGACGTATTGCACCGGGACAGCCTGGGGAACATGCAGATGGTGCGTCCCGGTGAGCTGAACCTCATGACGTCCGGCCATGCGATCTCCCACTCCGAGGAGTCGCCTGCAGACCACGAGCCGACCCTGCACGGCGTGCAGCTGTGGATCGCGCTGCCCGACGGCTCCCGCCACATCGATCCGGCCTTCGCCCATCACGGTCAGCTGCCGGTCCTGGCCGACAGCGGTGTGCGAGCCACCGTCCTCGTCGGCTCGTTGGGCGGTGCCACGTCACCAGCAACGGTCTACTCCCCCTTGGTCGGCGCTGACATCGCGCTCGAGGCAGGCGCCGACATCCGGCTGCCGATCGAACCCGACTTCGAGCATGCGGCGCTGGCGATGTCAGGTGCGGTCGAGGTCGACGGCGTGCCGCTGGCGGTCGGCTCGATGGTCTATCTCGGCTCCGGGCGACGCGACCTAGCGATCCGATCCGTCTCCGGCGCCCGCGTGCTGCTGCTCGGCGGTGAGCCGTTCGAGGAGCAGATCGTCATGTGGTGGAACTTCATCGGTCGCAGCCACGACGAGATCGTGGCCGACCGCGAGGACTGGGAGACGGGCCGGCGTTTCGGAACCGTGCACGGCTTCGACGGCCACAGGTTGGCTGCCCCGCCGATGCCGATGATCACCCTGAAACCGCGCGGACGGCAACGGTAGCCCGATGACACACCGCGGCCATGTCTGAAGACTCGGCGCCTCGCCGCCGGATCAGGGTCACGGTCATGGGTGACGGTCATGGGTGACGTAGAGGTCGAGGTCGCGCTGCATGTCCGCGCGCAGCACCCTGAAGGCCCGCTGTGGGACGCCGCGACGGCCCGGCTGTGGTGGGTGGACATCGCCGGGGAACGGTTGCACTGCTTCGACCCCGTGTCGAGCGAGGACCGCTCCTGGTCCACCAGCGGGCAGCCCGGTGGAGTGATCCTCGACGCGGAGGGAGAGCCGGTCCTGGCGCTCCCCGAAGGGCTGGCACGGTTCGACCGCAGGACGGGCGCAGCGGACCTCCGCGTTCCGATCGAGCAGGACAAGCCCGAGAACCGTGCGAACGACGTCAAGGTCGACGGCTCGGGACGGGCCTGGGTCGGCACGATGGCCTTCGACAAGCGGGCTGGGCACGCGGCGCTGTACCGGGTCGAGGGCGGCGATGCCACCCGCGTGGTCGACGGGCTCACGATCTCCAACGGGCCGGCCCTCGACGAGTTGCGGGGCCGGCTCTACCTCGCCGACACAGGGATCGGCGTCGTCGACGTCTTCGACCTGGACCCCACCTCAGGCGGCCTTTCCGGTCGCCGCCGGTTCCTCGATCTGAGCGAAGCCCATCTCTGGCCGGACGGCATGACCGTCGACGACGAGGGCCTGCTGTGGCTCGCGCTGGGACGGGCCGGCGCCGTTCACCGCTACCGCCTCGACGGCACGCTGGACGGCGTCGTGGAGCTGCCGACGCCGAACCCCACCTCGGTGGCCTTCGGCGGCCCAGGTGGCGGTGACCTGTTCATCACGACCTCATGGTTCGACCTCGACGAGGACGCTCGCACACATCCGCTGGCCGGTGCGATCTTCCGGTGCCGCCCCGGAGTCACCGGACGCCCCTCCCCGCGGTACCTGGATGTCGCGCCAGCGCAGCCCGACAGCGGTGACGTCGCGTGATCACGCGCATGGTCATCTTCGGAGCCTCTGGCGACCTCACCAGCCGCCTGCTGATGCCCGCCATCGCCCAGCTCGCCGGGGCCGGCCTGTTGCCAGCAGGTTTCGCGATCGTGGGGTCGGCAACCGTCGACTGGTCCACCGAGGACTTTCGGCAACACATCGCCGCCCAGCTGGGGAAGCACGCGACCGTGGAACCGGCCACCCGCGACGCCGTCCTGGGAATGCTCAGCTTCCAGCCCGCCGACGTTACGCGGGCCGAGCAGGTCAGCCGGTTGATTGGTGAAGACCATCCGGGCACGCTGGTCTACCTCGCGCTGCCCCCGGCCCTTCTCGATTCCGTGCTGCCGGCGCTCGCCACAGCCAAGCTGCGCGCCACAGACGCGGTCGCGATCGAGAAACCTTTCGGGACCGATCTCGCGTCAGCCCAGCACCTCAATCAGATCCTCCACCTTCGGCTGCCTGAGCCGACCATCTTCCGGATCGACCACTTCCTATCCAATGAGCTTGTTCGCCAAATCATCGTCCTGCGCTTCCTCAACCGGGTCTTCGAACCGACTTTGAACGCGGTGCACGTCGAGCGGGTCGACATCAGTTGGCTCGAGAGCCTCACCCTTGAAGGCCGGGCCGGCTACTACGACGGCGCTGGCGCGCTGAAGGACATGGTGCAGAACCATCTCCTCGAAGTGATGGCATTGGTCCTCATGGAGCAGCCGGCCCGAATCGACGCCACCTCGTTCAGGGACGCCCGCGTCGAAGCCCTGCGGGCGGTGGCCACGCCGTCGGCGGAGGACGTGCGCCGGCGCACCGTCCGAGCCCGGTACAGCTCAGGCATGATCGGTACCCGGCGAGTGCCCTCCTACGTCGATGAACCCGGGGTCGACCCCAACCGCAATACGGAGACGTACGCCTCCTTGACCGTCGAGGTGGATAACACGCGGTGGGCCGGCGTTCCGTTCACCCTGCACTCCGGCAAGGCGCTCGAGTCGGACTCGGCCGAGATCGCCATCCACTTCCGCCCCAACCTCGGTACCTGCTCGACCGGTGGCCCGGCGTCGAGCCGAACGTGCTCAGGCGTCCGCGGCGACGAAGCTGAAGAGGCATGGCGCATCATCGATCCCGTCATGCAAGCCTGGTCGGCCGGACTGGTTCCTCTGCAGGAGTACGCCGCCGGCGGGGCGCCGCCAAGCAGCACCACAAGCGACCATGCGACGAGGTGAAGGAGAGCAGCGTGAAGTTCCTGGTGCTGTGGCGGATGGAGCTGTCGCTGCTGTCGCGCGAGATGGCGCAGGCCGTCGGGCAGGATGGCCGACTACGGAGAAGCTCTCGAACGCGAGAGCAAGGTGCTGGCCCGCTACCACGTGGTGGGCGCGCACGGCGGTGCATGGATCTACGAGGTCGACTCGCACGAGGAGTTCGAGCGCCTGCTCGCCCGCGCACCGGTGTTCAACTTCGCGCGGTACGACGTCTATCCCCTGGCGGACATGGGCGACTCGTCACGGCCGCCTCGAGCGCTGACGAATTTTACGCAGTCAGGCATTGACGGACTGCCCGACCGGGTAGGAGTGCAAGAGCTCTCCCCTGGGAGGCCAGATGGACTCCGCTGAACGGTGAGACCTGGACCGGCCGGCAGATGCTGATCACCCATCGGCTGCGCCAACGTCGCGCAGAGCTCGGTCTGACCCAGAAGCAGGTGGTCACCCGGCTGTGCGCGTGCCGGTGTGCGGACGACGAACCGAGCGGTATCGAGCCTCGAGCATGGTGCCGGTGTCGACATCGCGAAGCTTCCGGAGCTGGCTGTCGCGCTCGACTGCACCGTCACCTATCTCGTCGGCCTGACCGACGACCCGCACCGATGGGAACCCGATCACTCCTTGGACGAGCAGCTCCAGGCACGCCGACGCTCCGTGACAGCGCCGACCACGGCACCGAGCGTGGGCGCAGCGGGGTCGGCGCAGTCGTGGATCCTCGGACCGCAGATCCCTGACCGCGCCCTCAGTTCGGTACGGACGGCGTCGGTCCGGCGGCCCCGGTAAGGCGCTGACTCGGCGGTGCGGGCCGGAAGGGAGCACAGCGATGACCGGACGGGTACCTCGACTTCTCCTCGCAGCGATCGTGGCGCTGCCCGTGGCGGTCGACGGCCTGCAGCAGCTCGCAGCCGAACGACTCGTCGATGACGCTGTACACCTGCGCGAGCGCCAACGTCGAGCAGGCCGTCGTGGCGGCGTTCGAGAAGGCGCACACCGGGGCGAAGGTGAACGTGTTCCGCGCGCCGACCGGACAGCTGAACGCGCGGGTCGCCGCCGACGTGCGATCCGGCGGGATCACGGCCGACGTCATCTGGGCCTGCGACCCGCTGACGATGCACGGGTACGACAGCCAGGGCCTGCTGCGTGCGTGGACTCCGCCGAACGCCTCCGACATCCCGAGCGCCTACCGCACCGCGCACTTCACCGGCGTCGACCTGCTCTACATGGTCCTGGTCGTGCACAAGGGTGCGCCCGCGCCGACCAGCTGGGCCGAGCTCGCACAGCCCGCCTGGCAGGGGAAGGTCGCCCTGCCGAGTCCCAGCTTCGCCGCGTCCGCCCTCGGCGCGCTCGGCTACTTCGCCGCCACGCCCGGCTACGGCATGGACTACTACAAGCAGCTGAAGAGCCAAGGGGCGGTGCAGGTCAACGCCCCCGCCGACACCTTGACGGGTGTCGAGCAGGGCACCTACGCGGCCGGCATGACGCTCGCCAACGCCGCCTACACGGACCTGAAGAAGGGCTCGCCGATCGAAGTCGTCTGGCCGCAGCCAGGGGGCGTCGCGATCTACGCACCGATCGGCGTGACGACCAAGAAGAACGTGTCGCCGCTGGCCGAGCAGTTCGCGGACTTCGCGGCCAGCAGCGCCGGACAGAAGGTGATGGCCGAGCAGGGCACCTACGTCACGATCGACGGACTCGGCGGCCCGCCGATTCCGTCCGGCAGCCCCATCGCCTCGCCGGACTGGCCCGCGCTCTTCGGAACCTACAAGTCGGTGCTGGCCGACTACGTCGCGATGTTCGGAAGCTGAGCACGCCGGTGCGTGGGTGGTTCCGATCAGGGGACCGGCTCGCGCGTCGGCGGCGCAATGCTGGCGGTCGCTCGCCCTGGTCGTCGATCCCGCTGATCAAGCTCGTGCAGGTGGCGCTCACCGACGGCGGAGCCTCGGTGTCCCGGGTGCTGCGCTCCCCCGGACTCGCCGCTGCGGCGGTGCACACCCTGGTGCTGGCGTGCGTCGTCCCGCTGCTCGCCGTTCCGATCGGCGCGGGGCTGGCGCTGTTCCTGCGGCGCAGCGACGTCCCGCTGCGGGGCCTGCTGCGGGTGCTGGTGGTGCTGCCGCTGATCATCCCGCAGTTCGTCCTGGGCTACAGCTGGACGCAGGCGTACGGGCGCGCAGGGTTCACCGACACCCTGCTCGGCCTGCGTTGGACTCAGCTGAACGGACCGGTCGGCATCGTCGTCGTGCTCGTCGTGGACGCTGCACCCCTGTGCTACCTGCTGACCGCGGCCGGGCTGGCGACGCGGGCTCGGCCGGACCTCGAATGGGCAGCGCGCACCTCGGGCGCCGGCACCTGGGCGGACGCTGCGCACCGTCACGTTGCCGTTGCTGCGCCCGATGCTGGCCGCAGCCGTGGTCTTGACGTTCGTCGCGACGCTGGAGAGCTTCGCTGTGCCTCAGGTGCTCGGGAGTGCAGTCCGGCTTCTCGACGTTGACCACCCGGATCTACGCCGACCTCTCGCTCGCCAGCGACCCTGACTCGTTCGTGGACGCGATCACTCTCGCCATCGGTCTCGTCGTGATCGCCGCCGTGGTGCTGCTGCCGGCCGATCTCGTGCTCGGGCCCAAGCTGCGCACGGTCCGCACCGGAAACCCGGCCGGAGCGGTGATGCCTTCGCGGTCGCAGCTGGCGCGCATGGGCGGGAGCGCTGGCCCTTCGTCGGGTACACCGTGGCTGGCCGTGGGACTGCCCACGCTCGCGCTGGTGTCCGCGGCCGTCACGAGGGCCATCGGCCTGCCGCCGACCCCGTCGAACTGGACGCTCGCCAACTTCGCCTCCGCGCTGGACAGCTCGGCGACCCAGGCGATCTGGAACAGCGTGCAGCTCGCCGTGTGGGCGGCATGCGCGCTCACCGCCTTGGGCGCTGTGGTCGCCGCGCTGGAACGGCGCCGCGCCGGCCGGGCGCTGGGCACAGTCGCGATCTTGACCTTCGCGATCCCGGGCTCGACGCTCGCCGTCGGCCTGCTCCTCGCCTACGACCACTGGCTCGGCGGCAGCCTCGCGCTGATCCTGATGGCCTACCTCGCGAAGTTCCTGGCACTCGCGCACCGGACCGCCTCGGGCGCGGTCGACCGGCTGCCGCCTGCCGAGTGGCAGGCCGCCCGCGCCAGCGGCGCGAGGCCGGCCGTCGCGGTGCGGCACGGTCTGGCTGCCGGCGCATGGCACCGGCGCTGCTCGGCGCGTGGGTGCTCGTCTTCCTCGCCGCCCTGCACGAGGTCACCATGTCGAGCCTGCTGTACTCGACCGGCAACCAGACTCTCGCCGTCGCCGTGCTGAACAGCCAGCAGCTCGGCGACATCGGCACGACCGCTGCGCTGTCGGTCCTGCTCACCGCCCTGACCCTTCTCGCCGCGCTGCCGGTCTGGCTGGTGCTGCGGTTGGCGACCAGGTACCGCGCGGGTCCGCCGCTGATCGAGCGCGCGCCGCGTGGCGTGCCGGAGGTGGTCGGTGCGCACTGACGCTGCGTCACCTCGCGACGCAGGGAGCTGATGCCGCTGCGCTGCCGCGAGCTGTGCGTCGCCTACGCCGGCGTCACCGTGCTCACGGATCTCGCGCTGGACGTTCGCCACGGCGAGGTCGTCGCGCTGCTCGGCGCCTCCGGGTCGGGCAAGTCGACGCTGCTGAACGCCGTCGCCGGCCTGGTGTCCGTGTCGAGCGGCGAGATCTGGGTGGACGGCCACCGGGTCGCCGGCGACCACCTCAGCACGCCACCCGAGCAACGTGGCGTCGGCATGGTGTTCCAGAACTTCGCGCTGTGGCCGCACCTGTCGGTGCTCGACACCGTGGCCTATCCGCTGCGGCGGGCGGGCCGCTCGCGGCGGGCAGCCGCCGAAGCCGCGACCGACGCTGCTCGCCCAGCTCGGCATCGAGCACCTCGCCGCGCGGCGGCCCGCGCAGCTGTCCGGCGGCGAGCAGCAGCGGGTCGGTCTCGCCCGGGCCCTGGCTCGCAACGCTCGGCTGTACCTGCTGGACGAGCCGACCGCGCACCTGGACACCCACCTGCGCACGGCGTTCCAGGAGTCGGTCCTCGCCCGGCAGCGCGAGACCGGCGCCGCGGTCGTGTACGCCACCCACGACGCCGCAGAGGCGCTCGCCCTCGCCGATCGTGTCGCGCTCATGGTCGCGGGCGGCTTGATCCAGATCGGCGACGCCGGCGGTGGTCTACAGCGAGCCGGTCAGCTGGGCGGCGGCGGTGCTGACCGGTCCGTGCTCCGTGCTCGATGCCCGGGTCAGCGCTGCGCCCGACGGTCGCCTGTCGGTGGATCTCGGTGACGGCGCGGTCAGCGTCGTCGGCTGTGGTGCTGGCGGCGCCGGCTGGGACCGCAACCGCCGAGCCACGACCAGCCAGGCTGATGGTGCGTCCGGACTGGGTGCGCCTCGGCGGCCCGTTCGATGGTCGCGTCACCGTCGATCGCCTTCCGCGGTGCGCACACCGACTACCACCTGGAGTCCAGGGCCGGCTCGGTGCTGATGTCCGTTGCCGGGCGCGCCACGCTTCGGGCGGGGCGACACCGTGCCGTGGGGGCTCTCGCAGGTCTGGGTGCTCGCCGGCGACGGCGGACTCCAGCCGGCGCGCTGCCTCAGCCGAGCGCGGTGATCGCACCGGGGTGATCGAGCCGGTCGTTCGCGACGTCGAGGTGCAGCCGCGTGTAGTGGCGCAGCGCGGCCAGCTGGCGCGGCGTCAGTCGGTCGCAGACCCACTCCCAGTGCATCGACACCCAGTCGCCGACGGCGAACTCGGACACCAGCTCGACGCCGTCCCAGCTGCGTTCGACGGTCTCGATACGCGGCGGGCCGAGGAAGAGCCGCCCGCGGGAGAAGGCGAGCGGCTGCGACTCGACGACGAGCTGGTCGGGCAGCACCTGGCGCACCTGACCCCACCGGATGCGGCAGCGGTCGAGCACCATGAGCGCCTGCTCGAAGCGGCGGTCGTTGCCGAGCAGGCCGACCCACGGGTAGATGCAGAAGACGTGGTAGCTGTGGTGCGGCATGCCGCCCGCCACCACCGACTCGGCGAGGTAGCCGAACTGCCTGCCGGTGCGCGAGCCGGAAGCGCTCGTCCATCGAGTTGCCCATCGAGCAGCGCGCCGACCCGGTCCAGCAGCGAGTTGCCCACCCAGTACGCCTCGACGACCCGCCGATCGAGCGGATCGGGTATTCCGGTGGTTGCCGCGATCAGCTCCAGATAGGGCCACGCCCCGGCGAACTGGCGGGCCAGGTCGCGCAGCCCGTTGTCGACGACGGCGTGGGCGCCGTACTCGAAGAGGCCTGCGAGCATCGGGTGGCCCGCACGAGCCGTGAAAGTTGGGCGGGAACGCGTAGCGGACGAACATGATCGGGCCCGGCGCGCTTGCGCGGTCCACGAGCCCGTGACCGCGGTGCGCAGACTCTGGCGCGCTCATCTCGGCGGCCCTTCCCCGAACATCCCAGCCGGTGGCGTCACCGTCGGCGAAGACGGCGAGCGCGTCGCGCGCCTCCTCGGCGGTCATCCGCTCCAGCGCGAACCCGCTGTGGATGAGGATGTGGTCGCCCACCGCCCACGGCCCGTCGAGCAGGGCGAGGTTGATCTCGCGGACGACGCCGGCCACGTCGACCTGCGCGACGTCGTCCACCGACGGGGTCGCGACGATCCGTCCCGGGATCCCTAGACACATGGTGCGCAGATCCTCACATCGCGCGGATCTTGAGATAGCGCTTGAGGTCGGGCAGGGACGACGCCACGGCTGCTGCGACGCCTGCAACGAGCACCAATCCGATCAGTCGACGCATGGCTAACCGCCTCCGATTCGAGCCGCATCCACCTGCCTACTACCGCCGCCGGCGACATCGGCATGTGCGCTCTGCACGATGTCGATCACGAGCTGTGCAGCCTTCTCCACGCTACCCGCGACCACCGGCGAGAGCCCGATCCGTGGCGCGATGCTTGCCGGCTCGCAGGCCGACGACCACCACCCGGCCGAGCGTGCCGCCCAGCATCGGGACGAGCGCGAGCACACCGTCGGGATCGAGGTCGTGCGCGTCGAGCATCGGCGCGTCCGCGGCCGGCGCGGCGCGGTGGTCGTCGGCGCGCGTGGTCGATGACGTAGAGCGTGCCGGGCGCGCCGCCGCGGCGACGTCGCGTCGACCATCACGACGAGGTCGTACCCGTCGAGCAGCTGGTAAGCGAGATGGACGCCGCGGATGCCGTAGTCGCGCACCTCGACGCCGTCGGGCCATCGGCGCATCCGCCAGCGCGCCGACGACCGCGACGCCGAAGCCGTCGTCGCCCTCGAAGACGTTGCCGAGACCGGCGATCAGGGTGCGCATCATGCGTCCACCCCGATCGGCTCGACCTCGTCGGGCGCGAAGTACAGGAAGCGCCCGTGCGGGTTGTCGCCGAACTCCGCGAGATCGTCGAGGGTGACCGCGAGGTAGCTGCCGCCGTCGACGTCGAACAGCACGGCCTCGACGCGTGGCGGTGCGACCGTCGAGGAACATGTCCTGCGCGTCGGCGCGACGACTTCCTGGGCGCAGCCGCACCGACGGCTCCTCGCGCGACGGTCACGCCGTCGATGACCACGACGTCGGCGTCTCGGGTCGACTGGCGTCCGCCCGGGTCCCGCCACGGCGGCTCGTCCGGCGCTCGGCGCGGCGCGGCGGGCGACGCTGCGTCATGGACCGGATGGCGCCGTGCAGCCGGTCCATCAGCTCGACGGGGCAGGTTGTCGATCTGGTCGACGAGCGCCGCCGCCGCGCGGATCGCTGCCCCTCGCCTGCCGCTTCTCGGCGTCGGTCAGCGTCAGCGTGCGCAGGGTCAGCATCTCGTCCATCTCGGTGGCGTCGCAGAACTGCGACACGCTCTCGGGCGCGAGGAGCGGGTGGTCGTACAAGATGATCGGCGAGGCCAGCACGAGGTGGCGGTCCCCGGCGCGGCCCGGCGAGAACGGGGAAGGCGCCGACCTGCTCGCAGCTCTGCGGCGTAACCCGTGGCCCACTCGGGTGGGTCGATGAGGGACACGAACGCGCCGCCGGCGACGGCCACCAGCAGGTGCGCCGCGACGAGCGCGCAGCGCAATGCGTCCGGCCGATTCGGCGTGCCGGCGTCGGTCGATGCCCACGGCGTGCGGTTCTCCAGGCGCAGCCGCAGTCGCCGCACACCGTACGGGCCGGGCAGCGGTTCGGCGTCGACGAACAGGTGGGCGTCAAGCGGCTCACGGATCGCGCACGAGACGGCCGGCGACTCGACCTCCGACGGTGCGCAGCACCTCGACTCGCGCGGCCGCCGTCGACGTGGAGTTCGGTGCTGTCGGCGCAGGCCGCCGACCCCGGCAGCGTGAACGTCGCCTCCGACTCGTGCAGGACCGCCTCGTCCCACGGCAGGTACGTCGCGTCGCCGACATCGAGCGAGTCGACCGGCGTGAAGCCGTCCGCCGTCGCCTGCTCGACCGTGCGCCGCTGCACCTGCAGGAAGCGCACCTGCACTGACAGCTGGACGTCGTCGCCTTCGAGCAGGCAGTCGGTCTGCAGGAACGATCGTTCGGAGGAGTCGGCCTCGACGTACGACGGCGGTGCGAGCACCCCGAACTGCCAGCGCACCCGGTTCTTCGGGTCGTTGGCGCGGTACGGGTAGAGCATGTAGCCCTCGAACAGCACGGTGTCGGCGATCCCCCGGGCGTCCGCGATCGCGGCCGCGGTCGCTGCCGCTGCGCGAGCTCACTGCTCCGCCTCCTTGAGCAGCCGCTCGATCGCTTCGTCCCAGCTCAGCAGCTCGTGCTCGGTCCGGTAACGGTGCAGTGCGTCAAAGGCGTCATGGCGCAGCCTCAGCCAGGCGGTGCCGGGGAAATGCAGCAGCATCGTCTGTTTCCACACTTCGACCGGCATCCGATACGTGGTCTCCTTGTGCCAGGGCACCGGTTCCACCGATAGCCCCCCGGGCCCCGCACCGAACACGGTCCCGCTGAACAGCAGCAGCAACGGGACTTCGCCAGCCTCAAGGGCGTAGAGGTACTTGTTCGCCGCAACGTCGAAGTCGTAGCTGCACGCCAGCGGGAGGTCGATATCGGTCTGGCCGGTGAATCCGGGAATGACGTGACTGACGAACCCGAGCTGCAGCGGCTTGAGCGTGTCACCCCAGCGCGCGCGCTCGCCGAACAGGTCGCGCAGCGGCGGCCGCCTCGGAGTCGTCGTACCGTCGGCGCTGCGGCTCGATCCGGATCTGACACCGCAGGGCGAGCGCGTGGACTGCTGCCCCCGTCGTCTCGACGATATGCAACCGAAGGATGATCGTCGGCGCCGCGGCTTCGAGGTCCGGACGCGCGTCGGTGCAGGAGAACTCGAGGTCAGGCACGTACACCCGCCTTGTGGCCACGCGCGCGAGCCTGCAGCTCGTCGAAGAACGCGTCGATGCGTTGCCAGACCTCGGCGCCACCTTGGAAGCCGACCCAGTGCTGCCGAACGATGCCCACCAGCGCGTAGCAGGCGTCGATCGGCACCAGCAGGCAGGTGAACAACCCGTCGCCCCCGCGTCGCACCAGCACGGCTTCGACGTCAGCCTCGACGTCAGCGAGCTCGGGGTTGGCGGCGGTGATGTCGGTCCAGGCCGCGAGGTCGAGCTCGGACTCAGTGGCACCAGCCGGGCTCGGGTAGCAGGCCACGATGCGCCGAGCTCCGTCCTGCTCGCTCGGGGTGGTTGGGCTCTGCTGGAACAAGAAGGCCAGGTCGACCGGAATCGCGAGTGCGTCCCACTGCTGCTGGCTGAAGGCGAAGGCGACCGCCTGACGGTAGCGCTCAGGCACCGCGCGCAGCCGTCGGGCGCCGGCGCCCTGCTGGGTGAACAGCAGGTAGCAGGCACGGCACGTGCACAGCAACCGCCGTTCGCTCAGGCTCGCGACATGGCTGTGCGTGTCCGCGATGGTCTCGCCACACATCTCGCAGACCTCGCCCGGGCGCGGACGCTCGCCGGCGTCGCGGGGCCGCATGATGCGGCGCAGCACGCCGAGCGCATCCGGTGCGCCGACCGTGTCCTGCGCACCGGGCGGCGAGGCGTCGGCGCTCACGACCCGACCGCCTCGGCGAGGCCGTCGGGGCAGCGCATGGAGATCTGCAGCAGCGCTTGAGTTTTCGTCTGGTCGACCATCCCCTCGACGTCGACGCTGCGCACCTCCGGCGCCGCGTCGAGCACCGCTTGTTCGACGGCGGCGTGCACCGTCGCCGCCGACCCGGCGCAGCCGTCACAGCTGCCCTGAAGGCGCAGGTGCGCGACGCCGTCATCGACGCCGAGGTAGTCGATGCCGCCGGCGTGCGAGCCGAGGTAGGGACGCACCCGGTCCAGTGCCTGCTGGATCCTGGTGTCGACGTCGTCCGGGTGCAGGCCATGCAGCAGAAGCAGGTTCGCGACCAGTTCGTCACCAGCCAGCCGCCGGACCAGCGCCTCGCCATCGGCGCCTTCGGCGAGCAGCTCGACGATCCGCTCCAGGCCCGCGCCGTAGAGGCTGACGACGGCAGGCGACGAGCTCCTCGGCGCGGGAGGACACCGCCGGGTCGCCGGACGAGGTCAGCTCGTCGAGCAACGTCTCGATGCGCGTAGACAGAGCAGCTGCGTCGCCGGCCTTCATGTCGGGCACTCACCTCACCTCAGGGCCGCATCACCAGGACCACGTGCCTCAGTACGGCTTGACCGCGATCGCGGGCGAATGCACCTGCCGCACGGACGCCCCGTTGCCGGTGTACATGTGCACGCCGCACGGCAGGCACGGGTCGAAGCTGCGCACCGCTCGCATGATGTCGATGCCTTTGAACCGTCTCCGGAGGGTTCTCCTCGAAGATCGGGGTGTTCTGCACCGCGTCCTCATAGGGGCCAGGTGTGCCGTAGCTGTCGCGGACGCTCCCGTTCCACGGCGTAGGCGGGTACGGGTGGTAGTTGGCGATCTTCCCGTCGCGGATCACCATGTGATGGCTCAGCACGCCGCGCACCGCCTCGGTGAAGCCGACCGCGATCGCCTCCTCCGGCACGGTGAACGGCGTCCACGTCTCGGTGCGGCCGGCCCGGACCTCGGCAAGGCCCTTCTCGACGAAGTGCAGCGCTGCCGCGGCCGCGTAGGCCTGGAAGTAGGTGCGCGCACGGTTGCGCTCGAGCGCGTTGCTCCACTGCGGGATCTTCCACTCGTAGCTCATCGCCGGCTTGAGCGCGGTCCGCGGCAGGTTGAACTGCACGCTGTTCCCGGTCGCCTTGACGTAGCCGCCGATATCGACGAGACCGGACAGCGCCGTCGACCACAGCCGGGCGAGCGGGCCACCGCCGGTGTCGAGCGCCAGGTGGTTCGTCCCGTCGAACCAGCGCGGCGACATCGTCCAGCTGTAGGCCTTGTCGAAGTCGCGCTTGGCGGGCTTCGGAAGGGTGTGCTGGTTCCACGGATGCCGTACGTCTACAGGGTTGCCGAGCGGGTCGCGCGGCACGAAGACCTCGTTGTCCGCGCCTGCCCAGTCGTCGTAGAAGGAATGACCGAGCAGGATGCGCATGCCGAGGTTGATGTCGACGAGGTCGTTGGTGACGAGCCTGTCCATCGACGACGACGCCCGGCGTGACGAACATGTGCCGACCCCACTCGGTCATGTGCCCGTAGGTGAAGTCGCAGTAGGCGGGGTCGTTCAATGCGCCCCAGCAGCCCAGCAGAACGCGACGCTCGCCGACGTGCTCGTACCCGGGCAGTGCCGCGTAGAAGAAGTCGAAGAGGTCGTCGTGCAACGGGATGACCTTCTTCAAGAATTCGATGTACCGCATCAGCCGGGTCAGGTAGTCGGTGAACAGCTGCACGGTTGCCACCGTGCCGACACCGCCCGGGTAGAGCGTCGACGGGTGGACGTGCCGACCCTCCATCAGGCAGAACATCTCGCGGGTGTAGCGGCTGACGTGCAGCGCCTCGCGATAGAAGTCACCCTCCAACGGGTTGAGCGAGCGCATGATGTCGCCGATGGTCCGGTAGCCGTGCTCGGCCGCGTGCGGCGCCTCGGTGTTGTTCGCCAGCTCGAGCACGCCCGGGTTGGTCTCGCGGACCATCCGTTCGCAGTAGTCCACCCCGACCAGGTTCTCCTGGAAGATGTTGTGGTCGAACATGTACTCGGCGGCCTCCCCCAGGTTGATGATCCACTCCCCGAGAGCGCGGCGGAGCAACGCCATAGGCCATGTTCTGGGTGTAGACCGAGCACGTCGCGTGGTTGTCTCCGCAGATGCCACAGATGCGGCTGGTGATGAAGTGCGCGTCGCGCGGGTCCTTGCCCTTCATGAAGATGCTGTAGCCCCGGAAGATCGACGACGTGCTGTGGCACTCGCGCACGTTCCGCTGCTTGAAGTCCACCGTCGCGTAGATGCCGAGACTCCCCACGATCCTGGTGATCGGATCCCACGCCATCTCCACCACGTCGGTGTCAGCGTGCTGGGGTTCGGCCGGCGCTTCCTTGATCGTCGTCATCGCTGCGGTCCTCTACCAGTTTCGGCGGTAGCCGGTGGTCAGGTCGGAGCCCCTGTGCCGCCACTTGGGTTCCTTGTCTACGGTCTTCTCGGTGATGCGACGCAGCCGGCGGATCACGGTGCCGTACGCGGTGCTGGCCGCAGTAGAGACCTTGCTACCGGGCGGTTCGTCCATGAACGGCATGAACTTGTCCGGGAACCCGGGCATGGTGCAGGCGATGCAGATCCCACCCACGTTCGGGCAGCCGCCCACACCGTTGATCCAGCCACGCTTGGGGACGTTGCACTTCACGACTGGACCCCAGCAGCCGATCTTGACCAGGCATTTCGGCGAGCCGTACTCGGTCGCGAAGTCTCCCTGCTCGTAGTAGCCCGCGCGGTCGCATCCCTCGTGCACGGTGGCACCGAACAACCACTTCGGGCGCAGCGCCTCATCGAGCGGGATCATCGGCGCCTGCCCGGCCACCTGGTACAGCAGGTAGACGAGCGTCTCGGAGAGGTTGTCGGGGTGGGTCGGGCATCCCGGCACGCAGACGATCGGCAAGCCAGCCTTCGACTTCCACCCCCAGCCGAGGTAGTCGGGCACGCCCATCGCTCCGGTCGGGTTGCCTGCCATGGCGTGGATCCCGCCGTAGCACGCGCATGTCCCGGCGGCCACGATCGCCGTCGCCTTCGACGCCAACCGGTCGAGCCATTCGCTGGTGGTGACAGGTTGGCCGGTCAGCGGGTTGTTGCCGAACCCGCACCAGTAGCCCTCCGACTTGATCGCCTCGTTCGGGATCGATCCTTCGACGACGAGGACGAACGGTTCGAGCTCGCCGCGGTCCGCCTTCCACCACCACTCGATGAAGGTGTCCGCGCCGGTCTCCGGCCCGCACTCGAAGTCGATCAATGGCCAGTGCACCTGGATGTTCGGCAACCCGGGCAGCGCCCCGAGGACGATCTCCTCGATGCTCGGCTGCGTCGCCGCAGTCAGGGCGACCGAGTCGCCGTCACAGCTCAGGCCGGCGTTGATCCACAGGACATGCAGTGGCGGCTGAGAGGTTGTGGCTGCCCCGGACATCTCAGCGGTCTCGGTCGACATCGCACACCGCCCTTCGCGTCGGGTACGTCTACACGGAACTCCACGAGACCCGTAGCCGGCCTTCGGCGGCGCAGACTCACAGGTGGAGCCGCTGCACGAGCCACGCTACGACGGCGAACCAGATGTGCCCAGACACTTCTGACCGGTCATTTCTGTCTGATTCGGGGAATCGGTAAATCCGCCGGTGAGCGTATTGAGGAGCGACCTTTCCGTCGTCGGCAGCGCGGGTCTAGCGTCAGGACAGCGCAACCCGCCCGAGAGCAAACCCATGCCTTCGGAACCCACCACAGGTCCGTGGCCGACTCGCGACGATCCCGCCGGCCCGGACGTCCTCGTCTGTCCGGTGGTCGTCGTCAGCCGGAACTTCTCGGCTCGGCCATCGTCGATTCCCGATGCCCAGGAGTTCCTGCGTACGGCGCTCGCCGGGGCGACCATCGAACCGGCCGACCTGCGGGCGATCGGCGCCGCGATCAACGATGCCATCCTTGCGGCGGCGAGCCCGTCGATCGGTGAGTTCCAGGTGGTCATCCGGCTGTTTCCCCATGACGCCGAGGTCGAGGTCCTGTCCGCGCCCGATCGTCCAGCATCGGTCCTCGGCGGCGAGGGGTTGGTGAGCGCAACCTTCGCTCAATGGTTGACCGAGGCTCTTCGACGTCAGGGACTGTCGCAGGAGGCGGCAGCTCAACAACTCGGAGTGTCCGTGCGCACTGTGAGTCGCTGGGTCCGCGGCCAGACCGAGCCACGACTGCGCGACGTCCGCCGAATCAGTGACGTGTTCGGGCCGGTGCCTCCGCACTGAGCCGCGTGCTCTGCCGGCCGCTGCGTCTGGACTTATGGTGGAGTGATCGAGCCGAACGAAGGATCTGGTTCGGATGCACGAGCTGGCGATCGCCGAGAGCGTCATCGACGCGATCACGTCACGCACGGGCGAGCGGCGGGTGTCCGAGGTCCTTCTCGAAGTCGGCGCCCTGTCGGGAGTGTCTTCCGAATCGCTGCGGTTCTGCTTCTCACTGGCCGCCGCAGGGACCGGTCTCGACGGTGCTCGACTGGACATCCGCGAACCGACCGGCGTGGCCCGGTGCGCGACGCTGCGGGAGCGACTTCACCCTCGACGATCCGATCCTGCTGTGTGCCTGCGGCAGTTCCGACGTGCGCGTCGTGGCGGGCGAGGAGCTGCGCATCGTCTCGGTGGAGGTGAGTCGATAGATGTGCGCTACGTGCGGCTGTTCCGACGGGGCCGAGATCCGCATGGTCGCGGTGGGTGGTGACGTGGCCGAGCACGACCATGCGCATCCGCACGAGCACCTCCATGCGCACGAGCACGACTCCGTTCCGCCGGCGGGCGGCTCCGAGACGCTCACCCTCGAACAGCGGGTGCTCGCCAAGAACGACCTGCTGGCCGCACGCAACCGCGGGTGGCTCGACGCACGCGGCGTGCGTGCCGTCAACGTGATGAGCTCGCCGGGCGCGGGAAAGACGACGCTGCTGGTGCGGACGGTGCGGGAGCTCGGCGTGCAGGTGCCGATCTATGTCGTGGAGGGCGACCAGGAGACCACCCTCGACGCGGAGCGCATCGGGTCGGCCGGTGCCCCCGTCGTGCAGGTCAACACCGGTTCCGGTTGCCACCTGGACGCGTCGATGCTGGCCAGCGCCCTGCACGCACTCGACCCCACCACCGGCGGTCTTGTGCTGATCGAGAACGTCGGCAACCTCGTGTGTCCCGCCCTGTTCGACCTCGGCGAGAACGCTCGCGTCGTCGTCATGTCGGTGACCGAGGGCGCGGACAAGCCGCTGAAGTACCCGCACATCTTCCGCTCGGCGACCGTCGTCGTGCTCAACAAGATCGACCTGCTGCCCTATGTCGAGTTCGACGAGGAGCGGTTCACGAGCGACCTGAAGCTGGTCAACCCGGGGGTGCAGGTGCTGCCCGTCTCCGCGACGGCGTGCGACGGTCTGGACGCGTGGTACCAGTGGCTCTCCGCCGCCGCCTCTTCGCGGCCTACCGCCAGCTGATGGTCAACGGGAGTCATCGGCGGTCGACGTAGATGACTTCGATGGCGTTGTTTCCGTAGCCCAGGCGGTTCCACGGGGGGACGTCAGGTTGTACGTTGCCGGCGGCGTCGGTCGCTCGGGCTCTCAGGGTGTGTCTGCCGACGTTGTTGGTGTCCCAGCTGAAGGACCAGTCCTGCCAGTGGAAGCCGCTTCGGGATGGTTCGAGCTGTGCTGGCTGCCAGTCGCCTTCTCCGGTGAGGCTGACGTCGACGCGGGTGATGGGGCCGGTCCCTGACCATGCCTTCCCTCGGACCGTGTAGGCCCCGAGGCCGATGGTCGCGCCTGGTGCGGGGTCCGTGATCCGGGCGCGCACCCGCATCAAGGAGACGGGTTCCTGGGGTCGGTCTGGCCATTGGTACATGTAGTGGCCGGTCTGGAACTCACCGGTGTAGGGCTCGGTGAGGACGTCGAGGCGCTTCAGCCACTTCACCGAAGCCACGGCGTACCAGTGGGGCACGATCAGCCGGAACGGGGCGCCGTGGTCGGGCCCGAGAGGCTTGCCGTTCATCTCGTAGGCGATGAGGATCCCCGACGTCGGGTCCGTGGCGTGCGCGAGAGGTAGCGACCGGATGAAGGAGAGGTCGTCCTGGTCGGTCTCGGGAAGGATCGCCTGGAGGTGGTAGGGGCCGCGGTCCGCCCCTTCAGCGAGGACCTCGACTCCGTGCGCCGATGCCCCGACCCTCGCCAGCACCTCGTGCAGGAGTGCGCCGGTCCATCGAGCCGTGGAGACGGCGAAGTCGCCCCAGGGTTCACCGGTCGGCAGTGGCTGCATGTCCAGGCGCCCGTTGCCTGCGCACTCGAGTGTGACGATGTGTTCGTGTGCCGGCATCGCGCGCAGGTCGTCGAGGGTCAGGGTGGTCGGATGGCCGACCGCACCGCCGATCTCCAAGGTGCCGTCGTGGGCGGGCACCGCGAAGTTGTTGCGCACGTAGTGAAGCTCGGTGGGAGTGATCTCACCGTCGAGTGCGGCCTGCGGCGCCTCGGCGTTGTAGGGCGCGGGGTTGATCATCACCAGCGAAGCGCGTGCCGCCTCGAGATCATCTGCGACGGTCATGGTCTCAGTCTCCTTGGGGCAGGGTGACGCGGAGTGTGGTCATCAGAAGTCGGAGTCGTTGAAGGTGGGTTCGCGGCCGTCGTTGAAGGCGCCGATGCCCTCGACGCGGTCGGGGTGGACGGCGGAGCGCCAGTGGGCGTCCATCATGATCGCGATTGCCTCTTCGATCGGCTGGCCCTCACCCAGGTGGACCGCACGCTTCACGGCCTGGACGGCGGTCGGGGAGTTGCTGGCGATCTTGTCCGCGATCTGTCGGGCCGCGGACATCAGCTGGCCGGGGTCGTGGAGCTCGTTGACCATGCCGAGCCGGTATGCCTCCTGCGCAGGGACCGGGTCTCCGGTCATGAGCATCTGAAGGGCCCTTCCGCGGGGCAGGAGGCGGGGCAGCAGGGCCGGTGACCCGCCGCCGGCTGCCAGGCCGAGCATGGCCTCGGGTTGTCCGAAGGTGGCGTCGGTCGAAGCGATGATGAAGTCCGTGCTCTGGGCAAGCTCGCAGCCGCCCCCGTACGCGATCCCGTTGACGGCGGCGAAGATCGGCTTGCGGAGCTGGCGGACCGTGTAGAGAGTGCGGTCGAAGGCTTGCCGTTGGCGAAGCCAGTCCTCCTTGGTCATCGCTCTGCGTTGCCGCAGGTCGCTTCCCACGGAGAAGGCGCGGTCTCCGGCACCGGTCAGGACGACGACGCGTACGGCGGTGCGAACGGCGATCTCCTCGACGACCTCGGTCAACAGGGCGCCCATCTCGGTGGTGATCGCATTGTCGGCATGGGGCCGATTGAGAGTGATCTGTGCAACCCGGCCCTCGGAGAGGTAGTCCAGGAGAACGGGCGCCTCGGTCTCCTCGATGTCGGGATCCGGTGGGGCGAAGTCGAGCGCTGCCCAGCGGTCCGTGCTTGATGAGCTCATCATGCGTCCTCTCGCGGGTGGCGGCTCGTCAGGTGTCCAGCTCGGCGAGCCATTGCAGCGCCCGCAGGCTGGGCGCGAAGCAGTACTCGCCGCCGCGGGTGACCACGAACGGCGGCAGGTCCTGCAGCCTGCGCCGGATCGGCCGTTGGGGGATGGTGAAGCTGCTCGAGTCGCCGTGGGGTCCGACGAGGGGGTCGGACTCGAGCGGGGCGCCGATGAAGATGCCGTCGTTGAGCCACTGGGTCTTGACGAACTCGAACTGACGTTTGAGGTGGGCGCCAGCGAACACGAAGACGATTCCCCGGTCGATCCCGTCGTCCTCGATGACGCCGTCGGGGAGCATCGGTCCGTAGCTGGTGCCTCGCCGGATCATCCGATGGAGACGGACGTCGACGCTGCCTTCCTGATCCAGTGCGTCACGCGGGTTGGCCCTTCGCGCGTGCGCGCCCACCGGGCACTTGAAGCCGCGCGGGTCATCGGCGAAGCCGAAATCGTTGTTGCGCCGGGGGTCGCTACCGAGCTCCGGGTCGTCCTGGTCCGGGGTGATTGCGAGCGGCGCTCCGCTCTGCCAGCGGCCGACCATCTTCGCGCCGAGGAGGTCCTCCTCCTGGCGGCTCTGTGCCCTTGTGCGGAGGTAGCTCCGGTAGGCCGCCACCTTCGTGTGCAGCTTTCGGAACACGACGTAGGTTCCGTTGCGGCCCAACACCTCTGGGGTCGGCATCGGCGGCAGCTCGCCGGTCTCGTCGGGGTAGCCCAGGATGATCTCGCCGGCCTTGAGTGGACGCTCACGAGGGATTGGTGGCCGGGCGGCCGCTGCCCTCGACGGCGGGCTGCCCGATCCCGTCCTTGAAGCCGAACGAAGTTCGCCCGGTGGCGAGCTGGTAGCAGTCCTGCCGCCAGACCAGCTCGATCCCGGGGAGCTCGGCATGGGCTGCTCGAGCCTTCTCGGCGACAGCTTCGAGCTGCGCTTGGTCCGAGCAGAGGACCGCGATCGCGACATGCACATCGGAGGTACCAAGGGGTGTCTCCCAGTGCTCGGGCGCACTCTCACCGACGTCTCCCAACCTCCCGGCGCGGGCGGCCATCCCCTGTTGGAACTCTGGCGCGAAGCTGTTCAGCGACACTTGGGACACCCCGAGCGCCTTCAGCCCGTGGTAGGTGAACGCCACTGTGACCGAGGTGTCGTCCGGGGTGTCAGCAGCCCCCGCGGGGTTCACGATCCGATGCAGTCGCCGAACCAGCTCGCGGCCGTCGGCTCGATCGCGGATGCAGAGCAGCAGATAGGTGCCGACATACGGGGAGGGGCGTTCGTAGAGTGCGCCGGCCTGGATGTCGTCGAGCTCCAGGGACACGTCTGTCGTGGCGTCCATCGATGTCACGTGCCTTCCATGGTCAGTGGTGCTCGGGGGGTTCGGGCGGGTCCGGGTTCGGCGGCGCCAGGTAGGGGAAGCTGCCGGTCGCCGGCCGGGTGGCGGAGTCGACGCCATCGCGGATGGTGGGCCCGTGACCGGCGTTGACCAGCTGGGTGAAGATCGTGTCCATCACGTCGTCGTTCAAGGTCCGGCCCCCGCACGTCATGTGCGCTTCGCCGCGCCGGGCCGCGAGCTCGATCTCGAGAAACGAGCCCCGCTCGACATAGGGCTTGGTGACGTCGACGATCAGGTAGTCAGCGAGGACCAGATCTGTAAGCGGGTGACGGCCGTCGGCGTCGGTGGGCCAGTCCACCTTTCCGTCCAGGCCATCCCAGAAGGCGAGGTTGGCATCGAGCCGTGCCCGGTAGGCGTCGGCGTAGGAGTCGCCGAGGTGGAACGCGTCGTCCATGTTGTATAGATCACGGATCTCCAAGTTCCGGTTCACCGGGTCGAAGTCCTTGGGGGCGAGCATCATGTTCTTCACCTCGGGGCGCCCCACGCGTTCGATCCTGACGTTGAACGTCCCACGAGTGAGCGTCTCGGCTACGACACCCACGAGTGCCCAGTCAGTGAGGAAGCCGGTGTCGACCTCGACGACAATGCTCAGCACATTCTTGCCGTCCAGGAAGATCGACTCCTGGCTCGGTGAAGGCCAGCTTCCGGGTCGCGATCGTCGCCAAGGCCGCGCGGGCATCCATGATGAACGGGTCCCACCGTGTGCCGGCAAAAACCCGCATGCCGCGCCCCGACGCTCCTCGCTCATCGTTGACGAGAAAGGAGATCCGTTCTCCTGACGGGGTCACGCAAGTGCCTTGCTGATGGCGGACTGGCTGCTCCCCGCCATCGCTGGGGGCATCGCCTGGGGCAGCGAAGACACAGTCGAGGACGAGCTCCTCATCACCTGGGACGAATCGCCAACTCGCACCCTCCCCCTTCGGCGAGGTGAGCGGTCGCAGCCGGAAGCGATACAGCAGCCCGTCGGAGAACAGGTCGGCGGGCTTGGCCATCGGCAGTGTGTTCAGGACGAGGACGAGGCATCCCTGCCGCTCGGGACTGGGGAACGCGTACACGTCCGTGATGTCCGCGATTGGGTCCGCCAGGGCACGCGGCCCTGAGATGTGGTCCGACATGACAGCCTTCTGTGTCTGCGGCCGATCAGTCGCCGGCCTCGTCCAACAGCGGCTGCAACGCTGGGTGCTGAAGGATCTCGGCGGCCTGAGGATGGTCGAGAACCTTCTGGAAGGCGCTGTTCACCCGCTGAGCTTTCCGGAGCTCCTTGACCGTGCCCGGGTAGTTCCGCGCATACGCCGCTGCCGCCTGCTCGGCGTCGAGGACGAATGCGCGCAGGGCCGTCAGGTCCGGGAGCCCGTCGTACCCCTCCACATGTCGGAAGATGACATCGAAGAGCGCCAACGTCGGTCCGGATGTGAAGAAGTCCTCCATGTAGGCGTCCCAGGGGCCGTCGAAACTGGTCACGAAGGCGAGCCGCGTGTCGTCGTCGAACATCACGAACCGGGCCTCGTGGATCGTCTGGACCGCCATTCCATAGTCACCCGGCCGGTACCCCGGCGTGTCCTGGAGCTCTAGGAGAGCGGTCCGCAACGACGGCCCCGAGCCCGGCTTGACTCGGAAGAACAGACTGAACTCGCTGGTCGGACCGACACTCAGCCCCGGCTGAGATGCTCCGACATCAGGTGTGGTCATCGGCCGCCTCCAGGATCACTCGATCGGCCACGTCGCGCCGGCGCGGACCAACTGTCCAGAGCTGAAAGCGCTCCAGCCCGAAGCGACGGTAGAACGCTCTCACCGTGGCCTGCATCATCCTCGATGGGTGAACAGGCGCGGCACGGCAGGACCTGCCCCGACCTGGAGCGACCGTGGGAGCCGGATGTCCGGATCGCAGCCCCAGAGCCAGGGTGGCCGCGAGGTTCGGCCCCAGTCGTCGGCGTCGCGCGTCCCCGATGACCGGCGAGCGCGGCGTCGCTGCTTGCCTTTCAGCGATCACAGAACAGGTGTAGCGTCGAATGTTGTCCTACCCACTGTGGTCGGATCGGATCAACAGAGCCTTTCGTCAGGAGGGCATATGACGGATCGTCCTGACGAGGAACAAAGTCGCATCGTCAATCACGCCCTCGCCCCGCCGGTGGGAAAATTTGACCTCGATCCGGCGCACACGTTTGTTGGCTTCAGCGCCCAGCACCTTGTGGTCGGCCGGGTCCGTGGCCGTTTCGAGGCGGTGCAGGGCACTATCACTGTTGCCGAAGACCCGTCGGCCTCGACCGTTGAGGTAAATATCGAGACCACGTCGATCAACACGCTGATGCCGGTGCGCGACGACGATCTGCGTTCGGGGCACTACCTGGACGTAGAGCGCTATCCGACGATGACCTATCGCAGCACCGCGACGACCGAGCTGACCGCGGGCACGCGGCTGGTAACGGGAGACTTGACGCTGCACGGAGTGACACGTCCGGTAGTGCTCACCGTCCGGTTCGGCGGTGCTGTCACCGACCCGTTGGGCAACGCCCGGGTCGCATTCCACGCCGCACGGCTCCATCACCCGCCACGATTTCGGGCTCACCTACGAACTGCTCAAAGAGGCCGGCGGACTGCTCGTGGGCAAGGACGTCGCCATCGACATCGACGCCGAGGCGATCCGACCTCTTTGAGCTTTCCCGGCCGCCGGCCGGGAAGGAATCCGTTCGTACGTCTAGGGAAGGAGCGACTCATGGCAGAAGACCAGGTCAAAGACAATCTCAAGGGCATGGATGATCTTGACTTCACCGGCTGGAACAACGCCGACTGGAACGGCGTGTTCGCCCGCCACCACACCGACGACGTGTTGGTGGACTGGAAAGGTCAACCACCGACTCACGGGATTGAACAGCACATCGACGCGATGAAGGTCTACGTCGAATCGGCGGGGGGCACGCCGCCGCAGATCACCTCCCACCCGATCGCGTTCGGATCCGGGGAGTGGACCTGTGTCATCGGCGAGTTCGAAGGCGGAGGCCGAATGGTCACCGTCGCCAAGTGGGTCGATGGCGCGATCGCCGAGGAATACATCTGGTCGTAGCCTCGCCGTTCAAGGCAGGGGCCTGAAGCCAGGGGCGGCTCTCAGTTGGTCTTGTCTCGCGGTGTTTCGCTCGGCGGGCAGGTGAATGCTGCCGACTGTCGTGTCGGGGCGGGGTCTCCGGCCAACCGGCCTCTGACCAGCGCAAACGCGCTGGCCTAGCTGCTCGCCATTTCCGGCACGATCTATCCCTCGTGAGCCCAACAGCTGGCGTGCTGTCAGCCCGTCCGCGACAGCGGGCAACGGTCTGGGTGAGTGGTTCGAATGGCTCACCGCGCCGCCCCCGCGCGACGGCCCGGTCCTGAGGCCTCAGTCCACGGCACACGTCAGCGATGGCCGCAAGGCGGAGCTGACGGTCAGGAGCGAAGTTCGCCGACCTCCTCGGAGATCGATCTGGTGAGGGCGTCGAGGATCAGGCCGAGCCCGAAATCGAATTCGTTGCCGAAGTCGTAGCCAGTCTGCAGGTAGTACGACGTCGCCATCTCGACCATGTGTGGGTATTCGCCGGTGGACATCAACTCCATGATCGGTGCGGCCACCTCGCTTACGCCGTCGGGGCCCTCAAAGGGCAGGGAGGCCTCCTGAAGCGCGTACCCGTAGATGAAGGCGTCGAGCAGGGCGTAGGCGTGGGCGGTCATTTCCCGCGAGAAACCCGCCGCACGCAGAGTGCCGAGGACCGCGTCGTGATGGGCCAGCGTCGCCGGGCCCGGAGAGGTCCGCGACTCGAGGAGCGGGATCGCCCAAGGATGGCGCCTCAGCACGCGCCTGGCCGAGCGCGCCCGGCGCGTCATCTCGTAGCGCCAGTCGCCGCCAACAGCGGGTGAGTCCATCTCGCTGAAGACGATGTCCACGATGCCGTCGAGGATCTCCTCCTTGTTGGCGACGTGGTGGTAGATCGACATCGGCTTGGCGCCGAGTTCCTGAGCGAGCAACCTGATCGTCAGGGAACCGAGCCCTCTGGAGTCGGCAACCGCGACCGCTGCACGCAACACGCGTTCGCGGCTTAGCTGGGTGCGTGGCTGGCTCTCCTGGCCCCCTGCATGAGACATGCGGCTCCCCACCATCGTGGAACTTCGTACTTTGTATGGTACCGTCCGTACTAAGTACGACAATCTCAGATGCTCCTGATCTCCGCCCGACGGCCCACGCCTAATCCAGAGGACCCCATGTCCACCACTGCTTCCGGACCTACCGCCACGATGCGGGCCGTCGTGCACCACGCCTACGGCTCGGCGGACGTTCTCCACGTCGCCAATGTCGACCGCCCTCACATCGCCGAGAACGAGGTGCTGGTGCGGGTCCACGCGGCCGGCCTCGACAGAGGCACGTGGCACGTGATGTCCGGGCGCCCCTACGCCATCCGGCTCGCTTTCGGGCTGTGGAAGCCGAGAAATCCAGTGGCCGGCCGCGACGTGGCTGGCACGGTCGAGGCGGTCGGGTCAACGGTCACCCGGTTCTCCGTCGGGGACGCCGTGTTCGGGATCGGCAAAGGCTCCTTCGCCGAGTTCACGGCGGCTCGCGAGGACAAGCTGGCACTCAAGCCTGGCAACCTCACCTTCGAGCAAGCTGCGGTGGTGCCGATCTCGGCGCTCACCGCCCTGCAGGCGATACGCGAGGTCGGCCGGCTCCGACCGGGCCAGAAAGTCCTAGTGATCGGCGCGTCCGGCGGCGTCGGCAGCTACGCCGTCCAGATGGCGAAGGCGTTCGGCGCCGAGGTCACCGGCGTCTGCAGCACCTCCAAGCTCGACCAAGTCCTTTCCCTCGGCGCCGACCACGTCATCGACTACACGCGTGACGACTTTGCCGACGGCGAACACCGCTACGACCTGATCCTCGACATCGCGGGCAACCCGTCGTTGTCGCGGCTCCGGCGCGCACTGACAGCGAAGGGCACGGCGGTCATGGTCGGCGGTGAGAATGGCGGAAGCATTACAGGTGGGATGGACCGGCAGCTCCGGGGCTTGGTCATGTCGCTGTTCCTGTCCCAGCGACTGCGCGGGTTCCTCAACAAGGAGCGCGGCAGCGTCCTCGAAGACGTCGCCGACCTGATCGACGCCGGGGCGGTCACCCCGAGCCTCCACCGCACCTACCCACTGGACCGTGCGCAGGAAGCCATGCGCCACCTTCAGGCCGGCGAGGTCCGGGGCAAGGTTGCCATCACCCCCTGTGAACCGGCGCCGAGGGTCTAGGTCGTTTCAGACGTTGAACTTCACACGTTGAAGCGGAACTCCACCACGTCGCCGTCGGCCATGACGTACTCCTTGCCCTCGATGCGCGCCTTGCCCGGCGGCACGGGCGGCGGGGATGGAGCCGGTCTCGACCAGGTCGTCGAAGGAGACGATCTCGGCCTTGATGAAGCCCGCGCTGGAAGTCGGTGTGGATGACGCCGGCGGCCTCGGGCGCGGTGGCGCCGATCGGGATCGTCCAGGCGCGGGCCTCCTTGGGCCCGGCGGTCAGGTAGGTCTGCAGGCCCAGCGTCGCGAAGCCGACCCGGGCGAGGATCGCGAGCCCGGACTCCTCCTGGCCGAGGGACTGCAGCAGCTCCAGGGCCTCGTCGTCGGAGCAGCTCGAGCCAGCTCGGACTCGATCTTCGCGTCGAGGAAGATGGCCTCGGCGGGGGCGACGAGGGCGCGCATCTCGTCCTTGAGCGTCTCGTTGCCCATCTCCTCGTCGTCGACGTTGAAGACGTAGAGGAAGGGCTTGGCGGTCAGCAGGTGCAGCTCGCGCAGCGGCTCGAGGTCGAGCCCGGCGGCGAAGACCGTGGTGCCGCCGTTGAGCACCTCGCGTGCCTCCTTGGCGGCGTCGACCGCGGGCGACGTGGCCGCCCTTCGCGAACTTCGCCTCCTTCTCCAGCCGCGGCAGCGCCTTCTCGATCGTCTGCAGGTCAGCGAGGATCAGCTCGGTGTTGATGGTCTCGATGTCGTCCTTGGGGGCGACCCGACCATCGACGTGCACGACGTCGGGGTCGGTGAACACCCGGATGACCTGGCAGATCGCGTCACACTCGCGGATGTTCGCGAGGAACTTGTTGCCCAGGCCCTGGCCCTCGGACGCCCCACGGACGAGGCCGGCGATGTCCACGAAGCTCACCGCCGCCGGCAGGATCTTCTGCGAGCCGAAGATCTCGGCGAGCTTGGTCAGCCGCGCGTCCGGCACACCGACCACGCCGACGTTCGGCTCGATCGTGGCGAACGGGTAGTTCGCGGCGAGGACGTCGTTCTTGGTGAGGGCGTTGAACAGGGTCGACTTCCCGACGTTGGGCAGTCCGACGATGCCGATGGTGAGGGTCACGACGGCCGAGTCTACGGGGCGGCGCGGGGTGCCTGGATCAGACGGCGTCCATCTGGATCGTCGACCCGTTCCGACCGGGCACCACGCGCACCCGGACGCCGATCCTCATCCGCAGCTCCTCGACGTGGCTGACCAGTCCGATGACCCGACCACCGGCGCGCAGCTCATCCAGGGTGCCCATCACCTGGTCGAGGGACTCGGGATCCAGGCTGCCGAATCCCTCGTCGATGAACAGCGTGTCGAGCTGGGTACCGCCCGACTCCGCGGCCACCACGTCGGCGAGCCCCAGCGCCAAGGCGAGGGAGGCCATGAAGCTCTCCCCGCCCGACAGGGTCTTGGCCGAGCGGGTCTGCCCGCTGAAGTCATCGAGCACGTCGAGGCCGAGCCCGCCCCGGGTGTTACGAGGGCCTGACGCGTCGGTGTGCACGAAGGAGTAACGACCGCCCGACATCGCGCGAAGGCGCTGGCCGGCCACCGCGGCCACCTCTTCGAGACGAGCGGCCAGGACGAACGCCTCCAGCCGCATCCGCTTGGCGTTCTGGCCCAGCCCGCTCAACAGGTCGGCCAACGCGCTCACCTGCTCGTGCCGAAGGAGCAGCGGTGCGCGCGCGCCGAGCGTCGCCACCAGCAGGTCGCGGAGCCGGCCGAGGTCGGCGAGGCGCTTCTCGCCGGCGTGCAGGGCACTCGCCGCCGCCTGGTGCGCCTGCTGCGCGGCCTTCATCGTCCGTTCGGCGTCACCAGGGTCGGCGAGCGGGTCGATGGCAAGGCCCTCGAACTCCGCGTCCTCCAAGCGCGCCTTGGTGCCCCGGTCGGCTTCGTCGAACTGCGCTCGGTCCGCCCGCAAGGCCTCGAGCTGCTCCGGGGCTCCGCAGGGCAGCCGCCGCTGAATCGAACGTCGGTGAAGCCCTCAGCCTTCGCCGCCGTGGCGGCAGCGGCGGACGCGTCGTCGGCTTCGGCTGCCCGGCGCACTGCCTCAGCGAGTGCCTCGGCCAGGCGCCGGCAGCGTCGGCGAGGGCGCCGAGGCGCTCGCCGCGCGCCGCCACGCTGGCGTCCTGCTGGCGAGCGGCATCCAGCTGGTCCCGACGCTCGCGGATCCGGTCCGCCAGCGAGGTGATCTGGGCGTCGAGCTGGGCTCGCTCCTGCCCGAGCTTCTCGGCCTCGGTGGTGAGCTCGCTGGCCCGGACGGCGAGCACCTCGTGCGCCGCGGTCTTCGCCTCCAGCGCCGCGGCCAGCGCCTGGGCGACGGCTACCTCGCTCCGGGAGCTCGCGAGCTCGTCGGCCGCGGCCGCGACATCGCGATCGGCGATCACTCCGTCGAGGCGCGCCTTGTCACGGCGGGCCTCGTCCAGCACCGCGCGCGCCTGCTCTTCGAGTGGCTCTCGCGGCTTCGTGCTGGGCCGACGCGCGTTCTTCGTCCTCGGGTCGCACCGGCTCACCGTCGAACGCCGCCGGGGCGGGGTGCTCGGCGCCGCCGCAGACCGGGCAGCGCAGCGCCGTCGGCCAGCTGGCCGGCCAGCTCCGCGGCCATCCCGTCCAGCCGCCGGGTGCGCAGATCGAGCAAGCTCCGCTCTGCGCCGAGGGTGGTCCGTTGCGCGTCCAGGTGACGCTGCTCCAGCTTCGCCAGCTGCGGGGCGAGCACGGCGAGCCTGGCGGCCGCGTCGGTGACGGCCGCCAGCTCGACCACCCGCTGGGTGAGGCCGGGCAACCGGTCGGCGGCGGACCTGGCCTGAAGCGCCTCGGCGGACGCGACCGCCTGCCGCTCCGGCAGCGACGCCCGCTCGCTCTCCACCGCAACCAGCTGGGCGGCGACGCCGTCGCGGCGCGCGGCGAGTGCCGCCAGCGACGTCTCGTCCGCCTCCTGCGCGGCCGACGTCCCGAGCAGCGCTTCGAGCTGGGCGACCTCGTCGCGGCGCGCCCGCTCCCAGGCCTGCAGCTCGATCGGTGCGGCGACCGGAGCCGTCGGTTCCGCGGCGAGCAGCCTGGCCGTCAGGTCGGCGACAAGCCCGTTGCGCGCCCTTGGCCGCTGCGGCTCGCGCCTCGGCCGCTTGAAGGACCGGCCGCACCCGGGCCGCTCGTTCCGCGGCCTCCAGCTCACCGCGCACGCGTTCGTACGCACCGCGCCCGGCCTCGACCGCAGCTGCGATCCGCGAGCGCCGCGACCAGCCGATCTTGCCGGCGCCGCAGGTCCGCGACGCGGCGGTGCTCGTCGGTGGCGCGCTCCAGAGCCAGCCGGGCTTGTTCGACGACAGCGCTCGCCGCGCTCCGCTCGCTCGTGAGCGGCGGCCACCAGCGCGTCGGCCCACTCCAGCGGTGCCGCCGCGCCATCGGCCTCCGCCTCCACCCCGGAGGCCTCGGCAAGACGCGCGAGGAGAGCGGACAACTCACCGTCCGCCTCGTCGAGCCGCTGCCTTGCCACGCGGCGCTGCACCGCGAACCACTGCTCCACCGCCCCGAACCGCTCGCTGCGGAACAGCTTGCGCAGCAGCTCGACACGGTCCTCGGCCTCGGCGCGCAGGAAGCGCGCGAACTCACCTTGGGGAAGCAGAACCACCTGGAAGAACTGGTCGGCGCTCATCCCGACCCTGCGCTGCAGGTACTCGGCGGCGTCGTTGATGCGGGTGGTGACCGGGCTCCACACCCCGCTTTCGCCTTCTACCTGGAGGACGACCTTGGCCTGCTCCTGGGTGGTGCCACTCCCCCGTTGCTTGACCCGCTCCTGCTCGGGGCTGCGGACGATGCGCAGCCGCTCGCCGCCGACGGTCAGCTCCAGCTCGACCTCGGTCCGCGTTGCTGGATCCGCGAGGTCGCACCGCAGCCGCTTGGCCTCACCGCGAGCGCCCGGCAGCCGGCCGAACAACGCGAAGGCCACTGCGTCCAGGATCGACGTCTTGCCCGCGCCAGTCTCCCCGTGCAGCAGGAACAGCCGGTCGCTGCACAAACGGTCGAAGTCGACCTCCTGGCGGTCGGCGAACGGCCCGAAGGCGGTCACCGACAGCCGATGCAGCCTCACGCCGCACCCTCCGCGATGCGCAGCTCGGTGAACGCGGTGCGGAGTAGGCCCAGCTCGTCGTCGGAAGCGTCGGTGCCCCTGCAGTGTCCGACGAACTCGGCCACCACATCCAGATCGTCGCGCCCACGAACCCGCTCGGCGTAGGTCGGCACCGTCGTCCGCCCGGGCGCCCTCGGGTACCCATTCGAGGTGCACGCAGAACGGGAACCGCTCCTGCAGCCGGCGCATCGCTTCCAGCGGCCGGGCCGGGTCGGTCAGCGTCACCGACAGGTAGCTCTGCTCATGCGCCGCGTGCACCGCGTCAACCAGCAGGTCTTCGATGGTCCCGCGCACCGCCGCGAGCGGCCGCGGTACCGGCAGCACGCGCCGGTCTACCGCGGCGACGCCGGTGGCATCGAGGTCGACGAGCCAGACCGACTTGGTGTGCGCGGCCTCGGAGAAGGAGTACGCGAGCGGGGTGCCGCTGTAACGCACCTGGGGCCGCAGGACCTGCGCCCCGTGCAGGTGTCCGAGCGCGACGTAGTCGACGCCGTCGAACACGTCCGCGGAGACGTCCTCCACTCCGCCGACCGAGATGTTGCGCTCGCTCATCGAGGCCGCGCCTCCGGTGACGAACGCGTGCGAGAGCACGACGGACCGCGCGCCCGGTCGCTGCGCCAGGTCCGCGCGAACCCGGCCCATCGCCTCGCCGAGCACCCCGGTGTGGCCGCGCAGTGAGGGGTCGCCGAGCTCGTGACGGGCCGTTTCCGGCTCGAGGTAAGGGATTCCGTAGATCGCCACCTCGCCATGGGCGTCGCGCAGGAGGACAGGCTCACCGATCCGGGCGACCTGGGTTCGCAGGTGCAGACCGGCCTGGGCGAGGAACTCCGCGGCGAAGCCGATCCGCCCCGGCGAGTCGTGGTTGCCGGAGATGACGACGATCTCGGCCCCGGCATCGCGGATCTCCAGCAGCGCCCGACCGCACACCGCGACGGCGTCGGCGGCCGGCGCGGAGCGGTCGTACAGGTCGCCGGACACGGCGACGACGTCCACCTGCTCGGCTCGCACCAGCTCCGCGATCGCGGCCAGCACCGACGCCTGGTCGGCCAGCAGGTCGCGGCCGTGGAAGGTCCGGCCGATGTGCCAGTCGGACGTGTGAAGCAGCCTCATGGCTGGCGACCTTACGGCCCACCACCGACGCTCATGGTCAGACAAGCCGGGAAGAGCCCGCGGGCCGCGCGCGATCGACGCGAAACTGTCAGAGGCATCGATCACGATGCCCCCATGAATACCTTTCTTGTCGCGCTCCTCACCCTGCTGGCCGGGGCCGCGATCGGCTACCTCCTCGCGACCTCGCGCGGGGCGGCACGCAGCGCCCAGCTGTCCACCGAGCTCGCGCAGGCGCAGCGTCAGTTAGGACAGTCGCAGTCCCTGGCCAGCCTGACCGCACCTATCCACGTCGCGCTGGAGCGCGTCGAGGAGCAGGTCAGCGCGGTCGAGCGGCAGCGCCTCACTGCCTACGCCGAGCTGCGTACGCAGGTCGAGCAGATGGGTCGCACCTCTGAGCAGTTGAGGGTGGAGACCGCGCAGCTGGTCGGTGCCTTGCGTGCGCCACAGGTCCGCGGCCGCTGGGGAGAGATGCAGCTGCGCCGCGTCGTGGAGTCGGCCGGCATGGTGGAGCACTGCGACTTCACCGAGCAGGAGACGTCGACCGGCCAGGACGGCACGCTTCGCCCCGACCTCGTCGTCAAGCTGGCCGGCGGCAAGAACGTCGTCGTGGACGCCAAGGTGCCATTCCTGGGCTACCTGGAGGCATCGGAGGCGAAGGACGACGCGACGCGGGCTGCGCGCCTGACCGCGCACGCACGGCATCTTCGCGACCACATCGATGCGCTCGGCGCCAAGCGCTACTGGGAGCGGTTCACACCCACCCCGGAGTTCGTCGTCATGTTCGTCCCCGCAGAGGCGTTCCTGTCCGCCGCGCTGGCCGAGGACCCGACCCTGTTCGAGCGGGCCTTCGAACGCAACGTCGTGATCGCCACCCCGGCGACGCTCATCGCCTTGCTCCGGACGGTCGCCTACACATGGCGTCAGGAGGCGCTCGCGACCAACGCCCAGGCGGTGCTCGACCTCGGGCGCGAGCTGCACGGGCGGCTCGCCACCCTCGGCGGGCACGTCGACAAGCTGGGCGCCCAGCTCGGCTCCGCGGTGAAGAGCTACAACGACACGGTGGCCTCGCTGGAGGGCCGGGTGCTCGTCACCGCCCGCCGGCTGACAGCGCTCAAGGTCAGCGACGACGAGCTGGCGACACCACGGCAGGTCGAGCTCGTCACCCGGCAGGTGCAGGCACCGGAACTGATCGCGTCGGCGGCCGACGCGCTGGTGCCGCTGCCCGAACGCGGCGCCGCCCGCGACGCGCCCAGCCCAGGACCGACGGTCAGCGCCGACGCAACCGGCTAACGTGAGGGCATGTCCGACTCCGTCCGCCAGTGGAGCCCGTCGCAGGCGGGAGGTAGTCCGGGCGCCGGCACCCGGCGGGGCCAGGGGATAAGCGGGACGGTCGCGGTCGTGATCGCGGCACTCATCACGACCCTCGGGGGACTTGCGAGCCTGGCGACAACCCACCACCTCGGCGCGATGTTCGCCGTCGTGTTCGTCATCGGCTGCGTGGTGCCGGCGCTCCTGGTGCGCCGGAGCGGCGCCCTGGCCGTCGTCGTCGCCCCGCCGTTGCTGTACGTCGTCGTCGCCGGGGTCCTCAGCCAGTTCGCCCGGTCAACCGACGCGGGCGGTGGCCTGGTGCGCCACAGCTTCGCCGCCGTCGACCAGCTGGTCACCGGCGCACCGACGATCTGGATCGCTACCGCCCTCGCCGCAGCGATCGTGCTGCTCCGTCGGCGCGGCGGCGCCGCTTAGCCGTCAGTCGGACAGGTAGCCGTCAGTCGGACTGGGCCGCCGCGCGTAGGTCGCGGCGCAGCTCGTGGGGCAACGCGAAGATCAAGCTCTCCCGCGCCGCCTCGACTTCCTCGACGTCGGCTATAGCCGCGCTCAGCGAGCCAGTTGAGGACACCGACGACCAGCTCGTCGGGTACCGAGGCGCCGCTGGTCACACCGACCGTCGACACGCCGTCCAGCCACGCCGGGTCCAGCTCCCCAGCGTTGTCGACCAAGTAGGAGGCAGCCGCACCAGCGCCCAAGGCGACCTCGACCAGTCGCACCGAGTTGGATGAGTTCGACGAACCGACCACGATGACGAGCTCGCAGCTGGCAGCGATCTCCTTGACCGCCACCTGGCGGTTCTGGGTGGCGTAACAGATGTCGTCGCTCGGCGGGTCGAGCAGCTGCGGGAACCGCTCACGCAGGGCGCTGACGGTGGCCAGCGTCTCATCGACGGACAGGGTGGTCTGCGAGAGCCAGGCAACCCGGGACGGGTCCCGAACCTGGACGGAGGCCACCTCGTCCGGACCGCCCACCAGGTGGACGTGCTCGGGGGCTTCACCTGTCGTGCCGACGACTTCTTCGTGCCCCTCGTGACCGATGAGCAGGATGTCGTACTCGTCCGCCGCGAACCGCCTCGCCTCCATATGCACCTTGGTGACCAGCGGGCAGGTGGCGTCGATCGTGCGCAGGTTCCGCTGCCGCGCCTCGTCGTGGACGACCGGCGCAACACCGTGGGCCGAGAACACGACGATGGCACCCTCGGGCACCTCGTCGGTCTCCTCGACGAAGATCGCCCCCCTGGTCTCCAGGGTCTCCACCACGTGCTTGTTGTGCACGATCTGCTTGCGCACGTAGACCGGAGCGCCGTACAGCTCCAGCGCTTTCTCCACCGTGACCACCGCACGGTCGACGCCCGCGCAGTAGCCGCGGGGACGGGCCAGCAGCACACGGCGCGCAGCCGTCTCGTGCGGGACAGGCGGGAGGGGCGAAGTCATGCTCCTCATCGTAGGCGGCGTGCCGAATCGGCCCCGCCCGGCCGCCGGCGGGCCCGGCCTCCCGCGGCGGCACGCCGGTGGGCGTACCGATCACGCGTCGACGTCGTCGCCCCCACGCGGACGACGGTTCACTACCCTGCGTGGCAGCCAGCCACACCGATCCCCCGATTGGAGGCCCCGTGCTCGGCACCTTGGTCACCGAACCGGCGCTGACGCGCCCCGACCTGCTCGCGGCTCCCGTGGCGGCAGCCCTGGAAGGCTGGTCTGAAGCAGCGAGCGTGCACGTCGCGGAGATCGACCCGGCGCTGGCAGACACGGCCGCGTTCTGCGAGCGGTACGGCGTGGAGCTCACCGTCTCGGCCAACTGTGTCGTCGTCGCTGCCCGGCGCGGCGAGCAGACCCGCCTGGCGGCGTGCATCGTGCTGGCGAGCACCCGGGCCGACGTGAATGGCCTGGTGCGGCGCCAGCTGGACGCGCGCAAGGTGTCCTTCGCGCCGATGGACACCGCCGTCGAGCAGACCGCGATGGAGTACGGCGGCATCACCCCGGTCGGAATGCCCGCCGGCTGGCCGATCCTCGTCGACGCGGCGGTCCACGCGAGCCCGCTCGTCGTGGTGGGCAGCGGGCTGCGCCGTTCGAAGCTGGTCCTGCCGGGCGCAGCGCTGTCACAGCTGGCGCACGCGGAGGTCCTCGAACAGCTGGGCGTGCCTGTCGGCTGAGTAGTCTTCCCGAATGCCGCTGGAGACCACCCCCGCCTCCCCGCTGCCGGTCCGCAGGGTCGCCCAGATGATCGGTGACTGGATCGGCCGGTTGGGTCGGATCTGGGTGGACGGGCAGCTCACCGAGATCACCCGACGTCCCGGCAGCTCGACGGTCTTCCTCACCCTGCGCGACCCCGACGCCGACGTCTCGCTGCGGCTGACCGCTCCGCTGCGGCTCTATGACGGGGTCACCCCCGCCCTGAGCGAAGGCAGCCGTGTCGTGGTCTGGGCCAAGCCCGACTTCTACGCCCGCCGAGGCACCTTGTCTTTGCAGGCGTTCGATATCCGGCCGGTCGGCGTCGGTGAGCTGCTCGCACGCCTGGAGCGGCTCAAGGGCGTGCTGGCCGCCGAGGGGTTGTTCGCGCCCGAGCGCAAGGTCGCTCTGCCGTTCCTGCCGCGGGTGGTCGGCCTGGTCTGCGGGCGCGCCTCCGACGCCGAGCACGACGTCGTGCAGAACGCGCGCCGGCGCTGGCCGGCGGTGCGTTTCCGCATCGAGACCGTCGCGGTCCAGGGTGTGAACGCTGTCGCCGAAGTCATCCCGGCGCTCCGCCGGCTCGACGCCGACCCCGAGGTCGACGTCATCGTCGTCACCCGCGGGGGCGGTTCGGTCGAAGACCTGCTGCCGTTCTCGGACGAGGCGATGGTGCGGGCGGTGGCCACCTGCCGGACGCCGGTGGTGAGCGCCATCGGGCACGAGCAGGACACGCCCCTGCTGGATCTGGTTGCCGACTTCCGCGCCTCCACGCCCACCGATGCCGCCAAGCGGATCGTGCCCGACGTCGCGGAGGAACAGGCCCGGATCGTGCGGCTACGCCGAGAGGCCTACCGTGCACTGGCCGGGCGCCTGGAACGCGAGCACGCCGGCCTCGCTGCCCTGCGCAGCCGGCCCTCCCTCGCGGCGCCGCTCGCCGGCATCGACCGGCGCGAGAGCGAGATCAACGGGCTCCGGGACCGAGCCCGGCGCTGCCTGACCGCGGCCCTGGACCGGGCCGACGACGACCTCGCGCACACGCTGGCCCGGGTGGTGTCTCTGTCGCCGGACGCCACGTTGCAACGGGGCTACGCCGTGGTCCAACACCCCGACGGGGGCGTCGTGCGCGAGGCGAGCGAGACCGGGGTCGGCGAGCAGCTCGCGGTCCGCCTGGCTAGTGGACGGCTGACCGTCAACGTCACCACCACTGTCCGGTAAAGCCCTTACCATATTTCCGCCTCAAAACGGCAGTAACTGGATCGATCGAGACCAAATCGATACATCACTGATCGCCCGGGGGCGTGTCACCTTCACGCCAACGGGCATCCTCCAAGACGTCTCGATCATCGGCATTGTCCGAGGCGCGAGGCACCCAACATCGACGTGCGACTCGCGCCACGACGGCGACCAAGGGGTGGCCACCTGACCGGCGCGGTTCGTTTCTTTACGGAGCCGTGGCGCTGGGATCCCTTCCACGCACGGTGGTGAGGAGGAGGATTCCGTTGCGTAGATCCAAAGTCATACCGCTGGTGTCGGTGGGCGTGGTGCTCGCCCTCGCCGCGACCGCCTGCGGGAGCAGCAAGTCGTCGTCATCGTCAGGCAAGACCGTGAGCATCGGCTTCTTCGGAGCCCTCACCGGCGACAACGCCCAACTGGTGATCCCCGGCTACAACGCCGCCCAGCTCGCGATCGCGAACGCCAACGCCGGCGACTACGGCAAGCTGCCCGTCAAGCTCGCCATCGTCGGAGAGGACACCCAGGGTAACCCCAGCGTCATCCCGCCCCTGGCCACCAAGGTGGCGAACGACGCGTCGTTCGTCGGCGTGATCGGCCCGGCGTTCTCCGGTGAGTCGAAGGCGGCCGGGCCGACCTTCGACGGCGCGGGCATCCCGTTCGTCACCGGCTCCGCGACGAACCCCGGCTTGAACCAGAACGGCTGGACCCACTGGTTCCGGGCCCAAGCCAACGACAACTCCCAGGGACCGTTCGCGGCCGACTACATCTCCAAGGTGGTGAAGCCCACCACCTGCACGTTCATCGCTAGCGACGGCTCGACCTACGGCAAGGGCCTGGCTGACATCGTGCAGAGCACACTGACGACCGCCGGCGTCAAGGTTCAGCCGCAGGAGACGGTCGCCACCGGTCAGAAGGACTTCTCGGCGCTCGTCACCAAGATCAAGAGCTCGGGTTGCACCGCCTTCTTCTACGGCGGCTACTCCCCTGAGGCGAGCCTGATCCGCAAGCAGATGGTGGACGCAGGTGTCACCAGCGTGACGATGGTCGGCGGCGACGGCATCAAGGACACCACCATGACGACGCAGGCCGGCGCTGAGGGCAACGGCGTCGTCGCGGCCTGCCCGTGCGGCGACATCACCAAGTCGACCACTGCCGACGCGCAGAAGTTCATCAGCCAGTACACGGCGAAGTACGGCACGGCGCCCGGCATCTACTCGGCTGACTACTGGGACATCGCCCAGATGTACATCAACGCCGTCAAGGCGGGGAACACCACCCGCGCATCGATCACGACCTACCTCCACAACCTGAAGGACTACGTCGGGTTGAGCAAGAACTTCACGTTCGAGTCCAACGGTGAGCTGAACCCGAACGACGTGAAGATCTACTTCTACAAGGACGAGAACCAGCAATGGGCCTTCCTCGGTGAGGCGAAGTCGGTAATCGGCTAGGAACAGGCAAGACGGGGCGGGGCCTCTAGCCCCCGCCCCGTCTTGCGGCCCCATCTCGGGAAGACGTCGGGAGGCCCGTCAGCGCCATGGCCACACAAGCCGAACCGATCCGACTACGGCGTCGACTTCCACCGCCGAGCGCCATCGGGGGCGTGCTGTTCCTGATCTTCGTCGTGGGCGGTGTGTCCGTCGGCATCAAGCAGGGGGTGTGCCCCAACAACGCGACCGCCTGGGTCGGCCTGACGGTCACGGGCCTGCGGCTCGGCATGATCTACGCGATGATCGCGCTGGGCTACACCATGGTGTACGGCATCTTGCAGCTGCTCAACTTCGCGCACTCCGAGATCTTCATGATCGGCTCTTTTGCCGGCCTGTACACGCTGTCCAAGCTCTTCGGGATCACCAGCAAGAGCCATCCGAACGGCGTCGGTGGTGCTGACCTCGTGCTCGTCCTGGGAGTGGCGCTCATGTTCGCGGCGGTCGCGTCCGCCGTGGCTGCCGTGCTCACCGAGCGGTTCGCCTACCGCCCCCTACGCCGTCGAGGGGGCACCCGGCTCGGCTACCTCATCACCGCCATCGGGGTTTCGCTGTTCCTGCAGAACCTGTTCCTGCTCATGGATGGCGGCAAGCACCTCGGCCTGCCCTTCAAGTGGCCGAACATCGCCGGACCCGGCCCGGTGTCCTATCCGCAAGTCCTCAAGCGGAACACCGTCTTCACCATCGCCGGAAATCCCATCGACAGCCTGACTCTCCTCATCTTCGTCGTCGCCCTCGTCATGCTGGTGACTGCTCGACCGCTTCGTCAGCCGGTCCCGGACCGGCAAGCAGATCCGTGCGGTGGCCGAAGACGCGCAGACGGCGTCGATGATGGGCGTCGACGTCAACCGGATCATCGTCGTGACCTTCTTCGTCGGTGGCCTGATGGCCGGGGCCGCCGGGCTCTTCTACGGCATGTACTTCACCCAGGCGCAGTTCAACATGGGATTCATCCCCGGGCATCAAGGCCTTCACCGCCGCCGTGCTCGGCGGGATCGGCAACATCCGTGGCGCCATGCTCGGCGGCATCGTCCTCGGCCTGGTGGAGAACCTCGGCGTCGCATGCGTCGGCACCCAGTGGCAGAGCGTGATCGCCTTTCTCGTGCTGGTCGCGGTGCTGCTGTTCCGGCCGACCGGGCTGCTGGGCGAGCGGGTAGGAGGGTCTCGATGACGTCCCGCACGCTGCGCGATCCCGAGCTCGTGGCACATCTTCGCCCGGATCCGCGCGCGGTTCGACCAGATGCAACCGCCCGGACGCATGGCCATCACCGCTCGTCGCCATCGTCGCGGCCGTCGTTGCTGCCGCTCGCCATGCCGATCCTCACCGCCGACCCCGCCGTACTGGACCTCGATCCTCACCAAGATCGGCATCGCTGCGCTGCTCGCGCTCGGCCTCAACGTCGTCGTCGGCTTCGCCGGTCTGCTCGACCTCGGGTATGTGGCCTTCTTCGCGGTCGGCGCCTACACGCTTCGCACTGCTGACCGGCGCCGGCACGTACAACCTCGCCGTCTACCACAACAACCCGCACGCCGGGGCATTGCTCCCGACCTGGAGCATGTACTTCTGGCTGGGCTTCTTCGTCGCGCTCGCGATCGCGATGCTCGCCGGTTTGGTCCTCGGAGCACCCACGCTGCGCCTGCGCGGTGACTACCTGGCCATCGTCACCCTCGGTTTCGGCGAGATCGTCCGCATCACCGCGAACAACCTCGATTCCATTACCAATGGCCCGCAAGGTCTGAACCAGATTCCGCACCCGGCCATCAACGTGGGTCCGGTGCACTACACCTTCGGGTTGAAGAACGACTCCTACTACTGGCTCCTGCTCGGCTGTCATCGTGATCTGGATCTTCGTGCTGCGCCGGATCAACGACACGCGGGTGGGACGCGCCTGGGCAGCGATCCGCGAGGACGAGGTGGCGGCGGCCGCGATGGGTGTGCCCACCGTCCGCATGAAGCTGCTCGCCTTCTCCATGGGCGCGGCCGTCGCCTCGTTCGGTGGCGTCATCTACGCCAGCCAGATCTCCTTCATCAGCCCGGACACGTTCACGCTCTTCAACGTCGACTTCGGGTCGGTCATCATCCTGGCCATGGTCGTGCTCGGCGGCATGGGCGGCTTCGCCGGGCCCATCGTCGGCGCGGCCCTGATCATCTTCCTGCCCGAACGCTTCCGATTCCTCGGTGACGCCCGGCTGCTCATCTTCGGCTTCGGTGCTCATCCTCGTCATGATCCTTCGGCCCGCAGGGTCTCATCCCGAGCAAGCGCCGGGCAGCCGAGCTGACCGGAGGACGAGATCGCGAAACCTCGGTCTTCGAGGCACAGCAGAGCGGCGGCTGACCATGGCCACGGAAAGCCCGACCACGAGGCCACTCGAGCCGCTGCTCATCGCCGAGCAGGTGAGCAAGTCGTTCGGTGGGCTCCACGCGTTGTCAGACGTCGACCTCACCATCAACACCGGCGAGATCTTCAGCCTCATCGGACCGAACGGAGCCGGAAAGACAACCTTCTTCAACATCGTGGCCGGCATCCACCCCATCACGAGCGGCGGCATCGCCTTCCGCGGCGAGGATCTGCTGACCGTGCCGGCGATCCCGTTCCTGCCTTTCGTGACCCGCGGCCGAAAACCGCACCAGATCGCGCGCGCCGGAATCGGTCGCACCTTCCAGAACATCCGGCTGTTCGCCGAGCTCAACGCGATCGACAACGTCAAGGTCGGAATCGACGCGCACAACAAGGGCAACCCCGTGACCGGGATGCTGCGCACCCCAGGGCTGCGCCGCGAGGAATCACAGACCCAGGACCGGGCCCTTGAGCTCTTGAGGTTCGTCGGGATCGGCAACTACGCGTACGCACCCGCGCGCAGCCTGTCCTACGGCGACCAGCGTCGCCTGGAGATCGCCCGGGCACTGGGAACACGACCCGCGCTCCTCATGCTCGACGAGCCGGCTGCCGGTATGAACCCGGCGGAGAAGGCGTCCCTCATGCGGCTCATCGAGCGGATTCGCGACGACGGGGTCACCATCTTGCTCATCGAGCACGACATGAAGGTCGTCATGGGGATCTCCGATCACGTCGCCGTCCTCGACTTCGGCCGCAAGATCGCTGACGGCCGGCCCGACGAGGTGCGCAGCGACCCTGCGGTCATCGAGGCTTACCTCGGCAGCGAGACCGCCGCCCGCCTCGCAACCCCGACCCCTGCCGCGCGGGAGGCCGCCGCGCCACCGCTGCTCGAGCTCACCGACGTGCACGTGCACTACGGCGGGATCGAGGCGGTCAAGGGCATCAGCTTCCGGGTGGAGGAGTCCGAGATCGTCGCGATGATCGGCGCCAACGGTGCGGGCAAGACGACGACGCTGCGAGCTATCTCCGGCATCCAACCGGCCAGCGCCGGCACGATCACGTTCCGCAGCCAGCGCATCGATGGCACCCCCGCCCACCGGATCGCCGCGCTCGGCATCGGCCACTCACCCGAGGGTCGTCGAGTCTTCGGCCGGATGACGGTACGGGAGAACCTGGACCTGGGTTTCCATGCCGGGAGCATCGCCGCCAGCAACGGCCACGTCGCCGTGTCGCGCCACAGCGCGGAGGCGGAGGCGTTCGACCGGGTCTTCACGCTGTTCCCGCTCCTCGCGGAGCGCCAGCGACAGCCGGCTGCCGAGCTGTCCGGCGGCCAGCAGCAGATGCTGGCGATCGGACGGGCGCTCATGACCCGCCCCGACCTGCTCATGCTGGACGAGCCGTCGATGGGGCTGGCGCCGATCCTGGTGGAGCGGATCTTCGACATCATCGCGGAGATCAACCGCCAGGGGACCACGGTGCTGCTCATCGAGCAGAACGCTCACATGGCGCTGAGCCTGGCGAACCGGGGCTACATCCTGGAGTCTGGCCTCGTCGTCCTCGAGGACACCGCCGAAAACCTGCTCGGCAACGACAAGGTCCGCCAGGCGTATCTCGGCGAGGGCTAGAGCCCTTCCCACTAGGGTTGCCGTCATGGCAGGCACGGCGAGAGACAAGACCCCTGATGAGCTGGCGAGCGCCTCGCCCAGCTATGAGCAGGCGCGCGACGAGCTCACCGAAGTCGTTCGCCGCCTCGAGACCGGTGGCGTGCCACTGGAGGAGTCGCTCGCCCTGTGGGAGCGCGGCGAGGCCCTGGCCCGGATCTGCCAGGAGTGGCTCGACGGGGCCCGCGCCAGGATGGCGGCCGTCGTGGCGCCCGAGCCTACGAACTCCGGTGATCACGACAGTTCGTCGGGGTCCTGACCCGGGCGATCCTTCGCGATCACTGGACGGGCTAGTAGGCGGGCGCGCTCGGGTTCACCGGGTGCAGCGAGCCGGCCAGGCCATCAAGCTCGGGCCAGTCAGCGGTTCCGGAGATCACGGTGGTCGAACCCGCGGAGTACAGCACCAGCGAACGCTGGTGCTTGGACCCGACGAGCCGCTCCGAGGTCACCCACGAGCGACCGCCGATATCCCGGCTGCCTGTCACCGGCGCGCCACCGGTGTACTCGCTGACGAACGGCCTCGTCGTGCCGTCGGTCTGCTCCAACCCGACGTACTGGTCCAGCGGCGTCACGAAACCCAGGTGGACGCTCACCGCCTGGGGGTCACCGGTCACGTCCACCCGCACGCTCGTCGCCCGCCAGGCCGCCACCAGGTTCTCCGGCCCGAGTACCGGATAGGGCGCCACCCGCGAGGCCTGCACCAGCACGGACCGGTACTCCACCACCTTGACGGCGTCCACCTGCGGACGTGGCAGCAAGAGCAGCGCGGCAGCGACGATCGCGAAGCACACCACCAGCGACAGGGTCATGTCCTTCAGACCCTTGATCCGGGGGCGCTTGGGTGCGGCCGACGGCGCGGTCGGGGCATCCCGAGGTGAGTCCTGCACGGGTCCATCGTCCCCGATCGACCGCGCTGGGTCGAACGCGGGCGGTGCTCCTAGGGCTAGGGGCTGGGTCATGACTAGTCCCGGCTGACTACGATCAGGTCACGAACCGACACGAAGGGCAGGCCGATGAGCGCACCAGAGGTTCCCGACCGCAACCTTGCCCTCGAGCTCGTCCGGGTGACCGAGGCCGCGGCCATGGCGGCTGGACGGTGGGTCGGCCGAGGCGACAAGAACGGCGCCGACGGGGTGGCCGTCGATGCGATGCGCCAGCTCATCGGCACGGTGTCGATGCGCGGTGTGGTGGTCATCGGCGAGGGCGAGAAGGACGATGCGCCGATGCTCTTCAACGGTGAAGAGGTCGGTGACGGAACGGGCGCGGACTGCGACGTCGCTGTCGACCCGATCGACGGCACGACACTCGCCGCGAAGGGCATGAACAACGCGATCTCGGTCATGGCGGTGAGCGAACGTGGCTCGATGTATGACCCCTCCGCGGTTTTCTACATGTCCAAGCTCGTCACCGGTCCGGACGCCGCACCGTACGTGGACATCAACGCCTCCGCCGCCGACAACGTGCGGGCGGTCGCGAAGTCCAAGGGCTGTTCCACCGGCGACGTCACGGTCGTCATCTTGGACCGGCCGCGTCACGAGCAGATCGTGCAGGACGTCCGCGAGGCCGGCGCTCGGATCAAGTTCATCTCCGACGGCGACGTGGCCGGCGCCATCATGGCGGCGCGGGACGGTACCGGGGTCGACCTGCTGCTCGGCATCGGCGGCACGCCCGAGGGCATCATCACGGCCTGTGCGATCAAGTGCCTGGGCGGTGTGATCCAGGGCAAGCTGTGGCCGCGTGACGACGCCGAGCGGGGACGCGCGCTGGATGCCGGCCACGACCTGGACCGGGTTCTGCTCACCGACGACCTCGTGCGGTCGGACAACGTCTTCTTCGTGGCGACCGGCATCACCGACGGCGAGCTGCTGCGCGGGGTGCGCTACCGCGGCGGCGGTGCGATCACCAGCTCGCTGGTGATGCGCTCACGCAGCGGCACCATCCGCACCATCGAGAGCCAGCACCAGCTGTCCAAGCTGCGCGCCTACTCCGCCATCGACTTCGAGCGGCACTGAGCGTCACGACGGGTCGACGAACTACTGCTCCCAGCGTTCGCGCCACGTGCGTCGGGGCGGCTTCACGGTCAGGCTGCCCATGAAGATGGTGCCGTCGATGTCGATGACAGGGGCTCCCGGTCCGGCCAGCGTGCGCATCTTGGACTCGCGGGACCCCGCGATCATCGGTCCGTTCAACGTCACGTGGACGCCCTCGGGGACGATGAGCTCGACGCTGCCCAAGATGATGCGCACCGACAGGGTCACCACCCGGCTCTGCAGCACCGCCTCACGCAGGTCGAGCTTCACCTCGCCCAGGACGGCGCTGACCTCCAGCCGCTCCGGCACGACCCAGCGGCCGGTTCGCTTGGCCGAGCCCAACGTCGCCGAGATCGGGCCGGAAGCTTGGGAGAGAACACCCGCGGGCATCGGCTGCCCTGGCTGCAGGTCGGCGGTCAACGGCGCGAGGTCACCGAACGTGCGCGCACCGTAGGCGCGAGTGATCCGGTCCTCGTACTCCTCCAGGTTCAGCCGACCATCCCCGACGGCCGCCCGCAGGACGTCGACCGTCTTCTCCCGGTCCGCGTCCGAGGCACGCATCTCGGCCGGCCATGGCGCATGAGGATCAGTCACGATCCCCACCCTAACGGCGGCGCCTGGGCTGCGGGCCGGACGTGATCGGCCCGGCTCTAGGCTGAAGAGCACCAGGCTACGACGTCTCACGGAGTGAACCCATGACCGAGCAGGACTTCCGGATCGAGCACGACTCCATGGGCGAGGTGCGGGTGCCCGCCGGCGCCAAGTGGCGCGCCCAGACGCAGCGGGCGGTGGAGAACTTCCCGGTGTCGGGGGTCCGGATCGACCGGGAGCTGATCCTCGCCCTCGCCGCGATCAAGGGCGCCGCGGCGATGGTCAACGCCGACCTCGGCGTCATCGGCGCCGAGGTGGCCGAGGCGATCCGCGCGGCGGCCGCCGAGGTCGCCGCCGGCCAGTGGGACGACGCAGTTCCCGATCGACGTGTTCCAGACCGGGTCCGGCACCTCGAGCAACATGAACATCAACGAGGTCCTCGCCACCCTGGCCACCGAGCGGCTCGGCGCCCCGGTGCACCCCAACGACGACGTCAACGCCTCGCAGTCGTCCAACGACATGTTCCCGTCGGCCATCCACATCGCGGCCACCCGGTCGATCGTGCGCACCCTCATCCCCGCCCTGAGCCACCTGGAAGCCGCGCTGGCGCGCAAGGCCGCCGAGTTCGCCGAGGTCGTCAAGAGCGGCCGCACCCACCTGATGGACGCCACCCCGGTGACCCTGGGCCAGGAGTTCGGCGGCTACGCGGCGGCCATCCGCTACGGCGTCGAGCGGCTGCAGGCGTCGCTGCCGCGGGTCGGCGAGCTGCCGCTCGGCGGCACCGCGGTCGGCACCGGCATCAACACGCCGGCCGGGTTCGCCGGCGGCCGTGATCGCGCGGCTGGCCGACGACCTGGACCTGCCGTTCACCGAGGCCCGCGACCACTTCGAGGCGCAGGGCGCGCGCGACGCGCCTGGTCGAGGCGTCGGGTCAGCTGCGCATCATCGCCGGCTCGCTCTACAAGATCGCCAACGACCTGCGCTGGATGTCCTCGGGGCCGCGCACCGGTCTCGCCGAGATCCACCTGCCGGACCTGCAGCCCGGCTCGTCGATCATGCCGGGCAAGGTCAACCCGGTGCTTCCCGAGGCGGTCTGCCAGGTCGTCGCCCAGGTCATCGGCAACGACGCCGCGGTCGCGTTCGGCGGCGCGGCGGGCAACCTCGAGCTCAACGTCATGCTGCCGGTGATCGCCCGCAACCTGCTCGAGTCGATCCGGCTGCTCGCCAACATCTCGCGCCTGCTCGCCGACAAGTGCATCGACGGCATCGACGCGGACGTCGAGCGGTGCCGCATCTTCGCCGAGTCCTCGCCGTCGATCGTGACGCCGCTCAACCAGTACATCGGCTACGAGGCGGCGGCCAAGGTCGCCAAGCAGGCGCTCGCGGAGAACAAGACGATCCGCGCGGTCGTCCTCGAGAAGGGCTTCGTCGCCGACGGCAAGCTCACCGAGGCACAGCTCGACGAGGCGCTCGACGTGCTGGCGATGACGCGGCCGCCCGTCTGAGACACGCGGACAACCCCGTCAACCTAGGCAGAGCGGGGGGCGGGCGCTAGGTTACGGCTCCCCGGACCCGCAAACCCGAAAGAGGCACTATGACGTACAACTCTGCCGTCAAGTCTGTTCTCTCCCAGTACGCGACGTTCAGCGGGCGTAGCCGCCGCTCGGAGTACTGGTGGTTCGCCCTGTTCTCCCTGATCGTGTAGCATCGTCGTCGACATCCTCGACATGGCGATCAGCAGCGGCGGGATCCTCGCGCTCCTCGTCGGCCTGGCGCTGCTCCTGCCGGGCGCTCGCGGTCGGCGTGCGGCGCCTCCACGACACCGGCAAGTCCGGCTGGATGATCCTTCTCGGACTGATTCCGATCGTCGGATTTATCTTGCTCATCGTCTTCTTCGCGACTGAGGGCAACCCGGCGCCGAACCAGTACGGACCGTCCCCGAAGGCCGCGTAACGGCGTCTCGCCTGCTCTTTCGACAGCAAAAGGTTCGCCCCCGACTCCTTGCGGAGTCGGGGGCGAACCTTGTTTCAGCGCCGCTTGGCGATCAGTACCAGTGGTGGGACTGCCAGAAGGCCCAGGCCTTGCACGGGCTTCCGTAGCGGTCCGTCATGTAGGACAGACCCCACTTGGTCTGGGTCGCCGGGTTGGTCTGCCAGTCAGCTCCGGCCGAGGCCATCTTGCTGGCCGGCAGCGACTGCGCCAGGCCGTACGCGCCTGAGCTGGCATTGCGAGCGGTGGGGTTGAACGAACTCTCCTTCTGGAAGATGTTCGCCACACAGTTCCATTCGCTCTCGCTGTACCCCAGCGCCCGGGTGACCTGGTGGGCGATGGATCGGGGATCGCCCGACAGGTGCCTGCACCGGACGCGCGGCCGAACGGCTCGCCGCGCTCGGCGCTGTCCGCGCTGCCGCCGCTGCGTGCGCCGCGGCCGCGGCCTTGGCCTGCGCCGCTGCGTGAGCCTGCGCCTTGCCTGCGCCTGCTGCGCCTGCGCCACAGCCTTGGCGTTCGCCGCGGCCTGCACTGCCCTGGAGTGAGCAATTGCCTGCGCCTGCGCGGCCGCCCTGGCGTTCGCCGCGGCCTGCACTGCCCTGGAGTGAGCAATTGCCTGCGCCTGCGCGGCCGCCCTGGCGTTCGCCGCGGCCTGCACCGCCCTGGAGTGAGCAATTGCCTGCCTGCGCGACCGCCTGGGCCTGCGCCACCGCCTTGGCCTTCGCCGCGGCCTCCGCGGCCTCCTTCGCCTTCGCGATGTCGGCCGTGCGCTTCAGGGCGGCCGTACCCCACTGCATGGGACCTGGGTCACTCTCCGCTGTCACCACAGAAGACACCGGGACCATCGAAAACTTTGATTGGTGTGAAGTGACGTGCGACACAGCCGGCGCGAGCACGCCGAGACCTGCGAGTACCGCAACTGCGCCTACTGCACTTGTACGAAATCCTCGGACGGAGGCATGGAACATCGAACCGTCCTTCGGTCATGGCGCGCAGCACTAACAGGCGTGCGCACCGAGCTTTCACTCACACGAAGATCCCCGCGGACGACTGACGTCCGGGACCTTCCGCACCACGGCGCTCACGGGCGCCTAGAGATGGTGGTGCGGGAGCGCTGTCGTCATCGGTCACGGTTGGGCTGCGACCGACCAGCGCTATGAGTGCTGACGCAAACCAGCATGCACAACGACCTGCGCCAAAGCCAAATTTGATTGACGTGGCATACGTCACATCGATCTAAAGACTTCTTAGATGCGCTTCGCATCGAGACATCTCGGGACCCAAACGCATCTTCACACCAGTCACATCAGTCTCTCGTGACCCAGTCGTTGCCTCGATGTCGAGCCATCCAATATCACGAGTCGATGGCTCGATTTCGAACTGTTCTGTCAGAAAACCTTTACGTTACTGGCCGTCTGGACACCTCGGTGACGGTCGACCGCTGTGGTCGGACGCCCGCGCCTCAGCGCGATGTGCGCGCATGAGCGCACAGGTCCTGCGTGTCTCGACCACGGGGTTACCGCCGCCGTCGTGGGCTGAAACTGGGCTGCGCCCGCAGGCGCGAACCGAGCCAAGAGCCCTTTGCCTCAATCAGCACAACGAGGGTCCAGCGTGACCTGTATCACATCGAATTGGGAATTACGCGCACAGTCGGCCACTGTCCGTAACCAAAACCGTCTCAAGCCCGCACCATTCGCCGAGGAAGCCGAGCCGAGACACGGTCTGGCCCTACTGACCTGGCCGCTACAGCTGCGGGTCTGCGAGCAGCTCCGTCACGAGCGCGGCGATGGGCGAGCGCTCCGAGCGAGTGAGCGTGACATGCGCGAACAGCGGGTGGCCCTTGAGCGTCTCCACCACAGCAGCAACGCCGTCATGGCGGCCCACTCGGAGGTTGTCGCGCTGTGCGACGTCGTGCGTGAGGACCACCCGTGAGCCGGCACCGATGCGGGACAGCACGGTGAGCAGCACCCCACGCTCCAGCGACTGCGCCTCGTCGACGATGACGAAGGCATCGTGCAGGGAGCGACCACGGATGTGCGTCAGCGGCAGCACTTCCAGCACACCACGGTCCATGATTTCGCGGACGACGACGTCGCTGACCAGCGCCCCAAGAGTGTCAAAGACCGCCTGCGCCCACGGCGCCATCTTCTCGATCTCACTGCCAGGCAGGTAGCCCAGCTCCTGCCCGCCCACGGCGAACAGCGGCCGGAACACCACGACCTTCTTGTGTTGTCTCCGTTCGAACACGGCCTCTAGCCCGGCGCACAAGGCGAGTGCCGACTTGCCCGTACCAGCCCGGCCGCCGAGCGAGACGATGCCAACGCTCGGGTCCAGGAGCAGGTCGAGGGCAACGCGCTGCTCCGCACTGCGCCCACGTAAGCCGAACGCCTCCCTCTCCCCGCGTACCAGGCGCACCGACTTGTCGGGTTGCACCCGACCCAGTGCGCTCCCCCGCCCGGAGAGCAGCACGATGCCGGTGTGGCAGGGGTACTCCGCGGCTTCCTCGATATCGAGATATTCCTGTGTGTACAGCGCATCGACCTGAGCGGGTGATACCTCGATCTCGGCCATCCCGGTCCAGCCCGACTCCACCGGAAGCTCCGCCCGATGCTCCTCGACGCTCAAGCCCACCGCCGCAGCCTTGACCCGCAACGGCAGGTCCTTGGACACCAGCACGACGTCGTGCCCTTCGGCCGCCAGGTTGCATGCCACCGCAAGCAGCCGGCTGTCGTTGTCCGCCTGACGGAAGCCAGCCGGCAGCAGCTCGACACCCGCATGGTTGAGCTCGACGCGAAGCACGCCGCCGCTGTCCCCGATCGCCACCGGCTGGTCCAGGCGCCCGTGGGCCACCCGCAGGTCGTCGAGCAGCCGTAAGGCCTGGCGGGCGAAGAACCCGAGCTCGGGATGAGCCCGCTTGGCCTCCAGCTCGGTGATGACGACGACCGGGAGGACAACCTCGTGCTCGGCAAACCGTAAGGGTGCGGCCGGATCGGCCAGCAGCACGCTGGTGTCCAGGACGTAGGTGCGCCGGCTTGAGGCGGGCCGTGGACCAGCGGTGGTGACCATGATCTGCTCCCCATGGGGGCCGGTCGGGCACCGGCCCACCACGTCGGACGCTAGCTGCACTAAAGGTCAAACCGGCCAAGACACGCGAGAGCGCACCAGGAACTACGTACCGTGACGTCGGTCGCGTCCGACGTAGGAGCGGACCGCCCGTAGGAAGTCCACCCGACGAAAGTCCGGCCAGTACGCCTCACAGAAGAACAGCTCGGAGTGCGCGCTCTGCCAGAGCAGGAACCCGGACAGACGCTGCTCGCCGGACGTCCGGATCACCAGGTCCGGGTCGGGCTGGCCTCGGGTGTAGAGATGCTCAGCGATGTGGTCGATGTCGAGCGCCTGCGCCAGGTCCTCGATCGTCATGCCCTTGCTGGCCTGCTCGTTGAGCAGGGCGCGCACCGCGTCAGCGATCTCCTGACGGCCCCCATAGCCGATCGCTACGTTGACGATCATCCCTGTCGATCGCGCGGCCGCTCCGGCCTCGACCTCCTTGAGCAGGCGGGCGGTGCGGTCCGGCAGCAGGTCGAGCGCGCCCACCGGGTGCACCCGCCACCGCGGGCTGGCGGCGAGGTCGGTAACGGTCTGCTCGATGATCTCCAGCAGCCGGCTCAGCTCATCGGCAGCGCGGCCCAGGTTGTCCGTGGACAACAGCCACAGCGTGACGACCTCGACGTCGAGCTCGTCGCACCAGCCGAGGAAGTCGCTGATCTTGTCGGCGCCTCGGCGGTGCCCAGAGCTCGGGCCGATGCCCATCGACCGCGCCCAGCGCCGGTTGCCGTCGAGGATCACCCCGATGTGACGGGGTCGGCCTTCGCCAGGCAGGGCCGCCGCGAGATGGCGCTCGTAGGCGCCGTACAGCAACGACCGCAGACCCATGGTTTCGGCGACCCTCCGCATGATGAACCGACGTCGGAACACTACGCCGCCCACCTGCTGGACGGGCGGACCCCACCTGAGTGGGGCCCGCCAGCACGCCTGTCGCCTGCGTCAGCCCGCGAGCGTCTTGCCGGTCTCCAGCAGCGTCTTGAGGTCGCTGAGGATCCACGCGTGGCCGCCGCCGCCGCCGGCGCCTCGTCCTCGAACGCGCCGGAGACAAGCGCCGCGAGCTTCGGTGCGCCCTCGAGCTCGTGGGTGACGGTCAGCGAGCACGTGCCGTTCTGGTGGTCCTTGATCTCGTTCGTGAGGCGGGTGAAGCCCTCTGCCGCGCTGTCCGGGTCCATCGCCATCCGGCAGGTCGTGACGAGCCTGCGCGGCGGGTCCGCCTCGATGACCTCACCGTCGACCATGACGTCGGGCATCGGGTAGCCGTGCTCGGCGCTGGCCGCCTTCATCTCGTCGGTCGGCCGCACCACGTACGATGCCGCCGGGCCGCAGGTCGTACTCGGCGCGGCCGCCGTAGCCGTACCGCTCCGTCCACTCCGGCTTGGTGATGGCGTCCCAGATCGCCTGCGGGCGTCGCCTTGATGTAGACCCGGTACACCTGGGTGGTCACGCTGGTCTTCGGCCATGGTGGTCATGCCTTCTCCTCCAGCTCGCTCTTGAGGTCGACGAGCGCCGACACCTGGCGCTCGGTGTACTTGTCGATCCACCGGTCGTGGATCAGCCGGATCGGCACCGGGTTGAGGAAGTGCAGCTTCTCCCGGCCCGACTTGCGCGTGACGACGAGGCCCGCGTCCTCGAGCACGCGCAGGTGCTTCATGACGCCGAAGCGCGTCATCTCCAGCTCGGACTCGAGCTCGGTCAGCGTGCGGCCGTCACGCACGAAGAGCCGGTCGAGCAGGAAGCGACGGGTCGGGTCGGCGAGCGCCTTGAACACGAGGTCGTCGTCGGTCACCTTGCGAACATACGTGACCATTTGGTCACCTGTCAATGGGGCCAAAAATACGCGGGCCCGCCGGACATCAGTCCAGCGGGCCCGCGTGAGCGAAACGGTGAGCGTCAGCCGCCGAGGCGCTCCACCAGTGCCTCGTACTCCGCCCACAGCTCCTTCGGCAGGTGGTCGCCGAACTGCTCGAAGTGCGCGGGGATCAGCGCGGCCTCCTGCTTCCAGACCTCCGGGTCGACGGTCAGCAGGATGGTCGAGGTCTGGTCCGTCGACAGGTCGAGGCCGTCGAGGTCGAGCGCGCCCTTGGGCGTCGGCAGGTTGCCGATCGGGGTCTCGCTGCGCGTCGGCCTGTGCCGTTCGAGCCGCTCGACGATCCACTTGAGGACGCGGCTGTTCTCGCCGAAGCCCGGCCAGAGGAACTTGCCGCGGTCGTCCTTGCGGAACCAGTTGACGTAGTAGATCTGCGGCAGCTTGTCGGCGTCGGTCGTCGCTGCGCCGATCTTCAGCCAGTGGCCGAAGTAGTCGCCCATGTTGTAGCCGCAGAACGGCAGCATCGCGAACGGGTCGCGGCGCAGCTGCGCCGACCTTGTTCTCGGCGGCGGCGGTGCCTCTCGGAGGCGACGTTGGACGCCGAGGAAGACGCCGTGCTGCCAGTCGAAGGACTCGGTCACCAGCGGCACGGCGGTGGCGCGGCGGCCGCCGAACAGGATCGCCGAGATCGGCACGCCCTTCGGGTCCTCCCACTCCGGCGCGATCGTCGGGCACTGCGACGCGGGCGCGGTGAAGCGCGCGTTGGGGTGCGCGGCCGGCTCGGCGGACTCCGGCGTCCAGTCGCGGCCCTTCCAGTCGATGAGGTGCGCGGGCGGCTCGTCGGTCAGGCCCTCCCACCACACGTCGCCGTCGTCGGTGCAGCGCGACGTTGGTGAAGATGCGAGTTGCCGCACAGCGTCTCGATGGCGTTGGTGTTGGTGGTCTCGCCGGTGCCCGGCGCGACGCCGAAGAAGCCGGCCTCGGGGTTGATGGCGTACAGCCGGCCGTCGTCGCCGAAGCGCATCCAGCAGATGTCGTCGCCGACGGTCTCGACCTTCCAGCCCGGCGACGGTCGGCTGCGAGCATGGCGAGGTTGGTCTTGCCGCAGGCGCGCGGGAAGGCGGCGGCGATGTAGCTGCGCGTCGCCGCTCGGGCGAGGTCAGCTTGAGGATCAGCATGTGCTCGGCGAGCCAGCCCTCGTCGCGCGCCATGACCGAGGCGATGCGCAGCGCGTAGCACTTCTTGCCGAGCAGCGCGTTGCCGCCGTAGCCCGAGCCGTAGGACCAGATCTCGCGGGTCTCGGGGAAGTGGACGATGTACTTCGTGTCGTTGCACGGCCACGGCACGTCGGCCTGGCCGGCGCTCGAGCGGCGCGCCGACCGAGTGGACGGCCGGGACGAAGAAGCCGTCCTCGCCGAGCAGCGTCGAGGGCCGGCTGGCCCATGCGGGTCATGATGCGCATCGAGACGGCGACGTACGGCGAGTCGGTGATCTCGACGCCGAGCGCGGAGATCGGCGAGCCGAGCGGGCCCATGCAGAACGGCACGACGTACATCGTGCGGCCGCGCATCGCAGCCGGCGAACAGGCCGTTGAGCGTGCTCGCGCATCTCGGCCGGGTCGATCCAGTTGTTGGTCGGGCCGGCGTCCTCCTCGTTCTCGCGAGCAGATGAAGGTGCGGCCCTCGACGCGGGCGACGTCGCTGCGGGTCGGACGCGGCGTAGAAGCGAGTTCGGGCGCTTCGCCGGCGTTCAGCCGGACGAACGTGCCGGCGTCGACGAGCAGGCTGGTCAGCCGGTCCCACTCCTCGTCGGAGCCGTCGCACCACTCGACCGCGTCGGGCTGGGTGAGCTCGGCGACCTCCTTCACCCACGCGATGAGCTTCGCATGTTTGGTAGGAGGGCTGGGAGGGCGGGCTGACGGCTCGGTCATGGTTTCCTCCTCGAGGCATCCGGTGGTCTGACGTCTCGGGGACACGCGGCAGATCAGGCGTCGACATCGCTGCTGCGCGTTCCCGGAGTGCCGACTACCTCGGCCCCGGTCCGGGGGGGTTGGGGCACCGAGTCTAGTCCGACATATGGACAACCTCCCACCGGGTGCGTCCGCTCAGCCTGGTCGTCAGCCAGGCGTCGGACCCGTCGCCCGCACCTGCGCCACGGCCTCCATCGCCTCGCGCAGCTCAGCCAGCCACGTCGTCGACGTTCGTGCCGACGAGCCGCACGCACCAGGCGAGCGCATCGCTCCTGCTCCGGGCGACGCCGGAGTCGACGAGGGTGTCCAGAACGGTCCGCTCGCCCTGCCGCAGCCGGGTCATCACCGGGATGGACAGCGTGGTGAACAGCTCGCGTCGCTCCCCGCACTCGGCACCCCAGGACACCTTGCGGCCGAACAGGTGCTCGGCCTCGCGGGCGATCTCCATGCGCCGGTCGCGGGTCTGCTCGCGGAACGCCCGCGATCCGGCCCGCCCAGGCCGCCGAGCGCTCGGCGTCGGAGGCATCGGCCGCCACGGGTGGCTCGCCGATGCGGCCGACGACGGTGATCTCCTCGCGGTCGACCTGGATGGATGGGGCGCCGTCGAACCACTCCTGGGGCAGTCGCCCGGTGAACCAGCCGCGGAGCTCTTCATGTGCCTTCTGCGTATTCATGTAATCGACGTTACGCGCGTAGGGGGCGTGCGCAAGGGCGTTCGCCCTGGGCGGACGGGACCCGAGCCGGCAACGGGCAGGCGTACGGACCCCAGGTCACCGACTCAGGGCCTCGTCCAGCCCCTCGACCGTGGTGACCGGCGCTTGGCAGACGAAGCCGCGACAGACGTAGGCAGCGGCCGCGCTGGCAGGCGCACTGCGCCCCTCCAGCAGCGGCGCCCACGGCTCGTCGGCGGCACCGCCTGCCGAGTCTCCGGGATCTCCAACCGCGACCACGGCGCCCGGCGCGGTCGCCATCCGGGCCGCGCGCTCCAGATCCCGCCGCTTCAGCTCCGGCCCGACCACGGCGATCTCGGCGGGCCCGTCGAGGGCGGCAGCGGCCACCGCGAGGCCCCACCCGGCGTACCGCGGGTGCTGGGCTGCCAGCGCGGCGGTAGCCCCGAGCGCCGCCTGCGCTGCCGCGCGGTGTCGGTCCGACCCGGTGAGCGCGGCATAGGTGAGCAGCGCACCTGCCGCCGCCGAGGTCCCCGACGGCGTCGCGTTGTCGGTCGGGTCCTGCGGGCGCCGGACGAGAACCTCCGCATCGTCGGCGGTGTCGAAGAATCCGCCGGCGCCGTCGCCGAACCGATCGAGCACGACGTCGAGCAGCTGGCCGGCAGCGGTCGAGCAGCGAGGCGTCCGACGGTGACCTGGGCGAGGGCGAGCAGCCCCTCGGCGACGTCGGCGTAGTCCTCCAGCACACCGGCCGGCGCCCCGACGACCCCGTCCCGGGAAACCCTGCGCAGCCGGCCGTCGACCAGGTGGACGTCGAGCAGCAGCGTCGGCGCATCGCCGCGCCGCGGCGATGAGATCCGGCCGCTCCAGCAGCGCGCCGGCCTCGGCGAGGGCCGCGATCGCCAGACCGTTCCAGGCCGCCACCACCTTGTCGTCGCGCGCCGGCTGCGGTCGCGTCGCCCGCGCGCGTCGAGCAGCCTGGCGCGAACCGCCGCCCACCTGCGGTGCGTCATCGGGATCGGCCAGCAGCTGCAGCGGTCGAGGCACCGTGCTCGAACGTGCCGTCAGCCGTGACGCCCAGCAGCTTCGCCGCCCAGGCACCGTCGTCAGCGCCCGAGCACGTCGACCAGCTGCGCCGGTGTCCAGACGTAGGTCAGGCCCTCGACCCCGTCGGTGTCGGCGTCCAGCGCGGAGGCGAAACCGCCGTGGGCGGTGCCGCAGCTCGCGCAGCATCCACTCGGCCGTCTCCACCGCCACCCGCCGGGCCAGCGGGCTGCCGGTGGACCGCCACAGGTGCAGATACACCCGCGCGAGCAGGGCGTTGTCGTAGAGCATCTTTTCGAAGTGCGGGACCACCCACGCCGCGTCGACGCTGTAGCGGGCGAAGCCGCCGGCGAGCTGGTCGTAGATGCCACCGCGGGCCATCGCCTCGCAGGTGCCGGTCACCATCTCGAGCGCGCACCGACCGAGCGCGTAGCGCAGCAGGAACTCGCAGCACCATCGACGGCGGGAACTTCGGCGCGCCGCCGAAGCCGCCGCGCGCGCTGTCGTAACCGGCGCGCAGCCCGGCGACCGCCTCGTCCAACAGCTCGGCGGAGAGCTCGCCGGCCACCGGGCCGACGCCTGCGTCCAGCCGGCTCACGACGTCCGCCCCGGCTGCCTCCAGCTCACCGCGACGGTCCCGCCAGGCGTCGGCGACGGCGCTCAGCAGCTGCGGGAACGACGGCAGGCCGTGGCTCGGCTGTGGGCGGGAAGTAGGTGCCGCAGAAGAACGGCTCGCCGGCCGGCGTGAGGAAGCAGGTCATCGGCCAGCCGCCGTGGCCGGTCATCGCCTGGGTGGCCTCCATGTAGACGGCGTCGACGTCCGGCCGCTCCTCGCGGTCGACCTTGATGGCGACGAAGTGCGCGTTCATCAGCTCCGCGGTCGCGGCGTCCTCGAACGACTCGTGGGCCATCACGTGGCACCAGTGGCAGGCGGCGTAGCCGACCGACAGCAGCACCGGCACGTCGCGGCGCTTCGCCTCGGCGAACGCCTCGTCGCACCACGGCCACCAGTCGACCGGATTGTCCTTGTGCTGCAACAGGTACGGGGAGGTCGCGCCCGCCAGTCGATTCGCCACGACTACCCCTTGGTACCCCTTCGCACGCTGCGGTCACTGCGACACGACCCGCGCCGGCCGGCGCGGTCGAGCGTCAGCCCCATCGTCCCAGGTGACTTTTACTTCATCCACCTATCCGGCGAGCTACGCGAGCGGCTGCGTATCGAGCAAAGGCCACGCGGCGTCCAGGACTTCGCGGACGGTGATGGCGGCCAGGGCAGGGTCGACCGCCTGGGCATGGGGGTCACCGCGCCCGGTCCCATGCCACAGCACCACGTGGACAGCGCGGGCCGGCGGTCCCCACAGCGTCGGCGGGGTAGGCCCGAAAAGCACGACCGACGGCGTCCGGTACGCGCTGGCCAGGTGCGCGATCCCGGTGTCGCCGCAGATCACTAGCCGGGCATCGGCGACGAGTGCGGCCAGGTCCGCGATGTCCAGCCGGCCGGCGAGCACCCGGTCGGCGGGCAGGACGGCCCGTGCCGCGACCTCGTCACACAGCGCGCGCTCGCGCGACGATCCGGTGATCACGACGGGGCCGGGCGCGGATCGGGCGAGCGCGGCAGCGACCGCCGCGAAGCGGGCGGCGGGCCAGCGGCGACTACCGGACGCGGCGCCCGGATGCACCACCACAGCACCATGGACCGGCGCCGGCGCCGGTGGCCTAGCCAGTTCGAGATCGGCCGGGTCGCTGTGGGTGCCCAAGCCTTCGTCCACCAACCGGCACCAGCGCAGTACCTCGTGCTCCAACGGATCCCAGGCGACCCTCGCGGTCCCCGGCTGCGTAGAGGCGAAGGCGACGAACCGGCGCGGGCGGGTCGCCAGCACTACCCGGTGGCTGCGGAAGGAGTTGCCGTGCAGATCGATTCCCAGCTCTGGCGGAGGCAAATCCCAGCACAGCGGCCTGAGATCGCCGGTTCCTGCCCTCGAGTGCACGGCGTCTACCGCGCCGGTCAGCCGCAGCAGGGCCGCCACCGGCGCGGGCGCAGCCACCACGATCTGGTCCTCGGGTCGTGCGCGGCGGATGGCGCGCAGCGCCGGCACCGCTGTCAATACATCGCCCACCCCCAACGACCGCAGGACCAGGGTGATCGGCTGCGAGGTCATCGTGCGGTCGCGCGGGACACCAAGGCCGTCGTCGATCGGCCGGCGAGGTACGGCAACGCGATGCAGCACCCGCCCCAGCTAGCGAGCAGAGCCTCTTCGGGCAGGGTGCGACCTGCGTAGTCCCCGCCCTTGGCCCAGATGTGCGGCCGGATACGAGCCAACGCGGCCTCGGGCGTCTGTTCCTCGAAGACCATGACGGCATCGACGCTCGCCAGGGCGAGCAGCACGCGCACCCGGTCGACGGCCGGTAGCAACGGTCGCTGCGGGCCTTTGAGCCGGCGGACCGACTCGTCGGAGTTGATGCACACGATGAGGCAGTCACCGAGGGCGCGAGCCGCCCGCAGCGTCTCCACGTGGCCGGCGTGCAGCAGGTCAAAGCAACCCCCGGTGGCAACGACGGTGCCACCGGCGGCCCGGGTCCGCTCGGCGAGGCGTTCCGCGGCGCTGGGCGCCGAGCTAGCCGCGGCCTCGACCGGTGGGCGCGAGGCTCCGCCTGGCGCGCCAGCGACATCTGGTGGCGCCGCCGCGCCTTGGAGCCCGCCGGCGCTGGCACCGCCGGCCGCCACGTAGTCCGACGCCTCGCGGACCGCTTGGGCGACGGCCTCGGAGGTAACGGCTCCCCCGGCGAGCGCGACGGTGGCCGCAGCGGCGAACCGATCGCCCGCGCCGCAGGCGTCGTGCCCGGGCACCGACCGCGCCGGCAGGTAGAGAGGAGCGCCTTCTCCGTAGGACAGCAGCGCCCCTCGCTCGCCAAGCGTCACGGCCACGGCGGCCACTTGCCAGGTCGCCACGAGGGTCCGCGCCCGCGTCCCGGCCGCGGTCAGGTCGGTGTCCGCTCCGCGCACCTCGGCGAAGCGGGCGGCCTCCCGGGCATTGGGCGTCACCAGGTGGGCCCCGGGGATGGGCCGGGGACCCCGCGGGTGCGGGTCCCACACCACCGGAGCGCGGGTCAGGGCTCCCAGTGCGGCCCGGAGGTCGGGGGCGTCGGCGGTGCCCTGACCGTAATCGGCAACGAGCACCGCCCCGGCCTCGCCGATGAGCCGGCGCGCTCGGTCGGTGAGCTCGATTCGGCGTCCGTCGACGCCGCCCGAATCGAGCCTTAGAACGGACTGGCCACCCACCCGGACCCGGCGCTTGACCGCGGTAGTGCCAGCCGCCGGCAGCGCGACGACCTCCACGTCAGGGTGCCAACGCCCCAGCAGGTCCCGCAGCAACTCACCATCGCGATCCGCGACCATCGGTGTGATCAGCACCACGTCACCGGTTGCTGCCGCCGATAGTGATGCACGCACCAGAGTTGCCGCGAGCGCGGCGCCACCTGGCCTGGGGTAGCTGTCGCTGACGTCCACGACGAGGGCGGGTGCGTCCGGGCAGACGCGGTCGGCGCGGCCGACCACGTCCCAGTCCAGCAGCGCGTCACCGATGACGACGACGGGCCTGCTCACGATGCGGCTCCGTTCAACATCGGCACCGCCACCAGCGCGCGGTCGAATGCCGCACACACCAGGTGCAGCGCGACGAGGTGCAGCTCTTGCACGGTCGAGGTCGCCAGCGCATCGATGCTCAGCGCTTCATGAGCGGTATCCGCGAGCGGGTTGGGTCGTGGGCCGCTCAACGCCCAGACCGTCAGGCCGAGGTCCCGGGCCCTGGTCGCGGCGGCCACGACATTAAGGCTGTGTCCGCTCGTTGAGAAGAGCATCAGCACGTCGCCTGGCCGACCATGCGCGTGTACCTGGCGAGCAAACAGCTCGTGTGGCGGGTAGTCGTTCATCAGCGCGGTCAGGGTCGAGGTCTCCGCGCTCAGGCACAGCGCCGAGAACGGGCGCCGGTCCTCGCCGAAACGTCCGACCAGTTCAGCGGTCAGGTGTTGCGCCTGCGCAGCGCTCCCCCGTTCCCGGCGGCCAGCAACCGGCCGCCGGAGCCGAGCACCTTGGCGAGGTGCACTCCCCAGCGTTCGGTGATGTCCACCGCCGCTTGTGAGCGAGCCAGCGCCGCCGCCAGCGCCTCGATGTGCTCGGTGCCTGACGTCGCAGACGAGGTCATCTCGCCACCTCCAGCCCTACCGGCCGGCGGCTGGCCAGGCGCTCGTAGGTCTTCTCGGTCTCCTGGGCGATCTGCGCCCAGCCATACCGCGTCCGAGCCCGCTTCAGGCCGGCTTGGCCGTAGCGTCGGCACCGGTCCTCGTCAGCGAGCAGCCCGCGCAGCACGGCGGCGAGCGCGGTCGGGTCGCGGGGCTCCACCAGCTCGCCGGTCCGGCCCGGAATGACGGTGTCCCGCAGGCCGCCAACCGCCGAAGCCACCACCGGCCGGGCGCACGCCATCGCTTCGAGCGGAACAATGCCGAACGGCTCGTACCACGGCACGGTCACGACGATGTCGGCCGAGCGCAGCAGGGCGGCCATGTCGTCGCGCGAGGTGCGGCCCAGCAGCATCAGCCGATCGGCGACGCCGCAGGTGTGCGCGATGTCGAGCAGCCGGACCGCTTCGGGGTCGGCCTCCAACGCCTCCGCGATGGGGCCACCGGCGACCACCAGCTCGGCGTCCGGGACGTCGGCCAACGCGCGGATCACGTCGTCGACGCCCTTGCGTTCCACCAGGCGGCCCACCACCAAGAGCCGCTTGCGGCGAGTTCGCTCCCAGGTGGGTCCATCTGGGGTGAACCGGCGCAGGTCCACCCCGCAGGGCACCGTATCGATCCGCTCTCGGGACGCACCGAGCCGCTGCAGCTCGACCACCTCGTCCGAACAGGTGGCCACGATCCGATCGGCGCTGGTGCTCAGGGTCCGTTCGATGTGCAGCCGGTCAAGCGGGCTGGTGTCCTTGGCGCCTTGGTATCGGCGCTTCACGGCGCCCAGAGCATGGAACGTCTGCACGAGCGGCACGGCGGTGCCCCGCAAGCCGATCAGCGACGCCAGCCCGCTCATCCAGAAGTGGGCGTGCACCACATCCACCGGTGATGCTTCCCAGCACTGTGCCAGCCGACGTCCGAACTCGGGCATGAACGGGAGCAGCTCGTCCTTGGGCACGTCTGTGCGGGGTCCGGCCTGCACATGCTCCACCACGTAACCTGCGCCGATCTGGATCCGCTGCGGCAGGTCAGGGGAATCGCAGCGGGTATAGACGGTGAGCTCGTGCCCCCGGCCAGCCAGGGCCTGGGCAAGTTCAGCGACGTGCACGTTCTGGCCGCCGGCGTCGACTCCGCCAACCGCAGCGAGCGGACTGGCGTGCTCGGACACCATCGCGATCCTCATCGCGTCACCTCCGCCAACAGCCGGTCCCAGTCGTCGAGAAATCGGGTGAGCCCGTAGCGCGCCAGGGCAGCCATGCGCGCCCGGTCACCAGCAGCCTTGGCTGCGTCCGGCTCCGCCAACAGCAACCGGACCGCCTGACGTAAGTCGGCCAACCGGGTGGACACACAGCCTGCGTCAGGTGGCACCGCCCGGCTCGCCTCGGTGACCGCGAGCGCGACGACGGGCATCCCCAGCAGCATGGCCTCCACCAGCGACAGCCCCAGCGAGGTCCAGCGCGAGGGGTGCACGTACACGCGCCGACGCGCCATCTCCTCGTGCAGGCGCGCTTGCGGCAGGTTCGGGTGCAACGAGACCAGCCGCGGGTCGCAGCCCCACTTCGCGTGGACACCGTCGAGCTGCATGCCGAACAGATCCACCGGCGCGTCTTGGCTGAAGGCGGCCAGCAGATCGGTGCCGGTGGTGCGACCGCGGCGCACCGGTTCGTTGATCACGACGGCGATCCGCTCGAGCTCGCCGGTCCACCGCTGGCCGGGGTCGATGACGCCGTGCTCGATCACCACGACCGGTGCCCGGCCGTTGTCCCACATCAGCGCGTTGAAATGGGTGACGTGCGCGATGGGAATGTCGTCGCGGCCGGCGAGCAGGTGCCGGGTGAGCGGGACATCGCCATCGGGGCTGTTGTGCTCGACATACACCGCAGGTAGGTCGGGGCCCGGCCTGCGTCCCAGCCAGGCGCAGGCGAGCTCGAGGTCCCCCGGCCGTTGAAGCACCACCACATCGACGGACTCTTCGCGCAGTTGCCGTGGGGACACCTCACGCGCCGAGGCCGGCCAGCACCACGTCGCCGCCCGGCCCCGACCGTCGGCCCCCCGGTCAGGCAGCACCGGCAGCAGGTACTCGTGGGGGCCCTGAACGAACGCGGTGGTCCACGATCCGTGCACATGCCACAGCAGAACCTTCATCGCGGCGCCCCTGCCAGCTGACGCACGGCGTCGACCACGTCGGACGCTGTGACCGAGGTCAAGCAGGGATGGCCGGGCACCGGGCACCGGACGGAATAGGTACCTCGACATGGAGCCATCTGATCGCCCAGCAGCAGGTGGGGCACGCCGTAGGGGGCCCAGCGTGCGGCCGGCACCACCGGTGCGAACAGGGACACCACAGGGGTCCCGACGGCCGCAGACAGGTGTGCGGGGCCGGTGTTGCCGACGACCGTGGCACGCGCCCCGGCCAGGACAGCGGCCGCCTGGGCCAGGTCGGTGAGTCCCCCCAGGTCGATCCCGCCACGGCCGCAGACATGGGCCGTCAAGGCGCGCTCGGTGGCGTTGCCGGTTACCACGACCGTCCACCCAGCCACTACGAGCGCGTCGACGGCCTCCGCGCAGTTGGCCGCAGGCCACCGACGCGCTTCGGCGGTTGCCCCGGGGTGCAGCACGACGTAGGGCGCCTCACCGAGCAGGTGTCGCACGTCCGGCAGGGGCCCCCGGAGTCGCAGGCGCGCATCATCGCCCGAGGGCAAGGGATAACCAGCAGCCTCGGCCAGCGACAGTGCGCGCACCGCTTCGGGCAGGTCCGTCTTGACGCGATGCCGTACGTCCAGCAGCGAACCGGGATAGTCCTCGCTGATCGCGGCAACGAACGGGACCCCCGCCAGGCGGGCCAGGAGCGCCATCGGGAGTGGGGACTGGTGGAAGGACGTGAAGATGATCGCGGCTTCAAGGTCCAGTGCTGTCAAGCGTGCCACCAACGCCATGACGTCGGTGTCGGCGAACGCCGCGGCAGGTACGCCGATCCATGGACAACGCCATACGAGCACCTCGTCCACCCCGGGCAAGAGCCGACCGGCGGCCGCACCGGCGGGACCGGCCAGTAGCACTACCCGGCCGGCGTGCGCGGCCACGGCTCGGATCGCCGGCCCCGTCAGCAGCACATCTCCGGCGCTGTCCAACCGTGCGCACAGCACAGTGCCGGACATCAGCCACCGTCCAGCAGCAGGTCGACCGCTGCGGCCAGGTCGCCGGCGACGGTTTCGGCGTAGGCGATGTCGAGGGTGTTCGTCCCGTCCGTGGGGACCAAGATGCCGCGGGCCCCGGCGGCCCGCGCGGCCCGCAGGTCGCCCGCGATGTCACCGACGACCGCACATCTGCTCGGGTGCACACCAAGCCGCTGGCACGAGGTATCGATCATCCCTGGAGCGGGCTTGCGGCAGCCGCAGGCGTCGGCCGCGTTGTGCGGGCAGCTCAGCACGACGTCAAACGGACCCAGCTGTTGGCACACCCGCTCGTTTACTGCATCAACCTGGCTCATGCTGATCCGGCCGTCAGCGACGCCAGACTGGTTGGTCACCATCCCCACCCGTACGCCGGCGGCTCGCAGACGGTCCAGCGCTGCCCTGGCCCCGGGCATCGGCTCCACCAGGTCGGGATCCCCGTTGTAAGGGATGTCGTGTACCAGCGTCCCGTCGCGGTCGAACAGCACCAGCGCAAGGCTGGGCTCGCCCGGCGCTGCCGGCACCTCGGGCAGCGACGGGGCCTCCCAGGGTCGCGCGAATCGATGGCGCACCCACCCGATCGTCCAGTGCCAGGCGGCGAGCGGCGGGATGGCGACACTCGTCGCCACCATCGTGGTCACCTCGGCCCGACTTCGTGGTCCCGGTGCGATCCGCGCCACAGCGAACTCGGCGGTGCCGCATGCCCAGGCGCCACCGGCAAGTGCGGCGGCCCGCCGATGACCGCCCGCCGCGCAGGCGAGCGCGGTGACTCCCGCCAGGGTGATCAGCAGATGGCGCGAGCGTCGGCCCACTGCGGCGTCGGCCCGGTGATGCCAGTCGCGGCCGTGCAGCCGGGCCATCAAAGCGTCGTCCTGGTTGCCCCGCTGAGCACGCACGCTGGCCCACGGCCCGGGCGGGCGGATTGGATGGCTCGCCGAACGGTTGCCCGCTACCAGCTGCCAGCCGGCCGCCTGCACCCGCAGCGCCAGGTCCGCATCCTCCCGGAAGGCCCGGGGGAAACGCTCATCGAACCCGCCCACGGCGGCCAGGGCCGTCCGCCGATAGGCCATGTCGGCGGTGATCCAGCGACTGGTTTCCAGTCCCCGTGTGCCGCGTTCGGCGTCGGTGGGGCGGCGGCCTGACCGAAGCGGCACGCGCAGGCGCCCCTGGCTCCCCGCCACGGCAGGACCCAAGCCATCCAGATCCCGCGTCAGGTCACGCAGCCAATCGGCGGAGGGAAGGACGTCGTCGTCGAGGAAGGCGATCCACTCGCTGTCGGCGCAACGCCAGCCAACGTTGCGAGCGGACGCCGGTCCTCGGCCGCCGCTGGAAAGAACACGCACCACAGGCAGCTCCGGCGTCGCCGGTAGCGCCAGCGGTCCGACGGCTCGCCGACGGTCGTCCACCACCAGTACCTGTGCCGGCGCGACACCCAGACGGCCAGCGGCGCTAGCCACGGCGCGTAGCAGGTCGCTCAAGGTGGGGCGACCGATGGTGGGGACGACCACGCTGATGGGTGCGGTCATGGCCGGGTGCGCGACGTTCACCCGTGACCCCTGCAGCGGCGGACCGCGAACGGCCCGATGGCGAGCAGGTCCAGCGGCGCGGAGCCGAAGCACTCCAGTGCGTCACGCGGGTCGTCGACCATCGGCCGTCCGGCGGTGTTGAGGCTGGTGTTCACCACCACCGGCAGCCCAGTCCGCGCCTCGAACGCCTCCAGCATCGATGCCAGCGCGGGCTCACCTGCTCGGTCTACCGATTGGACGCGAGCAGTGCCGTCCACGTGAACCACCGCCGGTATGCGGTCACGCCACGACGCATCGACGTCATGCACGAACAGCATGTACGGCGACGAGCTGGGGCCTCGACTGAAGATGCCCTTTGCGCGCTCGGCCAAGATCATGGGTGCGATGGGCCGGAAGTCTTCCCGTCCTTTCACCGGCGTTCATCCGCTGCAGGTTCTCGCTGAATCCGGGATGGGCAAGCAGCGAACGGTGGCCCAGCGCGCGCGGGCCGTACTCGCTCCGACCCTGGAACCAGGCGACGAGCAGCCCGTTGCCGGCCAGGCATTCGGCGACTGTCTCGGCGATGTCGTCAGGGCGCTCGTACGGCACTTGCGCGATGTCGAGGTACGCCTTGATCTCCGCCTCGCTCCAGCCCGACCTGGAACACTGCGCGAGACATCGGCGTCAGCACGTCACCGTCGGCGTAGCGAGACGGCAAGGCGCCGCCCAATGCGTGCCCGCATCGCCAGCGGCGGGTTGACCCATACCTGGTTCGAACGGACCTTGCGCTGCTATCCGGGTGTCGGCAACGCAGTTCAACGCGACCCCGCCGGCGAGCGTCAGCGCGCGGTCCCGGTCTGGGCGTGCAGCGAGCGTCGCAGGTCAAGCAGCACTTCTTCGAGTCGGCGCTGCACGCTCGCCGCCAGGTCAGCGTGCTCCTGATCCGAGTCCTGCCTGAAGTGACTGACTTGGCGAACGCCGAGAATCGATCGGCTAATTCGGAATCCGCCGTCGCCGGTAGCTCGGATGGCCGAGCGGAGCGCGGCAGAAAGCGTGGTCGCCGTAGGAAGCGAGCGCCATGACCTGCATTCGTCGCTGCTGCGAAGGAAACCTAGATGGGCGGTCACGTCCTCGTACAGCAGACCGAGCGAGTGCGGAAGGTCTTGGCGCGCCAGCACCTGCAGGTCCCGGCCCCGGTAACGCCGGGCGAGCTGGCTCGTTCGCTCGCCCCTGCCGTCCAGCACGAGCACGCTGTTGTCGCCGAACGGCGTCGCGAGGCCTGCGCTGGCGGCGTGGGCGACGTGGTGCGGGACGTGGTGCACACAGGCCGGGTCCAGGCCGGGTAGTGCGTTCGTCAAGATTGCGGTGCCTGCGGCATACATCAAGCGGACGTGGTCCGACGGATCGCGCAGCCCATCGAAGCGGCGTCGCGCGCCAGCCGAGGATCAATGAGTAGGCCACCGCATCGATATCTGCGGCCTGCAGGCCCGCAAAGTTCAGGCACCATGCGGCGGCCTGCTCTGGCAGTTCCCAGGCGGAGAAGGGGACCGGCCGTTCCCGTGCTCGCGGCTGAACCGTTCCTCTTCGCGGCGGCGACTATCTGTCCGTCCACCACCAACGCGGCCGCTGGACGCGGAAGATCGCGTTGATGCCCGACACCCGCATAAGGAAGCCGCTGGGTCGCGTGGCCTAGAGGATTGACTTCCCGCCGGCATGGCACCAAAACACTTAGCCGCTCAAGCTTCGTCGGCAGGCCTCGGCTGGCGTGCCGCGTTCGCAGTGAGCGCTAACCTCGGTCGCGCGCCCAAGCGCGGCAGCCAGCTCGGCGACGAGCGAACAAGACCGCCCAAGGGCGCTAGCTCGCTGTCGAGCGTGATGGTGCCATCGCGCAGGCATGCCCAGCCCTTATCGGTCAGCTGGGCGTACCCGCACCACGGTGGTCCGGGCCGTATCGCGCGCGAGCCACCAGACCGAGAGTGCGCCACCGCCGGACGAGCCCGGTGACCCCCGCTTGGCTCATGGCCGTCGCGGTACCCAGATCCGTCATGCGCGCCCGATGCGCGGGTGCAGCCGCCAGAAACCGCAGCAAGCGGTAGTCCAAGAAGGACAATCCGCTGTCGTGCAGCCGCCGATCAAGACGACGACGGGTCGCTAGTGAGGCATCCATGAGGAGGCACACCGCCTCAAGGGCAGGCGAGGCTGGCGGCACAAGCCTGACGGTTTCTTTGACCATCGCCTCGACTTACCCCTGGGCGCCGGGGGTAGTCAGTCTCCATGCCGGTGGGGTCGAAGGACGGTAGCCTCGCCGATGCGACGATGGTGGTCGCCACCCGGAACCGCTGCCGAGTTCTGATGCATTCCTTGCCGCTCCACGAGTGCGAGGTCATCGTCATCGACAACGCCTCGAGCGACGACACGCGCGAGCAAGTGCGCTCGACCTTCCCTGGTGTACGGCTGATCGCTCTGCCACGCAACCGAGGCGCGGTCGCGCGCAATGTGGGCGTCGCCCGCGCTCGCACGCCGTTCGTGGCCTTCGCCGATGATGACTCCTGGTGGGCCCCCGGAGCGTTGGCGCTGGCAGTGCGTCACCTGAGTTGCCATCCGGGCCTTGCACTGGTGGCCGCACGCATCCTGCTCGGCCCCTCGCAAGTGCCCGACCCGCTGTGCGCGGTGATGGACCGAGCGCCGCTGGGACGCGACCCGTCGTTGCCTGGGCCGGACATCCTCGGATTCGCGGCCTGCGCTGTGGTGGTGCGCCGACAGGCCTTCTTGGATGTCGGCGGATTTGACGACGTGGTCACCTTCGGGGGCGAGGAGGAGCGCCTCGCCCTGGATCTGGCGGCAGCAGGCTGGCGGATGGTCTACGTGCATGACCTTGTCGTGCACCACTGGCCATCAGCGCAACGTGCGACACGCGCGGAGCACGCCACGTTGCTGTGCCGCAATCGGCTGTTGACGGCGTGGATGCGCCGCCCCTGGGCGGTGGCGATGCGCGCTAGCGCCACCGCGCTCGCCACCGCTGGGAGCGCCCGCAGTGGCGCCCTGCAAGCGATGCCACGGCTCCCCCGCGCGCTGGCTCGCCGGCGGCCGGTGCCCGCCGGCGTCGAGCAGCTGATCCGACGACTCGAGGCCGCCGACTCTTCCGGTGTGGACCACGGTGGCTGACAACCGGGAACAGCGCGTGGGTGTCGTCATGATCACCCATGATCGCCGGGATGAGGCGCTGCTCGCCGTGGGAAGACTCGTGGCGCTGCCCGAGCGTCCGCTCGTCGTGGTGGTGGACAACGGATCCAGCGACGGAACCGCTTCAGCCCTTCGTGCGCGCTACCCCGAGGTGGATGTGGTCGCAGCACCGTCCAACCTCGGTGCCGTCGGACGCAACGTGGGGACCAGCCGGCTGCCCACGCCGTACGTCGCGTTCTGCGATGACGACACGTGGTGGGAACCTGGTGCGCTCGCGCGTGCCGGGGATGTGCTCGACCAGTTTCCGGCGCTGGCAGTGGTGACCGCCACCATCGTGGTGGAGCCGGGTGGGCACGACGATCCGATCAACGCGGAGCTGCGCACGTCACCGGTGCGTGGCCCGGCCTGGCTGCCGGGCCCCGCGCTGGGCAGCTTCCTGGCCGGCGCCTCCGTGCTGCGTAAAAGCGCCTTCTTCGCCTGCGGTGGGTTTCATCCACGCCTGTGGCTGGGCGGGGAAGAGGAGTTGCTGGCCGCCGACCTTTCCGCAGCTGGGTGGGAGCTCTGCTACCTGCCAGAACTCCTCGTGCATCATCAAGCCTCGATACTTCGTGACGCCCATACCCGGCGCCGGCTAGGAATTCGCAACACGCTGTGGTTCACCTGGTTGCGCCGGCCGGCGCCATCGGCGATACGGCGCACGCTGAGGCTGGCGAGCACCGTGCCACGGGATCGGCTGTCCCTGCTGGGATTCCTCGACGCGGCGCGTGGCGCGCGGTGGGTGTGGAACGAGCGGCGAGTGCTACCGGCACGCACCGAGGCGCGCCTGGTGAGCCTGGAAGCGGCCCAGGCGCATTCCGTGGCGCGCCGCTACGTCAGCTGACGCCCGCCTCGTGCCATGGCCTCCGCCAGGTGCGCGTGCAGGTCCGCCGGGTCGGCATACACCGCTGACGCACCGGCCTCCTGGAGCTCTTGCCGGCTGATGCCTCCACAGGTCAGCCCGATGCAGGCAATGGCCAGCTTGGCTGCCGCCACCACATCCCATACCGAGTCGCCCACCATGACGACGTCCGCTGGTGCCAGGGCGACCTCGTCCAGGGCGGCCTGCACGATGTCCGGCGCCGGCTTGCTGCGCTCCACGTCTTCGGCACTGGTCGCCGTCGCGATGACGTCGTCGCATTGCAGCACCCCGCGCAGCACGCTCAGCTCGCGCGGGTTGGCCGATGACACGAGCACGACGCTCAGGCCATGGCTGGCGCACGCCCTCACCAGTTCCCGCGCACCAGGCAGCGGCCGCAACTGAGGCCAATACTGCGCGTAGAGCGCTTGATGGGTGCCGGCCAGCGGCCCGTCCTGCTCTCGGTCGCGTTCCTCGCCCAGCAGGTAGTCGAGCAGCTGGTCCGAGCCCATGCCGATGCCGCGATGGATACGCGCCATGGTGACTTCGTGGCCGCGGCGGCTCAATGCGTCGTACTGGCCGAGTGCCGACCACCAGCTGACGGCGTGCAGGTAGGTGGTGTCCACCAGCGTGCCATCCACATCGAACAGCACGCCGCGAAGCGGTGACGGGTCCAACTGCACGCGTTCGCTCTTACCCGTCGGCGAGTTCCTCAAGCGGAGCGGGCGGGCACGCTCCCACCAGCACTCCAACGTCGGAAGAGAGGACCAGACCATGGTGCGGTTGGGATACGCCTTGTCGTGCGAGGAGTACGACGCGGCCGCCCTGGTACGATCAGGCCCGCCTGGCCGAGCAGGCCGGCTTCGAGGCCCTGTGGATCTCTGACCACTACCACCCGTGGAACGACGAGCAGGGTCAGAGCCCGTTCGTCTGGTCGGTCATCGGGGCGATCTCGCAAGCCGTCGACCTGCCCGTCACGACAGCGGTGACCTGTCCGACCCTGCGTATCCACCCAGCAGTCATCGCCCAGGCGGCCGCGACTCGGCGGTCACGTTGCTGCCAGGCGGGTTCAGCCTGGGGGTCGGCTCCGGCGAGGCGCTCAACGAGCACATCTTCGGCGACGCGTGGCCCGAGGTCGACGTTCGGCTCGAGATGCTCGAAGAAGCCGTCGAAGTCATCCGCGAGCTATGGACCGGCGAGCTGGTCAGTCACCGCGGCAAGCACTACACCGTGTCCAACGCCCGGATCTACTCCTTGCCTGACGTTGCCGGCCATCGTGACGTCTCCGGGTTCGGTGAGAAGTCTGTGGAGCTGGCCGGCCGTGTCGGCGACGGGTTCATGACCGTGCAGCCGGACGCCGATGCCCTCGGCATCTTCCGCTCGTCCGGTGGCGGCAACAAACCGGCCCTGGCGTCGCTGAAGGTCGTGCTGGGCTCGCGATGAAGCTACAGCCGTCGAGACGGTGCACCGGTTGTGGCCCAACGACCTGGTGCCCGGCCAGCTGGCACAAGAGCTGCCGGTGCCTGCGCTGTTCGAGCAGGTGTCGCAGCTCGTGACGAAGGAGATGGTCGCTGGTTCGCCGACCCCGTGCGGCCCGGACCTAGGCCGGCACGTGGACGCGATCATGACCTACGTCGACGCCGGTTTCGACGAGGTCTACGTCACTCAGGTGGGCCAGGACCAGGAAGGCTTCTTCGACGTCTACCGCGAGGCGGTCCTACCGCGGGTACGGTCCGCCGCCGGGCCGAGCGAGTGACCTCTGGGAAGCAGGCAGGGGTGCGCCTGACAGGCGGGGGTGGATGAGGACGCGGCGGCCATTGGCGTCCAACGAGGTGTCCGTCCGCGACAATGACGGCGTGGCCGAGGACCTGCAGGTGACCGAGCGGCTCGTCGTGCCCGCAGACGAGCTGGGCTGGCGCTTCTCGCGCTCATCGGGTCCCGGGGGTCAGGGCGTCAACACCACCGACAGCCGAGTCGAGCTCATCTTCGACGTGGGCGCGACCACCGCGCTCGGGCCGACCCTGAAGGCCCGCGCCCTGGAGCGCCTCGCGCACCGCCTCGTCGACGGCGTCCTCACTGTCACCGCGCACGAACAGCGCTCCCAGCTGCGCAACCGGGAAACCGCTCGGGAGCGGCTCGCCCAGCTGCTGCGGGAGGCGACCGCGCCGCCGCCGAAGAAGCGGCGGCCGACCCGGCCGTCCAAGTCAGCTGTCGAGCGGCGGCTCACCGAGAAGAAAGCCCGGGGCCAGGTGAAGCGTCAACGCCAGACGCCGCTGGACTGACGCGGGCGATCAAGCGCGCGGCGCCTTCGGTGGGGTGGTCGACTGGCCTTGGCTGCGGCGCGGCGTCGTCGAACTTCTTGGGTACACGGTGCACGTGCCGGTTCATCGACCGGTAGAGGAAGAAAACCACGACAGCGAGCGCGACGAAGACGACGAATCCCCACCACCCGGGTCCGATGTTCGCGCTGCTACTCAGCGGCCGCCGCGGTCGCCGCACTGAAGAGAGTCACGGCGCCCATCGTCGCACCTAGTGCCGCAGTCCGGCGAACAGGTCGGTCTCCGGAAGCGTGGTCGGGGCGAGGGACCTGACCAGCTGGTAGTCCTCCGTCGGCCAGACCTGGCGCTGCAGCTCCAGCGGGACGTCGAACCAGTGGCCGTCAGGGTCGACCTGGGTGGCGTGCGCCAGCAGCGCCGCGTCGCGCGCCTCGAACCAGTCGCCGCACGGCACCTGGGTGGTGATCCGGCCCTCGTGGTCAGGGTTGTCGACCCACGCGGCCAACCGCTCGCCGTAGGGCGAGTCCAGGCCCGCGGCGAGCATGGCCTCGTGCAGCGCCTGGTACCGGGCCTTGTGGAAGTTCCACTGGTAGTACAGCTTGAGCACCTGCCACGGCTCACCGGCGTCCGGGTACCGGGCGGCGTCGGCGGCCGCGTCGAACGCCGCCATCGAGACCTTGTGGCACATGACGTGGTCCGGGTGCGGGTAGCCCCCGTTCTCGTCATAGGTGAGCATCACGTGCGGCCGGAACTCGCGCACTGCGGCGACCAACGGCTCGGCCGCCACCTCCAGTGGCTGGAGCGCGAAACAGCCTTCCGGCAGTGGCGGGAGCGGGTCGCCTTCAGGCAGCCCGGAGTCCACGAAACCCATCCACACCTGACGGACGCCGAGGATCTTGGCGGCCAGCGCCATCTCCCGACGTCGCACGCCCGCGATGTCGGCGACGACCTCCGGCGTGTCCATCGCGGGGTTGAGGATCGAGCCGCGCTCGCCACCGGTCAGCGTCACGACAAGGACGTCCGCACCCTCGGCCGCGTAGCGGGCCATCGTCGCGGCACCCTTGCTGGACTCGTCGTCGGGGTGGGCATGCACAGCCATGAGGCGCAGTCGCTCGGTCACGACGTCATAGTCTTCCCTACGGCCACCTCGGGCCCCAAGAAGCCCGGCACCCGGGCGTCGGAGACAATCGGACTGGCCAGGGACGTCGACAGACTCGGAGGCACCGGTGGCTGCTCGCCGGGTGCAGGTCGCACCGCGCGCACCGCAAGGCCGGTATCCGGCCCGTCAGGCCCGGCGGCGCTGGCCCGCCGTCACCGCGATGGCCGTCGCCTTCGCGGTCCTCGTCGCCTGGACGGTGTGGATCGCCCTCGCGCAGGCGAACCCCGACGTCGCCGCCGGGGTCCGCGCCTTCAAGGTCACCTCTGATCACACGGTCGACGTCACCATTGAGGTGCACAAGGCGGCAGGGGCGTCCGCGACCTGCGAGCTCAGCTCCCGTGCCTTCGACGGCTCCCAAGCCGGCAGCCGGACGGTCGAGATCGGGCCGAGCGCCGATGGCAAGCGGTCGATGGTGGTGACCACTACGCTGGACACCACCAAGCGGGGCGTCACCGGCGAAGTCGGTGCGTGCCACCTCGTCGCAAAATCCTGACGACACGGCAGTCGTAGGGCCGACTCGGTAGGCTGAAGATTTCCGGTGGTCCCCATGCCCACCGTCGCACCCCGTCATCAAGGAGCGCCGTGACCGAGAGCAACGCCAATGTGACCTGGCTGACCCAGGAGGCGTACGACAGGCTCAACGCGGAGCTGACCCACCTCTCGGGTGCCGGACGGGCCGACATCGTGGCCAAGATCGAGGCGGCTCGCGAAGAGGGCGACCTGAAGGAGAACGGCGGCTACCACGCGGCCAAGGAGGAGCAGGGCAAGATGGAGGCGCGTATCCGCGTCCTCAAGCAGCTCCTGGAGAACGCCAAGGTCGGCGAAGCACCGCCGGACGACGACATCGTCGAGCCCGGCATGGTCGTCAGCATCCTGTACCCCGGCGACGCGAGTCCCCTGACGTTCCTGCTCGGGTCACGCGAGGACTCCGGTGCGACCATCGAGGTCTACTCCGCGCAGTCACCCCTCGGTAAGGCGATCAACGGCAAGAAGGTCGGCGACGAGGCCACCTACGCGCTGCCGAACGGCAAGAAGATGACCGTCAAGGTGGTCGGCGCGAAGCCCTACTCCGGCTGAGCTACCCCAGCCTCGACCCCTGCTGCCCGACGGAGCAGGGGCAGCACGCGATAGGGCACCGGCGTCGACAACGCGATGACCGTGGACGTCCGCACGATGCCGTCGAAGTCGACGACGGCATCGATGACCTCCTGCAGCTGCTGGTTGGACTGACCGACGATCCGGCAGAGCATGTCGCCGGTGCCGGTGATCGTGTGGACCTCCAGCACCTCGGGGATCTGGTCCAGGTGTCGGCGCACGGAGCGCCCTCGGCCCTGCCGGATCTCCAGCGTGGCGAACGCGGTCACCACGTAGCCGACCGCCGCCAGGTCCAGGTCCGGGCCGTAGCCGCGGATCACCCCGCGGGCGAACAGCCGGTCCAGCCGGGCCTGGACCGTCCCGCGCGCGACCGACAGGCGCCGTGAGCACTCGAGCACGCCGATCCGCGGCTCCTCCGCCAGCAGCGTGAGCAGCCTGGCGTCGAGGGTGTCCAGGTCCACGTCGGTCCTCCGGTCGCTCGTGCCTGCAGGCACCTCGCCGACGGGGTGGGCAAGGTGTACAAAATGGCCCGCCCACCGGGGATGCCGCTAAGCATCTTGTCCAGTGCAACGCAGGGGTGTTGCACAGTATGTATTGCGAGAGCCATGCTCCGCTACGGCCCCGATGTGTTTGAGGGAACCGTCTCCACCAGGGAAAGAGCGCATCATGACCTCAGCCAGCACGATACCCACGCATCCAGCGACCTCGCTGTCGACGTCGACCCGTTCCCGGTCAAGGGGATGGACGCCGTCGTGTTCGCCGTAGGCAACGCCAAGCAGGCCGCGCACTACTACTCGACCGCGTTCGGCATGACGCTCGTGGCCTACAGCGGCCCGGAGACCGGCAACCGGGAGATCGCCTCCTACGTGATGGAGTCGGGCAGCGCCCGGTTCGTGTTCAACGCCCCGGTCAAGGCAGGCACCGAGCTCGCCGCGCACGTCACCGCGCACGGTGACGGCGCGATCGACCTCGCCATCGAGGTCCCCGACGTCTACGCCGCGTACGCCTACGCCGTCGCGCACGGCGCCACCAGCCTCGAAGAGCCGGTCGAGCTGGAGGACGAGCACGGCAAGGTCATCCGCGCGGCGATCGCCACCTACGGCGAGACCCGGCACTCCTTCATCGACCGCTCCGGCTACGCCGGGCCCTACCTGCCGGGCTATCGTGACCAGAGCCCGATCGTCGAGCCGGGCGCCCGCTTCTTCCAGGCGATCGACCACTGCGTCGGCAACGTCGAGCTCGGCAAGATGAACGAGTGGGTCGCGTTCTACAACAACGTCATGGGCTTCACGAACATGAAGGAGTTCGTCGGCGACGACATCGCCACCGAGTACTCCGCGCTGATGACCAAGGTCGTCGCCGACGGCACCCTCAAGGTGAAGTTCCCGCTCAACGAGCCGGCGATCGCCAAGAAGAAGTCGCAGATCGACGAGTACCTGGAGTTCTACGGCGGCCCGGGCGATGCAGCACATCGCGCTGAACTCCGGCGACATCGTCGCCACGGTCCGGGCCATGCGCGCGGCCGGCGTGGAGTTCCTCAACACGCCGGACTCCTACTACGACACGCTCGGCGACGTGGGCCGGCGAGACCCGGGTGCCGGTCGAGACGCTGCGCGAGCTGAAGATCCTCGTCGACCGCGACGAGGACGGCTACCTGCTGCAGATCTTCACCAAGCCGGTGCAGGACCGCCCGACCGTGTTCTTCGAGATCATCGAGCGGCACGGGTCGATGGGCTTCGGCAAGGGCAACTTCAAGGCCCTGTTCGAGGCGATCGAGCGCGAGCAGGAGCTCCGCGGCAACCTGTAACCGCGCCCACTCGGCGTCGCGCCCCCATTTGCGTCGATCTTGAGGCGTTCTGGTTGCGTACGTAGCCAGAACGCCTCAAGATCGCGAGGGTCTTGGCGTCAGCGGGCGGCGGCGATCCGGTACTTGCGGATGGCGAGCGGCACGAACACCGCGAGGATCAGCGCGCACCAGCCGATCGACGCCACGATCGCGTGCTGCATCGGCCACGCGTTCACCGGCGGTGCCGCCGGGTTGACGTTGCCGAACAGCTCGCGGATCGCGGCGATCACCGCACTGATCGGGTTCCAGTTCGCGAACGCCTGGAGCCAGCCCGGCATCGAGTCGATCGGCACGAAGGCGTTGGACAGGAACGTCAGCGGGAACATCCAGATGAACCCGGCGCTCTGCGCGACCTCCACGCTGCGCACCGCCAACCCGATCGTGGCGGCCACCCACGACATCGAGTAGGCGAACAGGAACAGCAGCGCGAAGCCACCCACGGCCTTGATGAACCCGTCGTGGATCCGCCAGCCGACGATCAGGCCGCACACCGACATGACGATCACGACGAGCCCGTTGTTCAGCAGGTCCGAGGTGGTCCGGCCGATCAGGACCGCCGACCGTGCCATCGGCAGCGACCGGAAGCGGTCGATGATCCCCTTCTGCAGGTCATCAGCGAGCCCGATGGCGGTGAGCATGGTGCCGAACGCCACCGTCTGCACGAAGATCCCGCCGATCAGGAACTCGCGGTAGTTCACGCCGGGAACCTTGATCGCCCCGCCGAAGACGTAGGCGAACAGCAGCACGAACATGATCGGCTGGATCAGGGTGAACACGACGATGTCGGGCACCCGCTTCATCTTGATGAGGTTGCGCTTGGTGACGGTCATGCCGTCGCCGAGTGCGGAGACGAGAGCAGTCATCGCCGGTCCCCCTTCTTCTTCTTGCCTGTCTTAGCGTCAGGTTCGCAGCTCGTCGGCGTCCTCGGCCGCGTGCCCGGTGAGCGCCAGGAACACGTCGTCCAAGGTCGGGCGCCGCACGCCGATGTCCTGCACGGTCACCCCGGCGGCGTCCAGCCGGCGCAGCGCCTCGATGAGCACCGCGGACCCGCCCTCGACCGGCAGCTGGATGGCCCGGGTGTGCGCGTCCGTCGTCGGCTCCCCCGAACCGACCCCGGCGAGCGCCGCGACGGCGGTCGCCAGCTCGTCGACGTGCCCCACCGTGAGGTCGAGCCGCTCGCCGCCGACCTGCGTCTTCAGCTCGTCGGCGGTACCGCCGGCGATGACTCGACCGCGGTCGACGACGGCGATCGAGTCGGCGAGGCGGTCGGCTTCCTCCAGGTACTGGGTGGTGAGCAGGATCGTCGTGCCCTCGCGAACCAGCTCGGCGATCACCTCCCACATGCCGAGCCGGCTCCGCGGGTCGAGGCCCGTGGTCGGCTCGTCGAGGAACACCAGCCGCGGCCGGGCGATCAGGCTGCCGGCCAGGTCGAGCCGGCGCCGCATGCCGCCTGAGTAGGTCTTCACCGGCCGGCCCGCCGCGTCGGTCAGGTCGAAGCGCTCCAGCAGCTCGTCCGCCCGCGCGCGTGCCGTCGACCGGCCCAGGTGGTACAGCCGGCCGATCATGTCGAGGTTCTCGCGGCCGGTCAGGTACTCGTCGACCGCGGCGTACTGCCCGGACAGCCCGATGACGCGTCGCAGCGCCTCGGCATCCCGCACGACGTCGAAGCCCGCCACCGTGGCGCGACCGGCGTCGGGCGTCAGCAGCGTGGTGAGGATCCGCACACAGGTGGTCTTGCCGGCGCCGTTGGGGCCGAGCACGCCCAGCACTGAGCCCTCGGGCGCCAGCAGGTCCAGGCCGTCCAGCGCCCGCACCTCGCCGTAATGCTTCACCAGACCCTCGGCGACGATGCCTCCCGAGCCGGATCCGCCAAGCGGGGCGCTGCCCTGGGCTCCCAGAGCCACCGCCACTGGCGGCGCGGAGTTCTGCTCGGTCATCGTGCATCCCCTTCTCGATCATTCGCACCAGGCCGCCGCCCACCGTATGACGGTGCCATCACCGCGACCAACCGCTTTTCTCTATCAGGAGAACGTCGGCGTCAGACGAACGTCGATGTCAGGAGAACGTCGGCGGATAGTTCGCCTGACGCAGCGTGCGGAGCACCTCTTCGGAATGGTCAGGTCCTCGGGTCTCGATCTGCAGCGCGACCTCGACTTCGCCCAGGTGCAGCTTGAGGCTGGTGCGCTCGTGCACCACGTCCAGCACGTTCGCCCCCGCGTCGGCCAGCACGCCGAGCAGCCGGGCGAGTGCTCCGGGCCGGTCCGGCACCAGCACCCGGAAGGCGAGGTACCGCCCCGACGCGACCAGGCCGTGCCGGATGACCTCCAGCAGCACCACTGGGTCGATGTTGCCGCCCGACAGCACCGCCACGACCGGCGGGGCGAAGGCGCCCGGGTTGTCCATCAAGGCGGCAACGGTCGCGACGCCCGCCGGCTCCACCACCATCTTGGCCCGCTCCAGGCACAGCAGCAGCGCCTCGGACAGCGCCTCCTCGGAGACGGTGACGATCTCGTCCACGTAGCGTTCGACGAGCCCGTAGGTCAGGTCGCCGGGACGGCGGACGGCGATGCCGTCCGCGATGGTCGCTCGGGCATTCGCCACGACCGGGTGCCCGGCGGCCAGCGACGGGGGAAACGCGGCGAGCGCGGCCGCCTGCACGCCGACGATGCGCACGTCCGGCCGCAGTGACTTGATCGCCACGGCGATCCCGGCGGCCAGGCCCCCGCCACCGACGGAGACCACGACGGTCTTCACCTCAGGGCATTGCTCCAAGATCTCCAGCCCGGCCGTGCCCTGGCCCGCCACCACGTCCGGATGGTCGAAGGGGTGGATCAGTACCGCGCCGGTCTCGCTCGCGTACTGGCGGGCGGCCACGAGGCAGTCGTCGACGGTGTGGCCGGTGAACTGGACCTGCGCGCCGTATCCCCGCGTCGCCGCGACCTTGGGCAGCGGCGCTCCCTCCGGCATGAACACCATCGCCTTCGTGCCGACGAGGGTGGCGGCGAGGGCGACCCCCTGCGCGTGGTTGCCGGCGCTGGCCGCGACCACGCCGCGCGCCCGCTCCTGCGGGGTCAGCCCAGCGATCCGCACGTAGGCACCGCGCAGCTTGAACGAACCTGTGCGCTGCAGGTTCTCGCACTTGAGGTGCACCGGGCCGCCGACGCGCTCCGACAGCGGATCGCAGCCCTCCATCGGCGTCACCCGGGTCACGCCGGCCAGCAGCACCCGGGCCGCCTGGATGTCGGCGAGAGTGACGCCGCCGGTCGGCGCCTCGCTGGGAATGTTCATGGTCATCAGTCTCCCATCGGATGCAGTCGAACGCGGTACTCGGCCCGCGTTGCCACAGCACCCACGCGCACAGCGGTGTCAGGATGGGGAGATGCACGTCGAGCACGGGCTGCCCGGCGCCGACCACGTGGTCGGCGGCGTCCGGCTGCACGTCGTCACCTACGGCCACCGCTCCGCATGCTCCGCCGGTGCTGCTGCTGCACGGCGCCGGCACGACGTCCCACCTGTGGACGGACGTCATGTGCGACCTCGCGGCTGCGACGTGGACGATCGCGCCCGACCTGGCCTACCTCGGCCGATCCGAGGTGCCCCGCCGTCGCACCGACCTGGGCGGTCAGGCGGCGCTCTTCGTCGACCTCCTTGACGCCCTTGACGTGCCCCGTGTCGTCGTGGCCGGTCATGGGCTGGGCGGCACGGTGGCGGTGCACCTGGCGGCTCAGGCACCGGACCGGGTCGCCGGGATGGCCCTGCTCGCCGCGCCGATCCACACCCAGCTGTGGCCGCCACCGGCCGTGGCCGCGCTGCTGGTCCCCGGGCTGGGCGCTGCCCTCACCCAGCTGGCCGGGGCGTTCCCGGACCTCACCCGAGCCGCGCTCAGAGCGCTGCTGGGCGCCGGCGACGTGCCGTCGAGTCAGCTCGACGCGTACGCGTCGGTCCTGCGCACGGCCGACGGCCGGCGCGGGCTCCTCGCCTTCCTCGACGTGGTCGACCTGGCCGGGGCCGAAGCCGCCTGGCAGCTGGTCGGCGTCGCACCGCCGCCCACCCTGCTCCTGTGGGGCGAGCGTGACACCGTGTTCTCCGTCGGCTACGGCCGACGGCTGGCCGGGGAACGACCGACCGCGGCCTGGGTGCCGGTAGCCGATGCGGGGCACCTACTTCCTGTACAGCGCCCCGAGCGGGTCGCTGAGGAGCTGGCGGCTTTCGTCGCCGAGCTGTCGGAGGCCTAGGAGCCGCACGCATGACCGACGCCACCATGACCGCGCCGCACGAACGCAACCCGATGACCCATCGGCAGATCCTTGTAGTCCTGTCCGGACTCATGCTGGGGATGCTGCTCGCCGCGCTCGACCAGACGATCGTGGCGACCGCGCTGCCCCGGATCACCGCCGATCTCGGCGGCCAGAACCACCTCGCCTGGGTGGTCACCGCCTACCTGCTCACCTCGACCGCGTCCACACCGCTGTACGGGAAGGTCTCCGACCTGTACGGCCGCAAGAGCGTGTTCCAGTTCGCCATCGTGGTGTTCCTCATCGGATCGGCCTTGGCCGGCGCGAGCCAGAACATGCCCGAGCTCATCGCGACGCGGGCCATCCAGGGCATCGGTGCGGGCGGCCTCATCACGCTGGCGTTGGCGATCGTCGGCGACATCATCAGTCCCCGCGAGCGCGGCCGCTACCAGGGCTACTTCGGCGCCGTGTTCGGTTTCGCCAGCGTGGCCGGCCCGCTGCTGGGCGGGTTCTTCACCCAGCACGCGACCTGGCGCTGGGTCTTCTACATCAACCTGCCGCTCGGCATCGTGGCCCTCGTCGTCACGAGCAGCGTGCTGAACATCGAGTTCCAGCGCCAGGACCACAAGGTCGACTACTCGGGAGCCGGGATCCTGGTCGCCGCAGTGTCCGCGCTTCTGCTGGCTCTGTCGTTCGGTGGCAAGGAGTACGCCTGGGGCTCGGTCCAGATCATGGGGCTGTTCGTGGTGAGCGCGGTGCTGCTCGTGCGTGTTCGTCGTCCGCGAGCAGTACGCCAGCGAGCCGCTGCTCCCGCTCCGGCTGTTCCGCAACAAGACCTTCACGGTGACCAACGTGATCGCGTTCATCGTGGGCTGCGTCATGTTCGGCGGCATCATCTACCTGCCGCTGTACCTGCAGCTGGTCAAGGGCGCGTCCCCCACGTCGTCGGGTCTGCAGCTGATCCCGCTCATGATGGGCGTGATCACTGCGTCCGTCCTGAGCGGCCGCCTCATCACCAAGATCGGTCGTTACAAGATCTTCCCGATCGTGGGGCTGGGGCTGATCACGGTGGGACTGTGGCTGCTCAGCCACATCTCCGCCACCACCAGCTACGGCGAGCTGTCCGCCTACATGGTCGTGCTGGGCGTCGGGGTGGGCTCGGTGATGCAGGTGCTCGTCATCGCCGTCCAGAACGCGGTCCCGTACAGCGATCTCGGCACCGCCACCGCCTCCAACACCTTCTTCCGCAGCATGGGCGGGTCGATCGGGGTGGCCGTGTTCGGCGCCATCTTGACCAACGGGGTGAGCAACTACCTCGTCAGCCACACCTCGCCCGGAGTCGCGCGCGACAAGCTCCTGTCCGCCCTGGCCAACGGCCAGGTCGGAAGCGGTGGATCCGGCGGTGCCGGTGCGTCGCAGCAGCTGAAGGAGCTGTTCGTCGGCGGCTACGTCCACGGGATCCAGCAGGTGTTCACCTGGGCGGTCCCGATCGCGATCATCGGCTTCGCGCTGACCTGGCTGCTGCCAGAGATCCGGCTGGCCACCGCTTCCGGACTTGGCCGCGGTGAGATGCAGGCGGCGCGGGAGGCGGCCGCCGACTCCGTCGAGCGGTAACCAGCGCCCGCTCCCGGCTAGCCCGCGGACCAGTACCGTTCGTTGCCCAGCACGAGCGCCGCGGCACCGATCAGGCCCGCATCCTGACCGAGCGCGGCCGGAACCACCCGCAGGTCGCGGGCGTAGTCCATCCTGGCGTGCCGACGGAACGTCTCCTGCAGTGGATCGAACAGCAACGGCCCGGCCTGCGACAGGCCCCCGCCGACCGCGACGACCTCCAGGTCCAGCAGATGCGTGGCGGACGCGATCGCCAGTCCCAGTGCCCGGCCTGCCCGGTTCAGCGCCTGCAGGGCCACCGGATGCCCGCGCGAGGCGTCGGCGGCCAGGCCGCGCGCCGTGGAGTCGGCGCCGGGACTCCAGCCTTGCTCCACCGCCCACGCGACCAGCGCCGGGCCGCTGGCGATCGCCTCCAGGCACCCCATGCCCCCGCACGAGCAGGGCGGCCCGTCGGGTTCGACGATGACGTGGCCGATGTGGCCGGCATTGCCGCTGGCCCCATCGACAAGGTGGCCGCCGAGCACCAGACCGCCGCCGACGCCGGTCGACACGACCATGCCGAGGACGTTGTCAGCGCCGCGACCGGCGCCGCGCCAGTGTTCGCCGACGGCGACGCACACGGCGTCGTTGTGGATGCGTACCGGGATCTTCGGGAACAGCTCCTGCAACCTCGCGCGGAGTGGAAAGTCGTTCCAGGCAGCGATGTTGAGCGGCGACACGGATCCCGCTGGCCAGCTCATCGGTCCACCGCAGCCGACGCCGACGCCGAAGAACGCCTTGGCGCCCATCGCATCGAGCCCGGTCTCGCCGAGCAACCCCACCACGTGCCGCCACAGGTGCTCACCATCGGCCTCGTGCCCGTTCGGCGTGGGCACCTTCACCGTGGACAGGATCCGGCCACCCGGGTCGACGACGGCTGCGGCGAGCTTGGTGCCACCGATGTCGAGTGCGAGCACTGGCCGACGTCGCGCCATCTGACCTCCTGTCCGGGCGGTCGTTCACTCAATGGGGTGAGCTAAGGCGATCACATCACGAACTACGTGCTCGCCACCATGCCGACGTATGGTCGAACGGTGCGCCCTACCACTGTGCGAGAGCTCCGCGACAGCGGGCACGTCCACCGCAGCGTCAAGACTGAGCTGCGCGACAACCTGCTGGCCGCCATGCGAACTGGCTCGTCGATCGGCGATCGGTTCCCCGGAATCGTGGGTTTCGACTCCACGGTGCTGCCTGCGGTCGAGCGCGCCCTGCTGGCCGGTCACGACTTCGTGCTGCTCGGCGAGCGCGGCCAGGGCAAGACCCGCTTGATCCGCACCCTCGCCGGCCTGCTGGACGAGTGGACACCGGTCGTCGCGGGGTGCGAGATCAACGACCACCCGTACGCGCCGGTCTGCCTGCGCTGCCAGCGGCTGCTCGCGAGCGAGGGTGACAAGCTGCCGGTCGCCTGGTGGCACCGTGACTCCAGGTACGGCGAGAAGCTCGCCACCCCGGACACCAGCGTCGGCGACCTCATCGGCGACGTCGACCCGATCAAGGTCGCGCAGGGGCGGACGCTCGGCGATCCGGAGACGGTGCACTACGGCCTGGTGCCGCGCACCAACCGCGGCATCTTCTCCGTCAACGAGCTGCCCGACCTGGCGGAGCGGATCCAGGTGGCGCTGCTCAACGTCCTGGAGGAACGCGACATCCAGGTCCGCGGCTACGCGCTGCGCCTGCCGCTCGACCTGCTGCTGGTGGCCTCGGCCAACCCCGAGGACTACACCAACCGGGGCCGGATCATCAGCCCGCTGAAGGACCGGTTCGGCGCCGAGGTCCGGACGCACTATCCGCGGGCGCTCTCCGACGAGCTCGACCTGCTCCGCCAGGAGGCGGCCGTCGGCGAGGTCGTGCCGGACCACCTGGTCGAGGTGGTGGCGCGGTTCACCCGGCTGGTGCGCGAGTCCACTGCCGTCGACGCCCGGTCCGGAGTGTCCGCCCGGTTCGCTGTGGCCGGACTGCAGACCGTCGCCGCGGCCGCGATGCGCCGGGCGGCACTGACCGGTGAGGACCGCCCGGTCGCCCGGATGAGCGACCTGGCACCGATCATCGACTCGCTCCGCGGCAAGGTGGAGTTCGAGGTGAGCGAGGAGGGCCGCGAGCACGAGGTGCTGGCCCACCTGCTCCGCAGGGCCACTGCCGAGGTGTACCGGCACACCCTGGGCGGCGCCGATCTTTCGGCCCTGGTGGCGCGGTTCGACGACGGCGCCGTGGTGGAGACCGGTGAGACCGTCGCGGCGACCGAGCTGCTGGCGCGCGTGGGGCCGATCAGCGGACTTGCTGCGATGATGAGCCGACTCGCCATGGACGGATCGGAGTCGCCGGGGCTCGCCGCGGCCGCACTGGAGTTCGCCATGGAAGGGCTCTATCTCACCAGGCGGATCAGCAAGGAGACCAGTGACGACGACGCCGACGGAGGCATCCTCTATGGGGCCTGAGCAGCCGAAGACGCCCACCGCGCCGACCACGGAGGACGTGCTGCAGGAGCCGTCCGAGCAGCTGTCCGAACACGACCAGGCGGCACTGGACGCTGCATTGGACAACCCGCCGCCCCGCAAGGGCCGGCGCACGCGCGCGGAGAGCTGGCCGAAGTTCCTGGCCAAGTACGCGATTCGCGGTACCAAGCAGGCACTGATCGTCGAGGGCGCGGTCTGGCTGGTCCTGTGCGTCTTCGGCACGTCCACGATGCTCAAGGCCGACCTGCCGTGGTGGTGGGCGGTCGGTCTGGTGACCGTACTGTCTGGCACCAACGCGCTGCGCGTCGTCTTCGAAGGCAAGCGCGACCGGGAATGACCGGCAGGCGCGGCGGATGAGCATCCCCCGCTACCGCTACGGACCCTTCCATGACGGGCCCGACCCGCTGGCGCCTCCGTACGACCCGGCGCGCGCGCTCGATGAGCTCGGCGATGACGTGCTCGACGGCGCCACGCCGGCTCAGGCGCTGCGCGACCTGCTCCGGCGCGGGACGGACGGGCTGCGCGGGCTGGACGACCTGGCGCACGCGGTTCGCCGGCGTCAGCGCGCGGTGCGGACCCGGGGGCGCCTCGATGGGACGTTGGAGGAGATCCGCGAGCTGCTCGACACGGCGATCGGCCAGGAGCGCGCCGCGTTGTTCCCCGACCCTGGCGACGATGCCCGGATGCGGGAGGACGAGCTCGACGCCCTTCCCGCCGACACCGCGCGGGCCGTGCGCGACCTCGCCGACTACGACTGGCGCTCCCCCGACGCCCGCGCGACCTTCGAGCAGCTGCAGGACCTGCTGCGCTCCGAGGTGCTGGACAGCCGCTTCCGGGGCATGAAGGACGCGCTGTCCGGCGGTGACCCCGAGTCGATGGCCCGGGTCAAGGACATGCTCGCCGCGCTCAACGAGATGCTCGACGCCGACGCACGCGGCGAGCACACCCAGGCGCAGTTCGACGAGTTCATGGACACCTACGGCGACCTGTTCCCCGACGACCCGGCCGATCTCGACGAGCTGGTCGACTCCCTCGCTCGGCGGGCTGCAGCGGCCGAGCGCCTGATGGCCTCGCTGTCACCGGAGCAGCGCGAGGAGCTCATGGCGCTGATGGACTCCGCGTTGCAGGACATGGGTCTCGCCGCCGAGCTCGGCCGGCTCACCGACGCGCTGCGCGCCCGCCGGCCCGACCTGGACTGGGGCGGGCGGGAGCGGATGAAGGGCGAGACGCCGCTGGGTCTGGGTGACGCGACGACCGCGCTGGAGGAGCTGGCCGACCTCGACGAGATCGCCTCGACGCTCGCCCAGGACTACCCGGGGGCCTCCCTCGCGGACGTCGACGAGGAGGCGGTCCGCCGCGCGCTCGGCCGGCGGGCGGTGGATGACCTGGAGGCCTTGCAGCGGCTGGAGCGCGAGCTGGAGCGCCAGGGCTACCTGAAGCGCACGGGCGGCCAGCTCGAGCTGACCCCGAAGGCGATCCGGCGACTCGGCGCGACCGCGCTGCGGCGGGTCTTCGCCTCGCTCGATGCTGCGGGGCGCGGCAGCCACGACGTGCACGACGCCGGTGCGGCCGGCGAGGCGACCGGCGCCACCCGGGGATGGCGCTACGGCGACTCCCAGCCCATCGACGTCGTCCGGACGCTGACGAACGCGGTGCGCCGAGGGGGCGACGTCCCGCTACGGCTGGCAGTCGACGACTTCGAGGTCGTCGAGACCGAGCGTCGCACGTCGGCCGCGGTCTGCCTGCTGGTCGACCAGTCGTGGTCGATGACGCTGCGCGGAACGTGGGGCGTGGCCAAGTCGACCGCGCTGGCCCTGCACGCGCTGGTCAGCAGCCAGTTCCCGACCGATGCGCTGCAGGTCATCGGCTTCAGCAACTACGCCCGGGTGGTGAACCCGGCCGAGCTGGTGGGCCTGGACGCGGAGATGGTGCAGGGCACCAACCTGCAGCACGCGCTGATGATCGCCGGGCGGTTCCTCGACCACCACCCCGACTTCGAACCGATCGTGATGGTGGTCACCGACGGTGAGCCGACGGCGCACCTGGAGCCTGGCGGCGGCCATGCGTTCGACTGGCCACCGACCCGGCAGACCTTGACGCTGACACTCGCCGAGGTCGACAAGATGACCCGCCGTGGGGCCACGCTCAACATCTTCATGCTGGCGGACGAGCCGGGGCTGGTCGAGTTCGTCGACGAGGTGGCCCGACGCAACGGCGGGCGGGTGTTCTCCTCGTCGGGGAGCAACCTCGGGGACTACGTGGTGAGCGACTACCTGCGGACGCGGCGGGCTCGGCGGCGCACCGCCTGACGCGTCTGGTGGCTACTGGAAGCGGGTCGGATCTCCGGCGCCGACACGCGTGACTACCGGGTACCCGTCCGACCAGTCCACGACCGTGCTCGGTTCCGTGCCGCAGTCTCCGGCGTCCACCACTGCGTCGACCACATGACCGAGCTGCTCCTTGATTTGCCAGCCCTCTGTCATCGGCTCATCGGCGTCCGGCAGCAGCAAGGTGCTGGACACCAGCGGCTCGCCGAGCTCGCGTAGCAACGCCAGCACGACCGGATGGTCAGGGAATCGCACGCCGACGGTCTTCTTCTTCGGATGTGCGAGCCGCCTCGGGACCTCCTTGGTCGCAGGCAGGATGAACGTGTAGGGGCCGGGAGTCGCTGCCTTGATAGCGCGGAACGGGGCGTTGTCCAGCTGCACGAACTGGCCTAGCTGCGCGAAATCGGAACACACAAGAGTGAAGTGGTGGCGCTCATCGAGCGACCGGATCCGGCGGATTCGCTCACTGCCGTCCGGACTGTCCAGGCCGCATCCCAGCGCGTAGCAGCAGTCGGTGGGATAGGCGATAAGTGCGCCGGCTCGCAGCAGGTCCACCACCTGCGCGATGGTGCGCGGTTGCGGGTTGCGTGGGTGGACATCGAAATAGCGGGCCATCCGTCGAGGGTACGAGAGACGAGACTGACCGGACGCCTACCAGCTCCTCGGCTTCTGCGTCTTGTAGGGGTCATAGGTGAAGGCAATGTCGTAGTGCTGGACGTCGTACCCGCCGTTCCCCAGGTTGGGAAAATAGGGGTCGCCCGCTGATTCGGCACCGATGGTCGAGCTGGGTTTGGCTGGGGCCGCGGTCGCCGCAGTCACGAATGCCGGGCCAGCCAGAACCGCGGCAGCGATGAGAACGGATACGGTGCGCGAACGGTAGGACCTCATGAGCCCCTACTCAGCCAGTGGCGTGGACGCCACGGATGGGCGCGTGCGCAGTCAAGGGGCTGTACGGGGACGATTACCGTCGCTAGGGCAATGTGCTTCGACGGCATCAGTGGGGATCGGCCCTACGCTTGGCCGTGTCCGCGTGACGTGGCGCGCATGATCGCGTGACACCGACGCCGTCCATCTTCTGCAGCATCGATCGTTTCCCCTCGTTCTGAGACGCCCGAACTCGCGTATGAGCAAATACGCAGACCGAGCTGACACTGTGCGGCCTCGGCGAAGGCTCGACGCCGGGTACGCTCGTGCCAGGATGAACCTTCGTGCCCCGTAGCCCCTTCCGCGACCTGCCCCGTGAGGTCGCCGCGCTGACGGCGGTGTCGTTCTCGGTCGCGGTGGGCTTTGGCGTCGTGGCGCCCGTCATTCCGCTGTTCGCGCGCAGCTTCGGGGTCGACAAGGCCTCGGTGGGCGCGGTGCTGAGCGCGTTCGCCCTGATGCGGTTCGTCTCGGCGTTGTTCGCTGGCCGGCTCGTCGACCGCGTCGGTGAGCGGACGATGCTCAGTGTCGGCATCGGGGTTGTCGCCGTCAGCAGCGCGCTAGCCGGCCTGAGCCAGAGCTACGAGCAGCTCTTGGTCTTGCGCGGCGTGGGCGGCGTGGGCTCGGCGATGTTCTCGATCAGCGCGATGAGCCTGCTGCTGCGCACGGTCCGGGCCGACCAGCGTGGTCGGGCGGTCGGACTGTTCCAGGGCGGGTTCCTGGTCGGCGGGATCTCCGGGCCCGCGATCGGCGGGGTGCTGGCCACGGTATCGATCCGGGCGCCGTTCTTCGTCTACGCCGCGACGCTCGCGGTGGCGGGAGTCGTCGGCCTGCTGATGCTGCGAGCGCCGGTCGCGCCGGGGTCCGCCGAGAAGTCCGACGCCGCCAAGGCCGGCCGCACATCACTGCTGGACGCCCTGCGTGCCCCGGCGTACCGGGCGGCGCTGCTGGCCAACCTCGGGCAGAACTGGGCAGCCATCGGCGTCCGCAGCTCACTCATCCCGCTGTTCGTCGTCGAGTCGCTGCACCGCGACTCCGTATGGGTGGGCGTCGGTTTCGTCATCGTCGCCGCGATCAATGGGCTCGCGCTGCTCCCGGCCGGTCGGATGGTCGACACCCGTGGTCGTCGACCGATTCTCATCACCGGCTCGCTGGTGTCCGCGGTCGCCATGATGTCGTTGATCGCGGCGCCCAACCTGATCGGCTACCTGGTGGCGATGGTCCTGCTGGGCGCCGGTTCGGGGATGCTCAACGTAGCGCCGGCCGCCATCGTCGGGGACGTGGCGGGTGGACGGGGCGGCAGCGTGGTCGCCGGCTACCAGATGGCCGGCGACGCGGGTTCGATCGGCGGTCCCCTGATCGCAGGCGCACTTGCCGACCAGGTGTCATACGAAGCCGCCTTTGTCGTGACCGCAGGCGTCCTGGTGCTGGCGGCTACGACGGCGGCCTTCACCGGCGAGACGCGACGGGTCAGCGAGGTCGCCGTGCAGGAATAGTCCTTCGGGTGCGAAGGTTGGGGACGGTAGTTGAAGACTCAACTCGATTTGCTCGGCAGAGACGCAGGCGGGAGCTGGCATGCAGTTCGGAATCTTCACGGTTGGCGATGTCACCACCGATCCGACGACCGGACGGACGCCGTCGGAAGCCGAGCGGATCAAGGCGATGGTGACGATCGCGCTGAAGGCTGAAGAGGTCGGCCTGGACGTGTTCGCGACCGGTGAGCACCACAACCCGCCGTTCGTGCCGTCCTCCCCCACCACGATGCTCGGCTACATCGCCGCGCGCACCGAACGCCTCATCCTGTCGACGTCGACCACGCTCATCACCACGAACGACCCGGTGAAGATCGCGGAGGACTACGCGATGCTGCAGCACCTGGCCGACGGCCGGGTGGACCTGATGATGGGGCGCGGCAACACCGGGCCGGTCTACCCGTGGTTCGGCAAGGACATCCGCGACGGGATCCCGCTGGCGATCGAGAACTACCACCTGCTGCGCCGGCTCTGGCGCGAGGACGTCGTCAGCTGGGAGGGCAAGTTCCGCACCCCGCTGCAGTCCTTCACCTCGACTCCGCGTCCGCTCGACGGCGTGCCGCCGTTCGTGTGGCACGGCTCGATCCGCAGCCCGGAGATCGCCGAGCAGGCCGCGTACTACGGCGACGGCTTCTTCGCCAACCACATCTTCTGGCCCACCAACCACTACGTCCGGCTCATCGAGCTCTACCGGTCGCGGTTCGAGCACTACGGCCACGGACGCGCCGATCAGGCGATCGTCGGTCTCGGCGGCCAGGTGTTCATGCGCAAGAACTCGCAGGATGCGGTGACCGAGTTCCGGCCGTACTTCGACAACGCGCCGGTGTACGGGCACGGCCCCTCGCTGGAGGACTTCACCGAGCAGACGCCGCTGACGGTCGGCAGCCCCCAGCAGGTGATCGACAAGACGCTCACCTTCCGCGAGCATTTCGGCGACTACCAGCGTCAGCTCTTCTTGATGGACCACGCCGGGCTGCCGCTGAAGACCGTGTTGGAGCAGCTCGACCTGCTCGGCGAGGAGGTGGTGCCGGTGCTGCGCAAGGAGCTCGCCGCGCTGCGACCCGCGCACGTGCCTGATGGGCCGACGCACGCGAGCCTGAAGGCGGCTGCTGAAGGTGCCGCCGCTGGTGCGGCTGCTGGTGCGGCGGCCGATGTTGCTGCGGTTGCCGCCGACGGTGCCGGTGACGCGACGCTGACCGGGAGCCTCCGATGACGGCCCGAAAGCTCGCCGTGGTCACCGCGGGGCTGAGCCAGCCGTCTTCGACCCGCCTGCTCGCCGACCGGCTGGCCGAGGCCACGCAGCGTGCCCTCGAAGCCCAGGGGTCACCGACGAGCGTCGAGGTCATCGAGCTCCGCGACCTTGCGCAGGACCTGACCAACAACCTGCTGACGGGCTTCGCCGCCCCGAACCTGCGTACGGCGATCGACCACGTGGTCGACAGCGATGGGCTGATCGCGGTGACACCGATCTTCACCGCCTCCTACAGCGGCTTGTTCAAGACGTTCTTCGATGTCCTCGATGCCGACGCCCTCACCGGGAAGCCGGTGCTGATGGCGGCGACCGGCGGGACGGAGCGGCACTCGCTCGCGCTCGAACATGCGCTGCGGCCGATGTTCGCGTACCTGCATGCGGTCGTCGTGCCGACGGCCGTCTACGCGGCCACCTCGGACTGGGGTAGCGAGGGCGGCGGCAGCCGCGCGCTCACCGCTCGGATCGACCGGGCGGGCGGCGAACTTGCTGGGCTGATCAGTGGCCGGCCGGCAGCTGGCCGCATTGACCCCTTCGAGGACCTGACTCCGTTCGAGGACCTGCTCGTCGGAGACTGACGGCGACCGCTGTCTGCGGCGACCTCACCTGGGCTGGATCAAACCCCATCCGCGCCACGACGACCGCCCGAGGGCGGTATGCCTTACGAAAACCGCGCGAGGGCGGTACGCCTCATGGTGCGTGAAATGCCGCTGGACAACGATTCGGCGACCTTCACGATGAGGGTCGCGGCGGCTGTTGCGTGTTGTCCACAGAGCTCGCCGAAGCATCTCGACACCCCTGGTGGGCGCCAGTACCATTCGAACATACGTTCGGGTCGCGAGCCATCGGGGGGTGGCGCACGTGGGGGGATTGGCGTCGGCGCTCGACGAGCTCGCGACCGAGGACCTGCGCGACGTCCCGAACGTGGCGCTGGCCGCAGACCTGGTGGAGCTGCAACGGGCGGCGGCCCGCCTCGCGTTTGAGTTCACCCGCCGTTTGGCGGTGTTCGACGCTCGCGGCGCCTGCGCGGACGACGGGGCGCTGTCCACCGGGGCGTGGCTGCGGCACTTCTGCCGGATCGCCCCCGGCGCCGCCCACCAACACGTCAAGGTCGCCCACCAGCTCGACGCGCTGCCCCGCCTCGCCGCGGCGCTGGCCGGCGGTGACGTGACCTACCCGCACGCCGCCGTGATCAGCGCCTTCGCCGAGCAGGTCGGCCCCGAAGCCACCGCCGCCGGTGGAGGAGTTCCTCGTCGGCGTCGCCCCGACTACGACCCGGCACGGCTGCGCCACGTCACCCGGCGCCTGCGCCACGCCGTCGACCCCGACGGCGCACTCGCCGACGCCGGGCAGATGGTCGACCGGCGCCGGCTGCGCGTGGTGCCCACCCTTTGGGGCATGGTCGACGTCGACGGCGCCCTGGACCCCGAGGCCGGCGCCACCGTCCTCGCCGCCCTGCACCCGCTCGCCGCCCCCACCCCCGACGACACGCGTCCCGCCAGCCAGCGGATGGCCGACGCCCTCGTCGAGCTGTGCCGCCGCGCCCTCGACGCCGGCGACCTCCCCATACAGGGCGGCATGAAGCCGCACCTGCTCGTCACCGTCGACCTGCCCACCCTCCAACACGCCCCCGGCAGCCCGAGCATCCCGAGCGCCCCGGCCGGCCCGGGCGCCGAGCTGGAGTGGGCCGGGCCGATCCCCGCCGAGACCGCCCGCCGAATCGCCTGCGACGCCGCACTCACCCGCGTCCTGACCAACGGCCCGTCCCAGATCCTCGACGTCGGCCGCGCCACCCGCATCATCCCCGCCGCCCTACGCAAAGCCCTCCTGCTGCGCGATGGCACCTGCCGCTTCCCCGGCTGCGACCGGCCCGGGCGCTGGACCGACGCCCACCACCGCACCCACTGGGTCGACGGCGGCCCCACCGACCTGCAGAACCTGCTCCTGCTCTGCACCCCGCATCACATGGCCGTCCACGAAGGCGGCTGGACCCTCCACGGCCACCCCGACGGCTCCATCACCGCCACCCGCGGCACCCGCACCATCACCGCGCCGCCGCCACCCCACTGGCAACACCCACCCGGCGACCGCGACCACCTGTCGGCCGAGCACCACCCCGCGAATAGCGGCCGATAGCCGCACGACGAGCGGCCGCACAAGATGCGAACGTGGTCGATCTCCAGCCCTGCACGTGAGCAGAGAGCGCGGTGCCCGGTCACAAGGACCGCGGCGCGGCCCGGCGCCACACCCGCCTCGATATCGGCCTTCACCGACGCGTCGGGGTGCGCCGATCTGCGCAGGCCCTCGCACGCCATGGCGCGGTCAGCAGCCTGCGCGGTCAGTAGGATCCGCCGCATGGACAACCTGTTTCTCTGGCTGCACATCGGCACCGCGATCTTCTTCCTCGGCCCGATGACGATCGCCATGACGTCGGCGCCCCGCTACATCCGTCAAGGCGACGTCGCGGTGGTCCGATTCCTGCACCGCACCACGCGCATCTACGGGATGTTGTCGTTGCTGGTGTTCCTGTTCGGGCTGGAGCTCGGACGCAAGATCTTCGACCAGCAGTGGTTGACCATCTCGATGACGCTGTTCGTCGTCGCCCTGGTGCTGCTCTTCGCGCTCGTCGAGCCGGATCAGCGCCGGGCCCTCGCCGCGATGGAGGCCAACGCTGCGTCGGAGACCGCCGTAGAGGTGCCGCGCGGGCGCATCGCCGCGCTGTCCAACGTCATCGCTGTGATGTGGCTGGTCATCCTGGTCCTGATGGTCTGGAAGCCCGGGGCCTGACCGGCCCGCGCCATACCGGCCCGCAAAGTCAATCGAGCGGAAGCCTGGTCAGTCCAGGCTTCCGCTCGACGGTCGTAGGTCAGCTAACTCTGTGGGCTCAGCTGAGGTTGTGGTCAGACCACGTTGCCGGCCTGGACCACGATCCGCCCCTCCGACTCGGTCCACAGCACCTCGGGCGTTCTCGAACGGGTTGCCGTCGAGCACCAGCAGGTCGCCGGCCGCGCCGACGCCGATCCGCCCGAGGTCGCTCCGGCCGATGAGCTCGGCGTTGACCGAGGTCGCCGACCGCAGCACCCCGAGCACGCCGTCGGCCGCGACCTGCAGGCGCAGGCCCTGCAGCTGGTCGTCCTCGAGCTCGCCCATCAGGTCGGTCCCGAACCCGATCCGGACCCCGGCCGCGCGGGCGATCGCGACCGCCTGCTGCCCCGCGTCCAACACCTCACGGTTCTTCGCGGCGGCGATCGGCACGAGCCCGATCTCGTCGCCGCGCCGGTTCATCGCGTCGTAGGCCGCGAGCGTTGGCACCAGGAACGCGCCGTGCGCCGCCATCAGCTCCGCGGTCGGCGCGTCCAGCAGGTTCCCGTGCTCGATGGACCGCACGCCGTTCTCGACGGAGTGCACGATCGCCTCCGGCGAGTAGGCGTGCGCCGCCACGTAGGTGCCACGCCGGGTGGCCTCATCCGTGGCCGCCCGCACCTCCTCGGGTGAGTACTGCGGAACGCGGATCGGGTCCGTCAACGAGACCACGCCACCCGAGGTCATGATCTTGATGGCGTGGGCCCCGCGTCGCAGCCGGTCCCGCACCGCGACCCGGATGTTGTCCGCGCCGTCGACGACCTCGATGGTGTGGCAGCCACCCGCGCACACGTCCGCATCGCCCGGACGCGCGTCGCCGTGGCCACCGGTCTGGCTGAGCGCCGCCCCGGTGTACAGGTAGCGCGGGGCAGCCAACAAACCCTGGGCGATCGCCTTCGCCAGACCGGCGTCGCCACCAGCGACGTCGCGCACCGTGGTGAAACCGCGTCGCAGCGCTCCCCCGAGGCGCCGCGACCCCTTCAGCGCGATGTAGCTGAGCGGGCTGCCCTCGAGCTTGATCATGTCCAGCTCGATGCCGTACGCGTGGAAGTGCGCGTCGATGAGACCGGGCACGACCACCGCGCCCCGGGCGTCGAGCACCTGGCCCGACTCCCCCGAGGCCGACGGGGAGCCGCCCACCTCCACGATCACGCCGTCCTCGACGCGGATCGCGCCTTCGGACAGCTCGGCCGACACCCCATCGAAGATGAGGGCGTTGGTGATGGTCAGACTCCCCGTAGGCACAGCAGACATCCGCTCTCTCAGACCGCCGCGGCAGTGGCTCGCAGCCGCTCGGTCTCCGACTGGTCGACCTGGAAAGTATCGGGATCGACGGCCACGCCGTAGTCCCGAATCGCCGCCGCCACGCTGACGAATCCGTTGCGCACGTCGGCGGCGACCCGCTCCGGCTCGCGGTCGAACGGGTTGCCGAAGCCGCCACCGCCGCCGGTGTTGTTGACCAGCACGTCGCCGGCCTCCATGTGGTTGTAGCTGCCGCCCTTGATGACCTCGCGGTCGGTGCCGGGGTTGAGGACCACGTGGTTGTTGGTGCCGACGCTGCCGCCGTCGATGCCCCACGGCTTGGACTCGGTCTTGTAGACCAGGCAGATGCCCTCGGCCGGCGCCTCGAAGCGGTAGGCGCGACCGATGCCGACGCCGCCGCGGTTACGCCCCGCGCCGCCGGTGTCCTGGCGGTAGCCGTAGGACTCGATGAACATCGACGACTTGGTCTCGAGCACCTCGACCGGGTTGTTGCGGCAGCCCGGCTCGGACAGGTGCATGATCCCGTCCTCGCCGTCGCCGCCGGCGTGGGCGCCGAAGCCGACCGCCTCGTTGGTGGCCTCCAGCCAGGCCTCGCCGTTGCGCGGGTTGATGCCCGAGGCCCATCATCGAGCAGACGTCGCCGCCGGAGCAGGCCGGCACCAGGTCGGGCATGCCCTGCGCCAGCGCCTTGAGGATGACCTCGCCGCCCAGCAGGCCGGTCCACATCGTGAAGGTCGGCATCGGCGGCACCGCGTGCATCACCGAGCCCGGCTCGGTGACGACCCGCAGCGGCCGGAAGTTGCCGGCCACCACCGGGCTGTCCGGCGTCGTCAGCGACTTGAAGATGAGCGCGCAGAACGCCTCGGTCATGCCCAGCGGCAGGTTGATCGGGCCGCGCACATCCCGGTCGCTGCCGGTCCAGTCGACGACCATCTCGTCGTCGGTGATGGTGACGGTGACGTTCATCTTGATCGGCCGGTCCAGGTCGACGCCGTCGTTGTCGACGAAGTCGAACGCGGTCCAGGTGCCCTTCGGCAGCTTCGCCAGGGCCAGGCGGGCCAGCCGCTCGCCGTGGTCGTTGATCGCGGCCATGGCGCCACTGCAGCGTCTCGACGCCGTACTTGTCCGCGATCTCCTGGATCCGGCGAACGCCGGTGACGCAGGCCGACACCTGCGCCTGGATGTCGCCGATGGTGCGCTCGGGCATCCGGCTGTTGAACCGGACGATGTTGAAGAAGTCGTCGCTGGCCACCCCGCGCCGGTAGACCTTGGTCACCGGGAAGAAGATGCCCTCCTGGTACATGTCGGTGGAGTCCAGCACGTAGCCGGCGTCCTTCTGCTTCAGGTCCAGCACGTGCACCCGGCACGAGGCGAACCCGATGAGCGCGGAGTCGACGTGGATGGGCGCGAAGACCAGCGTGTCCAGCGTGTGCGCCGAGGACCAGTACGGGTAGTTGAGGATGAAGACGTCCCCGGGCTCCATGGCATCGGCGCCGAGGAACTCCAGCGCCTTCTTGATGCCGTGGTCGTTGCCGCGGGTGAACACGGCGATGCCGGGAGCGTCGGCCACCACGTCGCCGCTCGCGTCGTGGAGCCCGATGCCGTAGTCGTGGATCTCGTAGACCACCGTGTTGTAGGCCGTCCGGCACAGGTTGCGCGCCATCTCCTCCGCCGCGGCGAGCATGCCGTGGCGGATGACCTCGATGGTGATGGAGTCGTTCATCGCACACCCTCTCCGGAGTCGTTCTTCATCGTGATGACCAGCTCGCCGTACGGCCCCACCTCGAGGACGTCGCCGGCGTGCATGACCGTGGTGGCGGTGTGCTCGGCGATCACGGCCGGACCGGTGATCACGTCGCCGGCCAGCAGGGCCTCGCGCGTGTACAGCGCATAGGCGACGTCCGGCTCGTCGGCCGAGACGTAGACCGACCGCGTGCCCACCGGCTCGGGCCGCACCCTCGGTCCGCCGCGCGAGCATCGGCAGCTCGGGCTTGTCGACCACGCCGGTGGCCCGCAGCCGCAACGTCGTGATCTCGATCGGGTCGTCCAGGGTGTGGCCGTACTGCCGCTCGTGCAGCCGGCCGAAGTCGCCGCTGATCGCCTCGACGACGTCGGTGCCGTCGGCGGGGAACGCCACGGTGACCGAGTGCTCCTGACCGGCGTAGCGGACGTCGACGGTGCGCGCCATCTGCTGGCGATCGGCGTCGAAGCCCTCCTCGACCAGCAGCGCCACCGCCTCGTGCTCCATCTCGGCGAAGCTGGCCCGCGCAACCTCCAGGTCCAGCCCGGCGAGCGCGGTCACCGAGGTGCGCGCGAAGTCGTGCTGCACGTCGGCCATCAGCATGCCCAGGGCCGAGAACGCGCCCTGGCCCGGCGGGATGACGATCGACGGGATGCCGAGCTCGTGCGCGGTGTCCACGGCGACCAGGCCGCCGCCACCGCCGAAGGACAGCAGCGCGAAGTCCTTCGGGTCACGGCCGAGCTCGACCGTGATGGCCCGCACGGCGCCCATGATCTTGGTGACGGAGATGCGGACGATCCCGCGGGCCAGCGCGTGGATGGACATCCCCAGCTCGCGCGGCGATCGGCTCCAGCGCCTTCTCGGCGAGCTCCTTGCTCAGCGTCAGCGTCCCGCCGAGCGGTGTCTCGGTACCGAGATACCCGAGCACCAGTGCGGCGTCGGTGAAGGTCGGCTGGGTGCCGCCGTTGCCGTACGACGCCGGGCCGGGCGAGGCGCCGGCGCTCTGCGGGCCCACCTGGAGCGCGCCAGCACCGTCGAGCCAGGCGATCGACCCGCCGCCGGCACCGATCGTGTGGATGTACAGCGACGGCGTGTTGATCGGCAGCCCTTCGAACTCGGCGCCCTGGTACAGCACCGGCTCGGAGTCGACGACGAGGGAGGCGTCCAGGCTGGTGCCGCCCATGTCGATGGTGATGAGGTTCGGCGCGTCGATCAGGTGCGAGAACGCCGCGGCACCGATCACGCCGCCGGCCGGGCCGGACAGGATCAGGTTGACCGGCTGCTCCTTGGCCAGGTTGGCGGTCATCGACCCACCGCCCGAGCGGGTCATCAGGAACCGCCCGGTGAACCCGCCCTCGGCCAGCTCGCCCTGCAGCACCTGCAGGTAGCGCCGCATGATCGGCTTGATGTAGGCGTCGAGCACCGCCGTGCTGGTGCGCTCGTACTCGCGGTACTCACGCGCCATCTCGTGCGAGAGCGTGACCTCCACGTCGGGCGCCACCTCGGCCAGCACCTCGCGCATCGCCAGCTCGTGCGCCGGGTTGGCGTAGGAGTGCAGGAACGCCACCGCGACCGAGTCGTACCCGCGCTCGCGCGATCGTGGCCGCCACCTTGCGAGCGTCCTCGACGTCGAACGGCGGTGCGGACGGTGCCGTCGAACAGCGACCGCTCGGTGACCTCGAAGGTGTCGTAGCGCTCGACCAGGCCCGCCGGCTTGCGGTAGGTGATGTCGTAGTTGGTGCGCCGGTCGGTGCGGCCCGAGCAGGTACACGTCGCGGAAGCCCCGCGTGCCGATCACCGCCGCCCGCGCCCCGCGCCGGGTCAGCAGCGCGTTGAGCCCGAGCGTCGTGCCGTGGGTGAACATCTCGACGTCGGCCATGGGCGCCTTCGCCCGGTCGAACGCCGCGAGCACGCCACGCGTGGGCGCGTCCGGCGTGGTCGACACCTTGTCGAAGACCAGCTCGCCGGTCGCCGGGATGAGCTTCACGACATCGGTGAACGTCCCGCCGACGTCGACGGCCAACCTGATCGTCTCGGTCATCGTGCTACTAACCTTCCTTCTGCATTGAGGTGCGGCACCGCGAGCTCGACGTCGTCATCCGACGGAGACCACGACTTTCCCGATCTGCTGGTTGGTCTTCAGGTAGTCGTAGGCCTCCAGGGCCCGCTCGAACGGGAAGACCGTGTCGATGACCGGCCGCAGCCGGCCGGCCGACAGGTGCGCGGACAGGAACTCCACGCCGCGCTGCACCTCGTCGGGGTGGCAGACGTGGTTGTAGAGCGAGTGCGGGTAGATCGTCGGCTGCTTGCGGACCAGCTCGACCATCCCGAAGTTCACCCGGTCGTCGCTGAGCGTTCCGTAGAGGAAGACCTGCGCGCGCGGCGTCAGCGCCTCGACGTACCTGTCGACGAAGTTGCCACCGACCGGGTCGTAGGCGACGCGCACGCCCTTGCCGCCCGTGTGGTCGCAGGATCTCCGCCGCGAGGTCGGAGGTGTCGGAGGCGATCACGACGTGAGCGCCCGCCGCCAGGAGCGCGTCGGCCTTGGCGCCGGTGCGCGTCTGCGCGATGACGTCCGCGCCGAGCAGGCGCCCGAGCTGGATTGCCGCCAGCCCCGCGCTGCTGGACGCGGCCGTGACGAGCAGGCTGTCCCCCGCCCCGAGCTGGGCGATCTCGTGCAGCGGGTAGTACGCGGTGAGGTACTGCATGGTGATCGCGGTCGCCTGCTCGGCCGACAGCCCGTCCGGCCACGGCATCAGGTAGCGCTCGGGCGTGATCGCGAACTCGCCCGCGACGCCTCGGTCGGTCCCGGCGTCGTTGTGGAACGGGATCGAGGTGACCCGGTCGCCCACGGCGAAGCGGGTGACTCCTTCGCCGACCGCGTCGACGACGCCGCACGCCTCGGTGCCGATCCGCGACGGCAGCTTGGGGGCGATCGAGTAGTGCTCGTCGTTCAGGAAGAGAAGGTCGGACCGGTTGAGGGCGAAGGCACTCACCCGGTAACGAACCTCGCCCGGACCGGGAGCTTCCGGCGTGACCTCGGCGACGTCGAGCTTCCTGACTCCGTCGACCTCATCGAACTGCACGATGCGAGACAAGGCATTCCTCCTGTTGTGAGCTAGTGGGAGCTGGAACCGGTCAGGCCTTTCGGGACCGGCTCCACGAGTCGATGCCGACCGCCGCCAAGATCACGCCGCCTTGGATGATCCGCTGGTAGATCGGGTCCACCCCGTTGAGGTTGAACCCGTTGACGAGGAAGGCGATGAAGAAGACACCGACCACGCTGCGCCAGACCGCCCCGGCGCCACCGGCGATGGACGTACCACCGACGACGATGGCGGCGATCACCGCGAAGACGAAGGTGAAGTCGTCCGAGGCTTGCGCGGACAGCGTGCGGAGTGCATTGAGCGTCCCGGCGAGTCCGGCGGCAAGACCGGCCAGGGCGAAGGTCAGGGCCTGCACCCGCTCCACCGGAACTCCCGCCAGCCGCGCCGCCTCCGGGTTGCCGCCGGCGGCGAAGACGTAGCGACCGAACCGGCTGCGCTCCAGCAGGATCCAGGCGATCGCGACCGCACCGAAGGCGATCCACGTCGACGTGGTCACCCCGAGGAACCGCGTGGAGGCGATCTCTCGCAGGGACGAGTCGTGGATCCGCAGGATGGACTTGTTGCTGACCAGGTAGGCGAGGCCGAAGAAGATGAACGACGTCGCCAGGGTGGCGATGAATGAGTTGATCTTCGCTCTGGTGACGATGATCCCGTTGATCAACCCGCAGAGCAGGCCGGTCCCCACACCGGCGAGCAGCATCAGAGCCGCGGAGCCGGTGGAGTTCTCGACCTGCAGCGCCACCAGCGGGCTCAGGATGAAGACGGCGGACAGTGACACGTCGAAGCCGCCGGCGATGACCACCAAGGTGGCGAACGCGGCGACGATGAGCACCGTGGACTGCTGGTCCAGGACGTTGCGCAGGTTGTTGGTGGACAGGAAGTTGTCGGTCTGCGCCGTCAACCCGAGGAACAGCAGCAGGGTGACCCACACCACGCCGAAGCCGCGTAGGTAGTGGCCGACCCGCGAGCCCGCCGTGGCGGTACCGGTCGTCGCCGTGGTCTCCATCTGCGTCGTCATGCGTCGTCACCTCGGGGTTGCGGGGAAGGCTGGTTCTGGGTGCCGAAGGCCGCGGCCATCACGTCGTTCTCGGTCGCCGTCATGCCGTCGAGCTCGGCGACGAGCCGGCCCTCCCGCATCACGAGGATGCGATGGGCGAGGCCGAGTACCTCCTCCAGCTCGGAGGACACGACGAGCACCCCCATACCTCCGGCAGCCAGGTCCGCCAGCAGGTCGTAGATGGTGCGTTTGGCGCCGACGTCGACGCCTCGGGTGGGCTCGTCGGCGATGAGCAGCGCTGGCGTCTGCATCAGCGAGCGGGCGAAGAGGACCTTCTGCTGATTGCCACCGGACAGGTCGCTGACCGCTGTTTCCGCGGTGGCTCCGCGGACGCCGACCTCACGGGTGCGCTGCGGCGACCACCCGCCGCTCCTTGCCGAACTGCACCAGCCCACCTCTGGTCAGCGACTGCAGGAACGGCAGGCTGACGTTCTCGCGGACCGAGCGACCCATCAGCAGTCCCTGGTCCTTGCGGGACTCGGGGATCATCGCGATGCCGCGAGCGATGGCCTGTCGCGGATGACGCGCGCGCAGCGGCTTGCCGGAGAGCGTGACCTCCCCGCGCTCGGCACGGTCCGCGCCATAGACGGCTCGCACGACCTCGCTGCGGCCGGCGCCGACCAGGCCGGCGATGGCGACGATCTCACCGGCGCGCACGGTGAAGCTGACGTCTTCGAAGGAACCCTGGCGGGTCAGGCCCGCCACGCGCAGGACCTCCGGTGCCCCCGCTGGCGCGAGCCGCTTGTCGGGGAAGGCCGCATCCATCGCCCGGCCGGTCATGCCTTCGATGAGCGAGCGGTGGTCCTCCACCGCCACCGGCCCGGTGCGGACGACCCGACCGTCGCGCATGACCGTCACGACGTCGGCGAGCCCGAGGATCTCGTCGAGAAAGTGCGACACGAAGATCACGGTGGTGCCGCCCGCGGCCAACCGGCGGACCATGGCGCGCAGCGCCGCTGTCTCGTCGGCGGCCAGCCGAGCCGTGGGTTCGTCCATGACGACGAGCTCGGCCCGCCGGGCCAACGCCCGAAGGATCTCGACCTTCTGCTGCTGACCGACGGACAGGTCCGCAACGGTGGCATCCGCCGGCACCACGATGCCGGACGAGCCGACCAGTGCGTCAAAACGCCGGCGCAGTGCCGAGCGCCGGACCCAGGGCCCGCGATGCGGCTCGATGCCGAGGAACACGTTCTCGACCACCGACCGCTCGGGAACCAGCGAAAGCTCCTGAGCGATGATCGCGAGACCGTGGCCCAGCGCCTGGCGGGGCGACCGGAGGTCAACCGGTCGCCCCCCCACGAGCAGCTCGCCCGAGCTGGGCGCGTGCACACCCGCCACTACCTTGCCGAGCGTCGACTTACCGGCGCCGTTCTCGCCGACAAGGGCGTGCACGGTGCCACGCCGCACCTGCAGGTCGACGGCGGAGAGCGCGACCGTCGCGCCGAAGCGCTTGGTGACGGCCCGCAGCTCGACGTGAGGCGTGGCGTTCATGCTGGCCTCAGCCGTCCCACTGCGCAGTGAACTTGTCCACGTTCGCCTTGGTGATGACGCCGTTGTCAGGCAGGGTCGTCAGCGGGTCGATGCCACCGGTCACCTTGCCGTCGCGCAGCGCGGCGACCATCGCGTCCATCGCGAGGGTGCCCTCGGTCGCCGGTGCACCGAAGACGCCACCGAACCAGGTCCCGGCCTTGATGCCGTTGATGGCAGCCTTGGAACCACCGAGACCGATCAGCTTGACGTTGCCCAGCTTGCCAGCGTCCGACAGCGCCATCTCGGCGCCGGCGATCGGCTGGTCGGAGCCGATCACGACGTCGAAGTTCGGCGTGCGCTGGATGACGTCCTGCATGGCCTTGAGCGCGACGTCCGGGCCGAGGTACTTGCCCTCCGCCTCAGCGACCACCTTGATGTTCGAGTGACCCTTGATGGTGGCGTCGAAGCCCGCCTTGAGCGCGGTGTCGAGCGGGGTGCCCTTGATGCCGTAGAAGTAGACGACCTTGCAGTCGGCGTTGCCTTCACAGGCCTGGACTGCGAGCTGGCCGAGTCGCTCGCCGGACCGCTGCGGCGCGGCGAGCACCGACGCCGAGGCGCCCGCGAACTGCGGGTCGGCCGTGTCGAGCTTGTCGCCGATGACCTGGTTGAGGACGACGACCTTGATGCCCTTGGCGATCGCCGCTTCGAGGTCCGGGATGCTGCCAGCGCCGTCGACCGCGCTGATCACGATCCCCTTGTACTTGCCGGCCGCGATGACGTCCTGGATCTGCTTGCTCTGCTCGCCGGACTTGAACTGGCCGTCGAACTCGGTGATCGTGACGCCGTTGGCCTTGGCGACCTTCGCCATCTCGGCCTTGGAGACCTGCAGCCAGGTGTTGGCCGAGCTCGCAGAGAGGTAGGCGACGTCAGCGTTGAGCGCGGCGCCGGACGCCGAAGAGGTCGAGTCAGGCGTGGTGTCCTCGGTGGCCTTGTTGCCACCGGAGGAGCTGCACGCGGCGAGTGCGAGCGCGCCGGCCGCGACGATGGCCGCGAGCTGGCCAGTCCGCCGCAGCGAGTTCTTGGGAACCATGGGCTATTCCTTCGTGAGACCGAGGGCGTCGGGCACGCCTTTCGGCGAGCGTAAGCACGACGATGAGGCCGACCAAGAGGCATATCGCCCAAAGGCGGCAAGATGATTAGGCATAGCGCACAGAGTCGTGCGTGGTATGTCACATGGGCTACCGACGCTTTCGACCCGAAATCGGGCCAAAGCGGGAGATGGGCGCTAAGCCCATCGGCGGCGGACGATCTAGGCAGACTGCCCGTTCCGCTGCGCAGTGCGCGCTGGCAGCATCGCAGATAGCGGCCCCACGTCATAGCCCGCGCGCTCCACAGGAGGCTCACCATGGGACGAAGGATCTTCTGGCTCAACCCGGTTGGCACCAACGGGTACGACGGTCCCATCGGTGAGGCCCTGCGCGAGGAGGCGTACCCGGACACCCGCATCGATGTCGGCTCGCTGACCGGCGTCGGGCCACAGCACCTCGAGTACAACGCCTACGAGATGGTCGTCGCCGGTAAGACGATGGGCGCGATCCGCTGGGCAGAGAACAACGGCTACGACGCCGCGATCATCGGCTGCTTCTACGATCCGGCCCTGCGCGGGGCCCGCGAGCTGACCACCCGGATGCCGGTCACCGCACCCGCCGAGGCGTGCCTGCACATCGCCAACACGGTCGGCGAGCGCGTCTCGATCCTCGTGGGTCGTTCGAAGTGGATCCCCGAGATGCACGAGAACGTCGTCAAGTACGGCTTCAAGGACCGTTTCGCCTCGTTCCGCGTCCTGCAGATGACGGTGAACGAGTTCCAGCAGGACGTGGCCCGCACCGAGGACCGCATCATGGAAGAAGCGCGGTTGGCCGTGGAACGCGATGGCGCCGACGTCATCGTGCTCGGCTGCACGATCGAGTTCGGCTTCTACACCAAGGTCCAGGCCGAGATCGGCGTTCCCGTCATCGACGCGATCGCCGCACCACTGCGCTACGCCGAGTTCCTCGCGGACCTGCAGCAGCGGCAGGGCTGGGGCGTGAGCAAGAAGGTCGGCTACGAGGGCCCGCCCATCGCGGAGATGGACGCCTGGGTTCCCGTGGTCGACCCCCGTCGTCGATCGCGACCCGCGGCCCGACGCCTGACGGCCTGAGCCACGCCTGACGCCTGACGCACCAGGCCGGAGGGCTGCCGCCTCACTTGCCCTTGAGCTTGATGACGCGGCAGGCCAGCTGGACGGCGAGCCGCTCGTCCGGGTCGTCCAGGTCCACGGTGAGCAACGACCGGAGCCGCTCCAGCCGGTTGAGCACCGTGTTGCGGTGCACGCCCAGGTCGGCGGCGGTCAAGGTGGCGGAGGACTCCCGGTCCAGGTACGCCTCCAGCGTCCGCGTCAGCTCGCCGTCGTGGTCGACCGTTGAGCAGCGGCGCCAACAGGGTGTGCGCGAACTCGGCAAAGGTGTCCGAGGCGTACCAGCCGAGCAGGATGCGGCGGATGCCCATGTCGTCGATGTGCTGGACGGCCACCTCACCGCCGGTGGCCTGGGCGATCGTGGACGCTTCCTTCGCCTCGGCGAGGCTGGTGCGCAGCCCGCTGAGCCCGTCGTACGGGCGTCCGATCCCCACGTGGACCCGCAGCGGTGCGACCGAGTTCACGAACGCCTGCGTGGCGGTGCGCAGCGCCTGAGTCAGCTCACGGTACGACGACGGCGACGGGTCCGTGCGGGCGACCGTCCACATCGTCCAGCCGTCGGGTCGCTCGATCAGCGGCCCGTTCAGCCCGACCTTGACCAGCTGTTGCCGCAGCTGATCGGTCAGCGTCAGCACCCGCAGCGGGTCGACGTCGCCGGACGCCTGCAAGGACACCGCGGTGCACCAGCCATCGACCTGCCAGCCGAGGACGCCCAGCTGGGCGACCAGGATCGGCTCGGGGCGTTCGTTTCCCGCGATGATCTCGTTGAGCACGCCGAGGCGAAAACGTGCGTCCCGCTCGCGCTGGAGGCGGTCCGCCACCAAGCGGACGGCCACCGACCACGACGCAAGGTCGAGCACATCGGTGCTGACGGCCTGCCACGCCGCGGTCGGCGCGTGCAGCCGGCACACCAGCCAGAAGGTCGGGCGCTCCCCCGGGGCCAGGCTGATCGGCTGAGCCAGCCGGACGTACTCCCCGTCCCGGGCCGCCATCGGCACGTCGAGCAGGTCGTGCGTGTCCGCGGGCGCCGCCTCGGGCTCGCCCACGACGATCGCGCCTTCCGCGCCCAGCAGCGCGGTCGGGCCGCCGAGGATCTCGGAAAGCGCCTTGAGCGTCTCGCCTGATGCACTGGTCGACGTCGTCCTCCGTAGCCGTCTCACCGCCTCGAGGAGCACGTCACTGCGCACCATGAAGGGCGCCTTGACGATCTGCCGCAGCGTGTCGCTCAGCATGAGCGGGTCGCCCTCAGGGACGACGATCAGCGGCAGCTCGTACTTGTTCGCCAGCCTGGTGGTGGCCAAAGTGACGGGTGCGCCCGGCGCGCACAGCAGCAACCCAGCCGCATTCGCCTCGTGGGCGGCGCGCAGCGCCACGTCGACCTGGTAGGTGTCCGACCGCATCCGCGAGCCGTCCATGACGATCAGCGACCTGGGCGGCGGCGGCAGCGCGCCGGTGAGGCGACCCGAGGTGGCGACGACGTCCTCCACGGTCCGGTCCAGCCCGGCCGACGCCACCGCTCACGGTGGAGCCGGCCAGCGCGTCGAGAGCGACGATCTGGCGCACCAGAACAGGGGCGAGCTCGCGGCGGCTCGTGGTGGGTGGCACGGCGTCATCGTCGCACCGAATGTCCACTCAGAGACCCGGAAGCAGCTTTGTCAGGCTGCTCGATCATGGTGCCGGCGCACACCTGTGTGGCCGCCTCACGACCGAGGCGGTCCGCCATCAGCGGCCCGAGCCCAGCCAGGTCCGCCGGGCGGAGCAGGCCGGGCACCCACGGAACCTCATCGAGGTCCACCAGCGCCCCGCCGAGGATGGGATCCACCATCGGTCGACAGGTCGCGCATGAAGTCCAGGCCGAGCGCGACGTGGCCGGCGCCCACCAGGTCCACCGCGTGGGCGGCGTGGTCGACGAAGCTGTCGATCGTCGCGACCTCGGCCAGGAACGGGCCGAAGCCGTTGAGCGCGACGAACCCCCCGCTGGCGGCGACCGCCCTGATCGCATCGTCGCTCAGGTTGCGCGGATGGTCCTGCAGGCCGCGGCACGACGAGTGGCTGGCCACGAACGGCCGGGTGGCCACCTCGTTGACGTGCCAGAAACCTGTCGCGGACAGGTGGCTCACGTCCAGCACCAGGCCGAGCCGCTCCATCTCCTGGACGGCCTCGACACCCAGCCGGGTGAGCCGCCCGCCGGTGTCCTGCTCCCCGATGCCGTCGGCGAGCATCGTCCGGCGGTTCCAGGTCATCGACGCCATGCGGACCCCGAGCCGGAAGAACGTCTCCAGCACCGCGAGCGAGTGGCCGATGGGTTCCGCGCCCTCCAGCGCCAGCACCAGCGCGATGCGCCCGGACTCCACCGCGGCGGTGATCTCCGGTCCGCTCTCGCAGATCACCACGTCCGCGGCGTGCAGCTCGGCGATCCGCCGAGCCTCGGCCAGCAGGAGCAGGCTGCGACGCAGGGCGCCCTCCCCGACGTGCTGCTCCTCCGTGTAGATGGGCAGCACCTGCAGCACGACGCCGCCGGCCCGCAGCTGCGGGAGCCAGAAGTCGCCGAACGGATCGTGCAGCGCCCGCGCTCGCGCTGATGGAGCACGCCGAGCAGCAGGTCGTTGTGGCAGTCGGCCATCGGCAGCGGGGCCGGCAAGGCTGAATGGGCCCCCGCTCCCGCTGCCGAGGCTGACATCGTCATGCCGAAGACTCCTCCTTGGAGTTCTGCAGGACCTCGTCCAGCGCCGAGTTCTCGACGAACAGGTACGCGTGGGTCATGCGCCCCTCGACCACCTGCACGACCGAACACCCGTACACGTCCAACGGCTCGAGCTCGACGCCGGGTGCGGGGGTTCCGAGCATGCGCCACCGTACGGCCGCGCGGTCGCCGTCCGCGATCGACATCGACGATCTCGCGGCGGTAGTCGGGGTAGCACCGCAAGAGCTCCGCGTTGGCCTTGGCGTCGTCCTCGGCCGAGCCCAGCCCCTGCCGTCCGTTGATCTCCACGTACAGGTCAGCGGTCACCAGCTGACCCGCGGCGTCCAGGTCGTGCGCGTTCTCCGCCGCGTTGTAGGCGCGAAAGATCGTTTCCGCGTTCTGCATCGTCATCTCCTCACGCGACCAGCGGGCCGGCGGCCTTGACCTGCACCCGGCACCCCTGGCCCGGGCAGGTACGTCATGGGAACCTCCATGACCGAGGTGATGCGCACCGTGTCGGGGTCGGCGCCGGCGCGCACCGCGGCTTCGGTGGCGAGCTGCTTGGCGTCGTCCAGGCACGCCTCGCGGCCGAGCGTCTCGTACCGGTAGACGCGGTCGACCGCGCCGGAGGCCTCCGCGATGGCCGCGCCGAAGGCGTTGGCGACCGCGTGGTGCGCGGGCCGCACCACCTTCGACGTCGCCGGGCACGTGGTCCGGCACCAGGTGCGAACCGCCGCCGACGGCGATCAGCGGCACCGCGGAGCGGGTGGCCTTCATCCGGTCGGACATGATCTGGATCGTCTTGTCCACCCACGCCAGCGCCTGCTCGATCACCTCGTCCGGCACGTCCGCCGCCAGCGCGGGATCGCCGAATCCGGCCAGCCGGCCGGCGCGCGCCGACACGTCGGACAAGGTGAGCGTGCTGCCACCGCGCACCAGCGCGTCGGTGGAGACGCGGTACCCGACGGAGTCCGGGCCGACGACGACACCGCCCGGGCCGCCGCGCACGATCGTGCCACCGCCGAGGCCGAGCGAGATGAGGTCGGGCATCCGGAAGTTGGTGCGGACGCCGCCGACCTCGACCGCCGCGGTGGACTCGCGCGGGAACCCGTCGACGAGGATGCCGATGTCCGCGGACGTGCCGCCGACGTCGATCACCAGCGCGTCGCTCAGCCCGGCGAGTGCGCACGCGCCGCGCATGGAGTTGGTCGGGCCGGATCCGACCGTGAGGATGGGCAGCCGGACCGCCTCCTCGGCCGTCATCAAGGTGCCGTCGTTCTGCGTCAGGTAGCCGTCGACGGCCACACCGTGCTCGCGCAGCGCGGCGTGGAAGCCGTCCACGACAAGGCGCGCCACCCCGAACAGTGCCGCGTTGAGGATCGTCGCGTTCTCCCGCTCGAGCAGCCCGAGCGTGCCGACCTGGTGCGAGAGCGAGATCGCCACGCGCGTCGCCGAGCTCCTGCTCGAGGATCTCGGCAGCCCGCAGCTCGTGGTCGTAGCTGGCCGGCGCGAAGGCCGAGGACACCGCGATCGCCTTGACCTGGCCAGCACACGTCGGCCGCGAACTTCTTGATCGCCTCGACATCGAGCGGCGCGATCTCCGAGCCGTCGTACTCGAACCCGCCGCCGACGATCGCGGTCGCGCCGACGACTCCGTCGAGCAGGTCGGTCGGCCAGTCGGCCCCGGGGCGGATGGCGAGCGAGGACGGGGCGGCGAGCCGCAGCACGCCGACCCTGTCGAGGTCTCGACGCTGGATGATGGCGTTCGCCGGGTGCGTGGTGCCGAGCATCGCCTGGGTGACCGCGGAGGTGTCGACGTCCGACGAGCACGCCGGCGAGCGCCGCCCGGATCCCGTCGAACGGGTCGAGCGTGGTCGCGGCCTTGTGCGAGGCGAGTACCGCGCCCGACGCTGTCGACCACGACCGCGTCGGTGTTCGTTCCGCCGACGTCGATTCCGATGCGCAGACCGCTCATTTGGCCGCCACCTCCATGGGCGTGTAGTCGATGTCGTAGCCGAAGGCGCGAGGACCGACGACGTCGAGCATTCCGTCTTGGTGCCACTCGGGGGCGCACGGCAGACCGATCACGTCGACGCGCTGCCCGTAGGCGAGCGTCTCGGTCGTGATGGGCTGGGCGTTCTCGTGGTCCAGCAGGCAGATCAGGTCGGGCACGGTGATGACCGCGACGCCGTCCTCGAAGGCGATGAGGTTCTCGTTCTGGATCTCCACCCGCATGGTGCGGTTCGGGTCGTCCAGGTGCTCGAGCACGACGGTGCCCTTGGCGAAGCCGTCCGTGGTGCGCCGGTCGATGTCGATGACCTTGCCGCTGAAGAACTTCTTGCCACCGGAGAACTCCAGGAAGGCGTCGAGTGCGCCTTGCTTCGCCGCGCTGCACGGCGAAGAGCAGCCGGCCCAGCTCGATGGTGTAGGTCAGCGAGCCCAAGATGCCGTGCTCGGCGACCTGGGCGACGGTCACCGGGTAGCAGGAGATGGCGTTGGCGAGCCCGAGCTGGATGACCGTGCTGCGGGCCAGGCGCTCCGCCACCTGGTTGGTGGTCGTCTCGAAGACGACCATGTTGCCCTTCTCGTCCGCGACGCTCATCGGCGAGGCGGCGATGCCGGCGAGGGTGAACACCGTCATCTCGATCTGCGGGAAGGCGCGGCGCATCGTGTCGGCGTCGATCACCGGGAGGCCCAGCTCGGCGGCGGTCGCGAGCGGGATGATCGTGTTCATCCCGCCGACCTCGATGGGCATGATGGCGACCGGCTTCTTGCCGAGGTAGCTCGACAGTGCCTGCACCCCGCCGGTGAACTCGGTCCCGGCCGGGATCTTCTCCAGGATCACAGTGGGCGCGCCGATGATGGCGGTGGTCAGGACCAGCCCGTCGGCGTCCAGCTCGTGCGGCTCGACCACCGTGATCGGACCGTAGTCGGTGATCGCCTGACGAACCATGAGTCGGGCGATGTACGGGTCGCCACCACCGCCGGTGCCCAGGAGCGTCGCTCCCAGCACCAGGTTGTCGATGTCTTCCAAGGTCAGTTGCCGCACCGCGTTGCTCCCTCGAGATGAGCGGTTGATCCCGTAAAGGGGTAACTGAAGGCACACTAAGCCGACTGACCGGCTCCGCATATGGGCGTATCGCCCAGAGCGGTGGATGGTTGAGGGCAGAGTGCCCGGCCTACCGGAGCGGCGTTCGCACCGCGTCGGAGGTCTCGGCGCGATTGGCCCAGGACCCCCTGACATGGCCGATGTGGTGGCGCATCACCTGCTTGGCACGGCGCGCGTCCCTGGCCTGGATCGCATCGAGCAGGTCGAGGTGCTCGGCCGCGCTCTCCACGAGGCTGCCTTCCTCCGCCAGACGGCTCAGTCCGTACAGACGGGTCTGCGCCCGCAGATGCCCGACGGTCTCGAGCAGGCGGCGGTTGCCGGCGATGGCGAGAAGATCGAGGTGGAAGACGCGGTCGGTCTCGAGGTAGTTGATGAGGTCGCCCTCGGCGGCGTACCGGCAGATCTGCTCGGCCACCGCTCGCAGCTCGGTCAAACGCTCCGCCGAGATGTCGTGAGCCGCCTTGGCCACGGTCGGCGGTTCGATGAGCAGCCGCAGCTGGGTGATCTCGTCGAGATCCTGGTCCGACACCTCGACGATCCGAAAGCCCTTGTTGCGAACCGGCTCGACGAGGTGCTCCTTCGCCAGGTCGAGCATCGCCTCACGCACCGGCGTCGCAGAGACACCGAACCGCTCTGCCAGCGCCGGTACCGAGTACGTCACCCCGGCCTCCATCTGGCCGGCGATGATCGAGGCACGCAGGGCCCGGGCGATCTGCTCCCGCAGGCTGACCCTGTTGCCGAGCGAAGGCAGCTCGAAGTCGAAGGTCTGCATCACGCCGGGGTCCCGTAGCACGAAGCGCCAGCCGGGCGATCTTGTCGTAACGGCACGGCGGGCGCTCCAAGTCGGCTCGGTTCAAGCGGAGTGAGAGTATCTCGGATCAACACCGCCGATGTGCTCCTAGGTGCCGGAACTTATCGGCGCGCCAGCCTGGACGACGGTCCGGCGACCTTCCCAGAGCAGCGACGGTGTCTCGAACGGGTTCCCCTCGAAGAGCACAAGGTCGCCCTTGGCACCCACGGCGATCCGGCCAAGGTCGTCGCGGCCGATGAGCGCGGCGTTGGTCGAGGTGGCCGCGCGCAGCACCTCCAGCACTCCGGCCACGTCGGCCTGCAGGCGCAGGCCCTGCAGCTGGTCGTCCTCGAGCTCGCCCATGAGGTCGGTACCGAACCCGATGCGGACGCCGGCCGCACTCGCTATCTCGATCGCCTTGCGGCCGGCGTCCAGCACCTCGGAGTTCTTGCGCTGGGAGATGGGCGACATGTCTGATCTGCTCGCCGCGGCGGTTCATCGCGTCGTAGGCCGCCAGCGTCGGCACCAGGAACGCGCCGTGCCGCGCCATGATCGCCGCGGATGCCTCGTCCAGCAGGTTGCCGTGCTCGATCGAACGGACGCCGTTGGTCACGGAGTGGACGATCGCCTCGGGTGAGTACGCGTGCGCCGCCACGTAGGTACCGCGGCGCGTCGCCTCCTGCGCGACCGCCCGCACCTCCTCGGGCGAGTACTGCGGGATGCGGATCGGGTCCGTCAAGGACACCACGCCGCCTGAGGTCATGATCTTGATGGCGTGCGCCCCGCGGCGCAACCGGTCGCGGACCGCGACCCGGAGGTTGTCGACGCCGTCGACAACCTCCGTCGCGTGGTGGTGCCCGGCGCACACGTCCGCATCCCCCGGGCGCGGGTCACCGTGACCGCCGGTCTGGCTGAGCGCCGCCCCGGTGAACAGGTAGCGCGGCGAGGCGAGCAAGCCCTGCGTGATCGCCCGGGCGAGCCCCGCGTCGCCACCGGCGACGTCGCGCACCGTGGTGAACCCGCGCCGTAGCGCGGCACCGAGGCGATGCGAGGCCCGCAGCGCGACGTAGCTGAGCGGGCTCCCCTCGAGCTTGAGCATGTCCAGCTCGATGCCGTAGGCGTGGAAGTGCGCGTCGATGAGACCCGGCACCACCACCGCGCCCCGGGCGTCGATCACCCGGGATGAGGGGTCCGACGCCGAGGCCGCCGCGCCGACCTCGACGATCACGCCGTCCTCGACACGGATCGAGCCTTCGGTCAGATCGGCCGACAGCCCGTCGAAGATGAGGGCGTTCGTGATGACCAGGCTCCCGGTGGACACCTCGCTCACACCCTTCCAGCAGCCCGCAGGCGCTCGGTCGCCGACTGATCGACCTCGAAGGTGACGCCATCGACGGCCACCCCGTACTCGCGCTCGGCTGCCGCGGCGCTGACGAAGCCGTTGCGGACGTCGGCGGCCACCCGGTCCGGTTCGCGGTCGAACGGGTGGCCGAAGCCGCCACCGCCTCCGGTGTTGTTGACCAGCACGTCGCCAGCCTGGAGGTGGTTGTAGCTGCCGCCCTTGACGACCTCCGGTCTCGGTACCGGGATTGATGACGATGTGGTTGTTCTCGCCGACCTTTCCTTCGCCGATCGCCCAGGGCTTCGAGTCGGTCTTGTAGACGAGGCAGATGCCCGTGGACGGGGCGAGGAACCGGTAGGCACGACCGACGCCGACGCCGCCGCGGTGGCGGCCGGCGCCACCGGTGTCCTGGCGGTAGCCGTAGGACTCGATGAACATCGGCGACTTGGTCTCGAGCACCTCGACCGGGTTGTTGCGGCAGCCCGGCTCGGACAGGTGCATGATGCCGTCCTCGCCGTCCCCACCCGCGTGGCCGCCGAAACCGACGGCCTCGTTGGTGGCCTCCAGCCAGGCCTGGCCGTTCCGTGGGTTGACCCCGAGCCCCATCATCGAGCTGACGTCGCCGCCGGAGCAGGCGGGCACCCTGTCGGGCATGCCCTGCGCCAGCGCCTTGAGGATGACCTCGCCGGCGAGCAGCCCGGTCCACAGGGTGAAGGTCGGCATCGGCGGCACCGCGTGCATCACCGAACCAGGCTCGGTGATCAGCCTCATCGGCCGGAAGTTCCCGGCCACCACAGGGGTGTCCGGCGTCGTCAGGGCCTTGAAGATGAGGCTGGACAACGCGGCGGTACCGCCGAGCGGCATGTTGATCGGGCCGCGCACGTCACGCTCGCTGCCCGTCCAGTCGATGACCATCTCCTCGTCGGTGATGGTGACGGTGACGTTCATCTTGATCGGCCGGTCCAGGTCGACGCCGTCGTTGTCGACGAAGTCGAACGCGGTCCAGGTGCCCTTGGGCAGCTTCGCCAGCGCCAGGCGGGCCAGGCGCTCGCCGTGGTCGTTGATCGCGGCCATCGCAGCGTGAAGTGCCTCGAGACCGTACTTCTCGGCGATCTCCTGGGTGCGCCGCACCCCGGTGATGCAGGCCGACACCTGCGCCTGGATGTCGCCGATGGTGCGCTCGGGCATCCGGCTGTTGAACCGCACGATGTTGAAGAAGTCGTCGTTCTTCACCCCACGCCGGTAGATCTTGGTCGCCGGGAAGAAGATGCCCTCCTGGTACATGTCGGTGGAGTCCAGGACGTAGCCGGCGTCCTTCTGCTTCAGGTCCAGCACGTGGATCCGGCACGACGCGAACCCGATGAGCTGATCGCCGTGATGGATGGGGGCGAACACCAAGGGGTCCAAGGTGTGCGCCGACGACCAGTACGGGTAGTTGAGGATGAAGACATCCCCGGGCTCCATGGCGTCCGCGCCGAGGAACTCCACCGCGTTCTTGATGCCGTGGTCGTTGCCCCGGGTGAAGATCGCGATACCGGGCGCGTCGGCCACCACGTCGCCGTCCGCGTCGTGGATGCCGATGCCGTAGTCGTGGATCTCGTAGACCACGGTGTTGTACGCGGTCCGGCACAGGTTGCGGGCCATCTCCTCGGCGGCGGCGAGGAGACCGTGGCGAATGATTTCGGTACTGATGGAGTCGTTCATCGCGTGGCCTCTCATGCCTGGGGCTTCATCGTGATGACCAGCTCGCCGTAGGGCCCGACGTGAAGAGCGTCCCCGGCGTGCATGACGGTCGTGGCGGTGTGCTCGGCGATCACGGCGGGGCCGGTGATCACGTCGCCGGCCAGCAGTGCCTCGCGGGTGTACAGGGCGTAGTCAGCCTCGGGTTCGTCCGCCGACACGTAGACCCGGCGGAGCCCGGCGGGCTCGGGGGAACCGGCTGTCCGCTCGGCGAGACGGGGCAGCGACGGCTTGTCCACCACCCCGGTAGCACGCACCCGAAGTGTGGTGATCTCGATCGGGTCCTCCATGGTGTGGCCGTACTGCCGCTCGTGCAGCCGCGCGAACTCCTCGCTGACCTGGGCCACCACGTCGGCGCCGTCAGCGGGGAACTCGATGGTCACCGAGTGCTCCTGACCGGCGTAGCGGACGTCGACGGTGCGCACCATCTGCTGGCGATCGGCGTCGAAGCCCTCGTCGACGAGCAGCGTGGACGCCTCACCCTCCATCTCGGCGAAGCTGGCGCGCGCAACGTGCCAGGTCGAGCCCGTCGAGCGCGGTCACCAGCGTGCGCGCGAAGTCGTGCTGCACGTCGGCCATCAGCATGCCGAGGGCCGAGAACGCGCCCTGGCCCGGCGGGATGACGATCGACGGGATGCCGAGCTCACGGGCGGTGTCGACCGCGACGAGTCCGCCGCCACCACCGAAGGACAGCAGCGCGAAGTCCTTCGGGTCACGGCCGAGCTCGACGGTGATGGCGCGCACGGCGCCCATGATCTTGGTGACCGAGATGCGGACGATCCCGCGCGCGAGCGCATGGATGGACATCCCCAGCTCCGCGGCGATCGGCTCCAACGCCTTCTCGGCGAGGGACTTGTCCAGCGTCAGCGTGCCGCCGAGCGGTGTCTCGGTACCGAGATACCCGAGCACCAGGGCCGCGTCGGTGAACGTGGGCTGCGTGCCGCCGTTGCCGTAGGCGGCAGGTCCTGGCGACGCTCCGGCGCTCTGCGGACCCACCTGCAGCGCCCCCGCCTGGTCGAGCCAGGCGATCGATCCGCCACCGGCACCGATGGTGTGGATGTACAGCGACGGCGTGTTGATCGGCAGGGCCTCGAACTCGGCGCCCTGGTAGAGCACCGGCTCCTCCTCGACGACGAGCGAGGCATCCAGGCTGGTGCCGCCCATGTCGATGGTGATGAGGTTCGGCAGGTCGAGTCAGCCGGGAGAACGCGGCCGCCCCGATGACCCCACCGGCCGGGCCGGACAGGATCAGGTTGACCGGCTGCTCCTTGGCCAGGTCCGCGGTCATCGCACCGCCACCCGAGCGGGTCATCAGGAAGCGGCCATCGAAGTCACCTGTCGGCCAGCTCACCCTGCAGCGCCTGCAGGTAGCGCCGCATGATCGGCTTGATGTAGGCGTCCAGCACTGCGGTGCTGGTGCGCTCGTACTCGCGGTACTCCCTCGACAGCTCGTGCGAGAGCGTGACCTCCACGTCGGGCGCCACCTCGGTGAGCACCTCGCGCATCGCCAGCTCGTGCGCCGGGTTGGCGTAGGAGTGCAGGAACGCGACGGCAACCGACGCGTACCCGCGCTCGGCGATCGTGGCCGCTACCTGGCGGGCGTCCTCGAGGTCGAGGGGCTCGTGGACGGTGCCGTCGAAGAAGCTGCGCTCGGCGACCTCGAACGTGTCGTAGCGCTCGAGCAGGCCCGCCGGCTTGCGGTAGGTGATGTCGTAGTTGGTGCGCCGGTCGGTGCGGCCGAGCAGGTAGACGTCACGGAACCCGCGGGTGCCGATCACCGCCATCCGGGCACCGCGCCGGGTCAGCAGCGCGTTGAGCCCCAGCGTCGTGCCGTGGGTGAACATCTCGACGTCGGGCATCGGAGCCTTCGCCCGCTCGAACGCGTCGAGCACACCACGGGTGGGCGCGTCCGGCGTGGTCGAGCACCTTGTCGAACACCAGCTCACCGGTCGCCGGCGTGAGCTTGACGACATCGGTGAAGGTGCCGCCGACGTCGATGGCGAGTCGGATGGGCTGCTTCGGATTCTTCTCGGTCACGGCGTGGCTACCTTCTCGATGGGCCCGCAGGGCCCCTCGGCGTTGTCGGAAAGAAGATCGAGGAGATGGGCGAGAGTGGCGACGCCGAACCCGGTGCCGCCCCGACGACCGGCGGCGGCAGGCGCCCACGCCGGGCCTGCGATGTCGAGGTGGACCCACGGCACGCCCGGGTCGACGAACCGGGCCAGGAAGGCCGCGGCGGTGATCGCCCGGCCGTAGGGGTGAGCGGGGAAGTTCCGCACGTCGGCGAGGTCGCTGTCCAGCTGCTCGTCGTAGCGGCGGTCCAGTGGCAGTCGCCACAGTGGCTCGCCGACCTGCTCGGCGCTGGTACGGACCTGCTCGGCGAGCACGTCGTCATCGGCGAACAGCGCGCCGATCTCGGTGCCGAGCGCGAACATGCTCGCCACCGTCAGGGTGGCCACGTCGACGACGCGCGCCGGCCGCAGGCTCATCGCGTAGCCGAGCGCGTCGGCGAGGACGACCCGTCCCTCGAAGTCGGTGTCGAGGATCTCGATCGTCCGCCCTGACACGGTCCGCACGACGTCACCAGGGCGGCACGCCGATCCGCCGGGCATGTTCTCGGCCAGGGCGCAGACGGCGTCGACGCGCAGCTCGGGATGCAAGCGCGCGGCGAGCAGCGCGGTGGTCAGCGCGACGGCGGCCCCGGCCATGTCGCACTTCATCGCAGCCATCGCGTCCGAACCCTTGAGCGAGAGCCCACCCGAGTCGAACGTGATGCCCTTGCCGACGACGACGAGGTCCGGCTGCCGGTCCGTCGGTCCCGACGTCACGTGGACCAACACCGGCCCGTTGACCGACCCCGAGCCGATGGCGAGCAGGCCACCTGCCCCGAGCTCGACCAGCCGCTCGCCGTCGATGACGTCGCACGCGATGCCGGCCCGGCCGCTCCACTCACGCGCCCGCGCGGCGAAGGCGGCAGGGGTGAGCTGGTTGGGCGGGGTGTCCACCAGCTCGGCGGCGCGGGCTCGCGCCAGGCCGGTGAGCGCGCCCGCGGTGAACGAGGGCTCGCAGCCGCCCGCCTCGCCGGGCAGCTGGACGAAGGACGGCGCGGCCACACCGGCGCGGGCAGCGCCGAAGGTGACCGCCGAACCGACCAGCCAGGCGAGAGCGTCCGGGTCCAGCAGGCCGCGGAGGCTGGCGGAGAGCTCGACGTCCACCACCGTCGCCTCGGCGCAGGCGGACGCGGACGCGGCAACCGCCCGGACCAGCGCCTCCGGCGTGACGTCCGAGGCCGGACCGGCCCCGACCAGCACACGCGGACTCGGCGCGTCAGGCGTTCCGGGCAGCACCCAGACCTGGCCGCGCACGCCGCTGAAGCCCGCCCGGCGAGCAAGGCCAGGGTCGAGGGCGGGCAGGGCTCCGACGTCCTCGACGGCGACCAGCTGCAACCGGAGTCGCTCCCCGTCCACCGGGGACGGCCCCAGCCGAAGCTGCGGTACAGGTGGATCGATGCCGAGCACGGCGCTACCGCCTTCGCCCGTCCGCCGCGCTCAAGGCCACCGCGGACAGGATGATCACGCCCGTCACGAGGTCCTTGTACAGCGGGTTGACGTTGAGGATGTTGAACCCGTTGCCGATGAGCGCGATGAGGTAGACGCCGCACAGCGAGCGCCAGACCGCGCCGATGCCGCCGTAGATGCTCGTGCCACCGAGGATCACTGCGGCGATGACGGACAGCTCGAGGCCGGATCCGGCGAGCGGCTGACCGCTGGAGATCCGCGAGACGCCGATCGCGGCGGCGACGCCGGCAGCCAAACCGCTCAGCGCGAAGACCCAGACCCGCACGCGCTTGACCGAGACCCCGGAGAGCTCGGCCGCCTCCTGGTTGCCACCGATGGCGAAGACGTACCGGCCGAAGGACGTCCGGTTGAGCAGGAAGCTGCCGAGGGCGATGAACAGGACCAGGACGATGACCGCCCAGTAGATACCGGCGACCTTGTTCCGGCCGAGGATGGAGAAGCTCGGGTTGACCACCGAGATGAGCGCGCCCCCGGTGATGAGGACCGCGATCGCCCGGTAGGCCAGGCTGGAGGCGAGCGTCGCGAGGAAGGAGTGGATCTTCAGCCGGGTGATGAGGATCCCGTTGACGGCACCCAGGGCCAGGCCGATGGCCGGCGCCGCCCCCAGGCCGAGCCACACGTTGACGTTGACCGCGATCCAGGCGGCGACCACGTTGGCGATGCCGTACATCGCACCGGTGGACAGGTCGAACGAGCCGGAGATGATGACGAACGTCCCGGCCACGGCGACGATCGCCACCGGCACGTTCTGGTTGACGATGTTGAGCAGGTTGACCGAGGTCAGGAACGAGTCCGAGGAGAACGACAGCACCACGAACAGCGCGACGAGCAGGATCAGGACGGCGTACTCGCGCAGGTAGTCGGCCACCTTGGAGCGCGTCGCCGCCTGTGCGCTGAACCGCTGGCCGCCCGGTTCGACGGTCGACGTGGAGGTCGTCTGCGTTGTCATGTCGTTACCTCGCCGCTGGATGTCGGTGTGCTTGCCTCGAGCTCGAAGAGCCGGTACAGGACGTCGTCGACGCTGGTCTGGCGTGGATCGACCTCGCCGAGCACGCCACCGTCGCGGATCAGATAGACGCGGTGGCTCAGGGACAGCACCTCCTCGTGTTCGGAGGAGATGAGCAAGATGGCGGCCCCGTCGGCCGCGAGCTGGGTGATGACCTCGTAGATCTTCACCTTGGCGCCGATGTCGACACCCCGGGTGGGTTCGTCGAGGACGATGAGCCGAGGGTCGCCCATCAGCCACTTGGCGAACAGCACCTTCTGCTGGTTGCCTCCGGAGAACCCGCCGACCGCGAGGTCGAGCCGGGGCGGTGAGACCCCGAGCCGGTGCACCAGCTCGGTGACCTTCTTGGTCTCCTGGCGCTTGTTGAGGATTCCCGCTCGACCCATCTGGCCGACATGCGGCAGGGCGATGTTCTCGCGCACCGAGCGGGCCAGCGCCAGGCCTTCGGCACGACGGTCCTCCGGGATGAGCACCACACCGCGCCGGGCGGACGTGCGCGGGTCGATCCGCGTCAGCGGCTCGCCGTCGAGCAGGATCTCGCCCGCTGCCCAGCGCGTCGGCGCCGAAGACCAGGCGGGCGATCTCGGAGCGACCGCTGCCGACGAGACCGGCCAAACCCACGATCTCGCCGGGGCGCACCTGCAACGACACGTCGCGCGCGCCGTTCTCCGCGGACACGCCCCGCAGCTCCAACAGCGGCGGGACCTCGGGCGAGGGAACCGGCGGGAGCGCGGGGAAGGTCACGGCCAGCGAGCGCCCCAGCATGCCCTCGACCAGCGACTGCTTGGTCTCCTGCGCGGTCGTGCCGGTACGCACCCGGCGACCGTCCCGCATGATCGTCACCCGGTCGCTGGTGGCGAGCACCGCCTCCAGGAAGTGGGTGACGTAGACGATGGTGCGGCCCTGGTCACGCAGCTGCGCGATGACCGCATGCAGCTTGTCCGTCTCGTCGGCGGTGAGCGAGGAGGTCGGCTCGTCCATGACGAGCACGCGTGCGTCGCGGGCGAGTGCCCGCATGATCTCGACCTTCTGCTGCTCGGCCAGGCGGAGCGACCCGAGCCGGGCTCTCGGGTCGAGCCCGAAGCCGCAGCTCGCCTCCAGCTCAGCGAACCGCTGCTCAGTGTCCCCCCGCAGCACACCGAAGCGCTTGCGCTCGACGCCGAGAAAGACGTTCTCCGCCACGGTCAGGTGCGGGACGAGCGAGAGCTCCTGGGCGATGAGCACGATGCCGCGTCGTTGTGCCCGACCGGTGTCCCAGCGACCGACCGGCTCGTCGTCGACGAGCACGGCGCCGGAGTCGGCGCTGTAGACGCCGGCCATGACCTTGCCGAGCGTCGACTTGCCGGCGCCGTTCTCGCCGACCAGCGCGTGGACCTCGCCCCGGGTCAACCCGAGGCTGACGTCCGCCAGCGCCTGCGTGGCACCGAACCTCTTGCTGACGCCGCGGATCTCGAGGGGGTACCGGGGGCCGGCCGCTTGCGCGGCCGGCCCCGTACCGATGGCGTCTGTCACGTTCGCCATGGCGATCCTCAGCCGCTCCACTGCCCGAGGAAGTCGGGCTTGGCATCGAGGTCGGCCTTGGTCGCGAACGGCGCCAGCGGGCCGATGTTGTCGGCGTCGACGACCGCGGTCACCGGCTTGCCGGTGAGCGCGTTCATGACCTGCTCGAGCGCGGCCTCACCCATGCTGACCGGGAAGTTGAGGTAGGCCTCCTTCCACTCACCGGATCGCACCGCCTGGACTGCCTCGGTGGTGCCGCCGCCGCCGGTCACGTACATCGCGGACAGGTCGCGGCCGGCGTTCTTCAGCGCGATCGCGGCACCGACGGTCTGCTGGTCGGCGTTCGACAGGACGACGTCGATCTGCTTGTTGGCCTGGATGACGTCGGTCATGGCCTTCAGCGACGTGTCGCGGTCGTAGTTGCCCTCAGCGGTGGCCACGATCTTGATGTTGGAATGCTTGCTCAGAACAGCCTTGTACGAGTCGTAGCGCAGCTTGTCGAACGGGAACTGGAGCTGCCCGATGAGCAGGACCACGTTGCAGGGGTTCTTGTCCTTGCAGTAGTCGACCACCAGATCGGCCTGCTTGGTCGCACCTTCGGCGGGCGGGCTCGCGACGGTCGAGATGATGCCGTCGACCTGCGGCTCGAGCTTGGTCAGGTCCGGACCGATCGGGAACAGCGTGGTGACGACCGGGATGCCCTTGGCCTTGGCATCCGGGATCGCCGCGCCGATCCCCACCGTGTCGCTGGGGACGATGACGATGCCGTCGTACTTGCCGGAGGCAGCCGCGTCCTGGACCTGGTTGAACTGCACCTGCGCGTCGAACTGACCGTCGAGGATGGTGACCTTGACGTTGCCGAGCTCGGCTGCCTTCTTCTGCATGCCTTCGAAGACGGCCTGGTTGTAGCCGTTCTGGCTTGACGAGGCGAGGAGCGCGACGCGATAGCTCTTGCCCGTCGCGCCGTCTGCGTCCGACGGCGACTTCGAGCCGCCGCAGGCAGCCAGCGCGACAGCCGCTACGGCCACCGACGCGACGAGGGCGGTGTGTGCCGGTCGGATCGACCAGCGCCTCCTTCGATCGATCATGGTTCCTGCCTTCCGACTTGGCCGCCCGGATAGCGGTGCCATGTAATGTGGCACATGGCATATGGCTAATGCAATGAATTCGCCAAGTTGAGACAAATCAGCGTTTGTCATCCGATTGGTCCACCGGAGGTAGCCGTGATCCGCTCTGTCCTGCACCTGAACCCGGCCGGCGGCGGCTACGACGCGCTGCTCGACTACTTCCGAACCAACCAGGTTCTGGAGCGCTCCATGGCGACGCCAGGCTTTCTCGCCTCGGAGCTGCTGACCCCCGTCACGGGATCGGGCCCTGCCCTCGTGACCGCCGCGTGGGAGTCCGAGGAGGCCTACCAGCGCTGGGTCGCCAACCCCTGGCGCGCGTCGTCCAACGCCGCCCTGTCCGCCTTGCTCGACGCCGAGCTCCAGGCGTCGGCACAGGGAGCCATGTACCGCTTGGAGCTGGGCGTGGGTCGCACCCCCCTCGGGTGATGCGACCCACGCCCGCTTCTGCTGGTCTCAGCGCAGACCGTCGGCGACGGCCTTCTCGGTCAGCTCGCGGACGGAGCGCTCCTGCTCGGGCAGCAGCGGCTGGCGAGGCGGACGGCATGCCCCGCCCGTTCGCCCGACGATGTCCATCGAGAGCTTGATGGCCTGGATGAACTCCGTCTTCGTGTCCCACCGCATCAAGGCGTGGATGGACCGGTAGAGCGGAATCGCTGTCGCCAGGTCGCCGGAGACGACCGCCTCGTAGAGGTCGACGGTGCTGCGCGGGAACGCGTTGGTGTAACCGGCCACCCAGCCCTTGGCGCCGACGATGCCGACCTCGAGCAGCGAGTCGTCAGTGCCGACCATGAGGTCGAGCCCGGGTGCCTGCTCCGCGATCTCATACGCGCGCCGAGGGTCGCCGCTGAACTCCTTGACACCGACGATGAGTCCCTCGCCGTGCAGACGCGCGAGCAGCGCCGGCGTGAGGTCGATCTTCGTGTCGATGGGGTTGTTGTAGGCCGTCACCGGCAGGCCGGCCTTGGCGATCTCGCGAAAGTGCTCGACGACAGCGCGCTCGTCGCCGCGATAGGCGTTGGGCGGCAGCGCCATCACGACCTGGGCGCCTGCCTCGGCGGCCTGCTCGGCCCAGCGCCTGGACTCCATGGCGCCGTAGGCACCGACTCCGGGCATCACGGTGAAGCCCTCGGGCGCGGCCTCGACGGCGGTGCGGACGACCGCCGCGCGCTCGTCGTCGGTCAGCACCTGGTACTCACCGAGCGAGCCGTTCGGCGCCACGCCGTGGACACCGTTCTCCGCCAGCCAACGGACGTGCTCGCCGTAGGCCTCGAGGTCGACCGTGAGGTCCTCACGGAACGGCAGGGCGGTGGCGACGATGACGCCGTGCCAGGGGGATCGCGACATTGTTTCTCCTCCAGGTCAGTGTAGTATGTACTATATCACACATCTCTCGTCGACGCTGACCAGGAGGCCGTCACCGATGCTCGAGGCCCTCGCTCCAGAACGCACCTGGCGGCCGAAGCCGGCCGCCGTGCGCAGTTAGGCTGCGGCGCATGGCACCAGCACTGCATGCCGACGTGGTGGTCATCGGCGCCGGCATCGTCGGCGCCTGCTGCGCGGACGCGCTCAGCGCGGCCGGACTGAGCGTCGTCGTGGTCGACCGCGGTGGCGTCGCCGGCGGCACCACGGGCGCCGGCGAGGGCAACATCTTGGTGTCGGACAAGGAGCCCGGCCCGGAGCTCGACCTCGCTCTGCTCTCCAACCGGCTGTGGCGCGAGACCGCCGGTGACCTTGCCCAGCTCACCGGTGTCGACATCGAGCTGGAGACCAAGGGCGGCCTGGTGGTGGCGACGACGGACGCCGCTCACACCGGTCTTGGCAAGCTCGCCACTCATCAGCGAAGCCTGGGCATGCAGGCCGAGCCGGTCGACGCGGCCGGCGCGCGCGCCCTGGAGCCCTACCTCACCCACGACCTGGTGGGCGCGGTCCATTACCCGCAGGACATGCAGGTGGCGCCGATGCTGGCCGCCTCCGCGCTGCTCGGTCGCGCCCGCAGCCGCGGCGCACGCCTCGAGCTGGGCACCGAGGTGATCGGGGTGGACACAGACGCGGGCGGCAGGGTGACCGCCGTGCGCACCAGCGCCGGCGCCATCGCCACCGGCGTGGTGGTGAACGCGGCCGGCACCTGGAGTGGCGCGGTTGCGGCGCTGGCCGGCTCGTACCTGCCGGTGCAACCTCGGCGGGGCTTCATCCTGGTGACCGAGCCGCTTCCGGTCGTGATCCGGTCGAAGGTCTACGACGCCGCGTACGTGGCGAACGTGGCCAGCAGCGACGAAGGCTTGCAGACGTCCACGGTGGTCGAAGGCACGGCGAGCGGCACCGTCCTCATCGGCGCGACGCGGGAACGGGTCGGCTTCGACCGGACCCTGCGCCTGGACGCTCTCGCCATCTTGGCCCGCCAGGCGATCCGGCTGTTCCCCGTGCTCGCCGGGGTGCAGGCGATCCGCACCTACTGCGGCTTCCGGCCGTACTGTCCGGACCATCTGCCCGTCATCTCCGCCGACCCAGCCGTCGCCGGGCTCTTCCACGCGGCCGGTCACGAAGGCGCCGGCATCGGCCTGGCCCCCGCGACCGCTGCGCTGATCACGGCCCTGGTCACCGGCACCACGCCGCCGCTGGACCCCACCCCGTACCGGCTGGACCGCCCCGCGTTGGCACCACCATCGAAGGAGGGCGCCGCGTGAGCAGCCCTGGTCCCGCACCGGGTCGCCGCTACCCGCGACACGGCCGGCGTTCGGCCTGACGAGCCGTTCGAGATCACCTTCGACGGTGCCTCGGTGACGGCCCGGTCGGGCGAGACGATCGCCGCCGCGCTGCTGGGTGCCGGCATCGTGAGCTGGCGCACCACCCGCAGCGGCGGCCGGCCGCGAGGCGTGTTCTGCGGGATCGGCATGTGCTTCGACTGCCTCGTCGTGGTGGACGGCGAAGGCGGCCAGCGGGCCTGCCTGCGCCTCGCCGAGCCCGGTGCCGTGGTGACCACCCAGGAGGGGGTGAGCGTCGTTGAGCCCCAGGACTGACGTCCTCGTCGTCGGCGCCGGACCGGCCGGCATGAACGCCGCGCTGGCCGCCGCGGACGCCGGGTGCACGGTCACCGTCATCGACTCCGGCGTCCGGCCCGGTGGCCAGTACTACCGCCAGCTCCCCGACGCATTCCACGCCGCCACCCCTGGCGCCCTGCACCACGACTTCGCGCCGGCCCAGCGGCTCTTCGACCGGCTGTCTGCGCACCCGCGCATCACCCACCGCAGCTCGGTGAGCGTGTGGAGCGCGGAACGCGAGGGCGCAGATTTCCGCCTGCACCTGGTGGACGCCGCGCGGCCTGGTGTCTCCGCCGGCACCGCCGAGGCGCCGGCGGTGGTGCTCGCCACCGGCGCATACGACCGGCCGCTGCCCTTCCCCGGCTGGGATCTGCCGGGAGTGGTGACGGCCGGCGGCGCCCAGGCGCTGGTCAAGGGGCAGCGCGTGCTGGTCGGCCAGCGGGTGGTGGTGTCCGGGACCGGGCCGTTCCTGCTGCCGGTCGCGGCCGGGCTTGCCGAAGCGGGCGCGAAGGTCGTCGGCGTCTACGAGGCGGGCCATCCGGCCGCGTGGCGACGCCACCTTCCGGTTGTGTGGCGCCATCGCGGCAAGCTGGCCGAAGGGGCCGCCTACCTGCGCGTGCTCGGCCGGCACAAGGTGCCGATGCGCAACCGGTGGGCGGTCGTCGAGGCCGCCGGTGACGGCCGCGTCGAGCGGGTCACGATCGCGAAGCTGCGCGCGGACTGGACCGTGGTGCCCGGCAGCGAGCGGACGGTGGAGGCCGACGCGGTCTGCGTCGGCTACGGCTTCGTGCCGTCGATCGAGCTGGCCCTGCTGCTGGGTTGCGCGACCACCGCTGGGGTCGACCAGATCCCGGTGGTGCGCGCCGACGACTCCCTCGCCACCTCGGTGCCCGGCATCTTTGCCGCCGGCGAGGTCACCGGCGTGGGTGGTTCGGCGCTCGCCTCGGTCGAGGGCACCATCGCCGGCCTCGCGGTGGCCGGTCACCTCGGCAAGATCTCTGCTTCGGACGTGGCACGCCAGCTGGTCCGGCCCCGCGCGGACCGCGCGCACGCCCTGGCCTTCGCCGCTGCGCTGGCCGACGTCTATCGGGTCCAGGACGGCTCACTGTCCTGGATGCGACCGGACACCTTGGTCTGCCGCTGCGAAGAGGTTCCGCTGGCCCGCGTCCAGCAGGCCGTGGACTCCCTCGGCGCGAGGGACCTTCGGACGGTGAAGCTGACGTCGCGCACCGGGATGGGGATGTGCCAGGGCCGGATGTGCGGCGCGACGGTGGCGGCCGTGCTGCGTAGCCGCGCCGTCGGTGCTGGGGCGGGCGGTGCTGGGCAAGAGCAGCCGGTCGACACCGGTCTGTCGACCCGTCCACTGGTGGTCCCGGTCACTCTCGGTCTGCTCGCCGGTACCGCGGACCCAGCGGGAGACGTTCCCACCGACGGCGGCCCACCCACCTGCTGAGGTTCGTGGCGCTATGTAGAATATTACTCTAGAGTCGTTGTCGAACTCGTAGCGTCCGGCCCGCCGAGGGCTCCGGCCACCGAAGGGACATCATGACCACGCTGCACGGCATCCTCGTCGCCACCGCCGCCCCGTTCCGTGAGGACCTCTCCCTCGACCTGGACGCGTACGCCGAGCACTGCCGGTGGCTGGTGGCCGAGGGTTCGCACGGCGTCGTCCCCAACGGCTCCCTCGGCGAGTACCAGGTGCTCACGCCCGAAGAGCGCGCGGCGACCGTCAAGATCGCGGTCGAGGCCGTCGGCCCGGATGGGCTCGTCGTGCCGGGTGTCGCCGCCTACGGTGCGGCCGAGTCCAAGCGGTGGACCGAGCAGGCAGCGGAGGCCGGCGCGCACGCGGTGATGGCCCTGCCGTCCAACGCCTACCGCTCCGACCGCCGCGAGACCATCCGGCACTTCGAGGAGATCGCCTCCGTCGGCCTGCCGGTCATCATGTACAACAACCCGCAGGACACCAAGGTCGACATCACCCCGGACCTGGTCGCCGAGATCGCTCAGATCGACGGCATGGTGGGCATCAAGGAGTTCTCCACCGACGTCCGCCGGGTCACCGACATCATCGACGTCGCGCCTGGCCTCGACATCTTCGCCGGCGCCGACGACCTGATCGTCGAAGCCCTGGTCATGGGCGCGAAGGGCTGGATCGCCGGCTACCCCAACGTGTTCCCCAAGGCGTGCCGCAAGATGTACGACCTGACGCTGGCCGGCGACCTCGATCAGGTGCTCCCGTTCTACCGCGAGGTGCGCCCGGTCTTCGCCTGGGACACCCGCTCGGAGTTCATCCAGGCGATCAAGCTCTCCATGGACGTGATCGGACGCCACGGCGGCCCGACCCGCCTGCCGCGGCTGCCGCTGGTCCCCGAGGTCGAGGCGATCGTCCGCAAGCAGACGGAGCGCGCCCTCGCCGCAGTGGAGGCCTTCACCGCATGAGGGCCAGCCGCTACTTCAGTGCGGTCGACTCCCACACCGAGGGGATGCCGACCCGCGTCATCACCGGTGGCATCGGTGTGATCCCTGGCGCGACCATGTTCGAGCGCCGCCAGTACTTCATCGAGAACCTCGACCACATCCGCACCCTGCTCATGTGCGAGCCACGCGGCCACTCGGCGATGTCGGGAGCGATCCTGCAGCCGTCGACCAGGCCGGACGCCGACTGGGGTGTGCTGTACATCGAGGTATCCGGCTGCCTGCCGATGTGCGGGCACGGCACGATCGGGGTCGCCACGGTCCTGGTCGAGACCGGGATGGTCGACGTGGTCGAGCCGGTGACCGTCGTCCGGCTCGACACCCCGGCCGGGCTGGTGCTCGCCTCGGTTGCGGTGAGCGACGGTCGGGCCACCTCGGTGACGATCACCAACGTGCCGTCGTTCTCGGTGGCGCTGGACGCCGAGGTGAAGGTCGACGGGCTCGGACCGATCGGCTACGACATGGCCTACGGCGGCAACTTCTACGCGATGGTGCCGATCGAGTCCATTCGCCTGCCGTTCGACCGCGCCTACGGACCGAAGATCCTCGACGCCGGCCTGGCCATCATGGACGCGATCAACACCCAGGACCGACCGGTGCACCCGACCAACCCCGACATCGCCGGCTGCCACCACGTGCAGTTCCTCGCGCCCGGGTCGGACGCCGTCCGGTCCCGCAACGCGATGGCCATCCACCCGGGCTGGTTCGACCGCTCCCCCTGTGGCACCGGCACGTCCGCCCGGATGGCGCAGCTGCACGCCCGCGGCGAGCTCGGCCTGCACACCCCGTTCGTCAACGAGTCCTTCATCGGCACGCACTTCGTCGGCGAGCTCATCGAAGAGACAGAAGTCGGCGGCCAGCCGGCCGTCATCCCCACCGTCACCGGTCGCGCATGGATCACGGGCATGGGCCAGTACCTGCTCGATCCCACCGACCCCTTCCCGGCAGGTTTCACACTATGACCGCACAGCTCGTCACCAGCCGTTCGCCGCAGCGACCGGATGACCTCATCATCGAGACACCCGCCATCGCGCCCGAGCAGGTTCGACGCAGCCGCCCACGCGGCGCGAGTCGCCGGACGCGCCTGGGCGGCCGGCACCTGCGGCCACGCGCTCCGCGCGCCCTGCAGGCGGCCGCCGAGCGGCTCGCCGGCGGATCCCGGCATGGTCGACCTGGTGGTCCGCGAGGTCGGCAAGCCGCTGGCCGAGGCCCGCGGCGAGGTCGCCCGCGCGGTGGCCATCCTGCGCTACTACGCGCAGGCGGTCTTCGACCCGATCGGTGACCTGCACGCCGCCGTCCGGCAAGGGGCTGCTGTTCAGCCAGCACCGGCCGCGCGGCGTCGCCGGGCTCATCACCCCGTGGAACTTCCCGGTCGCGATCCCGCTGTGGAAGGCGGCGCCGGCCCTGGCCTACGGCAACGCCGTGCTGCTCAAGCCCGCGCCGGACGCCACCGCGTGCGCGCTGCGCCTCGCCGAGCTGTTCGACGGCGTGCTGCCCCCCGACCTGTTCCAGGTCCTGCCCGGTGAAGCCGCGACCGGCGAGGCCGTGGTCGCCGCGGCCGACGTGGTGTCCTTCACCGGGTCCGCTGCGGTCGGCCGGCACATCGCCGCCCTCGCGGTCGCCCGCGGCGTTCCGGTCCAGGCCGAGATGGGCGGCCAGAACGCCTCGATCGTGCTGCCGGACGCCGATCTCGCGCTCACCGCGGCGCACATCGCGAACGCCGCCTATGGCTACGCAGGCCAGAAGTGCACGGCGACCAGCCGGGTCATCGTCGTCGGCGACCCCGCACCGTTCACCGAGGCGCTGACCGAGGTGACCCGCAAGCTGGCCAGCGGCGATCCGGCGGACGCCGCCACCGTCGTCGGCCCGGTCATCACCGATCGGGCGCGTACCGCGGTGGTGGACGCCGCGGCGCAGGCGCAACCGTGACGGCGGCCGGGTGCTGACCGGCGGGACCGGCACGCCCGGCGATGGCTGGTTCGTGCCCGCCACCCTCATCGACGGGCTCTCGCCGGATCACCGCCTCGCCCAGGAAGAGGTCTTCGGGCCGATCGCCGTCGTGCTGCCCGCTGCCGACGACGCCGATGCGATCCGCCTGGCCAACGGGGTGCGCTACGGGCTGGTGGGCGCCGTGTTCACCCGCGACCTGGACCGGGCGCTCGAGGTGGCGGACGGGCTGGACACCGGCCTGGTGAAGGTGAACAGCCCCACGTCGGGCGTCGACTTCTACCTTCCGTTCGGCGGCGAGAAGGAGTCCAGCTACGGACCCCGCGAGCAGGGCAAGGCAGCGCGTGACCTTTACACCACGACACGGACCGTCACGATCGCCCCGCACAACGGCTGATAAGCCGCGCGACACACCGGACAGCCGTCTTACGTCCTAAATCTGCACGAATCGCCCGAAACCGCGCTCAACGCTTTGCCGCGCCCTGGCCAGTAACCTACGGAAACTTGATCTGGCGATCATCACGAGTGATCGACCAGATTCGTCGACGTAGATGGAGCGCGCATGTTGAAATCCACGTGGAAGGTCCGGATCGGCACCGCCGCCACCGCGGCAGGACTCCTCGCCCTCACCGCGTGCGGCGGAGGTAGCAGCAGCGGCAGCACAGGGCGACATCGTCTTCGGCATGGTCGTGCCGCAATCCGGCAGCGAGTCGGCCAGCGGACAGAACATGGTCAACGGTGCGCAGCTCGCGGTTGCCGAGATCAACGAAGCCGGCGGCGTGCTGGGTCGCAAGATCAAGCTCAACGTGCAGGACGAGGCGTGCACCGCGGAGAACGCGGTCGCGGCCGCCAACAAGCTCGTCTCCGCCAAGGTGACGGTCTCGGTCGGCGGCTACTGCAGTGGCGCCACCCTGCCCACCCGCGAGATCTTCAACCGGGCCAACATCCCCATGGTCATCCCGGCCGCGAACTCCGACACGCTGTACCAGGACCACCTGCCCAACGTGTTCATGATCAACGGCACGGGAACCCAGCAGGCGCAGGCCGCCAACGACTGGATCGTCAAGCAGGGCGCGACGAAGGTCGCGATCATGAATGGCAACGACGCCTACTCCAAGAACATCGCCGACCTCACCGCGAAGCTGCTCGGCGGCAAGCTCACGACCAACGAGTCGTACACGCCGGGCGAGAGCGACTACAGCGCGGCGGTCACCGCAGTGCTCAAGGGCAACCCCGACTTCATCTACCTCACGGGTTACTACGCCGAGAGCGGCCTGATCATCCGCCAGCTCAAGAACGCCGGCTACACCGGCAAGATCATGGTCGGCGACGGCAGCGTCGACGGCGAGCTCATCAAGATCGCCGGTGCGGACACGGCCCAGGGCGTCTACGCGACGATGACCCAGACGCCGCAGTTCATCCCCGGCGCGAGGAGTGGACGGCGAAGTACAAGGCCAAGTTCAACGCCGACCCGGGCCCGTACTCCACGCAGGCCTACGACGCGGTGCGCGTCGCGGCCGAGGGCATCAAGCAGGCCGGCGACACGGACGGCAAGAAGATCATGGCTGCCCTCGGCGCGCTCGACGGCTTCTCGATCTTCAGCGGCCCGCTGAAGTTCACCGACGACCACACGCTGGCCAACGGCGGCTTCGTGATCCTCGTCGTCAAGGGCTCGGACTTCGACCTCGCCAGCTAGTCGTACGCACGCACGGCTCGACCGGTGGCCGAGGAGGCCACCGGTCGAGCCGTGCTACCCGCAGGAGGAGCGAACCCACTGATGAGCCAACTGATCTGGAACGGCATCTTCGTCGGCGCGTTCTACGCGCTCGTGGCCCTGGGCTACAGCATGGTCTACGGCATCATCAAGCTGTTGAACTTCGCCCACGGCGACCTGTACATGCTCGGCGCGTACCTCGGCTTCGCCAGCCTCGGTTACGCCAGCGGCCTGGCCAACGCCAGCTCGATGCTCGCGCTGGGCGTCATCCTGCTCATCACGATGACCCTCACCGGCTTCGCCGGAGTGGCCGTCGAGCAGATCGCGTATCGGCCGCTGCGCAATGCGCCGAGACTTTCCATCCTCATCACCGCGGTCGGTGTCTCGTTCGCCCTCGAGTACGGCATGCAACAGATCACCGGTCCAAAGCCGCGGGTCTACCCCGTGCAGCTCGGCACCGACACCATCCACGTCTTCGGCGCGGTGCTGACCCTGCAGCAGCTCATGCTCGTCGGCATCGCCGTCTGCCTCATGGTCGGGCTGCAACAGCTCGTCATGCGCAGCCGCGTCGGTCGTGCCATGCGGGCGATCGCGCTGGACCCGCAGACGGCGCGGCTGATGGGCATCAACGTCAACCGGGTCATCTCGGTCACCTTCTTCCTCGGCTCGGCGCTCGCGGGCGCGGCCGGCGTCATGGCTGGGGCCTACTACGGGAAGATCGACTTCCTGATGGGCTTCTCGATCGGCCTGAAGGCCTTCACCGCCGCGGTGATCGGCGGCATCGGCAGCATCCCCGGCGCCGTGCTCGGCGGGATCGTCCTCGGCCTCCTGGAGTCGTTCGGCACCCACTTTGCCGGTGGTCAGTGGCGCGACGTGTTCTCCTTCGGGTTCCTCATCATCTTCCTGGTGGTCCGACCCACCGGCATCCTCGGCACCCGCGTCGCGGAGAGGATGTAGCCGATGTCGCTCAGCGAGACCGAACAGCTCCCGCAGAGCTCGGCCGATGCACCAGCCCGGTCGCGCAAGGACTCCCTCACCGAGTTCGCCGCCGACCTGGTGGACCGACGCTGGATGCCCTACGCCGTCCTGGCCGCCTGCATCGCCCTCCCCCTGGTCTTCAGCAGCCAGTACGCCATCGGCATCCAGACCAGCGCCGCGATCTACGTCATGCTCGCCATCGGGCTCAACATCGTGGTCGGCTACTGCGGCCTGCTGGACCTCGGATACGCCGCGTTCTTCGCGATCGGCGCGTACACCAGCGGCATCTTGTCGACCCGGTACGGGCTCAGCCTCATCGAGACGGTCCCGTTCGTCCTGGTCGTCACCGTCATCGCCGGACTCGTCATCGGCGCACCCACCTTGCGGCTGCGCAGCGACTACCTCGCCATCGTGACGCTCGGCTTCGGCGAGATCATCCGGATCACCGCCAACAACCTGAGCGTCACCGGCGGGCCGTCGGGGATCTACGGCATCCCCCAGTTCGAGATCGCCGGCCACAAGGTGGACAGCCCTCTGGCGTTCTACTACGTGACGCTGCTCGTGGTCGGCGCCGCGGTCATCGGCGGCGCCAGGCTCGGCAAGTCCAGGCTGGGCAGGGCCTGGAAGTTCGTCCGCGAGGACGAGGACGCCGCCGAAGCCATGGGCATCAACACGTACACGACGAAGCTGTCCGCCTACGTGCTCGGCGCGGTGTGGGGCGGGCTCGCCGGCGTGCTGTTCGCCGCACAGATCTCGGCGGTCTCCCCGAACAGCTTCAAGTTCATCGTGTCGGCCGGCATCCTCATGGCGGTGGTGCTCGGTGGCATGGGCAGCATCCCCGGCGTGGTCATCGGCGCCATGTTCATCTCGCTGGCGCCTGAGCTGCTGCGCGAGTACTCGGAATGGCGCTACCTCATCTTCGGTGTGCTGCTGATCGTCGTCATGATCTTTCGGCCGCGAGGCGTGTGGCCGGTGCGCGGATCGAGGAGGCCCCGATGACGACGGCAACCACGCAAGGGTCGGTGACCTTCGACGCCGCAGGTGGACCGGCGCTGCTCGACGTGCAGTCCATCCTGCTGCGCTTCGGCGGCGTCACCGCGGTGAACGGACTGTCGTTCCAGGTGCACGCCGGCGAGATCCTCTCGGTGATCGGACCCAACGGGGCCGGCAAGACGTCAGCGTTCAACTGCATCAGCGGCTTCTACCGGCCCACCAGCGGCTCGATCCTCTTCGACGGCCACCCGATCAAGCGGTTGCGGCCAGCCAGGATCGCTGCCCTCGGCATGTCGCGCACGTTCCAGAACCTTCGCCTGTTCGACGATCTCACCGTCGAGGAGAACGTGAAGGCCGGCCTGCACACCCAGGTCAAGCAGTGGTTCGTCGACGCCCTCCTGCACACGCCGCGTTTTCGGCGCAGCGAGCGCAGGTGCGCCGAGGAGTCCGCGCGGTGGCTGGAGTTCGTCGGGCTGCCCGACCGGGGCCACCGCCTGGTCAAGGAGCTTCCCTACGGCGAGCAGCGGTTGGTCGAGATCGCCCGGGCCCTCGCCACCTCACCGAAGCTGCTGCTGCTGGACGAGCCGGGCGCGGGCCTCAACCACAGCGAGAAGCTCCAGCTGCTCGACCTGGTGCGGCGGATCCGGTCCCTCGGCATCGCCGTGGTCCTGATCGAGCACGACATGGGTTTCGTGATGAAAGTCTCCGACCGGATCGTGGTGCTCAACTTCGGGAAGGAGATCGCGCAAGGACCCCCCGAGGCCGTCCAGCGCGACCCCGCCGTCATCGAGGCCTACCTCGGAACTGACGACGAGGACGACGTGCGCGCTGCGGAGGATGCAACCGATGGCAACGCTTGAGCTGAAGGATCTCGACGTCGCCTACGGCAGGGTCCAGGCGCTGCGTGGGTTGTCGCTGACGGTGGGCGACGGCGAGATCGTCGCGCTGCTCGGGAACAACGGCGCCGGCAAGAGCACCACGCTGAACACGATCTCCGGGCTGGTCAAGCCGCGCAGCGGAACGGTGACCTTCGAGGGCGTGCCGCTGCGTGACATCACGCCGTGGGACCTCGTCGGCCGCGGTCTCGTCCAGGTGCCAGAGGGCCGGAAGATCTTCAGCACGCTCACCGTGCACGAGAACCTGCTCGTCGGCGGCTACTCCCTCACCAACCAGCGCACCATCCCGAGCCGCGTCGACCGGATCTACGAGCTGCTGCCACGGCTCAAGGAACGGCGCAACCAGCAGGGCGGCACGCTGTCCGGCGGTGAACAGCAGATGCTGGCCATCGGCCGCGCGCTCATCGCCGGCCCCAAGCTGCTCATGCTCGACGAGCCGTCGATGGGCCTGGCGCCGAAGATGGTGGCGACGGTGATGGGCCTCATCCGCGACGTCAACGCCGAGGGCACCACGGTGCTGCTCGTCGAGCAGAACGCAAAGGCCGCGCTGAAGATCGCCAGCCGGGCCTACGTCATCGAGAACGGCACGCCGATCCTCGAGGGTCCGGCCCGGGAGATGATCGCCGATCCGCGGGTCGTGGAGGCCTATCTCGGGGCGTAGGCGTGAGCGCGAGCAGCACCTGCAAGAGTGACGGGGTGAGTTTCCTATGAGCAGCCAGCCACCGGTGTCGGGCCTAGGCGTCAGCACGGTCGACTACCACACCGCCGGCGAGCCGTTCCGCATCATCAGCGGCGGGGTGCCGGCGCTGCGCGGGGCGACCGTCGCGGCCAAGCGCCTCTACGCCCGCGACCACCTCGACCGCTTCCGGCGCCTGGTCATCAACGAGCCGCGCGGGCACGCCGACATGTACGGCTGCTTCGTGACCGAGCCCGACGACGAGGGCGCCGATCTCGGCGTCGTCTTCTTCCACAACGCCGGCTACAGCACGGCGTGCGGTCACGGCACGATCGCGCTCGCCACCTGGGCGGTCGAGCACGGCATCGTGGCGACGACGGGCGAGGTGACGCGCGTCGGCATCGACGTGCCCTCCGGCCGGGTCGAGGCCTTCGTGAGGCTCGACGACCGCGGGCGGGTGCGGTCGGTCAGGTTCCGCAACGTGCCAGCCTTCGTCGCCGCGCGAGCCCTGCCCGTCGCGACCAGTGCCGGCGACGTCAAGTGCGACCTGTCCTTCGGCGGCGCCTACTACGCGTCGGTGCGCGCCGCTGACCTCGACCTCGCGGTCACCCCCGCTCACCTGCCTCGGCTCATCGAGGTCGGCCGCGAGGTCAAGAACGCGCTCAACGCCTCAGGCGCTGCTCGCCACCCGTCCGACGAGCGGCTGTCCGACGTGTACGGCGTCATCTTCTACGACGAGCAGGAAGACGCGGCCGGGCAGCTGTGCCAGCGCAACGTGACGGTGTTCGCCGACGGCGAGGTCGACCGATCCCCCTGTGGCAGCGGCACATCGGCCCGCCTCGCCCTGCTCGCCGCTGACGGCCTGCTCGACGGCGGGCGGACCCTGCGCCACGAGAGCATCGTCGGCACGGTCTTCACCGGCTCGGTCGATCGACACCGCCGAGGTGCACGGCGCCCCCGCCGTCATCACCGAGGTCGAGGGCTCTGCCTCGCTCACCGGCTACCACCAGTTCGTCCTGCGGGACGACGATCCGCTCCCCGAAGGGTTCCTGCTCCGATGACGACCGCCATCCCCTACCTCGACGCGACCACCATCGACGAGCTGGTGCCGATGGCGGACGCGGTCTCGCTGCTCGAGGCGGCCCTGGCCACCGGGGTAGCCCCCGGCCATTCGCCGCAGCGGTCCATCATCGACGTCCCGCGCGGTGAGCTGCTGCTCATGCCGTCGGCCAGTTCCGCCGGCGTCGGGGTGAAGCTCTCGACGGTGGCACCGGACAATGGCGCGCACGGCATGCCGCGGATCCAGGGTGTGTACGTCCTGTTCGACCCGACCACCCTGGAGCCGGTCGCCCTGCTCGATGCGATCGCGCTGACCAACCTGCGCACGCCGGCCGTCTCGGCGGTGGCCACCGCCCACCTCGCCGTCCCCGACGCGTCGGTGCTCACCGTGTTCGGCGCCGGACCGCAGGCCTTCGGGCACGTGCTGGCGATGCGGGCGATCCGCCCGATCCGGCAGGTGCGGGTGGTGACCCGGCGCGCCGGCCCCGGGCGAGGAGCTCGTCGAACGCGTGCGCGCGTTGGGCCTGGAAGCCACCGTCGCTGGTGCGGACGCGGTGGTCGGCGCCGACATCGTCTGCGCCTGCACCACCGCGGCCGAGCCGTTGTTCGACGGGCGGCTGCTCGCCGAGCACGCTCACGTCAACGCCGTCGGCTCGCACTACGTCGACCGGCGCGAGGTCGACACCGAGACCGTCCGGACGTCGGCGGTGGTCGTGGAGACCCGCGAGGTGGCCTGGGCCGAGGCGGGCGACCTTCTCGTGCCGCTGCAACGCTGGCGAGATCGACGAGACGGCGATCACCGCCGACCTCGCCGAGCTGGTCCAAGGCAGCGTCCAGATCTCCCCGGATCGCCGCACCTTCTTCAAGTCCGTCGGGGTCGCGTTCGAGGACCTGGTGGTGGCGAGCGCGGCGGTGCTGCGGCATCGCGAATCTGGCGAACCAGCGACCGCCACCCCAAGCCGCCACCTATGATCACGCCTGTGGAAGCACCTTCCAGCCCGGTCGACGACCGCCACCCGCCCACCGCGCCTCAGCCTGCGCGAGGAAGTGGCCCGCGCCATCCAGGCAGGGTTGGTCACCGGCGAGATGCAGCCCGGCACCATCTACTCCGTGCCGACGCTCGCCGACCGGTTCAAGGTGTCAGCGACGCCGGTGCGCGAAGCCCTGCTGCACCTGGCCGAGGAGGGCTACCTCGAGCCGGTCCGCAACCGTGGGTTCCGAGTGACCGCCGTCTCGGAAAAGGATCTCGACGACATCTACCAGGTCCGGCTGATGCTCGAGGTGCCCGGCGTCGGACGGGTCGCCGCGCTGGAGAATCGCGCGGACGTCGAAGCCCTGCGCCCGCTCGCCGCGTCGATCGAGGCGGCCGCCGAGGCCGGCGACCTGATCGCCTACCTCGACGTCGACACTCGCTTCCACCTCGAGATGCTGGCGATGCTCGGCAATGACCGGCTGGTCGAGCTGGTCAGCCGGCTGCGCGGACAGGCGCGACTGCTCGGCCTGCGCGCACTGGCGGACAGCGGCCAGCTGATCGCGACCGCGTTAGAGCACCGCGAGCTGCTGACGTTGGTCAAGGCCGGTGACGTGGCGGGCTCCGAAGCCCTCATGTGCCGTCACATCGCCCACACCCGAGGGGTCTGGGCCCAGCCCGCGCCCCGCTAGCCGAGCGAGTGCGTCCGGCCCGCCCACCGTTAGCCGAGCGCCTTCGCCAGGTCGTCGAGCAGGTCCGCGATGGTCTCGATGCCCACCGAGAGCCGCACCAGGTCGCCCGGCACTTCCAGCGGGCTGCCGGCCGCGCTCGCGTGCGTCATCCGCGCCGGGTGCTCGATGAGCGACTCGACCCCGCCGAGGGACTCCCCCAGCGTGAACAGCTGAGTCCGCTCGCAGACCGCGACGGCGGCTGCCTCGCCACCGACCATGCGGAAGGAGACCATGCCGCCGAACGCCTTCATCTGCTTGGCCGCGATCTCGTGGCCCGGGTGGTCCGCGAGCCCGGGGTAGCAGACGCTCGCCACCGCGTCGTGCCCGGTGAGCATCGCGACGACCCGCTCCGCGTTCTCGCAGTGCCGGTCCATCCGCACACCGAGCGTCTTGATGCCGCGCAGCACCAGCCAGGAGTCGAACGGCCCGGCCACTGCCCCCATCGCGTTCTGGTGGTACGCCAGCTCGTCACCGAGCGCGGTGTCGGCGGCGATGAGCGCGCCGCCCACCACGTCGGAGTGCCCGCCCATGTACTTCGTCGTCGAGTGCACCACGACGTCGGCACCAAGGGTGAGCGGCTGCTGCAGGTAGGAGGAGGCGAAGGTGTTGTCGACCACCAGCAGCGCACCGGCCGCGTGCGCCACTCCGGCGAGGGCGGCGATGTCGGAGATGCCGAGCAACGGGTTGGTCGGCGTCTCGCACCACACCAGCCGAGTGGTCGGCTGGAGCGCGGCCCGCACCGCGTCCAGGTCGTCGAGCGGCGCCGCGGTCCAGGTCAGGCCCCACCGCTCGAGCACCTTGGCGAACAGCCGGAAGGTGCCGCCGTAGGCGTCGTCGGGGATGACCACGTGGTCGCCAGGACGGCACACGGTTCGCACCAGGCAGTCCTCGGCGGCGAGCCCCGAGGCGAACGCGAGACCGCGGGTGCCCTGCTCGATCGCCGCCAGGCACTCCTCCAACGCGGTGCGGGTCGGATTCGCGCTGCGGCTGTACTCGTAGCCGCCGCGCAGACCGCCGATCCCGTCCTGCTTGTAGGTGGACGTCTGGTAGATCGGCGTCACCACGGCACCGGTGGTGGGATCCGGCTCCTGGCCGGCGTGGATGGCGAGGGTCTCGAAGTTCATGAGCCCAGGCTAGCGGGACCCTGAACAGGGGCGGCGGGGCCCAGCGGGCAAGATGGGGGAATCGCCCCGCACCCCATCGAGTTGAGGCTGACATGGGACTCTTCGGCTCACGCGATCAGCACACGCCCACCGCCGACGCCGGCCCGGCGCTCCACGCCGTGCTGGGCACCCCGCTCGACGGACCGTTCCCCGAACCCCTGCAGGTCGCGGTGTTCGGCCTGGGCTGCTTCTGGGGTGCCGAGCGGCTGTTCTGGGAGACCCCGGGCGTCTTCTCGACCGCAGCCGGCTACGCCGGTGGCACCGCGTCGCACCCGACGTACGAGCAGGTCTGCGGCGGTCGCACCGGTCACGCCGAGGTGGTGCGGGTGGTCTTCGACCCGGCACAGATCAGCTACGGCGCGTTGCTCGCCATCTTCTGGGAGAACCACGACCCGACGCAGGGGATGCGTCAGGGCAACGATGTCGGCTCGCAGTACCGCTCGGTGATCCTGACAACGAACGATGAGCAGCTCCATCAGGCGCAGGCCTCGGCCAAGGCCTACGCGGAGTCGCTCGCCGCTGCCGGGTATGGGTCGATCACCACCGAGATCGAGCCGCTCGGCGAGTTCTTCCTCGCCGAGGACTACCACCAGCAGTACCTGCACAAGGTGCCGAACGGCTACTGCCCGGTCCACTCGACCGGCGTGGCCTGCAACCTGCCCGCGACGCCGGTAGCGGCGTTCCGTGACCGTCGCGTCGAGGACTTCGACGAGCACTTGGGCGTGCCGCATCGGCGGATCGTGATCAGTCGTGTTTCCTCGCTGCGGGACGTCGCTGCATCGCTTGTGGCGATCGTCCTTGCGCTTGTTCCCGTTGGGGCCGACGGTGTTGCGGGTCTACGCGATCCGGCCGCGACTCTGCCGACTTCTGGGTCGGGTCGCGCTACGCGCAAGTGCTCGAGTCTCCGAGCGCTCGCCGACCTTCGCAGGGCTCCGGCGTCGCGTACCCCAGGACGCGAGTCGCCGATCCGACGCTCAGTAACTGTCGCCGTGGTTGCCGGTGCCGCGCGTCGCGTCGCTCGCGGCAGCGCCTGACCACTTCGGCCGAGGCGTAGCGACGTGCGCCTTCCTGCGCCCTGAACGGTGCCTTCGCTGACGACCACCAGCGGTACTTGACGAGAGACTCCCCGTATGGAGTGGATCGCGCCTGAGGTCTCCCGACTCTCACCTGCGACGGTCTCAGCCGAGCGACAGATGCTCGATGAATGGCTGGATTTCCATCGCCAAACATTGCTCTCCAAATGCGCTGGGCTGACGGCCGACCAGCTCAAGACCAAAGCGGCGGGACCTTCGAACCTGTCCCTGCTCGGGCTGGTACGCCACATGGCCGAAGTGGAAAGCTCCTGGTTCCGACGCCGGATCGCCGGTGAAGAGTTCGACTTCCTCTTCTCCAGCGAGGAAGACCCCGACGGCGAGTTCGACAACGTCGCCAGCGCAGACGCACGATCAGACTTGACCGTGTATCTGCAGCAAGTCGAGCTTGCCAAAGATGCCGTGGCGGGCCGCTCGCTCGACGATGTCTTCTTCCACGCTCGCCGAGGAGTTGAGATGAGCGTGCGCTGGGTCTACCTGCACATGATCGAGGAGTACGCCCGGCACAACGGTCACGCGGACCTGCTCCGAGAGCGGATCGACGGTCGCACGGGCATATAGGTGCCGGTTCGCTCGACCGGGTAGCCACCGCGGGCACGCGCGTCCCGCGCAGCGCCTCCGTCCTGCGCCTGAGTCTCATCGAAGAAACCGAGGGGTAGTCGTGGCTCACGCGTCGGACCGTGCGTCGTTGGCGCGCACGTGAACCGGCGCGGCATAGCGCTGACCTCCTCAGCGCACGTCGTCGACGACTTCTACCAGGGCGCGGTTCCCGGCCCTGCTGCCGTTCCTCGTCGCGGAGCGGCACTACACCTACGCCGCCGTCGCCGGGCTCACGCTCGCCGCCACCGTGCTGTCCTCCGTCGCCCAACCGGCCTTCGGCTGGTGGACCGACCGGCGACCCCGACGCTGGATGATCGCGGCAGGTATCACGACGGCGGGTGTCGGGATCGCCCTGTCCGGCCTGTCGTCGAGCTACCTGGTCACCTGGCTGGTCATCGCCCTGTCCGGCCTCGGCATCGCCGCGTTCCACCCCGAAGCGGCCCGCGCCGCCCGTCAGGCCGCCGGCAACAACAACCGGGCGATGAGCGTGTTCGCCCTGGGCGGCAACGCTGGCTTCGCACTCGGCACGTTGGTCACCACGCCGATCCTGCTCGCTCGTCGGGCTCCGCGGCACGGTGCTGCTGATCGGCCCGCGCTGGTGATGGCGGTGATCCTGCTTGCTCGGCTGGGCAAGGTGCTCGACGGGCCGGCCGGGCAGCGCCGCACCCACACCCTGCCGACCGGCGTCGACGACTGGCCGGCCTTCCTGCGGTTGACCGCGGTCGTCGTCGTCCGCTCGATGCTGTTCTTCGGCGTCACGTCGTTCCTGGCGCTCTACTTCATCCACCAGCTGGGCACCTCGACCGCCAGCCGGGCAACGCGGCACTGACCGTCTTCCTCGTCGCCGGGGCCGCCGGCACCCTGCTCGGCGGCTGGGTGGCCGACCGCGCCGGCCGGCTCACCAGCATCCGGATCGGGTTCGGGATCGGCATCCCCGCGATGGTCGGGCTCGTGCTCGCACCGAACCAGGGCATCGCGCTGATCTTCGTGGTGCTGGCCGGCATCGGGGCCTACATGCCGTTCAGCGTGTTCGTCATGCTGGGCCAGGACTACCTGCCGAACCGGATCGGCACCGCCAGCGGCGTCACGGTCGGCCTCGCCGTCAGCGTCGGCGGCCTGTTCACCCCGGTCCTCGGCTGGCTGGCCGACGCCACCAACCTGCGGGTCGCGCTCGGCACGCTCATCGCCCTGCCGGTGCTGGCCCTGCTGCTCTCGGGGCTGCTGCACGATCCGGCGGCGGCGGCGGCAGCCGGTCAAGGATGCGGTCCAGGCGTGACGGCGTCACGATCTCGACCTGCCATGATGACGAGATGGCTAGTTCCCCGCGCCAGGCCGTTTGCTTTTCCCGGGCATCATGACCGGAGCGCGGCACGATCCAGTCCTCGTGACCGGCGCCACTGGTCGGATCGGTCGTCGGGTGATCGACCGGTTGTTAGAGGCGGACGTGCCCGTGCGTGCGCTCACGCGTCGGCCGGCGGAGGCGCGGTTGCCATCGGCCGTCGAGGTCGTGTCAGGCGACCTGACCGCTTCCCGAGTCGCTCGACGCCAGCCTGCAGGACGTAAGCGCCGTATTTCTTGTGTGGACGCTTCCCGCTGACGACCGCTCCAGCTGTCGTCGAACGCCTGGCTACCCACACGCAGCGAGTGGTCTTCCTCTCCTCGCCGCATCAGACGCCGCATCCGTTCTTTCAGCAACCAAATCCTGCGGCGAGGCTGCATGCCGACATTGAGCGGTTGATCGCGGAATCCGGACTCGCCTCGACAACGATCCGACCAGGGATGTTCGCCTCGAACGCACTCCACTGGTGGTCCGTGCCCATCAGATCCGGCGAGGTCGTCCGCTGGCCATACGCGGCCGCGGAGACAGCACCGATCGACGAACGCGACGTCGCCGCGGTCGCGGCACGCGCCCTGTGTGACGATGTCCACGCGGGAGGCGACTACGTCCTCACCGGCCCCGAATCCCTCAGTCAGGCCGAGCAGGTTCGCATCATCGGGGACGGCGATCGGGCGCCGAATCCCATTCCACGAACTCTCCCCGGACGAGTTCCGCCACCAGACGGCGGGGACTTGGCCTCGACCAGTCGTGGACATGTTGCTGGCGGCATGGGAAGCCACTATGGGCCGGCCAGCTTTCGTGACATCGACAGTCGCGGACGTAGTCGGCTCGCCACCACGTGACCTTTGCGCAGTGGGCCACCGACCACGCCTGCGCATTTTCGAGCTGAGATCCTGAGAGCGCCCGACCTGCAGGCCGTCCTCACCTCTCGGCGAGGCAGCGCCAGCCCGTCCTCACCTCTCGGCGAGGAACCCCAACAGGTCGTGCCGGGTGATGACGCCGGCCGGCTTGCCGTCGACCAGGACGACCGCCGCGTCGGCGCGCTCGAGCGCGCTCATCGCGGCGGACACCGGCTCCAGCGAGCCGATCATCGGCAGCGGGCTGGACATGTGGTTGGCCAGCGGGTCATCGAGGGCGGCACGCCCGGCGAAGAGCGCCTCGAGCAGGTCCCGCTCGACGATGGACCCGACCAGCTCCGCCGCCATGAGCGGCGGCTCCTCCTTGACGACCGGCATCTGCGAGACGCCGTACTCGCGCAGGATCGCCACCGCCGCACCCACGGTCTCCTCTGGGTGGACGTGCACGAACTCGGGTAGGTCGATCCCCTTGCGGTCCAGCACGTCGGCGACCCTCGGCTGCTCCGCCGCGGTGTCGAGGAAGCCGTAGTCGGCCATCCAGTCGTCGTTGAAGATCTTCGAGATGTAGCCGCGACCGGAGTCGGGCAGCAGGACCACGACGACGTCGTCCGGGCCCAGGTCCTTGGCGACCTCGAGGGCAGCGACTACCGCCATCCCGCAGGAGCCGCCGACCAGCAGGCCCTCCTCGCGCGCCAGCCGGCGGGTCATGACGAAGGAGTCCTTGTCCGACACCGCGACGATGCGGTCGGTGACGGTCTTGTCGTACGTCGTCGGGCCAGAAGTCCTCACCGACGCCCTCGACCAGGTACGGGCGACCAGTGCCGCCGGAGTACACCGAGCCCTCGGGGTCGGCGCCGATCACCTGGACCCGGCCGCCCGAGATCTCCTTGAGGTAGCGGCCGGTGCCGCTGATCGTGCCGCCGGTGCCGACGCCCGCGACGAAGTGGGTGATCGTGCCGTCGGTCTGCCGCCAGATCTCCGGGCCGGTCGATTCGTAGTGCGACTGTGGGTTGCCCGGGTTGGCGTACTGGTTGGGCTTCCAACCCCCGGGGATCTCGCGGGCGAGCCGGTCGGACACCGAGTAGTAGGAGTCGGGGTGCTCGGGAGCCACCGCGGTCGGGCACACCACGACCTCGGCGCCGTACGCCCGCAGCACCGCGATCTTCTCGGCGCTCATCTTGTCCGGCATGACGAACACGCACTTGTAGCCACGCGACGCGGCGACGATGGCGAGACCCACGCCGGTGTTGCCGGAGGTCGGCTCGACGATGGTGCCGCCGGGCTTCAGCTCGCCGGAGGCCTCCGCGGCCTCGATCATCCGCAGCGCGATGCGGTCCTTCACCGACCCGCCGGGGTTCAGGTACTCGACCTTCACCACGACCTGAGCGGGCACGCCGGCGGCGATGGCGCCGAGGCGGACGAGCGGTGTGTTGCCGATGAGGTCGACCAGGCTGTCGCGGATTTCCATGTCGGCGAGGGTATCCGGCCCTACAGCTGTTCGCGCAGCCGACCGGCGTGGCCAGCCAGGTCGGTGACGACGTCGGTGAGCGGCCGGCGTCCGCCCCGGGTCCAGACGGACCACTCCGGCGCCGGGCCCAGCGCCACCTGAGCCGCCAGGGGTCCAGGCTCCACGGCCACCGCGCCCAAGGCGCTGAGCAGGTCGTGGCCCAGTACCGCCAGCTGGTCGCCGACGGCGAGGTCGCGCAGCCTCGGCACGTTCGGCCACGTCGGCTCGACCGGCTCGCCGCGGCGGGCGAGCCCTGCCTCGGTGTCGGCGAGCTGTTGGAGCAGGCTCCGGATCAGGTCCGCCCGGGTCGTCGAGCATCCGCTCGGGCGCCCCGCGAGCTTGGTGTCGGACATCGTCCGGCTGCGGGTGACCAACCAGGTCAGGTGCCTGGCGAGCGAACGCGCATCGGTGTCGAAGTCCGGCATGGCGTCACCGTAGCCCGAAGGCCTTGCCTGCCGCTCTGGGCTGAGGCACGCTGCGAGGTATGTACTAGCTCTGACGCCGGAGGCGCTCATGTCCGCTCCGCATTCTGACGAGACGCATCGGAACCTCGTGGCCCGGATCCCCGAGATCACCGGCCGCCACCTCAATGAGTGGTTCAGGGAGATCGAGCACGGTCCCGGCCTGGCGAACTTCGAGGAGCGAGTGAACTGGCTCGCCGACGAGCACGCGCTCACCCACGGCTACGCCTCCGCGATCATCCGCGAACACGACAAGCGGCGCGCCGCCGGCACCTGAGCACCGGGGCACGCCGCTTGAGTCGGCTTATGGGCAGCTAGGTCAGTCGCCGCGCAAGATGGCGATGAGCCGCAGGATCTCCATGTAGAGCCAGACCAGCGTGACGACGAGGCCGAACGCTGCGCGCCAGGACTCCCGCTCCGGCACACCCGCGGCGACCGCTCGCTCGATCCCGTCGAAGTCCAGTGCGAGGAAGAAGACCGCGACGCCGATCGCCGCGACGCTGAACAGGATCGCGAGCGGACCGTTGCCGCGCAGGCCGAGGCCACCGCTGACGAACATCATGGCCACCAGGTTCACGACCATGAGGCCAAGCACCGCGAGACCCGCGGCCATGACCATCTTGCGGAACTTGGGGGTGACCCGCACGACGCCGCTGCGGTACGCCCACAGCATGGCGGCGAACGCCAGGGCGGTACCGAGGACCGCCTGGACGGCGATGCCTGGCCACATCTGGTCGAACACGTAGCTGATCGCGCCGAGGAACAGGCCCTGGCAGGCGGCGTAGGCGATGGCCAGGCCGGGGCTCGGCTGCTTCTTGAAGGCCGACACCATGGCGAGGACGAATCCCAGGATCGCCGCGCCGATGACGATCGGGAACGACGGCTTGATGGTCCAGGAGATCGCGCCGACGACGAAGACCACGCCCAGCAGGGTCGCGGTCTTGACGACGACGTCGTCCATGGTCATCTTCGCGCGCGAACCGGTGAACGCGGGCGCGTCGTACATGGCCTGCAGGTCGTGCGGGCCCACGTCGTGGGTGGCACCTGCCGAGGAGTCGGATGCACTCCGGGTGAAGATGTCCTTACGCGACAAGATCGGGTTGCGGCTCTGCATGGCCTGCCTTTCGAGGTCGTGCCGGTCGCACAGGTCCAACTCAGGGTAAACGAACGGTCAAACGAAGGCTACGACACGTCAGTACCCCCGGTCGGACTCGAACCGACACTGTGACCCTTTTAAGGGGTCTGCCTCTGCCGATTGGGCTACGGGGGCTCCCGCCTCCACCAGTGTGCCGGGTGACTCCTTGACAGTGCCACCGCACAGGCACCAACTAGGCGCGTGGCGCGCCGGGCTAGACCCCCGCTAGCAACCCCGCACGGGTCGGCGGCATGTGGCTGCGTCCAGCGTCCGGACGGACGAGCAGCACCTGGTTGATCGAGATACCCCCCGTCTCGAACGAGACGGCACACCCGGCCATGTACAGCAGCCACACCCGGGCCCGGCCGAGAGACGTCAGCCGCACGCACTCGTCCCACGCACCCTGCATGTTCTCGACCCAGCACCGCAGCGTCCGCGCGTAATGCTCGCGCAGCGACTCGACGTCGCGCGCCTCGAAACCCGCGCCTTCCAGCAGGTCGACGACCGTGCCCAGCGGCAGCAGCTCACCATCGGGGAAGACGTAGGACGAGATGAACGTCGGGCGCGACCGGCCGACCGGAGTGGGTGGCCGGGTGATCTGGTGGTTGAGCAGCCGGCCCCCGGGTCGCAGCAGGCGGAACAGCTGCTGGGCGTACACGCTGAACTGCTCCTGACCGACGTGCTCGGCCATCCCGACGCTGGTGATCGCGTCGAACGGGCCGTCGGCGATGTCGCGGTAGTCCTGCACCCGGATCTCGACCGAGGAGGCGAGACCCGCCTCGGCCACGCGCTGCCGGGCGAGCTTGGCCTGCTCGGCGGACAACGTCACGCCGACGACCGTGGCGCCCCGGCTCGCGGCCGCGTGCATCGCCAGAGTCCCCCACCCGCAGCCGACGTCGAGCATCCGCTGACCGGGCTGCAGGTCGAGCTTGCGGACGATGAGCTCGCATTTGTCGCGCTGCGCGTCGGTGAGCGTGTACGACGTCGGTACGTCGTCCCAGCCCTCGCGCCAGTAGGCGCACGAGTAGACCATCGACTCGCCGAGCAGGTGGCGGTAGAACTCGTTGCCCACGTCGTAGTGGTGCTTGATCGCCGCGGCATCGCGGGCCTTGGTGTGCTTGGCACCGTGCAGGCGCGCTTCCTCCAGCGGCGGGGTGGGGCCCTTCCACACCGACTTCGCCACACCCAGTGGCCACGCCAGCAGCCGGCTGGGCGGCGCGCCAGCGGACACGGCCGTCGCCGCGAAGAGCCGCAATGCCTCGAACAGGTCACCATCGACGTCGATGTCGCCGGCGACATAGGCCCGACCGAGCCCCAGGTCGTTCGGCTCGCGGGCGATGTAGGCGAGCGCCCTGCGCGAATGCACGACCAGGGTCGGACCGGTCGCCGGTCCGGCAATGCTGCCGTCCCAACACCTCAGTCGCAGCGGGAGCGGCCCACCAAACACGCGGCCAACGAGCCGTTCGACCCGTGCGGCTGCACCGCCAGCCTGACCCGTCCTTCGCAGCTCGAGCATCCGTCAGTCCTCTCTCGTACCACTTCCTCGTGCCGGTCGTGCGGCGCGCTCGAAGTCCTCGCGCGGGTTATGCAGCGCACCGAGCGAGACAATCTCACGCCGGAATAGCAGCGCGAGCGTCCAGTCGGCCACGACATGGACTTTACGGTTGAAAGTCGGCAGACGCCACAGGTGGTACGTGCGGTGCATAAACCAGGCGGGGAAGCCGCGCAATTTGATGCCGTAGACCTCCGCCACCCCTTGTACAGGCCGAGGCTGGCGACCGATCCCGAATACGCATGGACGTACGGCGCCAACCGGCCGCCTCGCAACGTCGCCACGATGTTGTCGGCGAGCCGCTTCGCTTGCCTGACCGCGTGCTGCGCGCTCGGGCTGGTCATCGCCCCCTCACCCTTGGACAGGTCGGGCACCGCCGCGCAGTCACCGGCCACCCAGGCATCGCCCTGACCCACCACGGCGAGCTCCGCGGTGGCCCGCACCCGTCCCTTCTCGTCGAGAGGTAGGTCGGTACGGGCGAGCATCGGGTGGGGCCTCACCCCTGCCGTCCAGACCAGCGTCGCGGCGTCGAACTCGTCGCCGTCGGACAGCACCATGTGCTGGTTGGTGGCGGACGTAAGCCTCGTATTCAGCCGCACCTCGATGCGGCGCCCTTCCAGCTCGCGAACCGTGTATTGCCCCAGGTCCTCGCTGACCTCGGGCAGGATCCGATGGCTCGCCTCGACAAGAACCCAACGCAGGTCGGTGGGGTCGATCCCTGGGTAGAACTGGCACGCATCCCGGGCCATGTCCTCCAGCTCGCCGAGCGCCTCCACCCCGGCGTAACCACCACCGACGAACACGAACGTGAGCAGCCTGCGGCGAATCGCGGGATCGGCGATGGAAGATGCCTCGTCGAGTCTGCTGAGCACGTGGTTGCGCAGGTAGATGGCCTCGGCGACGCTGCGGAACGCGATGCCCTGCTCCGCCAGTCCCGGGATCGGCAGCGTCCGGGCGACCGATCCGACCGCGACCACCAGAATGTCGTAGGACAGCTCCACGGGCTCGCCGACGTCAGGGGCGAACGTGGCGAGATGGCGCGCGTGAGAGATGCCGGTGATCTCCCCGTTCAGGATCTGCACCCTGCGCAGCACCGGTCGTAGCGGCACCACGACGTGCCGCGGCTCCAGGTTGCCGGCCGCGGCTTCCGGAAGGAACGGCTGGTAGGTCATGTAGGAGACCGGCGCCACCAGCGTGATGGACGCCTCGGTGCGCCTCAAGTCGCGTTGCAGGCGCAGCGCGGTATACATCCCGACGTAGCCACCGCCGACGATCAGGATATGAGGACGCTCCCGAGCGCTCATGATCCGAGCCTACCCAGATGACGCCAACGTCGCGCCTGCTTGCCCCGGTTGGCCCAGCGCGTAGGCCGACGCGCGGGCGAAGACCTCGTCAATCATCGGCGCGGTGAGCTTGCCGGTGAACGTGTTCTGCTGACTGGGGTGAAAGCAGCCGAGCAGCCTCACCGGGTCGGCGTCCGGCCGGGTCAGCTCGACCTCGACGCCATGCCCGAACTTCGGCAGCGGCCGCGGAACGTCGAGACCGATTGCCGCGAGCGCGCGGCATCAGCGCCTGCCAGCCAAAGGCGCCCAGCACCACGATGGACCGGACGCTGCCGGCGACCAGCTCGAGCTCGCGCAGCAGCCATGGCGAGCAGGTGTCGCGCTCGGTGGGCGTCGGCTTGTTGGCGGGCGGCGCGCAGCGCACGGCAGCAACCATGCGGGCGCCGATCAGCTGTTGCCCGTCGCCGGCGTGGGTGCTGGTAGGTAGCTTCGCCAGGCCGACGCGGTGCAGGGCGGCGAACAACCAGTCGCCGCTGCGGTCCCCGGTGAAGATCCGACCGGTGCGGTTGCCGCCGTGCGCGGCTGGAGCGAGCCCCACGATGAGGACCTTGGGCTGTTCGTCGCCCCAGCCGGCGATCGGCCGACCCCAGTAGGTCTCGTCCGCGAAGGACGGCGCTTGTCGTCGGCCACCTGCTCGCGCCAGGCCACCAGCCGCGGGCAGGCACGGCACATCGATACCTCGGCGTCGAGCTGGGCGAGCGTCGGCGGCCGCCGCCGCCAGGTGCCGCACCTCGGCAGGCGTCCGCGCCACCGGTGTGGCCGCCGTCGCCGGATCATCCGGCCAGCCGGTGCCAGGTGCGACGGAGCTCACTGCAGACGGTCGCGCAACAGCTCGACGGTCCGGGACCAGCCGAGCTCCGCAGCGTCCCGGTGGTACACCTCGGGGCGGGTGTCGTTGGTGAACGCGTGCTGGGTCCCGGGGTAGTCGAAGAGCTTCACCTGCCCGCCGGCCGCCTCGATCGCCCGCTTCGCCTGCTGGATGCCTGGCGCGGCGGACGTCCCGTCACCTTCGGAGCAGTGGATCTCGGCGACCTTGCCGGCGTAGGCGTCCCAGGTCGGGCTCATCCGCTCCCAGGGCAGTCCGGGGTAGAAGCCGACCGCCGTGCTGATCGCGGGCGACAACGTGGCCGACCACAACGCCAGGCTGCCGCCCATGCAGAAACCGACCGTGCCGATGTGCGCGCCGCGCACCTCGTCGAGCCCCACGAGGTAGCTGGCGGCGCCGGCGATGTCCTTCGCCGCCTGGTCCATCGCCAGACCCATCAGCAGCTTGCCGGCCTCGTCCGGTTCGGTGGTCGCGACACCGTGGTACAGGTCAGGCGCGAGCGCGACGAAGCCGGCCGCGGCGAAGCGGTCGGCCAGGTCGGTGATGTGCGGGACGAGTCCCCACCACTCCTGGATGACGATGACACCGGGCCCGCTGCCGGTGGCCGGTATGGCGAGGTAACCCTGCGCGGTGCCGCCATTGCTGGCGAAGCTCACCATGTCGCCCACCGGATGCTCCTGTCTCGACGTCGCTAGTACTCGCGTGCCGCTCTCACACTACGACTCGGGACATGCCGCACCTGCCTGTGCGGTCTTCCGAGGTTGTGGTCGTTCCGACGGCCACAGGCTCGCAAGACCGTCAGCACAGCGTGCGCCATTGGCTCACCCGAGGGCCGGAGCCTCGCAATTCTCGTGCTGGTAGGCGCCGAGCGCCGTCCGCCGGACGTCCTCGCCCGACTGGATCGGCTGACCGCAGCGGGCGCATTTCTCACCGACACCGGCGCGCAGCTCGTTGCTCGCGATGTCGACACCCGGCTCGGACTCCTCAGCCTCGGCATCGACCTCGCTACGCCAGTGCCGCTCCGCGCCGCCTAGATTCCCGCCACCCATCAATGGGTCGACCGCACGCTCGAACGCAGGCTCGTCAGGATCTTCGGACTTCATGGCCCTCGCCTCCCACCGTCGATCGTACGTCGGTAGGCACCCAGGCCTCATGATCGCGAAGATTCACACGGGTCAGGACCCGGACGATCATTCGCGATCATGGAGGGCTGCGATCATGGGAGGGCTGCGAGGTTGGAGGGCTGCGCCGGCACGGAGGGCGCGCGGGCTCACGGCAGAAGCGACCAGGCGATCCCGTCGAGGATGTCGTGCTCGCTGACCACGACCTCGGGCAGACCGAGGCGGTCCATCAGGGTCGCCAGCACGAGCGCGCCGCCGCCGATGACGTCGACCCGACCCGGATGCATGACCGGCAGCGCGGCGCGGTCCGCGCGGCGTCATCGCCAGCAGGCGCTCGGTCACCTCGCGCACCGCGTCCGCACTGATCCGCGCGTGGTGGATCCGCTCGGGGTCGTAGCCGTCCAGGCCGAGCGCGATCGCGGCCACCGTGGTGACCGACCCGGCCAGCCCGACCAGGCTCGCCGCCCGCGCCAACGGCACGGTGGTGGCCGCGAGGTCGATCGCCGCGCCGATGTCCGACCGCGCGGCTGCCACCTGCGCGGCGGTCGGCGGGTCGTCGCGCAGGTGTCGCTCGGTGAGCCGGACGCAGCCGACGTCGACCGAGCGGGCCGCCTCGACCGTCTCGTCGCCGAGGACGAACTCGGTGGAACCGCCGCCGATGTCGACGACGAGGTAGGGCGCCTGCCACGTCCCCGCCGGACAGCTCGCGAGTGGCGCCCGCGAAGGACAGCGCCGCCTCCTCGTCGCCGGTCGCCACATCCGGTTCGACGCCGAGGATGGCGACCACGCCGTCGACGAAGTCCGCCCGGTTCGCCGCATCCCGGGTCGCGCTGGTGGCCACCATGCGCACCCGCTCGGCGCCCAGCCTCTCGATCGCCTCCGCGTAGGTGCGCAGCGCGACGAACGTCCGCTCCAGCGCCTCGGGTGCGAGCCGGCCCGTCCGGTCGACGCCCTGGCCGAGACGGACGATCTCCATCCGCCGGTCCAGGTCCACCAGCTTGCCGGCGCCCTCGTCGACGTCGGCGACCAGCAGCCGGATCGAGTTGGTGCCGCAATCGACCGCGGCCACCCGGGTCACGGCCGCTCCCCCGCCGGCACGGCGACACACGGTCCGGCCAAGCCCCAGTCCGCCAGCAGGGCGAGCGCCTCGTCGCCGAACGGGTTGACCCCGGGCCCGGCGGCGAGCGAATGGGCGACCAGCACGTGCAGGCACTTCACCCGGTCCGGCATGCCGCCGGCGCTCGGGTCGCCCGGCAGCACGTCGATCGCGTCCCGGCGGGCCAGGTAGTCGCGGTGCGCGGCGGCGTAGCGCTCGGCGAGCTCGGGGTCGGTAGCGAGCCGCTCCGTCATCTCGCGCATCAACCCGCTGGCTTCCAAGGTTCCGATGGCGGACGCCGCCCGCGGACAGGTCAGGTAGAAGAGCGTGGGGAACGGCGACCCGTCCTCCAGCCGCGGCGCGGTCTCCACCACGTCGGGCAGCCCGCAGCCGCAGCGGTGTGCGATGCCGCGCAGGGCCCGAGGCACCCGGTTCAGCTGGCGGGCGATGGCCCCGATGTCGTCGGGGCTGGCTGGTGAGGTCATGGCGTCGGCCTCGGTCACGGAGTCGACGCCGCCGCGCCGGGAGCGGACAGCGGGGCGGACGCGCCCTGCACCGTGGACCACAGCCGGGAGTACCACGGCCCGTCGTGACGCCGACTCAGCAGACGTCGACGACGGGTCCGCCGCCGCGATCCCGGCAGAGGGGTCCAAGTCGATGAAAGGCACCTCGCCGGGCATCACGTAGTGAAGCCGCTCCCGGGCCTGCTGCTCCACGTAGGCCGGGTCCTTCCACTTGTCACTTTCCTGCTGCAGCGCGTCGACCCGCTGCTGCTGGGTGTGCACCGTCGCACGGAGGTCGGCGATCGCCCCGCGCTGCACGCTGAACTGCCGCAGCGGCCCGGCGAGGGTGAGCGCGAGCCCGACCAGCACGAGCGCCAGGATCGCCGCGCGACCGGTGAAGGCGGTCCGCCGCACCGGGCGCGCGTCACCCGCTGGGTGGGTCGCCTTCCGGCGCTTCGGGGTCACCGAGTCAGCCGCCGAACCTCGGGAAGGCCGCGCGACCGGCGTACCGCGCCGCGTCGTCCAGCTCCTCTTCGATGCGCAGCAGCTGGTTGTACTTCGCGACCCGCTCGGACCGGGCCGGGGCGCCGGTCTTGATCTGACCGCAGTCGGTGGCGACCGCGAGGTCGGCGATGGTGGTGTCCTCGGTCTCGCCGGACCGGTGGCTCATCATGCAGCGGAAGCCATTGCGGTGGGCGAGGGAGACCGCGTCGAGGGTCTCGGTGAGCGTGCCGATCTGGTTGACCTTCACCAGCAGCGCGTTGGCCGCGCCGGAGGCGATGCCGCGGGCGAGTCGCTCCGGGTTGGTGACGAACAGGTCGTCGCCGACGATCTGAATCTGGCCGCCGAGGGTGGCCGTCATCGCCTCCCAGCCACTCCAGTCCTCCTCGCTCATCGGGTCCTCGATCGACACCAACGGGTAGGACGCGACGAGGTCGGCGTAGTAGGCGGCCATCTCCTCCGCCGTCTTGGAGCCACCCTCGAACGTGTACGCGCCGGCCGAGTAGAACTCGGTGGCGGCCACGTCGAGCGCGAGCGCGATGTCCTCGCCCGGGGTGAAGCCGGCCTGGCTGATCGCCTCCAGGATGAGGTCGAGCGCCTCCCGGTTGCTGGCCAGGTTCGGCGCGAAGCCGCCCTCGTCGCCCAGCCCGGTGGCGAGCCCGCGGCCCTTCAGTACGGACTTCAGGGAGTGGTAGGTCTCCGCACCCCAGCGCAGCGCCTCCGCGAAGGTCGACGCGCCGATCGGCGCGATCATGAACTCCTGGATGTCGACGTTGCTGTCGGCGTGCGCCCCACCGTTGACGATGTTCATCATCGGCACCGGGAGCACGTGCGCGACCGGACCGCCCAGGTAGCGGAACAGCGGCAGGCGCGCGGACTCGGCCGCCGCCCGGGCCACCGCGAGGGAGACGCCGAGGATCGCGTTCGCGCCGAGGCGCGACTTGTCAGGCGTGCCGTCGAGTTCGATCAGGGCCTGGTCGAGCAGGCGCTGCTCGTCGGCGTCCATGCCGACGATCTCGGGGCCGATGTCGTCGAGGACGGCGAGGACGGCCTTCTCGACGCCCTTGCCGCCGTAGCGCGCGGGGTCACCGTCGCGCAGCTCGACCGCCTCGAACGCACCGGTGGACGCCCCGCTGGGCACGGCCGCGCGGGCGACGGTGCCGTCGTCCAGCACCGCCTCGACCTCGATCGTGGGGTTTCCACGGGAGTCGAGGATCTCGCGGGCTCCGAGGGCATCGATGGACGGCACAGCACGGCTCCTTGAGCTTGCGGCCCACGGCCAACGTGGCCGGGGCGCCGGGGGTAACGCGACGCGGTCGTGGCTCAGCCTAATCGGCGCCCGTCCCCCGGCCGTGCCGCCCCGCCGCGCGGGCGCGGCTAGGGCGTGGCCGACCCGGTGACCGCCCCGTGGCCGCCGGCGAGAACGCGCCATGCGTCGCTGCCGACTCAGCGGCTTACCGGCCGCCCTCCATGGCGTGCACCTGATCGCGGTACCTCCGGGCGGCGGCCCGCAACGCGGCCTCCGGGTCCACCCCGTGCCTGCGGGCAAGGGCGACGACGGCGAGCAGCAGGTCCCCGATGCTGGTGTCATCGACGGTCGCGGGAACCGCGACGGGTAGCTCGACCGGGGTGCCGACACCGGCCTTCTCGGCCCGGTGCATGAGCTTGGCCGCCAGCGCGAGCGCAGGGAGCCCGAGGGGAACGCCGTCCATCGCGGACGTCCGCTCCTTCTCGGCGGCCTTGAGCGCGTCCCAGCTCGTCTCGTAGTGCGCGGGGGTCGGCGCGTCCGCACCGGCGAACACGTGCGGGTGGCGGCGGACCATCTTGTCCACGATGCCGCCGGCGACGTCGTCGATCGACCACGGCGCGTCGGGATCCTCCTGCCCGATGCGGGCGTGGAACACCACCTGCAGCAGCAGGTCGCCGAGCTCCTCGCGCAGGTGTGCGATGTCGCCCGTCTCGATCGCCTCGACGGTCTCATAGGTCTCTTCGACCAGGTAGGTCACCAGAGAGGCGTGGGTCTGCTCGCGGTCCCACGGGCAGCCACCCGGTGAGCGCAGCCGGTCCATGAGCGCGACCAGGTCGAGCAGCCGGGACCCGGGGGTGTCCCAGGAACCGGGCAGCACCTCGATCTCCAGGGCGCCTGCGCCGGCTGACGCCTCCGCGGTGACCAGCTGGGCGAGTGCCCGGGACAGCGCCAGGTCCCCGTCGGCGCCGGGCACCCAGACGACGACACCAAAACGCGCTCGCTGCCGCAGTGCGGCAGCGAGCGCGTTCGGGTCGTTCAATTCCTCAGCGGTGACCACCTCGACGGCCACCCCGGCGGACCGCAGGGGCGCGACCATCGGGTGCTCAGCCTCGGCGACCAGCACCGCCGTGGCGGACCGCAAGGCCTCCCATGCGGGCCAGGACAGCAGACCGGCCGCCACCCGGTGGGTGTGCGTGAGCAGGATCAGCCGGTCCGCCATCGGTCAGCTCAGGGGGTAGGCGTGGAGCTGTCCGGCGCGGGCGACGACACCGGCATGGAATCCTTCGGCGCGGGCGAGGTGACGTCGGATTCGGCAGCGACGACCGTGGACGTCGCCGCGTCCCACGTGCCGTAGCGGGAGCTGACCTTGATCTTCATCTCCTTGGCCACGCTGGTCAGGTACTCGGTGAGCTTCGACTTCAGGATGGACTGCGCCTCCTGGGAGTCCGCGCCCAGCTCGCTCACCGCCACTTCCTTCTTGGCGATGATGTGGACGACGTGCCAGCCGAACTCCGTGTGGACCAGCGCGAAGGTGCCGGGCTCGCCCTTGGTCAACGCGTCGCCGAACTCGCCGACGAAGGCGTCCGGCGTCTGGAAGCCCAGGTTGCCCCCGTTCTCCTTGGACCCCTCATCGGTGGAGTACTGCTTGGCGAGCGCGGCGAACTTCGTCGGGTCGGCCTTGACCTCGGCCAGGACCGCCTCGGCCTTCGCCTTGTCCGCCTCCGCGAACAGGATGTGCGCCGACTCGATCTCGGTGATCTTGATGTCCTTGGTCAGCTCGGCCCCGAGGGCGTCACCGAGCAGCAGGTCGCGCAGGAGGCCGCGAACGTCTTCCTTCGCGATGCCCTGCTCCGCGACGCCGTTGTAGAACGTGTCCTCGCTGCCGGCCTGGGTGATGAACTTCGAGAGCTCGGCGTCCACGGCGCTCTCGGTGACGGTGACGCCCTTGTCGGCGGCCGCCTTCGCGAGCACCTGGTGGTTGATGAGCTGACCCAGCGTGTAGCGGGTGAAGCCCATCTTGTCGTTGCCGATCGCCTTCGCCGCGGTCTCGTTCGCCATCGCCCTGGCGATGGCGGCGTCCAGCGTGGCCGTGGTGATCCGGTCGTTGCCGACCGTTGCCGCGGCGCCGGCCTGGACCGGGCCGCAGGCGGCGACGACCAGTCCGACGGACAGGGCGAGGGCGCCAGCGAGCAGCCGACGTGAGAAGCGGGTCACGAGGTTCCTTCCAGACGTGGGGAGCCATTGTTACCGCTCCCTGCTGCGGGCGGCGCGCCGGGTGGGTCGACGATCGCGTCGATGACCTGACGGCACCACTCGAGCAGGGGAAGGTCTCGCACCGGCTTGCCACCGACTCTGGCGGTGACCGGACGCGGCACGAGGACCGTGTGGGTGGACTCCTTGACGATGCTCTTGGGATAGAGACGGTGCAAACGCAAGTTTTGGGACTCGCGCAGCGTAACGGGCCCGAAGCGTACGTGGCTTCCCTGAGAAACCACCTCAGATACGCCACGACTTCGCAAAAACACCCGAAGCCTCGCCACCTCGAGCAGGTGCGCTACGGGCTCCGGAAGGGGACCGTAGCGGTCGGCCAGCTCGTCGCGCACCGCCGCGATGTCGTCCTCAGCGGTGATGGCGGCGATCTGGCGGTACGCCTCGAGCCGCAGCCTCTCCCCGGTCACGTAGTCGTGCGGGATGTGCGCGTCGACCGCGAGGTCGACCTTGACGTCGGCCAGCTCCTCGGGTTCGGCGCCCTTGAAGCTGGCGACCGCCTCACCGACCAAGCGGACGTACATGTCGAAGCCGACCGAGGCGATGTGCCCCGACTGCTCGCCGCCGAGCAGGTTGCCGGCTCCGCGGATCTCCAGGTCCTTCATCGCCACGGCCATGCCGGCACCCAGGTCGGCGTGCTGGGCGATGGTGGCGAGCCGGTCGTGCGCCGTCTCGGTGAGCGGCTTCTCCGGCGGGTAGAGGAAGTAGGCGTACGCCCGGTCCCGACCGCGGCCCACCCGGCCCCGCAGCTGGTGCAGCTGCGACAGGCCGAGCAGGTCCGCCCGCTCGACGATCAGCGTGTTCGCGTTGGGGATGTCCAGGCCGCTCTCCACGATCGTGGTGCAGACCAGCACGTCGTAGGACTTCTCCCAGAAGTCGACCATGATGTGCTCGAGCGCGTCCTCGCTCATCTGCCCGTGCGCCGCTGCGATGCGGGCCTCCGGCACGAGGTCGCGCAGCCTCGCCACCGCCTTGTCGATCGACTCCACCCGGTTGTGGATGTAGAAGACCTGGCCCTCGCGCATGAGCTCGCGGCGGATCGCCGCGGAGATCTGGCGCTCCTCGTAGGCACCGACGAAGGTCAGCACCGGGTGCCGCTCCTCCGGCGGGGTCTGGATCACCGACATCTCACGGATGCCGGTGATCGCCATCTCCAAGGTGCGCGGGATCGGCGTCGCGGACATGGCGAGCACGTCCACGTTGACGCGCAGCGCCTTGAGCTGCTCCTTGTGCTCGACGCCGAACCGCTGCTCCTCGTCGACCACGATGAGCCCGAGGTCCTTGAACCGGGTGCTCTGCGCGAACAGGCGGTGGGTTCCGATCACCACGTCCACGGAGCCGGCCGCCACGCCTTCCAGGATCGCCGCCTGCTCCTTGACGGTGTTGAACCGGCTGACCGGCTTGACGGTGACCGGGAAGGAGGCGAACCGCTCGGAGAAGGTGGTGAAGTGCTGCTGGGCGAGCAGCGTCGTCGGGCACAGGACCGCGACCTGCTTGCCGTCCTGCACCGCCTTGAACGCCGCGCGCACCGCGATCTCGGTCTTGCCGTAGCCGACGTCGCCGCAGATCAGCCGGTCCATCGGCACCGCGGCTTCCATGTCGGTCTTGACCTCGTCGATGGTGCGCAGCTGGTCGGGCGTCTCCGTGTAGATGAAGGCGTCCTCGAGCTCGCGCTGCCACGGGGTGTCCGGCCCGAACGCGTAACCCGGGGCGGCCATCCGCGCGCTGTAGAGCCGGATCAGCTCGGCCGCGATCTCCTTGACCGCCTTGCGTGCCTTGCCCTTGCGCTTGGCCCAGTCCGCCCCGCCGAGCCGGTCGAGCGTCGGCGACTCCCCGCCGACGTAACGGGTGACCTGGTCGAGAGAGTCGGTGGGGACGAAGAGCGTGTCGCCCTTGGCGTACTCCAGCACGAGGTACTCGCGGGTGGCGCCCTGCACGGTGCGCTGCGTCATCTCCCGGTAGCGGCCGACCCCGTGCTGGTCGTGGACGACGAGGTCGCCGGCCTTGAGCTGCAGCGGGTCGACGCCCTGACGGCGCCGGGACGGCAGCCGGGTGGCGTTCTTGGTGGCGGTGGACGCGCCGAAGATGTCGGCCTCGGTGAGCACGACCAGCTTGGCTGCCTCGAGCACGAAACCGTTGGTGAGCGAACCGGTCGTCACGTGCACCACGCCGGTCACCGGCGCTTCGTCGATCCCGGGCTCCAGCCGGGCTGCGACGTCCTCGCTGCGCAGCACCTCGACGAGCCGCTCCGCCGGCCCGTGGCCCTGGGTGAGCACCACGACCCGCCACTGGTCGTGCTGCCAGCCGCGGACATCGCTCATGGCGCGTTCGACGTCGCCGCGGTAGGACTCGGCCGCGACCGCACCGAACTGGTAGGTGTCCTCGTCGATCTCCGCGTCGTGGGTGAACGGCGAGATCGACCACCACGCGACGGCCCGCTCCGCGGCGGCCGCGCGCACGTCCTCCAGGCTCCACAGGGCAGCTGCCCCGACGTCGATGGGCGCCTGACCGCCGGCGGCGGCACCTGCCCACGCCGCCTCGAGGAACTCGGCGCCGGTGGCCACCAGCTCCCCGGCCCGGGTCCGCACCCGCTCGGGGTCGCAGCTGACCACCAGCGCACCGGCGGGCAGCTCGTCGAGCAGCAGGCCCATGCTGTCCGCGAGCACCGGAGCGAGTGACTCCATGCCCTCGACCGCGATCCCCTCGGCCAGCTTGCCCAGCACGTCCGCGAGCTCGGGATGCGCCTGCGCGAGGTTCGCGGCCCGCTCGCGCACCGCGGGGGTGAGGAGCAGCTCGCGGCACGGCGGTGCCCACACGCCGCGGGTGGCCGTCTCCAGGCTCCGCTGGTCGGCGACCTTGAAGTAGCGCACCTCCTCGACCGTGTCGCCCCAGAACTCCACCCGCAGCGGGTGTTCCTCGGTCGGCGGGAAGATGTCGAGCAGCCCGCCGCGGACGGCGATGTCGCCGCGCCGCTCCACCATGTCGACGCGGGCATAGCCAGCGGCGACGAGCCGGGTGACCACGTCGTCGAGCTCGGCGGTGTCGCCGGGGGCGAGCGAGACGGGTTCGAGGTCGCCGAGACCCGCCACGTGCGGCTGCAGCACGCTGCGGACCGGGGCGACCAGGACGCGGATCGGACCGGTGGACGGGTCGTCGGTGCTGGGGTGACGCAGCCGCCGACGCACCGCGAGGCGCCGGCCGACGGTGTCCGAGCGCGGGGACAGCCGCTCGTGCGGCAGGGTCTCCCACGACGGATACTCGGCGACCTCGCCCGGCGCGAGGAGCGAGCCGAGCGCCGCCACAAGGCTCTCGGCCTCCCGGTCGGTGGCGGTGACCGCGAGCACGGTGCGGTGAGTCCGGGCAGCCAGGGCGGCCAGCAGCAGCGGCCTCAGCGACGGGGGCGCGGTGATGTCACCGGAGGTAGCCGTGAGTGTGCCGGGATCGGACCCTGCGAGGGTCCCGGCGTCGGCGAGGATCCGCGTGAAAGCGGAGTCTTCGTCCAGGGCAGTGAGCAGTCCAGCGAGTGGCACGGGCGGCTTTCTGTGGGCAGCACGAAGGACCCAGGTCAGAAACGACCCGGGTCCTTCAGCGTACTAGCAGAGTGGGCGGCCGATCCCGCGCTGGGTTACCGGGGTTACCGGGCCGGAGGCTGGGCTTCCGGCTCGTCGGAGCGCATCGCCCGGCGCGCACCGTAGATGGCGGTGGCGGTCAGACCGGCGCCCACGGCCAGCGCCCCGGTGCCGACCGCGGCCATGCCGCCGACGTCGGATCCGGTGAACGGAAGCTTCCCGCCTGAGCTGGTGGTCTTTTCACCGAGTACCTGGCCGGGAGGTTTGGCTGGCGGGGTACTGCCGCTGGGCCGCTCGGCGTGGGCGGACGTCATGGCGATCAGCTGAATGGCGGGGATCGACCAGGCAACGGCGCCGCCGACCAACGCGCCCCGCTTGAGGGCCTCGCGGCGGGTGATGCCCCCACGCTCCGTGTCGAGTGTGCTCATGGCGACCTACCTCATAGGTACCGGTTGTGATCATCGTAGCCAGCCAGGTTGCGGCCGTCGATAGGCCGAAAGGTGAAATCGCTACCAAGCGTGACCCTCTCGCTACCATGCGAAGGTAACCTGTCCGCCATGGCTGACGGTGATCACGCAGCTCCCCCGCTCGACCCGCACGTGGTGCTCGGGCCCGTAGCAACGACGGTGCGCGAGGTCGAGCTGGACGGCGAGATCAGCCTGTATGACTCCCGCACCAATCGGGCGCTGCTGCTCAACCCGACGGCGAGCGACGTGTGGCGCTTGCTCGACGGTGCCCACACGTTGCCGGAGATCACCGAGCTGCTCGCGCGGGCGTACGACGTCGCGCCGGAGACCATCGCCGACGATGTGCGGAGCGCGGTGGAGCAGCTGGTGGACCACGGACTCCTGCCTCGCGCGACCACCTGATGTCCGGGGTGGCCGGGAGGGCCGGGCTGGCCGGGGTCACCCGATTCCGGCTGCTGGACACGACGTTCGCCATCGACACGACGCGGGCCGACCTTGCCGACCTCTCCAGCCTCGCCGACCTCGCCGCCGGTGGGGATCCGTCGACCGGTGACGTGGTGGTCGTGCTCGCTCGCGGGGACGACCACTGGTTGCTCACCGTCGATAACCAGCAACGCCAGCTTCGCGTCGACGCCGATCTCCCTGTGGAGCTACTCACCTCCTTGAACGACCAGGCGTTGAGTCGTACACGGTGGTTCGCGACTCACGCCGGGGCGGTCGCCCTCGGCGGGCGCGTCGTCGCCTTTCCAGGGGCCTCCGGGTCGGGCAAGAGCACGCTGACGGCGGCCTGTCTGCTGCGCGGCTTCGGCTACGTGAGCGACGAGGCGCTGTGCCTGGAGCCGGACGGCGCGGTGGTGCCGTATCTCAAGCCGCTCGCGCTGTCGGCGTGGAGCCGGGACGCCCTCGGGCTGGTGGACGCTGGCGAAGACCTGGGCGCGAGTCCCGGCGCCGCTCCCGGCGAGAGGCTCGTCCGGGCCGCCGACCTCGGGGCCACCCTCGCTGCGCCTCCCCTGCGGGTCACCGACATCGTGCTGCGTGAGCGCGGCGCACTCGCGTTCACGCAGCTGCCGCGCCGCGCGGGCGGCGCGGAGCTTCTGCGTCGCTCGTTCAACCACTTCCGCGCCCCGGAGGCCGCGTTCGACCTCGTCCATGCGGTGGCCGCCACGTGCCGGGTGTGGCAGCTCACCTGCACGGACCCGCTCACCGCAGCCGAACTGCTGGCGGAACGACTCAGCGCTGGCGACTGACCGCTCGAAGGTAGGCCGCACGGTCCGGCCCGTCCACGGCGGCGAAGGCGCCGGAGCGCGGGTCGGCGGGATCCCACGAGTCGGCGTAGGGCCGGCCCCGATGACGCACGAAGGCAGCGCTGCGACGGACGAGCTGAGCCGCGCTGGCGCTGCCGTTGGTGCGGGCCGAACGGGCCACCATCCGTGCGAGCGTGCCGTTCGGCTTCGAGTGGGCCACCGGCGACACCCGGTCGGTGGCGGTCAACAGCGCGCGCCACGCCCGCCCCGGGGCCAGCGCGGCAATCACGTCGTCCGGGACCGGGGTGCGCAGCGCCTGGCGGGAGCGGGCCAGCACCAGGGCCAGCGCGAGGCCAGTTCCTGACTCCCGCGCCCGGACGACCACCGCTGGCCAGTCCGGGGGCTGGCGCAGGACGACCTGCTCCACGTCCTTGAGCCAGCCGAGGCGGTCGGCGCCGGCCAGGCTGGCGTGCAGGCCGAGGTGGACCAACGTGTCGACCGGGTCAAGGGTGGGGGCGTCCAGGCTGGAGCGGACCGACCGCGCCATCAGCTCGGTGGCGGGCAGATGGAATGCCTCGCGCAGGTCGCGGTGGTTCACCACGCTCCAGTGCAGGTCGACGAGAGTCCCCCGCGGCGTCTGCACGTGCAGCTCACCGGCCAACACGTCGGTGAGCAGCGGCCAGTTGCGGTCGAGGACCTGACATCCCGCCGCCTCCAGCGCAACCAGGGCGTCGGCATAAGCAGCCGGCGGCACCACCACGTCGAGATCGATATAGGTCCGCAGGTCGGGCCGGGAGTACCAGTCCTGTGCGAGGACGGGTCCTTTGATGACGAAGAAGGGCAGGTCGGCGAGCACCTCGCGGACGAAGGCGACCTCCCCCAGGATCTTCAGGTGCCGCGCGACCGCCTCGTGGTAGCTCGCTGCGAGCCCTGCCACGGAATCCGCTTCGATCCCAGCCGCACGCAGGCTCAGCCAGACCGGCCCCTCGACGCCGTGCCAACGGGCGGCAGTCGACACCGCCTCCGCATCCACCCCAGCCACACCTGGGGGCGCCACCGACCAGTCGTGCTCGGCCGCACAAGCGAGCAGCACCGGCCCTATCGATGAAGCAGTTCGCGGCACAGCCACCCCAGAAAGGTCACCTGTCGTCATCGACCGACGGCTCGTCCGGAGTGTCCTTGCGGCGGTGCCTTATGAAGCGCCTCAGCTCGCCGCCACCGCGTAGGTCCACGAGCGGGTTGCCCCAGTCGTCGACGAGCGGGGCGCTGCCATCGCTCTGGCGACGGTCGACGAGCGGCCACGTCCCACCTGGCTCCGATGCGACCCGGCCGCGCAGCAGCCTGTCGTACACGGCTACGTAGCTGCGCTTCTGCGGTTCCCAGTCCAGCACCCTCGCCGCGCGAGCGCGGCCCTCGACGGCCATGTCGGCCCGCCCGTCGTCGTCATCCAGCAGGTTCGCGATCGCTTTCGCATAGGCGCGGATGTCGCCGGAAGCGACATAGACAGCAGCGCCGGCCGCAGAAACCCGAGTCTCCTTCAGGTCGAACGTCACCACGGGCAGCGCGTACGCCATGTACTCCATCGTCTTGTTCATCGTGGAGACGTCGTTGAGCGGGCTCAACGGGTCGGGAGACAGCCCGACGTCGGCCGTGGACAGATACTCGGCGATCGTCCTGGCATCGGCTCGTCCGGTGAAGGTCACATAGTCGTCAAGAGCGAGCTCGCGGGTAAGCGCTTTGAGCTCGTCCAAACAGTCCCCGAACCCGAGCAGGGCCACGTGGCAGTCGGTCCTGCCCATCTCGCGCACGAGCACGTCGAACGCCCGCAGCACCGCATCGACGCCGTCCTGCGGGCCCATGATCCCGAGATAGACGGCGAGATATCTCCGGCCCCGACGCAGCTCGGGTCGGCCCTCGATGGGCCTCATCCGGCGCGTGTCGGGTCCGCTCCGCACCACGGTCACATCGGCGGGGGCCTTGTTCCCACGCGTCAGGGCGACATGGCGGTAGGACTCGTTGGTCGAGATCACGTGGTCGGCCAGCCGGTAGGTCATGCGTTCCAGGAACGCCAGGGCGCGGTACTGCGCACGTGCGGCGATGCTCCGAGGCGGGCCGAAACGAGAGACGAAGACCTCGGGATTGAGGTCGTGCTGGTCGTAGACGAACTTCGTGCCGACCATCTTGTACGGCGCCGCCAGCGCCCAGTAGGTGTCCGGCGGGTTGCACGCCTGGATCACGTCAAAGCCATGACGCCTTCGCACCCGCAGCGATAGCCGCGCAGTGGCAAGCCAGCAATAGACGAACTCGTAGACGTAACCGAGGAATCCGTGGGTCTGTGGCGGTGGCCGGTACTTGTACAGGTGCACACCATCGATCTGGTGATACGACCGATCTGCTGGGCCCTTCGGACAGATGACGGCGACCTCATACCCGGCTCCGCGAAGTGCCTGGCATTCCAACCACACACGACGGTCCAGTGGCACGGGCAGGTTCTGCACGATGATGAGCACTCGTTGCACGGCACCGCGACGCACTGGTCACCCACTCCGCAGGGTCTGTTACCTCATTATGGTCACAGAATTCACCCCGAGCGTGCTTTCCGTTGACGACATCCGTCCCTTTACCGGTCCATACTCGCCACTATGGCCGTCGTCATCGTCCCCGCGCACAATGAGGAACGCGTCATCGGCCGACTCCTGGCAGGCCTGCTTGCCAAAGCCTCGGTTGGGGAGTTCGAGGTCTTCGTGGTGTGCAACGGCTGCACCGATAGGACTGCGCGGGTGGCCGGAGATTATGGCCCCGATGTCCGAATCATTGAGATTGACGTGGCGTCAAAGGACGCTGCATTGCGCGCCGGTGACGACGCCGCATCAGCCTTTCCGCGCTTGTACATCGACGCCGACGTCGAGCTCTCGACCGACAGTGCGCGGGCCATCGTGGACGCGCTCGCCAGCCCGGGCATCCTGGCGGCCGCCCCCCGTCGCGACCTCGTGATGGCGGGGCGCCCCTGGGCGGTGCGCGCCTACTACGCCGTATGGCAACGGCTTCCGATCGTGAGCGCCGGATTGTTCGGGCGTGGCGTCGTCGCGGTCAACGAAGAGGGCTACCGGCGGATCGCCGACCGTCCCGTCGTCATGGGCGACGACCTGTATGTGCACAGCCGCTTCGCACCGACCGAAAGCGTCATCGTCGCTGGTGCCCGTTCCACCGTGCACACGCCCCGCACGCTCGGCGACCTGGTGCGGCGACGCACCCGCGCCGCCCTGGGCAACACCGAGCTCAACGATCGATCCGACGGCGACACACGACCACGACGGGGACGAGTGCCGCACGGCTGATGAGCCTGGGGATTGCCGAGCCCGGTCCTGTCGCCCAGCATCCTGGTCTTCGTGGGTGTCACGCTCGTCGCGCGCAGGCGGGCACGTCGGATGCGCAGGGCGGGGTCAGTCGCCTGGCTCCGGGATGACAGCAGCCGACGCTGACGGCCGAAGAAAGCCGCGTCAGGGTCGAAACCACGCGGATCGATGCACGCGACCGCGCCGAACAAGTTGGCCCACGGGCATCGCCGCGTACCCCATGTCACGGAGCCCGGTGAGCAAGACGTCGAAGGCCGCGACTCGGTCGAACTCCGGCATCGGCTCGCCTGGAGGAACCTCGATGGCATCGTGAAGAAGGAGGATCGCACCGGGCGCCAGCTGGTGGAGCGCGCGCCCGGCCACCTCTTCAGGTGTCCCGTCAATCCAGTCTTCCGCGATCGGACCCCAGACGACGACGTCGAGCCCGGCCCGCCGGATCGCGAGAAAGATCGGGATGCTCTGAGAACCGAATGCTGGGCGGAACCAGCGAACGTCCGCGCCCGTGATCTGCTCAAGCTCAGCCTTGGCCACCCGAATCCGTCGAGCCACGTCGCGAACAGGCAGGGTTGTCAAGCGCGTGTGATCGTCGCCGTGCAGCCCGATCTCATGGCCTCGCGCCACCAGCTCCCGCACCAGCTCGGGGTGACGCCGGGCACGATAGGTCAGCAGGAAGAAGGTCGCCCTTACCTCGTGCTCGTCCAGCAGGTCGAGAAGCGGAGGGGTCCATCTCGGATCGGGTCCATCGTCAAAGGTCAAGCCCAGGATGGGATCTGTGGTGCGGACGCTCGCGATGGATCCCACTGGACGCAGCGCGGCGTCAGCGAATCGCCTAACCCGCGAACGCTGACTCGGCGACATGCGGCTACGCAATCGCCAGACGAACGTGGTGGGCGTCATCCCCTCCCCTCCTGCAGCTCGTCGGTCCGCTGGAAGATCTCGTCGCCCAGGCGCTGTGCGACGAGAGGCCAGGTGAACCGCTCGTCGACGCGCCGGGCGGCGCTGTCCCCCAGCCGTTGCGCGGCAGGCGCATCGGTGAGCAGCCGAAGCAGCAGAGCCGCGATCTCGCTCGGGTCCCGGCGCTGGGCGAGCAGGCCCGTCTCGGAGTCGAGAATGGCTTCAGGGCGGCTACCCTCCGCGGTGGAAACGACGGGAACGCCAAACCAACCCGCCTCGAGAAGGACGTTGGGGAACGCGTCGAATGCTGGCAGGATCGAGAAGCAGGTCGCCCCCGCGTACAGCTCGAACAGTTGCTGCTGCTCGGAAGGCACCCGCCTGCTCAGCGGGCCGACAACCTCGACTCCTTCCTGAGTGATCGTCGGCCGGCACCCGACGATCACGAGTCGAGCCGATGGCAAAGCCGCACGCACGAGTCGGAATGCCTCCAGGAGCAGCGGTCCACCCTTCTGCTCCCAGTCGGCACCCACGAAGAGGATGTACGGGCGTTCCTCGTCGACTCGACGTGGCAGCCTCTGGTCGACGTTGGCTCCGGCCCCAAGAACCACGACCCGGTCCTCGGGGTATCCGTAGTCCTGCACGACGCTGGCAGCCGCCCATTGGGAGAGCACGAACACCTTCTCGCAGCCATGAAAGACCTCGCGCTGGCAGGCGATTGCCTCCTGGACGACGCGCGTCGAGGCTCCGCTGACGCTGAACTCTCCTGCCGCCACAGCCTGGACGACGGTCGCGTCAGTGACACAGAAGCTGCGGTGGCCGGGGAGGCTGGTCCGCACATGCGTCCCTACTCTGAACGATCACCTCCGGCACGGACCCTAGTTGCCTCAGGCTGGCATCAAAACGTCTGCAGAATCGTTCAAAGCCCCGACGTGACCAGTACCAATCCGGGTTCACCCTCGGCGCGTGACGACCACTGAACTTCCCCCGAGCGAACCCCGCCACATTGGCAGCCCCGGTCGCGAAGTCGTACCACCGCAGATCACGCGTCGCCAGGCCGATTGACTCAAAGCCTGTCCGGGACAGCGCATCGAACAGGCGGTGGCTGTAGCCGCTGAAGGTCTGCACGTCGAACGGATCCTTCGTGGCCACGGCAAGGATCTTTCCGCTCGGCCCCTTCACCGCGCGGCGCCATCGCTGTCGGTCCGAGACCTCGCTGCGCCCAGGCATCCAGCCCCTCCTCGGTATGCCGCGCCTGCGCCCCGGCCACGTGACGATCCACCCTGGAGCAGGTGTAAGCCACTGTAGCGACGATGGCATTCCGCAGCGGCGGGATGAGGTCGTTGCTACGGCCAATGAGTGGAAGACTGGAGGCCGCGTGGACCAACGACAAACAGACAGAGGGGCAAAGGAAGGCCAAATGACTTCGCCCCCTGCGTCCGAGCCCGAAGGTTCGAAACGCGTCGCCGTTGTCGTGGTCACGTACAACAGCGAGCAGGTGCTCCCAGGTCTCTTGCAGTCCCTCCGACCCGCGATGAACGATCTCGACTGGGATCTCACCGTCGCCGACAACGACTCCAGCGACGCCACCGTGGCCTTGCTGAAAGCCGCTGCCCCCCACGCGCACGTCATCGACATGGGTCGCAATGCCGGATACGCAGCGGGGATCAATGCAGCGCTCGCCAGCTCAGGTGACCACGACGCCGTGCTGGTGCTCAACCCCGACGTGCGGCTGCGTCCAGGATCGGTCGTGGAGATGCTGGAGATGCTCAGCCGCCCCGGCACCGGGATCGTCGTCCCGCGCTTGCTCGACGAGCGTGGGCACGTGAGCATGTCGCTTCGCCGGGAACCCACACTCTTGCGCGCCCTTGGCGACACCGTGCTCGGCACGCGCCGCGCGGGACGGTACGCCGCGCTCGGAGAGACGATCGTCGACCCGCAAAGCTACGCCGAAGAGACTGACGCCGCCTGGGCGACTGGCGCCGCCATGCTGATCTCACACGAGTGCGTGGCCAGCTGCGGGCACTGGGATGAGTCGTTCTTCCTCTACTCCGAAGAGACCGAATACTGCCTCCGTGCCCGCGACCGCGGGTTCGTCGTGCGTCTCGCGCCACGTGCCGAGGCGGTCCACCTCGAGGGAGACTCCAAGGTCTCCCCGCGTTTGTGGGCCCTGCTGGTGACGAACCGGGTGCGGTTGTACCGGCGACGCCATTCCGTCGCGGCCACCATCTGCTTCTGGTTCATAGCCGTCGCCCGCGAAGGCTCGCGGGCGCTCATCGGCCGACCGCAGAGCCGCTTCGCGCTGGCTTCTCTCGTCAAGCTCAGGAATCCGCGATCCCCCGCTTGGCCCTGAGAGCACTCAGAGCGTTGCAGCCGCCCCTGGGGCGGTTCCTTCTGTCGACTCGGCCACCACCTCGACCCCGAGTGTGGTTCCGCACTTGCTGCCTTCGCCGGGCGGCGTCTCGATATGCGCCGAAAGATCGGCATGAGGGTGGCGCGGAGGGAGTCGAACGACCGACTGCGCAGGAACGGACGCTCGAATACCTGGAAGAACAGCCGGCTCAGCACCAGGACCGCGGGAACTGCCAGCACCAGGAGCAGCGCAAAGGACGCCAACGGCGCGAGCTCGAGGGGCTTCACGACGTAGAGCCAGAGCGTGAACATGATCGGTACATGGACCAGGTACGTGCTGTAGGAGAACAGTCCGAGCCGCGTCAGCGGGCGGCTCGCGAGCCACCCCCTGACGGCACGACCCTGGCCGTACGTGAAACCCCAAAACGCGACGGCCACCACGGCTCCGACGGCGACGTCCGCCCAGAAGAACTGGGCGACGACGTCACGCGATCCCACCCTGTTGAACCACAGACACAGCACCAGAGCCAATCCTCCGGCGATTGGTACGAGCGGCACCGCTCGGCCGCGTACCGTCGGCACCCGCGTAGCCCCCGCCGCCGCCTGCCCGAGGACGAATCCCACCAGCAGCTGCGGGGTGAGGTTGTTGATGCGGCTGAAGAGCGAGATGTTGATCGCTAGCAGGTAGGCAATGGACACCACCGCCACGACGATGGTCACCACACCGACGCCACGCCTGCGGCGGTGCACCAGCAACAAGAGCGGGAAAAGCAGGTAGATCTGTGCCTCGACCGCGATCGACCAGAAGGCACCGTTGGGTGATGGGCTCGGGACGACGTCCTGGAGCAGCAGTCCGTGCACGACGAGGGTCTTCCAGGTGACGCCTCCGCCAGCCCTGGGCGCCGTCACCAGGGTGACTACCAGCATGGAAAGGATCAGCGCCGCCCAGTACGGCGGCAGGATCCGCCATGCACGGCGTCGCGCGAAGACTCGCTTACCTCCGACGAGCTGCATCCCGTTCCGCGCGGGTCCCAGAGTGAGCGAGTAGCCCGACACCACGATGAAAACCACGACACCGAAATGGCCGTACAGGAGCCAACCGAGGTACCAAGGAGCGGCATTGACTGGGAAGTCGGGATAGACCGCAAGCCAAATGTGGTGAAGGAGCACGTACAGTGCAGCACACGCCCGAACACCATCGACCCATTCCACCCGCGGGCGGCTCGATGTCGGCACAAGCGGCGGGGCGGCGCCGGACGACTGTATGACCAAGCGCACCTCACATTGGATGCTCTTGCCAGTACCCAGATCATTGGTGGTCAATCGCCGAAAGGTCCCCTGCTCGACTCTCGGAACTCCGCAGGTCCATGCAGAGGCCCACCGCCGACGGCTACTCGGCGGTAAAAGCCCTCAAGGCGTGTGCCGCCTGTAGCGGCACACGCCTCAAGTCCGTTCCTGCGGTGCTCACCAGAACGTTCCTGGCGGCACCCGTTATGAACAGGTGAGGGTGGCGTTGGTGTCGTCCCACACGTTGCCGGTGAAGCCGATCGTGCGGCCCTTGCTCGGCCCGAACGAGCACGGCCCGTACGCGAACCCGCGACCGAAACGGTTGTTGGTGAACGAGATGCGACCCGAGTCGTAACCCGGGTCGGCACCCGCGTACACCGTGTAACCGCCACCGTTGAGCAGGTTGTTGTCCGCCACCACGTCATCCATCGCGCCGAGGTCCGCACCGAACAGCATCGCCGACGTCGTCCCCGAACCACGCGCGTCGATCGTGTTGTGGATCACCCGCACGTTCTTTGTCCCGGTGGACTGGACCCCGTCGACGTGCGCGCCCGGACCCACGAACATGTTGTGGATGTAGGAGTCCCGCACCACCACGTTGTCACCCACGTCGATCGCGTCCTCGGTGTCGTGGATGTTCAACGCGATACCCGTCCACCCCGAACCCATGATCCCCGGGGAGTCAACCTTCCGCTGGCCGTTCAGCTCCACGTGGTCCAGGACCACACCGGACACGCCGCTCCACGAAATCTTGATCGAACCGTTCGTGCACGTCGAGGTCACCCGGGAGTTACGCAACGTCACGTTCGACGCCGTGATCGTCACACACCCGGTGATGTCCAGACCCTCGACCACCGTGCCCGCCTTCGAGATCGTGATCGACCCCGACGGGGTCAACTTCACGCCCGCCGGCACACCCGTGTTCGTCCCATCCGGGAACCCGCACGCCGACGGCTTCGCCCAGCAGTTCGACCCACCCGACGGCGCCGAGGTGCTCGACGACGTCGGCGTCGGGCTCGGCGTCACCGTCTGGGACGGCGTCGGGCTCGCCGTCACCGTCTGGGACGGCGTCGGGCTCGGCGTCACCGTCTGGGTCGGCGGCGCGGGTGGCGCCACCGTCTGGCTCGGCGTCACGGTCGGCCCCGAACTCGGCTGCGCAGTCTGGGTTGGCGAAGCGGTGGGCGTCGCTGCCTGCGTCGGAGACGACGACGGACTCGGGATCGCCGGTTGCGCAGTGGGCGCCTCGGTCGAGGTCTTGAAGAGCACGTCGACGTAGTAGTTGGATCCCTGCCACTGGTCACTCGGGAATCCACCCGTCCCGTAGCGATACACGCCCGCAAGCCCGTGCAGGGGCGCACTATCGATGCCGTGCCCACGCACGAACACGTTGGTGTCCGCGGCGTAGCGACCCTTGCTCGTGTGGTACGACGCGACGTAGGTCGCGCCTGGCGTGACCGTGACGGCCTTGTTGAATTGGACGAACTGCCACCCGGACTTCGACTCGCCGGTGAACGTCGCCGTGGCGAGTCGGCGGCCGCTGCTGTCCCAAAGGCTGCCCGTGTGAGTACCACTGTTAGCGGCACTCTTGAAGAAGCGCACTCCGAGCACTGTTCCGACAACATCCACCTTGAACTGCACACCCAGCTCGACAGCATTGGAATCCGGCTCACTCGGATTCTTCGGAGAGGCACTGGCCGCGAAGAGTGAGACGGCGCCTGACGCTGCGGCCACAGGTTGCGATGTAGCGCCAGCGGCGATCATCGAGCCGCTCACGGTGAGTGCCGAAGCCAGGCTGACCAGCAACGCACGAAGCGCGCCGCGATGAATGCGAGATGGGCGATGCGAAGGAAGGAATGTAGTCACGAGACGTCCCTGCTCGAGGTGACTGGTCGGCTATTAATTCGTCGTTGGATCATGGCGCCTTGACTGGGAGCCATTCGACGCAGCGCGATGCACCCAAACGGAGCAACGCGGGAGCACGGGCCGTAAACGCCGAAGTCCCCCGCCCGGTGTGACCGGACGGGGGACTTCAGTTCACGTGGTCGAAACCTCGCGGCTATCCCTACTTGCAGGTAAGTGTGGCGTTGGTGTCGTCCCACACGTTGCCGGTGAAGCCGATCGTCCGGCCCTTGCTCGGCCCGAACGAGCACGGCCCGTAAGCGAACCCGCGGCCGAAACGGTTGTTGGTGAACGAGATCGACCCCGAGTCGTAACCCGGGTCGGCACCCGCGTACACCGTGTAGCCGCCACCGTTGAGCAGGTTGTTGTCCGCCACGATGTTGTCCATCGCGCCCAGGTCCGCGCCGAACAGCATCGCCGACGTCGTCCCCGAACCCCGCGCGTCGATCGTGTTGTGGATCACCCGCACGTTCTTCGTACCGGTGGACTGGACGCCGTCGACGTGCGCACCCGGGCCCACGAACATGTCGTGGATGTAGGAGTCCCGCACCACGACATCGTTGCCGACGTCGATCGCGTCCTCGGTGTCGTAGATGTTCAACGCGACACCCGTCCACCCGGAGCCCATGATGCCCGGCGAGTTGACCTTCCGCTGGCCGTTCAGCTCCACGTGGTCCAGGACCACACCGGACACGCCGCTCCACGAAATCTTGATCGAACCGTTGGTGCACGTCGAGGTCACGCGGGAGTTACGCAACGTCACGTTCGACGCCGTGATCGTCACGCACCCGGTGATGTCGAGACCCTCGACCACCGTGCCCGCCTTGGAGATCGTGATCGACCCCGACGGGGTCAACTTCACGCCCGCCGGCACACCCGTGTTCGTCCCGTCCGGGAAACCGCAGGCCGACGGCTTCGCCCAGCAGTTCGACCCACCCGACGGCGCCGAGGTGCTCGACGACGTCGGCGTCGGGCTCGGCTTGACCGTCTGGGTCGGCGTCGGGCTCGGCTTCACCGTCTGGGACGGCGTCGGGCTCGGCTTCACCGTCTGGGACGGCGTCGGGCTCGGCTTCACCGTCTGGGACGGCGTCGGGCTCGGCTTCACCGTCTGGGACGGCGTCGGGCTCGGCTTCACCGTCTGAGACGGCGTCGGGCTCGGTGTCGAGCTTGCCGTACCTGACGACTGGAACAGCACGTCGACGTAGTAGTGAGAACCGTTCCAGCTCTGCGTCGGGAAGGCCGCCTTCCCGTACTTGTACAGGCCGGCGGTCGCGCGCAGACCGTTCGCAGCGATCGCCCGCCCGCTGCTGAAGGCCCCAGCCGCCTGCGCGTAGTAGCCGGACGGCGCGTGGTACGAAGCGACATAGCTCGTGCCCGCCGTGATCGTCACAGCCTTGTCGAACTGGACGGTCTGCCAGCCTGACGACGACTCGCCGGTGAAGGTCGCGGTGGCGAGCCGACGGCCGCTGCTGTCCCAAAGGCTGCCCGTGTGGGTTCCCTTGTTGCGCGTGCTCTTGTAGAACTTCACCCCGAGCACCTGTCCCGGCGTGTCGGCGCTGAAGCGCAGCCCGAGCTCGACTTCGTTCGCATCAGGCTCTGCGGTCACGCTCGGGACAGTTGACCCGAACAGGCTTACAGTCGCGGGTCCCGCCTTCGCGACACCGGCCCGCCCCACCGCTGCGGAGGCTGCGACGCTCGTGCCCAGCAGCGCCGCAACCGCCGCGCATGCGGTCACGGCCGTGACGGTGCGCCAACGGCCTGGGCCGGGTCGCCGATGGGCGCCACCTCCGCCCAGCCGACGGTTGGTGCTCTTCCTCGAATGAATCTGCCGCATGCGGCCACCCTCGTAGGTCGACAACTGGTGATGGCGATCACTGACCGATCGACGCGCTCGTCGCGGTCGTCGGGCGGCGACACCGTTTCCCAGGCACGGCCAGGGCCAACGAGCCCATCAATCGCAAAGCCCATGCAGGATCTGCAGCCGTCTGAGAGCACGGACGCTAGCAGCGCTTTCCTCGTCATTGCAAACATATACGCACGATTAGGCATTATTGATCTTATCAATCTCCCGCAGTCGCAAACGCAAGTAATGTGATCATTATCTGCGGTACCCGCGGCGATTAATGATCGACTAATGCCGCAGCGTCGGCTTTCGTTTCTCAAACGATCATTAGTTGTGTTGACTACGCGTCACATTCGGCTTGCGTGATCGTCACACTCCGTCACATTCGACTCGTTGAATCTCGACCAGAAATCGACGGTCAGCGACGGCTGGACTGGCCGGGATCATCGGATCTAGCCCTTCCAGCGGCTCTGCCTTGGTACCGGCACCGGCACCAAGGCGATCGCGAGGGCACCAACCGCCTGCTCAACCGCGGCTACGCCCCCTGGCGTACATCAGCGATCGCCCCGCTCGCCCGAGCCCGAGGAGGAGTTCGTAAGGGACGCTCGGCGCAAGCTGGCGTCGAACCCGACTCCCGCATAACCGAGAGAATGAGATCGCCGTCCCGTTTGTCAGTATTTATCCCGCACGTCGAGGTAACCGAGACTGTCAGCGACAAGTCAAATGCGGTTTCGCATCACGCCTGAACCAAGGCCCGCGCAACGTTATCCTTCAAGAGGCCAGGAACAGGTCGCCAACGCCTACTGAGGATGGCTTGATGGGCTTCTGGGATGCGCTCGTAATTCTCCGGCGGCGCTGGTACCTCGTGATACCCGCCCTGTTCGCCACCGCCGGGATGGCGTTCGGACTCATCCGGTTCCTGCCCGACACCTACCAGGCGTCCGCGCAACTGTTGCTGCTGAGCCCGGCGGTAGCGGCCGACAGCAACCAGCCGATCAACCCCTATCTCGGCTTCAGTTCGGCTCTCGCGATCAGCGGCGACGCAGTTGCCCGCGTGATGATGAGTGACGACACCGCCACGCGCCTGTACAGGCAGGGCGCCACTTCTGCCTATCTCGTCGGCCTCCGCTCTGACGCCGCCGGCCCGGTCCTCATCGTTCAAGCGCAGGACAAGGACCCGGCATCGGCGCTACGGACCAAAGAGATCCTTGTCAAGGCGGTCCAGGAAGAGTTGGCGACGTTGCAGACTGAGGCAAAGGCGCCTGCCAAGAGCTTCCTTCAGGTGAAGGTCTTGGCCTCCGACTCGATCGCCAAGCGCTTGCTCAAGGCCAAGACGCGCGCACTCGTGGCCGTCGTGGTCCTCGGACTGATCGCCAGCCTGGCGATCGCGTTCGCCGCGGAGAGCTTGAAACAGCATCGACGCAGGCGCGCAGGTCCAGGCGGCTCGCACAGGGACGACGCACCGGCGGCGTCCATCATTGGCCGCCCGGCTCTGCAAGGCCAGCCTGAAAGCGTGCAACCACAGGGATCGAGTCCAGTGGTGTGAGCAGCCTGGGCATAAGTACGGCCGCAGCTATCCGCACGGACCCGGACGCTCGTGTCTCCAAGGAGCCCTTGGTCGCACTGACAGTCACGGTGATTCTGCTGGTCGGGCTCCCCTCGCGGCTGATCTTCGGGCCACTCGGAGCCGCCGGCACTCCGGCCAACATCGTGGGGATGCTCTGCTTCCTGTGGTGGTGCCTATCCCGGCTCTCCGATCCTCCAGGCTTCGCCCGTACGACCCAACCTGTTCGCACCGTCCTGTGGATCTACGGAGCGGGGGTGCTCGCAAGCTACGCAGCGGGCATGTTGCGTGCCGGCATCAGCGGCGAGGAGGTGAGCTCAGCAGATCGCGCTGTGCTGAGCCTGTTGGCCTCGTTCGGCATCGCGCTCGTCGCCGCCGACGGACTACAGACGGACAAACAACTCAATACACTCCTCAAGAGGCTTGTCGCTGGCGGCGTATTCCTTTCCGTCCTCGGGATCATTCAATTCGCGACCGGATTCAACCCCGTCGGACAGATCCGCCTACCGGGCCTGGTGGCCAACCATGCCTTCGGCCAGCTGGTCGAACGGTCGGCCTTCCGCCGCGTTGAAGGAACCGCCATCCACCCCATCGAATTCGGCGTCGTCCTCGCGCTCATCTTTCCCTTTCGCACTCCATTACGCGATGACAGCGCCGGCGCGCACGCGAGCCAGGTGGTGGACGGGTGCGATTCTGATCGCGATAGCGCTTCCCATGACCGTGGCCCGGTCGGCCGTACTCGGCGGCTTTGTGGTGCTCGTCATGCTCTTCCCCAGCTGGACATCTACCCAACGCTTGAAGGCCCTCGTCGTCATACCCATCTTCCTGTTCGCGATGAGGCTCCTCATCCCGGGACTTCTCGGCACGCTGAGAAGCATGTTCCTCAACGCGAGCACGGACAACAGCGTGAAAGGGCGCACAGAGGACTACGCCGCCGTCTCCCATTTCGTTTCACAGCGGCCAATCTTCGGTCGTGGCTACGGTACCTTCCTCCCCCAGCTCTACCGAGTACTCGACAACCAGTACCTCGGTACGATCGTCGAGGCTGGCTTTGTCGGGCTCGCCACATTGTTGCTACTGATGTGCGTGGGAGTCTTCACCGCTCGGGGAGCGAGGATGCGCGCCGCGGATGCAGGCACGCGCGGCCTCGCTCAGAGCCTCGCCGCTTCCCTCGGCGCTGCACTCGTGTGCTTCGTCACGTTTGACGCTTTCAGTTTTCCGATGGTGACCGGCGTCTTCTTTCTGCTCTTAGGATGTTCTGGTGCGATCTGGCGGTTAAGCGGCGGCTTCCGGCCGGGGCCGCGCCACGTCCGCTGACGTCTAGCGCGAACCATCCTCTTGCTCAGAGAACAGGATCGCCCGTATCGTCCCAAACGTTTCCCCGGAACTCCACCGTGCGGCCCGGGCTTGGCACGAACGAGTTGGGCCCGTACTGGAAGGATCGCCCAAAGCGGTTACCGACGAATGAGATATGACCCGAGTCAAACGTGCCGCCCGTCCCCGCGTAGACGGTATAGGAACCACCGTCTATCAAGTTGTGGTCGGCGCCGACCGTTCCTATCGCGCCCTGGTCCGCACCAAAGATGATCGCGGAGTTGACGCCGCTTGCCAGGATCGTCGAATGGGTAACGCGAACGTTGGTCGAGCCGCTCGACTGGATTCCGTCGACATGGCAGCCCCGACAAGCAATAAGGTCATGTATGTAGGTGTCGCGAACAAGAACATCATCTCCGACGTCGATCGCGTCGCCCGTGCCGTGGATGTTTGCTCCGGCCACAATCATGCCCGACCCCCAGATCCCGATGGACCCAGGGATTCCCCCGCCATCGATCTCAACACGCTCAATGACGACGTTCGACACACCGGACCATTTCACCTGAACCCCCGCGGATGGGCAGCCAGAGACCCGACTGTCGCGCAGGACGACATCATCCGCATCAATGACCACACACCCTCGGACGTCGAGTCCCTCAATGACCGTCCCCGCCTTCGTCACGGTGATCGACCCCGACGCAGTGAGCGGGCCGGCCGGACCGGTGTTCGACCTGTCGGGGAATCCACAAACGCTGGGTCGCGTGAGACAGCCCACGGATTCCGATGCCACCGCCGGTGGCGACCAGCTCCGGGGAAGATCCAGCCGCGAGTGTGCCTCGATTCCTGCGTCCCGACGATGGTCGGCGCTGCAGGCGACCACCAAGGCCGCCGGCATGAGCATCACAACCAATGAGGCCGTGAGTCGTCGAGGGGTCCGCCAGCGAACCCGTCCACCACGGACCGTTGATCGGTGGGCGGAGGAACACTGTGCCATCAGTACGGCGCGGTGCTCATCTCGGTGGTGACTCTTTGGCATGCGCACCTTAAAGCCTCGGAATTCGAGATGAATGCACCCTACGAATGTCACCAGCGACGATACGGTAGAGGCACCGGTGTCGCTACGTCCCGCTTACGGCCGCGATCGTGGTGCTGCCGGTCCGGGGCGACATCGGATGTGGAGTGGTCACGTGGCGAGCGACTGGTCCAGGACAGTGGTGATCTGTGCTGCCAACAATTGGGACGGCGCTCGCTTCCAGGACCGTCAGTTGGCCGAGCGTCTATGCAAGCTCGTCCCGGTGCTCTACGTCGACCCACCGACGTCCGTGCTTACCCGCTGGAGGCGCCCCGAGCTCAAGGAGGCGTTTCAAGGTCCACGCCTGCGTGTGATCAGGCCCGGCCTGGCCCGCCTGACACCGGTGGTCCTGCCGGGGATGGAGCGTGTCGGGATCAGCGCGTCAACACGCATGTTGATGGCTCGGGCAATCCGGCGTGCCATCAAACAGCTCGGGGGCGACATCGGGGCGTTGGTCGAAACGTCGTGCATGGTGCCTGTCATAGGCCGGTGCGGCGAGCGACTACGGGTGTACTGGGCCCAGGACGACTACGTCGGCGCCGCCGAGCTCCTTGGCCTCTCCACGTCACGGGTTCGCCGCGGCGAGCAGCGCATCATGTCGGTGGCGCAACTGGTCGTCGCCGCCAACCCGACGATTGCCGACACTCTCCAGCGGACAGGGGTGCCGACCGCGCTCATCCCGTTCGGCTGCGACGTCGAGATCTTTACCGCTGCTCGCACAGCAACTCCGGCAACCGATGTGACACTTCCTGGCCCGATCGCTGGATTCATGGGACACATCGGCGAGCGCATCGACCTGCCGCTGTTGGAGGCTGTCGCAGCAACCGGCGCCTCGCTGCTCCTGGTCGGGCCACGGCATCCGCGGTTCTCCATCGAGCGCATTGACGCGCTACTCGAACTGCCGAACGTGCAGTGGGTGGGGCCCAAGGACTTCGAGGCTCTGCCGTCGTACCTTCGCGTCATGGACGTCGGGCTGGTGCCCTACAACGACAGTGCGTTCAACCGGGGCAGCTTTCCGCTAAAGACCTTCGAGTACCTCGCTGCGGGACTCCCCGTCGTGGCGACCCCACTGCCGGCCATCCAATGGATCGACTCTCCGTTCATCTCTGTGGCCGCCACGCCCGAGGACTTCGCGGCCTCCGTTGCTCGCCAGCTAACAGGAACGAGTTCAGGCGCTCAGCGTGATGAACGCGCCGCCTTCGCGGCGCAGCACAGCTGGGAGGTCCGTGCTGAGGCCTTCGCTTCGGCTCTGGCACTCCTCCCAGCCGATCGCCAGCACAGTCTATGAGCTCGGCCGCGGACGAAGACATGCCCGCGCAGGGCCCGGCCCGCGAGGCGGACCTGCTCGGTTCGCGGATCAAGCGCGGTCTTGGTTGGAGCTTCCTCAACAACATCGTTGGCCGTGTCGGAACCCTCGTGTCGGGCATCGTTCTGGCCAGGATGCTGACGCCGCACGACTATGGGGTGTTCGCGGTCGCATTGGTCGCACTGCAGATTCTGCTGAGTCTCAATGACCTCGGCATCACCTCGGCGATCATCCGTTGGCAAGGAGACGTACGCAAGTACGCCGAGACTGCCACCACCCTCATCCTGGCGATCTCCTTCGCGCTCTTCGGGGCGTTCTACGCCCTGGCGCCGTGGCTGGCAGAGGTGCTCAACGTGCCTGGCGCCACGGGTGTCCTCCGGCTGCTCGGAACCTCCCTGATCATCGACGGCGTCTTCGCCGTCCCCGCTGCGCTCCTGACGCGCGACTTCCTCCAACGGCAGCGCACCATCGTCGACTTTACGAACCTCACGGTGACCATCACCGTCTCTGTCGTGCTGGCAGCGCATGGCTTCGGTCCCTGGAGCCTGGCGTGGGGACGCATCGCCGGAAATCTCTCCTCCGGCTTCCTACTGATCGTGTTCTCGCCTGTGCGCGTCTGGCCGGGATACGACCGTGACCTGGCGCGTCACATGACAACGTTCGGCGCACCGCTGCTGGGCTCCAACCTCCTCGGCATCGCGATGTTGAACGTGGACTATGTCATCGTCGGCCGCATGCTCGGGCCCGTTCCCTTGGGCCTGTACCTGATGGCATTCAACCTCTCGAGCTGGCCGGTCAACATGTTCTCGTTCGCCGTGCGGCGTGTTTCGCTCGCGGGCTTTGCGCGCCTGCTGGCGGAGCCTGTTCGCCTGCGCAACGCGTTCGACCGCGCCTTGGCCCTCCTGATGGCGGTCACGGTGCCCGTCTGCGTGCTGCTCTCGGCATTCAGCTTCCCGCTCATACGCTTCGTGTACGGGTCCAGCTGGTCTGGCGCAGCGACCGCGCTGCAGTTTCTCGCCGTCATCGGTTTGGTGAGGGTCGCCCTAGAGCTCGCCTACGACGTCCTCGTCGCACTCGGCAGAACCCGGGTGGTGCTGTTCCTCCAGGCCCTCTGGCTCGTCGCACTGATCCCGGGGCTGGCGCTTGGCGCCCATCTCGACGGCATACGCGGCGTCGGGATCGGTCACCTGGCCGTCGGCCTCTTCGTCGTCACGCCGGCGTTCGCGCTCGCCCTTCGACACGAGCAGTTCTCACTGCGGGAGATGTCGCGAGGCTTGGTACGGCCGTTGGTCGGTGGCCTGCTCATCGTCGCTGTCGCCGTCGGCGTGCATCTGACGGTCGATGGCGACTTTCCGCGCCTTGCCGCCGGTGGCCTGCTCGCGCTGGCGTGTTATGGCCCCGTTGTCCTGCCGATGCGTCATCTCTTGCGCACTTCGTTGAAGCCGGAGACAGCCGAGGTGTCTGGCGTGCTGTCGGACGCCGACCTGAGCACCCCCTGAGCAACCGGAACGACTAGCGGTTGGGCCGAAGTCGTGCCCTCACCGGCTCCGGAAGCACCCTTCCGCCTATCCGTCGTGCGACGGTGACGCCACCCTCGACGGCGAGCCGTGTCCGACCGATTGATGTGTCGACAACCGCCTTGTAGAGCACCTCGTTGGCATCCGCAACCACGGGTAGAGCGAACCGGTTCCGTACCAGCGCCGCTGAGTAGCTCGCTGAGGCCTCACGCGCCGAGCTGTCAGTGATCAACCGGCGCAGCTGGCCGACCAGGCGGTCTGAACCCTCGTGTCCATTGCCCACTCCGAAGAAGCCGCGGTAGAGGAAATCTGACGCAGTCTCTTCCGTGAACGGCTCCGAGAAGCCTTGCTCGCCGAGGATGATGGCCGGCTTGCCGAACGCCATCCCGCGCAGGATCGAGCCCCCCATCCCAACGACGACATCCGCCGCCGCATACGCAGGTCTGGGGTCGAGGAGCAGCCCTGTGACGGTGATGACGCAGCGCCTGTGCCGGGTATTCACCTCCGCGGCCTCGCTGCGCAAGAGATCGGCCACGTCACCTTCACCGACGATGAAGAGCCGGACAGGGTAGTCGTCTGCGAGCGTGTCAACGGCCCGGATGGTGCGCCGTAGGCCGTCAAGCTTCATCCATCCGGCCAGCCGCGACACACAGACGATGACGAACTCACCCTCGGTAACGGCATGCTCCGCGCGAAACAGGCTCGGGTCGATGACCGCGGGATCGTCGCGGGTGACGTTGACTGGTGGCTCCAACAGCGCCGTCAGGCCCTTGCGGTGGCGACGTGCTTGGTCGACCAGGTCTGGCGTCCCGAAGGTTACCGACAAGGAAGGGGGGAGGAACCAGGGGACGGACATGGACGAGATGCTGCCTAGGACTGGCACCCGGCACGCTAGCTGCGCCCCGTAGAACGCGTCTAGGCATTGCTGCCAGTCCCACGCGTGCACGAGGTCGACGTGTTCGGTGCGCACCACCGCTCGAACCGCCCGGACCATGGTGGGGGAAGGCGATGTGCGGGTGGCTGGCGCGGAAACGTAGCGGAACCCGCGATCAGTGATCAGATCGACGGCAGGCCCAGGCGTTCCGAAGAACACGAACTCATGACCATGTCGCTCACGAACGGCGGTCGCCAGGTCGATCGCATTGACCTGGCTTCCCCCGACCTCTAGCCGATGGGTGAAGACAAGAACCTTCATCTTTTGAGGTGCTTGCCTCTCATGAGCTGGTGAAGACGACGTCCACCCAGTAGTTCGTCGCGTTGAACGAGCTCGACGGGAACCCTGAACCCGACAGGTAGGCGTACACGCCGTTGCCACCCGCCGCCGCGTCCGACAACGCCCGCACCGGCGACGTACCCGCACCCTCGGAGGAGAAGTAGCCGCTGCTCGCCGCGTAACCACCCTGCGACGCGAAGTACGACGCCACGTACGTCGTCCCCGCCGTCACCGCCACCGGCGTCGCAAACGTCGCCACCTGCCAACCCGACGCGGTCTCCCCCGTGAACGTCACGCTCGCCAGCTGTTGACCCGTAGCCGACCACAAGTTCCCCACATGGGTCCCGGTGGCACCCGCCGGCTTGTAGAAGCGCACGCCCGTGATGTAGCCGCTGGAATCAGCCACGAACTTGACGCCCACCTCGATCGCCGCGCTGCTCCCCATCGACGCACCGATCGGTGCATCGGTCGAGAAGATCGAGCACGGACACGACGGCGGCGTCACGTCGGCCGGCGGTGTCGTCGTCATCACGACGTCCACCCAGTAGTTCGTCGCGTTGAACGAGCTCGACGGGAACCCCGACGTCGATCCGTAGGCGTACACGCCGTTGCCACCCGCGGCCGCATCTGACAACGCCCGCACCGGCGACGTACCGGCACCAGCAGCGGAGAAGTAGCCGCTGCTCGCCGCATAGCCACCCTGCGACGCGAAGTACGACGCCACGTACGTCGTCCCCGCCGTCACCGCCACCGGCGTCGCGAACGAAGCCACCTGCCAACCCGACGCCGTCTCAGCCCGTGAACCTCACGCTCGCCAGCTTCTGACCCGATGCCGACCACAGACCGCCCACATGGGTCCCGGTAGCACCCGCCGGCTTGTAGAAGCGCACGCCCGTGATGTAGCCATCGGCGTCAGCCACGAATCGGACGCCCACCTCGATCGCCGCATCGCCCCCCGTCGCCGCACCCACCGGCGCATCGGTCGAGAAGATCGAACACGGACACAGCGCACCCGCCGCCGTCGTGAAGGACCACGCATAGGCAGCCGGCATCGCATTGCCCGCGACATCCTTCGCCGACACCGACACCGAATACGTCGACCCCGACAGCCAGCGGCGCCGACGGCGTCACCGTCACGGTCATCGACCCTGCGTCGTACGAGACCGTCCCCGCCACCGCCTGACCGCCGGAGGTCTTCAACGCCACCATCACCGACGCAGGCTGCACCGGCTCGCTGAAAGTCGCCGACACCGGCGTAGTCACCGCCACCCCCGTCGCCCCGGCCGCCGGTGATGTCCCTGTCACCGACGGAGGCGTCACATCCACCGGCGACGTCGTGGTCATCACGATGTCCACCCAGTAGTTCGTCGCGTTGAACGAGCTCGACGGGAACCCTGACGTCGAGCCGTAGGCGTACACGCCGTTGCCACCCGCGGCCGGGTCTGACAACGCCCGCACTGGAGACGTACCGGCACCAGCAGAGGAGAAGTAGCCGCTGCTCGCCGCGTAACCACCCTGCGACGCGAAGTACGACGCCACGTACGTCGTCCCCGCCGTCACCGCCACCGGCGTCGCGAACGTCGCCACCTGCCAACCCGACGCCGTCTCCCCCGTGAACGTCACGCTCGCCAGCTTCTGGCCCGTAGCCGACCACAAGTTCCCCACGTGGGTCCCGGTGGCACCCGCCGGCTTGTAGAAGCGCACGCCCGTGATGTAGCCGCTGGAATCAGCCACGAACTTGACGCCCACCTCGATCGCCGCGCTGCTCCCCGTCGACGCACCCACCGGCGCATCCGAGGAGAAGATCGAACACGGGCACAGCCGCGGCCCTGCTGTCGTGAAGGACCACGCATAGGCAGCCGGCATCGCATTGCCCGCGACATCCGTCGCCGACACCGACACCGAATACGTGGAGCCCGTAGCCAGCGGCGCCGACGGCGTCACCGTCGCGGTCATCGACCCCGCGTCATACGACATCGTCCCCGCCACAGCCTGACCGCCGGAGTTCTTCAACGCCACCACCACCGACGCAGGCTGCACCGGCTCGCTGAACGTCGCCGACACCGGCGCATTCACCGACACCCCCGTCGCACCCGGCACCGGCGACGTCGCCGTCACCGACGGAGGCGTCACGTCGGCCGCGGCAGACGTGCTGAACAGCGGATCTACCCAGTAGTTGGTGCCAGAGCTGGACTGATTCGGGAACGTCGTGGCATCGCTGTACGCGAAGACAGACGTGGCCCCGAACTTGCCGTCGCGCGGCGCGTAGAGGGGTTGCGTGTTGGTCGGGCTGTCGTTCGTGCCGAACGCCTGGAAGTAGAGCGGGTCGGCCGCATAGTGACCCGTCGTCGTGTGGTACGAGATCACGTAGCTGGTGTTCGCCGATACACCGATCGATGCGCCAAAGTTGGCAGTTTGCCAGCCCGAAGCGGTTTCGTTCGTGAACGTCACGCTCGCCAACTTCTGGCCCGTGGCTGTCCACAGGGTGCCCACGTGAGTACCTGTGTTTCCCGCTCCCTTGTAGAAGCGCAGGCCGGTGATGGAGCCACTCATGGTGGAGCGGAACTGAAGGCCGAGCTCCACGGAACCACCGTCGTTGGCGGACGGGGTAGCGGGCACCATCGTGGTGGCAAAGATCGAGCACGGGCATCCCACCGTGACTGTCGGTCCGGAAGCGACCGATCCGATGTTGCCGCTGTCGTCGACGGCCCGCGCCTTGATCACCAGTGAACCCGCACCCTGAACGTTCCAGGAGTACGTCCAGCTGCCACGGCCCGTGGCTGGGTGCCACGTAGTGCCGCCGTCGGTCGACACCTCGACGCCCGCCACGGTACCGCCGCCGCTGTCGACCGCCGTCCCGGAGATCGTCACAGTGCTGCCGTTGCTCACGTTCGCGTTGGGCGCAGGAGCGGTGATCGTAGTCGTTGGACCAACCGTGTCAGTCGACTTGGTTGCCGCGGTGAGGCCGGCGATGAGGGTCTTGGGCTGAACGCCCATGTCCGCAAGCAGGTTGACAGTCGCCTGTTGCATGCGGACGTCCGGGGTGTTGCTGTTCGGGTTCTCGTCATCGAGGCCCCAGGACCACAGGGCCACCCCGGCCCCGAAGACCAGGGCACCACTGGGCGCGCGGTACTCCGTCATGTGATGGGTCGCGACACCTGGGCCGATCTCGTTCGCGTAGTAGTCAAGGATCCGCTGTTGCACGCTCACCGTTGTGGACGAGAGCCTGAAGAGGCCCGCCGGGCGGCCACCGTTGTCAAGATCCTCGTCGAACTCATAGCCCAGTGAGCTTGGAACGAGGCTCGCCGTGGCACCAGCGGCCAAGGTAGCGATGCTCGTGTTCCGCCAGAATCGCATCTTGCCGTCCGCTGCCGGCACCTGCATCTGGAACGAGTTGTTCCCCTGCACCGTGAAGATCGTGCCCGTCAGCGAGTTCTCCGGTCTGCCGCCGTCCGCCGGCGGGCTGAACCGAGTGTCCCGCCACTGCGCGGTCGACGTCGGAGGGTCCTGCGGATCTGTCGGCGTGGTGGAGGTCGACTCCTTGTAGGTGACCAACGTGCGGTAGCCGTGGACGAACCATCGATGCTCGGTTCCCAGCGCGTCTTCCAGAAGACCTCGTTGCCGCTGAAGAAGGCGAGGTTGACGCCGTGGTCTCGAGCGTTCTCCACGTTGGCGCGTTGCGGTCCCGACCAGTACTCATCGTGGCCGGAGGACATGAACATCTGGTGGTTGAGCAACAGAGAGCCAGCACGGTCGGTGTCGACGCCGGAGATGTAGGAGATGTCGTACCCGTTCCGCTCGAGGAAGCGGATCATCGGGTACTCGGCATACATGAGCCAGTCTTCACCCTTGTAGTCGGCAGTGGTGAAGGGCCGGTTGTAGCTCACCTTGTACGCCCGACCGACTCCGGAGCCCGGAGACGTGTACAGGCTCCATCCGCCATAGCGGTTGTAGGCCTGCCACGTGGTGTCGGACGTCTGGACGACCATCGAGGAGTGCGACGCGTCATTGCGGATCACGAAAAAGATCTGACTCGATCCCGAGGATCGGGTCAGGACCGCGAAGTACAGACCGGAGACGGCATCTGAAGGAACGGCCCAAGATGCCGACACAGCCCAGTTGCCACAGTCGACCAGGCCAACGGTCAGATCGGTGATGCAGCCGGGCTGCTTCTGCGGAAGGTGGGCACTCGGAGTGACCGACGCGATCTTCCGCGCACCGTCGCCCCCGTAGTAGCCCATCCGGTAGATGTCGATGGCGTACGAGCTGGCATCAGTACTGATCTTGAATTGGACCGTGCCGCCGACGTTGGTGCTGATGTTGGTGGCAAATCCCTGGAGCGTGGGGTCACCGCTGCCCGCAACACCCCAAACGCTTTCCGGGGTACCTGCCTTGGAGTTCTCGCAGACGATCGGGTTGCTTCCCGCGTCGCACGCAGCAGCGCTGGCTGTGGTCGCGCCGATGACCGGCAGCCCGGAGAGCAGCAGCGTGAGGACTGCCAACATCAAGGTTGCCCGTCCGCGCGCCGATAAGGCAGAGGACCACGACAAGAACGTCCACCCGCTTCGCGGTGCCTTCACGGGTCAGCCTCCCTATTGCCACCACCGTTGCGATACTCGGAGATACCGCTTACAACATCTAGTCACCCGCGATGTCAGCCGAGATGCAGATGGCCATCAGTTCCAGCACATCTAAAGCGGGCAGCTACGACACCTGCCTATAGCTGTGCACGTGATCCTACGCCGATCAAGGACCTCGGTCGTGGCGCAATTTGGTTGCATTGTCTTCAAGGCAAAGTAAAGCCCGACGTGCTATTTCGCGCCGTTTGGGCGAATTGGACTACTCAGCGGCTCCGCCTGCAAGCAACTGCCCTAGACGCCGCCTATGTGCACTGCCGGTACCCCGGCCCACACCTGACCGGGCGGAACGTCGGACAGCACAACGGCGCCCATGCCCACCGTTGCGCCGGCACCGATGATCACGCTCTCTCGAACGGATGCGCCGGTGCCGATGTAGGCGGCCTCGCCCACCCGCACGCCTCCGGCGAGGAGCGCACCCGCCGCAATGGTCACATAGTCTTCGATGACGTCGTCGTGGGTAAAAACGGCACTCGGCATCACGACGACGTGCGCGCCGATTCGCACATCGGCCGTTGCTACAGCGCCACCCAGCACGATGCAACCCGGTCCCACCGAAACGGAAGAGGCGAGCGTCGCCCGCGGATGCACGAGCGTGGCGTAGCGATCGGGTGGTATCTGCAGGCGCTCGACCAGACGGCGCCGGCTTCCGTTGTCGCGAGCGCTTCCCACGCATAGGACGACCATCGCGTCCCCCATATCCCGAAGCGCCTCGGTCCCTCCGAGCACAGGGAGCTCGGCGAACCGCAGCCCGTGCTTCAGTGGATCGTCGTCTAGGTAGCCCAGCAGCTTCCAGGTCGGGCCTACGGCGTTGATTGCGCGCACTAGTTCGACGGTCTCGCGCGCTAGCCCACCTGACCCAACGATTACCAATTGGCGCATTAGAACTCTTCCCACTTTATGCGTACGCAATGAGGAGGGCCCAATATAGTCATCTAGAACGGTCTCGTGCCCGCAGTCAGTCACGTCAGCGGCACGATGACTCTCGAAGGGTGGGGCACAGTGCGAGTGACCGTCGTAGGTACCGGCGCAATGGGCCAAAACCATGTCCGAGTCCTGAGCGAGATGCCCGACGTGCAGATAGTCAGCGTCGTCGACCGCGACCAGGACCGCGCTACCGCAGTCGCGCGACGCTATGGCCTGGCCGCCTCAGACGGCTACGAGCGAGTTTTTCAGCGAGCAGCAACCCGATGCGGCCATCATCGCGGTACCTACCGAGCACCACCACTCGGTGGCGATGGCCGCGTTCGCCCATGGCATTCACGCCCTCGTCGAGAAGCCCATCGCTACCAACATTGAAGACGGCCAAGCGATGATCGACGCCGCGGCGAGCGCGGGCACGATACTGACGGTTGGCCATGTGGAGCGGTTCAACCCCGCAGTGATCGAACTCAAAAGGCGGCTGTTGGCGAACGAGCTCGGCCGCGTTTTCCTGATCCACTCTCGACGCCTGTCTCCCTACCCCCGCCGAATCATGGATGTCGGCGTTGCGGCGGACCTCGCGTCGCACGAGCTCGACATGATGCGCTACCTCACCGGATCGGACGGCGTCATCCAGGGGGCCGGCGTGTCCCGCGTGTTGCACCCCACGCACGAGGACATCGTGTTCGGCATCCTGCGCTTCGCCAACGGCGTGCTCGGGATCTTGGACGTCAATTGGATCACCCCGACCAAGATCCGCGATATCAGCGTCACCGGGGAGCGAGGCATGTTCACCGTTAACTACCTCACACAGGAACTCTTCTTCTTCGCCAACTCGAGCCCCAGCATGGCGGCCAACGACGGGCACTGGGTGCTGGGTGGCGGCTTCTCGGTGGACGAGGGTGACATGACGCGGTTGCACATCCCGAAGCAGGAGCCGCTCCTTTGTGAGCTCGAGGCGTTCCTCCACTCGGTGAAGACCGGTGATCGTCCGGTCATCACGGGCGCTGACGGACTGCACGCGCTGAGCCTGTCCCTCGACATCGTCGATGCCGGAACCTTCTCCCAACCCCTGCACCACCAGGAGCACTCATGGACGTGACCGGCAAGCGCCTCCTACTCGCAGGCGGAGCCGGGTTGATCGGCTCACACATCGTTGACCAGCTTCTCGCTGAGCCAGTCGCTGAGATCATCGTCTTCGACAACTTCAGCCGAGGCACACTGGCGAAACCTCGAAGAAGCACTTCGAGATCCGAGGGTGCGGGTCGTGACTGGCGATATTCGTCATCGCCCGGAGCTGGCCGCCGCGCTCGCTGGCGTCGATGGAGTCTTCCTTCTGTCCGCCCTGTGGTTGCTGCAGTGCGCGGAAGACCCCCACGCTGGATGGGACGTCAACGTCCGGGGAAACCTGGAGGTCGTTGACCAGTGCCGCGCGGCTGGCGTCGAGCGCATCGTCTTCTCCTCTTCCGCGTCGGTCTACGGAAACGCCGTCGAGGAGCCGATGACCGAGGCTCACCCTCTCAACAACCGGACCATGTACGGCGCGACCAAGGTCGCTATCGAGCAGGTTCTGCGTTCGTACAACGAGATGTACGACACCGACTACGTCGCCCTGCGGTACTTCAACGTGTACGGGCCCCGGCAGGACTACCGGAACGCCTATGTGAGCGTGATCATGAAAGTGCTCGACCGCCTCGACGAAGGACTGCCTCCCGTGCTCTTCGGGGATGGCTCGCAGGCCTACGACTTCATCTACGTGAAGGACATCGCTCGTTCCAACATCATCGCGATGAAGAGCGACGTCTCCGATGCCGCCCTTCAACATCGCCACTGGCGTGAAGACCAGCATCCGCGAGCTCGTCGCCATGCTCCAGGAGATCTGCGGGACGAGTTACTCCCCGGAGTACCTTCCCGCCTCACAGGTGTTCGTGACGGACCGGGTCGGATCCACGGAAAGCGCCCGGGAGCTGCTCGGTTTCACTGCCGCGACCGACCTGCGCCAGGGGCTGCGCGAGCTCGTCGAATGGCGGGCCGACCGCATCCGGGAAGAGGCGTCATGAACATCCCGGTGACCCGGCCGGTGCTGGGCGAGGAGGAGATCGCGGCTGTCGCTGATCGCCTGCTGTCAGGTTGGCTGGTGCAGGGGCCCAAGGTGGCCGAGTTTGAGGCACTGTGGGCAACCTTCGTCGGTGCGCCGCACGCCAAGGCCACGAGCTCCTGCACCACGGCCCTCCACCTCGCTCTGATCGGCGTGGGAGTCGGCCCTGGCGACGAGGTGATCGTTCCGTCATTCACCTGGGTCGCAACCGCGAACGTGGTCGAGTACTGCGGGGCCACTCCGGTGCTCGTCGATGTCGACCCTGTGACGTTCAACATCGATCCGCTAGCCGCCGAGCGTGCGGTCACCAGCAGGACCAAGGCCATCATGCCCGTCCATGTGTTCGGGCTCAGCGCCGACATGGATCCCATTCTCCAGCTCGCACGACGACACGATCTGCGCGTCGTGGAGGACGGCGCGTGCGCCTGCGGCTCGCTGTACAAGGGTCGCCACGTCGGCACCTTCGGCGATGTCGGGTGCTTCAGCTTCCACCCGCGCAAGGCCATCACCACCGGCGAGGGCGGGATGCTGACCACCGGCTCGGCCGACCTCGGGCGGCTCTTCGAGGTTCTGCGCTCGCACGGAGCCGAGTCCTCAGATCTCGCCAGGCACTCCAGCGAGAACGGCTTCGCTCTCCCAGAGTTCAACGTGCTCGGCTTCAACTACAGGATGACGGATATCCAAGGCGCCATCGGGGTCGAGCAGATGCACAAGCTGCCTAGCATCCTCGAAGCCCGTCGGGCAGTGGCGCACCGGTACCTTGACGAGCTGGCCGACGTCACGGCTGTGTCGTTGCCCTTCGAACCTGAGGGATACCGGCACGTCTATCAGTCGTTCGTCATCATGGTCGAAGACAGCCAAGCCGGTCGCGACAAGCTCGCCCTTGGGCTTCAGGAGGCGGGCATCGCCTCTCGGCAGGGCACTCACGCTGTCCACACGCTCGGGTACTACCAGAAGAAGTACGACTGGTCCCCCAGCGATTGCCCCAACGCGCTGCGTGCAGACCGCCAAAGCCTGACGCTGCCAGTCTTCGCCGGGATGACGTGGGAAGAGCAGTCCTACGTCATCGCCAACGTGCGAGCCGCGTTCAGCTAGCCGACACCCTCACGTCAGGTCAACAGCTCGCGCACCGTCGCGCTGATCACGTCCAGATCGGCGGCACTCAGAGCCGGATGAACCGGCAGCGCGAGAACCTGTCGCGCGACACGTTCGGCCACCGGAGTGGGGTCCACCACGACCTGCGGGTGGTTCCTGAACGGTGCGTAGTCGTGGACGAGCCTCGGATAGTAGACACCGCTTCCGACCCCAGCGCTCGCGAGCTGAACGCTGAGCTCGTCGCGATCGAGCACGGCCTCTTCGGTGACCCGCACCGTGTACTGATGCCAGACGTGCTCGCGCCCCTGCGGCACGGACGGGAGGAGGAGTCCCGGCACCCCAGAAAGTCGCTCGGACAGATATTCGGCGTTCCTTCGCCGCACCTCGGTGAGCTTGTCGAGACGACTCAGCTGAGGTAGCACAACCGCAGCCTGCAGGTCCGTCATCCGGTAGTTGTGTCCAGCGATTTCATACTGGTAGCGCGCACGCATGCCCTGGTTGCGCAGCAACCGGAGCCGGTCCGCGAGAGCATCGTCATCGGTAGTGATGATTCCGCCCTCCCCTGACGTGACGTTCTTGGTCGCGTAGAAGGAGAAGCAACCCGAGGCCGAAGGAACCTGCGCCGCGGTCAGCGACGCGTGCTCCGTGCGCTTGCGCTGCGTCCTCGACAACCTGGAGGTCATGTTCGGCAGCCAGATCACCAAGTCGCGCCATGTCGGCCGGCAGGCCATAGAGGTGCACCGGCATCAGGACCCTCGTGTGTGGCGACAACCGCTGGTCGACCGAAGCGGGATCGAGCGTGAAGTCATCACCGATGTCGGCAAACCTGGCCACTGCACCTGCTTCGACGATCGCGTTAAGGGTGGCCACGAACGTAAAGGGAGATGTCACCACCTCGTCGCCCGGCTTGAGGTTCAACGCTTGCAACGCGGCAACGAGCGCCGTTGTGCCGTTGTTGACGGCGATTGCGTGGTGGACGCCCACGATATCTGCGAAGCATTGCTCTAGCTCGGCAACGGCCGGACCTTGCGCCAGCTGGCCCGAGCGAAGAACCTGGAGCACGCGGCGCTCCTCTTCCTCGCCAATCTGGACTGCCGCGATGGGGATCACTTCGTCACCATGCCTTCCTTGACATTGTCTGATATCACTTCCGCAGCCCCAGCTCGCCCACCAGGTAGGCACCGATTGCCAGCGACGACGTCGCGGCAGGCGACGGCGCGTTCAGCACGTGCGCCACGCGTGGTCCGGTCCGCACCACGAAGTCGTCGACGAGCTTCCCGTCCCGGCCGACCGCCTGGGCCCGGATGCCCGCATGCCTCTCGCCCAGGTCGCCCAAGGTCACGTCCGGCAGGTACTCCCGGATACGGCGCAGATAGGCCCGGCGCAGGTGGTCCTCGACCATCTCCCGCGCCCCCGACACGGCATACCGCCGCGCCAGGCGCCAGAAGCCCGGGTACCCCAGCGTCGCACTAAGGTCGCGCAGGTTCATCCCGCCGCCATACGACTCCCGGCCGCCGGCGAGCACCGCGTTGGGCCCAGCCCAGACCTGGCCATCGATGCGCCGGCTCACGTGCACTCCCAGGAACGGCAGCCGTGCGTCAGGCACGGGATAGACGTGCCCACGGCACAGGCTCGCGGCCCTCTCTGACAGCTGGTACCACCGGCCGCGGAACGGCACGGTGCGGATGCCTGCACCGTCTCCGGTCATCGCCGCGAGGCGGTCGGCGTGCAAGCCTGCACACGTGACGAGCCGATCCGCCCGGAGGTCCCCTGTGCTGGTGGTGACGCGCACAGCCGACGATGTCGTCGTGATCGCGTGGACCTGTGTGCCGAGCAGCACCTCCCCGCCTGCCGCCCGCACCTCCTCCGCCAGCGCACACGCCACTGCACCGAAGTCGACCACCGCGGTCTGTGGTGAGTACACAGCGCGGATGCCGCGGACGGCTGGTTCGACCCCGCGCAGGCTTGCAGCGTCGAGGTCCGCCACGTCGGGCACGCCGTTGGCCCTGGCGTTCGCCAGAATTCGGGCCAACCCGGGAAGCTCTGCTTCCTTCACCGCGACGACCAGCTTGCCGTTGCGCACCACAGGGATCTGGTGCTCTGCGGCGAACTCCTCCAGCTGTCGCTTGCCGGCGAGGCACAGCTGTGCCTTCAAAGAGCCCGGCGCGTAGTACACACCGGCGTGCAGCACGCCGGAGTTGTGCGACGACTGGTGCTGCCCGACGGCGGCTTCCTTGTCGACCACGATGACACGCAGTCCGGGGTCCGCCCGCTGGGCCTGGTACGCGGTGGCCAGGCCGACGAGACCCGCCCCGACGATGACGAGATCCGCCTGCACGCTCAGTACGCGCCCGATCCTCGGAGGACGGCATGACCCGTCTTCCACAGGATCGAGAAGTCCAGCACCAGCGACCAGTTCTCCACGTACCGCAGGTCGAGGCGGACCGACTCCTCCCACGTCAGGTTGGAGCGCCCGCTGACCTGCCACAGGCCGGTCACGCCGGGCTTCACCAACAGCCGCCGATTGACGTCGCCCGCGTAGTGCTCCACCTCCGAGGGCAAGGGCGGACGCGGCCCGACCAACGACATGTCACCCTTGACCACGTTGATCATCTGCGGGAGCTCGTCGAGGGAGTACCGACGCAGGATCTTCCCGAACGGCGTGATCCTCGGGTCACGCTTGACCTTGAACAGCAGGCCGTCCTTGTTCGCGTTGAGGTGGCGCAGCGTCGTGGTGTGCGCATCGGCGTCGACCTGCATCGACCGGAACTTGTAGATCGTGAAGGGTCGACCGCCGACGCCGACCCGCGTCTGCTTGTAGAGCGCAGGACCGCGACTGGTGAGCTTGACCCCGGCCACCAGCACGACGAGGACCGGTGCGAGCAGGGCCAGGATGGCCAACGCGATCACGCGGTCGAAAACTCCCTTGACCACTCGGCGCACTCCGGTGAACTCGGGCCGTTCCACGTGGAGCAAGGGAAGGCCGGCGACCGGACGGATGTGCAGGCGCGGACCGGCGACCTCGATGAGCGCTGGTGCGACCAGCACCTCGACATCGGTCTGCTCGAGGGCCCAGCACACGTGACGCAGCTCAGGTCCGCCGAACTCGACGCACGTGGTCACGGCGAGGACGTCCGCCTTCACCGCGGCGACCGCCTCGACCACCTGCGTCAGGTCGCCGATCACAGGAACGCCGATGCGGTCCATCTGCCGCGAGCCGCGACCACCCGGCAGGCAGGCTGCCACAACCCGCAGGCCATCAAGGCTGTCTCGACGCAACTCCGCCACCATGTCGAGGACCGCCCACTCATGCCCGACGACCAGCACGTCCTGCATGCAGCGGCCGCTGCGACGAATATGCCGAAGCACCCTGCGCGCCCAGTAGCGCCCCACCAGTGCCAGAAAGAGCGTCAGCGGCAACGCGAGGACGACGTAGCCGCGCGCGAATTCTGCCCTGAACACGTACGACACCGTCGAGATAAGCGTCGTCACGCCAAGTCCCGCGTGAATGACCCGCCGGTACTCCTCCGAGCTGGACGCAAGGAACCGCGACTCATAAACCCGGCAGGTAGCGATTGCGGCTACCCAAAGGACGGGCAGCATAAGGCTGCCCCAGCGGTACGCCTCAGAGCTGGAATCCTCGACACCGCCGAAACGCACGCCATAAGCAAGGCTCGCGCCGAGCGCCGCAGCCAAGGCATCGATACCCATCACGGCCTTGCGGTAACCATGAACGTGGCGGTCGCGGACCTTCGGACCGGTGTGTCCTTCGACCGGCGCTGCAACCGAAACCGGGAGGGACTCCAGCCGCTCCCGCCGGTCGGGCGACAGGAGGTCATCGAGCCTTCGTGGGCCCACCCGACGCTCGGCATCTGGCCAGGTTGTGCCGTGACGGCCAGCGGAATCGACGCTGGTACGGCGACCGAAAAGCCGTTCGGCAGCCGGTTCGGCGGCCATGGACTCGGTGTCGATGACGTCGGTCATGCCGTCACCCCCTCAGCCGCCGCGCGCTCGTTCGTTAAGGCAGCCCGGCGGCAATGTGCGCTGCCCGGTACCTTGTGATCGACCATCTTGAGGACTCGAAGATATGCGAATGTATGGAAAGGCCGAACCAACAAAGGTAAAACGTTGTCCCATGCGGGCGCGTCGTTACAGGTGACTGACCCGTTCGCTATTCGTCCACGAATTGGCGGCGTATGGTGCCGTTGTGGAGAGCGCCGATGGCGCGTGAACGGTGAGCGGGAAAGGTTCCCATAGTGGGACTAATAGGACATATCGGGTAGATTACCAATGATGGGAGCGGCATGAAGCTGCGACGAGCCGTCGTGACCGGTGGCACTGGCTTCCTTGGATCACACCTGTGCGAACGCCTGCTCCTTGAGGACTATGAAGTGGTCTGCCTGGACAATTTCGTCACCGGCACGCCACACAACGTCGCGCATCTCCTCGAGCATGACGGTTTTCGGCTCGTCAGGACCGACGTCAGTGACTACATTCACGTGTCCGGACCCGTCGACGCGGTCCTGCATTTCGCCTCCCCCGCCTCCCCCGTCGACTACCTCCACCTTCCCATCGAGACGCTGAAAGTCGGCTCTGTAGGTACTTTCCACGCCCTGGGACTCGCCCGCGAGAAGGGTGCACGCTTCCTGCTCGCCTCGACGTCCGAGGTGTACGGGGACCCGCAAATTCACCCGCAGCCCGAGACCTATTGGGGCCACGTGAATCCGGTCGGACCGCGCGGTGTCTACGACGAAGCCAAGCGATTCGGCGAGGCTCTCACCACCGCTTATCACGCGACTCACCGGGTGAATACCGCCATCGTCCGGATCTTCAACACGTTCGGTCCCAGAATGCGCCCCAACGACGGGCGAGCGATCCCGACCTTCATCAGCCAGGCGCTGCGGGGCGAACCGCTCACCGTGGCTGGCGATGGCCTCCAGACCCGGTCGGTCTGCTACATCGACGACCTGGTCGAAGGCCTCACCCGACTTCTGCACTCCTCGCTACCGGGGCCGGTCAACATCGGCAACCCGGACGAGATGACGGTGCTCGCCATAGCCGAGCTGGTCCGCGAGCTCACCGGCTCGAACTCGCCCATCGAATTCGTGCCGCGTCCCCAGGACGATCCGATGGTCCGGCAACCCGACATCACCGTGGCGCGCGCGGAGCTCGACTGGGAGCCGTCAGTGGACGCTCGCGAGGGGCTGAAGAAGACGATCGGTTGGTTCCGGCAGCATCCCCAGCTGACCGGCATCGTCGGCTGAGCAGAGCCGGACCCGACAGCGCGCTCGGTCAGCCGTTGAAGCCGTTCTGCGCCCGCTCGACACCGTCCTTGACGATGGCCTCGACGGCGTCGGCGGCCCGGTCGACGTGGAACGGGAGCTCACGACGCTCGACCGTGCCGAAGTCCCGCAGCACGAAAGCAGCCGGGTCCATCTGCCCGGGCGGGCGCCCGATGCCGAAGCGCACCCGGACGTACTCCCGGCTGCCCAGGGACTTCGTCAGCGACTTCAGCCCGTTGTGGCCGTTGTCGCCGCCGCCGGTCTTGATCCGGAGCGTCCCGAACGGGAGGTCGAGCTCGTCGTGGACGACGACGATGCGCTCGACGGGCACCTTGTAGAAGTCCCGCATCGACGCGGCGGGCCCGCCGGACACATTCATGTACGACTTGGGCTTGGCCAGCACGACGGGCTGCCCGCCGAGCTGGCCTTCCACGACATCCGCGCGACCCTTGTGCGCCTTGAACTTGCTACCGAAACGCTCGGCGAGCAGGTCGAGCACAAAGAATCCGGCGTTGTGCCGGTTGCCTGCGTAGGCCGGCCCGGGGTTGCCGAGGCCGACCACGAGCCAGCGCTCGTCAGCCACGGTGCACTTCGCTCCCCCGAGCCACGCCGATCAAGCCGGCCGGCTTGCTCAGGCGCCGGCGGCGGGCTCGCCCAGCAACGACGTCTCAGGCGCTTCGCCACCCACCGACGCCTCGACCTGCTGCGCGGTCGGCGCGGCAAGCACGTTGACGACGAGCAGCTCGGGGTCTGCCGCCAGCTCCAGGCCGGCCGGGAGCACGATGTCCTTGGTGTGGATCGCGTCGCCGACCCGCAGGCCCTCGACGTTCACCTCGAGGCTCACCGGGATGTTGGTGGCCTCGCACCACACCGACAGCTGGATGAGGTCGTGGTCGAGCATGCCGTCGGGGAGGATCTGGCCGACGGTGATCAGCGGGACGTCGACCATGACGCGCTCGCCCTTGCGGACGATGAGCAGGTCGACGTGCTCGATGTGGCCGCGGACCGCGTCGCGCTGGACCGCCTTCGGCAGGACGAGCTGCTCGTCGTTGCCGAGCCCGGTCAGGACGAGGAGGACGTTGGAGGTCTTGAGCGCCATCATCAGCTCGTGGTCGGGCAGGCTCACGTGCTGCGGGTCGGTGCCGTGGCCGTAGAGGACGGCGGGCACCCGGTGGGCACGGCGCGTGCGCCGGGCTGCACCCTTGCCGAACTCGGTGCGCGGTTCGGCGGCGATGCGGACCTCGGACACAATGAACTCCTCGTACGGCGTGGGGGCGATGAACTGCTGGGCGTTCGTGGTCTGCTGGGCGGTGGGGTACCGACGGGCACGCGCGACACCGGAAAACCGCGTCGATCACGGAGCCGGATGGGCGTCCCTCGCCGGGCAGGGTTAGCAGTCTAGCGCTAGAGGGGCGGCCCCCAGAAATCCGCCCTCATGCCGCCCCATTCGAGAACGACGACCTCCACAGGTGCCGCCTGCTACCCGAGCGCCGCGGTCAGCGCCGCGGTCAGCGCCGGGGTCGCCTGGCGCAGCTCGTGGCCCTCGGTGAGGATCCGTTCGCAGCCGCCCATCTCCGCGTACGCGACGGGGCCACCGGCGGCGCCGCCTGCGAGCAGCACGGCGAACGCAGGGTGCTTCTCGGCGCACGCGCCGGCGGGCCCCGTGGCCTCGAGGCCGGTGAGGACGGCAGCCAAGCTGGCACCGGTCACGTTCGCGCCGGAGCGGAAGGTGCCCACCGCAGGCTGCTCCGCCTGCTGCGGGTCCACGGAGTAGACGCACACCTTGAGGCTGGATGGCGCAGGGGCGAAGACCGGGAGCGCGGCCGCCGGACGAGCCGTCCCCTCCTCGACCTCGAAGGCCAGGATGTCCTTCCACGCCATCGCACAGCCTGCCGCCTGCGCCGCGGCCGAGGTGACCTGAGCGATCCGCTGCTCGTGCACCGTGGTGAACGGCAGGCTGCGCAGCGCGTCGAGGACCGACTGCCGGGGCCTGCCGCACTCGTCAGTGGGCAGGGCAACCCTCACCGCGTGACCACCGGAGTCGATGAGCGCGAACCAGGGAGTGACGACTCCATAGGCCGCGCACGGACCCCTCCCCGTAGCATCCGACGGCTTGCGCAGCTCGGCGACGAAGGAGTCGAGCCCGCTGTCAGCCCGCTGTTCGACGAGCACGCTCCACTGACCTTCGCCCGGGAAGTCGCGGTACTCGATGGTGCACATCAGGACCGCGGTCGGAGTGAAGTCGGCCGCGACGGGACCGAGCGACCCGTCCGGTGGCATCCCGCCTTGCAACGCCGCCGGGTCCGGACAGCCAACCGGGTCGATACGGGTCGAGATCAGCCGACCGTCTGCCCCGGGACCGGCGACTGTTTCGGTCCCGCAGCCGACCAGCAGCACGATCGCTGCTGCGGCGAGCATGACGGTGCGCACGGGAGTCCTCTCGCCGTCGATGGCGATTGGACGCTATCTCGAAGCGGCCGGTTCCCGAGCCGGTCACCGGCCGGCCGACGTCAGCTGTCGCCGTCGAACAGGCTGGTCACCGAGCCGTCGTTGAACACCGCGTTGATCGCGCGGGCGACCAGCGGGGCGATCGACAGCACGGTGAGCTTGTCGAAGTGGCTCTCCGCGGCGATGGGCAGCGTGTTGGTCACCACCACCTCGCTGATCCGCGAGTTCTTCAACCGGTCGACCGCCGGGCCGGAGAACACGCCGTGGGTGGCCGCGACGATGACGTCCGAGGCGCCCTCGGCGAACAGCGCCTCGGAGGCCTTGGTGATGGTGCCCGCCGTGTCGATCATGTCGTCGACGACGATGCAGCACCGGCCCTCGACGTCACCGACGACCCGGTTGGCCACCGCCTCGTTGGGCTTGCGCGGGTCGCGCGACTTGTGGATGAAGGCCAGCGGCGCACCGCCGAGCCGCTCTGCCCAGCGCTCGGCCACCCGGACCCGTCCGGCGTCCGGCGCGACCACGGCGACGTTGGACGCGTCGACTCGCGCCGCCACGTGGTCAGCCAGCAACGACATGGCGAACAGGTGGTCCACCGGGCCGTCGAAGAATCCCTGGATCTGCGCGGTGTGCAGGTCGACGGTGATGATCCGGTCGGCGCCCGCGGTCTTGAACAGGTCGGCCATGAGCCGCGCCGAGATCGGCTCGCGGCCCCGGTGCTTCTTGTCCTGGCGGGCGTAGCCGTAGAACGGCGCCACCACGGTGATCCGCTTGGCCGAGGCCCGCTTCAGCGCGTCGACCATGATGAGCTGTTCCATGATCCACTTGTTGATCCCGGCGCTGTGGCTCTGGATGAGGAAGGCGTCGCACCCGCGGACCGACTCCTCGAACCGCACGAAGATCTCGCCGTTGGCGAACTCGTACGCCTCGGTCGGCACCGGTTCGATACCCAGGCACTCCCCGATCTCGGCCGCCAGCTCCGGGTAGGCCCGCCCCGAGAAGAGCATCAGGTTCTTCTCGCCGGTCCGCTTCATGCCGCTCACTGCGTGGCTCCCTCGTCGCCGTCTGTTCCATCATGCTCGCGCGCCCGAGCAGCCGCCTGCGCCGCGGGGGTCCCCGGACGCCGGCGCTCAACCCAGCCGTGCACATTCTGCTGGCGTGCGCGACCCACCGCCATCGCGCCCGCGGGCACGTCGTCGGTGATCACTGATCCGGCGGCCGTGTAGGCGCCGTCGCCGACCGTGACCGGGGCGATGAGCATCGTGTCGCTGCCGATGCGCGCGTCGTCGCCGACCACCGTCGCGTGCTTGGCCTGTCCGTCGTAGTTGACGAAGACCGTCGCGGCGCCGATGTTGGTGCGCTCGCCGATCGTCGCATCGCCGACGTAGGACAGGTGCGGCACCTTGGATCCCGCGCCGATCTGGGCGTTCTTCGTCTCCACGAAGCCGCCGATCTTCCCGCCGGCGCCGAGGCGCGTCCCGGGCCGCAGGTAGGAGTAGGGACCGACCGTGGCGTCCTCGCCGATCTCGGCGCCCTGGCAGGTCGAGCTCACCACCTGCGCCCGCGCCCCGACCGTCGTGTCGCGCAGCGTGGAGTTGGGGCCCACCTCGGCTCCGGCGCCGATGTGAGTGCTTCCGTGCAGCTGGGTGTTCTGGTGGATCACCGCGTCCGGTTCGATCCGGACGCCGACGCCGAGCCAGGTCGTCGCCGGGTCCACGACCGTGACGCCCTCGCGCATCCAGTGGCGCACCAGCCGGTCGCGCATCATGGCCCGAGCGGCAGCCAGCTGGACCCGGTCGTTGATCCCCACCGTCTCCCGCCAGTCGGCGGCCCGCAGCGCGCTGAGGCGGTGCCCGCCCGCGACGAGCAGACCCACGACGTCGGTGAGGTACTCCTCGCCCTGGGCGTTGTCGGTGCCCAGCCGGGACAGCGCATCGGCCAGCAGGGCGGCGTCGAACGCGTAGACCGAGGTGGCGACCTCGGTGATCTCGCGCTGGGCGTCGGTGGCATCGCGCTCCTCCACCACGGCCAGCACCTCACCGTCGGCCCCGCGCAGGACGCGGCCGTACCCAGTCGGGTCGGGCACCGTGGCGGTCAGCAGCACGGCCGCCGCCTTGCCGTCCTCGCGCTCGCGCACCAGCGCCGCGAGGGTGGTCGCGGTCAGCAACGGGGAGTCGCCCGGGAGCACGACGACGGTGCCGGACACCGCGTCGACAGTCATGCCCGCCGCCTGGAGCGCCTCGAGTGCCAACCGGGTGGCGTGGCCGGTGCCGCCCTGGCGGTCCTGGACCACGGCGCTCGCCCCGGGGTCGATCGCGGTCAGGTGGTCGGCGACGAGCTCGCGGCCATGGCCGATCACGACGGCGGTCCGCTCGGGGTCGAGCTCACCTGCGGCGGCCAGCACGTGGCCGAGGAGGGTCCGGCCGCACATGCGGTGGAGCACCTTGGGGGTAGCGGATCGCATCCGCTTGCCTTCCCCAGCCGCGAGGACGATGACGGCGGCTGGACGGCTGTCGCTCACGCGGGAGGCTCCTCGGCGTCGGACGGCGAGCTCACGGACTCGATCGATCGGGCGAACAGCTCCCGGGGTAGGAGTCGAACCTACGTCGTACCCAGATTCAAAGTCTGGTCGCCCCTGCCGACAGAGCAACCCGGGATCGGCGGCTGCTGCCAGGGTACGCAGGACGCGACCAGGATTCAGCACCACGGGTCGATCGCCCAGGCTCCAGCGCGTCACGATGAATGGTGGGCGTCACTATCAATGAGGTAAAGGATGCCACCGCAGCATTCGTCGCCTACGCCTGCGTAGGTTACGGTGAAGTAGCCAGACAATCCGGCCCCGAGGACCCCTTATGACCGCAAGCCCCAGCACCGCCCTGCGTGAGTCCCCGGAAACGGCCGGGCGTGACGAACGGCTGGGCACCCTGGGGGGGGAACGCAAGAAGCCCTGGGAGCAGGTCGCACTCGGTCTGTTCATCGGCGTCCCGTTCCTCGCGCTGATCGCCGCGGTCCCGTTCGCCTGGGGCTGGGGGCTGGGCTGGCACGACGTCGTGATCGCCGCCGTGATGTACGCCATCTCCGGCCACGGCATCACCGTCGGCTTCCACCGCTACTTCACCCACAAGTCCTTCAAGGCCGACCGGCCGCTGCGCGTCGCGCTGGCCGTCGCCGGCAGCCTGGCGATCGAGGGTCCGGTCATCCGCTGGGTCGCCGACCACCGCCGCCACCACGCGTTCAGCGACAAGGACGGCGACCCGCACTCGCCGTGGCGCTACGGCGAGAACGTCCGCGCCCTGACCAAGGGCCTGTTCCACGCCCACGTCGGCTGGCTGTTCGACGTCGAGCAGACCGCCCAGGCCCGCTACGCGCCGGACCTGCTGGCCGACCAGGACATCGTCCGCGTCTCCCGCGCGTTCCCGGCGCTCGTCGCCGCCTCCATGCTGGCGCCCGCCCTGGTCGGCGGTCTGTGGTCGATGTCGTGGCAGGGTGCGCTCACCGCGTTCTTCTGGGCGTCGCCTGGTCCGGGTCGCCTCCTGCACCACGTCACCTGGTCGATCAACTCCATCTGCCACGCCGTCGGCGAGCGTCCGTTCAAGAGCCGCGACCGGTCCGGCAACGTGTGGTGGCTCGCCGTGCTGTCGATGGGCGAGTCCTGGCACAACCTGCACCACGCCGACCCGACCGCGGCCCGGCACGGCGTCCTCGGGCCAGGTCGACTCCAGCGCGCGGATCATCTGGATCTTCGAGAGGCTCGGCTGGGTGACCGACGTTCGTTGGCCGTCCCGCGAACGCATCGTCTCGCGGATGGTGTGACCGAGCCCGCCCACACCCCTCGCGCGAGAATGACCGGCGAGCAACGCCGGGAACAGCTCATCGACGTCGGGCTGGCGCTCTTCGCCGCAGCGGGGGGTAGACGGAACGTCCGTCGAGGAGATCGCCGCGCACGCCGGCGTCTCCAAGCCGGTGGTGTACGCCCACTTCGGCGGCAAGGAAGAGCTCTACGCGGTCGTCGTCGACCGTGAGATGCAGCGGCTGATCGCGATGGTCACCAGCGAAGTCTCCGGCCGGCAGCCGCGCGAGCTGCTCGAGCAGGGCGTGACCGCCGTCATGGCCTACATCGAGCTGTACGGTGACGGCTTCCGCGTCCTGGTGCGAGACACCGGCCACGCCGGCGCGCCCAGTGCGCTGCCACGGCTGATCAGCGAGATCGTCGCCGTGGTCGACTACGTCGTTCGCACGGAGCTCGGCCCTAGCGGATATGACGAACGCCTCGCCCCGATGTACGCCCGCATGCTCGTCGGCATGGTGACCGTGACCGGACTGTGGTGGCTCGAGGCGCGCAGCCCGAGCCGGGACGACGTCGTCGAGCACCTGATCAACCTCGCCTGGAACGGCTTGTCGGGGTTGGGCTCCTCCGCCGCCGGGCCCCCGACCCCGTGATCGCTCTCCCCCCTCTCCCATGATCGCGAAGGTTTGCCCGGGTCAGGGCCCGTGTGAATCTTCGTGATCACAGGAAAAATGGGCCCACGCCGACGATCTTGTCTCGATGTCGAGACAAGATCGGTGATAGTCTCACGCCATGAAGGATGACATCGACCGCGTGACGACAGCGCTCCGCAGCGAGCTCCCCCGCCTCGACACCACCCCGACCGAGGTGTTCGGCCGCGTCGCCCGCCTGGCCCGGCACCTCGAGCTCGCCCGCCGCGAGACTTTGGCCGCCCGCGACCTCGAGCCGTGGGAGATCGACGTGCTCGAGGCACTGCGCAGCGCCGGCAAGCCGTTCCAGCTCTCCCCCGGTGCGCTCATGCAGGCCACCCTGGTCGCGTCGGGGACGATGACCAACCGGGTCGATCGGCTCGCCCGCCGCGGGTTCGTCAGCCGTGAGCCCGACCCCTCCGACGGTCGCGGGATCCTCGTCCGGCTGACTGCCTCGGGCCGCCGCAAGACCGACAGCGCCCTGACCGCGCTCGCGGCCGCCGAGGCCGAGCTGCTCGCCAACCTGTCGGAGCGACGCCGCGCCGCGCTGGTCACCGGCCTGCGCGAGCTGCTGGCGCCGCTGGACTCGGGCGATCAGGAGTCGTAGACCAGCAAGCCGTCGTCCCGTAGGCGCACGCCCTCGGTCGGGATGTGTGCGGTGAGCCGGCCGTCGTGCATGAGGTGCTCCACCGGGAGCCTTCGCGCTACGACGACGAAGTCCGCCACGATGCGACGGTGGCAGCGCCACCAGACCGTCTCGCTGCACATCACCGTGGTTCGCGCGCTTGACGCACCGGCGAGCAGGTCATCCACGCCGGCCGCGAACTCCGGATCGCGGGTGTAGCCAGCGAAGGCGCGGAACGAGGCGTTGCGCCAGACGGTGTCCGGTGAAGCGGCCAGCCGCCGCCCGCTCGACGTCGCGGCCAGCCGACGAAAGCCACCAAGCCGCGGTTCCCAGCGGTAGTCGATCCCCGCTTCCGGGAGCCACCGGGCCAGCTCGGCGCGGCCCACGTGCGGGTTGTGCCGGCTGCCTGGTGCGGTCCGGATGTCGACGAGTGCCTCGATGCGGGCGCCCTTCAGCAGGTCGATGATCTGCTGCTGGCTCGCCGTGCCGTGGCCGAACGTCAGCAGCGTCATGGTCACCACCTACCCGCGGCCCCCTACCCAAGCACCGATGTCGATCCGGCATTGGGCGCCCACCCACGCTGCGCGCAGCCAACAGCGTGCCAAATCGCCCCATGCCTGATCGCGACAGTCGGGCCGGCGGCGTGCAGCTGGCGGCTCAGCCGGCCTCTTCGGCCAAGGTGAGCCACGCCTCCTCGGTTTCGTCCTTCGCCGCGAGCACCTCGCGCAGCTCGGCGTCCAGCACCGCGACCCGCTCGTAGTCGGTGGCGTGGGTGGCGAGCTCGGCGTGCAGCCGCTCGGCCTGGTCGGTGAGCTTGGACAGCTGGCGCTCCAGACGGACCAGCTCCTTGCGAGCCGCCCGGCTGTCGCCCGTCTTCGCCGTAGGTCCAGCCGGACTGGTCGAGGCACCGCTGCCAGCACGGTCTACGTCGCCCGACCCGCGAGCCTGACCGCCCGAGCCTGAACCCGAACCCGCGCTCCCACCACGCCCCGCGCCACCCTGCCCGCCGGCCTGCGCCCCCGCCCGCCGCTCCAAGTACTCGTCCACCCCGCCCGGCAGCATGGTCAACGCCCCGTCGCCGAGCAGCGCGTGCACCGTGTCGGTGACCCGCTCGATGAAGTACCGGTCGTGCGACACGACGACCAGCGTGCCGGGCCAGCCGTCGAGCAGGTCCTCCAGCTGGGTGAGCGTCTCGATGTCGAGGTCGTTGGTTGGCTCGTCGAGCACCAGCACGTTCGGGTCGTCCATCAGCAGCCGCAGCAGCTGCAGCCGCCGGCGTTCCCCACCGGACAGGTCGCCCACCGGCGTCCACTGCTTGTCGGCGCCGAACCCGAAGCGCTCCAGCAGCTGCGATGCCGTCAGCTGACGCCCCTTGCCGAGGTCGACGACCTCACGGACCTGCGAGACCGCGGTGAGCACCCGCAGCGTCGGGTCGAGCTCGGTGACCTCCTGCGACAGATAGGCCGCCCGGACCGTCTTCCCCACGACCACCTTGCCCGCGGCCGGGTCCAGCGAACCGAGGAGCAGTCTCAGCAGCGACGTCTTGCCGCTGCCGTTGACGCCGACCAGTCCGACCCGGTCCCCCGGGCCGAGCCGCCAGGTCAGGTGGTCGAGCAGGGTGCGGTCGCCGAAGCGCAGGGTGACGTCTTCGACGTCGAAGACGGTCCGGCCGAGCCGCGCGGTGGCGAAGCGCATGAGCTCGACACTGTCGCGGACCGGCGGCTCGTCGGCGATGAGCGCGTTGGCGGCCTCGACCCGGAACTTCGCCTTCGTGGTGCGCGCCGGGGCGCCGCGCCGCAGCCAGGCCAGCTCCTTGCGCATCAGGTTCTGCCGGCGGCTCTCGTCCGCCGCGGCGATCCTGGTGCGCTCCGCCTTCGCCAGCACGTAGGCCGAGTAGCCACCTTCGTAGGAGTGCACCCGGCCGTACTCGACCTCCCAGGTCCGCGAGCACACCGCGTCCAGGAACCACCGGTCGTGGGTGACGACCACGAGCGCCATCCGCCGGCCCAGCAGGTGCCGGGCCAACCAGTCGATGCCTTCGACGTCGAGGTGGTTGCTCGGCTCGTCGAGCACCAGCAGGTCCAGGTCGGCGACGAGCAGCCGCGCCAGGGCAACCCGCCGCCGCTCACCGCCGGACATCGGGCCGATCACCCGGTCGAGGGCATCCGGGCTGCCGAGCAGCGCGGACACCACCTCGCGGATCCGGGCGTCGCCGGCCCACTCGTGGTCGGCAGCGTCGCCGACCACCACGTCGCGGACCGTCGCGGTCGGGTCCAGGTCGTCGCCCTGGCTGAGCACGCCCACCTGCAGGGAGCCGGTGTGGGTGACGCGGCCGGCGTCGACCGGTTCGAGCTGGGACAGCACCCGCATGAGAGTGGTCTTGCCGCCGCCGTTGCGGCCCACCACGCCGATCCGGTCGCCGGCGGCCACGCCGAGGGAGACCCCGTCCAGGACGGTGGTCGTCCCGTACGACTTGGTCACCGCCTCGAGGTTGACGAGGTTCACCGCGGCCGGCGCGCTCACGCGTCCGCCCGCTCCGGCACGACGGCCAGCTCGGGGCGGTCGATCCATTGCAGTCCCACGACCGTCACTTCCCACGCTTGCGCATTGATGCCGTGCCCTTTCATCGTCCCATCATCGACCTGCACCCCTCGCAGGCAGACTCCGCGCGAGTGCACAGCACGGCGAGGAGGGCACGAGGACGCCGGCTTGCGGGCTGTCGCCCAGCCGGCGCTCAGTCGCCCGCGGAGGACCGCAGAGCCGTCACCGGGTCCTCGCCCGCGAGGACCCGGTCCAGCGCCGGGAGGTAGTCGTCGAACGTCTCCACGTTCGCCCCGACCAGCCGGGCCAGCAGCGCCTCGCTCAGCCGGTCGTCGGTCACGTCGAGGCTGGTGCGGAAGCTGAGCTGCCCACGGCTCAGGTCGAGCTCGAACGCACCCACCTGGATGTCGGTGTTGACCCGGGTGACCAGCTCCATCACCGCACCCCGGCGCTCGAGCGGGATCTCCTGCGGCCAGCTCGACCACACGATGCAGAGGTCGTCGTCCTCGCGGGTCTCGATCCACAAGATCCAGGAGCCGTTCGCGCCCTCCCCGTCGAGGCGCAGCACGGTCTGCCCCGCGACGGGTGTGCTCTGCAGCTCATGATCGGCGAGCCAGCGCCGCACCACGTCGAGCAGCGGCGTGCCAGCAGCGGCGTCGCGGCCGACCTGGCGACCGAGTCCGACCCCGAGAACGTCGAAGCGGCTGATCGCGGCGACCCCTCGGCCGGCCCGACGCGGAACCCGGTCGACAGCCGCGCGTTCGTGCCGGCGAACCCCGGGGGCAGCTCGAGCGGCTGCCACACCTCCACCGCCCGCCAGCGCGCGGCATCCAGCAGCCCCTCGAGCGGCTCGCGCCCGCCCGCGTCCGATGGTTCGGTCCGCACCAGCAGGATCCGCACGGCTGCGGCGACGTCCTCGTCGGAGGCGAAGCCCGCACCGCTGGAGGAGATGTCGCCGAAAAGACCTTCGGCGAGGACGCGGCCCCAGGCCGGCCGGTCGACCTCGATCTCCAGCTCCGCCTCGTCGCCGGCTTCCCGCCGCTCGATCAGCAGTGCCGGCAACGGCGAGCCCGAGGGGGTCCGAAATGCCACCTCGATCAGGACAGGGTCCACGAGCCATCCTTATAAGTGAGCTTTGCGACGCGGCTCGAGCGGGACATCGTGAGGCTCAGGGCGCTCGGCACCTCGATGCCAGTCCCGTGCCCCTTGCGAATGTCGAAGTCCAGCTGCTTCTTCAATCCGTCCCACGCGACGAAGAGCACGACCTGCACATCGGAGGCCGCGGACAGCGCCGACGCGCCCGCTGCGGTGAGCGCATTGCCGAGCAGCCCCATCCCTGCCTCGGTGCTGTGCAGAGCGATCGCACCGCCAGCGCTTTGATCTTCCTTGCTCTTGGTGAGGTCCGACCGGACCAACGCGATCACCCGCTCGGCCAGCGCCTCGAGCATCGCCGAACCTGCCGGCCCGAGCAAGGCGCCCAACGAGAAGGCCGCAGTGGTGGTGAGCCACAGCTCGTTCCGCGACAGCGACGTGGTGGGCGCCACGCCGGTCTGGGTCTTGCTGCTGCCGTCGCTGGCCCAGCCGAGGAAGCCGTCGAATGCCCAGCCGATGCTCGCCGACCCCAGGAAGGCCGACCTCCATGCTTGCGCTGAGCGAGGTGCCGTACACATCACGCCCGGTGCGCTTCTGGGCGCCGCGGCTGCCGCCGGTCAAGGCCCGGGTTCCCTGCGCGAGGACGGAGTCGGAAGCCTTGTTCGCCTTGCCCGCTCCGCCCTTGCGGTTCTGCAGCGACGTGAAGTCGGTCCGGCGCCCGGTGCTGGCCGTTGCTCCCACGGAGGCGGTGAAGACTTCCGCGTCCAGGTCCGCCCCGACGGCTGCCTTCGCGCCGGTCTCGACGTAGACGCTCTCCTGGCGGGTGGGGTCATCGGTGTCGAAGTACTCCTTCTCGACGTCCAGCGACCACTGCTCCGCCTTGCCCTTGCCGTACGTGCCCGCGTTGCCGCCCCACAGGTAGCTCGACATCTCCGCCGGCAGCGCGTGCGACTCCTTGAACCGCCGGTACATGCCGTACGACATCAGCGTCATGGCGCCCGCTGCGGTGTCGGCCTGCGCCTCGAGGTACCCGCCCACCTCACCGCCGATGGTGGCGAAGTCCACGCTGGCGCCACCGGTGATGGCGAGCTCGGCGCGCACCTTGACGAAGTCGTCCTCCTTGAACGCGCTCGCTTTGAGCCGACCACCGAGGTAGCCGACGCCCGAGGGATCGCACGGGACCTGGAACTCCAGCTCCAGCTCGATCCAATCCCCGTTGCGGGGGACCGCCTGATCGACGATCTCCCCGACCTTGGCGAGCATCGACCGGACGTTGCCGTCGTAGCGCGTCTCCACCTTGAGGAAGCCGGGATGCTTCTCGGTGATCTCTTCGGTGACGTCGTCCCCGACCTTGCGCTGCTGCGCCTGCAGGCCGCCGATCTCGGAGTCGACGAAGGTGCGGAACTCCTTCATCCCCGCCATGCGCTTCTTGCGCTTGGGATCCTCGACGGTCGAGACCCCACCCAGCCCGTTGTCCACGTCAACCGTGTGGTCGTTGATCCACCAGTTCACCGACTGGCGCATCTGCAGGAGCAGGTCGACCGCCTTGCCGAGGTCCTTGTTGGAGACGGCCCCGCCGCTGGAGTACTGGGAGAGGTAGGTGGTGATCATCGCGACGATCTTCTTCTGGGCGGTGCCGGCCTGGGTGAGAAGGCCCTCGTCGGTCTTCTTCTGGAAGTCCTTGACCTTCCACATCTTGCTGCCCACCTGGCCGGCGACCGGCGCGGTCACCTGGGGGTCGCCGCCCTCGGCATCCTTGCCGGCGCGCCGGCCTTCGACCGGTGTCGGACTCGGTGTCGAGGACCGCGGACAGATCCGGCAGCTTGGGGCGCGGCTTCTCCTTCACCGGAGCAGAAGGTTCAACGTGTTGCTTTCCTGGCACGCTCGTCCTCTCCTGCCTCGCTCGCGAGATCGCGGCCCGACCCTACGCGATCACCGCCCATTCGGCTGGCCTCATGCGCGCGTCTCACGGATCGCCGCCTTCGCCCGCGTCGAAGCCGTGGCTCGGCACCCGGCGGCCGAGCTTGCGGTACTCACGACCGAGCGCGGCGACCAGGTGCCGCATCCCGACCGGCTCGCCGTCCACCGCCGCGCTGTACGCCGCGGCCAGCACGATGTTGCGGATGTCGCCACCGGTCACCTCGGCGACCTGGGCCAGGTGGTCGACGTCGACCGGATCGCTCGGGTCGGTGCCGGCGAGCGCCTCCAGGTGCGCGGTCCACAGCCGCTGCCGGGTGAGCTCGTCCGGATCGGGGAAGTGCACGATGACGTGCAGCCGGCGGGAGAACGCCGCGTCGAGGTTCCCCCGCAGGTTGGTCGCCAGGATCGCGATCCCGTCGAACTGCTCCATCCGCTGCAGCAGGTAGGACACCTCGATGTTGGCGTACCGGTCGTGCGCGTCCTTCACGTCCGACCGCGCGCCGAACAGCGCGTCCGCCTCGTCGAACAGCAGCACGACGTTCAGGTTCTCCGCCTCGTCGAACACCCGTTCGAGGTTCTTCTCCGTCTCGCCGACGTACTTGTCGACGATCGACGCCAGCTCCACGGTGTAGAGGTCCAGGCCGAGCGTCCCGGCCACCGCTCGGGCGGCGAGCGTCTTGCCGGTGCCCGGCGAGCCGGCGAACAGCGCCGTCAACCCGCGGCCCTTGCCGCCCTTGCCCGCCACCGGTCCCTGCGCAAGGACCTCGTCCCGGTGGCGCGCCCAGTCGACCAGCTCGCGCAGCGACGCGAGCGGTCCTGGGGGCAGCACCACGTCGTCGAGCGTCGTCACCCGGCCTCGGGCCCGCGCCGTCCCTGCCAGTCGGGCTCCGCCGAGCCGGCGCGCCGCCTCCTGGGCATCCGTCGACGAGCGACCGGCCGATCGCCGGCCACGGCGAGCACCCGAGCCTGCCGAGCGACCTGCGCGATGGTCTCGGGAGCCAGCCGCAGTCCCATGAGCTCGAGCCATCCCGGCTCCTGCCGGCGCGCCCGGGGCCGGGGCCACCTCCGGCAGCAGCTCGCGCCACAGAGCGGCGCGCACCGGCGAGGCGGCCGCGGCGGCCTCGACGGTGAGCGGCGTCCGCTTCAGCCACGAGGGATTCCACGACCCGCGACCGACCGCGATCACCGGGACGCTCGCCTGCTCCAGCAGCTGCCATGGCCGCACGTCCCCGTCGCGCGCCGATGATCTCGGCGCCCGCGACGATGAGGCCGACCCCCCGCAGACCCGCCTCCCTGGCGGCGATCGTGACGACCGAACCCAGGTCGAGCTCTGCGGGGCGGTGCCGCATGTCGACGGCCAGGTGGTCCAGCCCGGCAGACGCCAACGCTCCCGCTGCCAGCGCCAGGCCGGCGGCGCCCGCGGCGGCCTCGACCCAGCACAGCGGGATGCCCGCCGCCAGCCCCCGCGCGAGCACCGCCGCCTCGGGAAGCTCCGCACCGATCGCCTCGACCGTCATGGCCGCCACGAGCGGATCGGGCGTGTCGTCACCCAGCAGGTAGCCGACGACGCGGTCGGGGACGCGCAGGGCGCGGCCGGGGAACGGCGCTTCGCCGTCCACCTCCAGCAAGGCGAAGCGGAGCAACGGCGCGGAGCTCGCCAGCCGGCTGCGTGCCTCGGCGGACAGCAAAGGGGCCCCGCACAGCTCCAGGGCCAGTCCCACCGTCGGACGCGAGCGCCCGCTCTCACCCCGCAACAGGGCGAACGCCTGCCCGATGTTGGGGTCGAGGTCGGCCGCGCAGCCCACCTCGAGGAGCGCGACGTCGAGAGAGTTCAAGCCGAAGACCGCCGCGAGGTCGGCCAGCCGGTCCTCGCTGGCCGCCGGCGGCTCGCCATCGATCCCGTGATCGGCCGCCAGGACGTCGAGCAGCTCGTCGAACTGCTGCTCCCACCCCGCGACGGCGGCGTAGCGTCCGTCCGCAGCAGGGCGTCGACGCTTACGTGCTTCACCGATGGCTGTCACGACATCGTGGAGAGACCGGTCCACCCCCACCACTCCCTTTCGCGCCCCATGTCGGATTGCCGCCGCATCGAGCGTCAGCGATCAGTTCCTACCACGATGACGTGATGTAGCCTGGCGTCCCTTGCGATGTTGATCAGCAGGCGGAGCCACGACGCGACGCGGATCGACCACGACGCGAAGGTAGGCAGCGTAGTGATCACCACGATCGACCGTGGGCTCGAGTCGCTGCTTCGGACGTCCCTCCCGCTGCCCGACGACCTCGGAGACGTGTCCTTCGACGCGCCCGAGCGGTCGTGGGGCGCCCAGCTGAGCCGGGTGACGGTCAACCTCTTCCTCTTCGACATCGCGCGCAGCACCTTGCCGCCGCTCCCGCAGCAGGAGCGCACCTCCTCCGAACGGCCGCGATCGAGCGTCGGCCGCCGATGCCGCTGGTGCGCCTGAGCTACCTCGTCTCGGCCTGGGCCGGAAGCACACCGGAGGAGCACCAGCTGCTCGGGGACGTCCTGGGATGTCTGACCGGCTACAGCGTCCTGCCGGCCGACCATCTGCCGGCGGACGCTCCCCTCCCTGGTGTACCTCGCCCTCCCGCACCGCGAGCTGAAGCGGCCAGGCGAGCTGTGGTCCGCCCTCGACGCCCGGATCAAGGCCAGCTTCGAGCTCGAAGTCACCACGGTGCTGACCGCTCCCGCCTGGGCGCCCACCAGCCCGGCGGTCACCCGCATCGAGAGCCGGGTTCACGACAAGGAGCAGGTCCCTTCCGCGGCCGGCTCCGGCGTCCCCCGTCGCCGACGCGTCGGGTGCCCGGCCCGCGCTCGCCCGGCGCCGGATGGGCGGCGCGGTCATCACCGAGGGCCGCGCGGATCCCGACCAACGCCACGAGCCGTAGGGCCGTGCCGTGAGAGTGCAGAGCGACGCCCGGTTGCTCGACGTCGTGCCGGGCAGTGACGCCCAGGTCAGTCTCGACGTGGTCAACACGTCCTCGGTGATCGACGGGATCACCACCCGGGTCATCGGCCTGGAAGCCCGACCATGTCAGCGCCGACCCGCCGATGCTCTCGCTGTTCCCCGACGCTTCCGGGCGGGTGATCGCTGACCTTCGGGCTGCCCGGAGAGCTTTCCGGCGGGGCGCCACCCGCTCACCGTCGAGCTGACCTCCAGCTCGGACGCCGTCGCCTCGCACCACGTCGACCTCGACCTCGTCGTCGCACCCACCGCGAAGATGTCGCTGCGGCCCCACCCGGCGAAGGTCCGGGCCCGGCGGCGCGGGCGGTTCCGCCTGGACTGCGTGAACGAGGGCAACGTCCCGCTCGAGGTGACGCTCTCCGCCGTCGACAGCGACCGCTCGCTGCGCTACGAGTTCGCACCCGCCACCCTGACGCTGGCGCCGGGCAGCAGCGCGGTCGCGGCCCTGACCGTCCGTGGCCCACGGATGCTGGTCGGCAGCGAGCTGGACCGGCCGTTCACCGTGCGGGCGGATGCCGGCACCCGAGGCGCCGGAAGCCAGCACCGAGGTCGCCGCCACGCTGCGGCAGCGACCGCTGATCCCGCGCGGGGTGCTCACCATCCTGGTGCTCGCCTCCATCGTGGGCCTGTGGGCGCTGGCCTTCCTGTTCGGTCTCACCAAGGTCTTCGCCTCCGACCCGCTGACCAAGGCCGTTCCAGGCGTCGTTCTTCGCGCGCCACCGGCGCCGCGACGGGCGGGGCGCCCAGCGACGTCCTCACCAAGGACGGCGCGTTGCCGCCGGGCGTCGGCGGAGGGGTCTCGGGCCGGGTCACCGCCGCCAGCAACGGCGAACGGCATCGGGCGCATCGTGGTCGAGGCGCTGCGGCCGACCAACGACGGCCTGCGGCTCGTCAGCTCGGCGGCGAGCCAGACCGACGGCACCTACCACCTGGTCGGCCTCTTCCCCGGCAGCTACCTGTTGCGGTTCAGCGCACCGGGCTACACCACCGTCTGGTTCCCGTCCGCGCCCAGCGACTCCGGCGCCACCTCGGTGGGCGTGTCCGCGCAGGCCGTCGTCGACGGCAAGGACATCCAGCATCGTCGGGCTGCCCGCGTCGATCAGCGGCCTGGTCGACCTCGGCGACACGCTCGAGATGGTGCCGACCACCGTCGTCGCGCGGGCCCGCCTGGGATCCGGCGCCGAGGCCGACGCCCCCGCAGCGACGGCGACCGCGACCACGGACGCCAGCGGCGGCTACGTCCTCGCCGACCTGCCGGCTCCGAACACCTACGAGCTGACCTTCACCGCCCCGGCTACGCCCCGACCACGATCGTGCAGAAGGTCGGCGGCGGCCAGGACCGCTCGGAGGCCACCGTCCGGCTCGGCGCCGACGCCGGGGTGATCGGCGGCACGGTGGTCGTCCGGCTCGACGCCGCTCGGCGGCGTCACCGTCACCACGACCGTCGACGGCGTCGAGATCACCACCGCGACCCCGACCGTCGGCGACGTCGGCCGTTTCGCCCTCACCGACCTGCCGACCCCCGGCACCTACGTCGTCACCTTCGCGAAGGCCACCTACGGGACGCAGACCATCGTCGTCGAGCTCGGCCCCGGCGAGCAGAACACCACGCTGCCCATCGACCTGGTCGGCGGTACCGGCACCGTCTCCGGCCAGCTGGTGGACCCCAGCGGGAAGGGGCTCGGCGGCGCCACCGTCACCGTCGGCGGGCCTGCCGCACCCGGCGTCCACCACGACCCTGACCACCGGCACGGTGGGCGCGTTCCTCTTCGCCGGCCTGCCGACGCCGGGCTCCTACACCGATCACGTTCTCGCTGCCCGGCTACCTGGCGCAGACCGTCCCGGTGACCCTCGACGCCGACCACCCCGCCCCGACCCTGTCCGTCACGATGAGCCCCGGGCCTGGGCAGCATCCGAGGCCGGGTGTTCGACACCTCCGATCACGCCAACGTGGGCGCCACCATCACGGTGACCGACGGCAAGGACCTGCGCAGCACGGTCACCACCTCCGACGCTGACCCCGCGAAGACCGGCGGCTATCTCGTCGCCGACCTGCCGCCCGGCTCCTACAGCGTGACGGTCAGCCGCGACGGGTACGCGCCGCAGACCGCGCTCGTCATCGTGGTCGCCGGGCAGCAGCAGCTGCAGAACCTGATCCTGCAGCCCTCCCGATCGGCGGCGCGCCATGACGGCGGCGAGCCGTGAGAGTCGAGGTCTCCCCCCGCCACGTGACCGCCGTCGCCGGCCACCCGCTGGTGCTCACCGTCGCGGTCACCAACACCGGCGACGTCATCAGCGGGCACGCGATCCGGCTGCTCGGCGTCGATCCCCGCTGGGTGACGTTCGACCGCGACCAGCTCTCGTTGTTCCCCGGCGCGACCGGTGTCGTCGTCGCCACGCTGAACCTGCCACCGGATCTCCCCGCCGGCACCCGACGACTCGCCCTGCAGGTCCGCGAGCTCACGCCGCCCACGGCCACCTCCATCGTCGAGATCGAGCTCGAGGTGCCGGCCGTGCGGGCCGCGCAGGTCACGCTCAACCCGTCGACGGCCACCGGCGGCCGCGGGGCGTCCTTCGGCGTCGTGGTGCGCAACACCGGCAACACCCCGGTCGCCGCCGGCCTCGTCGGCAGCGACGAGGAGGAGAAGGTCCGCTTCCGGTTCGACCCGCCAGAGCTCTCCCTGGCGCCCGGCGAGCACCAGGCCGTCGAGATGCGCGTCGCGGCCCGGCGCGGGTTCGCCGGCAGCCCGCGGGTGCGTCCGTTCACGCTTCGCCTCGACGGCTCCGAGCAGCGCACGACCGGCACGTTCGTCCAGCGCCCGTGGGTGTCCCGCGGCTCGCTGGCGCTGGTCGGCCTGCTCGCCGCCGTCAGCGTCTTCGCCGTCGTCATCACCATGGCGCTGTCCGGACTCGTCGGCCGTTCCGCCGCCGACCGGGACCTCGCCCTGCAGGTGGCCCAGGCGCAGCAGGCCGGCGCCAAGGCGGGCACCGGGGCGCTCATCGGAACGGTCCGGCTGCTCACCTCCGGCACAGCCGGTCGCCGGGGTGACCGTGGAGGTGCTCGCCGCCAGCGACTCCTCCACCCCGGTCACCTCGGCCGCCACCGACGACACCGGCGCCTACCGGCTCGACGGGCTCGCGCCAGGGCGACCTACAAGCTCCGGTTCCGCGGCGCCGGGTTCGCCGAGATGTGGTTCCCGCAGAGCCTCACCGAGGCCGACGCCGCCACGGTCGACCTCAAGGCGGGGCAGGTCCGCGACGGCGTCGACGTCCTGCTCGGCGGGTTGCCGGCGACCCTGTCCGGCGTGGTGACCGGTGAAGACCCGACCGGCGCCACGGTGGCCCTGCAGATCGCGGGCACGGCCGTGCAGGCCGGCGGCGCGGTGGACAGCGACAGCTCCGGCGCCGTGCTGCGCACCGTCACCCTCGCCAGCGACGGTGCAGTTCTCGCTCGAGCAGGTGCCGTCCCCCGCGGTCTACGACCTGGTCGTCGCCAAGCAGGGCTATGCCACCGAGGTGCAGCGCATCGACCTCGGCGGCGGCGAGGACCGCTCGGGGGTCCAGCTGCGGCTCCGCAAGGGCGACGGTCTGATCGCCGGTCGGGTGACCAGCGCCGCCGGTCCGCTCGGCGGCGCGACCATCTCCGCGACCTACGGCCAGACCACGGTGCAGACGGTCAGCGTCACCGAGGGCGACCTCGGCGCGTTCACCTTGCGGGGCCTGCCGACACCGGCCACGCTCACCATCGTCGTCAGCAAGCCGGGGCTGGCCTCCCAGACCCTCACCCTGAGCCTGTCGGCGGGGCAGCAGCTCGTCCGGGGTGGGCGTGACGCTGGGCAGCGCCTCCGGAGCGCTCGGCCGGCCAGGTGACCACCCTCGCCGACGGCCATCCCGCCAGCGGCGTCACGGTCACGGTCACCAACGGCGACCTCACCGTGTCGACGGTCACCCAGAGCACCGGCTCGCCGGGTTCGTGGTCGGTCGCCGGCCTCGCGGTGCCCAGCACCTACACCGTGACCTTCTCCCGCGGCGACCTCGCACCGCAGACGGTGTCGGTGTCGCTGGACGCCTTCGGCGCTGTCGCGATCCGGGATCGGCGGGACCGCCACGTCCGCCGACCACGTCGACGCGAGCCTGCGCTCGGCCACCGCGGTGCTGCGCGGTTCCGCCTTCGCCCGCACCCCCGGCGGGCATCGCCGGCGACCCGCTCGGCGAGATCCAGATCACCCTCACCAAGGGCAACCTCACCTACTCGGTCACCACGGCATCGGTCCCGGCGGGCCGGCTCGGCCAGTACGAGATCCGCAACCTGCCGCCCGGCACGTACACGGTGAGCGTGAACCGGCGGGCCACCCGACCGACCTCGACGATCATCACGTTGGCCGCGGGCGACGTCCGCCAGTACGACCCGGTGCTCGCCGACCCGGCCTCGATCATCGGGACGATCCGGAACGCCGGCAACGTCGCTGCTCGCCGGTGCCGAGGTGCGGCTCTACCGGGCGTCGCAGTACCCGACCGTCGTCGAGCGGACCACCAAGACGGACAGCTCCGGCAGCTACGCCTTCATCGACGTCGACGCCCCGGACAGCTACGTCATCGAGTTCTCCTACCCGGCCGGCTCGGCGCCGCAGGCGTCGCAGACCGTCACCATCGAGGAGAGCCAGCGCCGGACCGTCGACCTGGCCGGAGGCGGCTCATGAACGAGGACGCGGCGGAGGCACGGACGGCGGCGGTCCGAACGGTCCATTGGTCGAGATCCTCGTCCCGCCGCGGCTCGACGCGGTGCCGGGCACCCCGGTAGTGCTGCGGGTCCGGTTCCGCGCCACCACCGACGGCCCGCGCGGCGCCCTCGTCCGCCTCGTCGGGATCGACCCGTCCTGGGGCCCCACCGTGGTGCACGCGCCGGCCTGCCTTCCGGGTGAGTCGGCGACCGTCCCGATCACGATCACCGTGCCGAAGGGGACCCCGGCCGGCCAGTACCCGTTCGTGGTGGCGGTGCAGGCAACGGACCCGCAGACCGGTCGGCCGACGCGGCCGACCGGTCCAGGCCGACGTGGTGGCCGTGGTCGGCGCCGCCTCCGGCCTGGTCGCCCTCGCTGCCGGTCAGCGAGCCGAAGGCGGTCTGGGGCCGCCGGATCCGGGTCAACCTGACGAACCGTGGGACGTCCCCGGTCCCGGTGACTCTCGAGGTGGCCGCGTCCTCCGGCGTGCGGGTGCGGCTGCGGACGAAGGCCGTCGAGATCCCGCCCGGCGCGCACCGCCACGGTGCGTGGCCGGGTCGCGGTCCACCGGCCGCGCGCCTTCGGGCAGCCGCGCCGCATGCCGTTCGCCATCACGGTGCACAGCCGGCAGGACCCGGTGCGCCTCGACGGTTTCCTGCGGGCCCGCCCATGGATCGGCCGGACCGGCGTCAAGGTCACCGCCTTCGTCGCGGTGATCGCGCTGTGGCTGGGCCTCGGTGTCGTCGGGCTCGGCAAGCTCGCCGGGCGGGGCGACAAGCAGGACGTCACCGTCGGCCAGCTGACCGCCTCGCCGTCGCCGGACGCCTCGGCCGCCGGGATCCGGGTTCAGCGGCTCCGGCGGACCGGCGGCTCCGGCGGGCTCGGGCGACCCCGGCGGGTCGGGCGGCCCGACCAGCCGTCTGGCGAACGCGTCACCGGCACGGTGAGCAGCGCCGAGCCCGGCGACGTCACGGTGACGCTGGAGCCGACCTCGCTGGTCGACGAGCGGATCGAGGGCGCCAGCTTCGCCGGGTCACCAGGTCGCCTCCGTCCGCCAGCTGGGCAAGGTGCCGGCCCAGCTCGTCGCCTACACCGCTCCCGTCGGTGGTCTCGCCACAAGCAGTCCACCTCGACCAGCACGAACGGCGCCTGGTCCTTCGCCGGGGTGAAGGCGCCCGGCTACTACCTGGTCACCTTCGCGAAGCCCGGGTACCAGACGCAGCGCTACATCGTCGCGCCCACGCTCGGCGCCGATCCGGAGCCGCTCGCCGTCGCGCTGACTGCCGGCCGCGGCGACCTGTCCGGCCGGATCGACGGACCGGCCGGTGCGCTCGGCGGCGTCTCGGTCACCATCACCGACGGAACCGTGACGGCGACCACCACGACCCCGACCACCGGGGACGTCGGCAGCTGGTCGATGGCTGGCCTGTCGACCCCCGGGACCTACCTGGTGACCGCGAGCGCCCCCGGCTACGGCGCGGAGTCCCGGCTGGTCACCCTCGCCGGCGGGCGGCTCGGTCGACGGGGTCGACCTGACCATGCGCCCGGGCGTCGCCTCGCTGGTCGGCAAGGTGTCGGCCCCGGACGAGACCGGAGCCGTCGACGGGATCGGCGGCGTCACCGTCAGCGTCACCGACGGTACGACCACCCGCACCGCCACCACGGTGACCACCGGCCCGGTCGGCTCCTACGTGCTGCCGCAGCTGCCGGTCCCGGCGGTCTACACGGTCACCATCACCGGCGACGGCTACGCGCCCCGCACCCAGCAGGTCGAGCTCACCGCCGAGAGCGCCCAGCAGACGGTCGACGCGCTGCTCAGCCCGTCGGCCGGGACCGTGACCGGGACGGTCACCGCGCCGGACGGGACGGGCATCGTCGGCGCCGGCCTGACCCTGTCCGGCGAGAACGGCACCTACAAGACGATGAGCGTGTCGAACCCGGCGGGCGGCTTCCGGATGACCGGCGTCACCCCGGGGTCGTACGTGCTGACGGTCGGCAAGTACGCCTCGGTCACCCAGTACGTGGCGGTGACCGTCGACGTCGGCACCCCGGTCGACGTCCCGGTGACGCTGCCGCCGGCCGAAGGCGGCGGGGTCCCGGCGACGTCGCACATCAGGGGCGCGGTCGTCGATGCCCGCACCGGTGGCGTCATCACCTGCGACGCGTCCACCGCGCCGGCGCCGTGCGTCGTGACGGTCAGCACGGTCGACCGTCGCTCGGACGGGGACCGCCGCTTCGAGGTCACCACCGACCCGGACACGCCCTACCTGCTCCCGCCGGCCGGCGCGGCGGCCGACGGGCTGACCCCTGGCCTGCACACCGTCACGGTCAGCGCGCCCGGGTACGAGTCCTCGACGGTGCAGGTGCAGGTGCCGCTCGGCGCGATCGCCGACGCCGCGCCGGTCGCGCTGTCGCCGGCCGCCGTCATCACCGGAACTCTCACCGCTGCGGTCGGTACCGTCCCGTCGGGCACCTGCGTCGTGGCGGTGCCGTACGGGGCGGCCGGCAGCGACGGTCCCGACTGCACCCCGCACGACGTCTCGCTCGTCTGCGAGACGACGGCGGGCGCGCACTGCGCGGTGGCCGACGCGAACGGCAACTTCGTGATCCGCCGGCTCGACCACGGCAGCTACCGGCTCTTCATCCTGCTGCCCGACCAGTCCGGGTACGCCACGCCGGCCCCGGTGGACATCACGCTCGCGGTCAGCGAGGTGCGCCGGTACGACACCACGCTCAACCGGTACGGCCAGCTGGTGGTGGTCGTCCAGGCACCGGACAGCAACGGGGTCGCTGTCGACGGTCGGAGCCGGCGTGCCGGTGACGCTCACCCCGGGCCTCACCGACATCGAGCAGCACCTTCTACACCGGCGCCGAGGGATCGGTGACGATCAACGGCGTCGCGCCGGGCAACTACCGGGTCGAGGCGACCCGGGCACCGGCCTCCGCCGTGTTCGACTCGGTCGCCATCGGCTTCAACCAGACCATCTCGCTCACCGCCGCGCTCACCAGCCGCGTCGGGGCCTTCCGCGGCCAGGTGGTCTACGCGATGGACGGGGTCATGCGCCCGGTGCCGGGTGCGGGCGTGAGCGTGTCGGGCATCACCGGCTACAACGGCGTCGACCCGCGCCGGGAGACCGGACCCGCCAGCGGGCTGCTCGCCACCAACGGGCAGGGCTGCTTCGTGGTCGTCCCCGACTCCACCGAGCTGCCGCCGGGCAGCCCGTGCGGCGGGGCCGGCGTGCCGTCGATCACGCTGGGACTGCGGGTGCCCTCGGTCGACGTCCGCGTCGACGCGACCGCGCAGGGTTTCGGGACGACCACGCTGACCGGGCAACCGGTCACGTCCGACGGCCTGCTCACCGTCGTGCTGCTCACCCCCCGGCCGGGTGGTGACCGGGCGGGTGGCGATCGAGCCGGCACCCGACCTCGCCGGTGGACCTGTCCCGCGCCAGCATCCAGGTGGTGCGCGCAGCGCCGGGTGCGGGGCTCGTCTCGGTGCGGGTGGCCGCCGACGGCGCGCTCACCTGGAACGACCCCACCCAGTCCGGCCCGGGCGTGGCGCGCCCCGGGACGTACCTGCTGCGGGCGAGCCTGCCGGGCTACGACTCCGGCGAGGTCGAGGTCACCATCCCGTACTCCGCGGGCGGCGCCGGCGACCCGTTCGCGCTGCCGACGCTGCAGCTCGGCGCGCACGGCGGCCTGACCGTGCACGCCGTCACCGTCGACCCCGACGACCCGGACCGCACGGTGCCCGTCCCCAATGCAGTGTTCGTCCTCACCGGCCCCACGGTGCCGGCGACGACGCTGACCGCGCCACCCGGCGGGACCTCGGTCGACCTTCCCCGACCTGTCGGTCGCCGGCGGGCCCTACCGGGTCGAGGTGCGAGCCGGCGGCTACGTCTTCACGACCTCGGCGCCGACCTCGGTCGCTTCCCGGCCAGGTCGTCGACCTGGACGTCGCCCTGCCGCGCGCCGGCGCGATCACCGGCACGGTGTCGACCTCGGTGGCGGGGCAGACCGTCACCGCTCGCCGGGATCACCGTCACCGCCACCCGCGGAGCGCAGACCTTCACCGCCGTGACGGACGCCGACGGCAGGTACCGGGTGACCGGCTCGACGTCGGTCTCCGGGCTGGTCCCGGGCAGCTGGACGGTGAGCGTCCAGCGGACCGGCTACAACGGCGGCAGCCCGGTGACCTCGGGCGCGCTCGCGGTGAACAACGACGACGTCACCGCGGATCTCGTGCTCCCCGCCGACAAGGTGGGCGTCACGTTCGTCGTGCAGACCGACGACGCGACCCCGAAGGCGATCACGACCGCGACCGTCACGCCTGACCAACGACTCGTTGCCGGCGATCGCGCCGATCTCCGGCAGCGCCAACGGCAAGTACAGCTTCACCAACCTGGACGCCACGCAGTACTCGCTGCAGGTGGTCGCGCCGAACTACTCACCGCTCAGCCAGGTCGTCACCCTGCAGGTCGGGGTGGCGCAGCAGACCGTCTACATCACGCTCGCCTCCCGCCCGAACAGCGTGCACGGTCTGGTCAGCGGGCAACGGGGGTCGGCGGCGGCGCAGGCACTCGCCGCCGCGACCGTCACGGTCCTCGACGCCAGCGGCGCCACCGCCGGCACGGCCACCACCTCGGCCCAGGGCGAGTACCAGGTGCAGGGGCTGCCCGACGGCACCTACACCGTGCGCTTCGCCGCCGCCGACTACGTCAGCGCCGACCGGTCGGTCGAGGTCCGCAACGGCCAGATCGCCTCGGTGAACGTCACCCTGACCGCCGTCACCCACCAGCTGACCGTGCAGGTGGTCTCGGACAGCGGCGTCACCATGACCGGCGCCGCCGTCACGCTGACCGCCAACCCCGGCGTCGACCGGGCAGAGCCAGGGCACCCAGCAGGCCGTACCGGTCGCCGGAGGGGCGACCACGGTGTTCAACCAGGTGCTCTCCGGCGCCTACACCGTCACCACGTCAGGTCCGGCGGGCCACGGCAGCGCGACCGCGACGCTGACCATCAAGCCCACCGACACGGACGTGACCGTGACGGTGACGGTTCACGAGCAGCGGCTGCGGGTGTCGGTGAACGCGGTCAAGGCGACCGGTTCGTCCACCCCGACGGCGACGGTGTCGCTCCTCGACGCCAGCAACGCCGAGGTGGCGAACGGCACCGTGCTCGCCGACGGAACCGCCGTGTTCGCGACCTACCTGCCGCTCGGCACCTACCAGGTGCGGGCCAGCGCGACTGGCTACACGGACGCGAGCACCTCGGCCGGTGTGGTGACGGTCGTCGGGCGCGGCGGACACCGCGGTGTCGCTCACCATCAGCGAGCTGGGCTCGCTGACGGGTGTCGGTGACCCAGGACGACGAGCCGGTCGCGAACGCCACGGTGAGCATCAGCGGGCCGACGTCGGCGAGCGCACTGACCACCTCGTCGGGTGGAACGGTGACCTTCACCGGGCTCGCCCCGGGCAGCTACACGGTCACCGTGACGTCGAGCGCGGGTGACGGCAGCGCCGGGCCGGTGACGGTCAGGGCCGGCCGCGAAGCCAGCACCCCGGTCACGCTCCCGCCGACGCCGCCCCCGACGCCGACGCCACCCCACCCCGACGCCCACGCCCGACCCCGACCGACGCAGGCGGCACCGCCGAGACGTTGACGGACTGATGCGGTCCGGCGCTTAGCGCCGGACGACGAGGTAGACCACAACGGCCACCGCGACGACGACGAGGGCAGCGGCGAGCACCCAGGGCCACCAGCGGCGCCGCGCGACGACCGGCCGGCTCCGGCTCCGGTTCCCACAGCGGTTCGAGCTCCGGCTCCGCGACGACTCGGCGCCGGATGCAGGTCGGCGCCGCACCGCCCGCACAGCGAAGCGGCGGGCGGGTTCGGCTCGGTGCACGCCGGGCACGGCAACGACGCGAGCGCGGCTCGTCCGGCGGTGCCGGGGAGGCGGCGCAGCCCGGTGTCGCCGGAGCTGTCCGACGGCGGGAGCGCCTGGCGGCCCAGCGCCCAGAACAGCGGGTAGTCGCAGCTGCTGCAGAACTCCGCCGCACTGCGCTTGGCCAGGTCCACCCAGGCCGGCGTCCCACAACC
>CAVPEL010000007.1:0-102724 GCA_963703505.1 uncultured Actinomycetota bacterium | reverse complement strand
GTGGACTGCCGCCACCAGCACGCCGCTGGTCTCGAATGTGACCTCGCGGACCGTGCGATCGGCGCATGCCGACCTGGGGGTCGGGCTGCCGTAGGGGTACCGCGGGGCTGGACCACGCGGTCCCAGTGGCCCCGCGCCCGCCGCTAGTCCGGGTCGACCGTGTCCGGGTCCAGGCCCAACAGGCCGGCGGCGACTGCTCGATGACGACCTCGCGGACCAGGTCCGCCAGGTCCTCGGCGTCGATCGCGCGGGACTCCAAGGGGCGTCGGTACAGCACGATACGGGCGGGCGACGTGGCGGTGGCGCGGGCGAGGCCGGCGAGCGGAACGGGCTCGTCGGACTCGATGTCGAGAAGGGCCGACGGCGGCACCTCCTCGACCGAGAACTCGACTCGGGCGAGTCGGTGGCCCAGCGGGCGCCCAGGGCTGCCGTCGGCGACGTCCAGCACCAGGTCGTCGAACTGCTCCGCGCGGCTGCGTGAGGCGGGGATGCCCCTCGGCGTCAGCGGCCCACGCATTCCGCGGCCGTGACGGTCACGGCGGCGCACGCGCGGCGGCTACCGAGACGCCGTCGGATCGCCCGTTGGTTCCCACGAAGGCGCAGCGTAGCCGCGACACGCGCCGCCTGGGAGCCGGATGGTGCCGGGCAGCGCCTGCTGGCTCGACTATTCTTCGCCGGCGTGAGCCTGATCCGACGCTGTTCGCGGACCGCCTGCGGGCGTCCGGCCGTGGCCACGCTGACCTACGTCTACGCCGACTCGACGGCGGTCCTCGGCCCGCTGGCGACGTACGCCGAGCCGCACTGCTACGACCTCTGCCAGGAGCACAGCAGCCGGCTCACCGCCCCCCGCGGCTGGGAGGTCCTGCGGCTCGCCCCGGACCCCGAGTCGCTGCTGCCGACCCGCGACGACCTCGAGGCGCTGGCCGACGCGGTCCGCGAGGCGGCCGGCGTGCCGACCGCCACGACGGCTTCGCCGAGGACGCGGACGTGGCGACCGCGCTCCCCGACGTGGGCCGGCGCGGCCACCTGCGGGTCCTGCGCGCTCCCTGACGCGCCGGGCCGACCGCCGGGTGTCCGGTTTGTCCCGGAAACGCCGCATGCTCAAGTGCGTCCCGTGCACTTTGTGCCGATAGCCGTCGGGTTCCAGTGGCCTCCACCCGGACGGAGCATCAACATGCCGCGCAGCACCAGCCTCGCCACCACCGAGACTCGCTGGAGCCCCGTACCGAGACGCCCGCAGCCAAGCCGTCAGCGCCGCACCCGGCCCGCGTCCCGCTCGCTCCGTCCCGCCGGTCGCCCCGGCAGCCCCGGTCCCGCTCGGCTCGCTGACCCAGCAGGGTGCCCGTGGCGGCGCCCAGTGCTCGTCGTGCGGCAGCGAGCGGGTGACCGAGCTGGCCATGACCCTCACCGACGGCACCCCCGTCCGCTTCGCTGTCCTGCCACCGCTGCGAGGACCGCAGCTGGCTCGACCTGGACGGCAAGCCGCTGCCCGTCGACCGGGTGCTCGACAAGACCCGCAAGATCGCCTGACGGCCGGCCGGCGCTCTCGGGGGGTTGGCTCAGCTCGCCGCCGTGCGCGACCTGAGCCAGATCATCAAGGCGTACGACGTCCGTGGCGTCGTCCCCGACCAGCTCGACGCGGACTCTGGCGCGCGACGTCGGTGCCGCCTTCGTCGCCGTTCGCTCGGGGCGGCCGGGGGGCGGATCGTCATCGGTCACGACATGCGGCCCGTCCTCGCCGACGCTCGTCGACGCCTTCGCCGAGGTGCGGCGGCGCAGGGCGCGGACGTCGTCCGCATCGGCCTGGTCAGCACCGACGCGCTCTACTTCGCGAGCGGCTCGCCTGGACTGCCCGGGCGCGATGTTCACCGCGAGCCACAACCCGGCCCAGTACAACGGCATCAAGCTGTGCCGGGCCGGCGCCTCGCCCGTCGGCCAGGACACCGGGCTCGCCGAGATCCGCCGGCTGATCGAGGACGACGCGTGCCCGCGTACGACGGCCCGGCCGGGCACCGATCTCCGAGCGCGACGTGCTGGCCGACTACGCGGCGTACCTGCGCAAGCCTCGTCGACCTCGCCGGCATCCGGCCGCCTCACGGTCGTCGTCGACGCGGGCAACGGCATGGGCGGGCTACACCGTCCCGATCGTCCTCGACGGCCTGCCGCTCACCGTCGTCCCGCTGTACTTCGAGCTCGACGGCTCGTTCCCCAACCACGAGGCCAACCCGATCGACCCGGACAACCTGCGCGACCTGCAGAACGCGGTCCTGCGAGAACGGGGCGGACCTCGGGCTGGCGTTCGACGGCGACGCCGACCGCTGCTTCGTCGTCGACGAGCGCGGCGAGATCGTCACCCCGTCGACCCTCACCGCGCTGATCGCCGTGCGCGAGCTGGCCCAGGAACCGGGCTCGCACGATCATCCACAACCTGATCACCAGCCGCGCCGTGCCGGAGGTCGTCCGCGAGCACGGCGGCGTGCCGGTGCGCACCCGGGTCGGCCACTCGTTCATCAAGGCCGTGATGGCCGAGACCGGCGCCGTCTTCGGCGGCGAGCACTCCGGCCACTTCTACTTCCGCGACTTCTGGCGCGCCGACTCCGGCATGCTCGCCGCGCTGCACGTGCTGGCCGCGCTCGGCGGCCAGGACGGCACCGCTGTCGAGCTGGCGGCCCAGTACTCGCGCTACGTCGCCTCCGGCGAGATCAACTCCACCGTCGCCGACCCGGTCGCCGCCAGCGCCGGTCGAGGAGGAGTTCGGCGGCCGGACGTGGTGGTCGACCACCTCGACGGGCTCACCGTCGACGACGGCCGACTGGTGGTTCAACCTGCGGGCGTCCAACACCGAGCCGTTGCTGCGCCTCAACGTCGAGGCAGCGGACGCGCAGACGATGGCGGCGATCCGTGATGAGGTTCTCTCCATCGTCCTGCCCTGACCGCCGTTCCCGATCGACCCACGACCACGCACGGAGCCGCAATGCGCCTCAACCAGCCCTGCTCGAGATCATCGTCTGCCCGGCCTGCCATGCCGAACTTCGCGCCGATGACGCTGCCAGCGAGCTGCGTCTGCACCGGCTCAGGGTGCGGACTGAGGTACCCGGTTCGCGATGACATTCCCGTTCTGCTTATCGACGAGGCCCGCTAACCTAGTGGCAGCCATGGACCGCCTCGACAACACCATCCGTCCCTACGCCTGGGGATCGACCACCGCGATCCCCGACCTGCTCGGCGTCGAGCCGACCGGCGACCCGCAGGCCGAGCTGTGGCTGGGCGCCTATCCCGGCGCGCCCTCGCTCCTGACCGCGACGGTGTCCGTCGCTCGCTCGACGAGTGGATCGCCGCCGACCCGCTGGCCGAGCTGGGCAAGGCCGTCGCGGAGGAGTTCGGCTTCCGGCTGCCGTTCCTGCTCAAGGTGCTCGCCGCGGCTGAGCCGCTCTCGCTGCAGGTCCACCCCTCCGCCCGCCAGGCCCGCGAGGGCTACGCCGACGAGGAGGAGCGCGGCGTCCCCGATCGACGCGCCGGACCGCAACTACAAGGACGCCAACCACAAGCCCGAACTGATCTGCGCGCTCACCGAGTTCGAGGCGCTGTGCGGCTTCCGCCCGGTGACGGACACCGTCCGGCTGCTCGATGCCCTCGCGGTCGCCGACCTCGGGCCCTACATCGACGTGCTGCGGGCCCGACCCCGACGCCGAGGGCGTGAGGGAGGCCTTCACCGCCTTGATGACCGCGCCCGACGATCGGCGCAGCGTCCTGATCGAGGCCGTGCTCGACGGTTGTTCGGCTCTGGTCGCCGGCGGCGGCGAGCTCGCCGAGTCCGCCCAGCTGGCGCGGACCTCGGCAAGGCTTACCCCGGCGACGTCGGCGTGGTGTCCGCCCTGTTCCTCAACCACCTCCTGCTCCAGCCCGGCCAGGCCGTGTTCCTGGGCGCCGGCAGCCGCACGCCTACCTGCGCGGCACCGGCGATCGAGATCATGGCCAACTCCGACAACGTGCTGCGGGGCGGCCTGACGCCCAAGCACGTCGACGTCCCCGAGCTGCTGCGGATCCTCGACTTCACCGCAGCGCCGATCCCGGTGCTGCTCGCCCGAAGCGAACCCAACGGCGAACAGGTGTACCCCACCCCGCACGACGAATTCCGGCTCACCCGCATCGAGCAGCCCGGGTGAGCACCCGGTCGTCGTGGGGGCGACGTCACCGCAGATCCTGATCTGCATCGACGGCGAGGTGCGGCTGCGCCAGGGCGACCACGAACTCGGCGCTGCCGCAAGGGGCGTCGGCGTTCGTCGCTGCAGGCGGAGGGGACGTCACGATCGACGGCCACGGCACCGCCTTCAGGGCGACCGTGCAGGCCAGCCGCGGCCCGCTGGGCGCCTAAAGGTGATCATGCAGTCGTGGTTGGGCTCCACGGCGCTGTTGCCCACCACAGCTGCATGATCGTCGGAGGGTGCGGTGAGCGAACACGGTGGCAAGCGGGCGGTGATCGCGGCGCTCGCGTCCAACCTGGGTATCGCGGTCATCAAGTTCGTCGCGTTCGCGTTCACCGGCTCGTCCTCGATGCTCGCCGAGGCGCGTCCACTCGGTCGCCGACTCCGGCAACCAGGTGCTGCTGCTGGTCGGCGGCCGCAAGGCGCGCCGGGTCCGCGACACCGCAGCACCCGTTCGGCTACGGCCGCGAGCGCTACGTCTACGCGTTCGTCGTCTCGATCGTGCTGTTCACCGTCGGCGGCGCTGTTCGCGATGTACGAGGGCATCCACAAGATCCAGCAACCCGCACCCGCTGACCGCGCCGGCGTGGGCGTTCGGCGTCCTGGTCGTCGCGATCGTGCTGGAGTCGCTGCTCGTTCCGGACGGCGATCCGGAGTCCCGGCCGCGCTCAAGGGCGCCGGCTCGTGGGTGGCGTTCGTCCGCACGCGCCAAGGCGCCCGAGCTGCCGGTCGTCCTGCTCGAGGACTCGGCGCGCTCATCGGGCTGGTCCTCGCGCTCGGCGGCGTCGCTGCGTCGGTCGTCACCGACGACGGCGTCTGGGACGGCGTCGGCACGCTGTGCATCGGCGTGCTGCTCGTCGTCGTCGCGATCGTCCTGGCGGTCGAGACGAAGAGCCTGCTGATCGGCGAGGGCGCCGGCCCGGAGGTGGTCCAGCGGATCGTCGACGCGCTGCTGGACGGCGACGACGTCACGCGGGTCATCCACCTGCGCACGCTGCACCTGGGCCCCGACGAGCTGCTCGTCGCCGCGAAGATCGCCGTGCGCCGCGACGACACCGCCGCGCAGGTCGCCCGCGGCATCGACGCGGCCGAGGGCCGGGTGCGCGCCGCGGTGCCGATCGCCCGGGTCATCTACCTCGAGCCCGACATCGACCGCGGCCCCTACCGCCGGACGCACGGCCACGTCCCTTGAAGCCGCTGAGCGGCGCAGCGGCAGTGGACAAGGTCGCGATCAGGCGCTGGCAGATGAGCCCCGATCACCCATCTCGCCCGAACCCGCAGGGAGCCTTTCATGACGTCCGACTTCAAGGTCGCCGACCTCTCCCTGGCCGCCTTCGGCCGCAAGGAGATCCGCCTCGCCGAGCACGAGATGCCCGGCCTGATGGCGATCCGCGCGAGTACGCCGACGCACAGCCGCTCGCCGGCGCCCGCATCACCGGCTCGCTGCACATGACCGTGCAGACCGCCGTCCTGATCGAGACGCTCGTCGCGCTCGGCGCCGAGGTCCGCTGGGCCAGCTGCAACATCTTCTCCACCCAGGACCACGCCGCCGCCGCGGTCGTCGTCGGCCCGACGGCACCTCGAGCCCCGCGGCGTCCCGGTCTTCGCCTGGAAGGGCGAGACGCTCGAGGAGTACTGGTGGTGCACCGAGCAGATGCTGACGCTGGCCCGACGGCGGCGGCCCGAACATGATCCTCGACGACGGCGGCGACGCCACGCTGCTCGTGCACAAGGGCGTCGAGTTCGAGAAGGCCGGCGCCGTGCCCGACCCACCGACCGCCGACTCCGAGGAGTTCGAGGTCATCCTGGCCGCGCTGCAGCGCTCGCTGGCGAGGACCCGCGCCGGTGGACCGCGATCGCCGCCGGCATCAAGGGCGTCACCGAGGAGACCACCACCGGCGTGCACCGGCTCTACGAGATGCCAAGGCCGGCGCGCTGCTCTTCCCGGCGATCAACGTCAACGACTCGGTGACCAAGAGCAAGTTCGACAACAAGTACGGCTGCCGCCACTCGCTGATCGACGGCATCAACCGCGCCACCGACGTCCTGATCGGCGGCAAGGTCGCCGTCGTCTGCGGCTACGGCGACGTCGGCAAGGGCTGCGCCGAGTCGCTGCGCGGCCAGGGCGCCCGGGTCATCGTCACCGAGATCGACCCGATCTGCGCGCTGCAGGCCGCGATGGACGGCTACCAGGTCGCGACCGCTCGAGGACGTCGTCGAGCACCGCCGACATCTTCATCACCGCCACCGGCAACAAGGACGTCATCACCGCCGAGCACATGGCGCGGATGAAGCACCAGGCGATCGTCGGCAACATCGGCCACTTCGACAACGAGATCGACATGGCCGGCCTGGCCAAGCCGCCGGGCGTCGAGCGCGAGTCATCAAGCCGCAGGTCGACGAGTGGCGCTTCCCCGACGGCCACGCGATCATCGTGCTGTCCGAGGGCCGGCTGCTGAACCTCGGCAACGCCACCGGCCACCCGAGCTTCGTCATGTCGAACTCGTTCACCAACCAGGTGATCGCCCAGATCGAGCTGTTCACCAAGACCGACGGAGTACCCGGTCGGCGTGTACGTGCTGCCCAAGCACCTCGACGAGAAGGTCGCGCGGCTGCACCTCGACGCGCTCGGCGTCCAGCTGACCGAGCTGACCAAGCGAGCAGGCCGACTACCTCGGCGTCCCGGTCGAGGGCCCGTACAAGCCGGACCACTACCGCTACTGAGGCCGCTCCCAGCACCGAGCGGGCCCCGAAGCCCGCCGCCGGGGACCAGCGCCACCGTCGCTACCGGGCGGGCTGGTACCCGCCGCTGGTGAGCCGCTGGTAGCCGTCGGCGGAGTACCCGCGTAGCCGCAAGCTCGTCGCGCCGGGTGCGCTCGGCGAGCACGGCGGACAGGTAGGCCCGCCCGGCGTGCCGGGCGGTGGGAGCGGCGTGACGAGCGGCGCGACGGCGTCGCGAGCTGGCGTTCAAGGCCGTCCGCGGGCGACCGGGTCGAGCTGGGTGTACGCGCGAGCAGCTGGCGCGCGCCCAGGGCCAGCGTCGTCGGGGAGTGCGGACAGGTCGGCGTGGTGGCCCAGCCGGCGAGGCGGGTAGGGCATCCGCGGGGGCCGCTGCGACTGGCGTCGGGATCCGCTCCGACAGGACGACGGTGCCGGCGACCATGTCGCCGAGCCGCTTGCCGCGCGCCGAGATGATGCGGACAGCAGGGCGATGATGCCGATGGTCGCCCAGAGGTCGACGAACACGCCGAGCAGCGCCCGCGCGAGGGCGTGCCGGAACCGGATGGGCCCGCCGTCGTCGCGGACGACCCGCAGCCCGAGCGCCGCCTTGCCCAGCGTGCGTCCGCGCGTCAGGGTCTCCAGCGCCACCGGGTAGCCGACGATGACCGCCACGACGATGACGAGCATGGTGGCGGCGCCGGCCGCCGGGTCCGCCGTGGACAGGGCGAACGCGGTCAAGCCCAGGAGCAGGGTGAGGGCGGTGAGCTGAACCAGCGCATCGATGGCGAAGGCGAGAGCGCGCGAGGGCCAGCCGGCTGGCCGCAGATCGAGCGGGACCGCGTCGCCGGTCACGATGCCAGCGGTCACGAACGGTCCTTTCGGGGCGCGGAGTACCGCTAGTGTGCCGCCTCGTGGACGTCGACGCCTTCGTAGCCGTGCACAAGGCCACGTGGGCGCGGCTTGACGAGCTCATCAAGCGGGCTGGGCGCCGCGGCGGCCTGTCCGGGCCCGAGGTCGACGAGCTGGTCGAGCTCTACCAGCGGACCGCCACCCACCTGTCGGTCATCCGGTTCCGTTCGCCCGGACCCGCGCTGGTGGGGCGGCTGTCCCCGCTGGTGGCCCGGGCCCGAGCGGCGGTCACCGGGGACCACACCCCCGAGTGGCGCGAGCTGGCCCGCTTCTTCACCGTCACGGTGCCGGCGGCCCTGTACCGGACGCTGGCGCTGGTCGGTGGGCACGGCCGCCTGCTGCGTCGCGGCGATGGTGGCGGTCGGCGTGTGGGTCGCCACGCACCCGCGGGTGCAGGCCAGCGTCGCGCCGCCCGAGGAGATCCGCCAGCTCGTCGAGCACGACTTCGAGGACTACTACTCTGCGCACCCGGCCACAGCGTTCGCCGCGCAGGTCTGGACGAACAACGCGTGGGTCGCCGCGGTGGGCGCTGTGCCTCGGCGTGCTGCTGGGCCTGCCGATGCTCTGCCTGCTGTGGCAGAACGCGGTGAACGTCGGCGTCTGCGGCGGGCTGATGGCCGCGAACGGCAAGCTCGGCCTGTTCTTCGGCCTGATCCTGCCGCACGGCCTGCTCGAGCTGACCGCCGTCTTCGTCGCGGCGGCGCGGGGCTGCGGCTCGGCTGGACCGTCATCGATCCCGGACCCACGGCGTCGCGCCGACGCGCTCGCCGCGGAGGGGCGGTCGGCGATGGTCGTCGGGTTGGCGCTCGGCATCGTGCTCGCTGGTGTCCGGGGTGATCGAGGCGTTCGTCACGCCGTCGCCGCTGCCCGACCTGGGCCCGGATCGCGATCGGCGTCGTGGCCGAGGCGGCCTTCATCGTCTACGTGTGGGTCGTCGGGGGACGGGCGGCGCGAGCGGGGGAGACCGGCGACGTCGAGGTGTGGGAGCGCGGGGCGACCGTCCCGACAGCCGGCTAGGTCACAGCCGCCCGGCGGCCTTGAACGCCAGGTAGCTGTCCGCGACCGTCGAGGCGAAGCTGTCCGGCGGTGCGTCGACCACGTCGCACCCCGACGGCGCAGCAGCGTGGCCATCCGGTGCCGTTCGCCCAAGGCCCGCGCGGCCGCCGCGGCGTCGTACACCTGCGCCGCACCGCCCCGCTGCGAGGCCAGCTCGGTCGAGGGCTGGGTCGGCGACCGAGGCGAGCACGACCTGGTGCCGCGCGGTCAGCATCGGCAGCACCGGCAGCAGCCCCTCGGCGAGCGGCGCCGCGTCGAGGGTGGTGAACAGCACGACGAGGCACCGCTGGCGGGAGCGACGCAGCACCTCCGACGCCAGCATCCGCATGTCGGTCTCGACCAGGGCCGACTCCAGCGGGGCAGTCGCGCCGATCAGCGCCGGCAGGATGTCGCGGCCGGCCGTCGATGACACGGAGGCCCGCAGCGGCTGGTCACCGGCCAGGGCTCGACCCGGTCACCGGCTCGGGAGGCCAGCGCGGCCAGCAGCAGCGCCGCGTCGAGCGCGCTGTCGAGCCGGGGGGTGTCGCCGACCCGGGCCGCGGAGGTCCGCCCGGTGTCGAGCACCAGGATCAGCCGCCGGTCGCGCTCGGGCCGCCAGGTGCGCACCACGACCGCGGTGGCGCGGGCGGTGGCCCGCCAGTCGATGGACCGGACGTCGTCGCCGGCGACGTACTCGCGCAGCGAGTCGAACTCGGTCCCCTCTCCGCGGACCGGGCGGCGCTGCGCCCGTCGAGCTCGCGCAGCTGGGCCAGCTTCTCGCCGATGAGCCGGCGGCTGCCGAACGGCGGCAGCACCCGGACCGCCCACGGCACCTCGTGCGAGCCTTGCCGGGCGGCGAGACCGAGCGGGCCGACCGACCGGACGGTCACCCGAGCGGGGCGCTGGTCGCCCCGGCGCTGCGGGCGCAGCTCGGTGCTCAGCAGGCGCCGGCCGCCCGCCGGAACGTCGAGGCGGTGCCGACTCGGCTGGGCGCCCGCGCTCGGGGCCCAGGCGTCGCGCAGCACCCCGCGCAGCGCTCGCCGGTTGCTGTTCACCACGGCCAGCGTCACGGTGACCGGCTCGCCGAGGCGGGCCGTGGTGTCGCCGCTGCGGGAGAACGCCAGCGACCGCACCGGTGCGGCGAGCACCAGGTCGGCGACGACGCCGAGCAGCAAGCACCGTTGACCGCGAGCAGCGCCCAGCCGGCAGCGGGTGCAGCAGGACCACGACGGCGCCGAGCAGCGCGACGATCCCCGCCGGGCGGTCAGCGCCATCGACGCCCCGTCAGCGTGGCGTCGGGACGGAGGCGAGGACGCCGTCGAGGACGCCGTCGGCGGTGACGCCTTCCAGCTCGGCCTCGGGGCGGACGGACAGCCGGTGCCGCAGCGTCGGGCGGGCGAGCGCCTTGACGTCGTCGGGCGTCACGTAGTCGCGCCCGGACAGCCACGCCCAGGCGCGCGAGGTGGCCAGCAGCGCGGTGGCGCCGCGCGGCGAGGCGCCGAGGGAGAGCGACGGCGAGTCCCGGGTGGCCCGGCAGACGTCGACGATGTACCCGAGCACCTCGGGCGTCACGGAGACCGCCCGCACCGCCGCCCGCCCGCCGGCGAGGTGATGCGCGTTGGCCACGCCGGTGATGCCGACCGCGGCGAGGTCGCCGGGTCGAACCCGGCGGCGTGCCGCGCCAGGATCGCCACCTCGTCGTCGCGGGACGGCAGCGGGACGACCAGCTTGAGCAGGAACCGGTCGAGCTGCGCCTCGGGCAGCGGGTAGGTGCCCTCGTACTCGACGGGGTTCTGGGTGGCGGCGACCATGAACGGGTCGGGCAGCGCGCGCGGCCGCCGTCGACCGAGACCTGCCGCTCCTCCATCGCCTCGAGCAGCGACGCCTGGGTCTTCGGTGGCGTGCGGTTGATCTCGTCGGCCAGCAGCAGGTTGGTGAAGACCGGGCCGGGCCGGAACGAGAACTCGGCGCTGCGCGTGTCGTAGACCAGCGAGCCGGTCACGTCGCCCGGCATGAGGTCGGGGGTGAACTGGACCCGCTTGGTGTCCAGGGACAGCGCGGCGGCCAGCGCCCGCACGAGCAGGGTCTTGGCGACGCCCGGGACGCCCTCCAGCAGCACGTGGCCGCGCGCGAGCAGGGCGACGACCAGGCCGGTGACGACGGAGTCCTGCCCGACGACGGCCTTCGCCACCTCGGTGCGCAGCGCGGTCAGGGCCGCGCGCGCCTGTTCGGCGTCCGTGGTGTCCACGTCGACGGGAGTGGCGGTGGGGGTGGTCACGACCGGTGTACCTCCTCGGACAGCGCATCCAGGTCGGCGGCGAGCTGGACCAGCGCGGTGTCGTCGACTGGATGCGCACCGTACAGCAGCGTGCGCACGGTCTCGGGTGTTCTACGGGTGGTGGCGGCGATCTTGTCGATGAGGGCGTCCGGCGGGCCGTCCGCCTCGAGCCCGAGTCTGGGAGCCAGCGTCGCCAGCACGCGAGCCCGCAAGGCGGTTGCCGCACGGTCGCGCGCGTGCATCCGTCGGTACAGCCGGCCGCGGCCGGTGATGACCTCGGCGGCCGGGACGGCGACCGGCAGCCGCTCGGGCACCAGCGGTCCGAGCCGGCGGGCGCGCCACAGCGCCAGCACCATGACCGCCACCCCCAGCTGCACCGCGGCGAGCTTGACCGGGCGGGGGATCAGCGAGCTGAACGACGGCGTCTGCTCGCCGGAGGGTGCCAGGGCGCGGGGGGTCAGCCAGACCACGGTGGAGCGGGTGGACAGCAGGCCGATCCCGAGCGCGGCGTTGCCCTGGTTGGCGAGTCTGCTGTTCGTCAGGGGGGCGCCGCTGGCGAGCAGCGTGACGGTGCGTCCGGCTTGTTCGACCTGGACGAGCGCCGCACCCTCGCCACTGCGGTAGCAGCCGATCGCGCCCGGTGGGACGTTGATCAACCATCCGCCGGTGTCCGCCTCGGCCCGCGATGGCGGCTGCGGGAAGGTCGCAGCCGGGCTCAGCCACCGCCGCTCCGGTCGGCGTCGGCCTCCGCCAACGGCACGCCGAGGGCCTCGCCCAGGACCGCCAAGGTGTCCGGATCGGGTTCGACGACGAGCAGATCGGCGCCCCCTGCCGCCGCTTGCCGCAGCGCGTGTGCCTCCAGCAGGTAGGGGCGGGTGAGCACGAGCAGGTCCCCGGTACCTGCCAGCTGGGTGGCCGCGGCTGCGTCGGTGGCGCGCTCGACCCTGATGCCGCGGTCGCGCAGGAGCTGGGCCAGCGCGTGGGACCCGGTGCCGTCGTAGGCCGCCGGGTCCAGCTCGCCACGTGGCAGCGACCCCTGCTGGAGCCCGTACAGCACGATGACGGTGAGCAGCACCGCGAGGAATGACAGCGGCCAGCGGCCGGCCCGCCAGACGTCGCGCACCGTGGCACCCACCGGGGCGCTGGGCGCGAGCTGGCCGGTCACCGGACCCCTGCGGCCGTTTGCCGTCCCGCCGCGGTGACCGCCGCGTCGGCCTCGCGCAGCAGCTGATCATCGTCGGCGGTGGCGCGCCGGCGCCCGTACCAGATCTCGTCGAAGGTGCGGGCGGCCCGATCCAGGAGTGGCCCGGCCGGCCCAAGAGCCGCGCGGGCGTCAGCCGCCGCCTCGTCGGCTGTGCGGGAGGGCCGGGGGTCCAGCACGCCTTGCTCCTCCAGGTCCTGCACGATCGCGCGGAGCCGCATCCGGACCGCCTCGGCCCACTGCCGGGAGGCGGCTGCCGCGTCGGCCAGCGCGCGGTGCTGCTGGGCGGTCAGGGCGGTGCCGCCGAGGAGCGTGGGGCGCACAGCGCGGCGGGCGCGCCCGAGCGGACCGGTCCGCAGCCGGACAGCCACGACGACCGCGACGATCAGGGCGACGAGGACACCGATGCCCAGCCACCCGCCGGGTGTCGCGTTTGCCGCGCCGTCCATCGCGCGCCACAGCCACCTCATGACCCAGCTGAACAGGACCTCGCGGCGGGCTCGGATCGTCGCGGTGGTAGTCGGGCTTGGACAGCTCCTGGCGCGCCGCGTCCTGCGCGGCCTGCCTGGTGAGGTCACCAGGCGGGGCCACGGTGCCCACGATGCGGAGCAGCGTCGCCACGAGCGAGGTCATCGCGTGAGGGGAGCCCCGGCTGCGGTCCCGCTGGCAGCCCCAGGCGTCCGGCCCGCTTCGGGCGGCCTGGAGCAGGTGGACGTCGAGTGCTTCGACCCGCATCCTGCGATCGATGTAGATCAACGTGTAGACGCTCGCGACCAGGGGCAGCGTGATGATGGTGCCGAGGGACGAGAAGAGCGCGAGCGCGATGACCGCGAAGGTGTTCGGGCTCGAGTCCCCGGAACTCGTCGCCGTCACCATCGCGAAGATCGCCACCGGCCCGGAGAACAGTCCGCCGACGACGGAGGCAATGACGTTCGCGAGCGCGCCGATGCCCCAGACCCGCCAGAAGGATCGACGGGCCAGGTGCACTGATCGGCGCACGGCGTTCCGCACCGTCGTCTGCTCGAGCATGAGCGCCGGGGTGGTCATCAGGAGCAAAGCCCAGAGGTAGGCGGCAATCGCGAAGCTGCCGAAGACAAAGAGGATCCCGAGCGCCGCGCCGGTGGGACCGACCGCGTAGAGCAACACCAACAGCACGATCGCGGCGACCACCGGCACGAAGCCCGACAGGCCGACGATGGCCGAAGCTCCCAGCAGAGCCCAGATCCGCTTGCGCGTTCCCCGCCACACCGCAGCCCCCCGCACGGGTCGACCCAGCACGGCGTCGCCGACGACGAGCGTCACGGCACCCGCCACGAGAGCGGTGAGCACGGCCATGATGACGGTGCCGGACGCAAAGGTGACCACCGCCGCGGTCGAAAACCGGACAGAGTCCTCGCTGCTCGGATCCTGGCTCAGGTCGACGAGCGACCTGCCGCCGCCCAGGGCTCCGGTGACGTCATTCAGCGCAAACCCGATCGCCAGCTGGATGAGGAGCTGCACCGCGACGGCAGCAGCGGCCAGTCCGAAGGTGACAGCCGGGTGGCGCCGGATCGTGGTGAACGCACCGTCGAGAATCTCGCCGAGCGACAAGGGGCGGAGCGGAACCACTCCGGGCTTCACGTCGAACACGGGTGCCGGTGGCGCCCACGGGAGCCCTCCGCCACGGCCGGCCGGCCGCCGGGGCCGTAGCCGCCGGCCAGCGGCCGGACCGGGTGCTTGCTCCCGGTGCGCTCCAGCCCGGCATTTCGCTCATGTGCGACGCCCCTCGTCCACCTGCTGAGTCCAGCAGGCGCACATCGTGCCACGTGGGCGGCTGATCCATCACACATCTGGTCCCGGAGATGCGACCATGAGTCACATGAAGGGTCGAGTTCTTGTCGTGGACGACGACACAGCGCTGGCTGAGATGCTCGGGATCGTGCTCCGCAGCGAAGGTTTCGACCCGAGCTTCGTGTTCGACGGCGACCGGGCGCTAGCGGCTTTCCGGGACACCAAGCCCGAGCTGGTGCTCCTGGACCTGATGCTGCCGGGACGGGACGGCATCGACGTCTGCCGGCAGATCCGGGCCGAGTCGGGCGTGCCGATCGTCATGCTGACCGCCAAGAGCGACACCATCGACGTCGTGGTGGGGCTGGAGTCCGGCGCCGACGACTACATCGTCAAGCCCTTCAAGCCCAAGGAGCTGGTGGCGCGGGTCCGGGCGCGGCTGCGCCGCACCGACGACTCGCACGCGGAGCCGCTGGCGATCGGCGACCTGTCGATCGACGTGGCCGGTCACGTGGTGAGCCGCGACGGCAAGGCCATCTCGCTGACTCCGCTGGAGTTCGACCTGCTGCTGGCGCTCGCCCGCAAACCACGCCACGTGTTCACCCGCGAGGTCCTGCTCGAACAGGTCTGGGGCTACCGGCACGCGGCGGACACCCGCTTGGTCAACGTGCATGTTCAGCGGTTGCGGTCCAAGGTTGAGCGAGACCCCGAGACCCCGGAAATCGTGATCACCGTACGAGGCGTCGGCTACAAGGCCGGTCCGCCGTAGATCGTCACTTCCCCACGATGTCGAGAAGACCCCGGTACTCATGATCGTGAAGTCCCCCCTTCCGCGCCTGGCGGCGTTCGCTCGCGGGGCCGTGCGGGCCGTGCGCGGTCGAGCGCACCGGTCGCTGGCGCTGTGGCGTCGGTCGTTGCAGCTGCGGATCGTGGCGACGACGCTGATCATCTCCGCCACGGTCGTCGCGCTGCTCGGGGTGATCGTGCTCCACCAGGTCCGCGACGGCCTGCTGCAGACGAAGGTGAAGAACGCTCTCAACGAGCAGAGCGGTGGGCTCGCCTCGGCGAAGAACCAGCTCGACGCCCGGGGCACGACCGACGTGGGTCAGCTGCTCTACCAGGTCACCCAGTCCCTCGCCTCCAACCGGGGCGGCCAGGCTGGGCTGTACGAGGTGCTCATCTTCAGCTCGCCTGGACCGGGTGACCCGTTGTCGCCGTCTGCCGCCCAGACGCGGCAGATCCTCACCACCAGCGTCCCCACCGCTCTGCGCACCGCGGTGGCCCGGACGCCGAACCAGTACTTCGCCTACACGACGTTGCGCTACGCGGACGGCTCGCACACGCCGGGGCTGGCCGTCGGTGGCGCCATCGCCTCCAACGACGGCACCTACCAGCTCTACTACCTGTTCCCGCTCAGCCAGGAACAGCAGACCATGTCGCTGGTGTCGCAGACCCTGCTGCTCACCGGGCTCGCGCTGGTGCTGCTGCTCGCGGGGATCGCCTGGCTCGTCACCCGGCAGGTGGTGACCCCTGTGCGGATGGCGGCACGGACCGCCGAGCGCCTCGCCGCCGGCCGGCTGGAAGAGCGGATGGCCGTCAAGGGTGAGGACGACCTGGCCCGGCTCGCCAAGTCGTTCAACAAGATGGCCGACGGACTCCAGCGGCATATCCGGCGCCTCGAAGAGCTGTCCCGGGCGCAGCGCAGGTTCGTCTCCGACGTCTCCCACGAGCTGCGGACGCCGATCACCACGGTTCGGATGGGAGCGGACGTCCTGTACGAGGCGCGGGAAGGGTTCAACCCGGCGGTCGCCCGGTCGGCCGAGCTGCTCCAGATGCAGCTCGACCGGTTCGAGGCGCTGCTGTCGGACCTGCTGGAGATCAGCCGCCACGACGCCGGTGCCATCGCCCTGGAGGCGGACCTGGTGGACGTCCGGCTCCTGGTGCGGCGGGTGGCGGAGGCGGTCGAGCCGCTCGCGGTGCGGCGGGGCAGCCCGCTGGTGCTGCACCTTCCTGACGAGGCGATCATGTGCGAGGCGGATGGCCGTCGGGTCGAGCGGATCTTGCGCAACCTGCTGGACAACGCGATCGAGCACGGCGACGGTGAGCCGGTCGAGGTGTTCGTGGCGCAGGACGCCGACGCGATCGCGGTCGCCGTCCGCGACCACGGGGTGGGGCTGCGGCCCGGTGAGGCGGCGCTGGTGTTCAACCGGTTCTGGCGCGCGGACCCGGCCCGGGCCCGCACCACGGGCGGTACCGGGCTGGGCCTTGCGATCGCGATCGAGGACGCGCGCCTGCACGGTGGCACGCTGCAGGCGTGGGGGCGGCGTGGGGTCGGCTCGCAGTTCCTGCTCACGTTGCCGCGCCGTGCGCTGGCCGAGCTGCAGGGCTCTCCGCTGTCGCTCGACCCCACCAGGGACGACGTGGCATCGAGCGAAGCGGTGACCGTCACGGTTCTCGGCCGGGCGTTCGACGCGGCGCTCGAGGCCCTGCCTGACGAGGTGCCTGGCGACCTGCGACGACGCGGTGGCCGCGGCGGACCTGGGCGAGGTTCCTGGCGCGGCGGGCGATGTCGCTCATGGGTCGGAGGTCAGCCATGGCTGACCGGCGCGCATGGCGTGTGGTCGTGCCCGTCCTGGTTCTCGCCGGGATGCTGGCGAGCTGCACGAGCGTGCCCGACTCCGGCGCGGTGCACCAGGGCAAGGCGATCTCGGTGGCGAACTACGACCCGGCCGACGTCCGCGTGCTCCCGCCCCGGCCGGTGACCGACGAGGAACCGCAAGAGATCGTCTTGGGGTTCCGGCTCGCATCGGCGGACTTCGACGGCAACCACGCGATCGCCCGGGAGTATCTGACCGCCAAGGCCGCGTCGTCCTGGCAGCCGGGGATCGCCGCCATGGTCATCGACAACTCGGTCCAGCCGCAGGTGACCGAGATCGCACCGGGCGTGGTCCGGTTCGTGGCGCCCGTGCTCGGTGAGATCGGGCCGGACGGGGCCTACACGCCAGCGGCGGTAGGCAAGGACACCATCGACGACGTGTACCAGCTGGAGAAGAACGCGGCCGGCCAGTGGCGGATCAGCACACCGCCCAAGGACGTGGTGCTGTTCCAGTACGAGGTGCAGCGCACGTACCGGGCGGCCAACCTGTACTACCTCAACCCCTCGCAATCCACCCTGGTCCCCGCGCCGGTGTTGCTGCCCGCGTCGCGCGAGGACATGCCGACCACATTGGTGGCGGCGCTGCTGCGAGGACCGACCAAGTGGCTGGCGCCCGGTGTCCGCACCGAGTTCCCCAAGGGAACGCAGCTGGTGAACACGATCACCGGCAGCGACGGCACCGTCACGGTCAACCTGACCTCGCAGGTGCTGGTGCTGCCCCAGCGGCAGCGGCAGGCCATGGCGGCTCAGCTCACCTGGACCTTGCTGCAGCTGTCGGAGGCTTCCACGGTCCGGATCTTCGTCGAGGGCACCGCGCTGGACCTGGGTATCCCCTCGTCGAACTTGAACCGGACCACCTGGGCTACGTACGGACCTGACGAAGTCGAGCCAGGCGTCGCAGGGCTACTACGAGCGCGACGGTCACCTGGTCTCCGTCTCGGGTGTGGCGGCCCCCGGGCCGGCCGGGACAGGGGACCTGGCCCTGAGCGCGCCGGCGATCGGTCCGTCGCTGCCGGCTGCCATCGGCTCGAGCGCTGGACTGCTGGCCGGGCTGGGTACCGATCCGCAGACCAAGGAGATGGTGCTGTACGCGGGCCAGATCGAGGGCCCCAAGCCGGTGCGCACGGCGACGAGGTTCACCGCGCCGTCCTGGGATGCGCTCGGGAACCTGTGGACGGTCCAGACCAACGGTTCCGACCAGCAGGTGATCATGGGTCCGCTCGGCGGCTCCTTCGCCGGTGTCGCTTCGCCCGACCTGGCCGAGAACGTGGTGGTCCTGGCGCTTCGGGTGTCCCGGGATGGGACCCGGGTCGCCGCGATCGTCCAGGACACGACCGGCAGCAGCCGGCTCCTGGTCGGCACGGTCGTCGCCACGGCGGCCGGGCCGCGGCTGCAGGGCTTCCGCGATGCGGCGCCCGGCTACGACCAGGTGACCGCCGTCGCCTGGAAGGATTCGTCCACCCTGGTGGCGATCAACGCGGTTCCGCAGGGGAGCGCGCAGATCATCACCGCTCAGTACGACGGGTACGTCGTGAACCGGCTGCCTTCCCTCAACGGGGCGATCACCGTCGCGGCTGCCCCTGGGCAGCCGATGCTCGCCGGCACCAAGGATGGCGTCGTCTACTCGTTGAGCGGGATCACCTGGCAGCCGGTGGCGAACGGCGGCCAGGTCTGGGATCCCTTCTACCCCGGCTAGCGGGGCGGTTCTAGCCCGGCTAGCGGCGCGCCCTGGTCCACAGGCCCGGCTAGCGGCTGCGGCCGTTGGTCCACAGGTGCCTGGCAGCGCGGCCGTTGGTCCACAGGAGCCCTGCCAGCGGCCGGCGGCCGATGCGGTGTCGGCCAGGGTGCGGTGGTGAGCCCTTTGCTGGTCGACCTCGTGCTGCCGTCGACGTGCGTCGGTTGCCAGCGGTCGGGTCCGGCCCTGTGCGAGGCCTGCCGGTCGATGCTTGCGGCCCGCGATCCGGTGCGCCTGGCCCAAGCCGGTGCCGGCCGGGCTGCCGGTGCCGTACGCGTCCTCGTTCTACGACGGGGTGGCTCGCTCGGCGTTGCTCGCCTACAAGGAGCACGGTCGGCGCGCGCTTGGTCCGCCCGCTGGCGGCCCTGCTCGCCCCGGCCGTGCTCGCCGCCGCCCGATCCGACGGCAGCTGCCACGGCGGGCCCGTGCTGCTGGTGCCCGTCCCGTCGACCGCGGCGGCGCGACGTGCTCGGGGGCAGGACACCCTCGGCCGCCTGACGCGGCACGCGGCCGCGCGGCTGCGACGCGCCGGCGTGCTGGCCCAGACGCTGCCCGCCCTGCGCCACGTGCGGCCAGGTCGCCGACCAAGGTGATCTGGGCCCGACCGGGCGGCGGACCAACCTCGTCGGCGCGCTCGACGTCGCGCCCGCGTGGCAACGGCTCGTCGCGACCGGCCACCTCGTGCTGGTCGATGACGTCGTCACGACCGGTTCCACGCTGGCCGAGGCGGCGCGGGCGCTGCGTGCGGCCGGGGGTCAGGTCGACGCGGCGGCGGTCCTGCTGGCGACCAAGGCATGGGAGGGCGGCTGACCAACCTGTGGCAACTCGCCACGCGCCAGCGAAGCCGTCCCGGATAGGTTGGGCACATGGCGTCCGCCCGGGTCCGTGGTTGCGTCAGCGAGGCCGACACCGTGCGGGTGACCGCAGTGGTCAGGTCTCGCCGGCAAGCCGATGCCAGCCGCAGGCGAAGCGGTCCACGTAAGGCGACTCGTCGTCGCTCGATCACGGTGCGGCTTAGGTGTAAGTCCTGCCCTGCCGAAGGTCCCTATGGCCTTCGACCCAGGAGAAGGGCCGAGTGGCGATGGCGCTGCGAGTCCCTCAGCAGGCGAATGTGGGGTCGAAAACCAGGTCGGCCGGGCGGACGTCAGATACGGTCGAACTGCAGGTTTCATGCTCAGAAAGCGGATTTAGGAGGACACGCGTGGACATCGTCGTCCGGGGTCGAAATGTGGGTGTGCCCGAGCGGTTTCGTCAGCACGTCGAGGAGAAGCTGGGCAAGATCGCCAAGTTCGACGGGAAGGTCTCGCACATCGATGTCGTGCTGATCTCCGAGCGCAACCCGCGCTTGGCCGACGTGGCCGAGCGCGTGGAGCTGACGTGTGTCTCCCGTGGACCGGCGATCCGCGCCGAGGCCGCGGCCAGCGACCGCTATGCGGCGCTCGACCTGGCCCAGGCGAAGCTGGAGGCCCGGCTGCGCAAGGCGGTGGACCGGCGCCGGGTCCACCATGGCTCTCGCGCGCCGGTGTCGGTGGCGGCGGCGACCGCGGCGGCTGCGGCCGCCCCGGTCGAGGACCAGGGTGTCGACGAGCGACGGCGAGGGCGAGATCGTGGACGGTCCGCTGGTGGTCCGGGAGAAGGTCCACAAGGCCGCGCCGATGACGATCGACCAGGCGTTGTTCGAGATGGAGCTGGTCGGCCACGACTTCTTCCTGTTCGCCGACTCCGACAGCGGACAGCCGAGCGTGGTCTATCGTCGGCGCGGCTACGACTACGGTGTGTTACGACTCGATTCTGGCGTGTGAGGCAGGAGGTCAGCGTGACCGGCGTTCAGGACCAGCAGTACGCGGAGGCTCGCGTCGTCCACGAGATGGACGCCGAGCCGATCCGCGTGCTGCTGGTCGACGACCACGTGCTGTTCCGGCGTGGGGTCGCCATGGTGCTCGAGCAAGAGCCGGACATCACGGTCGTCGGCGAGGCCGGCTGCGGCACGACCGCGGTGGCGCAGGCGGCTGAGCTGTTGCCCGACATCGTGCTCATGGACGTCCGGATGCCACGGCGGACCGGGCTCGACGCCTGCACGGCGATCAAGTCGGTCGCGCCGTGCGCGCGCATCGTCATGCTGACCATCAGCGACGAGGAGGCCGACCTCTTCGAGGCGGTCAAGGCCGGCGCGATGGGCTACCTGCTCAAGGAGATCTCCATCGAGGCGTTGGCCTCCTCGATCCGCTCCGTCCACGCCGGTCAGTCGCTCATCAGCCCGTCGATCGCCGCCAGGCTGCTCACCGAGTTCGTCTCGATGGTGAAGAAGGACGACGAGCGCCATCAGGTGCCGGCGCCGCGGCTGACCGAGCGTGAGATGGAGGTCCTGCGGCTGATGGCCAGAGGCCTCAACAACCGCGACATCGCCAAGGAGCTGTTCATCTCCGAGAACACGGTCAAGAACCACGTCCGCAACATCCTGGAGAAGTTCCAGCTGCACTCGCGGATGGAAGCGGTGGTCTACGCGGTGCGAGAGAAGCTGCTCGAGATCACCTGAGCGCTCGCGCGCTCCCGCTACGCGCCTATGGATCAGGCATTGGGCGTCCAGCCACGCTGGCGGGGTCTCTCAGCGTGGGTGAGCGCCCAATGCCTGGCGGCACGCTGCGCGATGCCGCCGCGCTTACGCGACGGCGTCGCGTAGCGGTGCGGCGAGCTCGACGGGCGTCACCTTGTCGACGCGGACCTCGCTCGCAGCCCACCCAGGACGCCGCCTCGCGCAGCGCCTGCGCCATCGGAGTCACCGCCGACCGCTCGAGGGACACCTGTTTCGCGACGAGGGTGCTGCCCTCGCGCCCCGGGTCGACCCGGCCGACGAGGCGACCACCGGCGAGCAGCGGCATCGTGAAGTAGCCGTGCTCGCGCTTGGCAGCCGGCACGTAGGCCTCCAGCCGATGGTCGAACCCGAAGACACGTGAGGTCCGCTTGCGGTCCCACACGAGGGAGTCGAACGGGGAGAGCAGCGTGGTGCGGTGCCGACCGCGAGTGTCCAGGGCCTCGAGCGCGTCCGGGTCGGCCCACGCCGTGCCCCGCCAGCCTTCGACGGCGACGGGCACCAGCGCCGTACGGGGCAGCAGGCGTTCGACCGTGTCGCGCGTGAGCCGGTGGTAGTCGGCGAGATCGGCGCTGGTGGCGACACCGAGCGACTGGCCGGCGAGGGCGACGAGCCGCTCCAGGCACTCGTCGTCGTCGGGCTCGGCTCCCAGCACGGCGTGCGGCAGGGCGCGCTCCGGTAGGTCGTACACCCGCCGCCAGCCGGTGCGCCGCGTGCAGACCACCTCGCCGATGTCCAGCAGCCACTCGACCGCGATCTTGACGTCGGACCAGTCCCACCACGGCCCGCCGCGCTTGGCCCCGCCCAGCTCGGTCGCGGTGAGCGGGCCGTCCGCGGCCAGCCGGGCGAGCACCTCGCCGCAGGCCTTCTGCGAGACCTGCGTGCCAACGCCAGCCGCGTGCCCGGAACGCCCGGCGCCGAAAGGCGAACCACGGCCACTCCTCGACGGGCAGCACGCAGGCCGCGTGCGACCAGTACTCGAACGCCTGCCCGCCAGCCCCAGTAGGCGTCCTCGACCTTGTCGCGTCCCACCGCGCCGAGCCGGGCGTAGGGGACCAGCTCGTGCGAGCGCGCCAGCACGGAGATCGTGTCGAGCTGGACGGCGCCCAGATGGCGCAGCACGCCGGCCACGCCGCTGCGGCGGTCCGGCGCACCGAGGAGCCCCTGGGCGCGCAGCGCCATCCGCCGCGCCTGGTCGCCTGACAGGTCCGCGACCGGCGGCGGCGAGGTCGCGGCCCTGGTGCGAGCAGTCGACGACGTGAGCATGGTCGGATCGTAGGGGAGCGCGCTGACACTGGCGGCACGCGATCAATCCGTTCCTGGTGGGGCTACCCGCCCATCAGCTCGCCCGGCAGCAGGCCGCCGATCCAGCCGTCCCGGCGGACGCCGCGCTGCACCATCCGCTGGCGGGTGACCCCTTCGATGGTGAATCCGAGCCGCTCGGCCACCCGCCGCGAGGCGTCGTTTCCGAGGTGGGCCTGCCACTCGATCCGGGCGAGCCCCAGGCCGGCGAACCCCCAGGCGCACGCCAGCCGCGCCGCGTCGGTGATGACCCCGCGCCCGCGCGCGTGGGCTGCCGTCCAGTAGCCGACCTCGGCCATGCCGTCAGCGATGTGGTGGAGGCCGCAGGACCCGATCAGACTGCCGTCGATCCGGTCGGTCACCAGCCAGTGGGCGGCAGTTCCGGTGGCCCAGCCGTCGGCGCACACCTGGTTCACGTAGAAGATCGCATCCAGCTCGGTGTACGGCGAGGGGATCGTGGTCCAGCGCTGGATCAGCGGATCTTGGCAGGCGAGCGTGATTGCCTCGACGTCGTCGAGGTTCGGCGCGCGGAGCAGGAGGCGGTCGTCGCTGAGCGTCACCGGGTCCATCAGGGCATCCTGCCGGGTCATTTGTGGCTGTGGCCACCAAGTTAGGGTGGGTCGCGCCGTACCATGTCCCCTATGGCGGGCCGCTCCGCCCCGTGTGGCGTGCTCTCACGTCGCCGAACGCCCCAAGGAGAGTACGAGTGCCAGCAGTTCTCGACAGGATCCTGCGCGCCGGCGAGGGAAAGATCCTGCGCAAGCTCAAGTCCATCGCAGACCAGGTCAACTCGATCGAGGATGACTTCGTCAAGCTGAGCGACGCCGAGCTGCGGGCGGAGACCGACAACTTCAAGAAGCGGCTCGAGGCGGGGGAGACGCTCGACGACATCCTCCCCGAGGCGTTCGCGACGGTCCGCGAGGCCGCGAAGCGCACCCTGGGCCAGCGTCACTTCGACGTGCAGCTGATGGGAGGCGCGGCGCTGCACCTCGGCAACATCGCCGAGATGCGCACCGGTGAGGGCAAGACCCTCGTCGGAACGCTGCCGGCCTACCTCAACGCCCTGTCCGGCGAAGGCGTGCACGTCATCACGGTCAACGACTACCTGGCCCGACGAGACTCGGAGTGGATGGGCCGCGTCCACCGCTTCCTCGGTCTCGACGTCGGCGTGATCGTCGCGAACCAGACGCCGGAAGTACGCGCCGCCGCGTACGCGTGCGACATCACCTACGGCACGAACAACGAGTTCGGCTTCGACTACCTGCGCGACAACATGGCGTGGAGCGCGGCCGAGCTGGTCCAGCGCGGCCACAACTTCGCCATCGTCGACGAGGTGGACTCCATCCTCATCGACGAGGCGCGCACCCCGCTCATCATCAGCGGGCCGGCCGAGCAGAGCGCCAAGTGGTACACCGAGTTCGCCCGCCTGGCCACTCGGCTGCGGCGTGGCTCGGACGGTGAGGGTGACTACGAGGCCGACGAGAAGAAGCGCACCGTCGGCGTCACCGAGTCTGGCGTGGCCAAGGTCGAGGACTGGCTGGGCATCGACAACCTGTACGAGGCCGCCAACACGCCGCTCGTCGGCTACCTGTCCAACGCGCTCAAGGCCAAGGAGCTGTACAAGAAGGACAAGGACTACGTCGTGATCGACGGCGAAGTCCTCATCGTCGACGAGTTCACCGGCCGGATGCTGCACGGTCGTCGCTACAACGAGGGCATGCACCAGGCGATCGAGGCGAAGGAAGGCGTCGAGATCAAGGCGGAGAACCAGACCCTCGCCACGATCACGCTGCAGAACTACTTCCGGCTCTACTCCAAGCTCTCGGGCATGACCGGTACGGCGATGACCGAGGCCGCCGAGTTCATGCAGATCTACAAGCTCGGTGTGGTGCCGATCCCGACCAACCGCGATGCGCGGCGCGCCGACGGCAAGGACGTCGTGTACAAGTCGGAGCAGGCGAAGTTCGCTGCTGTGGTCGAGGACATCGCCGAGCGGCACGAGAGCGGCCAGCCGGTCCTGGTTGGTACGACGAGCGTCGAGAAGTCGGAGCTGCTGTCCAGCATGCTGCTGCGACGCGGCATCCCGCACGAGGTTCTCAACGCCAAGCACCACGAGAAGGAAGCGCAGATCGTCGGGCAGGCGGGCCACCGGGGTGCTGTCACCGTGGCGACCAACATGGCCGGCCGCGGTACCGACATCATGCTGGGCGGCAACCCGGAGTTCATGGCGGCGAGCGAGCTCGCCGGGCGAGGGCTGTCCCCGGTTGAGACGCCCGAGGAGTACGAGGCGGCCTGGCCGGATGCGCTGGAGAAGGCCAAGCAGTCGGTGGCTGCCGAGCACGACGACGTCACCAACGCCGGCGGCCTGTACGTGCTGGGCACCGAGCGCCACGAGTCCCGGCGGATCGACAACCAGCTGCGTGGGCGATCCGGTCGACAGGGCGACCCCGGTGAGTCTCGCTTCTACCTGTCCCTCGGCGACGACCTCATGCGGCTGTTCAACGCCAGCGCTGTCGAGTCGATCATGGACCGGCTGAACATCCCGGACGACATGCCGATCGAGTCCAAGATGGTGACGCGGGCGATCCGCTCTGCGCAGACCCAGGTCGAGCAGCAGAACTTCGAGATCCGCAAGAACGTCCTGAAGTACGACGAAGTGATGAACAAGCAGCGCGAGGTCATCTACGCCGAACGGCGCCAGGTGCTGGAAGGCGCCGACCTGCACGACCAGGTCCGTCACATGATCACCGATTCGGTCACCGGTTACGTGAAGGCAGCGACGGCCGAGGGCTACGCGGAAGACTGGGACCTCGAGCGCCTCTGGACCGCCTTGAAGGCGATGTACCCGGTCGGCGTCACGATCGAGGAGCTCGAGGAGCGCTCGGGCGGCGGTCGCGAGGGCTTGGCTGCGGACTTCTTGCTGGAGGAGCTGGTCGCCGACGCGCAGGCCGCCTACGACAAGCGCGAAGAGACGCTCGGCGCGCAGGTCACCCGCGAGCTCGAGCGGCGCGTGGTGCTGTCGGTGCTGGACCGCAGGTGGCGCGAGCACCTCTACGAGATGGACTACCTGCAGGAGGGCATCTCGCTGCGCTCCTACGGCCAGCGCGACCCGCTGATCGAGTACCAGCGTGAGGGCTTCACGATGTTCTCGGCGATGCTGGAGGGCATCAAGGAGGAGTCGGTCGGCTACGTGTTCAACCTCGAGGTGCAGGTGGAGACGGCACCGGCCGCGGCGATGGCCGACCCGGGTCTCATCTCGCTGGACGAGGCTCCGCAGGGCGCGCCGGAGATCGTCGCCAAGGGGCTGGCAGCCCCCAAGCGGCCGAGCCGGCTGCAGTACTCCGCGCCCGACATCGACCAGGAGGATGGCGTCACCCACTCGGCGGGTGCCGCTGAGGAGGACTCCGAGACCGCGCGGAACGCGCCCTGCCCGTGCGGGTCGGGCAAGAAGTACAAGCGCTGCCACGGGGACCCGCGCAACCGCTGAGGCTGATACGGGCTGGATCCCCGGTGCGGGCTTGCCCGTGCCGGGGCGACGCGCGAGGTCAGTGTTGGGGTGCCGGGCCCCGGTCAGCCCATCTCGAACGCGGTGCACCGCCAGCGGCCGTTGATGCCCTCCAGCCGCAGGGCGAGGGCTCGCGCACGTGGCCCGATCTGCAGGACTGCGCTGACCTCGGCGATGCCTTCGACAGGTTCGGAGAGCCTGACCGAGCGCAGGACGACTTGCGTCGGCCGTGCGCGACCCATCGCGGTGGTCTGCAGGCGGTAGGTCACGTGGCGTCGCAGGCAGGCGTAGACGTCGAGGGAGGTCCAGCGAACCAGCTGCTGGGCCGGTCGGGTCCCGGAAAGCACCTCGGCGAGGGCTTGGGCCAGCCGCGCCGCCCAGGCGTGCGGAGGGGGCAGCGGCTCAGGGTCGTCGTGGCTCTCGGGCACGCCGGGCACCAGGTGTAGCGGGGCCGGGGCCGCCTCGCGTCGGCCGCTCGACGGCACCGGAGCTGGCGACCCTGCCGCTACGGCGGCGATCTGTGGCTCGGCTGGCAGCGGCACCGGCAGGGCGAGCGGGAGGGCGAGCATCTCTTGGACCCCGACCGAACCATGACCGCCCCGGACGCTTCGGAGCTCGTAGACGTCGCACTCGCCCAGGGGGTCATGTGCCCCGGGCAGCTCGTCGTCGAAGGGAGGCTCGCTCACCGGGGTGGGCAGGCGCCTGATCGGGGCGCGGCTGGGCGACGTGGACACAGCAGGCAGGGCAAGGCTCATCGTCGGCTCCTGGCGGGTCGCGATCGGGATGCTGGCAACAGGGCAGTGGGCGAATGGCGCGGTTCAGGAAGCGCGGGGCAACGGAGGTCGCAAGAGCTGGCCGGGGTAGATCAGCTGGGGATCAGGGCCCACTACGGCCGAGTTGGCGGCGTACCACCGCGGCCACTCCTTAGCGATCTGCGCGTCTGAGGCGTTCGGACCCACATGGCGCGCAGCGATGGACCAGAGCGTGTCGCCGCGCCGCACCAAGTACTGATCATGTGCGGCGCTGACCGTCGCCCGGCTCGCGGCCGCTGGTGCCCGTTCCGACAGAGCCGCGTTTGCGAGGGCCGGTGGTGCGTCGGCAGGTTGAGGTCGCGCTGGTCGAGGCAGGGCGGGCGCTGATGGCGCTCGCCCGGGCGCCGCCGGTTCGTCCACCGCAGGATCGGAGATCGCCGACTCGGGCACCGCCGGCTCGGGCTGGGCCGGGCGATCGAGCGCTGCGACCAGGGACGCAAGCGCGTCAGGCGTAGCCGGCGTTGAGCACCGGGCCCGAAGCCGGCGTGCAGCAACCGGGCCCGACGGAGCCGGCGCTGATGGCGCTGCCGTCGGTTCGGACGGCATGAGGCTGGGCAGCGCCGACTGGGCCAACGCCGGACGGTCGAGAGTCGGCGCGGAATCCAGCGCGCTGGTGGCGACGTTGACCTGGTCATCCGCGAGGGCCGGGCCACCGGCCGAGCTCACGACGACGGCGACCCCGAGCAGCGATTCGGCCAGGCGCCTAAGCACCACCGGCGCCAGATGGTCAGCCAGGGTTCGGGCGGTGCGGCCGACCGCACCGGGGATCGCCGCCAACGCGGTCAGCGTCAGACACAGGAGCGTCCAGCCGATGCATCCCCAGGCGGCGACGGCGCTCGCGGTGACGACGAGTCCGTCCAGGCGCGTGAGGTCCACACCAGCAAACAGACGCTGCGGCGGCCCGGTGGCCCACCGCAAGGCGGCTGCACCGATGACCGCGGCCGCCACCAGGACCAGGTACGTCAGCACCCGCCGTGGCACGACTCCTCGACCCATCATCCCGACCCCCAGATACGTTCGTTTGCGTGCGTTTGCATGTGTACACCTTCGACAAAGGTGGGTCAATGGTGTTTGAAGGGGTGGTGGACGAGACGACGTCACTCGCTGCGCGCCGGGAGTGCGAGGTCGCCGTCGAGCGATTAGCCTCGCGGCCGAGGATGCATCGCCTCGAGCGGAGGGGGAGCCGTGCGCTGGGAGTCGCTGTTCGACGACCTGGAAGGTCAGCTCGAGGCGGAGGAAGCGGCCGAGCTGGTGGCCGAGGTGGCCGACCGAACCCGAAGAGAAGTCGCGCGGCTGTGCCTCGTCGATCGGCTGCGCGCCGCCGTCGGTGCCCCGTTGGTGGTGTACGTCCTTGGTTGCGGCGCGATCCGCGGGAGCCTTGACGTCATGAGAGCGGACTGCCTGTTGCTGACCGACGATGCGGGACGGTCGTGCCTGGTCCCGATGCACGCGGTGGCCGGGGTGTCCGGACTGGCCCGCGAGTCCGATGAGCCAGGCGGCGACGGTGTCGTCGCCGGTCGGCTCGACCTGCGGTACGCGCTGCGGGGTCTGGCGCGCAGCCGTGAGACGGTCACCGTCACGGTCACCGACGGTTCCCAGGGCGCCGGCACGATCGACCGGGTCGGGGCCGATTTCATCGAGCTCGCTGAGCACGACCCCGGCGAACCGCGCCGGGCGAGTGCGGTTCGCGTCCTGCGCACTGTGCCAACCGCCGCGATCGCCCTCGTGCGGGCATCACGCATGCCGGGATGACTCGGCAACGAAAGGAGGCTCGGGTCGCGCCGGCGCGGGTAATGCCCGGCACCACAGGCCACCAGGCGCGCGTTGTGACGGCCTTGCGGCATGCGCAGCTGGGCTACTCGTCGACCTCGGACTCGACCGCGCCGAACGGGTGCGCGCTGACGAACTCGCGCGTCTTGGCGTAGCAGCCTTGGATGTAGCTCTCCAGCTCGGTCGCCTCGACGCGCCATTGGCCGCGGCCACCAACCTTGATCGCCGGTAGCTCCCCGGACCGCACCAGGGCGTACGTCTGGGCCGATGAGATGTTGAGGATCTCCGCGACATCGGACAGCAGAAGGAAGCGCGGTGGCACAGGCGTCCCCTCTCATCCGGCGGTTCCTGCGGTTGCTTTCCGGGCGGTCCCCAACTATGCCAGCGATCGCGAGCGGTTCGGCACGGACGTCCACAAGGGTGCGAACGGGTCTTGCGCGGGTGCTTGGAGCCTCCGCACAATGGGCCGGCCCACTTCAAGATCCAATGTGCCCAGCTCGGCTCACGATCCAGGGGGATTTGTGTCAGACCTGCCGTCACGCCCAAGCTCGCGGTTGGCGCCCCCGTCCTGGCTGGACGCCCGGCTGGTGCTCGGCGTGGCGCTCGTCCTGGTGTCGGTGGTGGTCGGTGCCAAGGTGCTCGGCTCAGCGGACCGCTTCGACCGGGTGTGGTCGGTCACCGGTGATCTGGCAGCCGGCACAGTGCTGACCAAGGACGACCTCTCGGTGACAGACGTGCGTTTTCGGGCGAGCGGTTCGTCCATACCTTGGAGCCGCTGGCACGAACCCCGAGGGCCTCGTCCTGCTGCGCCCGGTGACGTCGGGGGAGTTGCTGCCTCGTGCGGCCGTGGCGAAGGACGACAGCGTGAGCCAGATCCGGCTCGTCACTGTGCCCGTGCAGCGTCTCCACCTGCCTCGTGACCTGCGCGCGGGCACGGCCGTAGACCTCTACGTGACGCCGAAGGCCGTCGGCGGCTCCACAGGCGAGGCGCCGCCGCCAAGGCTCGTGCTGGAGCAGGTGGTCGTGGACGGCACGATCAACGACAACGGCGCCGGGGCGGGCGGCATGATCGGCGTGATCTTGCGGGTGCCTGGCGAGGCGGCACATGACGTGGTCACGGCCTTGCAGGAGGGTCAGCTCGACCTGGTCAAGGTGCCCGCAGCGGCCACCGGGACCAGGGGCATTGCTGTCCCGTCGACACCGGCGCCATCGATCAGCCCGCCTGCGTCATGACCGTTCCTGTCCTGACCGCGGTGACCGACACCGCGTGGGAGGCCGGCTTGGTGTCGGCGTTCGACCGAGGTGACTTGGGCATCCGGGTGGTCCGCCGGTGTGTCGACCTCGCCGACCTGCTGGCGGCCGCAGCCAGCGGCACGGCCCGCGTCGTCATCATCTCGGCGGATCTTCGGCGCCTGGACCGTGAGGCGCTCTCAAGGCTCGCCGATGTCGGGGTCGCGGTGGTCGGACTGGTTGCCGCTACCGACGAGACCGGGTTGCTGCGCCTTCGACAGCTCGGCGTCGCCCAGGTGGTGCGGGCCGACGCTGGTGCCGAGGCGATCCGGGATGCGGCGACCGCAGCGGCTGACACCTTCGCGGCCCAGGCGCGTCCGGAGCGGGTGGGCGACACCGCTGCCGGCCCGGCCCACCTCGCAGCCATCGGCGACCGCGCCCACCTCGCCCATCGGCGACCGGCCCACCTCGCTGACTCGCCGACCCCGACCGCGCCGACTCGGCCGACGAGATCGGCGCCGTCGACCAGCTCGGGCTTGGCCCCCTGACGACGCCAGGCCACCTTGTCGCCGTCTGGGGGCCGACCGGCGCGCCCGGTCGCACGACGGTCGCGGTCGCCCTCGCCGCAGAGCTGGCCCGGCTCGAAGTCGCCACGATGCTGGCGGACGCCGACACCTACGGCGGCGTGATCGCCCAGGTTCTCGGGCTGCTGGACGAGGCCCCTGGGCTCGCGGCGGCGGTCCGTCAGGCCAACACCGGGTCATTGGACCTGCTCGCGCTGGCTCGGTTGGCAACTACCGTCAACCCCCACCTTCGCGTGCTCACCGGCATCGCCCGGGCGGACCGCTGGCCGGAGCTTCGCCCGTCAGGTCTTGAGGTGGTCTACCGCCTGGCCCGCACCCTCGTCGCGGTGACCGTCGTCGACTGCGGGTTCTGCCTCGAACAGGACGAGGAGCTGATCTACGACACGGCCGCGCCTCGGCGCAACGGGGCGACTCTGGCGACCATCGAGATGGCCGACGCAGTCGTCGTGGTCGGGTCGGCGGACCCGGTGGGGCTGCAGCGACTGGTGCGCGGCCTGGCTCAACTCCGCGACGTCGCACCCGGCGTCGCGCCTACCGTGGTGGTGAACCGGCTGCGCAAGGGGCCGATCCACGGCGACGTCGAGGCTCAGGTGCGCAGCGCGCTGGAGAGGTATGCGGGCGTGAGCGAGGTCGTCGTCATCCCCGAGGACTCCTCGTCCATGGACCGTTCGCTCGCCACCGGCCGGACCTTGGCCGAGTGCGCGCCCAGTGCACCAGCGCGGCTCGCCCTGGCAGGCCTTGCCCGGTCACTCGCCGCGGAGCTTGGCGTCGGCGGCCACGGAGCGCGGTCACGGCGGCGCTCGACCGGTATGGCGGCTCGGCGCGGTGGCCCCTGGGGCTGGAAGATACGGGTATGACCGAACCAGTGCTGAGCGCTCTCATCGTCGACTGGGGTGGGGTGCTCACCGTCGGCCTCGATGACGCCATGCGCGGCTGGGCCACCACCGAGCAGGTCGACTTCGCCGACTACCTGCGGGCGATGAGTGAGCTGCTCGGCCCCGAAGGGGGGTCCGAGGCGGTGGTGAACCCGGTGCACGCGTTGGAGCGCGGCGAAATCGAAGTCCCGCACTTCGAGGCGGCCCTGGCCGCCCGGCTGCGGACCGTCGACGGACGCGCCGTGCCCGCGCGGGGCCTGCTCGACCGCATGTTCGCCGACCTTGCCGACGCACCGACGATGGGCGAGGTCGTGCGCCGCGTTCACAATGCGGGGCGCCGGACCGCGCTGCTGTCCAACTCGTGGGGCAACTCCTACCCGCGTGAGAGCTGGTCGGGCATGTTCGACGCGGTGGTGATCTCCGGCGAGGTCGGCATGCGCAAGCCCGAGGCGCAGATCTACCTCCACACGGCTGAGCTGCTCGGGGTTGGCGCCAGTGCCTGCGTGTTCGTCGACGACATGGTCGCCAACGTGCGCGGAGCGGTCGATGCGGGGATGGTCGGTGTGCACCACGTGAGCCTGGAGGAGACCGTGGCCGAGCTCGAGGTGCTGTTCGGTCTGGAACTCGCATGAGTCGCATCTACCTGCCGATCACCCTGCCGGGTCTGGCCGCGGCTCTGGCCAGCGGTGAGCTGGGATCACCGCCGCTGATCGGCTACGCGGTGACGCCGGACCTGCGCGAGTGGTACGCCGAGGGTGACTCCGAAGAGCTGGAGTACGCGGCCATGAGCCACGCGGCCCAGGCCTGTCTGGTGCTGCTGGCCGACGACGAAGCAGCGCCGCGACGACGGATCGTCGTCGCGGTGGACGTCCCCGACGAACAGGCGTCGCCGGCACCGGAGGTCGATCGGGCGGCGGTGCGGATCGTCGCGGCGGTGCCGATGGCCGCCGTCGTCGCGGTGCACGCGGACGATGTGGCTGCGAGCGAGGACATCGCGGCCGCCGCGGGGCGGATTCACGCGGCGAACGCCGGCGACCCGGATGCGGAGTTTGCGGTAGAAAGTGCCTTAGACCACGAACTCGGCTGGTATGCGGCCCAGGAGATCGAAGATCTCCTGCGTGGCTGAGAGCCCGGCTTCGGGCTCGATCGGCGTTCATGACACGATGAGGGCGTTCTCGCCAACGCTGTCGAGTGCCCCCTGGAGCAGGCCATGATGGATGCCGTCACCACCCCCCCGACGCCCGTCAACGAGCCGATCCTGTCGTATGCGCAGGGGACCTCTGAGCGCAAGACGCTCGAGGCTCGGATCGGTGAGATGGCCGCTGCCCAGGTCGATCTCACCGTGACGATCGGTGGCGAGCAGCGGATGGCGGCCGGCGCGGAAGTCGCCGTCGTTCAGCCGCACAAGCACGCGCACGTGCTGGGCACGTTGCGCGAGTCCACCTCGGCCGACCTGCAGGCCGCGGTCGGCGCGGCGAACGAGGCAGCCCCGGCGTGGCGCGAGTTGTCCTTCGACGAGCGCGCGGCCGTCTTCCTCAAGGCCGCCGACCTGTTGGCCGGCCCGTGGCGGGCGACCGTGAACGCGGCCACGATGCTCGGCCAGTCCAAGTCGCCCTTCCAGTCCGAGATCGACGCGGCCTGCGAGCTCATCGACTTCTGGCGGTTCAATGTCGCGTTCGGGCGCCAGGTGCTCGCCGAGCAGCCGATGTCGAGCCCCGGCATCTGGAACCGGGCGGACCACCGTCCGCTCGAGGGCTTCGTCATGGCCATCACCCCCTTCAACTTCACGTCCATCGCCGGAAACCTGCCCACCGCCCCGGCGCTGATGGGCAACACCGTGGTCTGGAAGCCGGCGAGCACCCAGGCGCTGTCGGCCCACTACCTCATGCGCGTGCTGGAGGCCGCAGGTCTGCCGCCAGGCGTCATCAACCTGGTGACCGGCGGGGCCCGCGCGGTGACCGAGGTCGCGCTGCCGCACCGTGACCTCGCTGGCATCCACTTCACCGGTTCCACGGCCACGTTCCACCACCTGTGGCGCACGGTCGGGGAGAACATCGACACCTATCGCAGCTACCCCCGGGTGGTTGGCGAGACCGGTGGCAAGGACTTCGTGTTCGCGCACCCCTCCGCCGACGTCGACGTGCTGCGGACCGCCCTGGTGCGGGGCGCGTTCGAGTACCAGGGTCAGAAGTGCTCGGCCGCCTCGCGCGCCTACGTGCCCGCGCTCGGTGTGGGCACGGCTGCGTGACGACCTGATCGCCGACACCGAGTCGTTGACGATGGGCGACGTCGCCGCCGACCTGTCCCTGTTCATGGGCGCCGTCATCGACGACAAGTCGTTCGCTCAGCTGACCGCGGCGATCGAGCGGGCCAAGGCCGACCCCACGATCACCGTGATCGCCGGTGGCACGACGGACGACAGCGTCGGCTACTTCGTGAGGCCCACGATCCTGCTGGGCACCGACCCCACCAATGAGATCTTCACCCGCGAGTACTTCGGCCCGATCCTGGCCATCCACGTGTACGACGACGCCGACTACGACACCGTCCTGCACCAGGCCGCAGACATCTCGCCGTACGCGTTGACCGGCGCCTTCATCGCCCAGGACCGGTACGCCATCGCGCACGCGTCACAGGTGCTGCGCTTCGCGGCGGGCAACTTCTACGTCAACGACAAGCCGACGGGTGCGGTGGTCGGTCAGCAGCCGTTCGGTGGCGCCCGTGCGAGCGGCACCAACGACAAGGCTGGCTCGATCCTCAACCTGTTGCGCTGGACCAGCCCACGGTCCATCAAGGAGACGTTCGTGCCGCCGACGGACTACCGCTACCCCCACATGTGAGCTGGCGATGCCTGAACCCGTTGACGACGACCCTCACGAATCATTGGCGGCGCCCCCTTCCGTGCATTTCGGCGAGCAGGGTGCGCTGCTGTCGTACGGCTCGTATCTGCGCGTCCCGCAGCTGTTAGCGCAGCAGGTTCCGGAGTCAGATCCGCAGGCTCACGACGAGCTGCTGTTCATCGTCGTCCACCAGGTGTACGAGCTGTGGTTCAAGCTGCTGCTGCACGAGGTCGACGAGGCACAGGCGGCCATCTTCGACGGACGATACTGGTGGGCGCGGCATCTGCTGCGCAGGGTGCACGAGATCGAGTCGGTGCTCGTCGCCCAGCTCGCTGTGCTGGAAACCATGACGCCACAGGACTTCCTGGAGTTCCGGGGCCGACTCTCCCCGGCGAGCGGCTTTCAGTCGGCGCAGTTCCGTGAGCTGGAGTTCGCCTCCGGGCTCAAGGACCCCACCTACCTGGAGCGCTTCCGCGGGCTCACCGATGACGAGCGCGCTCGGCTGGAGCGCCGCCTGGAAGAACCGTCGCTCTGGGACGCGTTCTTGGCCGCACTGAAGGCGTGCCACCTGGCCGTCGCCGACGACGAGCAGGTGCGGGCGTCGTTGCTGACGATCGCCCGCGACCGCGAGCGCTACGGCGAGCTGTGGGAGCTGTCCGAGGCGCTACTCGCCCATGACGAGATGGCCGCGCTCTGGCGCGCGCGGCACGTACTCATGGTGGAACGGCAGATCGGCACCAAGTCAGGCACCGGTGGGTCCTCCGGCGCCTCGTATCTACGTAGTCGCGTACCCCTGCACTATTACCCCCTTCTCTGGGAAATGCGGTCATGGCTGTGACGGATGAACACAAGGTGAACCGGTTCGACGCGGCGAAGGGCGACCTTCTGGAGCGGGCGGCGAGCGTCGGGGACGACGGGGCATTCATCCGTCGCTACTACCGGCACGTGGCCGCCGAGGACCTGCTGGGCCGCGACCCCGAGCAGGTTCACCGCGACGCGCTCGCCCACCTCGACCTGGCACAGACCCGTCCGCAGGGCACCGCGCTGGTCCGCATCTCCACCGCACCCGCGGAGGGGGCGATCCTCGCGCCGACCGTGGTCGAGGTTGTCACCGACGACATGCCGTTCCTCGTCGACTCGGTGACCGTCGAGCTGGAGCGCCGCGGCATCGACATCCAGCTGGTCATCCACCCGCAGCTCGTGGTGCGCCGCGATCTGAACGGCGCATTGCAGGAGTTGCTGCCGGAGGTCGACGCCGACGAGGCGCCGGCCGGTGCCCAGGTCGAGTCCTGGATCCGGCTCGAGATCGACCGGCAGGCGCCGCACGAGCGCGAGGCCATGCGCGCGACCTGCTGAACGTGCTGCGCGACGTGCGGGAGAGCGTCGAGGACTGGCCGCGGATGCGGGCCGCCGCACTCGCCATCGCCGCTGAGCTCGAAGCGACGCCCCCAGCGCTGCCGGCAGATGAGGTCGCCCAAGGCCGCGAGCTGCTCAGCTGGTTGGTCGACGACCACTTCACCTTCCTCGGTTACCGCGAGTACCGGCTGGTCGACGACGGCGACGGCGATGCGCTCGCCGCGGTGCCCGGTACCGGCCTGGGCATCCTGCGTCCGGACAAGCCGCTGTCCGGCAGCTTCGCCAGGCTGCCTGACGAGGCGCGTGCCAAGGCGCGCCAGGCGAACCTGCTCATCATCACCAAGGCGAACTCGCGGTCGACGGTGCACCGTAGCGCCTACCTGGACTACCTCGGCATCAAGACATTCGACGCGGACGGCAACGTGACCGGCGAGCGGCGCTTCCTCGGCCTGTTCACCTCGACGGCCTACTCCGAGAGCATCATGCGCATCCCGGTGCTGCGCGACAAGGCAGTGTCGGTGCTGGCCATGTCCGGCTTCACCGCGAACAGCCACGGCGGCAAGGACCTGCTGCAGGTCTTGGAGGACTACCCGCGCGACGACATGTTCCAGATCTCCACTCCGGACCTGTGCGACATCGCGATGGGCGTGCTGCACCTGCAGGAGCGGCGGCGGCTGCGGTTGTTCCTGCGCCGGGACGACTACGGTCGCTTCCTGTCCTGCCTGGTCTACCTGCCGCGGGACCGCTACAACACCCGTGCCCGGCTGCGGATGCAGTCGATCCTGCTGGAGACGCTCGACGGCACGAGCATCGACTACACGCTCAGCGTGACCGAGTCGGTGCTCGCCCGCGTGCACTTCGTCGTGCGCGTCGAGCGCGGGCCACGAGCGCGAGATCGACGTCGCGGCGCTCGAGCGTCGGCTGGTGGCCGTCACCCGGTCCTGGGACGACGACCTGGCCGAGCTGCTCATCGACATCTACGGTGAGGAGCGGGCCAGCGCGCTGCTGAAGGTGTACGGGGACGCGTTCCCCGAGGCCTACAAGGAAGACTTCGAGGTGTCGCGGGCGGTCGACGCCATCGCCCGGCTCGAGGCGCTCGGCCACGTCCGACGAGCTCGGGCTGGACCTGTACGACCCCGATGACGCCGCACCCGGCGTGCGGCACCTGACCGTCTACCGCCTCGGCGCGCCCATGTCGCTGTCCGACGTCCTGCCGCTGCTGTCGCGGATGGGCGTGGAGGTCACCGACGAGCGGCCGTACCAGATGGACGCGGACCAACGCGACGCGCGCCTGGATCTACGACTTCGGGCTCCGCTACGACGCCGGCGCCGTGCAGGCCGACCCGGAAGCGGTGAAGGAGCTGTTCGAGGAGGCGTTCGCGGCCGCCTGGCGCGGTGACGCGCAGAGCGACGGCTTCAACGCGCTGGTGCTGCGGGCCGGGCTGTCCTGGCGCGAGGTGGTGGTGCTCCGCGCCTACGCCAAGTACCTGCGCCAGATGGGCTCCACGTTCAGCCAGGACTACATCGAGTCGACGGTGAACGCGCCAGGTGCCGATCGTCCGGCTGCTGGTGCGCGCTGTTCGAGGAGCGGTTCGACCCGGCCGGCGGGCGCGACGCGGACGTGCGGGCGCGCGCGCGGACGCGATCAGCGAGCAGATCACCGAGCTGCTGGACGGGGTGAGCGAGCCTGGACGAGGACCGCATCCTGCGCGGGCTGCTCGAGCTGGTCCAGGCCACGCTGCGGACCAACTTCTGGCAGCGCGACGCGGCGGGCGCGCCCAAGCCGTACCTGTCGCTGAAGTTCGCCTCCGAGCAGATCGCCGACATGCCGCTGCCGCGGCCGAAGTTCGAGATCTTCGTGTACTCGCCACGGATCGAGGGCGTGCACCTGCGGTTCGGCACGGTGGCGCGCGGTGGCCTGCGCTGGTCGGACCGGTTCGAGGACTTCCGCACCGAGGTGCTCGGCCTGGTCAAGACGCAGACGGTGAAGAACGCCGTCATCGTGCCGGTCGGCTCCAAGGGCGGCTTCGTCGTCAAGCGGCCGCCGGCCGCAGGCCGACGCGCTGGGCGCCGAGGTGGTCGCGTGCTACCAGGACTTCATCCGTGGCCTGCTCGACCTGACCGACAACCTCGTCGACGGCCAGGTCGTCCCGCCCTGCCGACGTGGTGCGCCACGACGGCGATGACACCTACCTCGTGGTGGCCGCCGACAAGGGCACGGCGCGCGTTCTCCGACACTGCCAACGCGCATCGCCGCCGACTACGGCTACTGGCTCGGCGACGCGTTCGCCTCGGGCGGTTCGGCCGGCTACGACCACAAGGGCATGGGCATCACCGCCCGCGGAGCGTGGGAGTCGGTGAAGGCGCACTTCCGCGAGCTCGGCGTCGACTGCCAGACGACCGATTTCACCTGCGTCGGCATCGGTGACATGTCGGGCGACGTGTTCGGCAACGGAGTTGCTCCGCAGCGAGCACTCACGGCTGCTGGCCGCGTTCGACCACCGGCACATCTTCATCGACCCGAACCCGGACGCCGCCGCCTCGTTCGCCGAGCGACAGCGGCTGTTCGACCTGCCGCGCAGCTCGTGGGCGGACTACGACGCCAGCCTTGATCTCCGAGGGCGGCGGCGTCTTGCCCGCACGCTCAAGAAGGTCCCGCTGTCGCCGCAGGTGCAGCAGGCGCTGGGCATCGACGCCGACCACCTCGCCGCCGAACGACCTCATCAAGGCGATCCTGCCCGCGCCGGTGGACCTGCTGTGGAACGGCGGCATCGGCACCTACGTCAAGGCGTCCACCGAGACCCACGCGCAGGTCGGCGACCGGGCGGGTGACGCGACCACGCGTCGACGGGCGTGACCTGCGCTGCCGGATCGTCGGTGAGGGCGGCAACCTCGGCTTCACCCAGCTGGGCCGGGTGGAGTACGCGCGCAGCGGGGCCCGAGGGCACCGGCGGGCTCAACAACACCGACGCCATCGACAACTCGGCCGGGGTGGACACCTCCGACCACGAGGTCAACATCAAGATCCTGCTGGGCACCGCGGTGCGCTCGGGTGACATGCGGGTCGAGGAGCGCAACGACACCCTCGCCCAGATGACCGACGAAGTGGCCGAGCTGGTGCTCGCCACCAACTACGACCAGAACGTCGCGCTGGCCCTTTCGCTCGCCCAGGCGCCGGGCATGCTGCACGTGCACGACGCCTACATGAACGCGCTGGAGAAGGCGGGCCAGCTCAACCGGGAGGTGGAGTTCCTGCCCTCCACCAAGGAGATCGCCGCACGGCGACTGGCGGGGACAGGCTTGGTGCGACCGGAGCTGGCCGTGCTGCTCGCCTACGCGAAGATCACGCTGTCCGAGGAGCTGCTCGCGTCCGACCTGCCCGAGGACCCGTTCTTGCAGCGCGAGCTGGTCGGCTACTTCCCGACGTTGCTGCGCGAGCGGTTCGCGGGTGCGATGGAGCAACACCCGCTGCGCCGCGAGATCGTGGTGACGAAGGTCGTCAACCGCATGGTCAACGAGGTGGGCACCACGTTCGCCTTCCGGGCGGCCGGGGACACCACGGCTTCGGCTGCGGACATCGCCCGCGCCTACACGGTGGCGAACGAGGTGTTCGGCCTGGAGGCGCACCGGCGGTCGGTCGAGGCACTGGACAACGTGGTGCCGAGCGCGGTCCAGGCGGACCTGCTGCTCGAGGCGCGACGGCTCGCCGAACGCGGCAGCCGCTGGCTGCTCAACAACCGGCGCACCCCGATCGACATCCAGGGCACGATCGACTTCTTCGCCGCCGGTATCGCCCAGGTAGCTGCTGTACTGCCGGAGCTGCTGCGCGGTTCCGACGCGGAGTACCGACAGGGCCGCGAGGAGTCGCTGCGGGCAGCCGGTATCCCGAGCGAGGTGGCACGGCGGGCCGCGGCGATGTCGGCGCTGTACGCGGCGCTGTCCATCGTCGATGTCGCGGCGATCTCGGCGCGACCGGTCGAGGAGGTCGCGGCGGTCCACTTCGACCTGGCCGACCGGCTGCGGCTGTCCGCGGTGCGCAACCTCGTCGTCGAGCTACCGCGGGACACCCGCTGGCACACGATGGCGCGGGCGGCGCTGCGCGACGACCTGTACGCGGCGCACTCCGAGCTGGTTGCCGACGTGCTGCTGTCGACGGACGTCGTCGCTGCCGCTGGAGGACCGGATCGCGGGGTGGATGCAGGCCAATGCGGCGGCGGTGAACCGCGCGCACGCGATGCTCGACGAGCTGGTCGTCGGCGGGACGCCGGACCTGGCGACGCTGTCGGTGGCGATGCGGGAGATCCGCGCGCTGGTGAAGGCGGCGTCGCTGCCGGGGGCGTGAGCGGGCCGCAGCTCCTCGCGCCGCGGTGATCACGAAGATTCACACGGGTCACGACCCGTGTGAATCTTCGTGATCACGGGCGGCACTCACGGGACGGCTGACACCTCACGGCAGCGCGACCTGGATCTGCTCGACGGCGCCCCGCACGACGAGCAGGCCGCGCCCGGCGGGTCCGTCGCCGGCGGCCGGCGCCGCGTACCAGGGCGCGCCGCGCGGAAGGCGGACGGAGAGCACCTCGCCGTCCAACGGGCCGCGCGGGCACAGGAGGAGCCCGCTACGCGAGCGGCGGGCCTCGGCGACGAAGCCGCGGAAGCCCACCGCGAGGTCGTCGGTGGCGCCCGCGACGATGAGGAGCTGGCCGCTGTGGCGAGCACCTTGCGCCACCTGGTCGAGCAGGTCGCCGATGGGCGACGCGGAGAGCAGCTCCGCGTCGTCGACCATCAGCGCTGGCGGCCCGACGCCGTCGGCAGCCTCGCTTCGACCTGCGTCGTCGCCTCCGCAGGCCGCAACGAGGCGCTCGCGCAACGCGGTGGCGTCGCCCCTGTCGGTGAGCACCGGGAAGCCGAGCTCGGCGGCCGCCTCGCGCAGCGGTGAAGCACGGGTCGCGATCACGATGACCGTTCGGCCCGCGGCATGGAGGCCGACCGCGAGGGTGACCAGCGCGGCGCTGCGCCCTGACCGGGTAGGCCCGGCGACGACGAACCCCGGGCCGGCATCATCGAGGTCGACGCCGACCGGCTCGTGGTCGGCGCTCAGGCCGAGCAGAACCCGGCTGGGATCCGGCGGCGGGCACTCGGGTCGGTGCAGCTGCACCAGGCGAACCTGGGCTGGAAGCGGGTCGAACCGGCGCGGACCGCACACCGTGCTCAGCTCCGCCTCGCGAGCGTGAGCCGCCTCGGCGAGAGCCTGGAGCGCTCCGACCTGGGACCGGCCGGAGGGGTCGTCGTCGAGAAGGAATGTCTGCGCGGTGACCAGTCCATCGACCCAGATGCCGCGTCCCGGTGGCATCTGGGTCGGCACCGCACGCGGGGACAGCCCGACGCTGGCGTAGTCGCCCTTGTCGGCCAAGCGCAGGATCAGTCGTTGGTCGATGCTGGAGGCCAGCCGGCCGACGAGTCCGGCCCGGTCGGTGGTGATCGCCAGGTGGACCCCGACGCTCCCGCCATCGCGGAGCAACGTCCACACCGCGTCGATCACCGTGTCGGCGACCGCCGAGTCGCCCTGGGCGGCCAGCGATTCCCAGCCGTCTACCAGCACCAGCAGGTGGGGTATTCGGTCGGCAGCGGATGCCCTTGCCCGCTGGTCGACCAGCGATCCACAGCCTTGGGCGGCGATGAGCCGGGTGCGGCGATCGACTTCAGCGAGGAGGTAGCCGAGCAGCCCGTGAAGCCGGTCACGGGCCGACACTTCGACGACCGCGCCGCAATGGGGGAGCGCCGCCATGGCTGCCAGGCCGCCGTTCCCGCCGTCGATCCCGTACAGGTGCACGTCGGCGACGCTGGTGCCGCGGCCGACGGCGCCGGCGAGGGCGCGCAGCACCGTCGTGCGTCCACTTCGTGACGTTCCCACGATGAGCAGGTGACCGGCGGTGTCCAGGTCGAACGCCAGGTCCGGCTGCGCTTGGCGGTCAGGCCGGTCCAGCCGGGCGAAGGGCAGTCGCAGTCCGCCCGGGTGCTCGGGGATGACCAGCACGGCCGGGAGCGGCGGTGGCCATGGAGCCGCCGGTCGTTCGATGCCGAGAGACATGGCGGCGCTGCGGCAGGCCTCGACGATGAGATCCAGGTCGGTGGGCGGCCTGGCCAGCAGGGTCGATCGCTGCGGTCGGCTGATCCGCGGCCCCTCGTGGCCCGTCAGGCGGTGCGCCGAGCGAGGAGAACGGCGCGGCGCGTACCCGTGCCCGGGACGAGAACTCGCCGGCAGAGCGGCCGCCGACCCGCGCCGTCTGGAAGGCGTGCAGCTCGGCGTGCCCGGTCCGGGCGAAGGCCCGGCCAGGGGTGCGCCGATCGAGGTGGGCGGCGACGGGGGAGTCGATGACGTCGCGCGACTCCGTCTCCCGTGGGCACCGCCAGGCAGATGCGCAGCTGGGTGTTGGCGCGGATGTCGGCGCTCACCACGCCTTCGGGGCGCTGGGTGGCGAGCACCAGATGAAGCCCGAGCGAGCGGCCGCGCTGCGCGACGGAGACGAGCCCACGGACGAAGTCGGGCAGCTCTTCGGCCAGCGTGGCGAACTCGTCGACCACCAGGACGAGCCGGGCAAGTCGGTGGCCGGCCCTCCGATAGGCGGCCAGGTCGACGGCCCCGGCATCGGCGAGCAGGCGCTCACGGCGCCTTAGCTCGGCATCGAGGCAGGTCAGCGCCCGCTGGGTGAGCGGCCCGTCGAGGTCCGTGACCAGGCCGACGGTGTGCGGCAGCGCGGCGCACGCCCCGAACGCCGCTCCGCCCTTGTAGTCGACGAGCACGAAGGTGAGGTCGTTGGGCGACGCGTTGGTCGCGAGCGAGCCGACCAAGGTCTGGAGCAGCTCGCTCTTGCCCGATCCTGTCGTCCCCGCCACCAGCACGTGCGGTCCGTCGCGGACCAGGTCGACATGGAACGGCCCGCTGGGGCCGGAGCCGAGGAGTCGTCGACGGCGACGTGCTGTGCCGCCACCGGTCAGCGATCGCGGCGGCCATCGCGTCGGCCGGTCCTCGGCCGTGTGGTCAGCAGGCAGGCCCGACAGGCTCAGCCATCGGACCTCGCGCGGGAGGTCGGTGGCGGTGATCCCGGGGGTGTCGTCGCGCAGCGGCGCGACCGCCCGGGCGACCCGTTCGGCCCACGGCGCGGAAACCGCATCGATGAACCCTTCGCGTGGTCCACCGTCGTCGTCTGAAGCGTGAGCCGGGTGCCGCCGTGGCCGGAGACCACGGCCACGGCGGTGCACGTCTCGGGGAGCTGCGCCGGGTCGGTGTCGAGGCACAGCGCGAAGACGCCGACCTGCGGCCCATGGCGGAGCAGATCGGCCAGGCCGGGGGTGTCGCGCAGGGCGCGAGCGCGTGTCGACGACGACGAGGATCGCGCGCTCCGGTCGACTGGCCGGCCCGGTTGGTCACCGCGGCTCGGCGGGTGTCGGCGAGCGCGGTGAGCTCGGCGACCCGGGCCGCGACCGAAGCGGGGTCCGTGCCAACGAGGAGCTGGCAGTCCTGTCCCAGCGCCGGCCTCAGGTGCGGGAGCCAACGCACCCACGCCCATTCAGCGGCGCGGTCCGGCGTGGTGAGCAGGACGATGCCCAGGTCACGTGGGCTGTGCAGCAACCCCGCCTGGGCGACCACGAATCGGGCGAGCCCGAGGACGCGTGGTGTCCGGTCCAGCGAGACCCAGTACCCCCGACGGAGGTGATCCGACCTGGCGCCCACGCTCGAGCCGAAGGGTGAGCGGCACGCGTCGAGCCAGCGCCGGAGCGCCCGGTCCGCCCTGCACCTCGAGGTGGGCCGGCAGGTCGGCAAGACCGAGGCGCAGCAGGGCGAAGTCGTCGTCGTGCAACGCGGCGTTCCCACAGTCGAGGTCCCGGGCCCGTCGCGATGTGGGTCAGACGCGGCCGCGTCCGGAGCCAGATCTCTGCGGTACGCCTCCTCGGCCTGCAGGGCAAGGGTGAGCGACGCTTCGGCGGCGGCGTAGGACGCGGCGTACTCCCGTCTGGCCGTGCGCCCGGACTTGCGGCGCCCGAGCCGGTCGGAAAGCCACTGCGCCGCCATGACCGTCGGCGAGAGCAGGGCGAACAGCAGGAACTCCGGTCGACCGATGACGATGGCGAGCACCACTCCCAGTACCAGCGGCGCCACGATCGCGATGACGGGTAGCCGGCTGGGCGGTCGCGGGGATCGGCGCCGCCGGAAAATCGATGCGAACGCCGGGGCACGGTGGGGGCGGACCCTTGGTGGCCGGTTGAAGGAGCGGTGGCCGCCGGCGCCGCGGTACACCGTGACGGGAACCTGGCTCGACGGCGCGATGGTGAGCGTCGAGGAGCCGACACCGAGCGCGGCGCCGGTGGGCAGGACGACAGGAGCAGCACCGATCGGCGATCCGTCGATCGTCGTGCCGTTGGTGGAGTGCAGGTCGACCACGGCCACCCCGTGTGCGGCCCGACGGTGACGGCGGCGTGTCCGCGCGAGACGTCAGGATCGTCGAGGTACACCTCGGCCGCTGGTGACCGGCCGATGATTAGCCGACCACCGGTGAGCGGGACAGCGAGGCCCGCAGCGGGACCGCCGACGACTCGAAGCTCGTGCTGGCCGGTCCGCGCGGTTGGGGTGAGCTGGTCGTGATGGCCGCCTGCGGTGCCCAGGGTCAGCCGACCTCCCTCCACGAGAACTGCCTCGACGTCGAGGGAGGTGTCGAAAGGCTGACCGTCGATCGAAGCCGTGATCGCCTCGGTGGGCGTAAGGCCGAGGGCAGTGACGAGCTCGGGGAGCAGGTCAGCGAGGGGAGTGGGCCGGCGTCGTATCGATCGACACGTCGACCGCGATGGCACCGGCGCCCTGGCTCTCGGGTGCGAGCAGGGTGACGGTGACGTGCACAGCCCCCCTTCCTCCGGAATGGTCACGCTAGCCGGTGCCGAGCGGTCGCTCGTCGGTGGCGATCCACAGCGCGTGAGCGGTGGGCTTCGGCGCAGCTGACTCTGCGCGAGGTAGGGACTTCCGGCTCTAGCGCGCGGCGACGTGCCTAGCCAGGCTTGAACCGCAGGCTTTCCGACGAGCAGGGAGAGGTGCCATGAAGGCCATTCAGCTGGTTGCCTGGCAGCAGCGTCCGGAGCTGAGGGACGTGGCGATCCCAGAGCCGGGACCCGGTCAGGTCCTCATCAAGGTGGCGAGCGCCGGGGTGTGCCATTCCGACCTGCACCTCATGGAGTGGCCGGCGGGCACGCTTGCCAGCCTCGGTGCCGTTCACCCTCGGGCACGAGGCGCGCGGGCTGGGTCGCGTCCGTCGGGCGTGGGCGTTGATCGGCCTGACCGAGGGTGACCCCGTCATCGTCTACGGCCCGTGGGGCTGCGGCATGTGCCGCACCTGCGCGACGGGCGCCGAGCAGTACTGCATGCGGGCCGGCCGGGCCGGTGCGTTCGGCGGCGGGCTCGGCAAGGACGGCGCGATGGCTGAGTACATGCTGGTGCCGGCTGCCCGGTGGGTGCGGCCGCTCGGTGATCTGGACCCGCGAGTGGCCGCGCCGCTGACCGACGCCGCGCTCACGCCCTACCACGCGATCAAGCGCTCACTGCCCGGCTCGAACCCGGCACGACCGCGGTGGTCATCGGCGCGGGGGGCCTGGGCCACATGGGGATCGCGATCCTCAAGGCGCTCAGCCCGGCACAGATCATCGCCGTCGATCTGGCCGAGGACAAGCTGGAGCTGGCCCGCGAGGTCGGCGCCGATCACGCCGTCAAGCCCGACGATGCGCTGGCGCTGGTCAACGACGTGACCGACGGCCTTGGTGCCCAGCTGGTGCTGGACTTCGTCGGGGCACAGCCCACGGTCGACCTGGCGGCCACGTTGGCTGGCGTCCTGAGCGACCTGACCATCGTGGGCCTTGCCGGTGGCGCGCTACCCGTCGCGGCCTTCCAGGTCCCGTGGGAGTGCTCGGTGGCGGTGCCGTACTGGGGCACGCTCCCGGAGCTGGACGAGGTCGTGGCGCTCGCCCAGGCCGGGAAGATCTCCATGCACATCGAGCAGTTCCCGCTGACCGATGCGCTCGCCGTCTACGACCGGATGCGCGCCGGCAAGCTCCGGGGTCGCGCGGTGCTGCTGCCCAACGACTGAGGTTGGACGCACAGCGCCGCTAGGGCCGCCGATGATACTCCGTCGATCGGCGGTGTCCACAGATGGTCATTCCGAACCTTGATCCATTGAACCGAACCCAGGCTAGTCTCCGCCTGCCATGGACGAGGGAACCGGCTAGTCGGTGCTCCGCGCAGTGGGGGGAGCGGCCGAGCAGCATGGACGCGATTGCCGTCGTCGAGGACGAGGTTCGCGAGCTGGTCCGTCGGCGCGGCATCGACCCGGTCGCCGACGCGGCTGCCGTGCGGCGGCTGGTCGCGGATGTGGTCGAGGACTACGACGACCGGAGCCTGTCCAGCACGTTGCCGCCCGCTGGCGGATCGGGCGGAGGCCAGTCGAGCCGTCTATGACGCCGTCGTCGGGTTCGGGCCGCTGCAGCGATACCTCGACGACGAGACGGTCGAGGAGGTCTGGATCAACGAGCCGGGTCGGGTGTTCATCGCCCGGCGTGGTCGCAGCGAGCTGACCACCACCATCCTGTCCGCCGCGCAGGTGCGCGACCTGGTCGAGAAGATGCTGAAGTCGTCGGGCCGCCGGGTCGACCTGTCTACGCCGTTCGTCGACGCGATGCTCCCCGACGGCAGCCGGCTGCACGTCGTCATCCCCGACATCACCCGCCAGCACTGGGCGGTGAACATCCGCAAGTTCGTGCTCGCGGCGAGGTCCCTGGACGACCTGGTGGCGGTGGGCACGCTGACGTCCGCAGGCGGCCGATTCCTCGAGGCCGCGGTCGCCACTGGCCTCAACGTCATCGTCGCCGGCGGCACGCAAGCGGGCAAGACGACCTTGCTCAACTGCCTGTCGGCCGCGATCCCGGCGCGCGAACGAGTGATCACCTGCGAAGAGGTCTTCGAGTTGAAGGTGCCCCTGCCCGACGTGGTGGCACTGCAGACACGGCAGGCGAGCCTAGAGGGGACCGGGGAGATCCGGCTGCGTCGCCTGGTCAAGGAAGCACTGCGGATGCGGCCGTCCCGCATCATCGTCGGCGAAGTGCGGCAGGAGGAGTGCCTCGACCTGCTCATCGCGCTCAACAGCGGTCTGCCGGGCATGGCGACCATCCACGCCAACAGCGCGCGCGAGGCGGTCACCAAGCTGTGCACGCTTCCGTTGCTCGCCGGCGACAACATCGGAAGCTCGTTCGTGATACCGACGGTGGCGAGCAGCGTGGACCTGGTCGTGCATGCGCTCACCGATCATCGCGGGCACCGAAAGGTCCGCGAGATCGTGGCGGTGCCCGGCCGGGTCGAGGGTGACGTCATCGAGACGGCGGACATCTTCACCACCCGTGGTGGCGCGCTCGTCCGCGCGGATGGCTATCCGCCGCACCTCGACCGGTTCGCCAGCGCGGGATTCGACCTACCGGTGCTGCTCAGCCAGTCCGCACGTGAGCCGGTGTCCTAGCGTGGGCGCACTCGTCGGCCTGGTCTTGGGAATTGGCCTGTTCCTCGTGTGGCGCTCCGGTGACCGCCGGCCGCCGCGTCGGGCTCGGCGTCGCCCGCCGATGTCGGCGAGGCTGACCGAGCTGCTCCTGCAGGCGGGCATCGAATCCGTCACACCGGGCCAGCTGGTCACCGCGTGCGTTGGCCTCGGCCTTTTCGTGTTCGTCGCGACCGCTCTGGTGTCGCAGGCTCCACCTATCGCTTGCGCCTTCGGTGCTTTCGCTGCCTCGGCGCCAATCTCCGCCGTGCGCTACCGGCAGCGCAAACGGCGTGGTGAGCTGCGCGACCTGTGGCCCGAGGCGGTGGACAACCTGGCCTCCGCGGTGCGCGCGGGGATGTCGCTGCCCGAGGCGCTGAGCCAGCTTGGCCTCCGAGGTCCCGACGAGTTGCGTCGTCCGTTCCTGCGCTTCGGCGAGGACTACCGGGCGTCGGGTCGGTTCTCCGAATGCCTGGACCGGCTCAAGGAGACGCTGGCCGATCCGGTCGGCGACCGGATCGTCGAGTCCTTGCGGCTGGCCCGCGAGGTAGGCGGGTCCGACCTCGGACGGTTGCTGCGCACGCTGTCCACGTTCTTGCGTGAGGACGCGCGGACGCGAGCCGAGCTGGAGACCCGGCAAGGGTGGTCGGTCAATGGTGCCCGGCTGGCGGTGGCTGCTCCGTGGCTGCTGCTCGGGTTGCTCTCGCTCAATCCGCAGGCGGTTCGCGCCTACAACTCCGCCGCAGGCGTCGTCGTGCTTGTTGGTGGGCGCCGGGCTGTCGCTCGCGGCGTACCGGCTGATGATGCGGATCGGGCGGCTTCCCCAGGAGCAGCGGGTGCTGCGATGAACCCGTGGATGGTCGGCGCGGCGCTGGGCGGGCTCGCGGGGGCGGGTGCCTGCTTGGCGGTGTTCCGTCTGCCGGTCTTGCGACGGCCCGGGTTGGACGCGCGTCTAGCCCCCTACCTGCGCGACGCGCCCAAGCCGTCGAGGCTTCTCAGCGCCGACCAGGCGTTGACCCCGTTCCCGACGCTCGAGCGGATCCTCCGGCCGATCCTCGGTGACGGGATCAGGATGCTTGACCGCGTGTTCGGCGGTGCCGGTGGTATTCGGCGGCGCCTGCTGCAGGCCGGTCGAGGCATGACGCTCGAGGAGTTCCGCGCCGAGCAGGTGATGTGCGGTGCCGTCGGTTTGGTGGTCGGGCTGGTGATCAGCCTGGCGATGCTCGCTGACGATCCGGCACGGCCCGCCGTGGCGCTCTTCATCTTCACGTTGGCTGCCGCGGTGGCCGGCATCTTCGTGCGCGATCGGATGCTCACTCGTGAGGTGCGTCAGCGTGAGGTGCGGATGCTGGCCGAGTTCCCGACGATTGCCGAGCTGCTCGCCCTCGCGGTCGCGGCGGGTGAGGGACCGGTCGGGGCGCTGGAACGTGTGACCCGGTCCAGTCGCGGCGAGCTGGCCAAGGAGCTCGACTTCGTTCTCGCCCAGGCCCGGGCGGGCGCCGGCCTGGTCCATGCGCTGGAGCAGGTGGCCGCTCGTACGTCGCTGCCGCCCCTGGCTCGTTTCGCCGACGGTGTCGCCGTCGCGGTCGAGCGGGGCACGCCGCTCGCCGATGTGCTCCGCGCCCAGGCGGTCGACGTCCGGGAGACCGGTAAGCGGGCGCTGCTCGAGGTCGGCGGCAAGAAGGAGATCGCGATGATGATCCCGGTCGTCTTCTTGATCTTGCCCATCACCGTTCTCTTTGCTTTGTTTCCAGGCTTCTTCGCGCTCAACCTGTCCGTGATGTGACGACTGCACCACTCAACCGGAGGGACTCATGGCTATCTCGAGTTTGCTTGCGGGCGCGCTGACGCACGCGATGACGGGGGTGAGCACGCGGATCGCGCGAATGCGTCGTGAGCCCGACCGGGGGGACGTCCCGGGATGGGTGCTCATCACCTTGATGACCGCCGGGCTTGTCGCCGTCATTTGGGCATTCGCGCGAGATGCACTCATGTCGATCCTTCATCAGGCGCTCGACAACGTCGCGCCTGGCTCAGGCAGTGGCACCTGACGGAGCCGGTCCTCGCGACGTCGGAGGCGCCGGCAGCAGTGCCGAGCCTCATGGCGAGGCCGGCGCCGCTGGCGGTGTCGTCGCGGGCGACCTGCGCGACGCCGGCTCCGCGGTGGTCGAATTCGTGCTGGTCTCCGTGCTGCTGACGACGTTGTTCCTCGGGGTCATGCAGGTCGGGCTTGCCATGTACGTGCGCAACACCCTGGTGTCGTGCGCCCAGGAGGGCGCACGGTTCGCGGCCAACGCCGACCGCACGTTGGCTGACGGCGTGCAACGCACGCAGCGGTGCACGTCGAATGCCTTGCCGATGGCCCGGCCGGGGACGGTGGCGGCCCGCACGGTCATGGTCGGGTCGGTGCCCGCCGTCGAGGTCGAGGTCACCTCGCGGCTGCCGCTCATCGGCCCGTTCGGGCCGCGCTCGCTCCGCGTGCGCGGGCACGCCTTCTGGGAGGGCGGATGATCGCGCCCTTGCTGCGGATGGTGCGCGGCCGACCGTGTGATGGTCGGCAACGACGTGACCAGGAGGCGGGTAACGCGATCGTCGAGTTCACCTGGCTGGCCATCTTGCTGATGGTGCCGTTGGTCTACGTGATCCTTGCCGTGTTCTCCGTCCAGCGCGCCGCCTACGGCATCACGCAGGCAACGCGTGAGGCTGGCCGCGCATTTGTGAGCGCCGGCACCACGGACGAGGGACGCGCCAACGCGCAAGCGGCGGCGTGGCTGGCCATGCGCGATCAGGGCATCGAGCTCGGCATGAATGACCTGCGGATCGAATGCTCGCCGTCGCCATGCGCGTTGGTCCCGCAGACCGTGGTCCACGTGCGAATCGACAGCGCGGTCGACCTGCCATTCCTGCCGCGGATGTTCGGTCACCCGCTGGTGCCGATCCATGCCCGCCACGACACGGTCGTCGATACCTACCGGGCGGTGGCTCGGTGACACGCGTGCAACGGTGGCCCGGGTGGCGGCGGCCCGCCGGGGATTCCGGGCAGCTCATGCTGCTCGTTCTCGGGTACTTCGCCATCGCCGCGTTGGTGATGACGGTGGCGACCGATGCGTCCGCCGTCTTCCTCGCCCAGCGGTCGCTGGCGTCCGCAGCCGATGGCGCCGCAGTCGTCGCGGCCCAGTCGGTCGACGAACGGTCCCTCTATCTGCGGGACTACACCGACACGCTGCCGATCAGCGACGCCGCGCTGCACGCGGTCGTCGTCGCCTACGTCGAACAGCAGGGCCTGCGCGAGCGATTCGGTGGCCTGGAGGTGGTCCGCGCCTCCTCGCCCGATGGGCGGACCGTCACCGTGACCTTCCGGACCACGGTGCGCCTGCCGTTCGTGAATGTGATCACCGGCGAGCACGGGGGCGGGGTGGAGCTCACCGCGACCGCTCACGCCCAGATGCCGCTCCGGGACTGACCTACATCGCCGTGCGCGAGGACCACAGGTCGGCGAACACGTCCTGGGACACGATGCGCGCCAGCCACTCCACGCCGGCCGACCCGCCGGTGCCCGGCTTGGTGCCCATGGCGCGCTTCACCGAGTTGAGGTGCCGCTGGCGCCAGGTGGTGAACCGCTCGGCCAGGTCGAGCAGCACCTCGGCGAGCTCGAGCAGCTCGTTGTCGCTGCGATCGTCGGCGTAGACCGCGACCCACACCTTCTCGACGTCGTCGGAGGGCGTGTACGGCAGGGTGAAGTCCCGGTCGAGCGCGGAGTCGGGCACCGCGAACCCGCGGCGGGCCAGGAGCGCGAGCACCTCGTCGTACAGGCTCGGCGCGGCTAGCGCCGCCTGCAGCTCCTCGAACGCGCCGGGGGTGTCCCGGTGCGGGCGCACGAGCGACGCGGACTTGTTCCCGACCAGGAACTCCAGGTGCCGGTACAGGTAGGACTGGAACCCCGACGCCTCGCCCAGGGCGTCCCGGAAGCTGTTGAACTCGGTCGGGGTGAGCGTGATGAGCATCTGCCAGCTGGCATTGAGCACCTCGAAATGGTGGTTGGCACGGCGCAGGACGGCGAGCGCGCCCCGTACGTCGTCGCACCTGATGAGGCGGCGCGCCTCCTCCCACTCGTGCCGCAACAGCTTGAAGATCAGCTCCATCACCTGCGTGGTGACGACGAACGACATCTCCACGGCGTGGTCGGTGCGCGGGCGCTGCAAGGTCAGCAGCTGCTCCAGGCAGGCGTAGTCGCTGTAGGGGGTGGCCGCGCCGCCGAAGTCCAGGATCGGGGTGTCGGTGGCCGCGACTGCGGTCGTGGTGCCTCTGCGGCCGTAGACCATGGGTGCTCCTGAGATACGAGATACCGGGCGAACCATAGTGGCCTGGTGTAGTGCCCATCTGGAAGGGTTCGAGGACGGCGTAGCGATCCGTTGTGCCGTTGAAGAGTCGCCAAATCAGGCCGATCGCTTTGCAAACGCAAAGTTGCGGGTCGCGAGCACCCACAACGAGACCTGGGAGGACCGTGGACGCCACCGATTGGGCACTGCTCACCGAGCTGCAGGGCGACGGCCGGCTGTCCTACAACGAGCTGTCGCGGCGGGTGAGCCTGTCCCCGCCGGCGGTGGCCGAGCGGGTCCGCCGGCTGGAGGAGGCCGGTGTCATCACCGGCTACCACGCGCACGTCGACCTCGCGCGGGTCGGCCGTCCGGTGACGGCGCTGGTCCAGATGTCGTGCTACGGCCCGCGGTGCGTGCTGCGCGACCCGGACGTGCTGACCTGGGACGGCGTGCTGGAGCTGCACCGGGTGACCGGCGGCGCGTGCTGCACGCTGCGCGTCGCGGTCGCCTCGATGGAGGCGTTCGAGGTGCTCATCGACCGGCTCGCCGTCTTCGGGCAGCCGTCGAGCACCATGGTGCTGTCCAGCCCGCTGCGCTGGCGGGCGATCGACGGGCCGGCCTGACGGAGCGAGCGTGGCTAGATGCCGCGGGATCGCAGCGAGTCGCAGTACGTCGGCCCCGGGTGGGGCAACGCGCCCTTGCCGAGCGAGGTCAGCACCAGGCCGACCACCAGCGGATCGGTGGGCAACGCGTTGTGGGCGACGGAGGAGTCCGCGCACACGGTCTGCAGCGGGACGTTGACCGCGCCGGCCAGCGACGAGGAGTCGGGTGGAGTGACGACCTCGTCGGAGGTGCTCCACAGGGACAGCCAGGCCACACCGCTGGCGGTGAGGGTGAGTCCGTCGATGCGGTCGAGCAGGCTGCTGTCCGGCTCGAGCTGATGGCACGCGACGCCGCACAGGCTCGGCGCGAAGCTGGCGGCGAGCCCGGCCAGCTGGGTGCCGTGGAACGGCGAGCCGAGGCTCACCACCCGGCGGACGGTGCCGGCGTCCGGGTGGTCGGCGAGGTAGAGACGGGCGACGACGCCGCCGGCGGAGTAGCCGACGAGGTCGACGGACGGTGCGCCCCCGGTGATCAGCGTGTCGACGGTGCGGGCGAGCGCGTCGGCCTGAACCTGCAGGTCTCCGGTCCCGCCGTCGGGGAGGTCCAGCACGGTGGCCTGCTTGCCGTCGCGGCGCAGCCGGTCAGCCAGGGCGTCCAACGCGCTGGCATCCCCGCCATAGCCAGGGATGAGAACCACCGGTCCGGGCTTGTCCTGTGCCGCCCGATGGGCGGCGGCGGCGGTGTTGGAGCCCCCGCTGGCGTGCCAGCGGGTCAGTCCGACGCCGATGGCGGCGGCCACCACCAGCGCGACGACGATCGCGATGGCGAGCGCGGGCCGCAGGCGGCTGGGGCGGGCAACGGGGGTGGTGGGCATGGCTGACACCGCCCCATTGTCGCCTAGCGCCCATCCGCACCAGCCCCGACGGTGACGCCGCACCCAGCGACTACGCTGCAAGGCGTGCCGCCCATCGACTTCTCCGAAGACCTCAAGAACCTCGACGCGACGATGACCTCGATCGAGCGGGTCCTGGACGTGCCCAGGATGCGCCGCGAGGCGGTCGAGCTCGAGGAGCAGGCCGGCGCCCCGAACCTGTGGGACGACCCTGAGAAGGCGCAGCAGGTGACGAGCAAGCTGTCCCACCTGCAGGGCGAGGTCCGCCGGGTGGAGGCGCTCCGGCAGCGGCTCGACGACCTGGTGGTGCTGCACGCGATGGCTGTCGAGGAAGACGACGAGGACACCTTCGCCGAGGCGGAGTCCGAGCTGCTGGTCGTCCGCAAGGCGGTCGGCGAGCTGGAGGTGCGCACCCTGCTGTCGGGCGAGTACGACGCGCGCGAGGCCGTCGTGACGATCCAGGCCCAGGCTGGCGGCGTCGACGCGGCCGACTGGGCGCAGATGCTGCTGCGGATGTACCTGCGCTGGGCGGAGCGGCACGGCTACCCGACCGAGGTGTACGACACCTCCTACGCCGAAGAAGCCGGCATCAAGTCCGCCACGTTCTCGGTCAAGGCCCCCTACGCCTACGGCACGCTGTCGGGGGAGCACGGCACGCACCGGCTGGTGCGGATCAGCCCGTTCGACAACCAAGCCCGGCGCCAGACGTCGTTCGCCGGTGTCGACGTCGTGCCGGTCGTCGAGGCGGTCGACCACATCGAGATCCCCGACGACGACATCCGCGTCGACGTCTACCGCTCCAGCGGCCCCGGCGGCCAGGGCGTCAACACCACCGACTCGGCGGTGCGGCTCACCCACATCCCGACCGGGATCGTGGTGTCCTGCCAGAACGAGCGCAGCCAGCTGCAGAACCGGGCCACGGCGATGGTCGTGCTGCAGGCCAAGCTGTTGGAGCGCCGCAGGCAGGACGACGCCGCGAAGATGGCGGAGATCCGCGGCGAGGGCACGACCAGCTGGGGCACCCAGATCCGTAACTACGTCCTGCACCCGTACCAGATGGTGAAGGACCTGCGGACCGACGTGGAGACCGGCAACACCTCCGCGGTGCTCGACGGGGAGATCGACGAGTTCATCGAGGCCGCGATCCGCTGGCGTCGCTCGCAGGCCTAGTGAGGCGCGTGGCGACCCAGCCGCGCGCCAACCCGTGCGTCACTGGAGCTTGGGCCTCGGTGGTGCCACCACGGCTGTGCCCCCTGCGACCAGCGTGACGGATGTCTCCTCACAGAGCGTCATCGGACAATCCACAGCGTCGCTGATGCTGCCAGCGACGGATAGTTGGCAGAAGCACTGACCGCCGTGGTGCCAGACGTAGCCGTCTGTGACCGCGACCGTCTGCGTAGCGGTGGCGCTCCGCTCGCAAGAGGAGAGCGTCCTTACGGTGCGTAAGCGTGCTCTGTCCTCGCGGACAACGTTCAGGCGTAATGCGCGGCGATTGTCCGGGTCTGTTCGGGTGACATTCGTGGCACTGTGCTTGACGAACACATGACGTTCGATCACTCTTTGTAGTCAGTACGACGTTGATCACTTCGGTGATTGCGTGGGGAGACGTGGATCCGCACCGTTGAAACGGTCACTATCCGGACCTTCGGTCCAGAGGTGGTGCGGGGAGTCAGTGGTGAGACCGGCCCCTAGTTGGCAACGACTAGAAGGGGTTGGTTTTAGTGTTCGGATCTCTCCGTGGCGGCGCCATGCGCCGAGCGGGCGCGCTGCTGACGGCGCTGGGTCTCATCACGAGCGGCGGGGTGGTCCTCGCCGCTGTGGCGAATGCCGCCGCCGACAAAGTGACCATCTGCCACGCGACGAGCAGTACGAGCAACCCGTTTACGTCCAACGAAGTAGCGACCAATTCGATCTTCAACAAGGGCAAGGAGAGCGGCCACGGCACGGACGTCGGTGACATCATCCCGGCGTTCGCCGGGTACCCAGGTAAGAACCTCACCACGACCTACGCTGATGGCGTCACTGGGGCGGACGTTCTGGCGAACGACTGCAAGCTGCCTGCCACCCCACCGCCGTCGGCGGGACCGTGCAAGGTTCTGTCCTCAACGGTCTACGGGGACACAGCCACGTTCACCGTCGGTCCGCAGAACTGTTCGCCCAAGACCGACAAGATTTCGTTCTCCACCTACACCATGCCGGGTGGCTACATCCAGCCATTCGGCGACCAGGTGGCATTCGCGCACTCCTCGGACAATGGAAAGCAGTACGGCGCAGGCACCTACACGTTGACCGCGCCACTGCCCGACGAATGCACCTGGCAGAGCGACCTGTACTGGGTGCGACCCGATGTGCACCCGCCGTACGACGGAGATAACCAGCTGTCCGCCCCCCACGAGCACCCGCTCAGGCGGGATGAACGTCGGCTGGGACTACGTCGAGGGGAAGACGTGCTCCCTGAAGATCGAGAAGTCGGCCAGCCGTACGGAAGGGATCAACCAAGACGACGGCGTCGAGTACACCTTGAGGTACACCAACACCGGCAACGTCGCGCTCACTAACGTGGTGGTCACCGACGTGCTGCCCGACGGGGTCACGTTTGTCGCGGCCACGCTCCCGCCATCAGGAGTGACGGCCAATCCGCCGAGCGGCAAGACGCACACCTACACGGTGTCGTCCCTTGCTGCGCACGCGTCAGGTGAGATCAAGATCTCGGTGACGGTCGACAAGTTCGGTGCGCCGACGGCGGAAAACTCCTGCCTGACTGATCGAGTCGCCACGAACACCGCGTCCGTGACGGCGAATTACGAGAACCGGACCGTCAAGGGCGACGACAGCTCGGCAACGATTACGGTGAGCGCACCGAAGCTGAGCCTGACGAAGACGTCCGACCAGCAGGGTAAGACGCTCAAGGCGGGTGATCTGATCACCTACACGCTCACCGTGAAGAACGACGGCGGTACGGCCAAGGGCATCGTAGTGGCCGACGCGGTCCCGGCCGGGACTGTGTTCAAGAGCCAGAGCTCGGCGGTTGCGGACAGCTCGGCCACCGGTGCCTTCGATGCGGCCAACAACACCTGGACGTTCGACCAGTTGCTGTGGAGCAAGACCGCCACGATCACCTTCACTGTCAAGGTCACCAACGCGGCTGCAGCACAGATCTCCAACACCGCGTCGCTCACCAGCACGGGGTGCGCCAAGACCAGCAACGAGGTCGTGAACGACGTCAAGACCTGCGTCCCGAACGCGGACGCCAAGTTCAAGCACGGCTGGGACCCGACGAAGGCAACTGCCTGGGTGAAGGTCGAGGGTGACCTGCCGTTGTGCGACACCGAGCCAGTGACGTTGGTCTCCTACCGGATGCCGAACGCCACCTCAGCCAACTGGTCCACGCCGCAGTACCTCTTCGACTCCGACACGAAGTACTTCCCGAAGACGAAGAACGCCAAGGTGGAACTCAAGGTCAAGCTGCCGGCGTGCTTCACGCAGGTGGACCTCTTCTTCGGCGGCCAGAGCAACATCATCAACCCGATGGTGGACGGTGGCGCGCTCTACGGCGACCGCAAGCTCGGACCGTCGTCGAGCGGACCGCTCGGCAACCGCAGCGCCGGTCCGAACACGTCCAACGCGTGGCTCGGAACCAAGGCGTGCGGCTCGACCATCACCATCCACAAGACGACGGGTGATGAGCCGCAGGCAGGCGTGACGTTCGACGCGGCGGTGACCGGCGCGACCGGAGGTGGCTCGTCTGTCACGAACAATGACGGCATCGCGTCCTTCGGCCTGAAGTACGACGCGTCGGAGAAGGCAACCGTCACGATCACTGAGAACACGCCCGAGGGTCAGGTGCTCGAGAGCATCTCGTGCACCACCAAGACGGGCACCGACTGAGGAGAACGTCGGCACCTGGAACAGCGAGACCAAGACGTGGACGGGCACGGTTCCGGAGAACAGCACGATCAACTGCGAGGCCGTCAATCGCGACGTTCCTCCGCCGCCGGTCGTGAGGACGTGCGAAACGGTCACCGGACCCACGGTCGTGCGCCCGTCCGCCCTGGACGGTTGGGACCTTCCCCGTGAGACACGCGCGAACGGGCACTACGAGTTCTTGTCGGGTGGAGGTCTGCACATCTGGACCGACTCCAACACCTCGACCGACAAGGTAGCCGGCTACCGTGCGGTCTCCAAGACCATGCTCGCGGACGTTGGTGATCCGAGTCTCGACTACACCAACACTGCCGGTGGCGAGCCGGGCTTCCAGCTCTGGTTGGACAACGGAAAGGCTGGCGATGAGCACGTTGCCGGATACGTCGTCGGCGAGTCGATCTACGGCGGCCCGTGGTGGTCGAACAAGGACTTCGGTGTTGGCCCTGGCATGGGCTATGCCTCCGGTGCCACGCTCGACGAATATCTTGCGGCCAACCCCGATGCCTTCGTCACCGAGTTCGGCTTCTCGCTCGGCTCGGGTGTCAAGGGTGACGGCGTTCTCAGCAAGGTGACGTTCGGCTGCCACACCTGGACCTTCGAGGCCGACCGCACGCCTGGCGGTGGCGGTGAGACCCCTTCACCGAACCCAACCCCGACGTCCACGGTCCCCACCGAGGTCCTCGGTGAAAAGGAAGGTGCGAAGCCGTCACCGTCGACATCGCCGTCAACGACCGTGCTGGGTGACAAGCTGCCATTCACTGGCGCGCCGGTGGGCGCGGGCATGGTCCTGTCGCTCGTGCTGCTCGGCGGGGGTGTCGCGCTACTTACAGCCAGCTCGAGTCGGCGAATTTCCAAGCGCCGCGGCTGAGGCGGATGACGTCAGAGGCTAGCCACGGCTAGCATGGTCGCGGCCCCGGAGGACTCTCTCCGGGGCCGCGGTCGTACTCAGGGTCTCACCGATGGTTACTCCATTCGGCTGATCCATCCGAGTAATCCATGGCCTCATAGCGGACAAATGTCTAGTGGCCACGCAATTACGGCGCCGACCCGCCGCTAGTCGCTTGACACCGAACGAAGTGACCATGACTCTGTGTAGTCAGATAGAGATCACTTTGGTGATCTCTCGGGGAGACGTTGATCCGCACCGTGAAAACGGTCACTGCCCGGGCCTTGGCCGGAGTTGGTGCGGGGAGTCAGTGGTGAGACCGGCCCCTAGTTGGCAACGACTAGAAGGGTTGGCTCCATGATCGGTTCCTTCCGCACTCGAGCCGCGAGGCGCTTGGGTGCACTCCTTACGGCGGCTGGGCTGGTGTTAGCCGGCGGGGTGGTGATGGCGACCGCCGCGAGTGCGCACGCCAGCACCCTGCACCGGCACGGCGCAGCTGTAATCGACAACGGCACGTGGTCGGTCACGTGGAACGTTCACGAACGACCTACAAGTCGGCGCAACCGCGCAGGTAACCGCCACCAGTGGCGGCACGCGTGTCGTCGTACACGATGACCATCCCGGCGAAGACCGGAAGCGCCAACACGTCCGCGAGCCTGGTGCTAGGCCAACATCCCGGCCGCACCTCCAGCGCCTCGCTCACGGGCACGGTGACCTGGACGGACAAGTACTCGACGACGGTGTCGAAGAAGGTCGATCGCCCGAACGGATGTGACAAGCGCGGCGCGTCGGCGACGAAGCAACTGTGGACGCTCAGGGCGGCGTCACCATCACCCTGACGAACAAGAAGGGTGCCAAGGTCGACGTCCCTTTACGATCGCGGCCCACGAGACCGAGCGAGACGGTCGGCAACAGCGGTTCGACGGACACGACAGCTACGGTCTTCGTTCCTGTCGCGCCCGGTGGCTACACGATCATGGTGACCACGGGGATGGATTCTCCAAGACCTTCACCGGCACCATCGCCGCCTGCAACGCTCCCGGCGTCGAGATCGAGAAGACGCTCCTCACTCAGGGCACGGTTCACCCCGGTGATCAGATCGCGTACCTGATCAAGGTGACCAACACCGGCAACACCGACCTGTACAACGTCGTGGTCACGGACGGCCTCCCCGACGGAACCACGCTCGACGAAGAGGGCTCGGACCTGCGTTGGAAAGACTCACCGAACCTGACCGCCACCATCGGCACGCTCGCCTCGGGGTCCATCGAGCAGTTGAAGCTGCTCGTCAAGGTCAATGACTCCACGGAGGAGGACGGGTTCAGCTGTAGCGGCGGGGTCGATGTCGTCAACATCGCGTCGGTGAAGGGCTTCTTCCCCGCAGCCGGCGGAGACGGCCTCGCCGAGCGCGTCGCCCTACAGCGCCACGGCGACCGCGAGCCCGGCGCCTCTCGAGTACCAGGACTGCGCGTGGATCACAGTAGACAAGCTGTACTGGCAGGAAGAGGGCTACCAGGGTGGCTGGACCTTCACGACTGAGCTGCCCGAAGGCGTCGTCAACGGAGACGAACGGAAAGGACTCGAAGGCGACTAGACCGTTCGGATGGCTACGAGCCCGCTTCCTTCGATCTCAGAGGCTACTTCGGTGAAGACGGCAAGGACGTCACCATCACGGAGACGCCGCAGGATGGCTGGAGCCTTCCACGACGTCGCGTGCCAAGTCCGGCTCCCGGAGCTCGGCTGGTCCAATTTCGAGGTCGATTCGCATGACTACGTTGCGTCGTTGAAGGTCCACCCGGGCGACCGCATCAAGTGCGTCTTCATCAACAAGCGCGTCCCGACGACGCCCCCGTCGACGACACCCCCGTCGACCCAGACCACCCCGCCGGCTGTGACGTCCACGCCGCCGGCCGAGGTCCTGGGTGAGAAGGAGAGCGCGACGCCTTCGCCGACCACGTCGGTGCTGGGCGAGAAGCTGCCGTTCACCGGCGCACCGATGGGCGCGGGTCTGATCCTGTCGCTCATGCTGGTGGCAGGCGGTGGGGCCCTGCTCCTGTTCGGCTCGAACCGGCGCGACGCCAAGCACCGCGGCTGAGGTCGTAGCGCTGGCTAGGTGACAGATGCACGAAGCGGCGGCCCCGGAGGGAAACCTCCGGGGCCGCCGTCGGTGCGTCGTGCGCGAACGCGTCGGGGATGCGGCTACCCGCGAAGGGCCTGATCGGCGAGCAATGCGACGACCAGCACGACCGCGAGTAGCGCGAACAGCACGTACGGCGACATCGAAGGGCCCCCGTGGTGGTGCAGCCGCTCCCGCCCCGCGCGGCACACCGGGCAGCGCGCCTCGACGACCGGTCCGCCGCAGGCGGCACAGATCAGATGTTCGCAAGACATTGGCGCCACCGCCTCAAGTCGTCGGGTACTGTGTCCGAGGTACGAACTGTCCCTATTGTCCCCCTTCGCAGCACTGATCTGTACGGGTCAACGAAAATCGTGCTCTAGGTGGGCGTTTCGGCGGCCCAGCGCTGCCAGCCTTGCTGTCTAGACTGAGGCCGTGATGCTTTCGTGATCCGCTTTGACGACGTGTCCAAGACCTATGCGACCCAGACCCGACCCGCGCTCGATGGCGTCAGTGTCGATGTGGAGAAGGGTGAATTCGTCTTCCTCGTCGGTACCTCCGGGTCCGGCAAGTCGACGTTCCTGCGGCTTGTCCTGAAGGAGGAGCGGCCCAGCCAGGGCAGGATCCACGTGGCCGGCAAGGACCTGGCCAAGCTCTCGTCGTGGAAGGTCCCGGTGCTGCGCCGGCAGATCGGAACCGTCTTCCAGGACTTCCGGCTGCTGCCGAACAAGTCGGTCATGCAGAACGTGGCCTTCGCGCTGCAGGTCATCGGCCGCCCGCGCCACCAGATCGCCAAGGTGGTCCCGGAGGTGCTGGAGCTGGTCGGCCTCGGCGGCAAGGAAGACCGGATGCCCGACCAGCTCTCGGGCGGTGAGCAGCAGCGCGTGGCGATCGCCCGGGCGTTCGTGAACCGGCCCATGATCCTCATCGCGGACGAGCCGACCGGCAACCTCGACCCGACCACGAGCGTCGGGATCATGAAGTTGCTCGACCGGATCAACCGCACCGGGACCACCGTCTTGATGGCGACCCACGACGCGGCGATCGTGGACTCGATGCGCAAGCGCGTCATCGAGCTTGACGGCGGGATCGTCGTCCGCGACCAAGCCCGTGGCGTCTACGGCTACTCGCGCTGAGCGGCGCCGCCTAGCCCCGCGCCCTCCTTGCCCCTGCCCCCGACACGACTAGGTCACCATGCGTCTGCGTTTCGTCCTCTCCGAGATCGGTATCGGCCTGCGCCGGAACCTCACCATGACCATCGCGGTGGTCATCACCACAGCGATCTCGCTGGCGCTCCTCGGCGCCGGTCTGCTGCTCCAAGCCCAGGTCAACACGGCGAAGGGCTACTGGTACGACAAGGTCGAGGTCTCGGTCTACCTGTGCCTGGACAACAGCACGACGCCCACCTGTAGCGGCGGTGTTGTCACCCAGCAGCAGCGGGAGGAGATCCAGACCAAGCTGGAGGACCTGCGGCCGCTGGTCCAGACGATCACGTACGAGACCAAGCAAGAGGCGTGGGAGCACTTCAAGAAGCAGTTCAAGGACTCGCCGGACCTCATCCACAACGCCTCCGCCGAAGCGATGCCCGAGTCCTTCCAGGTGAAGCTGAAGGACCCGCGGCAGTTCGCGATCGTCGACACCGCGCTGGCCGGGCAGGCCGGCGTCGACCAGGTCCTCGACCAGCGACGGCTGCTGGCGAGCCTGTTCACGGTGCTCAACACGCTGCGCAACGCGGCCTGGGTGGTCTGCGGGCTCCAGATCTTCGCGGCCATCCTGCTGATCTCCAACACGATCCGGGTAGCCGCCTACAGCCGCCGCCGGGAGACCGGGATCATGCGCCTGGTCGGTTCGTCCAACTTCTACATCCAGCTGCCGTTCCTCCTCGAGGGTGCGCTCGCCGGTCTGCTGGGTGGCGCGATCGCCTCGGGTGTCCTCGCGGCCTTGCAGCACTTCCTGGTGGAGAACCAGCTCCGGGCGAAGTTCAAGTTCATCGCCTTCGTCGGGTGGGACTCGGTGATGGGCATCATCCCGATCCTGCTGGTATCGGGCGTGCTCTTGTCAGCTTTCGCGTCATTCATCACGCTTCGTCGCCACTTGCGGGTATAAGTACCAGGTCGCCGGCGGGCTGTGAATGCGGGCGCCGTCGATCGACTCTGCCCGTAGAATCATGCGCGTGTCAGGCTCACGGCGGTTCATGCGCATCGTTGCTCTCCTTGCAACGGTGGCGATGGCCTACGCGGGCGGCGTCGTGACGGGGGTCCTCGGTTCGTCCGCGCCGGCGCCTCGCTCCGGGGTCACCACGCCTGACGTGCTCGACCAGGCGGCAGCCAAGATTTTCGCCGACTCGGTCACCCCGGTGACCCGTGCGGAGCTGCAGCGCGCCGCGGTCGAGGGGATGTTGCAGGCTCTCGGCGACCGTTGGTCGAGCTACTACGCACCGACCGAGTACACCGCGTTCCAGGCAGTGCTGGACGGGCGGTACACGGGCGTCGGGCTGTGGGTGCGGCTCGACGACGACCAGGTCGTCCGGGTGGTGAGCGTCCAGGCCTCGTCCCCGGCCGACCACGCCCAGATCAAGGTCGGTGACGAGCTGGTGACCATCGGAGGTCGGCCGGTGGCCGGTCGGACGATCGCCGACGTGGTCAGCGACCTGCGGGGGGACACCAACACGGACGTGGAGGTGACCGTCCGGCGCGACCATGCCACCCGCTCGATCACGCTGACGCGCACGGCCATGAACAGCGGCGACGTCTCCTGGCGCAAGGTCGGCTCCTCGGTCATGCTCATCAAGGTCAATGCGTTCACGCGCGGTGTCGGCAAGCAGGTGCACGCGTTGGTGGATCAGGCCAGGGCGCAGCACATGTCCGGGATCGTGCTGGACCTGCGCGACAACCCGGGCGGGCTGCTCGACGAGGCGGTGGAGACCACCTCCTCGTTCGTGGACGGTGGCGTCGTGGTCTCGTTCGTGCGTCGGGGTGAGGCGCCGGTGCCGCTCGTTGCCAGCGGCCGAGGGAACGCCACCGTGCCCCTCGCGGTGCTCGTCGACGGCGGAACGGCCAGCGCGGCAGAGGTCGTGGCCGGCGCGCTCCAGGACCGCAACCGAGCGGTGATCATCGGCAGCCAGACGTTCGGCAAGGGCTCGGTCCAGGAACCTGCCCAGCTCGCCGACGGGTCGGCGCTGGAGCTCACCATCGGTCATTACCTGACGCCGTCCGGTCGGAAGCTGGACGGCGTCGGCATCGAACCCGACGTCGAGATCCCGGCGGGCGCGTCGTCACAAGCGATGGAGAACCGCGCAGTGGACGTGCTCAGTGGCGTGCTCGCCGACCGCGGCACCTCCGGGAGGGGCTGACGATGCCGAAGGAGCAAGGGCGCAAGCTGATCGCCCAGAACAAGAAGGCTCGGCACGACTACCACATCGACGACGTCCTCGAGGCGGGGCTCGTGCTCGTCGGTACCGAGGTGAAGTCGCTACGCGCCGGCCGTGCCTCGTTGGTCGACGGATACGCCGTGGTCAAGGACGGCGAGGTGTGGCTGCAAGGGGTGCACATCCCCGAGTACACCGAGGGAACCTGGACCAACCATGAGCCTCGCCGGCCTCGCAAGCTGCTGCTGAACCACCACGAGATCCTCAAGCTGATCGGCAAGACCAAGGAGACCGGGGTCACCCTGGTTCCGCTCTCGCTGTACTTCAAGGACGGCCGGGCCAAGGTCGAGATCGCGCTGGGGCGCGGCAAGAAGAACTACGACAAGCGTCAGGACCTGGCGGAGCGCCAGGCGACGCGCGAGGTCCAGCGCGCGCTCGGCAGGCGGGCCAAGGGCCGTTCCGACTGACGGGAAGATGTCGGCGCACCTATGGGTTAGCCCTACCGAACGACCACGCGACGGCAAGGAGCGAACTCATGGCAACGGTGAACCTGACGGCGGGGACCTTCGAGAGCACGGTCGACGCCGGTGGCATCGTCCTGGTCGACTTCTGGGCCGCGTGGTGCGGACCCTGCCGAGCGTTCGCGCCGGTCTTCGAGAAGGCATCTGAGGTGCATGGCGACATCACCTTCGCCAAGGTGGACACCGAGGCCGAGCAGACGATGGCGGCCACCTACGGGATCCGTGCGATCCCGACCCTCATGGCGTTCCGGGACGGCGAGCTCGTGTTCAACCAGGCAGGCGCGCTGCCCGCAGCCCAGCTGGAGAAGCTGATCGAGAAGGTGCGGGCGCTGGACATGGACGACGTCCGGCGCCAGCTCGCTGCCCGCGCGGAGTAACCGGCTCGCGGTCGGCCGGGCGGTTGCGTACCATGGGGGCACAACTGCACAGGGGGTGACTGGTTTCGACTTCGGATGTTGAAGCAGGGGAAGCGGGCCGAGGAAGACGGCGATGATCTCGTTAACCACCCGCCGTAAAAAAAATAAGCGCCGATTCCAATCGCGCTGACTTCGCTCTTGCTGCCTAAGCAAGAGGCGTGAAGTCTGTCAGCCCGGGAGTGCCTCCGGCCCGGATCCTGGCATCAGCTAGGAGGATCCACCGAACGACCCGGCTGCGGGGGCGTGCGGGACACTCAACAGCAGCTGAGCCCGTCGGCGACTTGCCTATGAGATCGCTGGGGCCGAGAAAAGCAGAGTAGGCTGCGCACGGAGAAGCCCTGATTTGATACCGAAGGACCCGGGTTCGATTCCCGGCACCTCCACCTACCAGGGGAGTTCGCACAATTCGCGGGCACCTGTTCGCACAATTCGGCGTTGATCGCTGTGATGGCCGCACTGGCCTGCCCGGGCAGTTCACGGGATGAGGATCGCCCGTCCCCTCACATGGCCCGCTTCGAGGTCGTCGAACGCCTTCTGGAACTCGGCGAGCGGGTACGTCACCGTCTCCACGGTCAGCTTCCCCTGTTGGGCGAGCGCGATCACCTGCAACTGGTCGGCCCGGGTTCCCCCGAACGAGCGCTGGATGTTGACACCCCAGGGCAGCGCCTCGGCGTTCGAGTCAGCGGTGTAGAGGAAGGAGCCGCCCCCAAGGCCGACAAAGCGGATGGCGCCCTCGGGCGCGACGATCTTGGTGGCCAGCTCAACCGTGGGCTGGACGCCTACGAAGTCGAAGACTGCATCGGCGCCGTACTGCTCCGTCTCATCGAGCACCTTTTGAGCAGCCTCGGCATCACTCCTGAGCACAAGATCGGCTCCGAGTTCCCGAGCCAGCTGCAGCTTGGTCTCGTCGCTGTCGAGCGCGATGACGCGCGCCCCGGTCGTGGCCTTGAGAATCTGGAGTCCAATGTGGCCCAGGCCGCCGACCGCGATGACCACGGCCGTCGAACCGGGGGTGAGGTGCCGCCGGGCGCTGTTGATGGCGCGCATCGGCGTCACGGCGGCGTCCGCGAGGGGCGCCGCGGCAACGGGGTCCAGGTCGCCGATCTTGTCCAAATGGCGCGCCTTCACCACTATGTACTCGGCCATCGCGCCGTCCGGGCCGAGGCCGGGCACGGTGGGGAACATGTTGCGGCTCCCATTGACCATGCAGGCGTTGTCACGGCCCTCCACGCAGGCGCGGCAGTGACCACAGGCCCAGATGACGCTGACGAGCACGGCGTCGCCCTTCTTCAGGCCGGCGACGTCGGCACCGGTCTTCTCGACCCATCCGGCGCCCTCGTGGCCGACGGTGCCGCCGAAGAAGGGCCACTCGTCACCCATGTGCAGCACGTGCAGGTCGGAGTGGCACAGGCCCGCGCCGGCCACCTTGACCAGGACGTCGTCTGGACCGATCTCGGGCACGGGGACGTCCTGCAACTCCATGGAACCGGGACCGACAAGTTTGACTGCGTACATGGGTGAGGAGTCCTCTCAGGGAATCGGCTCGAGGCGAGCGAGCGGCCCTTCTCCTCAGGCTCCGCGCCGGAGATGTGCGGGTCAAGGCGCAGAGACGACTCCTCCGACTGACGGGTCGCACTGCCATCAGTCGATGTCTCGGGTCACCTGTGCGACGCGCTGTTCGGCGGGCATCTCCCAAGGCGCCTGTGGCAAGACATCGCCGGTCTCGAGAAGGATTTGAGGTTGGCCATGACAGCCGGCCAGCCGAGGGAGACCTCGTTGTAGTCGTCACGCGTCGCGAGCTTCTCGTGCAGCACGGTGAGCCGCACGATGTCGTGGTGAGGCTCGATCCCGAATGTCACGCGCGCTGGATCGGGTCGGTCCGCGTCGAAGGTCATCACGAGGCGCATCGGCGGTACCGCCTCGATGACGGTCCCGATGACGTCAGCGATGCCTGAGCCATCCGTGCGCACGTGCCGCCATTCCGACCCAGGTTGCCAGTCGGACTGATTGCTGTGGCCCCAGTACCGCGGGGTCAGGTCAGCGTCGGTGAGCGCGTGCACACCGCTTCTGGTGTCGCCTTGATGTAGGTGACGTAGACGAACGTTGGCGTGTCGATCATGTGCTGCTCCTCTGCATCGCCAGTTGGCTGGACAGCTCGCCGAGCGTCTGCCCGTTGCGTTCGTGCAGCTGATCGAGAACCTGTCGACGGGACCGGTCGGCCACCGCCTTGAACACCTTGTCCATGTCTTCGGCCATACGTCCATCAGCAGGTAAAGACCTGCATGTCAACCATGAACTCTTCGGCCACGGCGGCTGTGATCTGCCAGGTGACGTCGTTGGCGGTGGTGGGTCGTGTCAGGGATCCCGTCGTGCACGCGAGGACGTCGGTGCCGCTGGCCGCGTCGGTGGTGTGGTCGTCATCGTCATCGTTCCGTAAAGCGCGGGACGGGTCTCGAACTCGACCCTTCGACGCCTGTTGGTCCAGCACGAGCGTCACCAGTGGCCGTGATACGTGTCGGTGCGCGGCGCTGACTTGCCGGTCCCGGTTGGTGCTTCGTAGCTGAGCGAGAAGCGTGGCTTCCGGTGAGCGAATGCGCCGACGCTCCACCCACGTCCGCTCTCGGCCGGGACGCTCGGTGGACCGGTTCGACGGAGCCCTCGGTGCGTGGCCGGGCGCAACTGGGTAGGCGTGGTGAGTCGGCGCGGCCGAACGATGCCCTCTCTCAGCGGGAGCCCTCAGCGATGGCAACCCACATCGACCAGCCCGTCACCCTCTCGGTCAACGGCGAGGAGCGCAGCCTCGACCTCGACGTCCGGACCACGTTGCTGGACGCGCTGCGTGAGCACCTGGACCTCACCGGTGCCAAGAAGGGCTGTGACCACGGCCAGTGCGGCGCCTGCACGGTCCTGCTCGATGGCCGGCGCGTGAACAGCTGCCTGGTGCTGGCAGTGGCGGCGCAGGGCCACCAGATCACCACGATCGAGGGCTTGGGCAGCGAGGAGCACCTGCACCCGCTGCAGGCCGCGTTCATCGACCGTGACGGGTTCCAGTGCGGCTACTGCACCCCCGGCCAGATCTGCTCGGCGGCCGGCGATGCTGGCCGAGGCCGACGCCGGCTGGCCGAGCGCGGTCACCCAGGACGTCTCCGCGCAGACGTCGGAGGGCCGTCGTGCGCTCACCGCCGAGGAAGTGCGCGAGCGGATGAGCGGCAACATCTGCCGGTGCGGCGCCTACGTCAACATCGTCGACGCGATCCTCGACGTGGCGCGGGCGCGTCAGACCGCAGGGGCGAAGGCGTGAAGACCTTCGCCTACGCCCGGGCCGCCGACGTCGAGCAGGCGCTCGACCTCGCGGCGCAGGGAGCGACCTACCTGGCCGGTGGCACGAACCTGGTCGACCTGATGAAGCTCGGGGTCGAGACGCCCGACCAGGTCGTCGACGTCACCGCGCTGCCCTACGACTTCGTCACCGAGATGGCCGATGGTGGCCTGCAGATCGGCGCCACCGTTCGCAACAGCGACCTGGCGGCGAACCCGCTCGTCCGGCGCCGCTACCCGGTGCTCGCGCAGGCGCTGCTCGCCGGAGCGTCCGGCCAGCTTCGCAACCTGGCCACGACGGCCGGGAATCTGCTGCAGCGCACCCGATGCCTGTACTTCCAGGACGTCACCAAACCGTGCAACAAGCGAGTGCCGGGCAGCGGTTGTCCGGCGCGCACCGGCGACCACCGCGACCTTGCGGTGCTCGGTGCCTCCGATGCCTGCATCGCCACCCACCCCTCGGACATGGCCGTTGCGATGGCTGCGCTCGACGCGGTGGTCCACGTCCGGCAGCCGGACGGACCGCGCGAGATCCCGCTCGTCGACTTCCTGCGGTTGCCCGGCGACACCCCGCAGGTCGAGACGACCGTCCCTGCGGGCACGCTGGTGACCGCGGTGCGATTGCCGCCCATGGCGCCTGCCATGCGGTCGACGTACCGCAAGGTGCGTGACCGCGCCTCGTTCGCTTTCGCCGTCGTCTCGGTCGCCGCCGCGCTCGAGCGCACCGAGACTGGCGCTGTGCAGGACGTCCGGCTGGCCTTCGGCGGTGTGGCGCACAAGCCGTGGCGCGCGACCAAGGCCGAGCAGCTGCTGCGAGGCGGCCCGGCGACCACCGACGCCTTCCGGGCCGCGGTCGAGGCGGAGCTCGAGGCCGCGCGGCCGCTGCCGGGCAATGCCTTCAAGGTCCCGCTGCTCGCGAACGTCGTCGTGGACACCTTGGTGGAACTGGCCACCGCGCCGAGGGGGCAGGCGTGACCACTATCGAGCGCGAAGTCGGCTCGACGCTGCGCCGCGTGGAGGGCGTCGCGAAGGTGACCGGGCAGGCCCGCTACGCCGCGGAGTTCCCGCTGGCGGGGCGCGCGTACGGCTGGCCCGTCCAGGCGAGGATCGCGAAGGGCCGCCTAGCCGCCATCGACAGCGGCGTCGTCGGGCAGTGGCCCGGTGTGCTGGCCGTGCTCAGCCACGAGAACGTGCCCCGGCTCGCCGAGGTCGATGACGGTGACCTGCGACTGCTGCAGGACGACGCCGTCCACTACCGGGGCCAGGTCGTCGCGCTCGTGGTGGCGACGTCGCTGGAGACCGCGCGCGCCGCCGCCGAGGCTCTGCCCGTCAGCTACGTGGCCGAGCAGCACGACGTCCTGCTCACCGCCGACCATCCGGGGCTCTACGCACCTGAGAACGTCAACGCGGGGTACGCCACCGACACCTCGGTCGGTGACCTCGACGCCGGACTGGCGGCGTCCGCGGTCGTGGTGGACCGCACCTACCGGACACCGGCCGAGCACAACAACCCGATGGAGCCGCACGCGTCCACCGCGCTGTGGGACGGCGAACGGCTGACGATCTACGACTCGAGCCAGGGAGTGGCGCCCGCCCGCCAGACGCTCGCCGCGTTGTTCGCCCTACCGGAGGCGGCGGTCCGCATCGTCTCGGAGCACGTGGGCGGCGGCTTCGGATCGAAAGGGACGCCTCGGGTCAACGCCGTGCTGGCCGCGCTCGCCGCGCGAGCCGTCGAACGTCCGGTCACCGTGGCACTCAGCCGGCAGATGCTGTTCGCTCTGGTGGGGTACCGGACGCCCACGATCCAGCGCGTGCGGCTCGGTGCCGACCGCGACGGCTCACCTGCTGGCGATCAGCCACGACGTCTGGGAGCAGACCTCGACGGTCCACGAGTTCGCCGAGCAGGCCGCGACCGCCACCCGGATGATGTATGCCGCGCCGAACCGCGCCACCTCGCACCGGCTCGCCCGGCTCGATGTCCCGACCCCGCGCTGGATGCGGGCGCCCGGCGAGTGCCCCGGCATGTACGCGCTCGAGTCGGCGATGGACGAGCTCGCGGTGGAGCTGGGCATCGACCCGGTCGAGCTCCGGATCCGCAACGAGCCCCAGGCCGACCCCGAGACGGGGCTGCCGTGGAGCAGCCGCGGGCTGGTCGCCTGCCTGCGCGAAGGCGCGGACAGGTTCGGCTGGGGCGAGCGCGATCCCCGTCCCGGGCAGCGGCGCAGCGGCCGGTGGCTGGTGGGTTCCGGGGTGGCGTCCTCGGTGTATCCGGCACGGACGGTGCAGGTCGACCGCTCGCGCCCTCGACCTCGGCGACGGCAGGTACGCGGTCGAGATCGCCGCCGCCGACATCGGCACCGGGGCCCGGACGGCCTTGCTCCAGGTGGCCGCCGACGCCCTCGAGGTGACCGCGGACCGTGTGGAGATCCGCATCGGCGACAGCGACTTCGGGCAGGCCATGTTGGCGGGCGGGTCGATGGGAACGGCCAGCTGGAGCTGGGCCGTCGACAAGGCGTGCCGGCAGCTACGGCAGAGCGGTCGGCGTGACGTGCGCGTGGACACCGCCGACGACGTGGCGGCCCGGTCGGACTACGCCCGGTACGCCTTCGGTGCGCAGTTCGTCGAGGCGTGGGTCGACCCCGCTACCGGAGAGATCCGGATACCGCGGATGGTCGGTGTCTTCGCCGCCGGCCGGATCGTCAACGCCGTCACCGCCCGATCGCAGCTCATCGGCGGCATGACGATGGGGTTGTCGATGGCGCTGCACGAGGAGTCGGTGATGGACGCGCAGTTCGGCGACTTCGTCAACCACGACCTGGCGAGCTACCACGTGGCGTCCAACGCCGACGTCGGGCAGATCGACGTGTCCTGGATCGACGAGCGCGACGAGCACCTCAACCCGCTTGGGGTGAAGGGCATCGGCGAGATCGGCATCGTGGGCACCGCCGCGGCGATAGCCAACGCGATCTTCCACGCGACCGGTCGCCGGGTGCGCGACCTGCCGCTGCGCCTGGACCGACTTCTCGGCTGATCCACACCCCCACATCGAGGCACTACTAGTCTCGGAGATGCTGGCATGACGTCCGCATGAGTCAGGGAGTGACGTGCGCTATCGCAAGCTCGGCAGTACCGGCCTGGACGTGTCCCGCATCGCCTTGGGGTGCATGAGCTACGGCGAACCCGGCCGCGGCAGCCATCCCTGGTCGCTCGACGAGGCGTCCAGCCGCCCGTTCATCAAGGCCGCGCTCGACGCCGGCATCAACTTCTTCGACACCGCGAACACCTACTCCGCGGGGTCGAGCGAGGAGATCGTGGGACGGGCCCTCGCCGACTACGCCAACCGCGACGAGATCGTGCTGGCCACCAAGGTGTTCTTCCCGGTCGAGAGCGACGGTCGCAACCGGGCCGGGCTCTCCCGGAAGGCGATCATGGCCGCGATCGACGCGAGCCTGCGCCGGCTGGGCACCGACTACGTCGACCTCTACCAGATCCACCGGTGGGACCCGCACACGCCGATCGAGGAGACCCTCGAGGCGCTCCACGACGTCGTCAAGGCCGGCAAGGCGCGCTACCTCGGCGCGTCGTCGATGTGGGCGTGGCAGTTCAGCAAGGCGCTGCACGTCGCGGACAGCCACGGCTGGACCCGGTTCGTGACGATGCAGAACCACTACAACCTGCTCTACCGCGAGGAAGAGCGCGAGATGCTGCCGCTGTGCGCTGACCGAGGGCATCGGCGTCATCCCGTGGAGCCCGCTGGCCCGTGGTCGGCTCACCCGGGACTGGGACGCGGGCAGCGCCCGCGCCGACACCGACGAGTTCGGCAAGACGCTCTACGTCGACGCCGACCGGCACATCGTCGACGTTGTCGCCACGATCGCCGCGGAGCGCGGCGTGCCGCGTGCCCAGGTCGCGCTCGCCTGGCTCCTGCACCAGCCGGCCGTCACCGCACCGATCGTCGGAGCGACCAAGCCGCACCACCTCGATGACGCGGTGGCCGCCGTCGACCTCGTCCTCAGCGATGTCGAGATCGCCCGGCTCGCCCAGCCGTACACCCCGCACGAGGTCAGCGGCTTCGTCTGAGGCTGACGGCGCCCGCCACCGGGAATAGTGCTGCCCGATGTGTGGAACGACCACCAGGACTGGCAGCAAGGAGGTCCACGATGAGCGACAGCCTGCGCGAAAAGTTGATCGGCGCGTGGAAGCTCGTGTCCTATCAGGAGATTCCGGTTGACGGATCCGAGCCGTTCGAACCACTCGGCCACGAGCCGAAGGGCGTCATCATGTACACGCCGGACGGCTACATGTCCGCGCAGCTCTCCAAGCCGGACCGGCCCAACTTCGCCTCGGGTGACTGGTTCGCCGGCACCCCGGAGGACTACGAGTCCGAAGCCACGTCCTACATCGCCTACTGCGGTCCGTTTCACGTGGACGAATCAACGCAGAGCCTGACCCACTCGATGTTCGTGTCGTTGTTTCCGAACTGGAGCGGCCAGACGCAACCGCGGCAAGTGAAGATCGAGGGCGACGTGCTGCACCTGGGCACCGCGTCGCCGATCCAGTCCTCGGGCAAGACCGTGAACTCGGTGCTGACCTGGCGGCGCGCGGAATCCAACTGATCCGCCGGCGGGACACCTCGACCAACCGGAAGGAGACCTCGCGATGAGCGGAAGGCGAGTGGTGGTCACCGCGGCGGCGGGTGGGATCGGCCTGTCGATCGCCCGCGCGTTTGCGGCCGACGGCGACCGGGTGCACATCTGCGACATCAACACCCGTGCGCTCGAACAGGTCACCGACGGCAACCCCGCGATCACGGCAACGGTGTGTGACGTGTCCGATCGGTCGTCGGTCGAGGCCTTCATCAAGGCGGCCGCGGGCACGCTCGGGGGCATCGACGTGCTGGTCAACAACGCCGGCATCGCTGGGCCCACGACCTCGGTAGAGGAGATGGATCCCGATCAGTGGGACGCGGTCCTGGCCGTCAACCTGACCGGCACCTTCAACGTCACGAGACTGTCGATCCCGTACCTGAAGAAGTCCGACGCCGGCGTCATCCTCATCATGTCCTCGGTCGGCGGACGATTCGGCTATCCGGACCGAAGCCCGTACGCGACCACGAAGCGAGGCCTGATCGGCTTCACCGAGACCCTCGCCATGGAGCTCGGCGGCGATGGCATCCGCGTGAACGCCATCGCCCCGGGCGCGGTAGACGGCGACCGGATCCGGCGCGTCCTGCAGGGCCGTGCCGAGGCCAGCGGGCGCAGCCTTCAGGACGTCACGTCGGACGCCATGGGCATCCAGTCCCTCAAGCATTTCGTCGACCCCGAGGACATCGCCGCTCTGGCACTCTTCCTCGCCTCAGACAGCGCCAAGTCGATCTCCGGGCAGACGATCCCGATCGACGGCGGCTCGAAGGCGGCGCAGTAACGCCGGGCCGCGTGCCGCGCGGGCGGCTGGTGGGATGAAGGCGTCAACGACCGGATGCCGCGGGTATGAGGCAGGCCTACGCGGAACCTGTGCTCCCGCTTGGACGTGCCTTTGAAAGGTCGATCGCCGGGAGATCTCCACCAGTCGGGCGGCCGACCCGATGCCACCGGCCGTGCACGTCATAGGCGGCCAGCACCAGCATGGCCCCAGCCGCGTAGCAGGCCAGCGCGACCACAGGCAGGTGGCCGCTCGGGTCGAAGCCGCCGACTGCGAGAGAAGACAAGGCGTAGCCGATCGCGGCGAGGCCACCGAGGAGCAGCGGTGCCGTCCATGTGTGCGCGGTTGCCACCTCCGCCGAAGACACCGGCGCACGCGGGTGCTCCCACCGGCCGACGACGGCGACGATGGGGACCAGCAGCGCCAGCAGCACGGCGACCCAGGCCAGCCGCAGCTCCCACCAGTGCGCCGAGCCGATGACCGGCTCGGAGACCAGGCCGGACAGGTAGAGGAGTGGTGCCGCGATGATCACCGGCACCATGTGCCACAGGAAGAGGGTCATCACCACGGTGTTGACCCTGACGACCGCCAGCCATGGCCGCGGCCTGCGGAGCCAGCGGGAGACCGGCGCCTCGAGAATGAGCGCCACACCGGTCAGCGCCACGCAGAACGCGAGCAGCGCCGCCGAAGGCGGCGAGGTGTTGTCGATGCGCTCACCCGCGACTCCGATCATGCTGACCGGGTACGGGCCGAGCCAGAGCAAGGCTGCCAAACCGCCGACACCGACCGCGGCGAGCGCGTACGGGCGCCATCGCGGGCTAGTGAGCACGCCGTCCCTCCAGGCGAAGCCCAGCTGGTAGGCGGTGCCCCACACCAGCAGGTAGTTCACGGTGCCGATAGCCGAGACGTGCAGGACGAGCACGACGGCGTCGACCGCGATCGCTCCCAGCGCGAAGGCTGCCACCACCCACATGCCCCAGCGGCGGTGGGCGGCGTGGGTCAGGGGAGTGATCGTCACCAGGGCGATGTACACCGGCAGGAACCACAGCTGGATGCCGATCGCCCACGCGGCGGTCACCAGCACCGAAGGGTCGATTCCCGCGGCGCGGGCAGCAGCCACGCCCACCGTGGCCGCGACGAGATAGAGGGATGTTGGGCGGAGCAGCCGAGCGGTTCGCGCGTGCAGCCAGCTGAGCCAGTCCTGCCCGCGCCCGTGGTGGGAGGTCCAGGAGGTCGCGTTGGCGTAGCCGCCGGCCAGGAAGAACAGCGGCATCACCTGCAGGACCAGGGTCAGCCAACGCGTCCAAGGCAGGGAGTCGACCGCATTGGCGCCCGCCAGAGCGCCGCCGTGGACCGAGATAGACGTTGCCAGCCAGTGGCCGAGCACAACCAGGCAGATCGCCGCGGCGCGCACGAAGTCCACGTACCGGTTCCGCGGTGCGCGCTCGGCGCCACCGTCTGCGACCCGCACCTTGCGGCCTCCACTCGAGTGCCACTGCGAGTGTAGAACCGTTGGTCAGCGGTGACGCCTGAGAACGTGGGCAGGGTGGCGGACGCGGACCGACGTGCGGTGGGGCGGTTCACGAGCGACCTGGCGCGGGCGCGCTTCCTCGACGCCTATGACCGTGCCTTTCGGCTGTGGCCGACCCCTTGGCGCGAGGCCGATATCGACACGCGCTTCGGCTCTACCCACGTCCACCGCTACGGATCGCCGCAGGGTGAACCGATCGTGCTGCTGCACGGCGCCGGTGGGAACGCCTCCACGTGGTCGCCCAATGTCGGGGCGCTCGGTGAGCACCACGCGGTGGTCGCGCTCGACCTCCTCGGCGAGCCCGGCCGCAGTGTCCAGAGCGCCCCGATCGCCCGGCCGGATGATGCTGCGGCGTGGTTGGACGAGGTACTCGACGGTCTCGAGCTGGCGCGCGCCCACCTGGTCGGGCACTCCATTGGTGGTTGGTTCGCGCTCAACCAGGCACTGCGCTCGCCGGCTCGGGTGAGGAGCGCCACGCTGGTGGATCCTGCCGGTTTCGCGAAGGTGGGACTGCGCTTCTACTCCTGGGTCGTCCTCAGCGGCTTCGCGGCGCTCACGCCGCACCCCTTCCACGCGCGCGCGGCCCGGTTGCTGTCCAACCCGTTGCTGGATGCGTCGGATCTTCTTCCCGTCATCCTGATCGGCGCCCGCACGTTCCGGGTGCGCCGGGTGCCTCCGGCACCCTTTACCGCCGACGAGCTCGAGTCGGTCGGTACACCGGTCCTGCTCCTGCTTGGTGCCCGCAGCCCATTGCACGACTCGAATCGGGTGCGAGAGCGCGTGCGCGCACTCATGCCGGACGTCCAGGTGGAGATCGTCCCGGACACCGGGCACGGCCCAGCGCTTCAGCGCCCTGACCTCGTCAACGCCGCGATCATCGACTTCGTCGATTCACGCAGCCACGGCTGACCCAAGTGGGCCAGCCGTGGCTGATCAGGAACGTCAGGAAGCGACGCTCTAGGGCGCGACGTGCAGGTCCACCGTCACATCCGAGAAGTGGTTGTGGTGGATGCCGCTGGTCGCCACGTTGGCGGTCAGCCAGATCCCGAAGTGGTTGTGGGAGATGTGGTTGCCGCTGATGGTGGTCCCGGTCACCGGCACCACCGCGGAGAAGACCAGCACGCCGGTCGTCAACGTGTCGCCTGCGTCGGCGTCGCCGGCGGTGTTGTTGGTACCGATCCAGTTGTTCACGATCCGGTTGCCGTTGACGTTCTGGTCCGGCGTGTGGCTGTGGATCGTCACGCCGGACTCTCCGTTGCCGCTGATCCGGTTGCCGATGACGGTGTTGTCGTAGGACGCCATGCCGGGCCCGGCCGCCGCGATGATCACACCTGAGCCGCCGCCACTCACCAACCCGTTGTGGTTGATGGTGTTGTAGGCGACCGTGTTGTCGTACACGCCGCCCTTGGTCGGGTCGGTCGTCGCCATCGGGTTGTGCGAGGGCAGCGTGATGCCGCAGTCGTCCACGTTGTACGACGAGTTGTTGCCGACCACGAGGTTGCCGTGGTTGGGTCCGAGCTCGTCGGTGAGCAAGATCCCGCCGACGTTGTGCTCGACCTGGTTGCCGCGAACCGTGGAGTCCCACACCGACATCAGGTGCAGGGCCTCGCCGCAGTCCCCGGGGACATTGCCCTGAGCCTGACATTGCGCGTACCCGCCGCCGTTCGGCTCGGTGGCGCCACGGTCGTTGTGCTCCACGACGTTGTCGCGGATTACCAGGTGGGACAGGTGGACGGCGAGAATGCCCTCACCGGTGGCGTTGACCACGGTGAACCCGCGGACCGTGCTGCCGGACGCGCCTCCGGTGAGCAGGATCCCGTTGTCCTTACCCGTCGCATCGATCGTGGCGTGCTTGGCGGACAGGGTGAGCCGCTTGGTCACCGTCACCTGCTCGGCGTACTTTCCCCGCCCCACGCGGACTGTGGATCCAGGGCTCGCATTCGTCACACCTTGACCGATGGTGCGGCACGGTGCGCGCCAACTGCCGCAGTGCGCGCTGTCCTTGCCGTGAGCGGAGACGTAGGTGACATCGCCGTGGCGGCCGTCATGGCCGGTGCTACCGCCGCCGCTGGCTAGGGCGGCAGGTGCGGCGAGGACCAGGGCGCCTACCACTACGGGGGCGCTCAATAGCGCCCCGAACGTGAGAGCGCGTGAACGGTGAAACATTCGTGCCTCCAGGGAGTCGACCGGCCCGAGCGGGCATCGGCTACTCCTAGCGCTACACCTGGCGGTCGAAACTGGACAACGAGCGCGGCGGAAGTTGCACGGAATCGTGGCGAAGGGTGGTGGTGCGCCAAACATCCTTGCCTAAGTACACACGCACCAGAGCGGTTGTCGTTGTCGCGTGCGGAAGGCCGGTAGTCGGGCGAGGTGCCAGAGCGTCAACCGCCGACCTTGGCCAGGAGGCGGGACTTCGCTGCGCGGCGAGCGTGGCGGGGGCCGCTCCGGACTGGCTCCGGCTCCGGGTTCGCGGGCGGTGGGAAGAACAGGCTCCAGGAGAGGAAGAGGGCAAGGAGGACGGTCACGACGGAGGCGATGCCCGCCGGTTGCTGGAGGTAGACGAGGGCGTATCCGCCCTGCGGGACGCTCGCGATGACCCGGCCGACGACGTTCTGAGGTGCCACCGGGGCGATGTCCGGCGTTGCGTTGGCGTCACCCTTGGTCTCAAGGCCCTCGGCGGTGACGGCGTTCACCCGGTGGGTGACGACGCTGTCGGGGCCGCTGTGGGTGCGGAAGGTGATGACATCGCCAACCGCGTAGTGCGCGGCTGGGGCGACCATGACGAGGTCGCCGGTCGGATAGGTCGGGGTCATGGAGCCGGTGCGGACCGCATAGATCCGGTAGCCGTCGTGCCACAGCGTAGCGCGGCCGTCCCGGCACCGGCCAACCAGCACGGCCAGAGCACCGCGAGGCACCGTCGGTGAGCAGCTTCACGAGACTCCTCCGCGTGGCGTGGTGCATCCGTGCGAGGTCGCTGGGTGCCGGCAGCGGCGGTCGTCGCCCCCGCTCCGAGGGCACGACTACGGCCAGACTGGATGGGCACGGGTTGTTGACGGCGTTCGGCGCGATGCCGTGCTGAGTCGCGACCAGCTTGTAGCCGAGGTTGAGCACCGTGCTGTCGTGCGAACTGGTTCTGGCCCTTGAACTTGGCGCCCGGGGTGAAGCTGAACGTCGATGTTCCGCCGAGCGGTGACCGGCTGCAAGCTGCTGCTGCAGCTTGATCGCATCGGACGGCAGCCGTGGCAGTGCGGGCGCGCCGCCGTGTACCCTGCGGACGCTGCGTCGTGCCGCCGTCACGGTGCAGGCTGTCGTGCCGTCGTTGCAGGTTGTTGGACTCGAAGACTGCGTCCCGCCGCTGCTCGTGACGCGAAGCTCGCCATACTGGCCCAAGCGAGTTGAGGCCCGTCGTTGGACAGCGGCGCCAGGTCGTGCGGTCGAAGACCACCCAGATGTCCTGCTGCGTGCGGTCCCGAGTTGCCTGGTAGTTGACCGAGCTTGGTCTGGACCTCGCCGGGAAGCATGTTGGTGAACGCGATGTTGAGCGTCCGCGTTGTCGTAGCCGTCGATCTTGATCGGTGCCCATCGTGCCGCTGATCGAGCCGGACTTGGAGTCGGTGAAGTACGCACCGGTGCCGGTGGCCGCAGCCCCGACGAGTGCCGCGGTGACCGCGACGCTTCCGATGAAACCGCCGATACGGAACATTCTTCTTGCTCATGCTTATCCCTTGTTCGGGGCGGCTGAGCGTCGGTTTCGCCTCTGGCTCGCCACGGGGCAATGGCGACCAATACGCCCTCGTGGGTCTGTGCCTCGCTCGATGGTGGAAGTCCCAGCCATCGGCTGGAGCGTCCCGCACTCGACGCTGAAACAAAATGGCCTAAACGAACTATTGCAGCAATTGTAGGCCGCTGTCGCTTTGTTTCCCCCAGAAATACCAGCAAAGTATGAAAGCGACCATGTTGACGGTAATTTATAATATCGCTCGGAAGTCCGTAAGATTTAGTAACCTATTCTCAACTGTCGAATTGACATAAGGCATATAGGGGATTAATGCCCATTTCTCCGTCGAAACGGGCACCGGTAGCCTGGTGGGCGCCTGCTCCTGGTGCAGGCCCAGCGGGAGGTGCCTCGTGCGTGCGGTCGTCATCGAAGAGTTTCGGCGGCTAGCCCAGATCCGTGACGTCGCGGACCCGGTCCCCTCGCCGTCGGGCGTCGTGGTCCGCGTCGAGGCCACCGGCCTGTGCCGCAGCGACTGGCACGGCTGGATGGGCCACGACCCGGACATCGTTCTTCCGCACGTGCCCGGGCATGAGCTCGCAGGTGTCGTGGAGGCGGTCGGGCCGGACGTAACCAGGTGGCACCCCGGCGATCGAGTGACCGTGCCGTTCGTGTGCGGATGCGGTCGATGTGCCTCGTGCCTGGCGGGGGACCAGCAGGTCTGCGAGAACCAGACCCAGCCGGGTTTCACCCACTGGGGCTCCTTCGCCGAGTACGTCGCGCTGGAGAACGCCGACGTCAACCTCGTCCAGCTGCCCGAGGACATGTCCTACGACACCGCCGCGAGCCTGGGTTGCCGGTTTGCCACCGCATTCCGTGCCGTCGCCGAGCAGGGTCGGGTGGCTCCGGGGGAGTGGGTCGCGGTGCTGGGATGCGGGGGCGTCGGCTTGTCGGCCGTCATGATCGCTGCCGCGCACGGTGCACGTGTCGTCGCAGTCGACATCAGCCCGGCGTCCTTGGACCTCGCGCGGCGCTTCGGGGCCGAGGCTGTCGTCGACGCCCGAGGGGGCGACATCGCGGGTGCCGTCCGGGAAGTGACCGGCGGCGGCGCGCACCTGTCGCTCGACGCGCTGGGCAGCCCGGCGACCTGCGTGGCGTCGGTGGAGGGGCTGCGGCGGCGCGGTCGCCACGTGCAGGTGGGGCTCCTGCCAGCCGAGCTCGGCAGGATCGACCTGCCGATGGGTCGGCTCATCGGCGAGGAGCTGGAGATCGTGGGAAGCCACGGGATGGCCGCCCACGCCTACCCCGCGATGCTGGAGATGGTCGCGTCGGGGGCGCTGCGACCCGAGCAGCTTGTCACGAGCCGGATCGGGCTGGACGACGTGCCGGCGGCGCTGGCGGCCATGGGGGAGGCCTCGCCGGTCGGTGTCACCGTGATCGTGCCGCGCTGAACCGCCGAACCCGGCCAAGGCATGATGGACTCATGCGTGAGGTAGCCCTGCGGGACGACATGATCCGACTCGGCCAGTTCTTGAAGCTGGCCGACTTCGTCGAGTCCGGAGCGGACGCCAAGCCCCTCCTCGAGGCCGGCGATGTCGCGGTCAACGGCGAGGTGGAGATCCGCCGGGGCCGCCAGCTGCAGCGCGGTGACGTGGTGTCGTGCGCGGGCGATCAGGTGCTGCTCACCTGAAGCCGGTCAGGACGATGTGATGGCGTGGATGGGCAGGTCGCAAACGGGTGTGCGCATGTGCTCGGCGAGCTGGTCTGCGGGCATCGGGCGCGCCAGGAAGTAGCCCTGCGCGGCGTCGCATCCCGCGGCGCGCAGGTAGGCACATTGCTCTGGTGTCTCCACACCCTCGCCCACCGTGTGCAGGCCGAGGCTCCGTGCGAGCGAGAGCACGCTGTCGGTCAATGTGGCGTCCGCAGGGACATCGTCGATGAACGACCGGTCGATCTTCAGCTCGGAGACGGGCAACGTTCGCAGCCGCGCAAGCGAGGAGTGCCCGGTCCCGAAGTCGTCGACAGACATCTTGATTCCCCTCTCCCAAAGGTCGCCAAGGACCGTCGACACACGGGTCGACCTATCCATGACGGCGCCCTCCGTCACTTCGAGCATCAGGGACGCGGCGGGCAGTTGGTGCGAGGCGAGCGACTCGCATACGTAGCGGGGGAAATCGGGGTCGCACAGCTGCATCGGTGAGACGTTCACCGCCACGTAGTCGACGGCGAGTCCGCGCGCCTGCCATGTCGCGAGATCGCGCAAGGCAGTCCCCAGCACCCACCGCCCGATGGCACCGATCAGACCGGTCTCCTCAGCGAGCGCGATGAACGTGTCCGGCGGGACCGGTGTCCCCTCGTGGGTCCAGCGAGCCAATGCCTCGACGCCTCGCGTGATGCCGTCGGCCAGGGTGACGATCGGCTGGTAGGCCACAGCGAGGGCCTCGCCCTGCAGCGCTTGCCGCAGCGACTGCTCCATCGTGACCAAGTTCTCGGTGCGGTCAGCCATCGCCGCGTCGTAGAGGACCGCTTGGTTGCCGCCCTGCTTCTTCGCGGCGTACATCGCGACGTCCGCGGCGCGCAACAACGAGACCGGGTCGCAGAGCGTGTCGTCGCTCACCGCGATGCCGACGGACACCGCCACCACGTGGTCGCTGCCCTGCACCCGCACAGGGCTCTCGAAAGACTCCACGATCGCGCTGGCCGCGGCGCGGGCCGCCGCGCTGGTCATACCGACGCACAGGATGCCGAACTCGTCGCCGCCGAGCCGCGCGGTCACGTCGCCCTGACGGAACGTTCGTGCCAGGCGGTTCGCAACATCGATGAGCATCTTGTCGCCGATGTCATGACCGAGCCAGTCGTTCACCGTCTTGAACCGGTCGATGTCGATGAACAGCACGGCGAGCGGCTCGCCGCTCGGGGCGCTGGAGAGCGCCGCATCCAACGAGGCATGAAAGTGCGCGCGGTTCGCCAGGTTGGTCAGCGCGTCGTGGTTCGCCGCGTAAGCCTGCTGGCGTGCGGCGTCCTCGGCGGCTCGTCGACGGCATTCCGACTCGGTATGGACCACCCGGTACGCCCGCCCTGCTGCGTACACGATGAGGCCCAAGATGGTGAGCACGGCCGAGCGCAGACCTGCCACGGACAGCGGAACCTTGTGGGCGCCAGCCAGGACCTCGGCGAAGTAGCAGGCGCCGACCACCGGGCCCAGCGCCAGCGCGGTCCAGTTGATGAGCAACAGCGGGTACACGGCGACGACGCCGTAGTACCACTGCAGCATCGCGCCGATCAGCGACGGTTCGTAGATCTGGAGGCTGAGGGCCACCGTCAACAGGGTGACTGCTCGGACGACCACGGCGCCCGGGGTCCGCCAGCCGCTGATGCCGGCCACGGCGAGTGCGACGACCGAGCCGAACGCGACCGTGGCCGCAGGCGAATCGGTGCCGTCGAGCAGGTTGGTCGCTAGGCCGTGCACGCCCAAGGTCAAAGGTACGAATGGCTCAAGCCGATCGAGACTCAGTCCCGGGGCCCACCTCCGAGCCACTGTGCGGACTCCCTTCAGCATCGTGCGTCCCGCCACCAGTTCGAACATCGGGCACCGCCCCGGGAGGTGAACCGTTCCTTCAGTACTCGGCGCCGTGGCTGTTCGACCTTAGATCACCACGGAGTCCTTCACGAGCGTTCCGGCCGTGTTGCCCAGGTGAGGGAACATCCCGGGCTGTCCAACGTTGTCCTAAACAGTGGTAACGACGCGCCGCGGACCACCGCGGGCGCCAGGTGAGAGGCGGCGACACATGATTCCCGAGATGGCGGTCACGATTCCCTCTGAAGGCCTGGAGGTTTCGGCTGCTGTCCCCGACCTTGACGCCGAGGAGACGGTCGTCGCGGATCCTGTCCGCACGTACCTGAACGAGATCGGACGGACACCGCTGCTGTCGGCCGCTGAGGAGGTCGATCTCGCCAAGCGCATCGAGGCCGGCGTGTATGCCTCGGTCAAGCTCGCCGAGGGCAAGCGACTCTCCGCGAAGATGCGCCGCGAGCTGACCGCGGTTGCCGAGGACGGGGAGCTCGCCCGGTCGCACATGCTGCAGGCGAACCTCCGCCTGGTCGTCTCCGTGGCCAAGCGCTACTCCAACCGCGGCATGGCGTTCCTCGACATCGTCCAAGAGGGCAACCTCGGACTCATCCGGGCGGTCGAGAAGTTCGACTACGCCAAGGGCTTCAAGTTCTCCACCTACGCCATGTGGTGGATCAGGCAGGCCGTCACCCGAGCCCTCGCCGACCAGTCCCGCACGATCCGGCTGCCCGTCCACGTCGTCGAGCAGCTCAACAAGATGTCCCGGATCGAGCGGGACATGCGCCAGGAGCTGGGGCGGGACCCGACGCACGAGGAGCTCGCGACCGAGCTGGGCCACACCCCCGAGCAGGTCCGTCAGATGCTGCGCAATGCCCGCCAGCCGGTGAGCCTGGACAACCCGGTCGGCGACGGCGAGGACTCGGTGCTGGGAGACCACATCGAGGACATCGAGGCGCCCTCGGCTCCCGAGGCGGCGGAGCATCGGGCGATGGTCGAGACGCTCCGCGGGCTCCTCGACACGTTGGAGCCGCGCGAGGCTCGGGTGGTGGCGCTGAGGTTCGGCTTGGAAGGCGGCACGCCGCGCACGTTGGACGACATCGGTCACGAGCTCGGGCTCACTCGTGAGCGGATCCGGCAGATCGAGAAGGACGCGCTGGCCAAGCTGCGTGACCCCAAGCGGTCGGGGCGGCTCCTCGACTGGGCGAGCTGACGCGTCGAGCGCCCGGCCCGACCGGCATCGAGCACACGCCGGAGGAACCGGCATGATGGAGACGTGCTCGACATAGCCCTCACCGGCCGGCTGCTCGTGGCGGCACCGACCCTTGACGACCCCAGTTTCACGCGCGCTGTCGTCCTGGTTCTGGACCACGACGAGGACGGCGCGCTGGGCCTTGTCCTCAACCGGCCGAGCGACATCGAGGTCGGCGAGCTGATGCCCGAGTGGTCGCCCTACACGGCTGAGCCGTCATTGGTCTTCGCCGGGGGGCCGGTCACCCCGCAGGCCGTGATCTGCCTGGGTCGGGCCCTGCCGGGCGTCGTGCCGGAAGGGTGGACCGCGGTCTGCGGCCCGCTCGGAGCCGTCGACCTGTCGTTGGACGTATCTGGATGTGGCGTCGGGTCTGGACGGCCTACGGCTCTTTGCCGGCTACTCCGGGTGGTCGCCGGGCCAGCTGGAGGGTGAGATTGAGCTCGGCGGGTGGATCGTCGTCGACGCCGATCCCTCCGACGCGTTCAGCGCCGACCCCTCCCGGTTGTGGGCGAGGGTGCTTCGCCGCCAGGGCGGCGACCTGGCCCTGCTGCACACCTATCCGTCGGACCCCTCGCTCAACTGAAGATCCGTGCCCGTGGCAACTAGACTGGCGCGGTGACGAGTTTTGGAATGGATGGCATGACAGAGACCGGCGGCACCATCGGGGACACGGACACCCTCACCCGCGAGTCCACCTCCACCGACACGTCGGCGCGGTTGTCGAACTCCGACGGCAACCATGAGCGGTTCGCGCACTACGTGAAGAAGGACAAGATCGTCGAGAGCGCGGTGCTGGGGAGCCCGGTGGTCGCGCTGTGCGGCAAGGTGTGGGTGCCGAGCCGGGATCCGCAGAAGTTCCCCGTCTGCCCCGAGTGCTTGAAGATCCATGCTTCGATGCGCGGCGGCGACGAACCGTCGGAATAGCCCGCGCCAGAGGGTCATTGTGCCTACGTGACGATCGCCAGAGTGAGTAGGCCGAGCGCACCCCTCGTTCCTTCCACGGCTTCGCGCCGCCTGCTCTTCTTCGGCCTGATCACCGTAGTGACGGTCGTCGCCTTCGAGGCGGTCTCCGTTGCCACGATCATGCCCATCGCGGTCGGCGACCTGCACGGTCTCGGCAGCTATGCGTGGGCGTTCACCGCGTTCCTCGGAGCCAGCCTGATCGGCAGCGTCGTCGCCGGTGAGCGCATCGACGAAGTGGGGCCAGGTTGGCCGTTCCTCGCGGGGGTCGGCGCGTTCTGCGCCGGGCTGGCCGTCGCCGGGTTCGCCACCTCGATGCTGGTGTTCATCGTGGGGCGCGGCATCCAAGGTCTCGGTGGTGGCGCGATCATCGTCGGGATCTACGTCATCATCGGCCGAGCGTTCGACGACTCGAGCAGGCCGCGCGCGTTCTCTGCCCTGTCCAGTGCCTGGGTGCTGCCCTCGGTGCTGGGTCCGTTGCTCGCCGGCCTTGTTGCCGAGCACATCGGCTGGCGCTGGGTGTTCCTCGGACTGCTCCCGCTCGCGCCTCCAGCCGTGCTGCCACTGCTCCCGACGCTGCGGCGCATCGGTTTCGCTCGGCCGGCCGCTGCCGCCGCTGGTGAGCCGGCGGCGATCCGGCCGCCGAGGCGCACCGGGGCGGTGCTGCGCGTCGCCGTGGGTGTCGGCCTCATGTTGTACGCGGGGGAGACGCTGCGCTGGTCGAGCCTGGTGCCCCTGGCGGTCGGGCTCGCGCTGGTAGTGCCGTCGGTGGCGCGGCTGTTCCCGCCCGGCACGCTGCGGCTGCGGCGCGGGCTGCCGGCCACCGTGGCGACACGGGGCATGCTCGGCGCCGCGTTCTTCGCCACCGAAGCCTTCATCCCGTTGTCGCTGATCAAGCACCGCGGGTTGTCCCCGACCCTCGCCGGGCTGGCGCTGACCGGTGCCGCCATCGGTTGGGCAGCGGGTTCCTGGTTCCAGGGCCGGCCCACCCTGAAGGTGTCCAGGCCGGCCCTTGTCCGCCTCGGTGCGGTCCTGGTCGGCGTCGGCGTCGGCGGATCCGCACTGACGTTGTGGCCGGCTCTCACCCCGAACGTCGCTGGCGTGGCCTGGGCAGTTGCTGGCGCCGGGATGGGTCTGGCCATGGCGAGCATGAGCGTGCTCGTCTTCCAGCACTCACCCACCGCCGAGCAGGGCACGAACTCGGCGTCGCTCCAGCTCGCCGATACCCTGGCGAGCGCGGTCGGCGTCGGTGCCGGCGGCGTGGTGCTTGCGGCCGTGGTGGCAGCGGGAGCGTCGCTCGCCTGGGCGGTGCTCGCCATCGACGTCGCGATGCTCGCGGTCGCTGCACTCGCGGCAACCTTCGCCAGCCGCCTGCGGATGCCGGTGAGGACCTAGCCGAAGGTCGGCGCGGGCTGCGAGGTGGGCAGCAGCTCGACCCATGTCCTGCCCGGGTGAAGTGGGATCACCTGCCCGGACGTGTCCTTCAGCACCCACGGCTGATCCGCCTTCGGCCGGGACCACGTGCCCTCGACCCGGATACCGTCGCGGAGAACCCAGCAGGTGCCGCTTCCGGTCACGATGGGGAGCGGCACCGAGCTGCCGGCCCTGTCGACGCCGTCGGTCGCCGCTGTCCCCACCGACAGGACGACGACGTTGGCCGCATTCACCTGGCTGCCGTCCTCGAGGAGGTCATCGGTGCCTTGCTGGGTCCGCAGGTACTGCGTGCCGTTCCAGGTCCATGCCGAGCTGATGGCCGGAAACTTGACAGACATCGAGGTCGTCGGTGTGCCAGCCGGAGCGGTAGCGCCGAACGTGAAGACGCCCTTCGGTGCCTTCAGGCCGGGCTTCGCCGCGAGCCCGGCCTCGTACAGCCTTGACGTCGAGGTGAACACGTCGTGGCCTGAGCGCCGGTCCTTGCGGATGGTGAAGTACTTCGGCATCGAGTCGCTGTAGAAGATGGCGGCCCCCGAGTTGGCCTTCAGGTCGGCGATCTCCTTGGGCACCGCACCGGAGAACGCGAAGATGCCGCCGCTGAGCATGATGAGCAACGAGGTGTCGACGGGCCTGGCGGACCGGATGGGACCGACCATCGGGGCGTCGGTCGACTGGAACACCGTGAACAGCCGGGTAAGGCCGCCCTCCACCAAGGTTTCGATGACCAGGTCGGCGGAGTTGAGACCGGCCTGCGGGCGGGCCGCCGCGATGTTGTCGATCTTGAAGGTCACGGTCGGGCGGGTCGCCGCGCTCGCATCGCTGAGGGGGAGCCCGGTGAGAGGCGCAAGCGGGCCGGTGGGCGCGGTCGCCGTACCCGAGGGGATCCCACTCGGGGTCTGGCTGCTGCTCGGACCGGCGCCCGGTGTCTCGGGCTCGCTCTTCGCGCTGCACGCCGTCGCCACCACCATCGCCCCGCAGACCAGCACGGCCGCCGCGACCTGTCGTCTCCGCACCCGCACTCGCGCACCTCTTGTCAGTCGTCGGAACCCAGGTGCCCGATCGGCACTCTGCGCTGGTGCGGCCGACACTAGCCCGCGAGCCTGGGCGTTCGCCTACTGCACCCCGCCGACCCTCCTGATTCGTATGGTGATCTCTTCGCACCACACCGGGGGGGTTCCCTGACGGCAGGGAGGGGAGTCCGTATCCTCATGGTCATGCGCGCGCAGATGGTGCTCCCGTGCGAGGCCACCAGCGTCAGCGCCGCGCGTCGATTCGTCCGCGAGCAGCTCGCCGACTGGGGTTTCGGCGCCATGGCGGACACTGCGGCCCTGCTCGTCAGCGAGCTCGTCACGAATGTCATCCTGCACGCCCACACCCCCGTCCGCGTCGCGTTGCTGGGCGACGACGAGCGGATCCGGGTCGAGGTTGGAGACGGCAGCGAGGTCGAACCTTTGCGTCGAGACACCTCCGAGTTGGACGCGACCGGTCGCGGGCTCATGCTGATCGAGGCGATGGCCTCCGACTGGGGCGTCGCGAACACGGCTGAAGGCAAGATTGTCTGGTTCGAGGTCCACCGGGAGCCGGCGGCGGAGGCTGACCCGGCCGAGGCGGCTTCCAGGGTTCGATGACCACTGCGCGGGGGTAAGGGCCGGGCGTGCAGATCGAGTCGGCCGTCGTGCTGGTCACCGGTGCAACGGGTGGGATTGGCACCGCGACAGCACTGGCGTTGGCGGAGCGCGGCGCACAGCCTCGTGCTCACCGGCCGCGACACTGCCGCGTTGAACCGACTCGCAGCCCGGACGTCAGCGCGGGTCGTCGCTGCCGACCTCGCCTGCCCGCAGGGAGTGGCCGAGCTCGCCCGCGAGGCGGGGCCGCGTGGACGTGCTGGTCAACAACGCCGGGATCGGCTGGTGCGGTCACTTCGCGGAGATGCCTGAGTCGGCGATCGACGAGCTCACCGCGGTCGACCTGCTCGCGCCGCTGCGGCTCACCCGGGCGTTGCTGCCGGGGATGCTCGACCGCCGGCTCGGCCACCTCGTGTTCGTGAGCTCGGTAGCCGGGCATTTCGGGGTTGCCCAGGAGGCGGTGTACTCGGCGGCCAAGGGTGCGCTCAACGTGTTCGCCGACGCGCTGCGGTCGGAGGTTGCGGCGCACGGGGTTCGCGTGACCGTGGTGTCGCCCGGACCGGTGGACACCGCCTTCTTCGATCGGCGAGGAGCCGCCTACGGACGCCGCTGGCCGGCGCCGGTACCCCCAGCGCGAGTTGCCGCAGCGATCGTCGCCTCGATCGAGCGTGACCGCCCGGATGCCTTCGTCCCCTCCTGGATGCGGACGGCGGCGGTGCTGCACGGTGCTCTGCCGTCGCTGTATCGGCGGGTGGCGCCGGGGAGTCGATGATCATCGCCGGTTTCCGGCACCGGTCACGGCCGATTCTCAGCCACCTGGTCATCGCCGATTCCCCAGGCATGGGCTTGGGTAGACCACCGCCGTGGTCTACGCAGTCGGGCTGTGCGCTGCGCTGTGCCTGGGCCTCGGGTTCGTCCTGCAGCAGCATGTGGCCCAGCGGGCACCCGACGCGGACGTGCTCCGCGCGCGGCTGCTCCTGGACCTGGTGCGAGAGCCGCTGTGGGTGCTCGGGATCGGCGCGATGGTCGTCGGGGAGCTGCTGGGCGCCTTGGCGCTGAGGCAGGCCGACATCACGCTGGTCGAGCCGCTGCTCACCGCCAACCTGCTGTTCGCGCTCCTGCTGGCTCACCTGCTGTATCGCCAGCCGGTAGGGCCACGGGAGTGGATCGGCGCGCTGGCGCTCATTGTGGGGCTGGCCGCGTTCATCGCAGCCGCCGGCGTTCACGGCGGCCACCCGGACGGGCCGCTGGCTAGGTGGGTCTTCGCCGCGATCTTCGCGGGAGCAGCGGTGGCCGCTGCCGCCCTCGCGTTCGCCCGAGTCGGTAGCCCCAGCCAGCGGGCGATGATGTTCGGGGCGTCGGCCGGCCTGCTGTTCGGCGTCCAGGACGCACTCACCCGCAGTGCGCTGGCGCGCCACGGTGGTCTGGCATCGCTCGTGCTGACCTGGCAGCCGTATGCGGTGATCGGTGTGGCCGTCGTCGGCTTGGTGATCGCGCAGAGTGCGTTCAAGACGGCGCCGCTGCGAACCTCGCTGCCCGCGATCACCGTGGCAGAGCCGCTGGCCGGCATCGGGCTCGGCGTCCTGGTGTTCGGCGAGCACGTCCGCCTGGCCCCGCTGCCGCTGGCCTTCCAGGCCGCCGGTCTCGCCGCCATGGTCGCCGGCGTCTTGCTGGTAGCCGGATCGAAGGTGCTGGTGGAGCATCGGCACCACGGACCATTTGGCCGGCACAAGGCGCTGGCCAGGCGGTCGTGGCAGGAGCCGCCGTGCTGACGGTGCTGCTCGCCGTGTGCGCAGCCGCGAGCAACGCGTTCGCCACCGTGCTGCAGCGGCGGGCGGCGGCCACGGCGCCGCCTGGACGGATCTTCCGGATCCGGGTCCTGGTGGATGTGCTCCGCCATCCGGTGTGGATGCTCGGGATGGTCGCGATCATCGCCGGATTCCTCTTCCAGGCGGCGGCCTTGCACTCCGGGGCGCTCGCCCTCGTCCAGCCGGTGCTGGTCGCGGAACTGCCGCTGACCCTGGTTCTCGTGCGCGTGCTCTACGGCAGGCGTGTCGAGGACCGGGAGTGGGTCGGGGTGATCGGGATGAGCGCCGGCCTCGCGCTGGTACTCGGCGCCGCCGCACCGCACGGCGGGAGCACCGAGCTGACGCTGTTCGAAGGACTGGCCGCGCTCATCGGGTGTGGTGGAACGGTCGCCCTGTTGGTGCTGGCTGCGCTGCGGCGGACCGGCAACGCGCAGGCCGCCCTGTTGGCTGGCGCCGCCGGCACCGGCTTCGCGCTGACCGCCGCGCTGATGAAGGACGCGACGGGCCGGCTGTCTGCCGGGGTCGGCGTCGTCTTCATGTCCTGGCAGGTCTACGCGATGGCGCTCATCGGCGTCGGCAGCTTCTTCATCTGGCAGAACGCGCTGCAGGCCGGTTCGCTGGCCGCCTCCCAGCCGGTGATCGTCTTCACCGACCCGATGGTCTCCATGGTGCTCGGGGTGACGCTGTTCGGTGAGCACATACGGACGGGCGGCTGGCTGGTCGCGCAGGTCGCCGGAGCCGCCGTCATCGTGTGGGCCAGCCGCGAGCTCACGACATCCACGCTGCTGGTTCAGGGAGACTCCGCCGAAGGCGGATGACCCGCAAGGTGCGGCCATGCGGCGTGGACCACAGCGGCGACCGGCACGGCGAGCAAGGCGCCGACGATGCCGCCGAGCACGGTCCCGATCGCCAGGACCAGCACGATCGCCAACGGGTGCAGCCGGACGTAGCGCCCCATGATGAACGGCTGGAGAAGGTGGCCCTCGACCTGGTGCTCGACGACGAGGACGACCAGCACGACGATGCCGGCGGCGAGCCCCTTGGTTCCCGCGGCGACGAACACGGCCAGCCCTCCGGAGATGAGGACGCCGATGAGGGGGATGAAGCTGAACGCGAACACCAGGACGGCCAGCGGCAGCACCAGTGGAACCCCGAGGATCAGCAGGGTGATGGCGATCACAGTGCCGTGGATGGCGGCGACGACCAGGCTGCCGCGGATGTAGCCGGACAGCGTTCGCCACGCGGCATTCGCAGCCCGGTCGAAGCGTCCGTCCTCCACCACCCCCAGCGGGACCGTGGCCCACCGCCAGATGCGCTCGCCGTCGTAGAGCAGGAAGAAGGTGATGAACGCCGTCAGGATCGCGGCACCTGCCACCTCGGCAGCGAGGGTGGCGCCGGTCAGCACGCCGCTGACAACCGCGCCCCGGTGCTGGGAGACCAGGTGCGAGAACGCGGTCCCGATGTTGTCGAGCACGTTGGCCTTGATGTGGAACGGTCGCCCTTCCAGGTAGTGGCGGACCTTGTGCACGGTGGCGGTCAGCTCGGTCAGCAGGCGGTGCCACTCCAACGTCGTCCGATAGACCACGAGAGTGCCCACCCCGAGCACGACGACGAACGCGATGCCGAAGGAGAGCCAGGTGGAGGTGAGCCGGCGCAGGCCCACAGCCTCCAGCCGCAGCCGGAGAGGTCGCAGCAGCGCCGTGAAGATCACTGCGGCCAACAGCGGCAGCACCACCACCCGGAGAACGACCAGCAGCCGCAGGGCGCCATAGGCGACGACAGCCACCGCGATGATCCGCCACGACCACGAGCCCGCGCGGATCAACGACGCGGGGACAGCCGGCGGTCCGCGGAAGCCAGTTGGCTCCGCGCCGGCTGGAACCTTCGGCGCACGGGGCGGGCCCCGGTCGGAAGCGTCCGGCTGGCCGGGCGGGTCCGGTCCGGTGCCGGGCTCGGGCTCGCTAGCTGCCACGCAGCGCCCGCAGCGACTCGTGCAGCGACCCCATCGTCGCCAGCACAGCGCTCGGCTCGTAGCCGCAGTGCGCCATGCAGTTGGCGCAGCGTGGGTCACGACCCCGGCCGTAGGCATCCCAGTCGGTCGTCTCGACGAGTTCGGAGTACGTCTTCGTGTGGCCGTCCGACATCAGGTAGCAGGGCCGCTGCCAACCGAAGCACGAGTAGCTGGGGATGCCCCAGGCGGTGCAGGCGAACTCGGCCTTGCCCTCGAGGAAGTCCAGGAACAGGGGGGAGTGGTTGAGTCGCCACCGCTTGCGTCGCCCCTCGCCGAAAGCCTTGGCGAACAGCTCGCGGGTCTCGCTCACGCCCAGGAAGTGCTCCTGGTCCGGCGCCTTCTCATACGCATACGCCGGCGACACCATCATCTGGTCGACGCGCAGGTCGTCGTTGAGGAAGTTGAGCACGTCGATGACGGTCTGCGGGGTGTCGTTGCTGAAGACCGTGGTGTTGGTGGTCACCCGGAAGCCGCGTGCCTTGGCGTCGCGCACCGCCGCCACCGCCTCGTCGAAGACGCCGTCCTTGCAGACCGACGCGTCGTGCCGCTCGCGCAGTCCGTCCAGGTGGACCGTCCAGGCGAAGTACGGCGACGGGGTGAACTTGTCGATCTTCTTGGGCATGAGCAGTGCGTTCGTGCACAGGTAGACGAACTTCTTGCGCTTGACGAGCTCGGCGACGATGGTGTGGATCTCCGGATGCATGAGCGGTTCGCCGCCGGCGATTGACACCATAGGGGCGCCGCATTCCTCGATCGCCGCGATAGCGGTCTCCACCGACATCCGCTGCTTGAGGATGTGCGCGGGGTACTGGATCTTCCCGCACCCCGCGCAGGCGAGGTTGCAGGCGAAGAGCGGCTCGAGCTCGACGAGGAGCGGGAACTTGTCTCGATGTCGAAGCTTCTGCGCGAGCAGGTAGGCGCCGAGGCGTACTCCTTGGCGGATCGGCACGCTCATGGATGTCCCACTTCCTTGGGTAGCGTGAAGGACAAGGACTCGTTGGCGACGACGCGCTGGGTCAGGTGGACCGGGCCGAGGCCGCGCAGCACGCTCACCACGTCGTCCACCAGGTCCTGGGGTGCCGAGGCCCCCGCGGTGAGCGCCACGGTGCGGCGCCCGGCGAGCCAGGCGGGGTCGATGCAGGACGCGTCATCGACGAGATGGGCGGCGACCCCAGCTCGTCCCGAGATCTCCACCAGCCGGCGCGAGTTGGAGGAGTTGGCAGACCCGACCACCAGCAGCAGGTCGGCTCCGTCGATGACGGCCCGCACCGCGTCCTGCCGGTTGGTCGTGGCGTAGCAGATGTCGTCCGAGCTCGGCCCGGCGAGCGCCGGGAACCTCTCGCGCAGGGCGGCAACGACGTCAGCGGCCTCGTCGACGGCCAGCGTGGTCTGCATGACGTACGCGACCTTGGCCGGGTCCTCGACATCGAGGTGGGCGACGTCCGCTGCGGTGCCCACCAGCCGGGTGTGCGCGGGCGCCTCGCCGAGGGTGCCTTCGACCTCCTCATGGCCGGCGTGCCCGATGAGCACGACGGTGTCTCCGCGACTGGCGAAGCGCCGGGCCTCCGCGTGCACCTTGGCGACCAGCGGGCAGGTGGCGTCGATGACGGCGAGCGAGCGCCGCTGCGCGTCGTCGCGCACCTGCGGCGAGACGCCGTGCGCGGAGAACACCACCGTCGCACCGGCCGGCACCTCGTTGAGCTCGTCGACGAACACCGCGCCCAGGAGCTCCAATCGCCGCACGACATGCGCGTTGTGCACGATCTGCTTGCGCACGTAGACCGGCGGACCGTCGCGTTCCAGTGCCCGTTCGACGATCTCGATGGCCCGCTCCACGCCGGCGCAGAACGATCGAGGTTCGGCGAGCCGCACCTCGCGCTCCCCGGCTGCGTTCGCCCACGCCGCGATCGCCGCCGCGACCTGGCGCAGGGTGCGCATCGCCCGCAGGCCGTCGACGATCAGGCTCGGGCGCAGCAGTGGCCGGGTGGGGGAGTCGACCACGACCCGGACGGCGACGAACGGTCGATCACCGACAGCTGCCGCGACGGGTGCGGTTTCCATGTCGACGGCGATCGCTCCGCCGGCGCGCAGGCGCGCCCGCTCGCGTCCCCCGACCACCCGGGAACTGGTGTGCAGCGGACCGACCCACGGCTCGATGCCGACCTGGCGCAGGGCGGCGACGAGCAACGGGGCCGACGGGCACGGCACACGCGTGCCCGTGCCGCCACCGCGGACGACCTCGGTCGCGACCACGACGTCGCCAACCCGCAGCCCCGGATCGAGGGCGCCGCAGAAGCCGGTGACCGCGACCGGTCCCGTCCCTGCCGCCGGTACTGGTCCATGCCAGTGCCGGGCCCCCATGCCCACCGACCTGACGTGGGCGTCGGGCAGCCTGCTGCGAATGGCCCGGGCCTCCAGGCCGAGCCCGGTCCACACCGTCAGCTCGGCGCTCGGATGGTGCGAGGTGCGTCTCATCGGGGTCCTCCCAGGTAGCGGCCCAGGGCCATCAGCGGGAACACGAGCCGGTAGAGGTGGTAGTTGATGTAGAAGTGGCCGGGGAACCCGGTGCCGGTGGCGAACGGCTCGTCCCAGGAGCCGTCGGGGCGCTGGGTGTCCACCAGGTAGGCGATGCCGCGTTCCGTGGGGGCCGCGCGCTCGCCGGCGGCCAGCAGGGCGAGCAACGCCCAGGCGGTCTGCGACGGGGTGGATGCGCCGCGGCCTGCCCAGGCGGCCCGGTCGCGGTAGGAGCGCAGGTCCTCGCCCCAGCCGCCGTCGGCGTTCTGGTGCCGGGCCAGCCAATCGACGGCGGTCCTGATCGGTGCCGCATCCACGGGCAGACCGGCGGCGACCAGGGCCGGTACCGCGGCGCCGGTCCCGTACACGTAGTTGGCGCCCCAGCGGCCGAACCACGAGCCGTCCGGTTCCTGGGCCGCCAGCAGCCAGCCCACGCCGCGCTGGGTGGAGGGATCATCCGAGCGCCCTTCGCCGGCGAGCATCTCGACGATGTGGGCCGTCACGTCGGCGCTCGGCGGGTCGGTGACCGCGCCGAAGTCGCAGAACGGCAGCGCTGTGACGAGCCGGCTGTCGTTGTCGACGTCGAACGACGCCCAGCCGCCGTCGCGGCACTGCATGCCCACCGTCCAGGCCACGGCACGCGCCACTGCCGCCTCGGACGCCGCGTCGGTCGCGGAGCCCCGGCATCGGCCACGGCCCCCCCGGCGTCGGCCAAGGCGCCCGCGATCGTCGCGCGACGCGAGACCCGGCGAAGCGCCAGCACCACCTCGGCGGTGTCGTCGGTGTCGGGGTAGTGGTCGTTGGCGAACTCGAACGCCCAGCCGCCGGGGGCGAGGTGAGGCCGGCGCACCGCCCAGTCGCCCCGAGCGGTGATCTCCTCGGCGACCAGCCAGTCGGCGGCCCTGACAAGCGCCGGGTGGTCGGGCGGCACGTCGGTGTCGCTGAGCGCGATGATCGCCAGCGCGGTGTCCCACACCGGCGACTGGCAGGCCTCGAGGCGGCGCAGCGGGCCGTCGGGGGTTTGCTCGACGATCGTGAAGCCGTCGAGCCCCTGCAGGCCGGCCCGCACCACCGGGTCGTCGATCGGGCGTCCGAGCAGGTGCAGCGCGAGCAGGGAGTACACCCATGGCGGCTGGATGCCGCCCCACGAGCCGTCCGCCTCCTGCCGGGCCAGGATCCACCGCTCCGCCCTGCGGATGGCGGCGCGTCGCAGTGGCCGCAGGGGGTGCCGGTCGTAGCGGTGCAGCACCCGGTCGAGCAGGCGCAGCGCCCCGGGGCGGCTGTGCCACGGATGACCGGAGGCGGCCGGCGCCGCCGGAGCGGGATCGCCGGGTTCCAGCTCGTCCAGATCGAAGCCGAGCGGGCGGCACGGCCGGATGGCGCCGACGATGGTGAGCGCGACGACCGTCTGCCGCGCCCAGCAGGAGAAGTCGTAGATGTTGAGCGGCGCCCACCTCGGCAGGTAGATCATCTCCGGAGGCATGGACGGCAGCTCGTCCCACCGCCACAGGCCGAACAGCGCGAGCCAGATGCGGGTGAACACCCGGCTGGCCGGCAGACCGCCGGCCTCGCGGATGAAGGCCGCTGCCTTCGCCATGTGCGCCTCGTCGGCTCCGTCGCCGACGCAGCGCAGTGCGACGTACGCCTCGATCGTCGTGGACACATCCGGTGGCCCGCCGTAAAAGTTGGCCCAGGTGCCGTCAGGTCGCTGCTGGCGACGGATCCAGCGGGCCGACTCCTCCGAGGCTGAGGGCGTCCGCACCCCGAGGAACTGCCGCAGCAGCAGGTCCTCGGCGTCCATCGTGACGTTGGTCTCCAGCTCACCCTTCCAGTAGCCGGCGGCCTCCTGGAGCGACAGCAGCTGGTCCGCCGCCCGGTGCGCCGCGGCGCGAACGCCCTCGGTGGTCCGTGAGGGTGAGGTGAGTGTCATCTCAGTGATCCCGTTCGCCGACGAAACGGGCGAGAGCGACCAGGTCCACGCGCACCGCGGCGTCCACCCCGATCGCAGCCAGCGCCGCACAGGCGAGGCCGATCTGCCGCCTCGCCTCGTTGGCGGCCCATCGCCGGCCCCCGGCGGCGTCGACGAGCCCAGCCGCGCGCGCCACCTCCGCGTCGCCGAGTGGTGTGCTCGCGCCGTACAGCGAACGGAGCGCCCGCGAGTGGTCGGTGGCGCCGCTCAGCGCGGCGACCACCGGCAGCGTCTTCTTCCGGGACCGCAGGTCGTTGCCGGCCGGCTTGCCGGTGACCTGCGGGCTTCCCCAGATCCCGAGCAGGTCGTCGACGAGCTGGAAGGCCAGGCCCAGATGGTGCCCGTATGCCTCCAGCGCGGCGACGACCGGCGCCGAGCCGCCGGCGAGCATGGCGCCCACGGCGGTTGCGCAGGAAAGCAGCGCGGCCGTCTTGCCGATGGCCATCTCGATGCACTCGTCCAGTTCGACGCTGGCTCGCGCCTCGAACTCCAGGTCGGCGGCCTGACCCGCGATGAGCCGCTGGGTCGCGTCGGCGACGCGGCGCTCGGCGACCCGCGCCCACGCGCCCGGCGAGTCGAGCATGACCTGCGTGGCGAGCTCGAGCATCGCGTCCCCGGCGAGGATGGCCGCGGCGGGGCCGAACACCGTCCAGGCTGTGGGCCGGTGGCGGCGCTCGGTGTCGCCGTCCATCACGTCGTCGTGCAGCAGCGAGAAGTTGTGGATGAGCTCGACGGCCACGGCCCCGGGCAGGGCGGCCTGAACGGGAGACGGGTCCGAGCCGCTGACGATCTCATCGGCGCCCCGGGTGGCTGCGCCGGCGAGCAGCGCCAGCGCCGGGCGCAGCGCCTTGCCTGTTGCCGCGCTCGGAGCGCCGTGGGCGTCGCTCCATCCCAGCTGGTAGGACACCACCCGGCGCACCGCCGGGGTCAGCGTGTCGACCGCCTTGCGCAGCGCGGGCTCGGTGAGGTCGCGGGCATCGGCGAGCAGCGCCTCGGCGTCGTCGGGCACGGCAGGGGCTGCCGATGACGTGCGGGACAGGATCGTGGTCATGCCGGGGGCTCCTCGAAAGCTCGGGCAGCAGGGCCGGTTCGGGTGCTGCGCGTGCCATCAAGCACACCCAGCACCCCGAGTGCGCGCAATGCGCGCAGCGCGCGTTGGGAGTTCCCCGCGCGCCGATCATGCAGCGGTGGTTGGCGACGCGCCGGGCGCGCCAACCCTTGCTGCATGATCGGCGGGGAAGGGGGTGCGGGTGCTTCGGCGGGGGCGGCTGACGCCGCAGCCCGGGCCGCAGTCAGGCCGCTGCGCACGGCGCCCTCCATCGTCGCCGGCCATCCGGTGTCGGTCCACGCCCCGGCCAGCAGCAGACCGGGCACCTCCGTGCGGGCCCCGGGCCGCAGCGCGGCGGTGCCGGCCCCCTGCCGGAACGTGGCGGCGCGGTCACGGGTCACGAAGAAGTCCTCGACGCTCGCTGTTCGCGCATCGGGGAGCAGGCGCGCCAGCTCGGGCAGGAACAACGCGCGCAGCTCGGCCGTCGAGCGGTCGACGAAGGCGTCGGCCGCTGACAGCGACACCGCGACGTACTGGCCCCTCGTCAGGCCGGACGCTTGGGTGCGGTCGAAGACCCACTGCACGGGCGAGTCGACCGCCGCCAGGAACGGCGTGTGCAGAACGGGGCGGTCATAGCGGACGTGCACGTTGACGATCGGCGACGACCCCAGCGCGGTGAGCCGGTCGGCGTCCGGCAGCGCACCATCTGGCAGCAGCGCGGCGGCGACATGAGGCGGAACCGCGAGGATCACGGAGTCGGCGGCGGGCTCGGCGTGCGCGGTGCGGACCCGCAGCCCGGGGCGGGCACCCCGCAGTCTCTCGATGGAGCGAACCCGGGTGCTGCACTGGACCCGCACGCCGGCCGCGGCGAGTGCCCTCGCCGCCGCGGCTCCATGCAGGTCGCCGAGCGGCACGGCCGCGATGCCGATGTCGCCGGCCCCGCGGTGGGCAAGCAGCCCTGTCTGCACGACGGTGGCCGCGAGTGCCAGCGACGCCTCGTCGACGCTGATGTTGAGCGAGGCCACGGTGACCAGCTCCCACAGCCGCGTGATCGCCGCCTCGCTCTGCCCGTGCGCGCGCAGCCACGCCCCGAACGTCTGGTCGTCGACGTCCCGGTCAGTCGGGTCGAGGCGGCGCAGCGCGAGGGCGGCACGGGCCGCCCGCAGCCTGTCGCCGGTCGGCAGCAGGCCGTAGGTCGCCAGGGCCTGTGCCAGGTGCAGCGGGGCGGGCAGCGGGCCTCGTCGGAGCTCGGCGTGCCGCCCGTCCGGCTGCGGCGACCGGTATCCGCAGTCTCGGCTGCAGGGCCGTGGAGCCGCTGACCCCGAGCCGATCGAGGAAGCCGCGGTAGGACGTGCAGCAGCGCAGGAACACGTGCTGGCCGTTGTCCACCGACAGCTCGCCGCGCCGGAACGAGTGCGTGGCTCCTCCCAGGCGGGGCCGCGACTCCAGCAGCGTCACCCGCGCGCCACCGTCCGCACAGGCCAGCGCGGCGGCGAGCCCGGCCAGCCCGCCGCCGACGACGATGACGTCCGCGTTCACGGGGCCGCTCCGGCGAGGCTGCGGGCCGCCACGAACAGCTTCTCGCGGCGCGGTAGTGAGATCCGGCTGCGCAGCACCTGCTCGGGGGACCGTTCGATGCGGTGCAGCAGCCGGTGGTAGATGCCGGCCATCGCCGCGCAGGACGCCGCGCTGCGTCGGTCCAGCAGCGGCAGCAAGGCCAGTCCCTCGGCGTACCACTGCTCGGCCACAGCGGTGGTGCGGCGCACGGCCGCGACGACGTGCCCGTCGTCGGCCACGAACCCGTCGTCGTCAAGGAACAGAGGCCGCACCCCTCCGCCAGCTGGCTCGAGGGCTTCCAGCGGAAGGTAGACGCGGCCCAGGGTCAGGTCCTCGCGGACGTCACGCGCGATGTTGGTGAGCTGCAGGGCCACGCCGAGAGCGTCGGCCAACGGCGTGGCCGTCTGCGGGTCGGCAGCGCCGAAGACGCCGAGCGAGAGCCGCCCGATGGAACCGGCCACGCACCGGCAGTAGCGGACCAGCTCGCCGAACGTGGCGTACGTATGCCCCTCCACGTCCATCCGGACGCCCTCGATGAGGTCGTCGAAGGCGTCCAACGGGAGCGGGAGCCGTTCGGAGGCGTCGGCGAGTGCGACGAGCACCGGATCGGTGTCGCCGCGGTGGGCGTTCTTCAGTGCGAGCCGGGCTTGCTCAAGCTGCTCCAGCTTGTCAGCGGTCGACGCGCTGCCGTCACCGATGTCGTCGATCCGCCGGGCGAACGCGTACACGGCGGCGAGGGCTCCCCGCTTGCCGGCCGGCAAAAGCCTTATCCCGTAGGAGAAGTTGCGGGCGGCCAAGCGGGTCATGGCCTCGCAGGCCTCGTAGGCCACCTCGACTTCCATCGGCCTCCTCACGTCCTGGCCAGCGCGCGCATGGCTTGGACAGCCACGCGCGCCCGGCCCGGTCGAGGGGCACCCCCCAGAACGTCGAAGTCCTTGGCGGCCACGGCGTGCAACGCCGCCCGACCTCCGCCGATGAACGCCGCAACCGCGAGGCGGGGTCGGCCGTGCAACGAGCGCACGAGTGGCAGGCCCAGGTCGAGCAGCTCGTGGGTGCGCTCGACCTGGAACTCCAGCAGCCGGCGAACCTGCGGGCTGGCGGAGGAAGCCGCAAGGTCCGACTCGGCCACCCTGAAGTGGCGCAGGTCCTCCTGGGGTAGGTACACCCGACCGCGGGCGTAGTCCTCGCCGACGTCCTGCCAGTGCTCGGCCAGCTGCAGGGCGGTGCACACCCGGTCGGACAGTGCGATGCGCTCCGGCGTCGCACTGCGGAACACGTGCAGGACGAGCTCGCCCACCGGATCGGCCGACAGCGCGCAGTAGGCGCGCAGCGCGGCGTAGGTCTCGTAGCGGTTCTTGACCTGGTCGCAGCGATTGGCCGCCACCAGCCGGTGCAGTGGGCCGGCTGGGAGGGCACACGCCCGGACCGTGGGCAGGAGCGCGCGGGTGACCGGCAACGTCGGCGCACCGTCGTACATCCGGTCGATCTCGCCGTCCAAGGCGTCGAGCAAGGCGAGTCGTGCGGTGCCGGTGGTGGCGGCTTCGGTCGGCGTACCGTCCCCATCCGGGCGCCCTTCGTCGCCGACGTCGTCGGTGAATCGGGCGAAGCCGTAGATGGCCATCAAGTGACGTCGGGTCCGGGCGGGCAGGAAGAACGGGGCGACCGGGAAGTTCTCGCCACCAGACTTGGCGAGCACCGCGGCCAGTGAAGGCAGCCCGGGTGCGGCCAGCGGTGGCGGTTCGACGCTCACCTGGTGCTCGCTCTCGCGGAAGGGAGCCGTACCTCGGTGACCGCGTGACCGTTGGTCGGCGCTGGCCCGAGCGCGCTGGCCACGGCTTCGGCAATCACGTCCGGGGACAACCCGCACCCGTACAGGATCTCCGCCCGGGTGCCGTGTGGCAGGAACTCCCGGGGGATCCCGAAGGTGCGTACCGGTGTGGAGACCCCGGCATCGGACAGCGCCAGGGCGATCGCGCTGCCGACACCGGCGCTCCTGCTGTTGTCCTCCACGGTGGCGACCAGCTGGTGGTCGGCCGCCAAGGCTGTCAGGGCCGAGGGCACCGGGAGCACCCAGCGCGGGTCGACCACGGTCGCGATGATGCCGTGGGTGGCCAGCAGCTCCGCCACGTCAAGGGCGATGTGGGCCATCGCTCCTATCGACACCAGCAGCACCCGGGAGTGGGGCGCTTCGCGCAGCACATCGACGCCACCCACGTGACGGACGGCCGGCACGTCGGCCGCTGCCGGCCCCTTGGGGAAGCGGACCACCGTCGGTCCGTCCGAGATGGCCAGCGCCTCGCCCAGCTCGGCGCGCAGCGTCGACGGGTCGCGCGGTGCGGCCACCCGTAGCCCGGGAACGACCTGCAGGATCGACATGTCCCACATGCCGTGGTGGCTGGGACCGTCCTCACCGGTCACCCCGGCCCGGTCCAGGACGAAGGTGACTGCCGCCCGATGCAGTGCGACGTCCATCAGCACCTGGTCGAACGCCCGGTTGAGGAAGGTCGAGTACAGCGCGACGACGGGGTGCATGCCGCCGAGCGCCAGGCCTGCCGCGGAGGTCACTGCGTGCTGCTCGGCGATACCGACGTCAAAGACCCGGTCCGGGAACGCTTGCCGAAACGGGTGCAGTCCCACCGGTCGGAGCATCGCCGCGGTGACCGCCACCACGTCGGGTCGCTCGGTGCCGGCGGCGAGCATGGCGGCGGCGAACACGTCGGTCCAGGTGGTGGCGCCGGACCCCGCCGCCAGTCCCGTGATCGGGTCGAAGGCGCCTGGGCCGTGCAGGCAGTCAGCGTCGTCGGTCTCGGCTGGTGAGTAGCCGCGGCCCTTGAGGGTCCGGCAATGCACGATCACCGGCCCGCCGAACTCCCGCGCACGCCGCAGCGCGACTTCGACGGCGGCGACGTCGTGGCCGTCGATCGGGCCGACGTACTTCAGGCCCAGATCCTCGAACAGGCCTCGGTGCAACAGAACGTCCTTCAGGCCCGCCTTCATGGCGTGCAGCACGTCATACAGCGGTGCACCGACCAGTGGGGCGGCGCGGACCGTCGACTTGATCCGGGCCAGCATCCGCTCGTACCGGTTGTCGAGACGGAGCGCCATGAGGTGGTTCGCCAGCCCGCCGACCGTCGGCGCGTAGGAGCGGCCGTTGTCGTTGACGACGATGACGACCGGGCGGTCCTTGGCGGCGGCGATGTTGTTGAGCGCCTCCCAGCTCATCCCGCCGGTCAACGCCCCGTCGCCGACCACCGCGACCACGGCTCGCTTCTCCCCGCGCAGCGCGTAGGCCTTCGCCAGCCCGTCCGCGTACGACAGCGCGGTGGACGCGTGCGAGTTCTCGATGAGGTCGTGCTCGGACTCTGCGCGGCTCGGGTACCCGGACAGGCCGCCCTTGCGCCGTAGCGTCGCGAACCCGTCCTGACGGCCGGTCAAGATCTTGTGCACGTACGCCTGGTGGCCGGTGTCGAACAAGATCTTGTCGTGCGGGGAGTCGAACACCCGGTGCACCGCGATCGTCAGCTCCACCACGCCCAGGTTCGGGCCCAGGTGACCACCGGTGCGGGAGACGGCCTCCACCACGAACTGTCTGATCTCCTCCGCCAGCGGCTCCAGATCCGCGGGAGCGAGGGCACGAAGGTCCTGCGGAGAGCGGATCTTGCCGAGCAGAGCCATTGTGCGGACCCCCCTATGAGCGACCGGGTGGGCGAACCGGACCGGGGGCGGTACTGCCCACCCGTCGGCGGTGTCCTTGATTGATGGGGGGTGCCCCGTTGATCGGTTCGGGAAACACCAGCGATGCCGCATCCCGGGCAAAGAGGGCGTCCGCGCTGTCGACGAGACGCTGCCGGACGGCGCTCTCGTGGGCGGTCACCTGGTCCAGCGCCGCGACCAGGGCATCCGGTGTCCGCGGGTAGAGGCTGAGGCCAGCGGCCTCCATGACGCGCGCGCCATCCCGGCCGTGCCCCGCGATCGGGCGGTAGGTGATGACCGGCAGGTGGCAGGCGAAGGCCTCCAGGCAGGTGAGCCCCGCGGCGTTCTCCACCAGGGCGGCCGATGCCGCCATCAGCGCCGGAAGGTCCGTGCGCCAGCCGAGCGCCCGCCCACCTGGGATGGCCTCGAGTGAGCGGCGGAGCCGTTCGTTGCGCCCGCACAGGGCGAGCGGCACGTACCGCGGGGATGCCGGCGAGCAGCGCAAACGTCTCGCGGATCGCGCCGACACCCCAGGATCCGGTGGAGAGCAGGACCGGGGCCGCCAGTGGGCCGAGGTCGAGCTCGGCTCGGACCGCCTCGATCGCCGCCTGTGCGCTTGGCCGCATACCGGAAGTCGGGTGCGACGAGGGGAGCGGCGGCGTGCGCGGGGCGCCTGGTGCGCTGGGTCGCGGTGGCGGCGCCGCCGGGAAGCAGGCAGATGAACGCGTCGTTGCCGGGGTGCAGCCACACCTCGTGCACCGCGAAGTCGGTGACGAGAACGGTGCACGTCGCGTCGAGCTGGCCCCGCTGGCGCAGCCCACCGACCACCTGTGCGGCGAGGTGGAACGTGGAGACCACCGCATCGGGGTGAAACGCGCCGACCTCGCGAAGGACACCCCTGCGGGCGAGCGCCGCAGCAGGCGAGGTGCTCGGGGCAAAGGCGTGGCGGTGGGGCTGGAAGAACGTCCGGTAGATGCCCTCGTACAGCCAAGGTGCCGCCCGCAGCATCACGTCATAGCCGCCGCGTAGCGCGGCCCCGGCGCCAGCAGGCATCAGCGCCAGGAGGTCGACCACCCGCACCTCGTGGCCGGCAGCGTCCGAGGCGACGGGCGAGCTCGGCCGCGACCGCGTCGTGGCCGGCGCCCATGCTGGCGGACACGATCAGGCATCTCGGCACGGTGATCTCCTACCCGCCGGTGGCGTTGCACCAACTCCGGTTGGGTAGCAGGACGAGGTGAGCCTTCCTCGCGGTGCGGTGAAAACCCTCGCGGTGGCGGGCGTTCTGGCCGGGGGCCAGGTCGCGCCGGCCGCGACGTGGATGCCG